>NZ_KE384139.1:0-57177 GCF_000424145.1 Butyrivibrio sp. AC2005
CTCATCAGCGTTAAATCTCCGTTCGACTTGCATGTGTTAGGCACGCCGCCAGCGTTCATCCTGAGCCAGGATCGAACTCTCACGTTTAAATGTTTATATCAAGTCAAATGACTTAATATCGTTCGTCTGACCAGAACTTAAGCTTGGCTTTTGTTCTGTCCGTTTTACCTTGTTAGGTTTTGTTCTCTGAATATTCTTTTTTGGAATTTTCAGGGTTGCATTACTATTTCATTGTCAATGTGCTTAAATACTGGGCTCGCAGGCTTTTTGATATCTTGCCGTGCGCCGCAGCGATATTTAATATATCACTACCCCTAATATGTGTCAACAATAAATTTTATTTTTTTACAAAAATTTTTTATTCCCCTAAAAACCTGATCAATCGATCCTGAAAATCATGATAATATGGCTTCTCAATCATTATTACATGTGAGCCTCCATCAATCATTTCCAGAGAAGAACCTTCCGGTAACATATTTTTTGCTTCACTGATTTTACTATAATTAAGATATGGATCATTGCTTCCACAAATAATCAGTGTTGGATTCTTAAGTTTTGTAAGATCAATAAGTTCCACATCTTCAGCAACGCAAATATCTCTTCTTCCACCATTAGGACTGTATTCACCATCATAATGCCAGCAGTTTGAGCAGAAAATGTCTATGACATTCTTTTCAGTAACAGAATAATCAAGCGTTCCATCCTCACATCTCTGAAAGTCATCGGCTGCATGTTCCCATGTATTATGGTGAAAAGCTTCCGTCACTTCATAATCACCAACACCTGTAAGAATCGGAGCATATAATACTATTTTCCGTATATGTTCAGGATGCATGGCAGCAAATCTGCTAACTGTTACAGTTCCCCAACTCCATCCCAGAATATCAATATTTTCATTACCGGTATTCTTCACTATTTCATTTACGGCAGCACCTATATCTTCTGCTGCATAATCTGAGTCAGGCATATAACCATCCTCAACTTCCTCAGATTGACCAAATCCTGCAATATCCAGTCTCCAGACGTTGTATCCTTCCCTGGCAAGTCTCCTTACAAGACTATAATCCTCATAGTCCGTGTCAAACTCATTGGATGAATAGGTAACACCATGAATCAGCAGAATGTCTTTCTGTTGTTCTTTACCGCTTACGGAAAGGCAATCCAAATGAAGCTTTACTCCATTTCTCTCCAAAGGAATTTCAGAGTACTCATATAATGTGGGATTATATAAGATTTTATCAAGATTCTCCGGGGCTATTACATCAGCATCTACATACTTACCTGTTTCAATTGCATTTCCAAGATCATATTTTTCAGAATACTGCCATATAACATGATTCTGTATAGGAGCAAAATAGGTATTCCTAATCCATAAAGGATTCTCTTTTATTTCTCCGTTCAAATACTTAAAATAAAAGCTCTGAGTTGTGTATATTACCGGTTTTGTGCCATATTCTTTTTCCATAAGTGCAGACAATTCACGAACCTGTAATAAAACAATATCTTTATCCGGCGGATTCTGACGCATATCCCCATACCATTCAACATCAATGGCAGGTATCATTTTCAATTCATAACTTTTTACAGCGTTTTGAAAATTAGCCATTTGCGTTTCAGCAGGACTATCAAGGCTCAAAAAATGATAAAAACTATATTTGATGTCTGTTTTACTGACGCCTTCATAATTCTCAGCCAGTTTTTCATCCACAAGACTACTTCCCTCTGTTGCCTTAATATATGCAAAGGAAATACCCTGTTCTGAAACAGAGTGCCAGTCTATTGTTCCCTGATGATGAGAAATATCAATTCCTTTCAGTGAATAACGCCTTGACGCTATAGGCACGGAAATAAAAAACAGAACTAATACTATAGAAGTAAGCAGAACTGTTATGAGTATACATTTTCTCGAAAACCTCAGCTTTCCCAGCAGCTGTTTCACCATTTCTCACTCCTTTGATCATCGCCCAAGGAGTACAGCTTTGAGAGTATTCCTCAGGTCATCCCGGATTATTCATAAAATATTCAGCACAGTCCACGATTATTATTTTGATATTCCCCTGCACTTTCAACAGTTTTTTTCATTATATTGATTACTTCTACAGGATAATTGCCTACAGCAGTTTCACCTGTTACCATTACCGAAGTGGCTCCGTCAAGAACAGCATTGAATATGTCACTTACTTCTGCCCTTGTAGGAACAGGATTTTTTTCCATTGATGTAAGCATTTGAGTCACAACCATAAAACGTTTATTACAGCGGCAACATTTTTCAGCTATATTTTTCTGAACTCCAGGGAGTTCCCAAAGTGGTACAGCATTTCCAAGATCTCCCCTTGCGATAATTATCTCATCACTTTCTTCCATTATTTCATCAAGCTTATTTATACCACGCATATTTTCAATCTTGGCATATATTTCTATAGAAGATCCGCCTTCTTTTTGTAATGTATTTTTTAATGAAAGAATATCTTCTTTTCCTCTTACAAAGGGTTGCATAATTCCCGTAATACCAATATCTACAGCACACCTTATGTTTTCTATGTCAGCTTCTGTCAGCGCATCTTTTTCAATTTCATAATCTTTTATCAGAATACTCTTTCTGCTTCTTAACAGACCTCCTCTGTCTACTATAGCTTTGGCCGTTCTACCGTCATTTGACATAATATGTGCCTGAATTTTGCCATCGTCAAGCAGAATTATCATGTCCTTTTCCAGCTTAGACAAAATAATTTCTTCCAGAGGGACTCCATTTTCTCCCAGAATAAACTCATCACCTTCTGAAAGCAGTAATTCTTTTCCTAATGCACCTATTCTAAGCTCAGGTCCCTGTAGGTCAATAAGGAGCTTTGGCTCTGTTCCTGCATGAAGCGCTGCCTTCTTCACAGATTCTATAAGGTTGATGTTTTCATATATGAAAGAATGCGATAAGTTCAATCGAACCCCTGTCATTCCTTTCTCAAACATTTTTCTTAATGTCTCTTCCTTATTACAGGAAGGACCGAGTGTGCCATATATCTCTACCATAATATTCTTTCTTTTCTAAATTATTCTTTTGTATATATTTATAGAAGTTAAGCAGTAATTACAATGTACATAATTAAGTTTTCAATCACTTGAATCCTACATTATATATATGATATCATGTTTTTATTAAATATTTTACTTTTATTTAAAGGAGTAGGCATGCTGCATATAAAATCTCTTTCAGAGGGACTGGATCTTTTCAAAGCTTTAGGATCTGATGTCAGAATAGAAATCATTAAAATTCTGCTTGAAAATAACGGCATGAATATGAACGAGCTTGCAGGCAGATTAAATATTACTAACGGAGCTCTTACAAGTCATATACGTAAGTTGGAGGAATGTGGCCTTATCACAGTAAGCAATGAAACAAATGGTCACGGAAACCAGAAAATATGCTCTGTCCACGTAGACAAAATTCTTATAGATATCCAGGATGAGCAGCATGATGAGAATATTTATACCGCAGATATAAAGGTTGGACAGTTTTCAGATTATGATGTGTATCCAACCTGTGGTTTAGCCTCTTCTACTCAGATAATTGGTCAGGTAGACGATACGCGATACTTCTCTCATCCCGATCGTTACAATGCCGATATTCTCTGGTTTACCAAGGGCTATGTGGAATATGTCGTTCCAAACTTTATTCCATTCAATCAGAAGATAGATGAAATCTGTATATCCGCTGAGCTTTCAAGTGAAGCCCCCGGTGTTAATAACGTCTGGCCTTCTGATATTTCTTTCTATCTTAATAATGAATTTTTGGGTACATGGATTTCTCCCGGTGACTTTGGTGATGTGAAGGGTATTTTCACTCCGGATTGGTGGTTTCCAAATTGGAATCAATATGGTCTTTTAAAAATGCTTGTTATTAATCATCGAGGTACCTTTATAGATGGTCTTCAGATTTCAGATATTACTATAGATCATTTTAATCTTACAAGTAAGAGCGGAATTAAGTTTAAAATGGCTGTTCCTGAAGATGCAGAGCATGTTGGTGGTCTTACAATATTTGGAAAAACCTTCGGAAATTATAGTCAGGATATAAATGTAAAGATTGCTTATAGTCCGATTGAGGCATAAAAAAACCTTCCCGCGGGGGAAGGTTTTTTATTACTTAAAGAATTCCATATCTCGATTCAATTTCTCTGAGATATCTCTCAAATCATTTGCTTCATTAGCAAGCATAAGTACTGTATTGGAAAGCTCCTGCATGGATGCTCCTGTCTCCTGAGATGATGCAGCATTTTCTTCTGATATTGCGGAAAGAGCATCCATTGTATCCGATACTGCATCCTTGGAAGATGCGCATTGCTCAGCACCAGCGCTTATCACTTTAACTCCACCAACTGTAGAATCAATATCCTCAAGCATGCCGTTTATGGAATCAATTGTCTCACCAAGCGCTTCCTGTTGTTCAAGATTACCATGTTTTACATCTTCTGCTGCCTGTACTGCTGCTGATGCATCTTCAAGAAGAACTTCCATCTCCTTTTTAATATCATCAGCCATAACCTTTGAATCCTCGGCAAGCTTACCGATTTCCTCAGCTACAACAGAGAAGCCTCTTCCGGCATCGCCAGCTCTTGCTGCTTCTATTGAAGCATTTAAGGAAAGAAGGTTTGTCTGCGTAGCTATGGAAGTAATTCCCTCAACCTTTGCAGATATATTGGTTACAGCTTCCTGTGTTCTTGTAATAGTTTCCGAAATTTCGTCTATCTTTGCTGTCATTTCCGTTGATGAATTTTGCAGCGATGATAATGATTTACCTGATACTTCGGAAGCCTCTTTCATCTTAGCAGCAAGTGAATCAAGGTCCTGTGTGGATGACTGAACATTTCCTACAGCATCCCCTATAAGTATTACATTCTCTGCCGCACTCTGAATCTCTCCTGCCTGCTGAGTAGCACCCTGTGCAATCTCCTGCACTGCATTTGAAACGTCCTCTGTTGTCTGTGATATTCTATTTGCCATATCTGACAGATCAGTAGATGAAGTGTTTACCGTAACGGCAGATTTTCTTATATCAGCTACTATAGAACTGAGCTTTTCAATGAGGGCATTTGTATTATTAAGTGCTTCTCCAAGTTCATCATTTCTATCAAGGAACCTGTCTGCCTTTTTAAACTCACCCTTTGCGAGATATTGAATACTCTCATTTATTGCCCCGATCGCACCTGCCATGTTTATTGCTGCTCTGATTGCAACGATAATAGCTATTGCCATTAACACAAAGCTAATAATAAGCATGAAAATTATAGATTTAAAAACCTGCTCTTCAACCGATTTACGTGATACACCTGTAAAAGCCATGGATACTACCTTTCCGGAGGTATCCTTAACCGGAACATAAGCAACAAAATATGGAGTTCCCGCAACCTGGGTATTGGTGGATGTAAAGGTGTTTCCACCTTGTATTACTGCAGCTATAACTGAATCTGCTGCTTTAGTGCCTATTACACTACTTCCGAGAGATGAATTTTTTCTGGTATCACCATCGAACCAGGTGAAATCATAGCCGGCATTTTGTTTAAGTGCAATCTCCGTTTCGTTATCTCCGGCTTCTCTGTCTGTAAGATGTGATGCAATATCTCTGTAGGTGTATGCTGATGCCAGCAACCCTTTTAACACCTCATCTTCCATGCCTGAACGCATAAACAATATACCTGTTATCAGCATAGCTATAGTGATAACAAATGCCGGTAAAACTGCTATTAGCGCAATTTCCTTTCGTACCGAAAAAATCTTTTCCCTCATAAAAACCCCCTTGCAAAAAATCAGAACGACCATGAATGCAAATAATTGTTTGCAAAATAATTATACTTGTTAAAATCATGTCATTTCAACAGTATCCCTGTGGTATTATCTAAATTTTTTATGAAATATTTACTCATCTAAATACTATTTCTATAAAATAAAGTTTCATAAAAGGAAAAGACGACAAGTCACAAAACTCGTCGTCTTATACAGGTTATTATTTAATTCCGCTGATTGCAATTGATTCAATGATAACTCTCTGGAACAGGAAGAATAGTACCAGTGTAGGAAGCATTGCTATTACCGATGCTGCCATAATAAGAGCATAATCACTTTGAATTGCATAATATGAATTGAAGGATCTGATGACTACCTGAAGTGTCCAGTGCTTTTCACTTCTAAGGAAAATCGTAGGTGCAAGATAATCATTCCATATTCCCATGAACCAAAGCATAAGCTGTGTTCCAAGGGCTCCTTTCATAAGTGGAAGGAAAATCTTGTAGTAAATTTCAAAGTAATTACAGCCATCGATTTTTGCTGCATCCATAAGCTCAGTAGGAATACTATAGAGGTTCTGTCTAAGGAAAAAGATCATACTGACATTACCAAAGCATCCCGGAATGATAAGCGGTGCAAGTGAGTTTGTCCATCCAAGCTTTGTAAAAAGTACATACTGCGGAATCATAACTACAGCAAAGGGAATCATGATTGTCGCAAGCAGTGCTAAAAACAATGCATTTTTTCCTCTGAAATTCATCTTGGCAAATGCAAAAGCTGCAAGTGATGAAGTAAAGCCACCTATCAGAAGTACCGGTATTTCCACGGTTATTGTGTTTATGATACCAGTAATAAACTGTCCTTTACTTAGGACCTGACTGTATTTTCCGATCAGAATAGGATTTGGAAACAAAGTTAAAGTTCCCGAAAGTATCTGATTTTTAGTCATAAATGATGTTGCAACCATATAAATAAGCGGGAACACCATTGTTATTGCAAATGCAAAGAGCAAAATGAAGATTATTACATTAGCAATCTTCTCTTTGGAAGATGTGACGCGATCTGTCTGATAATCTTTTGTACTTGACTTTGCTCTCTTAGCAGAGCTCTGTTCTGTATTTGTATTTAAAGCTATTTCCATCTGTCACACCTCCTTTACTCTATAGTTTTTACCCATTTATCCTGGCCCCAGAAATTGATAGCCGTGATAATGAATATGATGATTGCAAGAATTACTGCTACTGCACTACCATAGCCAAGCTGACCGTTGGTAAATGCTTTTTCAAAAAGGTAGAAAACAACTGTAGCTGAGCTATAGTTAGGTCCGCCTGATGGTGTCATAACCTGAACCTCTACAAATACCTGGAAACCGCCGATCAGTGATGTGATTAAAATGTAGAAGGTAACGGGTGAAAGAAGCGGTAACGTAATGTTCTTAAACTTCTGCCAGCTGTTCGCACCGTCTATCATTGCAGCTTCGTAGTAATCACGTGGAATGTTCTGAAGCCCAGCCAGGTAAAGTATTATTGTTCCTCCAAGTCCCTTCCATACCATGAATATGATCAGGGAGATTTTTACCATTACTTCATCTCCAAGCCAGTTAGGGCCATGCAATCCCGTAAGTGCTTTATAAATTCCGTTTAAGAGACCATAATCATAGTTAAAAACCCATGCCCAAAGTATTGATACCGCAACCAGTGATGATACAACAGGTACGTAGTACATAGTGGTTAAAACTCTCTTACCGGGAAGCTTTCTGTTTAAGCCCATAGCTATAAGAATACCAAGTATCATTCCTATCGGAATTCCTATCATATAGATGATTGTCGTTCCCATTGCTTTCCAGAACTTAGCATCATTTATTATTTTAATGTAGTTTCTGAGTCCAACTATATTTCCCAATAAAGAGTTAATTCCTGTCCATTTGCTTGTGCTGGCAATCAGAGCAAATACGATAGGATAAGCCATAAAAAGCATGAACCCGATAAAAGGTGCTGCAATAAAAAGCCATGCCCATCTCTCTTCTCTCTTTGCCATCGCAGACATATGAACTTTTGTTTTATTTGATGTCATAAGTATTGCTCCTTAATAAATGAAGTTCCTCTGTAAGTAGAGGAACTTCGACAGTGATAACCCTCATCCGTCAGCTTCGCTGACACCTTCCCCCTCTAGGGGGAAGGCATTATTATTTTTTAATACAATTCATATAACAGAGGTAAATCATTGTTGCAAATATTCAGCTATTATCAGTTAGTAGCTGAGTTCTGAAGCTCGATAGCTTCATCAAGTGCTTCCTGCATCTCAGGTTCAACCTGCTGTAAGAAATCTTCTACAGTGATATCACCATTCTTGATGTTAAATACACCTGACCAAAAAGGTGTAAACCACTCACCGTTATATGTGTAATCAGTTTCCTGAAGTGCTGCTTCATAGTGATCATTGCCATCAAAATATCCGAAGATAACATCTACGTTTGAAGCATAAGGCACTTTTCCGCTGTTTACTGCATCCTTAAATTCACCATAAGCAAGATCTGTGATGTTAGGAAGCTGTATAGATTCACCTGTTGAAATACCTGAAACTGCTCTCTGGCCATCCTCATCTGTTGAGAACTTAGATATAAGCGCTGCTGCAAGGTCAGGATTTTCAGATGTAGCAGATACACAATATCCTACAGAGCCCATCCATGTATGTGATTTCCCATCACCGGAAGGTCCAACAGGCCATCCGCAAAGATCCCAGTTGTAAGGGAATGTAGCTTTATCCATGAATGCTGCAACGTCCCATGTACCACATGCATAGAATGCAACCTGTCCATCAAGCCATCTCTGATATCCACCAAGTGCTGTATCCTGCTCAACAGAAGGTGTAAGGCCATTCTTTGTAAGGTCTGTGTAGAATGTAAGAGCTTCCTTAAGCTGCTCGTTATTTGCTACGTTAACCTTTGTCATATCATCATTAAGGAACTTAACACCGTTAGAATAAAGGAAAGGAGTCATACCAAACTGATCTGCATTAGCAACTCCCCACTGATCAATTTCTCCGTCACCATCCTTATCGATTGTAAGCTTCTCACATACTTCTACGAATTCATCATAAGTGTAAGGCTTCTCAGGATCAGGATAGTCAAGACCTGCTGCATCGAAAAGATCCTTGTTATAGGCAAAAGCAAAGCAGGAAAGGTCCTTGGGAAGTGCATAGAGTGAACCACTTCCTACATTTGTACCATCATAACGATAAATCTCCTGAGTTGTTCCCCAAACACTCTTCATAGTGTCTGCATCAACATAATCGTCAAGAGGAAGAATATATCCGTTATCTGCATAAGAACGAACTGCTGCAGGTCCTACATAGAACACATCAGGCATATCATTTGCTGTCATATTAGCAATCATCTTCTGATTGTATTCATCCTGAGTTGTTACTTCAAAAACAAGTTCCTTTATTTCATCTTTGTGTTCATCAACAAACTGTTTAGCAAGATCTTCATAAATCTTCTTTTCATGCTCCTGCATGTAAAGGAATACGTGAAGTGTCTTATCACCGTTACCTGTGAGTGAATCAGATGATGAGCCGTCTGTACTCTCTGCCTCGCCGGCATCTGCTGTCTCCTCAGTAGCCTCAGCTCCATCAGTAGTCTCAGCTGTATCGTCAGACTTTGCTTCCTCTGTCTTGGGAGCTTCTGTGCTCTCTGCTTCGCCAGCCTCTTCAACTGTTGTTGTAGCACAGCCGGTAACTGTACTAAGTCCCATGACTGTTGCCATTGCAATACCTAAAAATTTCCTTCTCATGTCAAATCCTCCTAAAAAACTTATCTAAGTGATTAACTTATATAGTGATTTTAAACAACCATATTTACATCGTCAATAATTATTTTAGATTTTTGTAAAGCATTTTATATTTTTGTCGTTTTTAATAAAATGTTAAAATACTTTTTGTGTAATTAAACAAACTTATCAAATATTGCTGCGTGCGGTTTACAAAATTGCTAATTTGTGTTTGTTATCACGTTAAAGAGTTAAATTTACATTTACAATTCTTGTTTACATATATTTAACTGCCCAGATGGTCTCATTGTTTTCACCCTTTGCCGATATGCATAAAGTAGTATTTCCTGCTTCATCAGTCATTGTAAACGCACATCCTTCATAAGTTACACCATCTAATGTAATAGAAACAAAAGCACTGTTTTCTTTTAATGAAATCGTCCCATCAAGCTTCTCTTCGCCTTCCTCAGAAGAAATAATGCTGTTTTCGACCTTGCATTTAATCGGCTTATTTACAATATCATTCACATCAAGTCCGTGATTCAGGATAAAAAATGTACCACTAAGCATGTCGTCTGTAATATCTGAGCTATCTGCAATAGAATTTATACTTTCGTCACCGGTATATTCAAAGGGTGCTGCAGTAAACCAGCCGTCCTCTGTCATGAAAAGTTTATGTATTCTGGGCTCATGAAATTCCTGTCCATCATCAAATCTTTGATGATAAACAATGTAATACTCTCCCTTTTCATCCTGAAATACAGACTGTCCGCCGGGAGCCATATATGTCACCGAAAGGCTGGGAAGTGTATAATTCCCCATCATTTTCAGACCATAACTCATGTAGTTTTCTTCATCGCCAAGTCTGTTGCCTGCAGCATCAACGTATGGCCCGGTAGGATTTTTACTTCTAAACTGTCTGATCTGGTAACCACCATTACTCGTAAGTCCGCCATATGAAACAAACAGGTAGTAGTAGCCTGTTTCCTTTGAGTATGTAATGTAAGGTCCCTCAATTGCATGGTGTCCACCACCTACCAGTCTGTATCCATAATATGGATCCGGAGCATCCTCTCCTCCGGCTGCAGCCTCTTCTATAGGATGAACAGGTTTTCCTGTTGCAGGATCAAGCTCCAATAAGAAAATACCGCCAGACCATGAACCGTAAACCATCCACATACGTTCATCTTCATCCGTAAAAACAGCAGGGTCTATGCAGTTTGGCCATTTTTCATTATCGTAGCCACCAAGCTTAAGGTATGCTGATATATCCGCATCTGTGCCAAGAACATCGTATATGTCTGTTTCCGGGGCATGTGATTTTGTGAATCCCGAATATAGAATTGTATCCGTATATGTGTATTTTCCACCGGGTTCGTCTGAAACAGCCATGCATAGATTAGACTTTATATATGAAGAGGTTGTGCAAAAGTACATAACATACTTCTTCATTGTTTCATTATAAAAAGTATTAGCAGCCCAGACAGAATAGCCACCTTCCTCATTTTTCCCTACATACTTAAATGCATCCAGATTTCCTGAAAACAGGTTATCAAACACGTTGTTTCCATTACCAATGTAGCTCCAGTTCTTCAAATCATCTGATTTTGCAAGAACCTGATGGCTGCCTGTCATATAGTACGTATCATCAGCCAGAATCACCTGTGGATCATGACAACAGACTGCATTTTTATAGACTCCTTTTTTTATATCAGTTTCGCTAAGTGATTCTGCTTTCACCTCTGCATCCCCCTGTGAATCTGATTCTTCATTATCTGCTACCACTGCACTCACATCCTCGCTGCTATCCTCAGAGGAATTATTTTCAAAATTTTTGTCATTTCCGCATCCACTAAGAAAAACAATCATGGCAGTTACGCATGCAGCAATAGCAATTCCATTTATTAAATGCCTTTTTATCATTGTTACTCCTTGTCATAGCTCGTAAAGAAGCACCTTATCTGCATGAAAACACAGGATAGCCTCTGTCATCATATTTAATTTTCATAAGCATTGCATGTCTGTTGGGATTATATAAAGGATCTCCCTCTATCTCAGTCTCCGTTCTGGCATGATAAACCATGATGTCTTCACCATTTTCATCCACAGTAAAGGAATTATGACCGGGGCCGTATACAACAGCTTCTGCATCACTTTTCAAAACCGGGTACCTTTCCTTTGTCCAGGATTTCGGATCAAGTAAATCCGCATCCTCATCTGCCGTAAGCATTCCCATACAGTAAGCCACTCCGGTTTCACTTGCGGAATAGGTCATGAAAATTTTACCGTTCCGCTTAAGAATTGCAGGGCCTTCATTTACCCAGAAGCCAACTCTCTCCCAGTCGTAATCAGGCGTTGTAAGAAGCACCTGTACTGTCTCAAGCTCATAAGGGCTCTTCATTCTGGCTATATAAAGATTAGATATCTGTTTTCCAACGCTAACCTTCTCAGCCCAGATATAGTACCAGTTTCCTCTGTGCTCAAAAACAGTCGCATCTAGTGAAAATGCCCTGAAAGAGAATTCATCATCTTTAGCACATGTCATTTTTCCCTTTTCTATCCAGGGACCAACCATGGGATCCTCGCCCTGACACTCAAGTACATATGGTCTTATCTTCCAAATATCTTCCACTTCGCCTCCGGCAAAATAGATATACCATCTGCCCATGACCTTATGAAGCTCCGGTGCCCATATATGCTTGCTCATGATTCCATTCTCATGCTTTGTCCAAATTGTATGCTCGGATGCTTCGGAAAGACCCGCCAACGTTTCAGAACGCCTAAGAGCAATTCTGTCATATTCAGGTACCGAAGCAGTAAAATAGTAAAAGCCATCATCTGCCCTGGTCACATAGGGATCAGCTCTTTGCATAATCCATGGCTCATTAAATTTAAGTTCTTTTTCCATGTTTTTCTCCGATTGAAATAATTTATTTCCATTCCGGTTGAATGTACAACTTCATAAAATTGTTCAGCTAATAAGTTAATCACAATTTTTGTTTTATAAGTTAATCACAACTTTGTATTTCATTCTTTACTGAACTATTTTATTTTTATCTAAATTATATTATTATAATCTAAACTTTTCAACTATTTTATAAATTCTCTCTTGAAAAAGAATTTACATTGACATACAATCATTGAACTGCAAAAAATTTTATTAGGAGCAACAGAATTATGAATGGAAAAATGACAGAAGGAAGACCGCTTCCCATATTATTAAAATTTGTGATTCCTATTTTATTAGGTTTTATTTTTCAACAATTCTATAACATGGTAGATACAGTTATTGTAGGAAGATTTGTTGGTCCCAAGGCATTAGCAGCCGTCGGCTCTACAGGAACCATCATGTTCATGATAATGGGACTTGCAAACGGAATGACTACAGGATACACGGTTCTTATCAGTCATCAATTTGGTGCAGGAAGCGATGAAGGTACTAAAAAGGCATTTGTCAATGCTATAATACTGGGATTTATAAGCACACTGGTTGTGACGATCATTGCCATAGCATCCATGTCCTCTCTTCTTCATATTATGAATACCCCGGATGATATATATGATTATGCATATTCATATATCATAACCATATGTGCAGGCAGCTTTGCTCTTATCGGTTACAATCTTTTTGCAGCATCCTTAAGAGCAATCGGCAACAGTAAAACTCCCCTCTATTTCCTGATTTTTTCAGCTGCGCTTAACATAGTCCTGGATCTTCTATTTATTATAGTGTTCAGACTTGAGACTTTCGGTGCTGCGCTTGCAACAGATATTTCACAGGGTGCCTCTGCTATCCTCTGCATTATTTACATATATAAAAAAGTGGATATTCTCAAACCCGAAAAGGGAAGTTGGAAGCTTGACATGAATTTTGCAAAAAAGCAGCTAAACATAGGAATTCCCATGGCACTTCAGTTCGGAATCACCGCATCTGGCACCATGGTTATGCAGGCATCAATCAATGTATACCAGTCAGTTGCTATAGGGGGCTTTACAGCTGCAGGTAAAGTTGTAAACCTTATGACCGCAGGAATGCCTTCTATAGGACAGACGACAGCAGCTTATGTCGGACAAAACTTCGGCTACGGCGATCTGGACAGAGTCCACCAGGGCACTAAGGATGCAATGAAAATTTCTGTGGTTTATTCTGTTATAACAGGAGTTTTAAGTGTAGTTCTTATGCCGACTATTGTCAGTATGTTCTTTGACAAAGGTGTAGATATTTCACAGTATCTTCCCTACAGCAGAATTTATATAGTTGAAGCTGCTCTATTCTATATTCCGCTTGCCATGATATTCATTTACAGAAATGCCATGCAGGGCTGTGGCTTCGGAAAAACTGCTCTCATGCTTGGAGTTATGGAGCTTGTTTCAAGACTCATCACTGCATTTGTATCGATGAGACTTTCAAGCTATGCAATCGCCGTAGCCGGAGACGCTTTTTCATGGCTTACTACAGGTGTTTTATCCTACATTTTATATATGATTGTAATGAAAAAGCTTAAAGAAAAATTCCCATCAAAGAAATGAGCAAATGTCAAGATTTGATTTATATTTCGTTTACCTCTAAAATATATTAATGGGTTACTTTTTATTATTTACAACATTTTAAGGAGGTATTGGTATGTCACGTTTTACACTGCCCAGAGATATCTATCATGGAAAAGGCGCACTTGAAGCGCTGAAGACTTTTGAGGGCAAAAAAGCTATGGTCTGCACCGGTGGCGGATCCATGAAAAGAGGGGGATTTCTCCAGAAGGTTGAAGACTATTTAAAGGAAGCAGGAATGGAAGTTGAGCTCTTTGAAGGAATTGAGCCTGATCCTTCCGTTGAAACAGTTATGAAGGGTGCCGAAGCCATGCAGAAGTTCCAGCCTGACTGGATCGTTGCTATCGGTGGCGGTTCTCCTATTGATGCTGCAAAAGCTATGTGGATCAAGTATGAATATCCTGATACCACATTTGAGGATATGTGCAAGGTATTCGGTCTTCCGAAGCTTCGCACAAAAGCTAAGTTCTGCGCTATTTCCTCAACATCAGGAACAGCTACAGAGGTTACTGCATTCTCAATCATCACTGATTATCAGAAGGGAATCAAATTCCCCATCGCTGACTTTGAGATTACCCCTGATGTTGCTATCGTAGATCCTGAGCTTGCACACACAATGCCTAAAAAGCTTGTTGCTCACACAGGTATGGACGCTATGACACATGCTGTTGAAGCATATGTTTCCACAGCTAACTGCGACTACACAGATCCTCTTGCCATTCACGCAATTGAGATGATTCAGAAGACTCTCGTTAAGTCATACAATGAGGATATGGACGCAAGAGATGCTATGCACAACGCTCAGTGCCTTGCCGGAATGGCATTCTCCAATGCTCTTCTTGGTATTGTTCACTCTATGGCACACAAGACCGGTGCTGCTTTTGCAGATCTCGGTGCTCATATCATCCACGGCGCAGCTAATGCTATGTATCTTCCCAAAGTTGTAGCATTTAATGCAAAGGATCCCACTGCCAAGAAGCGTTATGGTGTTATCGCTGATTACATGCACCTCGGCGGAAAGGATGATGACGAGAAGGTTGAGCTTCTCATCGATTATCTTCGCAAGATGAATGATGCTCTGAATATTCCTCACAGCATCAATCACTATGGTGCTGACGGACTTCCGGCTGAAGTCGGATTTGTTCCTGAAGACATATTCCTTGAGAGACTTCATGATATCGCAGCTAATGCCATTCTTGATGCCTGCACAGGCTCCAATCCTCGTCAGCCCAGTCAGGAAGAGATGGAAAAGCTCCTTAAGTGCTGCTATTATGATACTGAAGTAGATTTCTAATTTGGGATTACTTACTAAGAATCTATTTTTCTATTTATCATTGAATTTAATATTTTAGGTATAGAAAAGGTTCAGCCCACATAGGAGCTGAACCTTTTTGATTTCTTTTTAAATATTATTTCTTAAGACGAAGCATAAGCACTGAGCATGCAGGTATGGTAACTTTAATACCATTATCTGTTTTACTGTAATCCTTAAACTCAGCTTCTTTTACAACTTCAGGATTCTCAAAAGTATTATGGTCAGCCATCTTACCTGTAACCACAACAGCTTCTGATACATCATACTTTCCGCCGTCATTTGTAAATGCAATCTCTACTTCTTCTGATGCTTCAAGAGAATTGTTTGTAAGTGTTACTGTTACAAAGCCCTGTTCATCCTCTGAAACAGATTCGAAGAGTTTCGGAAGCTCATTTTTTCCTTCACCAACACTACTGTTATTGAGAAGTTCGCTGCCAAGAAGATTAGCTCCCTGATGATATCTGAACATCTTGAATACATAATATGTGGGAGTCTTTATCATCTTCTCTCCCTCAGTAAGCATTACTGACTGAAGGACATTGATCAGCTGTGCGATACATGCCATCTTTACACGATCAGAATTCTTATTGAAGATATTAAGGTTCATACCTGCAACAAGAGCATCACGCATTGTATTCTGCTGATAAAGGAAACCGGGATTAGTTCCGGGTTCAACATCAGTCCAGATACCCCACTCATCAACCATAAGGCCAATCTTCTTATCCGGATCATACTGGTCCATTATAGCTCCATGCTTTCTGATTAGTTCTTCCATAAAGGAGCTTCTCTTAAGGGTCTGATAGAATACTTCTTCAGTAAACTGTGTAGCTGATCCCTTAAAGTTCCAGTCATCCTCAGTTTCAGGAAGCGTATAATAATGAAGTGAAAGGCCATCCATAAAGCCATGGAACTGCGGTGGTGTATGATCAAAGCATGTCTCAAGAACATTCTTTGTCCAGTTATAATCATCTACATTAGGTCCACAGCAAATCTTCTGGATAGGCTTTGCACCATTATAATTTCTTACATATGTCTGATATCTTCTGTATTCATCAGCATAATGTGTGGGTCTCATATTACCACCACAGCCCCAGTTCTCGTTACCTACACCAAGGTAATCAACTGTCCAGGGTTCCTCATGGCCATTTTCTTTTCTAAGATCAGCCATGGGTGAAACTCCATTAAAGGTCATGTATTCAACCCATTCACTCATCTCTCTTACTGTTCCTGAACCGAGATTGGCATTAACATATGTCTTACAACCAAGCTGCCTGGTTAATTCAAAAAACTCATGTGTTCCAAAGCTGTTATCTTCAACTACACCGCCCCAGTGTGTGTTGATCATTTTCTTTCTCTTTTCCTTAGGGCCAATACCATCCATCCAATGATATTCGTCAGCGAAGCATCCTCCGGGCCAGCGAAGAACAGGTATCTTCATCTCCTTAAGTGCTTCAACTACATCTGTTCTCATACCATTAACATTCGGAATATCAGAGTCTTCACCTACATAAAGACCTTCATAGATACATCTTCCAAGATGCTCTGAAAAATGTCCGTAAATTTCAGGAGCTATTCTGGATTTCCTGCTTTCGTTGTTAATTAGTAGTTTTGCCAATGTAATTACCTCCTCTTAACTTTAGTCATTTACCATTTTTTCTTTGGACAATGAGCAACTACCCCCAATGCTCTCAGCTCAACATAGCAGCCACACACAAGGCAGGTGCCAATTGACAGCTTATCACAGTTCATGCAAACGCCAAGTCGTCTCTCATACTCTGCATCAGCTACTCTGTCTTCAGCCATAATGGCATCCTTATATTTGCGTATCATTTCTTTCTCTTCACCCTCTATGTCTCGAAGAAGGCAATGTTTGCATACCCTATTATCCATATTAAACCATTTAATCTTTTAGCATTATCTAAACTATTTTACAATCTTAGCATGGATGATTGTCATTTTCAACACAATTCTTGCTATATTTATTAAAAAAGAAGTCTCTATGTAAAATAAAAAAGACAGCCTATTCAAGTATTACCTGATAAGCTGTCTTTTCTAATTTCTGTAGAATTATATTCTATATATTTTTATAAATGATGTTCAATCATTAAAGATTACATCATTCCCATTCCAGGGTTGCCAGCGGGCATCGGAGGTACAGGCTCCTTAACTGTAGCAACAGCAGCCTCTGTTGTAAGGAAGCTTGATGCAACAGATGTAGCATTCTGAAGAGCACTTCTTGTAACCTTGGCAGGATCAATGATACCATCCTTAACCATGTCAACATACTCTTCTGAATAAGCATTGAAGCCGATTCCCTGCTTAGACTCTTTAACCTTGTTAACGATTACAGATCCGTCAAGACCAGCGTTGTTAGCAATGTGGAAAAGAGGAGCCTCAAGTGCCTTAAGTACTACCTTGGCACCTGTCTTTTCATCACCTTCAAGAGTATCAGCAAGCTTAGCAACATCCTTGCAAGCATGAATGTAAGCACTACCACCACCAAAGATGATACCTTCCTCAACAGCAGCTCTTGTAGCGTTGAGAGCATCCTCCATACGGTACTTAGCTTCCTTCATCTCTGTCTCTGTAGCAGCACCAACTCTGATAACTGCAACACCGCCTGCAAGCTTAGCAAGTCTCTCCTGAAGCTTTTCTCTATCGAAATCAGATGTTGTATCTTCGATCTGCTTCTTGATCTGTGCAACTCTTGCCTTAATGTCATCCTTGTCGCCAAGACCATCAACGATAGTTGTCTTTTCCTTCTCAACCTTGATGCTCTTTGCACGTCCAAGGTCATCCATTGTTGTATCCTTAAGCTCAAGACCAAGATCAGAGCTGATTACCTTACCGCCTGTAAGGATAGCGATATCCTCAAGCATAGCCTTTCTGCGATCACCATAGCCGGGAGCCTTAACAGCAACAACATTGAAGGTTCCGCGAAGCTTGTTAACGATAAGAGTTGTAAGAGCCTCACCATCAACATCCTCAGCGATAATAAGAAGCTTTGCACCAGTCTTAACGATCTGCTCAAGAAGAGGAAGAATATCCTGGATGTTAGAAATCTTCTTATCTGTGATAAGGATATAGGGATCATCAAGGTTAGCTTCCATCTTGTCCATGTCTGTAGCCATGTAAGCTGAAATATAACCACGATCGAACTGCATACCTTCTACAAGGTCAAGCTCTGTGAGCATTGTCTTAGATTCCTCGATTGTGATAACACCATCGTTAGATACCTTCTCCATAGCATCAGCGATCATCTGACCTACTTCGTCATCACCTGA
Source organism: Butyrivibrio sp. AC2005 (assembly GCF_000424145.1). Taxonomy (GTDB): domain Bacteria; phylum Bacillota; class Clostridia; order Lachnospirales; family Lachnospiraceae; genus Butyrivibrio. The sequence goes on from NZ_KE384139.1 coordinate 18,690, forward strand.
AGAAACAGCAGCAACTCTCATTATCTGATCTTTGCCCTTAACCTTTGTAGCCATCTTGCTGATAGATTCAACAGCTGCATCTGTAGCCTTCTTCATACCTTTTCTAAGAACGATCGGGTTAGCACCTGCTGCAAGGTTCTTAACACCCTCATTGATCATAGCCTGTGCAAGAACTGTAGCTGTTGTAGTACCATCACCTGCTACGTCGTTAGTCTTGGTAGCAACTTCCTTAACAAGCTGAGCACCCATGTTCTCATAAGCATCCTCAAGCTCAATTTCCTTAGCGATAGTAACACCATCGTTTGTAATTGTAGGAGCACCATAGCTCTTATCAAGAACTACATTTCTTCCCTTAGGACCAATTGTAACTCTTACTGTATCTGCAAGCTTGTTAACGCCTTCTACCATAGCTGTGCGGGCGTCAGCGCCGTATTTGATTGTCTTTGCCATTTTAAAATGCCTCCATTACTTAATAATAGCTAAAATATCGTTCTGCTTAACAATGATGTAGGTAACGTCATCGAGCTTAACTTCTGTTCCGGCATACTTGGAATAGATTACGTTATCTCCCTGCTTAACCTGCATCTTCACTTCCTTACCATCTACGATACCGCCGGGGCCTACAGCGATAACCTCAGCCTGCTGCGGTTTCTCCTTCTCAGCACCGGGAAGAACGATTCCTGACTTTGTAGTCTCCTCAGCTTCAAGTGCCTTAAGTACGACTCTGTCTGCAAGTGGTTCTAACTTCATTACAATTGCCTCCTTTATATCTTCATTGTGTTATTCACTTTTTAAATTGTTAGCACTCGTTAGTTTTGAGTGCTAATCACTAAAAAATATATTACCACACACATAAAAAAATGCAATACCCCACTTAAGGATATTTGAATATTTCCCAATTTATTCACATTTTTCATGCGTGTGGTTTAGGTCTTGGTATATCTTTTCCGGAAAGATCTATGTAATTTCTTTTAAGCGCCTCTGCCCAATACATCTCCGGAATGTTGGGCCATCTGACAATTCCCCTATCCTCTTCGCAAAGCTTCATGGCCTGAAGGAGAATGGACTCACTCAGGTCAATTCCACTCCTGATTGTATGCATGGTAACGGCAGCCCAGGCGGGTGCATACTCCATAAGCCCGCTTGTCTGAAATGATTTTAAAATTTCATGTCTGTCATATTTTACCTGAATAAGCTCTTCTTCCCATCCTGATTTGCCACTGTGAATAATAGCAAACTCCGCATCACATTTTTTATTTCTCGGAAGACCAAGCGCTCCCGGATTTACTGATCGCTTACCTCTGTATGAAAAGCTCTCCTGGACATGTGTATGACCATGAATGAGTATGTTTGTGCTCATCCTGTTAAGAACTCGTTTTGTGCTTCTTCTATCCGCAAACAAAAGCTCGGAAACACTACCCGGTGACCCATGACAATACTCAAAGCCTTGCACTCCCTTGGGATTCCATATACCGTAAATCGGAAGTTTATCAAAAAAATTAAGGTCTTTTTCCGTAAGCTGTTCATAAGTATAAAGCAGTGCCCCGCTACCGGAACCCTTACTCCAGCCATTTTCATGATTTTTCCTATAGCCCAGCATATCCTCTTCACGTTTTCCCCGAACTATATAGCACTGAAAATACTGCTTTAAAACGTAAACAAGTTCCATAGTCTTCTGTACACCGGGACAATCGGATATAAAATCACCGAGTAATATGTAATTTGTAATTCCCTTCCCCATGCAATAGTCTATGCACGCCTGAAAAGCGCTGTCATTGCCGTGAATGTCACTAAATATCGCTATATCCAACAGTTACTCCAATTCATATTCAAGTTTTTATATTTTTATAATAAGCAGTTAATAGTCAAAAAATACCCTTTGTGCGAAAATAAATAATAAATTTCTGGTTCTGATTTCTATAAATGGAGGACAATTATGGCTGGCAATCGTGAAGAGTTAATCCGTTCCTTAGCAGGCGTTATGGGCATGAGTGGCGAAGCCAAGAAAAAAGATTCCCACTTTGATCCCTCTACAGGAACATTGTACATCGGAAGTAAGGTTTTCTCTCCGACCGATATCGCAGAGGCAAAAAAATTCTGCGAAAATAATATGAAGAAAATGTCCGAAATCGGCGACAATGCTGCCATGTATTATGAAATAGCAGCAACTGCCGTTGAATTATTGGAGCAGGATAGTATAAAGAATGGTGGTAAGGTTGTTGTTAAGGAGGGGTAGAGCACCCTCATCCGTCAGCTTCGCTGACACCTTCCCCCTGGAAGGGGGAAGGCTTTTTTATATAACCATACATCTTTTCTATATAATGCTAATCCTTTGTATAAACAATTAGTCTTTCTTCATACACTCCTTTGTATGAATAATTAGGCTTTTTCCATACACTCCTTTGTATGAACAATCAGTCTTTCTCAATGCAGTCCTTTGTATGAACAAATTTGTCTTTCTCCATACACTCCTTTGTATGAACAATCAGTCTTTCTCAATGCAGTCCTTTGTATGAACAATCAGTCTTTCTCAATGCAGTCCTTTGTATAAACAAATTTGTCTTTCTCCATACACTCCTCTGTATTATGACTTAATCAATCCTTAATATTAGCGTAAGGATATTTCTGGCTGCCGTGTTAAGTTTCTCTCGTGTAATGGCGCCTTTTTCAAGAGCAGCTAATATTCTGTCAGGATATCCACAGCCCATCTTCATGTCATTACCTGCTTTACATTCCTTATAATTCTCGCCGTGTGTCCACCAGTCAGTGGTAACCATACCATCAAAGCCCCACTCTCCACGGAGGATTCCATTTATCATATCCTCATTTTCTGATGCACGTCTTCCATTAATTATATTATAAGAAGTCATAATACTCCAGGGATGAGCCTCTTTTACAACGATTTCAAAACCTTTAAGATATATCTCTCGAATAGCTCTCTCCGATGCTCTCGAATCGCTGTCCTTTCGATTTGTCTCCTTATTGTTAAGGGCAAAATGTTTTATAGTTGCTGCAATGTGGTTACTCTGAATTCCTCTGACCATTCCTGCAGCCATTTTTCCGGTAAGATAAGGATCTTCAGAATAATATTCAAAGTTTCTTCCACATAAAGGAGATCTGTGAATATTCATGGCAGGTGTAAGCCACACTCCGATGTTATTTTCCTTAACCTCTTCTCCTCCGGCAATTCCGACCTTTTCTGCGACATCAGGATCCCAGGTACATGCAAGAAGGGTTGCACAGGGAAAGGCAGTAGTCTTTACACCAACCTGTGGCTGGATTCTAAGACCTGCAGGTCCATCAGCTGTCATAACGTTAGGAATACCAAATTCGTTATTATTTCCATATCCAAAGGTATTAGCAACGCCTGTGTTGGGTTGTCCCCCTACAAGCCATGCAATATCCTCATCCGATAAGACATCTATGAATTCATCAAGTGTCATTTTGCCTGTAGTTACATCAATCAGCTGCGGTTTATCCGCAGGTATATAACGGTTAACTGACTTTTCAGCACGTACAGCAGGGGACATTCCCTCAAGCTCATCATCCGGTATTGGAGTAAGTGCATTCTCATTATATTTAGATGCATCACCCTGCTCTAACATCTCATATGAACCATCAGCAAGTAGTCTCTTCTTCAAAGCTACCGGTGCCATTTTTTCTGAAAGCTGACATACAACCTTATTTTCATCCAACACGTAATCTTCTTCAGCATATTTTGCACTTCTTACGTCGGTTCCTATGTATAGCTTGTATTTTCCTTTTTCCAGGACATATGCAGACTTCTGTATTTTCCCTAAATCATCATAAGATGCAAAATTTCCTACAGGAAATTCAATTATAATTCTCTGTGTCTGTCCGGGCTCAAGTAACGTTGTCTTTTTAAATCCCACAAGTGTCTTCTCCGGCTTACCAAGTTTCCCCTGCGGAGCACTAACATATATCTGAACTACTTCTTTACCCGGATACTTGCCGATATTTGTGACATTAGCTTTTACAGTGATCCTGTCATCCTCTTCCTTTACCTTAACGCGATTTATGTTAAAGTCTGTATAGGACAGTCCAAAACCAAACGGATACATTACCTTATCGGAAGCATCTTTTATTGTCTCAAAATATCTGTAGCCCACATAGATATCTTCTTCGTACTCAACGAAATCATCCGAATCATGGAAATGCTCTGTTCCCGGATAATCTGAAAGATTTCTCGCAAAAGTATCTGCAAGTTTACCGCTGGGATTACCAAGTCCGCATAAAAGCTCTGCTGTAGCAAGTCCGCCTTCCATGCCTCCCTGCCACGCGATAAGGGCAGAATCTATGCTCTCGCTATCCTTAATCCATGAAACATCAAACATTCCACCAATATTCAGGACTACCACTACCTTCTCAAAAGCAGCGCTGACCTTTTTAACAAGACTCTCTTCTGCCTTTGAAAGATAAAAATCACCTCTTTCAAAGATAGTATTTGTAACATCTATCAGATTCTGGTCTACGCCTTTAAATTTACGGTCAATAATTTTGTCGCTCTTTCTGTCCCATCCTTCTCCTGAATATCTGCTTATCGAAATAACAGCTGTATCAGTGAAAGCCTTTGCCTTAGTCAGAATTTCCTCAGGAATCTCCGGTTCTGCTATAAGTCCGGGCATCCTGCCCTCTTTATACAATTCCTTTACATAATCCTCATAAAACTCAATTGAGTCCTCAAACAATGAAACCTGTGAGCCAAGTTTCTTAAAGCCTTCTGCAAGATTGGTAACATAGGGAACCGTAACATCACCTGATCCACCGCCTCCCTTTACATAATCTATTGTTGCCTTTCCAAAAAGGGCAACCTTCTGTCCTCTTGCAAATGGTAAAGTCTTTTTCTCGTTTTTCAGAAGTACCATACCCTCTTTTGCAGCATTCTTAGAGTTTTCGATATGCTCCTTGGATGCAGTAACCTTCACACCATCCTCTCGTAAAGGAAGATTGGGATGATATTTAACACGTGTCCATTTTTCCATTGTAAATTACCTCCATACATAAATACCCATTTTTATTAAAATCATTATAATTATTTCACATTGGAATCTATATCAAAAAAGTTAGATGTATGAAAAATATCTCTGAATTTTAATTAAATCAAAATTTATTATTCCTCAAAGGCAAAAAAAGCCGGGCATTACCCAAAAGGGTAATGCCCGACTATTTGTCATTTTGCCGAGTACATTAGTTTTACATTGAAAACTAATATTATTTATTAGCGATAGCTGCCTGAGCTGCTGCAAGTCTAGCAACAGGTACACGGAAAGGTGAGCATGAAACATAGTCAAGGCCAATCTTGTGGCAGAACTCAACTGATGAAGGATCTCCACCGTGCTCTCCGCAGATACCAACATGAAGATTTCCGTTAACGGGTCTTCCAAGCTTAAGTGACATCTCCATAAGCTTACCAACACCTGTCTGGTCAAGCTTAGCGAAAGGATCATTCTCGAAGATCTTCTCATCATAGTAAGCGTTAAGGAACTTACCAGCATCATCACGAGAGAATCCGAATGTCATCTGTGTAAGGTCGTTTGTACCGAAGCAGAAGAAATCAGCTTCCTTAGCGATCTCGTCAGCTGTAAGAGCAGCTCTCGGGATCTCGATCATTGTACCAACCTCGTACTCAAGCTTAGCACCAGCTGCAGCGATTTCAGCATCAGCTGTCTCACATACAACTTTCTTAACGAACTTAAGCTCTTTAACTTCACATACAAGAGGAATCATGATCTCAGGCTTAACGTTCCAGTCAGCATGCTCCTTCTGAACCTCAAGAGCAGCACGGATAACAGCCTTAGTCTGCATCTTAGCAATTTCAGGATATGTAACTGCAAGACGGCATCCTCTGTGACCCATCATAGGGTTGAACTCATGAAGAGAAGCGATGATAGCCTTGATGTCCTCTACGCTCTTACCCTGAGCATCTGCAAGCTTCTTGATGTCTTCCTCTGTTGTAGGAACGAACTCGTGAAGCGGAGGATCAAGGAATCTGATTGTTACAGGGCAGCCCTCAAGTGCCTCATAAAGAGCCTTGAAGTCTTTCTGCTGGTAAGGAAGGATCTTCTCAAGAGCAGCTTCTCTCTCTTCAGCTGTGTCAGAGCAGATCATCTCACGGAATGCAGCAATTCTGTCTTCCTCGAAGAACATGTGCTCTGTACGGCAAAGACCGATACCTTCAGCACCAAGCTCACGAGCCTTCTTAGCATCAGCAGGTGTATCAGCGTTTGTACGAACCTTAAGCTTTCTGAACTGGTCAGCCCAATCCATGATACGTCCAAACTCACCAGCGATCTGAGCGTCAACTGTCTTAATAACACCATCATAGATGTTACCTGTTGTACCGTCGATAGAGATGAAGTCTCCCTCGTGGAACTCTTTACCAGCGAGTGTGAACTTCTTATTCTCCTCGTCCATGTTGATGTCGCCGCATCCTGAAACGCAGCACTCACCCATACCACGAGCAACAACGGCAGCGTGTGATGTCATACCACCACGAACTGTAAGGATACCCTGAGCAGCCTTCATACCTGTGATATCTTCAGGTGATGTCTCAAGACGAACAAGGATAACCTTCTCACCTCTCTCAGCCCATGCTACAGCATCATCAGCTGTGAATACAACCTTACCGCAAGCAGCACCGGGTGATGCACCAAGGCCCTTACCCATAGGAGTAGCAGCCTTAAGAGCAGCAGCGTCAAACTGAGGATGAAGAAGTGTATCAAGGTTACGAGGATCGATCATTGCTACAGCTTCTTCAGGAGTCTTGTGTCCCTCATCAACAAGGTCACAAGCGATCTTAAGAGCAGCAGGAGCTGTTCTCTTACCATTACGGCACTGAAGCATGTAAAGCTTCTTGTTCTCAACTGTGAACTCCATATCCTGCATATCGTGATAGTGGTTCTCAAGAGTATCACAAACCTTGATGAACTCAGCGTATGCTTCAGGGAATTCCTTCTCCATCTGAGCGATCGGCATAGGTGTACGAACACCGGCAACTACGTCCTCACCCTGAGCGTTGATAAGGAACTCACCCATAAGTTTATTCTCACCTGTTGCAGGGTCACGTGTGAATGCAACACCTGTACCAGACTCGTTATTAAGGTTACCGAATACCATAGGCATTACGTTAACAGCTGTTCCCCAAGAATAAGGGATATCGTTGTCACGACGATAAACGTTAGCACGAGGGTTATCCCATGAACGGAATACAGCCTCGATAGCAAGCTTAAGCTGCTCTACAGGATCTGAAGGGAAATCAGAACCAAGCTGATTCTTGTACTCAGCCTTGAACTGCTCAGCAAGCTCCTTAAGATCAGCTGCTGTAAGATCTACGTCAAACTTAACACCCTTCTGCTCCTTCATCTTGTCGATGAGCTGCTCGAAGTACTTCTTACCTACTTCCATAACAACGTCAGAGAACATCTGGATGAAACGACGATATGAATCATATACGAAACGCTCGAATGCAGGATCAGGATTGCCCTTGATCATTGCAGCAACAACCTCGTCATTAAGACCAAGGTTAAGAATTGTATCCATCATACCAGGCATAGATGCACGAGCACCTGAACGAACTGATACAAGAAGAGGATTCTGAAGATCGCCGAACTTCTTGCCGTTGATCTCTTCCATCTTCTTAACACCTTCCATAGCCTGAGCCATGATCTCGTCGTTGATCTTACGACCATCTTCATAGTACTGTGTGCAAGCTTCTGTAGAAATTGTGAAGCCCTGAGGTACAGGAAGACCGATTGATGTCATCTCAGCAAGGTTAGCACCTTTACCGCCGAGAAGGTTTCTCATGGTCATGTCGCCTTCGCTGAACATGTAAACGTATTTTTTCGCCATTTCACTACCTTTCTTACCGATTATCTGATTCGGTAAAACCCTTTCCATTTAATGTTACTGTTTTTTATATAATTAACTATGATGCGACATAGTAATTACCATCTGTTCATGAAGGAATAAATCCCTCAAAAATAAAGATATCGAATCTGCCGCGATTTTTCTCAAGCTCATCCTGACTTCTGATTGTCCATGCCGCAGCTGTATTTTTATACAGTCCATGACATATCATTCTGGAAAGATTGCCTGCATAAACATGGTTATAGGCAACAAAATCAGGCTTTGTCAAAAAGTTAAAAATCAAAAAAGCAAGCAGATAGTAAACCGGTGTGTGCCAAAGCTTCTCAGGTTCTCTGAAAAATTCCTCAGAGAGCTGCCCTCTGAACACTTCCTTATGGTTTCTTCTAAACCACCAAAGTCCAAGCGGATTAAAGGATTCTATACAGTAAGCGCCGCGGTAATCCCGAAGCATTCTGTCAACCACCTGACATACTCTGGCATCAAAAAGTTCTATCTTCAGCTCAATAATAAGCGGAACCTTACCATCTACCAGTTTAAGAAAATCCTCAAACTTCGGAATCTTCTCTTCAGAGTCAAGCAGATGAAACTGCTGAAGCTCTTCATAGGTATAGTCGATCACCTTACCTGCAACTCCATAAGAACCATCCTCATTCAGAACAGCGTTCTCAGGAGCCTGTCCTTCTTCATATCTGGCCACCCTGGCCAATGTAAAATCATGGAAAACTACGGGAACCCCATCCCTCGTAAGCTGTACATCCAGCTCTATTCCATACCCTGCATCAACAGCCTTCTTGAAAGCAGCCATGGAATTCTCCGGAGCTGTGGTCCTGTTATCATGCAATCCTCTGTGAGCGTACAGGTTCTGAACAAGAAGTTTGTCGGCAGACGGTCTTCCAATCATACGTGGCATGATTGCCAAAAGGTAAAGAACGACCAAAATTATTACTATAATCAGAAGAATCTTCAAATCCAACTACCTGACTTCCTGCGTACCTTTATTTAAAACGCCTTTGATATTTTAATATCTAACTTTAGTTTTGACAAGTATAAAAAAATAAAATGTCAAGACTTTTTCGACAAAAAAACGAGATTTTTCGTTAAAAATGCAAAAAACATCCATTTATAGAATTCTAATATTTAAAATGGCATATTGCTAATTGCTTTTTTCATAGCTATCAAATATAATACCATGTTGGTTACATATTATTAGAAGAAACACATTCGGAGGAATCCAAAGCATGATAAGTGCAAACAATGTCACACTTAGAGTCGGTAAGAAGGCTCTGTTTGAAGATGTAAACATAAAGTTCACCGAGGGCAACTGCTATGGTATTATTGGTGCCAACGGTGCCGGAAAATCCACTTTTCTTAAGATATTATCCGGTAAGCTCGAGACCACAAACGGTGATGTGGTAATAACACCGGGTCAGCGTCTCTCCTTCCTGGAACAGGATCACTTCAAGTATGATGAATTCACTGTTCTTGATACAGTTATCATGGGTAATGCCCGCCTTTATGAAATCATGAAGGAAAAAGAAGCTATCTATGCAAAGGAAGATTTCTCAGATGAGGATGGTATCCGTGCAAGTGAGCTCGAAGCCGAGTTCGCAGAGATGAACGGTTGGGAAGCTGAATCTGACGCAGAAAGCCTCCTTAACGGACTTGGAATTGAGACAGAGCTTCACTACAAGCTTATGAAGGAACTTGATGGTAATCAGAAAGTCAAGGTTCTCCTTGCGAGAGCGCTTTTCGGTAATCCCGACATTCTGCTGCTCGACGAGCCTACCAACCACCTGGATATGGACGCTATTGCATGGCTTGAGGAATTCCTTATCAATTTTGAAAATACAGTTATCGTTGTATCTCATGACCGTTACTTCCTTAATAAAGTATGCACTCACATCGCTGATATTGATTATGGCAAGATACAGCTTTATGCCGGAAACTATGACTTCTGGTATGAGTCTTCACAGCTGATGATTCGCCAGATGAAGGAAGCAAACAAAAAGAAAGAGGAACAGATTAAGGAACTTAAAGAGTTCATCGCCCGTTTCTCAGCTAATGCAAGTAAGAGTAAGCAGGCTACTTCACGTAAGAAGGCTCTTGAAAAGATCGAGCTCGATACCATTAAGCCTTCTTCAAGAAAATATCCTTATATTGATTTCAGACCTGAAAGAGAAATCGGTAATGAGGTCCTTACAGTAGATGGAATCAGCAAGACAATTAACGGCGAGAAGGTTCTTGATAACATCTCTTTTGTTGTTCAGCATGACGACAAAATCGCCTTTGTTGGCGGCAACGAGCTTGCAAAGACCACTCTCTTCCAGATTCTTACAGGAGAGCTGGAGCCCGACTCAGGAACATATAAATGGGGTGTAACAACTTCACAGGCTTACTTCCCTAAGGACAACTCAGCCGAGTTTGATAACGATTACACTATCACTGAGTGGCTTACAGGATATTCAGAAGTTAAGGATGTCACCTATGTCCGTGGTTTCCTCGGAAGAATGCTCTTTGCCGGTGAAGACGGTGTTAAGAAGGTCAAGGTTCTCTCCGGTGGTGAGAAGGTTAGATGTATGCTCTCCAAGATGATGATAAGCGGTGCTAATTGCCTTATCTTCGATGAGCCCACAAACCATCTTGACATGGAGTCCATCACAGCACTTAACCAGGGTATGATAAAGTTCCCCGGTGTTGAACTTTTTGCCTGCCGTGATCACCAGGTTGTTCAGACTACAGCAAACAGAATAATGGAAATCCTGCCTGACGGCTCACTTATTGACAAGCGCTCTACTTACGATGAGTACCTTGAAAGTGATGCAATGGCAAGAAAACGTACCGTTTACAGTACTAACGAAGATGAAGATAATGATGATTGATTTTTCAATCTGATTATCATAAATACAATTGTTAATTGCGCGATGCGCCGAAGGGAGGAAGTATGCAGGAATATAGTCCGGTAAAAGAAGGAAAGGTTCGTGAGATTTACGATGTAGGTGATGCTCTTATAATGGTAGCAACCGACAGAATCTCCGCCTTTGATGTAATACTTAAGAACAAGGTTGAGAAAAAAGGTACTGTTCTCACCCAGATGTCAAAGTTTTGGTTCGACTACACGAAGGATATCGTAAGTAACCACATGATCAGCACAGATACAGCTGACATGCCCGAGTTTTTCAGAAAGCCTGAATTCACCGGCAACAGCATGCTCTGCAAAAAGCTCACAATGCTTCCTATCGAGTGCATCGTTCGCGGATATATCACAGGCAGTGGTTGGAACAGTTACAAGGAAAACGGAACTGTTTGTGGAATAAAGCTCCCTGAGGGCCTTAAGGAATGTGACAAGCTCCCTGAACCCATCTATACTCCTTCCACAAAGGCAGAGATAGGTGATCATGATGAAAACATTGATTTTGACCGTTCAATAGAAGTTCTGGAGAGAGATTTCCCCGGACATGGTCAGGAATATGCCGAGAAACTTCGTGACTATACCATCGCACTTTATAAAAAATGTGCAGACTACGCTCTCACTCGAGGCATCATCATCGCTGATACCAAGTTTGAGTTTGGTCTTAACGAAGAAGGTGAAGTTGTTCTTGCAGATGAGATGCTCACTCCCGACAGCAGCCGTTTCTGGCCTGTAGAAGGTTATGAGCCCGGAAAGTCACAGCCCTCTTTCGATAAGCAATTTGTAAGAGACTGGCTTAAAGCTAATCCGGAAAGCGATTACAATCTTCCCCAGGATGTAATTGATAAAACAATTGCAAAATATGAAGAAGCATATGAGCTGTTAACAGGTAAGAAGCTTTTCTAAAAAAAAATCCCCTCATCCGGCACTTCGTGCCACATGTCTTCGCTCCGCTTCGGTCCGCGCTGAACAATCGTCCCCCTGACGATTAGCGCCCCCAGCGGGGAAGGCAAGGATAAAGGGGCTTTTTTAATCTTCTACATCAAAATTTTCAAGAATACTCTTCTTTTTCAGTGGCTTAGTATCGCCATGTTTTACCATTAGCATTGTTATAAAGGCAAGGCTCGAGAATACACCTGCATAAGGAAACAGAGTTCTGTAAGAGACATGTTCAAGTAGGAAACCTGAGAAGATCGGTGTAAATACCTGTGCTGCCATGGAAAATGAGTAATAAAGTCCTGTATATTTTCCCAGAACAGAACTTCTCCCCATCTCTACTACCATCGGAAATGAGTTTACGTTGATAGCTGCCCAGCCGATTCCAATGATTGCAAAATATATATTCATTATCGGATTAAAGGTAGTCATAAGAGCGGCTGCCAGGTAACAAATAAACATCAGTGCAACACCTATAAGTATCATGCGCTTTCGCCCGATTTTCGCGGACATGGTTCCTATAGGAAGGTACGCCAATACTGCAGTAACAGTTGCAACCATCAGACAGTCAGCATATGCACCATTGTGAAGATCCCATACTTCCGTCACATATCTTGAAAAAGCGGTTGTTACTGCATTGTAGGCTGTGAACCACAAAAATACGGATAGGAGCAGAAAAGTCATACTCCTTCTTACTTCCTTTGTAAGCATTTCCTTAGCTGATCCATCTTTTTTTATTTCATCTGCTTCTGAAAGTTCCTTACCGATAAGTCCGCCTTCACCGTCAAAATCCTCCACACCTTCACGAACCTTCGTCATAAGCTTTTTTTCAGGAATAGTAATGAACAAAATAACAACGGTCATAATCATAAAGAGCACAAGCGACAGCATGAGGGGAATATAATTTGTGTCTGCCTCGTTCTCTGCCGACTTAAGGAGCAGCTTTATCATAACCAGTGTGTATACGGCTCCAAGCGTTCCCATAAGGTTAATTATTGCATTTGCCTTACTTCTGTGAACTGCGGGAGTAAGTTCAGGCATTAACGCTACCGCAGGGGATCTGTAAGTTCCCATGGATATCAATAGGAATAGTAATATTGCTATAAAAAGAGCAAGATTATCCCCTATATGAGCCACATAGATAAGCGTAAAAAGGAGCACCGATGAAACTGCCGTTCCGGCAATAATAAAGGGCATTCTTTTTCCAATTTTCGTATTAACCTTATCTGAAAGTGAACCGAAAAAAGGCAGCATAAAAAGTGAAAGCACATTATCAAGTGCCATAATAACGCCAGTATAGGTCTCCCCGAGTCCATAATGATAAGTCAGAATCTTTGGAATCTCATTATCATAGAACTGCCAGAACGAGCAGATGGACATGAATGCAAGTCCAATAAGAAACGTTCTCTTATAGTTAAGCTTCATTATGTTGTATCCCCCGGTAATTAAACTTTTTTCCTTATTCCCCTATATTTTGAACAGACTGTCTCTCCACTACTCTTATTGGCAATCGTTCATCAAAAACAAAATCAGCCCCACCGATCATTTTAAAGAGATGATCTCCTGCCCTTTGAGCCTTCAATCCTATATCCTGTGCTATTGATGTAAGCTTCGGTGTTACAAGATCACAGTCAGTCAGGTTATCAAATCCTATTACAGAAACATCATTTGGCACCTTAAGTCCACATTGCTTAAGTCCCTCTACAACACCGAAGGCAACAAGGTCTGACATGCATGCGATTGCGGTATACTGTCCTCCGCCAAAAGCTATATCCTGACCTACCTGAATCGCATTTTTATAGTAAGTATCAGTATTAAAAATGTCCTTATCCGTAAATTCAATACGGGCTTCCTTACATGCATCCGCAAAGCCGTTGTAACGCTCCCTTATAACTCCATCCTCTGAAATAACCGGTGAAACAAGAGCAATTTTCCTGTGTCCTTTTCCTATAAGATATCGTGCAGACAGATAACCGCCTCTGTAGTCCTCAATCCCGACATTTACTATTTTTTCATCAGGTGCATAGGTATCCAGAAAAACCATTGGAATATCTATACTCTGCTTGATTTCATGAACCTCTTCCTTAACAATCCCAAGGAAAAGTGCACCATCAACATTCCAGGAGGAAAGAACCGTTACTATTTCATTCGGATCCCCTACACATCTTAGAAGCATATAATAATCACGGCTCCTGATTACCTGCTCCAGCGCCGCGATTATATGTGCATTGTATGGATTGTTGAAAAATGTGTCATCTTTTCCCATGTATGGCACAACAACACCTATAAGCCTGCTTTCCTTTTTTACAAGTGATCTGGCCATAACATTGGGCTTATATCCTGTTTCCTTAATGATGTCTTCTATCCGCTTACGGGTTTCGGCAGACACCTTGCCAAAATTCCCATTCATTACATTGGACACAGTGGCAGTACTTACGCCTGCCAGCTGTGCTATTTTTTTTATGTTCATTTACTGACTCCGGTTTATTGTCATTCCTTAGAATGTATTTATATATATTCCCTCTTGGTTGAAAAACAAATATAGTCATGTTCTTCCGGCATATTCCTTAATACGGTCCAGCACCTCCATAGGTATAACCATTCTACCGGTACCGACTCCAAGATCAATATGTGGCTTATTAGCTCCATGAAAATCGGAACCACCACTTATAAGCAGATCATACTTATGGGCAAGGGCTTTTATATCACGCTCGTCCTGAGCAGTATATGTCCCGTAAAGAGCCTCTATTGCAACAAGACCTGCATCCTTAAGAGAATGAACAAGCTCATCCATGGCATCTTTACCCAAGCCATATAATACGGGATGCGCCAGAACAGGTACGCCATGCGCGGAAAGAATCTGCTCTACTGCCATCTGAGGCGTTATCTTCTCTCTCGGAACATAACAGGGACAGTGGTCTCCGACATATCTTTCGAAAGCCTCCTTAACACTGCTAACATATCCCTTAGCATAAAGTAGTTTTCCAAAATGTGCTCTGGTAATAACTGCTCCGGGATTCATCTCAATAAGTTCCTCAAAGGTGATAGGCACTCCAGCCTCTGCCAGCTTCTCGCACATCTTACGATTTCTGTTTACTCTGGAGTCAACGAATTCCTTGAGGCTGGCTTTGTATTTAGGATCCTTGTAGTCTATGTATAACCCGACTATGTGAACATCCTTACCATTATGTACTGTTGAATACTCTATTCCCGGCACAATCTCGAGGTCAGGATACATCTCGCCCCTCTCCATTGCCTCTGAAAGCCCCCATACTGTGTCATGATCAGTCAGTGCAAGTGCTGAAAGGCCTTTTTCTACAGCGTAATCTACAAGCTCTGTAGGTGAATAGGTTCCGTCTGATGCAGTTGAATGTGTATGCAAATCTACTGTTTTCATAATGTTTTCTCTTTCATTATTTTTTGTGCTCTCATTGTTCCATAAGTAAATGCAAAATCAGTACATATATCATTATACCCAAGCGTGATGGTGTATTCAATGCGAGCATATGACAGAATTTGAATATCCTGTTTAAATGTGGTATCATTTTGAAATTGTATGCGTTCAAATACATATTGATTTACTTGTATGTTTAGAAAGGATTTTTACAAATGAAAATTGCAGTAACTTATGATAACGGTGAAGTTTTCCAGCATTTTGGACACTCCGAGCAGTTTAAAATATATGAAGTAAATGACGGTAAGGTTGTTTCTTCTGTAGTAGTCAGCTCAAACGGCCAGGGTCACGGCGCTCTTGCAAACGTTCTTGCCGGGGAGGAGGTAGACGTTCTTATCTGTGGCGGCATTGGCGGCGGAGCAATGACAGCTCTTACAGACAATGGTATTGAAGTATGCGCAGGAGCCTCAGGAAATACAGATGAAGCTGTAGAAGCATATCTTGAAGGCGCGCTTGAGAGCACAGGCGTTAACTGCGATCACCACGGAGAGGGGCACACCTGCGGTGATCATGAGGATGGTCATTCATGCGGAAGTCATGATGAGGAAGCTTCCTGTGGAAGCTGTGGTTCTCACGGAGACGATGAAGAATGTGGCGGATGCAATGAAGGTGGATGTGCAGGCTGTTCAGGTTGTCACTCTGCTCCTTCTATCGAAGGGAAAAATGTTGGAAAAATCTGTCGTACTCACTATGTAGGAACTTTTGATGATGGTACTCAGTTTGATTCCTCTTATGACAGAGGTGAGCCTCTTGAATTCATCTGTGGTGCCGGCATGATGATACACGGTTTTGATGCTGCTGTTGCTAACATGGATGAGGGTGAAACTTTAGAGATTCACCTTGAGCCGGAAGAAGCTTACGGTGAAAGAGATCCTGAGGCTATTTTTACTACAGAAATATCAGAGCTTCCCGGCTCAGAGGATCTTGCTGTTGGTCAGCAGGTATATCTTCAGGATATGTACGGAAGACCTTTTCCTGTTCTTGTTACTGATAAGACAGACAGCACAATAACACTCGATGCTAATCATGAGATGGCCGGAAAAGCTCTTAACTTCAAGATTGATTTGGTTGCGATTAAATAATATGAGTAAAATTTTCTTTACCGATTTAGATGGAACACTACTAACTAAAGAAAAGAAGGTATCACCTGCTACTATGGATGCTCTTAAAAGATTCACGGCAGCAGGTAATCACTTCGCCATAAGTACAGGACGCGCGCTCGATAGCGCAAAAGCTGTGCAACTTGAGAATGACCTCTTTTTCCCGGGGAGCTATCTTATATCTTTTAATGGTTCTGAGATTTATGACTGTGACACAAAAAAAGATGTATACAGGACAGGGGTTCCTTTTGATCTGGTTCCTCAGATATTTGCACTGGCCAGGGAGCATGGCATTCACTGTCATACTTACAATGATGAAAAACTCATAAGCCCTGCAGAGGATGAAGAGCTCTCATATTACAGACGGGTTATTCATACTCCGTATATCATAACGGACGATATATGTTCTGAGCTTACTGATGTTCCATGTAAGATTATCGGAATCGAACTCCATGATAAAGAAAAGATTGACCGCTTTAAGGATGAGGTTGATAAGCTTGGTAATGGCAGAATTACTACCCTTTATTCAAATCCATACTATCTTGAAATTTTCAATTCTGAGGCAGGAAAAGGAAGTGCTGTTACAAGGCTTGCAGACCACTTAGGCATCTCCTATAAAAATACAATTGCTGCGGGCGATGAGGAGAACGATGTTTCCATGATTAAGGCAGCGGGAATTGGTGTTGCCATGATGAACGCTGTCCCAATGGTAAAGGAAGCAGCTGATATTATTACAGAGACAGATAATAATAACGATGGTTTGGTCTCTATTCTGTTAAACAATATATAATGTAATATGTTTACTCAGTTCTTATTGCTTTCATTTGCTTTTTTCTTGTGTACATAGCTTTATCTGCACGCTTAAATACATTGTCAAAATTGTGATCTATGGAAGGATCATATTTAGCAACACCGATAGAAGACAACTGTAAAGCCTATAAAAATAACCGCAAATTTAAATAACAAGCTGTCGGTCTTTCGTCTCATAATACGATTTCCTCAATATGTCCTGTCGAGTTTCGTCCAATTGTCAGGCGCATAAGCATCAGGTCCCATATAAATTTCATCACCGTTTTGATATACAGTGTCGTACTTTGTATCAACCTTTATCCTGCTTCCATCCTCAAGCGTATAATCATTTCTTTCCGTGATAACATCACTCCATTTTTCAGTAAAATCAACTTCTGCAGTATCCTGCCTATTTGGACTGTCCAGATAATTGTCAGCCAAAATGTTACTCATTGCCTGTGCCTGGAGCCCCTCCTGAACCCACTGATTTATCTGCATTCCATAATAAGCACTTACCCAATAAAAATCCGAAGTAAAATAAGAATTGTTTACTACATTATCAAAAATCTTCTTATACTCATCATATTCTGAAGCATTTGATACCTTCAAATAATTGTTTCCCAGTTCTTTCCACATAATCAAATTTGTCTGTGACCAGGATCCTGCAATAAAAGAAGTTTGCGCACCTATAACCACATTCTGAAATTCAAGAATACTTCCATCGCTATTCTGATAGGTTCTTTTAGCCATTGTTCCTTCACAAATACTGGATGAAGGATCCATGCCACAAGATTGCAGGTAAAGATAAGCTGCTTCATTAAGAATCTGTTGTTCTGCCTGCGTTGTACGTTCTTCACTTATAAGGGTTGCATTATATCCGTTATCTGAAAGAAGTCTTTCCTGCGTACCTGCAGCATTGGCATAATACCTATAGATCTGATAGGTTCCAGGATCTACTCCCTCACCATAATCAAATCCACCACTATCTGCCTGCATAAAGCACTCTGCACTTCGTATATGTATCTCCGCTGTACCATCCTGATTATACATATCAATCCTACAAACACCGGGTGTTGAAATCGATGGAAATGTCCAATCCACACTAAGATAAGCTGTCCAGCCATAGGGCACTATTACATTGGCACAAGTCACACCGGAGGTATTATCAACAAGTGCATATCTTGTATAATAGTAATCCTGATCTGTCATAGTGCCATATGCATAGCCACACAGTGGTAAAGTAAGCAGTATACATGCAACAACGAGACTCACTATCCTTTTAATATTTCTTTTCATAGGCTGTACCTCTCATATATTGAACGCATTTTACATATTAATCCCCATATTTTATTGTATAAAAAGAGAGATATACAAACAATGCATATCCCCTTAAGAGTTTATTAAATATATCTTATTTTTTGTTCCCTGAAAAAACGGATATTACTTATCAGTAGCTATCTCATGCATCTTCTTTATGATATTGCATAGCTGTTGCATTTTCCTTTGCACGCTCGACATACTCTTTTCTCTGAGCCCGTTCTTCCTTTGAATAGGCACATCCTGACAGAGAAACAACCAGGAATAATAATATAATTGTTGTTATGCATTTAATAGCATGCTTTTTACTATTCATAAAATGTATTATTAAAAGGCTTATAGCTATAACAAAGCACATTATCTGGTTACTTGTTATTATAGTGTTATTATGAGTATCTCTTAGAAAATCCAGGAGTATTTTTATAAAAGCATAAATAGCACCTGCTATAAGTGGATTGTAGACACTTTTTAAATAAAAAACTGCTGATACTATAAATATAATTATGAATGTTATTGCTTCAACCGCCTGAATCGGAAATATGCCTCTGCCATCTATATGGATACTTCCGGGACCTGTGTATGGAATCCCGCCACAACATCCTGCAAAAGCACAGCCTATTTTTCCTATTCCGTATTCAAGGGGCAGGACTATCATGTAACTGCTTATAAATTCATTCTTATATTTGGGAATAATTTTCGAGATAATGAGTGTTCCGATTATTATGCCTAAGGCGCCTCCGGAACTGTTTAATCCAAATGACTTGAATCCGGATAAAAATGCTGTAACTCCAAGAGCCAGATATAGCATAAGAGCCAGATTCAAAAAAGCCGAATAGCCTATATAGTTAACCGGGACTTTCTTTTTACCGAGTAGTCCCACAGCAGCCAGAAATCCAGCCACTATCGATGTTATTATCATTGTTCTGTACATAATTTTATTGTTCCCCTGATTTCCTTTTTTCATCCCCCGTATAATATGTATGGACCTGCCCTATCCGGTTCAGTACTTTATCTGAAATGATCTCTCGTCCTCATCTATCGGAATTGTTGCCATTGTCATATCCATAACATCAATATACGTTCCCTTTTTTACCCCGGCAATCCAGGCATCAATATCTGATCTGGTTCCCTGCGCTTCAGCAGTAACTGATCCATCCCACTCGTTTTTCACCCATCCGGTAAGACGGTACATATTGGCTGTATGTAAAGCAGTGTAGCGAAAACCTACTCCCTGAACGTAGCCCTTAAATTTAACATGAACGCGTATAATATCCATTGTTCCTAATACATCCTCTGCACATAATTAAAGCAGCTCTGCGAAACAAGTACACAGAGCTGCCTGAATCAACTAATATTCTAACAGTTTTTCATCTATAAGTCATCATTGTGTAGCCAACTGGTCTGAACATCCTCAATAACTATGTTTTCATCAACCTCAGCTGCAATCTGATACTCATCTTCATAGACTATCTTGCCCGGAAAATTAGTATAAACCACATAATAAGGGTGTTCATATCTCTCAAGAAGCCATAATAAAGGATTGATCATCTTCATCATCATTTCGGAATTCTCCGTCTTGAAATAACAGATGACCTTTTCCTGCCTCTTACATGGAGGCGGCCATGGAAGTTCCTCGGCAAACCATGCATCAATTTCTGTAAAAAGGCCCACATCCTCTTCTTCCATCTCACCATTAGTGACCATCTGATTTAGCATGGCAAATATTCCTTTGCCGGTTCTGGTATTAGCTGCCAGTTCTTTCCCCTGAATTCTGCAATATTTGAATTTCATAGGCACCTACTTAAAACGAGAATATCAATTGTTTGATCCCCTCATCCGTCAGCTCCGCTGACACCTTCCCCCCCCAAGGGGAAGGCTTTATAATTTATCCAACAATTCAGAAAAAAATCACCCTTCAACTATAAGGTATCTTCCGTCACCAATATCAAAGACTTCTGATGCTTCCATAACATCACCGTCTCCGGGATCAAGTCCGGCTTCCTCAAAATACTCTTCTACTTCTTCCGGTGATTCCACAACTACGGCCATGCAATCTTCAAGAAAAGCTTCTGCCTCCTCCGGGCTCTCAGCCACAGGCTCAGAAAAAAGCTGTCCCTGATTTTCCAAAAAGCAATTCAGTACGGCATCGTCATACTCGTGCATAGATACTCACTTTCCCGCATGCATACCTCTCTATTCCTGGCATGCGACTAGATTAATTTAAGTTTTTTCATCTCCTGATAAAGCCTTGCTACCGGCAGTCCTACAACGCAGTTGTAATCACCATCTATCCCTTCCACATACTTACCGAAAATTCCTTGAATTCCATAGGCTCCTGCCTTGTCGTAGGGTTCGTCAGTATTTAAGTAATCCTCAATCTCAGAATCTGTCATAGGAAAAACTCTGACCTTCGTGCACTCGTAGAAGGAAAACTCTTTTGATCCTGTTTCGTCAGTATACATCAGAGTAACTCCGGTGTAGACCTCATGGGTATCGCCGGCGATGCTTTGAATCATGCGTTTTGCATCCTCGCGATCCGTGGGCTTACCAAGAATTTTCTCCTTATATGATACAACGGTATCTGAGCCAATTACAACGAGGGTATCTTTATTATCTGTTAAAAGTTTATGAAAAATCTCTTTAGCTTTTTGCTGCGAAAGTGATGTAACGACTTCTGAGGGCACATCACTGGTTATGTGCTCATCGTCTGTAGCAGGTATTATTTCAAAATTTATTCCAAGACTCCCCAGGAGCTGTCTTCTTCGTGGGGAGGCTGAAGCTAATACATATCTCATAATCCGTGATCATCCCTGTATTCCGGTTCGAATACTCTGTTCTCTGCAATGTCTTTAGGTTTACTGTGCTGAGTAGCTTCTTTTCCGAAAAGTTTCTGTGAATTTAGAGGTTCTGCTCCTCTTCCCTTTACCTTAACATATTCTCCTTCCTTGTTCATGAGGTGAGCCTTTACGTTATCATTGAGCTCACTATCCAGAATATGCCAAAGCTTCTTTCGAAGTGCAGGGTTTTCTACAGGGAACATAATCTCTACTCTTCGTTCTAAGTTTCTTGGCATCCAGTCTGCACTGGATGCATAGTATTCAGGGCTTCCGCCATTTTCAAAATAGAAGATCCTGCTATGCTCAAGAAAATTACCAACTATAGAGCGAACGGTAATGTTCTCGCTCACACCGGGAATTCCGGTCCTGAGACAACAAATTCCACGAACAATAAGGTCTATTTTCACACCCACACTACTTGCTTCATAGAGAGCAGCGATAACATCCTTGTGACAAATAGAGTTCATCTTGGCAACTATATGAGCAGGCTCACCATTTCTTGCATGATCAGCTTCTCTTTTTATAAGATCAAGTATTCTGTCCTTGAGCCAAAGCGGTGCAAGTGTAAGCTTATTCCAAACTACAGGTTCAGAGTATCCTGAAAGCATGTTGAATACGGCAGTTGCATCTTCACCGTAAGCTTCAGCGCATGTAAACATGCCCACATCTGTGTAGAGTTTAGCTGTCGAGTCATTATAGTTACCTGTTGCCAGGTGAACATAACGTCTGATACCATCCTCTTCTTTTCTAACAACAAGCGTTATCTTACTGTGGGTTTTGAGACCTTTCAGTCCATAAATAACATGGCATCCGGCTTTCTCAAGCATTTTTGCCCATACGATGTTATTCTCCTCATCAAAACGTGCCTTGAGCTCAACAAGCACGGAAACCTGCTTGCCGTTATCGGCAGCCTTTGCAAGCGCTGCTATAATTGGTGAATTACCACTCACTCGATATAATGTCTGCTTGATAGCCAGAACAGCAGGATCGGATGCAGCGGTCTCTACAAATCTTACGACAGGATCAAAGCTCTCATATGGGTGATGCATTAAAATATCACCCTCTCTTATACACTCAAAAATATCACGGTCAAGGGGCAGCTCCGGAACAGGTGCAGGCTGATTATAGCCATGCTCCTTCAGATACTCAAAGCCCTCCATTCCATACATTTTCATAAGAAAAGTAAGATCCAGCGGTCCGTCCACTGTATATACTTCACTCTGTTCAACCTTTAGCTCATCTACAAGGATTTTCAAAAGCCTCTTATCAAAGCCTTTTTCAATCTCAAGTCTTATAGCCTGACCCCACTGTCTTCTTTTAAGCTGCTTTTCAATTTCCTTAAGAAGATCTTCAGCCTCATCCTCATCTATGGATAAATCGGCATTTCGTCCAACTCTAAACGGATAACAACACACAATATCATAATTAAGGAATAGCTTACGAATATTTCTCTGTATGATCTGCTCCAAAAGCATTATCTTCCTGACGCCGCTATCTTCAGGAATTTCCATTATTCTGGGCAAAACTGACGGAACCTGAACCATTGCAAATTCCATCTCATCATTGTCCTTACCTTTAACAAGTGCTCCTATATTAAGAGTCTTGTTCCTTATAAGAGGAAAAGGTCTTGATGAATCCACAGCCATAGGTGTGAGTACCGGATAAACAAAATCATCAAAATATCGGTCGATATAGTCAGCTTCTTCCTCATTAAGAGACTCGTAGTCCCTCACAACCTCCACCCCGTTCTCACCAAGCTCCGGCAATAACAGACGATTGTAAACTTTGTACTGTTCATTTTCAAAATCATGAACAACTTCTGTTACTTTTTCGAGCTGTTCCTTTGGAGAAAGGCCTGCTATGTCAGGTTTCTTATAGCCGGCATTTATCATATCCTTAAGGGATGCAACACGCACCATGAAAAATTCATCAAGGTTGCTGGCGGTAATACTAAGGAATTTCAATTTTTCAAAAAGAGGCGTGGATTTATCCTTTGCCTCAGACAGACATCTGCTGTTAAATTGAAGCCAGCTCAGCTCCCTGTTCATGTAGTAGCCGTCATAATAGAAATTTATAGGTTTGGGTTCGTTTTGATTTTTCTTTTTTGTTGCCATTTTATGTCCCCTCATCCGCCCTTCGGGCACCTGTCTTCGCTCCGCTTCGGTCCGCGCTTATACCAACGTCCCCCGGACGTTGAGCGCCCCCAAAGGGGAAGGCTTTTATTTTAAAATCGTTTCTGTCGGATAACCGGTTTAATGCCGTAGACCTGCTCAAAGAAACTTCCCCTTGAGCCAAACAGTCCTTTTTCCAGAGAGATGTCAGCCATGGTATCAACTGTTATCTCCATCTCCTTGTCTTTTACGGAAATCTTGACGTTTTTAAATTTCTGCTTATGGGTTCTGTCCAGTCCGTTTGCTATTCGAAGGATAGCCGTAAGTTTAGCTATTATCAGATATGCGTCATGATCGATTCCATGAAATCTGTAACCGCCTGCCTTGAAATATTCAAATTCATCATGGTTAAATCTGACCACATTGGCAACTATTGATCTCTCAAGGTGTGATAGTCCTATAATTTCCGTCGACATTATGATGTTATAGGAGCAATCACCCAGGTTAACCATGCTTATGTATTTTCCGCAGTCATGGAGAGTTGTACATATTTGCAATAGCAGACGTTCTCGTTTGCCAAGTCCATGAACCTTTTTCATGCTGTCAAAAATATTAAGTGCTATTGTCTGGAGTGTCTCGCTTCGGAGCTTGCTTCCCATATATCTTCGCGATATATTCTGTGCGCAGGCAACGATATCCTGCTCAAAATCGTGAGAACTCTTTATATACCTCTTCCTCTCAGCATATTCGAAGGCAATGCCATCACAAAGAGTTCCACCGGGCGCCCATATGGTTTCTGCCTTCAGAACCGAAAGGATATTGCTGACAAGAAGTCCTGAAACATACATGAGCATTATGTTATCCTGAGGGAGCCCCAGTTTTTTAGATGTATCCTGTAGGGATTTACCGGCAAGCCCTCCAATATAATTCTGGAATTCCCTTGTGGATGCATAGCCCTTTTCATCCATTCCAAGATTAATTCTTTGAAGAACAGGTGATACATAATCATCCAGAAGGATTACATTCTCAACTTTTCTATCCTTTAGATGCATCTTGGCAAATACATTCAGCTGTGACTCAACCAGCTCCTGAACAAGCATGGGATATTTGCTATGCCCCGGCTGAATCTGCTGCATGGTTGAGTGTAGTCTCAGGACTCCGAGTCTTAGCTGCTGAGTTGTAACAAGAGTGTCATTTTCGAAGAGAGATATCTGTATGCTTCCTCCACCAACGTCAACAATAGCAGTTGGTTTTTCCAAAAACTTAAAAAACCGTTCGTTATTAAGGGCTACTGATTTGTAGTCCAGAAAACGCTGTTCAGAGTTACTGAGGATGTCTATCTCAAGTCCAGTGCGCTGCCTTAAAAGTTCCAGCACAGTGTCTATGTCTCTGGTCTCTCTCATGGCACTTGTTCCATAGGCCTGATAGCGCGAAACACCGTAACCCTCCATGATTTTGTTGTAATCAGTGAGGATTCTTATAAGCTCATCCATGTGTGAGGCAGATATCTGCCCGGTAGCGTAGGTCTCGGTTCCGAGATCAATCTTGTGACTTACATGATCGATCTCCTTTACGCCTTTCTTTTGAGACATTTCGTAGATTTTCATTTCAAGTGCGTAGGAACCAAGGTCGACAGCTGCAAATACATCCATTGCCATGTTTATCCTCCTTGTTAGCCGTACGGCATATAAACATATATAATCTTTCAGCCTCGTTAAGCTCCGCTTATAATCGGCTGAAATTTTATATATGTTTATATGCCTGTATATTCAAAAGCTGAGCTAATCACTCGTAAGTAATGCGCATGTCTCTTTGTTCAAGGAATAATCTACTTTCCCAGAAGATAATCTATGAATTGCTGGGCGGTACGTCCTGAGAGACCGCCGTGGTTCATCTCCCATTTTCTTGCTTCAGCAATAAGCTCATCCTCTGCTATATTCAGGCCGTTTCTCTTTGCCAGTACACGCACTATTTCATCATATTCCTTCATTTCAGGTGCTCCGAAATAGATAGTGACTCCAAAGCGGTTTGCAAGCGAAAGCTTCTCCTGAACCGTATCATTTCTATGAAGATCGTCATCGAGCACAGCCGGCTTGTCCTTAAAGCTCTCTCTAATAAGATGTCTTCTGTTGGAGGTTGCATAAATAAGCACGTTTTCAGGCTTCTTCTCCAAACCTCCCTCAATAACAGCTTTAAGATATTTGTAGTCTGTTTCAAATTCCTCAAAGCTGAGGTCATCCATGTAAATAATAAATTTATAATTTCTTCCCTTAATCTGAGCAATTACATCATTGAGGTCCTTAAACTGATGCTTGTAAACTTCGATTATTCTAAGACCTCTATCAAAATACTCATTTGCAATAGCCTTTATACAGGAGGATTTTCCTGTTCCGGCATCTCCGTATAGGAGGCAGTTATTTGCTTTTTTTCCTGAAACAAAAGCTTCTGTGTTATCAACAAGCTTCTGCTTGGCTATCTCATAACCAACAAGATCCGCAAGCTGAACATGTCTTATGTTCCTTATTGGCTCTATAGCAGCTACAGGCTCCTCATGTCGCACTCTGAAGGCCTTATGAAGTCCGAACTTACCAACTCCATACTGTTTATAGAAAAGAGCCACTTCATTTAACATATCCTCAGCTTGACTGCATTTTGAGAGAGTTCCTGCCAGCTCACAGATTCTGTCTCTCACTCTGGTATTGAAAATCTTGCTCTCGGAAGTACCTGCCTTAAAATCAAACAGAGCTGAAAGTTCAGGTGTTCCAAGTCTTTTCATCATCTCAGAAAAGTCAAGATCAAACCATCGCTTAAAAAGTGTCAGATCATGTAACGCTATGTCTCTGATAGAACCGGATGTGTCACCGCGCATCTCATCAGCACAGCTAAACGCGTTCTCATCAGACACAAGTAAAAGTGCAAGGAAAGCATGCCAAAGATTCCCATAAAAACCTCGTCTTGCAGACTCATCAATCAGGATATTCATACACGTATGAACAAGCTCTGCCTGTTCGTCAGGGGTATAATGAGCATCCGCCTCTTTCTTATCTGCAAGTATAACAAGTGTATCTCTCAGCCATGCCTGCTGCCTGGTAGCATTTCGATAGAGAATAAGAGAATTATCCCTCGTCCCCGATGAAAAAGCAGGGTCGCATTCCTTCCCGTCATCAGACACTCCACTCTCTGAAAGCTTTTCATACTGCCGTTTTCTACTGATTTCCATTATCTTCTCGATAAATTCACCGGCAGCCTCTCTGTTTGCATCATCCTTTGCCAAATCCTTAAAGGACTCTATTTTCTGTTTTTCCCGCTCCTTATCAAAGACATTTTTTCCTGCATTTATCTTATAATCAGCTACTTTCTCGCTGATTTTCATTCTCTTTTCAAAAAGCTTTATAAGCTCCAGGTCAATTACATCAATATCCTGGCGAAGTTCGTTTAAATCCATAAGTCTGTTCTCTCCATAAAATCCCGGTACTAATTCGTCATAATAAAACTATACCACAAAACTCCAATAAATTAACGGAAACTTAATGATTTAGTAGCCAAAAACCGTGATATACTTAATTAAATAAAGTATATATTTATTTTTCATAGTTTTTCTTCCGGTAAAGGTGGTAAGGCATGGATAATAAGCGCATTATTATAGGTTTTTCAGCTGCAATTACTTTTATTACAATCTTTATTTTAATATATATTCTACGTAACCGGGTACCGTTAAATGACGAGTCTGCTATTGGAAATAATGCAGGCAATCTTTATAATGGCGGTCTTGTTCTTGAAATGGACGGAAAGGTCTACTTTTCTAATCCCCTTGATAGCGGAGCCATGTATTCCATGAATCCCGACGAGACAGATTTAAATGATATTACAATGATGGCTGTCAGAAATATCGTCGGTTATGGCAAATATGTCTACTACTATATGGACACCTCGAAAAGTAATGCCACAAGTGATTTGAAAGGTCTTGGAAGAGTCTCAACTTTTTATGGTCTATACAGAAGTGAAATAGACGGGGACAACCAGGAGCTTCTTGACAGAAATCTCATATCTGCAATTCAGCTCGTCGGAAGTGACTTGTACTATACTGTAACCTCCGGTGAAAAATCCGGACTGAACAAAATAAGAATTGACGGTGAAAAACAGGCTTTGGTTACCACCGAAATGCTGGATCCCTCCTGTGCCAGTGCCGGAAAAATATATTACAGCGGTGTGGATCTTGATCATAACCTGCACATGATGGATACTCTTTCCAATAATTCTTCCTCTATTGTTATGGGCGGCAACATATGGCAGCCGATAATAATGGGCGATTACGTCTATTACATTGATGCAGAACATCATTACAGACTGTGCCGCGCAAATCTTGCAACAGGTAATAGTGAAGTTCTGATTAATTCCAGAGTGGATTATTACAATATGAACGAATATAACATCTTCTATGCTACTTCAGAGGCCGGCAATCAGACTCTCAGAGTTATGAAGCTTGATGGATCAGGTAATACTGTCATCGCTGAGGGCATTTATCATGGCCTTAGTCTCACTTCTAAGTACCTGTATTTCAAACCCTTTGGAGTTGAAAATGTTATGTACCACATTCCTATTGATGGTTCTGCACCGGTAAGTACCTTCAATCCGGGTAAGTAATCAAACCAATTTTTCATGAAAATACATATAGACAAAGTTCTCTGAACATATATAATTGATAAAGAAAAAAAGATAATTCAGTTGTATATGGGAGTGCAGAATCTATGATGAATAATCTAAGACACATGATGCGTCCGCTCGACTTCTCTGTTGAAGAGCTTGAACAGCTTTTCGATACAGCAGGAGACATTGAACGGAACATGAGCAGCTACGCTCACAAGTGCGATGGTAATATCCTCGCAACCTGTTTTTATGAACCCAGTACCCGTACAAGACTCAGTTTTGAAACAGCTATGCTGCGACTTGGCGGTCAGATAATCGGTTTTGCCGATGCTTCCAGTTCATCAGTTTCTAAAGGCGAAAGTGTCGCCGATACTATCCGTGTTATTTCCAGCTTCGCTGATATCTGTGCGATGCGCCATCCCAAGGAAGGTGCTCCTATGGTAGCGGCAGCGAATTCTATTATTCCCGTTATTAATGCCGGTGATGGCGGTCATCACCACCCTACTCAAACTCTTACAGATCTTCTCACTATTCGTTCACTATATGGCTCACTTGGTGGCTTTACCATTGGTCTCTGCGGTGATCTTAAATTTGGCAGAACTGTTCATTCTCTTATAAATGCTCTTGTTCGTTATAAGGATATCCATTTTATTTTCATATCTCCTAATGAGCTCCGCGTACCGGATTACATCACGGATCTTCTTAAGGAAAATAACATAACCTATGAAGAAGTAATAAAGCTCGAGGACGTAATGCCAAGACTTGACCTTTTATACATGACACGAGTTCAGAAGGAACGCTTTTTCAACGAGGAAGACTATATCCGTCTGCGTGATTTCTACATATTAAATGAAGAAAAAATGCAAATGGCAAAAAAGGATATGCATATCCTTCATCCTCTTCCCAGAGTAAATGAGATTTCTGTCGAGGTTGATAACGATCCAAGGGCTGCATACTTCAAGCAGGTTCAGTATGGTCTGTATGTGAGAATGGCACTGATTTTGACACTGCTTGATAAAACGGATGCGCATATGAATCATGGGTTGCTTAGGGTGTGGTAAATAATTCAGAAAGGGGCATATAACTATGCTTAACGTAGGTAAAATTGAAGAAGGCTTCGTTCTTGATCATATAAAAGCCGGTCGCAGCATGCAGATATATCATCACCTGGGACTTGATAAGCTTGACTGTACTGTTGCTATAATAAAAAATGCAAAAAGTAACGTTATGGGCAAAAAGGATATTCTGAAGGTTGAATGTGATATTGATACTCTTGACCTTGATGTCCTTGCTTTTATCGATCATAATATCACGGTTAATGTTATAAAAGCCGGTGAAATTGTTGAAAAAAGAGCACTTTTCCTGCCTCATGAAATAAAAAATGTCATAAAATGTCACAATCCCCGTTGTATTTCTTCTATAGAACAGGGTTTACCGCATATCTTCTATCTTGCTGATGAAGAAAAAGAAATTTATCGCTGTAAGTATTGTGATGAGAAATATGGTGAGGGCTCTGCTAATTAAATATATTGAAAAAAATGGATGACTTCCTGTACGCAAAAAATCAAACGCGCGCAGGAAGTCATTTTTTTCGAAATAAAATTTCAAAAAAAGCCTTTTTATCCACTATATCAGCTAAATTCATCTTATTTTTATAATTTGTAAATCACCTCTTAATTTATTTCTGCTAGTGTTGAATATATAGATTCACGGTTTGTATCCAGTCTCCTTTTGGATACGCTCCTATTCTCGCTAAGACAGGAGGTCAAGTATTATGAGGTATACAAAAAAACTATTTTCAATCACTCTCTGCGCTGCTTTTCTACTTATGTCATTCACATGCAAAGCAAATGCTTCTGCTCTTGATGAGAGTATTAATGCAATCGAGGAAGAAACTACCAACAATTATTCTATAGATCCGAATAATTTCACAGTTGACGACCTGAATAAATATACCGAAGAAGTCATAACCAGGAATTCCTCCGGCGGCAATACCCGTTTCAGAGCCTATGATGACTGCGTTGTAGTTGATCTGTGGGCTGATGGAATTTCAGATTATGCAGAGATAGCAAAAACAAATGCAGAATATAAACAGGTATGGGATCAGACCGTTGAAGGAATGCGCGACATGAGCGAAGCTCTTTACGAGCAGTACTCAAAATTCGACATGGAAGTATTTGTTTATGTTTTAAACGAAAAGAATACTGACAATGTACTTATCATGTGTCAGGATGGCGTAGCTATTTATGACTGTGTAAACGGTGATCCCGAAACCAATGATGTAATCGATATGACAAGGTACAGATTCAGATAATTGATACCGAAAATGAGCCATGAAAAGTGTAGTCATTTTTATTACTACTATTGCCTTACTATTGGGATCAATAGGCAGAACCCCCACTGAAATCATCACCGAAATTTTCAGATCAGCCGGAAATAATGAAAATGGTTCAGAAAGTTCGAGTCAGCTGACAGAAGCCGACATTCAGGCAATGAATGATAACAAAGCTATCATAGTCCGCTCGAACGAAGGCTATGTTTCCACTATTGTAGGCAGATATTGTAATAAAAGGATAAATGTAATACCCGGTGATAATTCTACCGCCAACGAAGCTCTGGATTCTCTGGACAGAATCTCAGGGCTTCTTGGGCTACAGGGAGAAACAAAATTCTTTTGTTCTGATATGTCCAGGGATGGAGGAGGCTACACCTACATTGCCTATCAGCAAAGGGCAGGACAGTCCACGATTTTCAATGCTACACTTCATATTGTCCTAGATCCGGAAGGGTATCCATGCGCAGTTTCATCCTCCTGTGCAACCGGATTAAGGGAATCTGTCCAGGAAGAAATTCTCTCAAAGGACGAAGTTCTTGATATAGTCATGAACCTGGATGATCCTGACGCTCACTATTATCCGGAAGCCACCTCCGAAGCTACCATATGGTTTTCAGGTACAAAAACCATAGAAAATTGCTATGTTTTATTTAAGGATAACCCGGAAATCAATGATAGCTTTGAAGCCATGAGATATATTTCCATATATGTGAGTCGCGACGGAAAACGCTTATTCTGGTATCTCCCTACTGCTACCCTCTCTGTTGAACGTGACACCTCTTATTACAATAATGAAGAGTATTTCCATGGCATGGAACCGGCGACCTGGAGTGGTACTGTGGATTTTTTGAAAGGCGGAAAGCAGGATATAACAGTAAACGTAGCCTATAATCCAAGCGACGGTCTCTATTACATGATGGATTTAGGCAGAAAAATTGCCATTGCAGACTGTTATGATTTCATGTTCCGAAATACCAGGCTGACTTTTCTTACAAGCAAGGACAACACCTGGGATGATCGTGATCTGGCCGCCTTATATAATTATGAGTGTGCCTATGATGCATATAAAGCTATAGGAATCAAATCACCAGACGGATTTGAGACGCCTATACTTTTACTAAGAAAATACTGTGATAAGGACAGACGCGGCATAGAAAATGCCTGTTATCTTTCCAAATTTTTCGGATGGTACACCTTCTGCTACTGTGATGTGGTTGATATCAGTTATGACCTTGATGTGGTAGGACACGAATACACTCATGCTGTCACAGAATCCTGCATTCTTGGCAGTAATTACATGAATGATGCAGGTGCAATAAACGAATCCTATTCAGATGTCATGGGAAACATTATCGAGACCATGTATGGCAGAACCGATGATAGCGAGTGGCTGGTAGGCGAAATGAGCGGTGACCCTGCCAGAAACATGTCCAATCCTACTGAGTATCACCAGCCCGACAGGATTGGTGGCGCTTACTATGTAAGAAATGTTGAGGTTCCAAATCAGAATTTTAATGATACCGGTGGAGTTCACATAAATTCCGGAATTCCAAATCTCGCTGCATATCTCATTTATGAAGCAGGGATGGATCTTGATACCATGTTTGATCTCTACTATACTTCCATGCAAATTCTCACACCGGCAAACACCTATGAGGATGTTTACGCGGCGCTCATCTATAGTGCAAGAGCAAATGGTTATGATGAATATGAAAATATAATTACCGAAGCTTTCACTAAAACCTGCGTTGTCAGTGATAAAACAAGGGCTGAGCTTGAGGATGAAATCCCCCCTTCCTGCGGCAAAGCAGAGCTAAAAGTAAAAGGTTACGGTCATGAAAATGAGCTCTATCGATTAATCATTTACGATTTATTCGGAAGGCCTCTCTCCTTTGCTTTCCCGGATAAAAACGGCATTATTTCCATCGCCCTTCCTGAGGGAAAATATCTGTTGGAAATACAGGCATTGAATACCGCTTCCAATGAATATGGAGATTATGTTTTCGGCTCTGATAAATGGGAGACAAATATGGGTAATAATGCAAAAGCAGTAACCATTTTTGAGGGTGAAAAGTTACGTCTGCCGGATGTCTGAATTCACAATCATCCTACAACTGCCTTTATGTCCACTAAATCTGCCATTCGTTTTCCACCGGGTGTATTTGGATGAAGACCGTCACCTATATTACATTCATCCTTCATGTATCCCGGTTTATCGTCATTTCTAAGTTCTTTGTCAAAATCAAAGAAACCATCTATCAGCTCACCGCTGCGAATCCAGTCATTTGCCTCATTCCTTGAGGCTTCAAATATCGGGAGCCACCAGTCCGGATATTCATCGTTCCCGCAGGGAGTGATTGTTCCAAAGTAAATCTCCGCACCATTCTCATGCGCCATTGCTGTAATCTTTTTATAGCCCTCGATAATTTGATTTCCACTTACTGTCTCCTCCTTTTCTTCAAGGAAAAGAGGATGCATAATATCATTTATACCTATAAGCGCCAGTACGGTATCAACTTCATCCAACTCAAATACATCGTGTTCAAAGCGCTTTACTCCGGCATCTCCGAAAAGAACAAGCTGTTTTCCAATAGCCTTTACATAAGTAGCATCATCAACTAATCTGTTTCCGCCTATACCACAATTGATAAAGGTAAGCTTTCCGGGGTTAGCATCATAGAGCCTTTTTTGTAATGCATTTGTATAGAAAGACATATGTGTGATTGAATCGCCAAAGGCCGCAATAACCTTTGTTTCATCATCAGTAAGAGCCTGCACTGCGTCAAAGCCTGAAAAGATTTTCATCATACCGATGTTTGCATCATCACGAAGAATATCGGAAGTAATCTCGGGAAATGTTCCTCTTGAAGAAGCTTTATCTATGTCAGTTTTACCAGTTACATCTCCTTCATAATAGGCCACCTCTGCTCCACCATCTGCCCAGAAACAGCATATGGAGTCAAAGTCCTGCTTTTCCTTGTAATATACACTGATAGCAAGTCTGTCTCCGGCATTTATATGAAAATCGATCTCATCACTGAAAGTTTCCTGATCAGGAGCAAGTATTATTTCTGCTTTTCCTCCAAGTGTAACAATTCTTCTGTCTGAAAGAACAGATGCCTCTGTACCATTAAATTCTCTTTCAGAAAACTTTGTGTTATTCTCCTGCCTTAGTACCTTCGCTATAGTTACCTTGTGCAGTTTTAACTCATTTTTGCCATAACGATTTGTAAATCTGATACGCAGCTTATCTGCATCAATATTATTGTCAAAAGATACTCTCTGCGTAAGATTCTCTGCCAGAGCTATATTTTCGCCATATCCTATTTTTAAATATTTAAAAGTACTGACCCATTTCATAATTTTGCCACCTCCACTTTCATTCTTTGATTATAAAAATGAAAGACGAAGCTTTCTTTGCAATTCTTGTACATATGGTTGTCTATTTTTATTTAGAATTTATTCTGTTATGATGTCCGGGATTGCGAGGCTGTTTCTGGAGCCCGCAGGAATACCGGCAAGGAATGAAAATGCAGGATCCAGCATTTTTTCCCAGGTATCGAAATCATGATTACCCTCTGTTCCGAAAAACCTGTAAGGAACCTCTGCCTTATCCAGGGTTTGCCTGAGCTCATCTACCTGGGTATCTACTGCGATATCATGATCTCCATTGCCTATGAAAAGTTCGGGTATATCACATTTATCCGCCTCAGAATATAATTTCATAATATTCCAGGGGCCATTCTCATACTCTTCTTTTGTTCCAAAATAGTAAGCAAATTCTTCGGCACCAAAGCCACCCTTTTCCGGATCAGCAAGAAGAGTCCATGGATTTGCTGCAGGAGAAAAAGCTGCAACCTTGGAAAATACATCATGGTATCTGATGCCGTTTAAAAGTGCTCCATAGCCGCCCATCGAAATACCAGCGATATAGGTGTCCTCTCTTTTATCTGAGAGCCTGAACATATCTCTGGTTCTCTCTATGAGTTCTTCACCTATGAATTTACTATAGTTTGCATTTCTCTCCGGATGATCAATATAAAACGCGTTCTGTCCATTTGGCATTACAATGGCAAGTCCTTTGAGCTCTGCCTGCTTACGAATTCCCAGCATTGTAATTATGCTGGAATAATCTCCGCTATATCCCGGGAGAAAATACACCGTCTTATAGGGTGGCTCTGCATCAGAGCCAAACGGACCTTTCTCCGGCATAAAAACTGCGCAGGACACCCCCTGTTTTAAGCTGTCTGATAAAAAATGTACTTCTGAAAAAGACATACCTTTATAATTCCTTTCTGTATCCGTTACAAATGCAATTTCCTAAATATAAAATTAGTGCCACCATATACAGATGGCACTATTTCTCTTTTTATTTATGAGCAAGTATCCACTCTACACCCTTTGTGATGTAAGCGTTCCAGAACTTCCAATCGTGAATTCCGGGTCCTTCTTCGTAAATAAAGTCAGCGTTGTTTTCTTCAAAAAATTTTCTCATGATCTGGTTATTTTCATAGAGGAAGTCCTCTGTTCCGATAGCCATATATACCGGTGGAATCTCGGCTCCGCTCTCCTTCAGCTTTGTATAAAGCACTTCGGGATTATTATCAGATTCCTCAACCTTTGTGAGGTCTCCGAAGACTTCATGATAATATTCGTAGTTGGCAACCTCATTCCCTTCGCCCTCTTTCATGCCTGCTATCTCATGAATAATCAGTGCGGAGGAAAGAGCAATTATGCCACCAAAGGTCTCAGGAAAAGCAAGTCCTGTATGAAGTGCACCAAAGCCTCCCATTGAAAGACCTCCGATGAAAGTGTCCTCTTTTTTATCTGAGAGACCAAAAAGCTTTCTTGTATATTCAACAACCTCTTTTCCTGCATAAGTGCAGAACTGACAGCCTGTAGCTTTTCTGTTAAGATAGAAGTTATTTCCTCCGGTTATCATAATAACTGCCATATTATAGGCAGAAGCAATGTCATCTGCTATGCCGTTGTAGAGCCAGTCACTCTCGTTACCTGAATAACCATGAAGCAGATAAAGTGTTTTCATGGGTCTTTTGAAATGAGGATTCGCCTCTGCCATCATTGGCGGAACATCATTAGGTATTGCATATGAAATGTTCACCTGCCCCATCTGTGAAATTGAATAAAATCTGAGTGTTCCTGTTGCCATTTTTTCCTCCCTATTATGCTAATTGGTAATTCCAGAGATCACCTGACGGAACATAGGTTACCTTAACCTCTCCTTCGGTAAGATCACTAAGCCAGTCCGCGGAGTATTTTCCTCCAAGCTCCTCCCAGTTAAAGTGGCCTATGTTGAAGCACGCCATATTTCTTCCCAAAGAAATGCCGTCCCTTATATAGGACAGAAGATTCCATTCAATGATTTCCCCTGGTATTATCGCATCAATGTTGTTTTCCTGTATAGCCCTAATTATCTCTGTTGTATAATCTGTGTAATATCCGCCGTCTTCCCTTGCAGGAATAAATGCATCCGGATATATATGCCCGACAAGTGCAATACGCTTGATCTTGTCCTGTCCTCTTCCGATGTACCTGGTACCTTTTAAGCCTATCTTTTGGATAAGCATTTCATTCATTTTTCTTACCGTTGTTTCCTCAGGCAAATCTATTACGTAACCAAAAGGTACCATATTTCCTGCATCTACAAGATTGTTTTCCCAGCCCATATACTTTATAACCCCGGTAAAGATACTGTCCGGTCTGTGGGCATGCATATGATCATGATCTCTGTATACAACAATTCCGTTATCTGCAAGAAGCTTCATCTTTTCATCATATATGTCACACTTAAAATTTGCTCTCCATCCCGGAAGATCGGGTGTAAGATAGCTTGTGGGCTCATGTACATATAAAAGATTGGCTCCAAGCTCAATAGTTTTTCTGATTACATCTATGTTGGGAACAAGTGCGGAAACTATTCCGGTGCACTCCTGATTTGGATCCCCACATTTTATTCCGTCACAGCCATCATAATCGGGACCAAGGTCCGGATGGTAGTCTGCTACTTTATCTAAGATTTCTGATATTGTCACTATCTTTTCGCCTCCCATATTTTACAAGGAAGTTCTGTTCTCGGGGCTTTGCCCCTCGCCAGAACACGTTCGGACTAGGTTCGAAAAAACCTCACCAAGTCCTCTCAGCCCTTTACAGCACCTACAACAACGCCTTTAACAAAGTATTTCTGCACAAAAGGGTAAATAACTACAATAGGTAGAATTCCAATAACCGCCATGGACATTCTCACTGCGTTGCTTGGAAGTGAGATAGCGCCTGTACCGACAGCCACACTGGCAGCTCCACTCTTTAGATACTGAATGTTGTTCATTATCCTTATGAGAAGGTTCTGAATGCCGTAATACTGTGGTTTCTGTATATAATACAGCGCATTTACCCAGTCATTCCAATAAGTAAGTGCTGTAAAAAGCGATATTGTTGCTACTGTCGGAACAGCCAGCGGGAAAATAATCTTAAAGAAAATTGTAAGCTCACTTGCTCCGTCAATCTGAGCTGACTCAATAAGTGCATCCGGAATGCTGTTTGCATAATAATTTCTTACAAGAAAGATATTGAATGCACCGCACAGATAGTTGGGCAGGATCAGCGCCCATATGCTGTTTTTAATATTAAAGATCTGTGTCCACATCATGTAAGAAGGAACCACACCACCATTAAAAAGCATTGTGAAGAATACAAAGAAAGCAAGGATATTTCTGTATTTAAAATTCTTCCTGCTCATAGGGTAAGCTATCATGGTTGTGATAAGAACACTTATAAGTGTTCCCACTATGGTCACAAGAACTGATATGCCGTAGGCTCTGAAAATTGTTGTCCCCTGCTGAAGCAT
Source organism: Butyrivibrio sp. AC2005 (assembly GCF_000424145.1). Classification (GTDB taxonomy): domain Bacteria; phylum Bacillota; class Clostridia; order Lachnospirales; family Lachnospiraceae; genus Butyrivibrio. The sequence continues at coordinate 55,876 of NZ_KE384139.1, forward strand.
ATATACATAAGCATCTGTTGACCATTTCTCAGGGATGAACGCGTATCCGTTTCTCAAAAGTGTTGTTTCATCCGTAAAGGAGGCCACAACTATAAGTATAATCGGTAAAAGTGCCAGTACCGCAAGTATTCCGAGAACTACTGTTGAAATACCTTTAAATCTTTTTGCATCTGAAGAGACATAAACGGCACCTACTATATTATTACCTGCTGTTAATGTATTTTCCATCTTTGACTCCTTTAGAAAAGTGCGTTATCGTTGTCCACCTTGCGGACGAATGCATTAGCCGAAACTACGATAATAAAGCCCAGCAGTGACTGGAAGAGACCTGCAGCAGCACTCATTCCAACGTCATTAAGCTCCATAAGGCCTCTGTATACGTAGGTATCTATGGTCTGTGTAGTTGCATAAAGAGCACCTGAGTTCATAGGAACCTGATAGAAAAGACCAAAGTCTGAGAAGAATATTCTTCCCACCGCCATAAGTGTCATGATGATCACTGTGGGCTTAAGAAGCGGAAGTGTCACTCTGAAAATCTGCTGAAGCTTGGTTGCTCCGTCAAGGCTTGCAGCCTCATAAACAGACTTGTCAATTCCTGCAATTGCTGCAAGATAGATAATTGACATATATCCCGCATTTTTCCAAAGATAAACAATTGTCAGGATAAACGGCCAGTAGCCTCTTTCCATGTACCAGGCAACGTCCTGTTTCCCTAGCATTTTCATGATGGTGTTATTTACAAAACCACTATCGGAATTAAGGAATGCATATACCATGTAAGCGATGATTACCCAGCTCATAAGATTCGGAAGAAGCAGTGCTGACTGGAAAAATTTAGTCCTCAGGCTGTCTCCCAGTGCGTTCAAAAAGATGGCTATGGTAATTGCAAAAATTGTTCCTATTACGATAAATGCCAGATTGTAAAGAATCGTGTTTCTGGTCATTATGATGGCATCTTTTGTCTGGAACAGAAATTTAAAGTTCTGAAAACCATTCCAGGGACTCTTCCAGATTCCTTTTTTATAGCTGAAGTTCTTGAAAGCAAGAAAGATACCAAACATCGGGATATAGTTGTTTATAAAAAGATAGAGTATACCCGGCGCCGCTATCAGAAGAAGCGGACCTGACTTGGCATATTTAGTTTTTACTTTTTTTATGTTGGACTTGTTTTCAGACATCTAAATTCCTTCCCTTACTATTTTTTCCCCTCATCCGGCGCTACGCGCCACCTTCCCCCCAGGGGGAAGGCTTTGAGTAGTTTCCCTCCCCTTTTAATGAAGGCTTTGAGTAGTTTCCCTCCCC
>NZ_KE384139.1:57297-119152 GCF_000424145.1 Butyrivibrio sp. AC2005
CCCCTTTTAATGAAGGCTTTGAGTAGTTTCCCTCCCCTTTTAAGGAAGGCTTTGAGTAGTGTTACTGTGCTGCGAGCCATGCATCAAGCTGTGTCTGCTTCTCTGCAAGGATGTCATCGTAGCCTGCATCCTTAAGTGCCTGTCTGAACTCAGCAAGTGCTGACTCTGTATCCACAGAACCGCAGGCGATACCGGGCAGATACTGCTGTATCACGTTGCTGACAGCTGTGTACTGTGTCTGAACACCTGATGCATCAAAGGTAAATCCCATTGCAGGTGATGAAGGAGCGTTGTGGTTCTGCTCATCTTCCCACTTAAGTGATTCCTCTGAGCCGGAGCCTTCAAGAGGCCACTGAATAAAGAAGTTACCAAGGACACCACATGAGAGCTGTGCTGTGTAAGGAACTGTAGCAGCATCCTGTCCTTCGGGATAAGAAACTGTTCCGTCATCGTTCTTAACGTAATCTCTGCCCTCAATACCATAGAGCATTGTGTTGATAACATCAGCATCTGTATATGTAAGATTCAGGAACTTAAGTGCAGCATCAGGATTCTCGGAAGTTGAAGCTATAACCTGTGCTACTGCATTCATTGAAGATGTATCAAGATAAGCATCACCCAGAGCAATTGCACCAAGCTCATAACCTGAAGGAGCTGAAAGTGAAGCTGCTGTATCCTCAAGAGGATAGCTGTAAGATGCTGAGTAGCAGAAATAGTTACCCGAAGACATAAGCTCTGCTGCTGCAGAAGTTGTTGTAGCTGCATCCTTCATAATGTAATCACTGTTGTACCAGTCTCTCATGAGAGTTGCATACTTCGCAAAATCAGCAAGATCATAATAGCTTGTTACTGTCATATCATCGCCCTGAAGTACACCTGTAGGTGAAGCGAAGGAATCTCCGAGCCAGTCGATGTTTTTAATCCATCTTGTAAGACCGCTGTCACCCTGTGATACAGGAGCAAGAGGTGTCATCTCAGGATGGGCGCTCTTTACCTGTGCAAAGATATCTGTAAGGTCTTCAACAGATTTTACTGAATCCATATCAAGACCAAGTTCATCAGCGATATCCTTTCTGTAAAGGAGCATTGGCTGAAGTGCGAAGGGCTTAAGTGTGGGAATAGCATAAAGTCTTCCGTCTGACATTGTTGTCTTGAGCCACTCCTCTTCAAAAAGCTCTTTTGTTTCTTTTGCATCTGTATCCATCATGTCTGTGATGTCGTAGCACATATCACTTGCGATGTCGTTTCCAAGATCACCAAGTGTATGGAAAATATCAATCTCACCATTCTGTACTGCAAGACTTACCTGCTGTGTGTAATCAGCGATGGAAAGAGGCATCAGATGTACCTCAACACCAATCTTCTCTCTTGTTATCTCATTAAGCTTTTCTTCTACATCTGAAGTGTCATCCGGAACTGTATTGAAGGTTACGAACGCATATGTGATCTGTGCGTAATCTCCATCGGCTGCTACCTCTTTACCGGACTCTGTTGCAGTACCTGCATCGCCTGACTGAGTCTCTCCTGTAGAAGCGCCACCACATGCAACAAGTGAAACTGTCATTGCTGCGGCAAGAATTGTGCTAATTGCTTTCTTAAACATAATTACCTCCCTTTGTACATTGTGTTTAATGCTTCGTTTTGAAGTAAACTCATTATACAAAGGGAGGTAATATGGTTTCTTTTAAAAATAAGATATAAATTTTCAATTTTAAGATTTGTTAAGTTAATCAGTTCTGACCTGTGGTCTGAGTATGATATTCACCTGGAGTAAGACCCGTGGTCTTTTTAAATACAGTGGAAAAGTATGAAAAATTGTCAAAACCAACCTCTGCAGCCACATCACTAATCCTTACGTTAGGATTTGCAAGCTTCTCTTTTGCAATTGCAACTCTGTAATCACTTATGTACTGCTTAAGACTCACACCGGTCTCCTTTTTAAACATCTTAGCCATGTACTCCGGTGTGAGAAATACGCTCTCAGCTATCTCGTTTCGAGAGATGTCCTCTGCGTAGTGCTCATGAACATAGTTTTTTGCTCTCTGGACAATGGAATCCGACTGCTCAACCTCTGAAACATAATCTATTGTTCCTGAAATCAAGTGCACCTGAAAGCGCATCATATCCATGAGCGAATCTGTAGACTGACTCTCCAAAAGAACAAAAGCATCATTTGCAAAAAGCTGAGTAGCAAGAATTCCCTTACCATGAAGATATACAAAAACAATCTGAAGAAGATCCTGCTTTATAATTGTAAGCGTAGCCGCTGAAAGCTTTTTCTGATTGGCAAGGCTTTCCATACTGAATTTAAGGAGATTAAGAAGCTCTTTCTTCTTTTTTTCATTTAAAAGAAGTCTTATCTGCTCCTGATCAAGGATGTGCTCTTTTTCAGAGAGCATAACTATTTCATCATTTTCATGAAATACTCTGCCCTTCGATGCGACGTTGTTCCTGTCGAGTTCCTCAATATGAAGTCTGGTATCATACAGTTCTTCTATATTACAGGAATTGCCGATGTAAATCGTGATGACATTCCCAAGCCTCTCTCCCACCTCGTCAATAAACTGCTGATCCATTTCGGGCAGTTTATCCGAGTCTGTATCATCACAGATTATCGCAGTATAGAGAAGATTCTTTACGTGGTAATTCACTATTCTTCCCTGCTGAAGCTTTGAGCAAACCCTATCTGCTGCGAAATCTGCCAGTTCCTTTTCATATAGTCCTACGGATTCCTTTCCAAGCTTCTCAGCTCTCTGCTCCGGATTACCACTTGCTATTATGAAAAGTCTGTATGCTTTGTCTGCATCTATATCAAGCTTCCTGTTTGCTATTTCTTTTCTGATGATTTCCCTGTCCGCCACAATTCTCTGCTGAAGGACATCATCCCAAAAAGAACCCTCAACATACTCAATGCTTCCTGCGTATAACTCCTCGAATTTTGATGCCTTTTGAATTTCCTGCCTGTCATTTAATCTCTGAAGAGCTGTTGTAAGTTCTGCCTCCATTCTGTCCGCATTGAAGGGCTTAACAACATATCCTGAGGCATTATATTCAATGGCCTGCCTGGCATAATCAAACTTTTCATGGCTTGTAAGGAAAATAAATTCCGCATCAATTTTTTCTTCCCTCACCCACTTAATAAGATCAAGACCGCTTCCCATTGGCATTTCAATATCACAGACAGCTATGCTTATGTCATTTTCCTTGAAAATCTTTTTAGCACCGGTAATGTTATAAGCAGTGTGTACCTTATCTATATGAAATTTGTCCCAGTCCACATTTGCAACAATTACATCAACTGTGGAGATATCATCATCAATTACCACTACTTCCATAAGCTGCTCTGCCTCTTTACTCTCTTAGGAATCCACATATCCACACGGCTTCCGTGTGGATCTTTATTTGAAAAATCAATCAGATCATCCTGTCTGTACATAAGACTCAGGGTCTTTTTGAGGTTCCAGAGTCCGACACCGTGACCATTCTCCTTAACCTTAACATTTCCGTCTTTCACATCCTTAAGGAACTGCTCAGGATATCCCTCACCGTCATCCTCAACAATTATATGGCACATCTCCTCGCCATCGTGATCCTCATTTTTAGCTGAAATAAGAATTGAAGTAAGTCTGTCTACAGATACCGCATGCTTGTAGATATTTTCAAGGATTGTATGGACAAGAAGCTGCGGAACCGGATAATCATCAAGTCCTTCTCCAATATCAATAAAATCAAAAACGCATCCGGGATAGAGAATATCCTGCATTGCTATATAATCCCTTGCATGCTCTATCTCTTCAGAAAGCGGTACTGTATGAAGGCCTGACTTAAAAAGATATCTGACATTACGGGATAATCTCTCGATGTACTCTCGTATCTCCTCATTTTTATCCTGATAGGACATACTGTGGATGGTTGTCAGCGCATTTAAAAAGAAATGGGGCTTAATCTGCAGCTGCACATATTTTAAAGTAGCTTCATCAAACGCGATTCTCTCCTCGTAAGACTTCATTCGGAGATTCACGATTGTATCCATCATCTGGTTAAAACTGGTATTGATCTGTTGGAACTCCTCAGTATCAGCATTTTCGGAAAGCCTTATTGACTGATCTCCGTTCTCGATTCTTTTCATGGAAGTAAGTAAATTAAGAAGTGGCATGTACACCGCTTTTCTTGTATAGACGCTTACAAGCACCAACATAACAATAGCCGTAACTATAAGGAAAATTATTATAATTTGAAGAAGCTGAAAATCTCCATAAACCTTACTTTTTGTCATACTAAGATACAGAGAGAAGTCGCCCCTTTCAAAATCCGTGCCTGTCACAAAAAAATCCCCATTGTCAGACCAACCGCTTGTACCTATAAATCTGCCGCTTATATAGTCTCTCGGAAGAGCTTCTTCATTACCGTATTCCTGAATTATCTGCCCTACATCGGAGACAAGGGTATACTCAATCATTCCCTCAGGAGCGTAGACATCGGAAATATATGATACCTTAACAAGTACTCCCAACATCCTCTTTTTATTCTTATACATTCTAAGAAGATAGCTATCCTCACCTATCTTTTGGTAAAACCAAGAGGAAGGCATATTGCCAGGAGTATCCTCCACCAGCTGTCTTATAGTTTTCTCAATATTCTCGGTTTCTGTATATGAGATATTTGGCTCAGTCCTTGCTATGTATGTATCTCCGATAAGGTCATAAAAAACCAGTGTCTGCACATCCGTACTTGTCATGGCAGCCTTTTGCAGTATCTGCACCATGTTCTGAGCTGCTATGGCTTTCTGGTTTTCATTGCCATACTCAAAAACCTGTATATTATCATTATTCTGAAGTACTGATGCCAAAGCCTGTTCATTAGCCTTAAGGACTTCATCAATCTCAAAGGATGCTATCTCCCTTGCCTGAGAAAGAGCCGCAGAAGCGCTGTCCTCAAGCGTCCTTCTGGTATTCCACCAAACTGCTGAGAGAATAACAATCATAAGGCCTAAATATCCTACTGCTGCTATCGCTATGGTCCTTATAAAGGAATCTTTTTTTGATTTATCTGTTTTCATATAATCATATTATAGCAAAGTGTTAAAACTCTTGCTCAGAAGAAAGTTATACCAATTGGATCAAGTCAGTATAATAGTGTTAATCAATTAAATTCCGCATGAATCAATCTTTGCTGGCTTATATGCTTTTACTGCTCGCATAAAAGTATTGATCTGTTTTGTAATAGCTTCCTCTTCAGTGGATTCAGCACATACACTAATAGACATAAATGTCAGCATCACCAGTGATTTTATCAGACATAAAAAACGCTTCATCATTCCCCTCCTGAACTCATTTCTGATTGGTAATATATTTATCTTCTATTACATCAAGCTGAAGGAGGACTTAAAGTATAATAAAAAATTCTATGACATCTTCTAGTTTAAAGTTCTTTTAAAAATCATTGTTCTTATCCTTTAGTTTCTTAAGATTCATATTTTCACCCTTTTGTCACAGATTAAGATATTCTTAAGTTGTCATCTAACTTTTATCATGTTATTATAACTCTCGCATGATAAATGCATCTTGTTTATCTTTCGCAGATACTTCTTCTGCAGGATTTCAAAGCAAAAATTTTATTAAATAAAGTCGAAATCCGTGGTTTTATGCACTCTTTTCGGCTACAATGAAAGGAGAAAAACTTATTGAACAATGAACAACAAAATTATGAGGAGCTGACTATTACCAATAACTTTATTTTTTGTAAAGTTATGCAAAGTAATCCAAATCTATGCAAGCAGCTCGTAGAGCTTATCATCAATAGAAAAATAAGCCATATGGTGGCGGTAAACAGTGAACAAACTATAGAAATCACACCCGATGGTAAAGGCATCCGTCTAGATGTATATTTTGAAGATGACGGCTCTACAATGTATGATATTGAAATGCAGGTAGAATCTAATAAGAATCTTGCACGTAGATCTCGCTTCTATCAAAATATTATGGATTCTCAAGCACTTGGAAAGAACTCTGATTACATCGAGCTTATGGATAGTTATGTAATTTTCATATGCCCATTCAACATTCTGCCTGAATATGGATACCATCTGTATCACTTCAGACCAAGGGCTGACGAAGACTCTTCCATCATCCTGGATGATGGCACTTCAAGGATATTTGTCTGTGCTAAAGGAAATAGAGATGATGTTTCTGTTGAAATGAAGGATTTTTTAGATTACCTTAGTGGTAAGCTTGCAGGTAGTCAGTTAACCAGCCAGCTTGACGATGCAGTCAAACTCGCTCGTCTCAATCAGAAATGGAGGACTGAATATATGTTATCCAAAATTGATATTGATGTTATGAAAGGTGAATATGAACGCGAGCTTGCAAAGAAAGATGCTGCTTTGGCTGAAAAAGATAATGCTCTGGCAGAAATGGATAATGCCCTTGCTGAAAAAGATAATTCTTTGATTGAAAAAGATGCCAGAATAGCAGAACTCGAAGCACTATTGGCTAATCTGACTAATAAAGATAGTTAAAAATGAATTAAGTAACTTTAAAGGAGCTGTGCCTGATCAATGCACAGCTCCTAATAAATTAGTTACCACATTCAACACTTATCTCGTTAAACAGATGCATTATCTGTTCCGGATTCATATTCTTCTTCTCTTCTCCTGCCTTATCAAGGATCACTGAACCCTCATGCATCATGAGAAGTCTGTCACCATATTCCGTAGCGTAGCGGAGATTATGCGTAACCATTATGGTTGTAACCTTCTTCTCTCTGACTATTTTCTCGGTGAGTTCCATTATGATATCAGCAGTCTTGGGATCAAGTGCTGCGGTGTGCTCATCAAGAATCAGGAATTCAAGAGGCGTCATGGTGCTCATAAGAAGAGCAACTGCCTGACGCTGACCACCTGAAAGTGAACCTACCTTGGTATAAAGCTTATCCTCAAGTCCAAGCCCTAGCCCCTTAAGAAGTTCTCTGTAATAATCCTTCCTCTTGTGGTTAACTCCTGACTGAAGGCCGTATCTCTTGCCCTTATTATCAGCAATAGACATATTCTCAAGAATATTCATGGAAGGGCAGGTTCCCTTCGAAGGATCCTGATAAACTCTTCCGATGGTTCTGTGCCTTTGATAATCACGCTCATTGGAGATATTAACGCCATTAACAAGAACCTCTCCTCTGTCGGCCTGAATTGAACCACAGATTATGTTTAACATTGAAGTCTTACCCGAACCATTGCTTCCAACTACAGCCACAAACTGTCCGTCAGGAACTGTCAGATTGAAATCATCGAAGAGGCACATCTCATTGACACTGCCCGGATTGTAATTTTTATAAATTGATTTTAGTTCCAGCATATCAGGCCTCCACTTTCCGCTTTCTGTCTCTTGTAATAATGAGAATTACAAGGAACAATACCGCTGTTATAAGCTTAAGGTCTGTTGACTGAAGTCCGCATTTGATCGCAATCGCAACGCAGGCCTTATAAACAATAGCACCTATAACAACACTTGTTGTAACTTTGAAAAATGAAAGCTTTTTAAGAAGTGCAGTTCCGATTATAACGCTTGCAAGTCCTATTACCGCAGTTCCTGTACCCATGGATACATCAAAGTATCTCTGCTGCTGAGCATATATAGCACCCGAAAGTGCAACCAGGCCGTTAGCAATGGCAAGACCTGTAATGCGAACTTTTCCTCTGTCTACGCCCATGGAAGTAACAAGAACATCGTTATCACCTACAGCCTGAAGCATGAGTCCTGATCTGGTCTTAAGATACCAGTCAAGAATAAGCTTAACTACAGCTGTAATAACAACAAGTATTATTACTGACTGGAATTTCGCAAGTACCGGAATGGAACCAAAAATGCCGTTCATAAGCCTGTTATCAAATATTGTGTAGTAATCATACATGGGCAGATTAGCTCTGCCGGCAATTCGGAGGTTCACAGAGTACAGACCGGTCATCATGATAATTCCAGCAAGAAGATCTCTGACCTTGAAAACCACATGAATAATACCCGTACATACTCCTATAAGGCACCCTGCCGTAAAACATATCGGTAAAGTAAGTATAGGCTGGACTCCGGCTCTTATCATAACCACGGCAAGACAGATTCCGAAAGGAAAACCTCCATCCACTGTCATGTCAGGGAAGTCCAGTATTTTATATGTGATATACATTCCGAGAGCCATGATTGCGTAGCACAATCCCTGCTCCAGGACACTTACTATTAGTGCCATTTTTTCACCCTCATCCGTCAGCTTCGCTGACACCTTCCCCCTAAGAGGGGGAAGGCTTATTTTATTCTTTCATTTTTTATTGCATTATAATATTCTTTCATTTTTTTTACTGTATTATAATGCTTTTCTTATAAATATTAGTTTGCAGCGATGCTGTCGTAAACTTCAGCTGCGCCGGATACAAAGTCATCATCAAGAGTCAGGCCGATTTCCTCAGCTGCCTTTGTATTTACATAAAGGCTGGGCTCGTTGATTACTTCAAAAGGCATCTCGGAAGCTTCCTTCTCACCCTTAAGAACCTTTGCAGCCATCTCGCCTGTCTGGATACCAAGCTGAATATAATCAAGTCCCATTGCTGCAACGCATCCAACCTTAACCTGCTCAACCTCAGATCCGAATACAGGAATCTTCTGCTCCTTAGCATAGCTGAGAACTGTCTGAAGTCCTGAAACTACTGTGTTATCAGTTAAGTTGTTGATGCAGTCTACCTTAGTCACAAGGTCTGCTGCAGCCATATCGAGATCAGCAAGTGTATTGATACCGCTGTCTACAATCTCAAAGCCATACTCTGCTGCATGCTCTTTGTACTGAGCGATTGTGCTCTCTGAGTTTGTCTCACTTGTAGTATATAGAATACCGATTTTCTTAGCCTCGGGAAGCACTTTTCTGATCATCTCAAGCTGCTCTGTAACAGCAAGTGCATCAGATGTTCCCGTGATATTACCAACAGGAGTTCCATCTTCCTTAGCAAGCTCAGCTGCTACCGGATCAGAAACTGCTGAATAAATAACAGGTACTGTTGTTCCAAGTGCTGAATTATATGCGCTCATAGCACTGGGTGTTGCGATACCGCAGATAAGATCCACTCCATCAGCTACAAAAGCATCTGAAATCTGGCTGGCAGTACCTGTATCAGCCTGTGCATTCTGGAAGTGAACTGTGAGATTCTCTCCCTCTACGATGCCCTCGTTAGCAAGTCCCTGAAGGAATCCCTCACGGCAGTTATCAAGTGAGCCGTGCTCTGCGAACTGTGAAATACCAATAATGTATTCTTTCTCTTCTGTTTCTACTTCTGTAGCATCCTCTGAAGTTTCTTCAGAAGCTTCCTCAGCAGAATCTGCTGACTCTTCTGTTTCTGCCTCAGCAGCATCTTCTGTTGTCTCTTCAGAGCTCTCAGCCTCTGCCTCAGAGCTTTCTGTATCAGCACTGTCAGCTGTTTCTGCGCTCTGCGCTTCGTTTGCATCATCTGCTACCTTACGATTGTCTCCACATCCGGTTACAGTCATAACCATCATGGATGCAGCCAGTATAGCTGCCATCATCTTTCTTTTCATAATAATCCTCCTTTTTATGCGTCGAAAAGTCTGTCAGAAATACTTTTCAATACACTTCACTACTGTAAATTATTACAGCAAGTAACTTTTTTATAATACAACAAAATAGCGGTAAGTGCAATTCAAAGCCCCAGACTCGGAGATGCAAGCAAAGATACTAATCCAAAGCCCCAGACTCGGAAATGCAAGCAAAGATACTAATTCAAAGCCCCAGACTCGGAAATGCAAGCAAAGATACTAATTCAAAGCCCAGACTCGGAAATGCAAGCATTTCCTCGTTGGCGCTTCGCGCCAAATGAATAAATTAAAAGAGGCAGATTATCGAGCGAGCTCGAAATCTGCCTCTTGTTAATTTATTCGCTTGGCTTTGAATTAGTATCCAAACTCTTGTGCCCAATACCAGTTGCCGTTTTCTGCCTGATATACGGCGATGCCGACTGTATTGAAGCCTGCCTCCATAATGTTTGCTGCGTGAGTAGGTGAAGCCATCCAGGCATTTACTACAGAATCGCCTGAGTTGTAAAGCTTCGCAAGGTTCTCACCGAACATGATGTTACTGTTTACAGTATACCATGCAGTTCCATTGGGTCTGTTATGTGAGAATGTTCCAACAATCTCCTGTGCTCTTACAAGTGCAGCCTGTGTAAGTGCATCACTCCATGAGAGCTGTCCAAGACCTGCTGCAGCACGCTTCTGGTTAACAAGCGCGAATGCTGCCTGAGCTGCTGCCAAAGCAGCCTCACTTGATGCAGCCTCACCGGCAAGAGCAATTGCTTCATCATCAATGTAGATGTTCTCAGTATCTTCATTTATTCCTCTGAGAGCAGCTACGTCATCAATTTTTGCTACCTTCTCAGCACCACAAGCCATTACATTAAGAGATATAACGACTGCAACCATAGTAGCTATTACACGTCTAAACTTCTTCATGTGCGTTCCTCCAGTCACAGAAACAAAATCGTTTTTTGTAAATTACCTATAACAATGATATCATGTATATCATAATTGTCAATGAATTTTTCAAACAAAATTACATTTATGATTACATTTTTCATTATTTTCTTTCAATAGCGCTTATACTCTGTTTTTCTGAAAACTACACAAAAAAAGTTTCCTATTTTTGTGTATTATTCTTCATGAATCACTATCACGTATATTTTATCCCGAGTTCCTTTTTATACTTGTAATGTGCTTTCTTTGCTCCAGCCTTAGTTACCTTTGCAATCAGCTTTTTATAGGTCTTCCTGTTTTTTGAAAAAATAGTGATCCTGACATTTTTATTCAGCTTGTTAAAGGCTTTAGCGCCTATCTTCTTTATATGCTCTCCGTTCAGCTTTATCTTCTTTAGTTTTTTACAACCATTAAATGCCTTCTTGCCAATCTCATGTATGTCTGAATCAGATAAATCCACACTATTAAGATTTTTACAATTGCTGAAGGCTTCCCTGCCAATAGATGTAAGATTTACACCTCCATGAAGCTCCTGAAGGTTGTTGTTATCCTTAAAGGCACCGGGTTCAATCGAAGTAACTGAGTATTCCTTCCCTTCGATCAGTACTGTAGCAGGAATAGTTACCACAGACTCGGCTTTGTCTTTAACACCACTTACAGCTGCTGTCTGACTGCCACTGATAACACAGGTAACTGCCTGTGCTGACTCCGCATTTCCATTAGCATCAGGCGCATCATTTACTACAACATTTTCTGTGCTGCTTTCCTCGGTTGAATTGTTATCAGTAGGATCATTTGATGTATTACCTGTCTGAGCACTTTCCTGGTTACCTGACTGCGAATTATTCTGGTTGTTTCCTGTATTATCATTTGCCGTATTACTGTTTCCGCTATTACTATTATCGGTATTATTGTTACCGGAACCATCATTTCCGGAATCTGTATTACCTGTAGTTTGCCCACCTGTCAGTTCAAGCGATGCTTCGTAGGTATATTTTGTCCCATATGCTTTATCAGTAACTCTTCCAAGAAAAGGCGCTTCTCTCAGATGTTTATTATCTCCTATTCCTGCATAGTATTGCGCTGTTGTCTTATTGTAGTAAGCATGATTTATACTGTTGGCATCACCTGTCACTTTAGTATCTGCCCAGGTAGTATCTTCTTCATACCAATCGCCATCTATATTAACAATATTCCAGGCGTGTCCACCTCTATTGCCCGATTTAAGCTGCGCGACACCTGTTATCACTTTTGAATCTATTCCGAGCTCTTTCAAAATAAGTGCATAACCCTGAGAATAGCCATCGCAAACTGCATGCCCCTGACACAGCGAACCATATGCCGTATGTGAAAGATTGAAATAGGTACTGCCTGTTTTCTGCGATGAACCATACTCAACCTGCTTTGTATACCAGTCATGCACATTAAGAACCGTAGCTGCAACATCAGTAGAGCTTACAAGGCCAAGGGACTTTACTTTATTTGCATATTCTTTTGCCTTTGAAACTACCTTCTTATCAAGCTCGTCATAATTATCATCGGTATACTCCTGCATGATAATGTAGTCCTTATAGACATCATCTGTCTTGAATTCATATATGTTCCAGTTACACATATAGAATTCGACATTTGTCATGTGGTCATAACAAAGCGCCTCTATGGTTTCATTAACAACCGTATTACATTCAAGAGTATCTGCGTTGTAGTATCTTTCCCTGCTGGTACTTCCCGAATAAAAAAGGTAGCCACCTTTATTTACAACATCAGCTTCCGATTTACTATCCGGAAGCGCTGCACTCTTTTTCAGGCGCCTTGCGTTGTTACATGCAATGTAAATTGCATCATAAAGATCTTTCCTCTCAGCAGTGGAAAGTTTTCCATAATAATATCCATGTTCAATATTATTGGCTGTATTTGAACCTTTTTTTACAGCGTATCCGGATGAATTGTAATCAGAGTTTACTGTCTTGAAGACTTCTTTTGAAGGTACGCCTTCATGATCTCCGATTGGCAGATCATAGCCTGAAGCACTAACCTGGATAGACGCCTCAGGACTGATTGCAGATAAGGAAAAAGCAACTAATAATGACAATGCAAAAATCGCCATTAAAGATTCCTTCCCTTTAATGGATGTTCGTTTGTTCATAGACTCTCCCCCTCATTCAAGTCAATGACACAAAACTAATCTTTGAGTCAGTATTTATATACTAGATATTGTATACCCAAGTACTAGGTTTTTCTATTATATTTCCATAAATTTTGCATAAACGATATATTCGTTTGATTTTATTTAATTTATGATTGTCATTTTTTTGATAATAATTAACAAAAAAAGCCATGTAGTCACTTTTTTCATAAAAGTGCAACCACATGGCTTGATTTTTTTAGTTTTCGTAAGTCTCAACTTTCACAGTATGAACAACAAAGCGTCTTCCGCTCCCTGTCTTACCGGAGCAGGTGGAAAGTGTAAGCAGTGATGGATACTCGTCAAATTTGATATCCGAAGGAATGTCTATCATAGAATTTCTGCTTATATACTGAAGATACTCATCATACTTATCATGATCCTTTACCTCCATATAGCTATCGGAGCCTTTAACAGTTGTATAATATGCGAAAACTCTGTACTTATATGTCTTGTCTTTAGTGTAAACATAGACATATGGATCATCCTTCAAAATGTCTTCATCCGATTTATAAAGCGTCTTTAGTGATCCGAACATGGAGCCGTTTTTCATATTATGACCGAAAACCATATCACTGAGTCCGCAGAAGTTCTTATCACTTAGCACATCCATGAAAATGCAGCCTGCTTTGTTGGAGGTTCCGTCAAAGGTCTTGTAAAGATACTGGTCAACCTTCTGCTCCTTAACAACCGGGTAATTTATTTCGGAAAACGCCGGAAAATAAAGCCATCCAATGAAATCCGGGTTTTTCTCCTTTAAGGCTGCAAAGTCTATATCAAGCTTGGGATATGTGTTATCATCTGTCGTATTTTTTTGAGATTCATCAGCATCTTCCTCAATTTTCACATATGTCTGAGATAGCTCATCATATTCGTTAACAGCAACCGCATATTCCGTCTGATCACGATAGATCATCACTCCTTCATATGCTATTACTATGACCAACGCTAAAATAATTATTGCCCTGATTATCGTCCAGGGCGTTATCTTGTTCTTTTTGTTGTTCTCGTTCTTTTCCATACCTTGTATTATCTTGTCCCCATATCATAATAAAAGGAGCAAAAGTAACTATTGCCCCTTTCTTATCCTTCATTTTACTTTTCAATAATACAGAGTTCAAGACTTTATAATTTCACAGTATCTTTTCTCAGTTATTTTTTACTTAGCTTTTCATCAACAAGCCTTTCATACTCGTCAACCAGCTTCTTATAGTATTGGAGGGCATAATCATAAGTCTCTTTTGAAAGAGGATCAATTCCTGCTTCCTTGAGAAGCTCCACGGGAGATGCGCTTTCTCCGAGTTTCAGGAAAGCTTTATATTCTTCTGCTGCACCTTCTTCACCGGAGGTGATTCTTTCAGCTATTGAAGCTCCATAAGCAATAGCTGCCGCATACTGATACATATAATAGACAGCATATAAATGTTCCATACTTGCCCATTGGTATCTATTATCAGGAAAATTTGTTACACCATCGCCCCTATATTCGTCAAGAAGTTCAATCCATTTGTCCCCAAGTTTCTGGGCATCAAGTGCAAATCCCCCTTCGACCTGCTTGTAAAGGTAGTCCTCAAACTCAGACTGCATCATCTGACTAAAGAATGTTCCTGAAAATTTGGATAAAGTATTTTCAAGATAGTAAAGTTTTTCATCATCATCCCCGGCATTATTCATCTTATATGTATAATAAAGCAGTTCATTTGTAGTTGATGCCACTTCCTGTGTAAATATCGTAGGGCATGAATATTGAACAGGCTGATTTCGGGTTGCAAGCTCTGAATAAACTGCATGTCCCATCTCATGTGCAATCGTGCTCACATCGTTTGAATAACCGGTGTAGTTAAAAAGCACCCATGGCAGATATCCATTACTAAACTTCGTCTGAAAAGCACCTGTACTCTTAGTATCATTGGGATACACGTCAACCTGTCCGCTGGAAATAATCTCAGTAAACAAATCTGTATAGTCATCTCCCAATATTGAAAGAGCATCTATAACTTCGTCTACCCCTGCATCATACTCAATTTTCCCGGGATTAAAATCCGATACATAAGTTGCCAAATTAAATGGGAATTGCTTATCTAATCCCAGCCCCTTCTTATGGATATTAAGATATCTTTGGTAATCTTCTGTTCCATCGTGGGCAGCATCAATAAGCATATCAAATACTGCGGTGTCCAAATCGTACTGGGCCATTGCAGATTCCAATGTCGTATCATAGCCGTAAATCTGTGCCCCCGCATATGCCTGTTGACAATTTTCTTCAAGCAGGGCAGTCAAAGTATTTGTTAATCCTTTATACTTTGTAATAATTATCTTGTTGGCCTCTGCCTTAAAATCCTCGTCGTAATCACTGCTATAAATAATATCATTATATAATTCCGATGTAAGCTCTGTCTCCGTGCCATCAGGCATGATTATCTTAGGATCAGGCAGTTCAACGTAATTTAATATATTATAGATATTCGCTGCATACCCCTGACCTTTTGCCATTGTAGCAATGAGGTTATTCTCTTCTTCACTCAGAGGCTTATAATCAGGATCAATGTAATCCCTTATGAAGTATTGCATATCCTTGAAAATCGGATCTGAAAAAATCTTTTTTCTTTCCTCTAAGGATAATGAATAAATTTCCGGATTGGCAAATGCAGAAAGTTTCTTCTCCTCTGTAAACATGACATTAAGCTTTGAATTTAATTCATTAAAAACCGAGGACGTAGGATCTAAGCTTTCTCCAAGAAATACATAACCATTCAGCTTTTCCTGAAGCCTGGTAAGCTCAGATAAGTTGGAGAACACAATATAATCATATATGTTTTCCGCATTATTGAGCTTACCCCTGTAATCATTGTATTTAGTAAGAAGCTCCATGACCTTATCATAGTCAGCGTACCACTCATCTGTACCTGCATAGATAGTATCAAGCTCCCACTTTATAGGATATTTTCCTGCAGTATGCTGCTCCGTTGGAACCTCGGTGATATCAGATTCTTCAGGCGCTGTAGTAGTACTTGATTCTTCAGGAGCCCCGGTAGTATCTGATTCGTCCGAAGCTCCTGTAATATCTGTTTTTTCTGTAGTCTCGATAGTATCTGATTTTTCAGTAGTTTCGTTAGTTTCTGATTCTTCGGAAGCTTCCTGTGAGGTCTTGACTTCAGCAGGCTCACTCACATCTGGATTCGGTACATCGCTGCCGCTGTTGAAGGAATTTGCGCAGCCAGAAAAAAGCATACACGATACCAATCCAATCGCTACAATCTTAGAGTATCTTCTCTTCATGTACTTCCTCCTCACTTCCTCCGCATCTGTCTATCACATACAGAAACTATCTACTACTTCTTGCGCTTAAAGTTTGCATTCTTTGCGCCGGCCTTCTTTAATTTCTTTACAATCTTCTTATACTTTGACTTGCTTGAAGACTTAATGGTAATTTTGGCATCCTTAGCAATTCCGGACAAAGCACCGCTTTCTACTTTTTCAAGTGTATCTCCTTCAAATACTATTTTCTTGAGTTTGCCGCAATCCTTCATGGCTTTCTTTCTGATTACTGTAACCGTTGCAGGAATAGTAAGCTTTTTAAGCTTCTTACGTCCCTTGAGTGCGCCCTTACCTAATTCCTTAACTGTGTACTTAACACCGTTCTCATCAGTTATCTCAGAAGGAATAGTCAATGACTTTACTTTCTTATCTGCACAGCCTTCATAAGAAACATTGTTTCCTGCACCCTCTAAAACCCTGTAGGTATTGGCTGATTTGCCTGATCCTATGACAATGTCTGTTCCCTGTTTTTTGGAAACCGTAACCTTACAGGTTGCTGTAATTGTTCCATTTTCTGCAGAAGTGGCAGTTATCGTCGTTGTTCCGGAATTAAGAGCACTTACGATACCATTTTCTACACTTGCTACTCCAGGATTAGCTGAAGTCCATATGATGTCTTTATTATCAGCATCAGCAGGGGTAATAATCGGCGTAAGCGTAGAGCTATCGCCTACCTTCATTGAAAGGTCATTCTTATCAAGAGCTAATCCCGTTACCGGTACATGTACTGTAACCTTTATTGTAGCCTTTACATTCGTATTGGATCCCGCTACGGCAGTTATAGTCGCGGTTCCTGATGAGTTACCTGTTATAACTCCGCCGTCAACATCAGCAACTGATGCATCGGAAGTAAGCCATTTTACATATTTATTTGTAGCATTTGCAGGTACAATAGTTGCTGTTGCAGTAACTGTTTCACCCTTCTTTATATTTGCTGAGGACATATTTGTTGTAATAGAAGTCGCATGTGTATTTATTGTTGAATCATGATGATGCTGCTTCATATAGTCATATGTGTAGGTCGTTTTTGTTGCAGCAGGTTGATCCATGTATCTTCCCAAATAAGGGTCTACTCTTAGATGTTTCCATTGCGCTGTGATTGTATCAGTGGTTATATTAAATAATTCATGCCTTTTTTCTTCATTCTGAGGATCATCGTCATCATCCCAGGTAGTATCTACTTCATACCAATCTGACCTTATTTTCACCCTGTTCCAGGCATGACCGTTATTTTTCGCCGTTGCTTCACTATCACCAATACCACCGGTAACCACAATGGCATCAATATTCTTTGCCTGAAGCAAATATGCAAATGCCTGGGCATAACCATCACATACTGCGCTTCCATCCACCAATGCACCATAAGCTGTAAAACAAGTATGTTGCTGAGGCACGCTTAGGTATGGTTCAAAATATGTAACATTATCAATCAGCGCATCATGAATAATAAGCTCTATTTCTTCATCTGTCTTTCCATCAAGCGGCAAACTGCTAAGAAGCCTTGTTCTTGCATTTACCAGTTTCTGGTTCATAGCAGAATAATTATCAGCAGTCCCTGCTATCGCTGCCATTTTTGCATAATACTTTGCTCCACGATAATAAAGGCTAATAGTGGTCATCTTACACATCATAAACTGAACTTTATCTATATGATCATAAACAGTTGCCTCAGTCATATGATTATATAAAGTTGTAAAGTCAGCTGTATTTTGTATTAGACTAAAAGTAGATGCACTTATTTCCATCAAATAGCCATATTTATCAAAAGCTGTCTGTAGATCAGTACCATAAGGAGCATAATTCTCAATCGCACCTAAATACAGCTTATATATTTCCTTTTCATTATCCGATAAAAGATTAGCATATTCACCGAGCTTATATGCTGGACTTAGTAAAGCTGCACGATTAAACTCTCCGGCAGTCTCTTCATCAAGTTCTACAGGCTCAAGTACCTTTGGTACTTCTACAACTCTGTGTCCGCAGGCAGGATGCCTCGAAGCAGCCCTGGCGGTTACAGGACCGGTTCCTTCCACAAAAGGAATGCCCGATGCTACAAGTACGAAGACTATAAGCATACAAACAGCACTACGTATTCTGTTTTTTAAACTTCTCTTCATGAAAAACCCCCTTCAAAAGATTTTCTTATATTAACGACTTTTCGTTGATATAAGTCCGTGACAATAATAATTTTAACCTTACAATAAATAGCTGTATATGTGTGTAGCCAATTGTTTCTTAGTTTTTCATAAAGTTTAGAAAATGTTTATAAATATATTTTCAATGAAATAAACGGCCAAGAAAACTCTCAGCCGTCACTTAATCCTTTCTTTATTGCACCATCACCAAACTTCCATTTTATAAGGCGCTCCATCTCCCCCAGTTTTTCACGCTTCTCTTCCTTGAGTTTTTCCTCTTTAACCTCAGCCTGACCTGTGGTCATCCAGTCAAAAAGATTCCCCTGCCGGTACTCGCCGTTATCCAGATTATCAACTCCGACGCCCACAAGTCTGACACCAATACCTTCTTCGAAAATTCCGTTCTCACCTGTAAGGAGATTTCCTAAAAGAAGCATTGCATTTTCATATATCACATCAGCATCATCGGTTGATTCCGACAGCTTTAGCTGTCTTGAAAAACGCTTGAAATCAGAAGTCTTAACCTGCGCAGTGATTGTTCCGCCAAAGACACCATCTCTCTTTAGTCTTCCGGAAACCTTATCAGCAAGATATCGCACAACAGGTGGCATATCCGAATCATAATTATCGGAAGTGATATCATTCGACATTGTGGTCTCGTTGGAGTAGCTTTTTGCATCCTCGCGCTCAGGATGCACTGTAACGGAGCCTATTCCGTTGGCGCTTCTGTAAATATATTCACCACCCTTTTCCCCTAGCTGTGATTTCAAAAGGTCGAGGTCCATAACTGCAGCATCTCCGATTGTTCTTACCCCCACGCCTCTTAGCTTCTCAGCACTTTTCTTACCACATCCGTACAGATCTCCTATATCAAGCGGCCACATCTTGGCCTGAACCTCATCAGGAAAAAGTGAATGTGTCCTGTCAGGCTTAGTAAAATCACTTGCCATTTTTGCAAGGAGTTTATTGGTTGAAATTCCAACATTAACTGTAAATCCAAGCTTTGTCCTAATTTCATATCTTATGGCGGCAGCAATATTAAGAGGATAACTTTGGTCAAATTCAGGGTTAGCAATGATTTCATTCCGAATCCTGCTTTCAGAAGATTCGTTTCTGTCAGCATAGTTCGTTTCGATAACTCCAAATATATCCCCAACACTCTCAAGAAGATGCTTTCTCACATTCATTCCTGAAAGCTCTGTGACATCAAGATACGCTTCATCTATCGACACCTGCTCTAATATCTCGGAATAGCTTCGAAGTATTTCAATAAACGCATGGGAATATTCTTTATAAGTATGAAAATCAGAAGAAACCACCACCAGCTTAGGGCACTTCTGAAGTGCGCTTGCAATGGGTTCGGCAGTCTGGATACCATATTTCTTGGCAGGAATGGATTTTGCCGTAACTATTCCGTGCCTTGTCTTTATATCACCGCCGACTACTGAAGGAACTGTCCTAAGGTCCAGTGCGTTTGGGTTTTCTTTTAATCTTTTTACCGCGGACCATGAGAGGAAGGCGGAATTGACATCTATATGAAAAATAATTTGGGTCATGCATTCTCTGCTTTCTTAAACATCTTACTCCGAATATAAAAGTATGCGGAAAGTGTTACTACTCCGGTGAGTATCCAAGAATAAGGGTAAACTCTGAAAAGTGCATCAAAGGTATGCACCCTTGAAATGTATACAAAAACGTAAAAGAGTCTGAATACACAGGTTCCGAAAATCGATATCATGGCAGGCAATAGTGAATGATTCATACCTCTAAGGCAACCACCGCTTACTTCATAAGAACCAATAAGGAAATGCAGTATGAATGCTGTCATTATTCGTATCATGGCAAATTCTATAACCTTTGGCTCTGTGGTAAAAAGCTGTATCAGCTGATATCTGAAGGTCACAAATAAAAATACCACTACCGCTGAGGAAGCAATTCCACCTGTCAGGCATATTCTGAACACTTTTTTGCATCTGTCAAATTTTCCCGCACCGTAGTTCTGACTGGTGAAGGTTACTGCAGACTGGGCAAAAGCGCTCATAACACAGTAGGATACAAAATCAAAATTTGCCGCAGCGGTTGAGCCCGCAATGGCATCCGAGCCAAAGCTGTTGACTGATGACTGTATTACAACGTTTGACAGTGAAAAAACTGCTCCCTGAAGTCCTGCCGGCAGTCCTATCTGCATCATTTTTATAAGATATTCTTTTTTAATAGCAAGCTTTCGAAAGGATAATCTGAAGGTTTCCTCCTCAGTCATAAGAAACCAGAGAACCAGTCCGGCTCCAAACATATTGGAAAATACTGTGGCAAGCGCAACACCAATAACATGAAGATGAAAAAACACAACGAACAGGAGATTCAGTAATATGTTGATTATTCCCGCAAGAAACATTGCATACAAAGGTCTTTTGCTGTCACCCTTACTCCTTAATATAGCTGAGCCATAGTTATAGATCATAATGGCCGGCATTGCAAAAAAATAAATCCTCAGGTACAAAATTGCGAGGTCCATAACCTCCGACGGGGCGCCCATAAGCACGAGTATCGGCTTTGATATAACAACGCCTATAAAAATAAGAAGTACTCCAACAACCAAAGAAAGGGCTATAACTGTATGAACCGTTTCATTAATCTGATCCTTGCGGTTTTTACCAATCTGCATAGCGATGACCGCATTCGCACCAACGGAAAGTCCTACAAACAGACTGATTATAAGATTGATTACAGAAGAATTGCTTCCGACTGCCGCCATCGCTAAAGGAGAGGCAAAGCGCCCCACAACCGCAAGATCAGCAGCATTAAAAAGCTGCTGAAGTACACTGCTTATTGCAAGCGGAAGCGCAAAGAGGATTATCTTGTCAACAAGACTCCCCTCAAGCATATTTAAATTGTTTTTGGGATACTTATTTTTCGAAACGTTCATAAAACTCACTTTTTCTAAATCAAATTTATAATATAAAAATTTATTCTTACCTGTATATATTAGTCCTATCTCTTTTCATAGTCAAAAAAACCGACAGGATAAGACTCCTGCCGGTTAAAAAGGTTTATATGTGTAGTTCTAAAAAAATACTAGATTATTTATCAATCAAGCTTGTACTCAAGTACCATTGCTTTCTGGTTTCTGTGGATAATAAATCCGATTACACCGGCAAAGCATGCTATTGCAATAAGTCCAGGTACAAAGCCAAGTCCCAGGGAACCGGTTGTAACAAGGGTTCCAATCTGATATACAAGGAAGCCAACAGTGAAACCTGTAGCAAGCTGCAGACCGATTGCTCCCCAGAGCCACTTAGCTGACTTCATCTCAGAATTCATAGCACCAAGTGCTGCAAAGCACGGAGGTGTATAGAGGTTGAACATAAGGTAAGCGAGGGCTGCTACCTTTGTAATTCCGATAACAGCTGCAACCGCACTGCCTTCACCAACAAGCTCAAGCTCTTCTGTATCAATAAGATTAGAAAGAGCAAATACTGTTGCGATTGTTCCTACTACATTCTCCTTAGCGATGAAGCCTGTGATAGCTGCTGCTGCAAGCTGCCAGCTGACAACACCGACTACAGGAAGGAGCAGGTAAGCAAAAGGTCCTGCTATTCCTGCAAGAATTGATGTACTCTCCATACCCTCTTCTACAGGCTTGAAGCTGAAATCAAAGGTACTCATGATCTGTACTACTGTATTACATACAAGGATTACTGTTCCTGCTTTTACAATGTAAGCCTTACCTCTCTCAAGCATGGACTTAACTGCAAACATAAGGCTGGGCACCTTGTACTCAGGAAGCTCAATTATAAAGAAGCTCTTTCTGTACTTCATGCCTGTAACGGCCTTGATAAGAAGTGCACCGAGAAGAATAAGCAAAATACCAACCACATAGCAGGCAAAGCCAACCCATTTAGAATCAGGGAAGAATGCACCTGCAAAAAGTGCGATAACAGGAAGCTTGGCACCGCAGGGCATAAAGGTTGCAAGCATTGCTGTTGAACGTCTTTCTCTCTCATTTCTGATTGTACGGCAAGCCATAATTGCAGGTATTCCGCAACCTGTACCGATGATCATGGGGATAACGGATTTTCCTGAAAGACCAACTCTCTTGAAAATCGGATCAAGCACTACTGTTGCTCTGGACATATAACCGCAATCCTCAAGAAGTGCGATGAGGAAATACATAACCATTACAAGAGGAAGGAAACCAACAACCGCTCCGACACCGCCGATGATACCATCAACAAGCAGTGCATAGAGAAGCGGATTGGCATCAGCCATCTTATCTCCTACAAATCCCTGGAAGCTCTCGATCCAGCCGGCAAGAATGTCAGCCAGCCATGTTCCGACAGTAGTCTGTGAGATGTAGAAAACAAGCCACATAATTGCTGCAAATATTGCAATTCCGATAACCGGATGAGTAACAATATTATCGATTGTATCGCCGAAGTTCTTATCTTTGGTAAGAACCTTACGATTCTCGACATCCTTTACAATACTGTTTACAAAATCAAAACGCTTTCTGTCTGCCTCTTCTACAGCAGCCTTATTATGGACATCAACATTACCCTGAACGTAAGGCTCCTTCTGTCCTTTTCCTTCAAGCTCTGCAGCTGCCTTAACTACTTCCTTAAGACCTGTTTCAGATGTAGCCACTGTCTTAATTACAGGACAGCCAAGCTTTGCAGAAAGACGCTTTTCATCTATACTGTTTCCCTTCTTGTCATTGGCATCTGTCTTATTAAGTGCAACAACTACCGGAACTCCAAGTTCAAGAAGCTGAGTTGTAAAGAACAGGCTTCTGCTTAAGTTTGTGGCATCAACGATATTGATGATTGCATCCGGATGTTCATTCTTAACATATCCGCTTGTGATACTCTCCTCAGAAGTAAATGGAGACATTGAATATGCACCGGGAAGATCCACCGCGATAAGCTCCTTACCCCCGTCATAAAAGCTTTTCTTGATTGGACTTTCCTTCTTATCTACAGTAACTCCGGCCCAGTTACCAATCTTCTCACTTCTTCCTGTGAGAGCATTGTACATGGTCGTCTTACCGCTGTTCGGATTACCCGCCATTGCAATTCTCATTTTTTATTCCTCCTAAAAAACTTTACATGTTTATATATTGTATGGATTAAAAATCCTATACATCAGATTTTGATAGCATCAGCTAACTCAGGATCAATGTTATATCTTGCATCCTTGATTGCGACTACCAGATTGCGTTTCTTATCTACAACAGTTATGGTCTCACCGCTGTAGCATCCAAGCGAAAAAAGAAAACTCTTCATCTCTTCATCGCCCTCAGTCTCTATATCTGTGACAATATATTCTTTTCCAATCTCGGCTTCGTTTAAAGTCATATCCATCAACATCTCCTTAGTTTGTCATGAAATTATATTACATTTTCTAGCGTATAATTCGCATGTTTTACGCATATTCATGTTATCACATGCTAACTTTTGCAAACTAATTATGGACTTATTGATAATGATTGTCAAGTTCGTTTTCAATTTTTATAAAAATTTCTTTATTTAATAGGTAAAATGCACTTTTTTTAATTTGTCGCAATATAATTGCTATAGTATAATTAAGATGTAAACGAAATTTCATTTTCTTATGAGGAGGAATAAAACTATGGACACTTCTATTTCAGGAACACTTAACGATCAGGAGGCCGGTGCTCTTTTGGCGGTTATGGGGAGCTTCTTCCTGGTAATACTAATTATCGGATTCATTTTTTATCTGGTTGATGCAATTGCAAGATTTAAATATCTAAGAATTCGTAACTACAGCAAAGCATGGCTGGCATTTATCCCGATATTTGGTATTTATGCCACCGTCGAAGCTACCTATGGTAAGGTTGATAAAATCAGAGTTTTCGGTGTTGACTGCCCTGCCAATGTTATTAAGCTCTATCCTATTGCTATTAGTGCAATTACAGGTATTGCCAGCAGGATTCAATCAATAAGCGCCCCTGTTAGCACTATTTGCGGTATTATTTCAATTGCACTTGGAGTTGTTGTTTTAAGAGATACTCTTGCCAGATTAGATAAGAATGTTTCGGTTGGCTTTTGTGTTTTAGCCAATATCATCGGAATCATTGGCTCAATTACACTGCTTGGGGCCTGCAAGCCATTTGCACCGGGACAGCTTGACTACATGACAGACACAAGAGTTCTTCCATCCCAGGAAGGAACTGATAGTCAGGTACCGCCACAGTAAATAATATTTTTAAGAATAGAAATCCCGCCGGCAGTGATATGCACCGGCGGGATTTTTCACCCTCATCCGTCAGCTTCGCTGACACCTTCCCCCTTGAAGGGGGAAGGCTTATTTTTTCCATCATTTTCCCAAAAGGAACGCTTATGTTTACATGATTACTTTGTCTCGCATTCTTCCGATGGCATCCATGGCGAGCTTACTTCTCTCGCACTCCTCTGCTACAAGTGATATCTGCCAGCAGAGTTCTGAGCCTTTCATGTGCTCGGAGGCATAAGAGAGTCCGTTGGTTCTCTCATCCAGGAAGGGACGGTCAATCTGGTTGGGATCACCAAGAAGAATTATTTTGGTGTCCTTACCTGCTCTGGTAATGATTCCCTTAGCCTGAGCAGGGGTCATATTCTGTGCTTCATCGATTATCAGATAGGTCTTCAGAATGGAACGGCCTCTGATAAAGTTCAGCGCTTCAGCCTGGACAATTCCTCTCTCGAAAATTTCATCAGTCTTATCCTGAAGCTCCTTTTCATCTGCGTATCGCTCTTCCTCACTGGAATCAATGAGCTGCTCTAAGTTATCAATTATAGGTCTCATAAGAGGTCCTATCTTTTCCTGCTCATCTCCGGGGAGGAATCCTATATCATCGTCAAACTGGGAATTAGGCCTGCAGACAAGTATTCGTCTGTACTCACCGGTCGGGCGATTTATCATTTTCTCAAGTCCTACTGCAAGTGAATAAAAGGTTTTTGCAGTTCCGGCCATTCCCTTAACTATTACAAGCGGGGCCTTATCAGCAGGCTGCATCAGAGCTTCCTGAAGGAAATACTGTCCTGCATTTCTGGGAGTCACCCCATAAGGCTGAGCCTTTTCAAATTCAAGCTTCTTAATTATTCCGTGGTCAACCCTGCCCATCTGTGTCTTGTTCATGGACTGATCTCCCTGAAGTATTACAAACTGGTTCTCATAAAGCTCCGGCTTAATCTTCTCTCCGTTCTCATCGCAGATATACACTGCGTCTACCGGAACTCCCTTTCTTCTAAACTCCTTAAAAATCTCCTCCGGTGCATATACTCTGATACGTCCGGAATACTGTTCACCATGTGATACTACCTGTTCAGTTGTAAAATCCTGAGCCTTTATTCCAAGGAGCTGAGCCTTAATTCGCATCAGAATATCCTTTGTTACAAGGATTACCTGCTCCTTACTGGTATCTGCAAGCCCTTTACATACTCTCAGGATACGGTTGTCAGATTTATATTCCAACATATCCTGCGGCAGTTCGACGTCCTTAAAATTCTTCTCAACTCTTAAGGTAGCGCCGTCCTGTAATTCTACTCCCTTGGTCAGATCTCCCTTCTCCCGCAGCTCTTCAAGCAGGCGGATAACTTCTCGGACCTTGGCACCGCGTTCACCTTCGTCGCGCTTGTGCGAATCCAATTCTTCAAGTACCACCAGAGGCAGAACGACATCATTATCGTCGAAACACCTGAGCGCGTGTGGCGCCTGAATGAGGACATTAGTGTCTAGTACGTAGATTTTTTTCATGCACATCCCCCCGTGTATGTAGTTTAGACGAGTGCTGTATTGCCTTTTTGTCTATGTGTCAATTATACCATATTTTGTGTTTTTGAAACATCAAAATTACAAGTAATTGTGGTATGTACCCTTTGAAAAAATCATTATTTTTATGGTATAATTTTTATATCTATGAAGACATCTTTTCTTTATGGATTTACAAAATTCTTTTTGGGGGAGGCGCAAATATCTTGGCACTTTTTGGCAGGAATAATGAAGATGAATATCAGAATAATTACTTGCCATTGGAAGAGTTTGCACCTACCATCAGCAGGCAGGAGGTCGTTAAGCGCAAAAAGCTTTCCGAACTCATATCCCCCATTCGCGACATTCCCACAGCTTTAAAAGGGCGAAGAGATCAGATTGAAGGTGATCTTAATTCATTTTCTTCCGAACAGGACGAAAGCTTTTCAGAGCTCTCATCGGATATTACCGATATAACGAGCGCTTTTGAAGGGCATATTGATGATGTAAAAACCTTAAATGAGACCATGGAGAAAATTCGCGAAGCTCTCTCTTCCATTAAAGATACAACAGATAACCTCCCGGAGCTTCCGGACAAATCAGGCCTTGAGGATGGTCCTGAGATTCCTCAGATTAATCTGCCCAAACTCTCTGAAGAATATATGCCTGATCCGGGACTGGTTTCACAGATAAGAAGCTACTCTTCTTTTTCACATATTTTAAAAAAATCAGTTGAATACACACTTTCATCTCTTGAGCAATATCACAAACAGGTGCAGAGTCTTTCCGAAAAGAAGGATAAACTTGAAGCCCTGGCTTCAGAAGCTGATCTTCTGGCTATACATACTACTATAGAAGCCACACATATGAATGAAGAGAGCCGGGAGTTTTCCACTAAGGTAGCTGCTCAGGTCGGTGATCTTTCCCGTAAGATACATGATATATCTGCCGCACTGGATGCAGAACTTATTGCACTTGAGAATGGCTTTAAGACTGTGCGCTCTTCAGTGCATACCATTCAATCAGCCCACAGAGATACGACAAGATATGCTGATATGTACTCCGCAGCAAGTAATGAATATTACAGGCAGAGCACCAATTACGTAAACATTCTTATTCAGAGTCTGTCTACATTAAATCAGGATTTCAGGAAAACCATGGAAAAACGGAATGCCATACAGGAAGACTATCTGAAGGCTCTCGAGGTTTTTCGTTCAGATATTATGTCCTCTGCCCGTGAGATTATGTATAAGGGCCAAAGAATAGGAAGCGTATTGGACGGCTGCATACGCGGCTCTGCTTCTCTTTCCGAAGAAATGACCGAAACTCTCGAATGTATCAGTCAGCTTCAGGATTCTCTTGCTGCTGTACAAAAAACAGATGCCATAAGAAAATCGAAGTATTCTTCTGCTCTTCTTAAGGCATTTGATCAGGATATCGTATGGCTTAGAAAAAAAATTGAAGGCGTTATCGAGGCCGCTGAAGAAGAGGGGTAAAAATAGAAGAGCCGATGCTATGCTAAGCATTGCACCGGTCTCTTTCTCCCTCATAGAATATAAACCGCAGAACGATTTATAAAGTGTATACTCTTTTCGCCGAACTTTTATTATATATAGATTTTATCACACTTTCTGAGAAACTCAATAATAAAAGTGTGATTTTTCGTATTTTTTATATCTTTTTTATAATTAGAACCTTATATATCTTGGTCTTCCTGAGCTGACTACATAATCCTCAGCAAAAATATAGGCCACAAGTTTTCCCTTATAATAAAACTCACATCTGTTGCCCTTAAATTCATCCATTACAAGAGTAATGGAATCAATTCTGATGCACTCTTCCGTCTCTGCATACCAGAGGCCTTGTACATTCTGTGCATAAGTGATTACAAAATCCTTAAGTTCACAGTAGTGGAATCTGTCATAAGTAATCAGCATTCTTGACTGCCGGCATTCATCCTTTCCTGCCTTGGGAATCCTGGCTCCTACTATCTTTATCCTTCCGCTTTTCATATGTCTGAAGGAAATCATAAGGTCATGTCCCTCTTCAAGTGCCTGATAAAGCACAAAGGGATGCGTACTGCAATAGAGCTTCTCGCTGCCATAGCCGAGTTTTCTCCGTAGCTGTGTCAGGACAAGCCTTATTTTCGCAAGGAAAGCCTCGTCATCATTATTCCTCTTCACCTGGAGCCTTAACATGACTGCATATTCAGCCTGAAGATAATAAAAATAAGCCTGCGAAATATCAACAGGTCCGCCAATTCCCTTGCGGTACATATCACCCATATCATAGGCAAGCTCTGCAAACTTACATCTATAATGACCTTTTCCTTCACTTATGAATTTCTTAAGTTCATATCGGTACTGACTGCGCAGGGCGCGTCTCATACCGACTCTGCTTTCATCTCTTTCTTTCATATTCCATATAATACCATAGTTGTCTTTCCTTTACACGCACGACTTTATTTCGTATACTTCTATAATGGACAGTAAATTTTTCCATATATTTAGTGATTTCTATCTTTTTTCATAAAGGAGTAATTATTTAATGTCAATAAAAAAGAAATATTCACATCTTGGTCTTTCTATTGTTTTTTATCTTGTAGTTTCAAATATTCTTGCAGCTATAGCAATCGGAATTGCTTCATCAGTCTACACTTTTAAATATTTATTTGCACTTATGCAGTCAGGTGAGATTGCTGACGCGTCTACAATGGATCCCAGACTTGTATCCGAAATTGCCAGCAAGTTTAGCACGGAGAATGCAGCACTTGTCAATCTTCTCTCCATGGGAATCAGTTATTTCATTGTAATTCCGCTTACAATACTTATTCTGAATTCCAAAAAATATAAGGACATTCCTATAAAAGGAGCTTTCAAGTTCTCAACTCCTTATGAGGACTCCATGAAAAAAACACTTTCTCCCGGGGAATTTTTCAATTTCCTGATGTTCATGTTCCCCATGGGTATTATAGGATCTGCCATCGGTAGCACACTTGCTTATATCATTACTGCAATCACCGGAAACAACATGAGTGATCTGCTGACTTCAATGCTCTCCAATATGTCACTTCCTGCAGTACTTTTACTAAGCGTTATTCTGGCACCTATATTCGAGGAAATATTGTTCAGATATGCTGTTATAGGATATGCAAGAAGGTTTGGTGAATGGAATGCTATTATCATTTCAGCTCTAATATTTGGTCTCATTCACACAAATATATTCCAGTTCTTCTACGCTTTCCTGCTTGGAATAATTCTTGGCTATGTTTACGTATATACAAGGCGCCTTATTTATACGATTATCATGCATGTAACCTTCAACTTCTTTGGCGCATTTGTACCGATGCTTATTGATCCTACACTTTCAGGAAAAGCAACGCCTGTAATGATCGCCTATACAGCATTCCAGTATCTTTTAGCTGTTGTCGGACTGATTCTTCTTATTCTGTTTGTTAAAAAGGGAAATCTTCTTGAGACTACGCCAAATGCTCCTATTCCGGGAAAATTCAGCAAGGATTCGATTCTGAATTTTGGTATGATAGCACTTATTATTGTGTGCATCGGACTTACCGTATTTATCGCGATGTCTATGTAATTCAAAAGCCCGCCGGAATAATCCCGGCGGGCGTATTTTATGCATAACCTTACAGCATCTCTACAGGTTCTTGCGAAAAATCTGCAAAACCATTTTTATATAAGTCCTGAACAAATTCTACTGCTCTCTGTCCGGAGTCCTCGATCGAAACGTTCTGGCTGTAAATGTACTCTACCTTATTTCCATTTGCCATAATGAAGTTGACCTGCGTTCCGATAATCTGTCCGTCACCGACATCCATTCCTACAACCTCAACATCGGTAACCTCACGAACACGTCCAGCTGCAAATAATACTCTCATATTATAAACCTCCTTTTTTCACTCCATATTATAATCAGTCATCGGAATCATCCGAATCAAAATTGATTTCCTTAAGCCTCTGTGCCTGCTTGTAGATTCCATCAAGAGACGCTTTAAAACGTTCAAATTTATCAACGGCATCCTGAGCATTCTTAAGTCCGTCATTTGACAATGCTGCAACCTCTTCACTCGTAGCTGACAAATTGGAGATATTGTCGTTAATCTCATTAGTGGAGTTATTGATCATTTCCATACTGTTTCCAATCTCGTCAATTTTCTCCATGAGGTTCTCAACATTGCTGTTTATCGTCTCAAACGCAGTAGCTGTATCGCGAATAACCTGATTCTGGAGCTCAACGGATTCAACAGTATTATCGATACTCTCCATAGCCTTGTTGGCATCCTCTGTGAGTTCGCCGATAATCTTGGTAATCTCATTTGAAGCGTTGTTGGTCTGTTCAGACAGTTGTCTGATATCCTCAGCAACTACCGCAAAGCCTTTTCCTGCCTCACCGGCTCTTGCTGCCTCAATTGAAGCATTCAGAGCAAGAAGGTTTGTCTGCTTTGAAATCGCCATAATGGATCCCAAAATCTTCTGTACTTCTTCAACCTTGTTCAGAACTGCC
Source organism: Butyrivibrio sp. AC2005 (assembly GCF_000424145.1). Classification (GTDB taxonomy): domain Bacteria; phylum Bacillota; class Clostridia; order Lachnospirales; family Lachnospiraceae; genus Butyrivibrio. Next base: position 87,729 of record NZ_KE384139.1, read on the forward strand.
TTGGTTGATTCAGCGGTTATCTGGCTGGCTGAACGTACACCTCTGGCTTTGTCTCTAAGAACCTCTATTGTCTTTGAAACCTCCTGAACGGTTTCCTTTGTACTCTCGGAAGCTTCTATCATGTGTTGACGCTGAGTATCCGCAACCTGTGTCTGCTCCTTGATTTCGGCAACCTTCTGTGCTTCATCGGTTACCGCATTGGCAGTACTTTCTGTTGATCCCGCTATATCCTTCATCCCGTTGCTTGTGTTTTCAATTATGCTTTCAAGTTCATCTATGCTGCCCTGTGCCTGATCGAAATGCTTGGAGATACTGCGGGCAATTTTACCCATATCATGACTTGCAGCCTCCTGCACCTGATTATGTTCCTCAATTGTAGCAAAATGCTCCTGATTAAAGGTATCCAGAAGGTTTTGTGCAAAATATGATGCCATAATAAGAAGTATTGTAGCGATTCCGGAAAGAATTATTTCAGTCGTGCTTCTTTCACCATTAGCCATTACACGTATAGCACATATTATATACATCAAGAGGATAACTGTACTTCCACCGAATATAATGCGCTTATTCATATAAATAATGGAACAAACAAGAATCGGAAGTCCGAACATAACATAGAATAACTGTTTTTCAACCAGCATTACGATTATGAATGTAACCGTCGCTCCAACCATTATCAGGACCGATCCGAGCTTTTCCTCCTTGAATCTTGTCACACCCGCGCTCATTACGGCCACACTGATAAGCACCGCTACAAGCTCAAGGATTCTGCCACCGGAAAAGCCGAGGGTAACTCCCTCAATAAGAAAGGCGAGCGCACAGGTTGCCACAATAATAAGGCATACTGCATACGCTCGCTGGTTAGCACGAGAGAATTGATATTTATCCATAATGTCCTCCTGAATAAGAAACGTGACAATAGTTTCAATACATTTTCACATATTCTATTTTATCAGAATGGACGAAATTCAGTTCTTAATTTTTACTAAATAAAGATTTCTGCTCTTTAGAATTAGTTAATAATTTATCGTTGTTTTTATAATTATTCAGTTCAATCATTGTCTGTCAAAATAATTCCTGCCACTGCATATAAAATAGGTTCGGATGTAGCCATCGGTTGAGACAAATGCTATTTCATTAGTTTTCTCAAGGTAGTAGACGTCATCACCGTCTTCTGCTTCATTTTTATGAAGTGCCTCAGGGTTATTTATCAATGCATTTGCAGCGTCAAGGTAATCCTGCTCCGAGGCAAAACCCATCTCATGGCCATGCTTCTCGAAGTGACTGCTAAGCTTTTGTTTGTTTCTAAAGCTATAAGTTTTAAGTGCTACAGTTTCCTCATTTTCAAGGGCGTCAGCATTTTCTTTTGTTTCCTCTTCAATGGAGTTAACATTTTCTTTTGTTTCCTCTTCCTGCGCAGCCTTCTCCTTTTCCTCAATTGCAGAAATGGCTGCTTCAGCAGCGGCAGTGGTATCATCATCAGAGTTTTTGATGATCTGAGCTGCATTCTGAACTGTTTCGTGGGATATCGCGCTGTCTGAAGATGAACTATTGTCCGAAGAGCTCGTCTCAAAGGCTCGGAACTGGGGATATGCTATAAGATATAGTGCACATAGGAAAATGAGTGTAAGCATTCCCATGTAGTAGGATTTGTTTTTCTTATGTCTTCTCATGTTAGCCCTCATCCGTCAGCTTCGCTGACACCTTCTCCGCTCCGCTTCGGTCCGCGCATAGCCATCGTCCCCCGGACGATGTGCGCCCCCAGAGGGGGAAGGCATATATCATTTTTCTCTACACAAATAAAAATCATTTGTAAACAAATTCTCTCTGAATCCAGAAGCTAAGCAGGAATAAAACGCAGTCAACGGGTATTTTTACAAAGAGCTCGGGTGAACTGCTGAAATAGCCATGAATATAGGTAACACCATAGCCACTAAGGAGCATAATAATCACAGCCAAAACAGCATATTTTACTGCGGAAAAAAGCCTGCTGCCACTTCCATTAAATACCACTTTATAGTTAATTGTAAAGTTGTAGGCAGCAGATATCACTCTCGCCAATATGGTTGAGAGCATAATATAGCCTACAGGAAGCCCCTGTGCATATTTGAAAATCCTGCAAAACAAAGCAAACATCAACATATCTACCAGACTTGATGAGAGCGATGATATTATAAATTTCCCAAACATTGCATAGATTCTGATAGAATCCTTTATTGGATGAAAATGGCTGGATTTATTCTCTTCAATATAGATTGTCTGAATATCAACCTCTCTTATGGAGATTCCCTGTGTCTTAGTGGCAAGAAGCATATTGGTTTCAAATTCAAACCTCTCGCCCTTTTCATTCAGAAGATATTTCATGAATTCCGCAGGTATTGCTCTTAATCCTGTCTGAGTATCTGTTACACTGACACCTGCCAGTGACCCCATTACTCTGCTGGTTGTCTTATTTCCAAAAACAGACCTGGCGGGTATTCCGCTCTCGTCAAAATTCCTGCACCCCATGATAAGTGAATCAGGATATTCCAGGAGATCCGCCTTTACGCGTTTTATATCGGTAGCGGTATGCTGTCCGTCTGAGTCGGCGGTTATGACGCCAACAAGCTCCGGATATTCTACCAGGCAGTAGTTAAAGGCATTCTTAAGTGCACGCCCTTTTCCCATATTCACGGCATGTCTTAAGACCACTGCGCCATAGTTCTCCCTGGCTGCCCTGAAAATGTCTCCAAAAGTATTCTCGTCCGAACCGTCGTCAACGATTATCACCGGGGACAGCTCAGCATTCTGAAGGTCATCAAGAAGATTTATTAATTTTTCGTCCGGCTCGTAGGCCGGGATTATTATAGGTACTTTATTTAGCATGTTAGTATAAATAAACCGGAGTGAGGGTTATTTTCTCTCCTGTATCATTGATTTTATATAATTTCCAAAATTCAAATTCTTCACCGTTTTCCATAAATCCGGAGAAGGCATTCTTATCCAAAAGCTCTGCTGATTCCGCAAAGAAATATTCAGCATGGCTTTTTCTTATCTTATCAGTGATGGATAGCGCATCATCAGCCTCAGTAAGTGTATCATAAACAGCAGGGATAGGGGATACTTCTTTACTTATGTAGGTATCGTGCACCCAATGTCCTATATTGCCGCTTCTTAAGTTCAACACCCTATGCCCCCAGAGCACTCTGTGGCCATATAGAGCCTCAACAAAACGCTGTCCGCCATCATCTACCATCTCTTCATTGTAGGCCGCTTTTTCATCCAGATTATCGTGATAGCCGATAAGAGCCTTATGGATGCCAACATAATCACTATTTGCCAGAACAAATAGGGTTATTCCAAGATAAACGATGTTCCTTTTATTCTTCCAGTAATTATCATTATCAGGGTCTCCTGCCTCCTCTATCGCTCTGTTGCTGCATGCATAGGCAAGGGCAATACCAATCAGCAGATACATTCCCCCCATGGTAAAGGGTGCACCGTATCTTGCAATTGAATTAGTCATTGCAAAGGCATCGAGGTACTGGTCCTCAGCCTGAAAAAGCGAGATGTGTGCTACAAAAATTATTCCATAAGAAACGATTCCCGAAATAATGAAAAACCAAAGAATGCTCCTACTTTCCTTATAATGAATAATATCCGTTTTTATCATCACAGCTATCGCCGCAAATATCAGGATTATCATGACTCCTATAGGAATATCAAGAGTAACATTGTGATCAGCATGCATGGGCATTGTCCACAGTCCAAGGAAAAAATACCAGGCCTTATCCCCTGCATTTGCGGGCACTACGTAGGAACCTGTTGCCATTTTTATACCAAGTCCCGTAGCCTTGGCTACTCTCCTGTTAACAAAGCAGAAAACAAGCCAGCTTCCATAGGCTGCCGCAGCAAATAGTACTGATAAGATGATTCCCTTATATGAAGCAATTTTACTCCGTCTACCTAAATTCAACATAAAATAAAAGATAAGAGCGAAAATTGCCCACTCGAATCCAACAGACTTTGTAAGCAGAAGAACCGCTGTATAAAGTGCAATCCTTCCATAGTAGAATAATTCGCGATGTCCGTCCCTGTCCCAGATTGCATACAAAAGAGCACCATAGACAATTCCCATTGTTATGTCAGCAGGTGTTCCATAGAATATTATTCCGTTTATTATCCCTGGAAGCATGAATGCCAAAACTGTGGCAGGAGCAGAAAACTTACTGCCAACATGCTTAATAAGCGGCATAAGAAAAACGCCGTTTAGCGCATAGTATCCGGCAAACTGTAGTCCCTCTATGTATTTTGAAGGGCTGAATATCAGAAATATCCATTTAAAAATTGACGTTCCCGGAGGATAATCTCCAAACTCAGGAGATACATTCCCATATTTCCCTGGGAAGCCATTCATATAATAGAGCTGTTTAGCATCAGATGACCAGAAATTTATATCATCCCACCAGGTAGCTATCTGATCCTTAGTTAGGAAGGTTACCATGGCAAGAATAAATATAAACGCGAAAACTTCGGGCTGTATAAATGCCCGAAGACTTCTTTTTAAAATATGTCTGTTGTGATTTATTCTTATTATCTTCTGCCTGCCGCTGATGGTTTTCTTTGCAATGACATCAGCAATCAGAAGTCCTGCAAAGGCACAGATTACCAGGATAGATCCGAGGTAAACAAGCTTCATACCTCTGAAAAATGCCAGTACATACAGAGCAAGAATCTGAATCGCGCCTGTTACGGCTATTGTGTCGCATATGCTTTCCCTGAATTTAACTGACAGCAGGGTTGCTGTTATAAAAAATGATATTGGTATTAAAAACCACATGTTGTTAGTGTTCTCCGGTAATTCTAATTGTCTTGTTCCCCTCATCCGGCGCTTCGCGCCACCTTCCCCCCAAGGGGAAGGCTTTTATTTTGACTTCAGCAGGGTTTTCACAGTTTAAATAGCGTCCCGATAAGGCCGCGACCGAGGCTGGCGCCAATGTTTCCGCCAAGTGTTTTTCCAAACTTGCCAAAGCCCTTGCCTGCTGCCTTGCCGACTTCTCGGCCAACTGTTCCGCTGACTGTGGACGCTACTGACTTGGCTGCACGTTTCTTGGCAGCTTCTTCCTGCTGTTTCTTACGTTCCTCAGCCCTTATCTTAGCGGCAGCTTCTCTCTCCTCTGCCTTTTTGGCAGCTGCTTCTTCCTTTATTCTGGCTTTCTCAGCTTCAGCTTCTGCCTTTGCCTTTGCAGCTTCCTCAGCATCAAGGACTCCCTTCCGCTGAAGCATCTCATAGGCAGAATCAGAATCCACTGAGTTAGCGTATTTACTGTAAAGGATACTACCCTTAATGGCATTATCTCTTGCTGCATCATCTACTCCGCCAATCTTACTCATAGGAGGAAGGATAAAAGCCCTGCGCACGATGCCGGGAGTTCCGTTTTCATCAAGGAAGGAAACAACAGCTTCTCCTGTTCCAAGCTCCATAATCGCATCATATGTCTTAAATTCCGGATTCTCCCTAAAGGAATCAGATGCTGCCTTAACTGCCTTCTGATCAGCAGGTGTGTAGGCATGAAGAGCATGCTGAATCTTATTTCCAAGCTGCGCAAGCACTCCGTCCGGAATGTCCCTTGGATTCTGAGTCACAAAGTAAACGCCCACGCCCTTGGAGCGAATAAGCTTAACCACCTGTTCAATTTTATCAAGAAGTGCCTTGGAAGTATCCTTGAAAAGAAGATGCGCCTCATCAAAGAAAAATACCATCTTAGGCTTTTCCATATCTCCCACTTCCGGTAATGTCTCGAATAGCTCCGAGAGCATCCACAACAGAAAGGTTGAGTACAAAACACCATTATTGATAAGGCTCTCAGAATCAAGAATATTGATCATGCCGCGCCCGTTTGTATCAGTAGTAAACCAGTCCGTGAGATTAAGCGCAGGCTCGCCAAAGAAAACCTCGCCTCCCTGTGTTTCAAGAGAAACCACACTTCTTAAAATAGCACTGATAGACTGGGGACTCATTTTGCCGTAATCAGCTGCATAGTCCTTGTTATTTTCAGAAAGCTCGTTCAAAAGGGCCTTTAAGTCCTTAGTATCGAACAGAAACCATCCATTGTCATCAGCTATCTTAAATGCAATTGTAAGGATATCACTTTGAAGATCGTTAAGTCCCAGAATGCGCGAAAGAAGAATGGGCCCCATCTCGGAGATAGTTGTTCTGAGCTGAATTCCCTTTTCTCCAAATAAATCCCAAAAAGTTACAGGATATTTTTTATATTCATAGCCTGTCCCGGATAATGAAAAGCGTTCTATCCTCTCCTCCATTCCTGAGCCTTCCTGTATCATGCCAGCAAGGTCACCCTTTACATCAGCAAGAAAAACCGGAACGCCCATATCTGAGAAGGATTCCGCAAGAACTTTTAATGTAACTGTTTTTCCTGAACCGGTAGCTCCGGCAATAAGTCCGTGTCTGTTTGCCATTTTAGGCAAAAGGCTTAGGGCCTCCCCATTATCAGCCGTAGCAACCCACACTTTTCCCTCTTTAACCATTTTTCATACCCTCCTAATTATATTTTCAGAATTCGTCTACAACACCTTCCATGAAAAAATCCTTGTAATAGGTCTTATAATCAGCATCTATCTTCCTGCACTCATCAATATATGCCTGTTTAACCTCATCTGCACTAAGCTCATAGCCATGGTTGGCCGCAAACTCAACCATTCCTTCAAGAATCAGAGCATTCCTCTTATCATTAAGCTCTTCGGTAAGACTTGCTACCTCTGTATCAATAGAATGAAGCTTCGCACCAAAATCTGCACGTAGATCAGGATCCTGTTTTAATTTCTTAAAAAAATTATCCATGAAAAAACCTCCGAAAAAATGATTTACGAAAACAGCATCTTCAAAGCACTCTCATACTCTCCAACCTGGCTTTTATGAACAGAATCACATATTTCTCTGCATTTCTTTCTGGATTCTTCGGAGTCAGATATCTCTATCCCATGTTCCTTTGCAAAGTCATTTATCGCCCCAATAACAAGCTTGTCACGACTATGGTTGTACTCATTTATAATTTCATTCATCTCATCAGTTTTACCGGCAAGATAATCTCTTAACTCGCTTCTGAACTCTGTATCGTCTTTCAGCTTTTCAAAGAATTTGTTCATTCAAATGCCCCTCCTGACACATGAAAATACAAAATAGAAAATCTACATCTATTTTAACTACAATTACAGCTCAAAACAACAAACATAAAAAGATATAATATTCTTTTTATATTTGAAATATCTGAGTCTTTTCAGAAGAGTCAAAGTTATTCCTCTGCACCGCCACCGGCAAGCGTAAGCTTACCATCCATGAAAACGCTGAGTGTATCCTGCTTCACATCATGTGCTTCATTATCCTCATCAACAAGCACTCGTATGCCATCCGTTCCTGTGGGGATGTAATAAGGAGCGTTATCTTCATCATCCGCAGCCTCATCCCAGGAATATTCCAACGCAGCAGGAGCCGTATCACCCTTTTTTATCTTGCCATTTTCAAGCAGGTAAGTATTCATTACTGCATTTTCATACTCATAATGTGCATCAAGGATTAGATTCTTATGATCCTTATGGATAAGGAAAAAGTAATAGTCACTTGCTTCATTCTCCTTGTACCTCTGATAGTCATCTTCATAACTGATCATAAATCCATCAAGATAATAGTTTTCAATTTCCGGATTATAATCATATATGGTCGCTGCTTTTATGGTATTCTCTTCTCCGTCATCGTCTTCGTCAAAGTAAGTATTATCTCCTTCCGGCATCTGCATTATCCATTCATCCGGAACGTCCTTTGCAAACTCCTCCTTAAAAATCTTACCTTCCGTATCCTCTGAAAAGAATACAGTATTTGAAATAACAAATGGAGAAAATACAGATGAATCAAGCCAGAAGGTTATTCCCTGGGGATCAAGTGTCCATGAGCATTCAACACATTCCATACAGGTTTTGATAATGTCTTTTACCTTTTCCTTATCAATATCTGAGGTCTCTCCCATATAGTCAGTCATCACTTCATCAACATTCTTCTTAACCTTTTCTGATAGAAGGTCATAAAAAGCATCCTCATCAGCAACAATATCGGTCAGCTTAATTTCTTTTCCGCTATCCACATAATATGAATGTGCTATATAAGACACTCCATTAAAATCAAAGGAACCTTCATTGGTACATTCGTTGACAAAACTGAGGTACTTGCTGTCAGCTCTTCTAAGGTAAGTATACCAACTGCTATCAAAGGTATACTCATCATTCTCCTGTGCCTCTTCTTTGGAAATTGTGTAAGAATCATATTCATGTGCCGCAATATCATCTCTTGCCTCATTCAGACTTTCTGCAAGAGCACTATGAGATGCTGCATACTCTTTTTCAAGGGAAAGATAGCTGTAATAATGTTTTATGTATGGTATGTTTTTCGCATTCCATTCATTTTTATTTACCCTGTGGAGAAGTAATATTGGTGCTCCAGCATCAGCCTCTGATAGTGCTGTACTATCCTCGACAATTTCTAAAGAACCCTCAGCGTTTTCAGACACTTCCTCTGCCACTTCTGAACTTTCGGATGAAGATTCAGATATTTTATAATCATCCGCCTCATCCTCAGAAAGATTTTCAGAAGAATTAGCGGCACTATTTTTCTCAGTATCAGCTGTGCTGTTTTCCACAGATTCAGTCCCAGTACTTTTCGCCGGTTCTTCCGATGCTTCTTCCGCTACTTCGTCAAGCGTGCTACTTTGCACAGATACTTCCTTTTCTTTACCTTCCGCAACCTGACCACAGCCGGAAAGTGAACAGCCTATCATTGCAGATACAAGAATTAAAGACAATGTTTTAGATTTCATTTGATTCCCCTCTTTAACCTAAATGATTTCATCATTTTCCATATAATTATAATCGTTTTCACGATTGATTTTAACCCTGTCTTCGGTACCCTAATATAAAATAATTATTAAATTGTCATGGTTGCATGCTTGCTCGCAGCCATCCTTTCTCTATTCTTATAATTATCTTCTAATCTCAATCAATATTGCATATTTCTTTTGCAGTGACGTACTCAATATTTATGGGTTAGACCAACAAATCCTTTATTGAGCTTTTAGACTGATACACTTTAGCTTGCTGAAATTATGCCTCTGCATGAGTTCAGTCATCTCGCGAACAATTCTTTATTTTGACGTAAGCAAAAATTTTGCTGTTATTCCAGCATATAAATTTTGCTAATTATTGACGTAAATGTGCAGTGTTGAAAAAAAACTATTCTATGCATTTTACGTCTATTCCCCATGATATTATCTCATTGGTATAATCCTCTAATTTGATGGTATTCCATTATTCATTATTCCTCATCCATTGACCGAATTATCTTGGATTGCACGAACACATCACCTGAATAAGTTACGTCTATTTGCGAACAAATCAGCCTCCTGGCATAACAGACATTTTTGCGTTAGCCCAATTCTCTCTCAAAAACTTTTGCTGACGTACCCACCTTCAAAAAAGCAGGCTTCTTGCACAGACCTCTTGCGCAAAAATGCATAAATACCCACAAAAAAGTCATAATATTCAAGAAAAAGCAAAGCTCCTCAGAATAAACCGAGGAGCTTTGCTTTTTCTCTACTTTGCAGTGCAATATTTTCTTTCAAAAACCTATGATCAATTTACATTTGTGCCATGAAGCATCTTACAGTGAGCTGATTATATAGTTCCATATAGCAGTAGTGGGCTTGGGATTATAATGGATTCCATCAGGTGATATCTCTATATTGTTCTGAACAAAGGAATACAGATCTATTACCCTGACACCATGAGCGCCTGCCCATGCAGTAATGTTCCGGTTAAAAGCTATCATCTTCTCATTGGGGTAGTTTGCGGTGTCAAAATCGCCACTTAGGAATTCATCCCTTGTGGGACCAACAGTGCAGACAATTACTGTCTTCCCCTGGCTGATAAGATTCTCATAAACCTGCTCATATAATGCAGCATCATTGTTATCATTGCAGCCAAGCCATGAAACCAGCGTATCAAATTCGTCCATACTATGGCTTCCAAGTACATCCGTCAGGTATGCACAATGACAGCCATCTCTTGCAAAAACTCTTATTCCGCCGGCATTATAATCATATATTTCCGAAGTATTTCCATCAAACATATCAACGGTTCGTGAATCACCTACAAAGAAGATTTTTCCCAAACCTGCGTTGCCTGACTGATTTTCATCCTGCTGATTGTTTGTCTGGTCATCATTTGTCTGTTGATCGTTTGTCTGGCTATCATTCGACTGCTGCTCATTTGCTTGCTGATCATTCGTCTGCTGGTCATTTGCTTGCTGATCATTCGTCTGCTGCTCATTTGCCTGTTGATTGTCGGATTCGGTTGAAGTGCTATCTTTTGTATCTGCCGTATCGGACTCAGAATCCTGTACATCAGTATCTGAATCAGAACCATCAGCATTATCTGTATCAGTTAAACCATCCTCTGATGAACTATCCGGCTGCGAGTCACCTGCAGTATTCGAAATTGAAGGGCTGCTGTCGAAGTCAAAATCAGATGAATCATCATTTGATGTATCATGCGAATAACTCGGCGTAGAAGGCATTCCCGGGTCAGGATCATAATCATAAGCATCACTTGAACTATCTCCCGATGGTCCATCATAGCTTAAGCCTGAATCATCCGCCATGCTGTCATTATCATAAGGCTCTGCACCGGAGCCGGTATCTACTGATTCATTTGCCGACTCCCCCGGAGCAGCATCCATAGTCTCATATGAAGCCGGTGTAGTATTGGTAGTAGCAGTGTTATTACCATCACTGCATCCCGCCATTATGAGACAAGCTACAGTGATAGCCGTAAGTAGTCTTTTTTTCATAGTATTTTTTCTCCCAAATGTTTTTTTCATACATTCATATATAATAACACTACTATCCATCTAAAAATGTGAATTTTTATTGTCCCCTTACCTTCTGATCACATTAAGCAGAATCCTTTTCTGTGAAAGTTTAAACTGAGTACGCTTTTCCACCACATCTCTGCAGTAATCGAGTTTTTCCTGCATATCGGTTACCATCTTCTCAAGCTCAGTTATAATCGATTCATCCTTTTCTTCTGCAAGAAGGAGGAAGGTGTCCTCTGTCATCTTCATGGATTTAACAGCAAATAGCTTTTTGTTTTCTTCAATCTCAATTTCATCGGTAAGAATACTGATATCATAAAGTATCATCGGATTGCGGCTTGCAACTACGTCTATCTCATCAGCTATACGAATTACAGCTGCAAGGTAGGGAAGACACACAGTATTTCCGTTAGGAAGTTTATAATCGGCCGGATATTCCCTCTCATCAAAGAGATCTGTCTTCCTGTGGCCTCGCGCTATCTGCTTAATGGCATGCACATGTTCAGGAGATGGAATATCATACAAATCAGCATATTTTTCTATATAAAGCGCACTAAATTCATGATGATACTTTCTCACAAAATCAGCCTTCGTATCATTTGGATGCTCCTCAAAATAATAATCTGCACCCATTTTTTTACTGAATTCTTCATAGTCCTTATCACTTATTCCCATTCCAACATCATGAAGATAGCATGCTGCCAAAAGAATATAGATTTCATCAGCATTAAGCTTCTCTATCTGCTTTTCACCAATAATGCGGTTGCAGGCATCTATCACCGTAAGACTATGCAGCTCAGTATGATCTGTGTACTCCGGAAAAATGGCTTTGTACCTTGACAGAACATTTTGCATAACTAATACCAAATCCTTAAATCTGCTATGCAAATCCTTATCCATCTTTAGCAATGTCTTTTCAAGAAGAAAATCGTTTGACTCCAGAGAAGCAAGATTGTCTTCTTTAATCTCGATAGTAAGGACATTTAACCCCAATAGATTCTGATAGTTGACATCGCTTGCAATTTTCTGAACCATCCTGATTCCGATATTATTAGTCTCTTCATTTGCCGTTAAAAGCTCTGCCATCTCTACGGGGTCAAAAGGCATACAATCATCCTTAATCCTAAGAAGAATATCTCCCCTCTTGTAAATAGTCTTGATATTCAAGGCATGCTTTTTATTATCGGCAGAAAAGCCATGCCTTACAACATTTCCTGCCATCTCCTCAAGACTAAGCGCAGAGTACATCGCTGCCTTTTTTCCTATGCCATGTTTCTCGCAGAACTGCTGAACCTTCTCTGAAGAATCAGCAACGTCGTTCATATCACGTATCGGAAGATCAAGTGAATCCTCAGGAGCCGCACCAAAGTCAGGCTTTATGAACAGCACCTCATCCATGTTTCGCGGTAAGCGCTTCCAATATATTATGGAATATAGAGGAACTGTAAGAAGCGTCAATATAATTCCTATGGGATTGGCAAGCCACACACCTAAAGCTCCCATAACCGGGGCAAGAATAACTGCAGGAATAAGCATGGAGAAAAATCCGTCAAATACCGACTGGATATTCACGAAAAGGAAATGCCCTGTTGCCTGCAGGTAATTGGTCGCAACCTGACACATAAGAATAAGAGGTATACAAAAAGCATAAATGACAAATAGCTGATAGGTAAGATGATATACATTTGAATTCTTATCACTGAAAAAAATACTTGTAATAAATGGCGAAGCAAGAACGATAATAGCTGCAACAATGACCGAAAGACCCAGTCCCTTTGTCATAGCAATTTTAATTATCTTCTTCATTGAGTCCTTGTCCTCTTCACCTACGAAGACACTTACAAGCATTCGAACAATGGAACCGTTCCCCAGACAAAAGGCAAGAAAAATACCCGATACCATACTAAATGAAGCCTGTGCAGAAAGTCCGTCATTTCCTGCATATGTAAGCAAAATTCTGTTCAAAATAACATTACGTACAGAAAGGCAGAAAACAAGAAGTGCCCCGGGAACACCAATACCAATCAGCTTTATCAGATCGCTCCATAAGACATTTTTAATGTTGTAAGTTAGCTGTGCCTTGGAAGTAAAATAATACGGCACAAGAATAATGAAATAGACAAAGTTACTTATGGTTGTAGCAAGGGCAAGTCCCCAGACTCCAAGCTTAAAAACTGCAACTAGAAGAACATCCAGCACTACATTAGAGATTATCATTCCGGCTATACCTACATATCCCCTGCTATTTTGCCTCTCCATCTGCAGAAATGATGCCAACTGCTGTGAAAGAAGCATGGGAATTATTCCAAAGGAATAACCGACTATATATGTAGAGAGGCTTTGTTTAAGTGAATCATTGGCACCGAGGAAAGTCGCTAACTGCGAAGGAATTAAAAGACATAACCCGGAAAAAGCAACACCAATTATAATGCAAACGGTAATATTAAGTGAAAAGATTCCTTTGGTATCTTCCAGATTACCCTTGCCCATATATATGCCGCAAAGCACTGTAGAACCACCTAAAATGACAGAGGATAACGCCAGAATTATCTGAATTACAGGAAAGAATAATCCTATAACTCCAACCGTCGATGCATCTATGAATCTTCCTGCCATAGCACCATCAACTATGGAATTTATAGATCCCATGGCGAAAATAAGAATTTGAACCGGAAGCATACTGAAGAACAGTCTTGATAAAAGATCACCCGGTGTTTTAGATTTGCCACTCATAGAATCCCCCTCATCCGGCGCCTCGCTCAACCTTCCACAAAAAAGGGAAGGCTTTATTTCAACACACTAAAAAGAGCCTAATACTCATAAAAATCCATTTACAATTTATCATATTAGAAATGATGGATTTTCTAAATTTCGTATAAAAAAACTATGAGCAACTATTTTATAATTAATTGAAAAACCGGTAGCCATATGACTACCGGTCTCTTATTTCGTGAAAAATTATTTCTTATTAACAAGATCCTTAAGTGCCTTACCAGCCTTGAACTTAGGAGCTACAGAAGCGGGAATCTTGATGCTCTCGCCTGTCTGAGGGTTCTTACCTGTTCTTGCTGCTCTCTTTGTGGTCTCGAATGTACCAAAGCCAACAAGCTGAACCTTATCCTTTTTCTTAAGCTGCTTTGAAACAACATCAACAAAAGCCTTTACAGCCTTCTCAGAATCCTTCTTGGAAAGACCTGTCTCCTTTGCGATTGCTTCTACTAATTCTGTCTTGTTCATATTATTTTTCCTCCAATAATAAGAAAATTTAACTACATTGACTATACTAGCACCCGAAATGCCGAAAAACAAGCCTTTTTTGTCAAATAATGTCGAAATTTTCCGTATTTAAGCCTTTTTTGGTGATATGTATCAAAAAAATCTGATTATTCTTGTGAAAATCAGATATTGAAAGTTACAAATCAAGGTGATAGGCGGTTATTCACGACCACTCCAGCAATAAGTACAGAGTTTGCAAGGTTCCATAGGAATCGCCTCAACCATATCGTCCAGTCTGTGGTAATGAAGCGAAGTAAAGTTAAGCTCCTTCCTTATTTCTTCAAGCATAGCTTCATACTGCGGTGAGTCAGGATCTGTGTATTTTTTTACAGTCTCCTCTCCCGGCTTCGGATAGCCCTCAAGCTTTTCTATTACACGTCTTGTAATAAGCTCCATCTCCGAATTGGATCTGGAGAAATTGAGGTATTTACATCCATAGATAAGCGGCGGACATGCAGGTCTTATATGTACCTCTTTTGCTCCGCTCTTATATAAAAATTCTGTGGTCTCACGAAGCTGTGTTCCGCGTACGATTGAGTCATCAATAAGAAGAAGGCTCTGATTATTGATAAGCTGATTAACCGGAATAAGCTTCATCTTGGCTATCAGATCACGCCTTGACTGAACTGTTGGCATAAATGATCTGGGCCAGGTTGGTGTATATTTTACAAAGGGTCTTGAATATGGAATTCCCGATGCGTTGGAATAGCCGATGGCATGAGCAACACCGGAATCCGGAACTCCCGCTACAAGATCGGGATGGAGGCCTCTTTGCATGTCACGCTGGGCAAGCTTCCTGCCACAGCCATATCTCATATTTTCAACATTAAGTCCTTCGTAACAGGATGCTGGGAATCCATAATAAATCCACAGGAATGTACAGATTCGCATGTCATCAAAGGCAGGAGCAACTATCTCAACGCTCTCAGGCGTTATGAATGCTATCTCCCCCGGTCCCAGTTCCTTGTAGGGATCATAGCCAAGGTTCAGATAAGAAAAGCTCTCAAAGCATACGCAGTATCCCTCATCCTTATGGCCTATCTGAACAGGAGTCCTTCCGTATCGGTCTCTTGCTGCATAAATCCCCTCAGGTGTCATGAGAAGCAGGGTCATGGAACCCTTTATTATTTCCTGAGCGTAGCGTATTCCTTCCACAATAGTAACCTTCTGGTTAATAATGGAAGCCACCAGCTCTGTAGGGTTAATATCTCCTCCGCTCATCTCAAGGAAATGAGATCTGTTGTCAGCAAAGAGCTTATTTGTAATCTCTTCAATATTGTTGATCTTACCTACTGTTGTAATAGCGTAGGTGCCGTGATGAGAACGAACGATTAGCGGCTGTGGCTCAAAATCAGAAATACAGCCAATACCAAGATGTCCTTCCATCCTTAGCATGTCCTCTTCAAATTTAGGTCTGAAATATGACCTCTCTATGTTGTGTATGGAACGATCAAAGCCTTTTTTTCTGTCATAGACTGCAAGGCCCGCACGGCGAGTGCCGAGATGAGAATGGTAGTCTGTTCCGTAAAACAGATCGAAAACTGCGCTGTCACGCGATGCTACGCCAAAAAAACCACCCATGGAAACCTCCCTGAAAAATGATTATCATATGAACTATACGTTCTACATGATAACATATTGGAGGCACCATGTGTGGTAATTTTTTGGGAAGGCATCATTAAAGTATATCGTTACGCTTTACATAAGCAGGTGTGACGGAATCAGATACAATTTTCTTCACATGTCTGATATCAGCCCACTTATCGATTACCGCATTCTCGATATAAACGCCATCTCCGATGTTGTTGTAGGCAAGGACAATGGAGTTTTTAACCACTGCGCCTTTTCCTATGTGAACATTTCGTCCGATGATGGAATTTTCTACTGTACCCTCGATGAGGCCTGCGTTACATATCATTGAGTTAGTGACCTTGGAGCCACGGAAATACTGTGTCGGGCAGGCATCGGTAGTCTTGGTGTAAATAGGCCACTCAGGTCTGAAGAACTCCATAGCTGTGGCATAATTAAGAAGTTCCATATTTGCTCTGTAATAATCATCAAGACTTGTTATCGCTGCAAAGAAGCCTTTGTGCTGAAATCCTCTTACATCAAGATCCTTACAGGATATTGCAATCATATCAGCAAGTGAATATGCTGAGGATTCTTTTCTGGACTTCTTGATGAGATCAATAAATATCTCCTTCTTCATAACATAGGTATCCATGCTTATATTCTTTTCTTTGGCAGTACCCATGTTTCTCTCAAGAGATTCAACGCCCTTCTGTTTGTTAAGCGTTACCACATTACATGCTCTGTAGTATTCCTTTGCCTGATCAACCTTGTGATAAAGCAGTGTTATATCTGTTCCGGATTCTACATGAGCATCAAGAAGTGCCTGATAGTCCTGTTTGTAAATCATATAGCTCGGTGCGATCACAACATATTCCTGTGACATACGCTCAATCTGCTCAATATTTTCAATATAAGCATTGATATCAGTATTGTAAATTGAGCTGGCACCATTGTTCTGTGTAAAGAACATCTGAATAGCGCCGCGTTTGGAGTTGATGTTGTAATGGCGTCCGGATCCGATATGCTCCACTATAGATCTGGGTCTGCTGTTTAAGCATACCTGAATCTTGTCAAAACCACTGTTGCTCATATTGGAGATAGGGAAATCAATAACCCTGAATCTTCCAAGAAATGAAAAAGCTCCGATAGGTCTGTAATCATGAAGACCTTCAACACGAATATAATTTGCGGCGGAATTGATCACGCCAAATGCTTTATTTGCCATTATTTATCATCCCCCTTTACATTTTTTGCAACAAGGAGGATTTCTTCACTGTCCTGGCTTCCGACAACAGCATTTTTACCTATGCGTACCCCCTCTGCCACAAGGGCTCTGGTAACTTTGGCGCCTTCAAGTACCGCTACTCCGGGCATAAGAACAGAGTCAACAACCTTCGCTCCGGGACCAACCTTGGCACCTGCAAAGATAACCGAGTTTTTAACCTCTCCTCCGATAGCTGAACCCTGATTAATATAGGCTCTGTCAATCTTTGCACAATCTGCAATATACGCAGGTGTCATACCGACATCCTCTGTATAAATCTTCCAGGAGGTATCGTTAAGATTAAGCTCATTCTCACTATCAAGAAGATCCATATTGGCTTCCCAAAGAGAATCGATTGTTCCCACATCCTTCCAGTAGCCGGAGAATTCATAGGCATAAAGTCCCTTCCCCTCATTAAGCATTACCGGAATAAAATCCTTACCAAAATCATGGCTGGAATCAGGATTCTTCATATCCTCTATGAGCATCTTGCGCATAGTCTTCCAGTTAAATATATAGATACCCATTGAAGCAAGATTACTCTTAGGCTTTGCAGGTTTTTCCTCAAATTCTATAATACGTCCGCTCTTATCTGTATTCATAATACCAAAGCGGCTTGCTTCCTTCTTAGGAACACCTCTTACAGCTATAGTAGCATCTGCCTTATGCTCTTTATGGAATCTGAGCATCTTATCATAATTCATTTTGTAAATGTGATCTCCGGAAAGAACAAGCAAATACTCCGGATCGTAAGCATCGATAAAATCGATGTTCTGAGAAATGGCATCAGCTGTTCCACGATAAACATCAAGACCGGAATCAGCTTTTTCTCTGGGCGTTAATACGAAGACACCACTGTCCTTTGTATCAAGTCCCCAGCGTCCGCCGGCAGCCACATAGCTGTTCAGAAGAACAGATTCATATTGTGTAAGTACTCCTACGATATCTATTCCACTGTTTGCACAGTTACTCAGCGGAAAATCTATAATTCTATACTTACCGCCATAAGCGACAGCCGGTTTAGCAACCTTATTTGTAAGCTCGTGTAATCTACTGCCTCTACCGCCGGCAAGAATCATAGCTAGCATGTTTGTTTGAGCCATATTTAACCCCCTCTTTTTTCATATTTTATAGATATTATAATATTAAGCGTTATGCACAATATTTTCAAGAAAAAATACAGCATTTAGGGGAATTTTCACCGAAAGCCATCTGCTTTTTTTGTAAAAAACCCGTTATTATTTATAGAGTGCATCTATCTGCTCTTGAATTGCCGCCGTAACATCATCAATACCCTCCAGCGCCAGCTCTTTCTGCATCTCCTCAATAACGCTCTCTGCTGTTCCGTTATATTTTCCAAACGAAATCTGTTTCATATAGTTTCCGTATATGTCATTGCACTTCTGAATCTTTGTTTCCAGTTCAGTCTCATCAGGTACAAATTGCCCGTACGGATAATCATACTTTTTCTTTTCATAGAGTGTGTATAGTTCATCGACAGTATCCCAATTGGTTTCTGCATCGCGTATCTCAAGGTCATCATTTCTGCCCCACCAGAAATTAGTCATATCATATATGCTATCTGTTTCAGGGTTAAAGCCTTCAGGTTTTACTCTTAAACCTTCCTCATTGATGATGTATGAGATTCCCTCTATTCCATAACAAATAAGTCTGTAGCATTCCTCATCATTTCTCAGCATGTCATAAACCATAAGTGCTCTTTCAGGATTTTTTGACCCTGCTGATATTGCCATTGCACCATGAGTAATCGTTGCTGAAACAATATTCCCGTTTTCCTGTCCAAAATAGAAGAAACCGGACTCAGCATCAGGGTTGTCCTTATATATCAGATTTTCCTCATTATCTGAGCAAAGATTTGCAAAAGTCTGAGAGTGATGCTGTTCTACTGCCACAAGACCCTTGCGGTATTCCTGTCTGTTATCGGTATCAGTATTTGTCATGACATTCGAAGGCCATACCCCCATGCTGTCCCATTTTTTCATTAAAGTGGCATATTCTACGAACATGTCAGTATCTTCCATAACGGGAACACGTATTGTATATGGGTCATCCATAGTGCCACACCAGAGCTTTTCACTGCCCAGTCCATCAATTGCAACATAGTCAGAATGCGAGGTTATCCACCCCTGGGTAAGATCATTATAGCGTGAGCCATCAGCATCCCAGATGTATTTTAATTCAGGATGATTAGCCTTTACATATGAAAAGTATTCAGTCAGATCCTCCCAACTGGTCACACCCTCATCGAGTCCTGCTTCCCTTGCAAAGTCAAGGCGATAAATAAAGCCATGGTTAGTCCACTGGGTATAGTTATCTTCAGGGATAAAATAAATCTTGTCATTATACTTACACATATCCCAGTGTTCCTGAGGAACCGTTTCATAGGTTTTGGGAGCATATTTTTTCAGCATACCTTCCGAAAGCGGAAGAAATGCACCTTTTTTAACACAGCTCCAGCCATCAAGCCAGTCAGTGGAAGCGCCTACAAGATCAACACTGCCATCCGCAAGTAAAACCTTCTCATTATAGTTCACGAGGAAATTATCCCACGGAACAAAGTCAATGCTTAGCTCCGCATTCAGTTTATCTCCCAATATCTCATTTAGGGATGTAATAGTTTCACGAAGTCTCTCTGCAGCTTTTCCCTCAGGTCTGTCCCCAATTGTAAGATAGGTAATGACAACATGCTCTGAAATATCTGCCTGTGAAGTATCAAATTTTTCCTCTTCTTCAGGCGCTATTGCAATCTCGGAAGCATTAAGAACTTCCTCCGAAGCAACGAAGCCTTCCTCACCCCGGGGATTTTGATTCGCTTCATTTGAATGGGCAGGTCCGCCACAGCCTGCTCCTTGCGCTATCATAATAAAAGTTAGTATTGTTGCCAGTACCTTTTTTCTCATAGGCACGCCCCTTGACCTTTTATCAGCCAATCCTGTAAACCTTAACTCCATGTGGAGGTATCATCGCCTTCAGCGTCTTGTTATCTTCGAAAGAAAAATCAGAGGTGCTTGCTTCCCATACATCTGTAATACTTGTTGATTTTCGAAGAATTCTGATTTCAGAAATATCTTCAACAGCTATGCTGATTTCTCTTTCTTCTTCACCGGTATTGAACATGGCAATATAGCATTCCGTCTTTTTCTCATCACTGTTTTTCCATATTGCCTCATCATCTGTTCTACGAAGCTGCTCACCGTAATGCTGACCATCCATAAGACGCAGCAGCTCTTTATTTATAAGGAATTGCAAATCCTCTGAAGTCATTTTGGTAAGCTCTCCGCCTATCATAAGCGGTGATCCAAACATACACCAAAGGCTCATCATTGTGCGAAGTTCATCGGGTGTAAAGTTTGATCTTCTCTCATTTCCAAAGCCATAGCCTACCCATCCTATGGGAAGCATATCGCAATCAGGATAATTGCCTTTAGAGGTTCTCTTATTCCAGGATTCACATCTGTAGAACATCTCCTTAAGGAGTCTCCAATCATCCCAGAAATCATCGGTAATACGCCACATATTTGCATTTTCCTCATAGAAAAATGCTCTGTCCACGTGAGCAGGTCCGGGAGAAAGTGAAAGCACAATACTTCTTCCGCATTTCTCTATAGCCCTGTGGATCATCTGCGTTTCCTCGTAACCGCTAAATCTGATTCTTCCTCCATCCGGATATAGGAAGCTATCACAGATATCATCACATTTAATAAAGTCAACGCCCCAATCCGCATACATCTGAATGAGATCATCGTAATATGCCTGTCCTGCTTCGTTATTGCGAACACCGTACATATCAGGGTTCCATCCGCAAATTGACCATGCATCTGCCGCCATGTCAGCAGTATACTCGCTTCCATGTATCTTGCACCTGTCATGTGCAGCCTGTCTGGGAATCCCCCTCATAATATGTATTCCGAATTTCAGTCCTTTCGAGTGTACATAATCGGCAAGTTTCTTAAAACCGCTGCCATTAGCTGATGAAGGAAATCTGCCGGGCGAAGGCTGAAGTCTTCCGAATTCATCCATCTCATCATCCCCGAATGGAATGTACTGATAATCCTGTCGGCGGCTTCCTGCATCATTTGAATACCACTCAATATCCACTACTATGTATTCGTAGCCGAATTCCTTAAGGTAATTGGACATAAAATCAGTGTTGGACTTAATCTGAGCCTCCGTAACCTTAGTATCATAGTAGTCATAACTGTTCCACCCCATTGGGGCTCTTTTCACAAAATCGTTCTTTCTCATACCTTTTCTCCCTTTAACTAAAAGTGTCAACCTGTTCTTCAATCGGCCGAAAGTATAATAATATATAGATTAATTATGTCACATAATCACGTGAACAGTTATTATATTTTCATAAATAAACGGCTAAAGCAAGTCAAATCTTGCTCCAGCCATTAAAAATGTTATCTTCTACATCTTTTGTATAAAAACTGTTGTTTCAGTTAAATTCGCAGGCTATGTATGCAATTCCGTTCTCATCTTCGTAGCTTGAAATTCCGATCTGAGTCGAACCGCTAAGAAGATTCGCTTTATGACCGGGACTTAAATACCAGGCTGCAATGATGTTTATAGCCTCTTTTTCTCCATCCCTGTCTGCTCTTGCAAGATTCTCGCCATTTACACCGCCGCCTACTGTATACCATGCAGTTCCGTCAGGACGTGTATGTGCAAATCTGGTCTTTAATTCTTTTGCTCTTATAGCGGCTGATTGATTCAGAGAATCAGAGACAGTGAAGGCAGGAAGCCCAAGCTCCTTTCTGAGCTCGTTCATATAAGATACCACCTCTGTTGTATTAACTGTTTTTGCCTGGACCGTTATGCTGGTTGTAATAAAAACCATGAATGCAAAGCATGAACATAGATATGATAGAACCAGTCTGCTAATCTTCTTACTCATATTCATTTCCCCCTCAACAAAAATGCTTTCGCAATTTACTATAGACTATATCAGTCATAGTCCAACAGATGTCCAACAAAGATGTATAAATATATTATCGAACATAATTCTCAAAACTTTATAAAATCCATGTAAATATTCTCCAAAAAATGAACTGTAATTTTCTTGAAGGGTATGTAGTTTTGTGGTATCGTATATGTAGTTTTAAATACTACATGCAAGAGTGTTTTGTATCACTTGTATATTAGTAATTGATTGGAGGCAGGTATGACAGCAAAAGAACTAAAACATTTTTTAAAAGAGCATCTTGTTCCATCCAAGCTCTACAAAATCGGAAAAAGACGTGATGGCAGAGTATGCCTGACAAAGAAAGATGGCATCTGGGAAGTATACTTTTTTGATCATAAAGAAAAAATCGGACTTATGAGATTTACAGACGAAAACAGCGCCTGTCAGTCCATGATGAACGAACTTCGCAAGATTATGGAAAGTGTTTATGAAATCACCTTTCTACCCACAATGAAATCAGCATCTATTCACTAATCATCTTCTTGAATAACAAAAGTGCTTCTCACTTCGTATAGTTATAAGTGGAAGCACTTTTATTTCGCTCATAATACAAACAGCCCGCCGGTATATGTATATTTGATTTCAAGCGATTATAGCACTGCTAACGAGCGCGAAATCGAATATACATATACCGGCGGGCGTCCGCTTATCAAGACCTAAAATATAACACAGCACACACCAGCGACATCGCCCAGAATGCAAAGCCTATGAAGGTTGTTGTTCGTGCACTATCATAGGCTTCCTGAATGACATAGTTCTCTTTTATGAGTTCGATTCTCTCTTCTTCATGTCCGTCATAGATAGGTACCTCCGGTTCCTCTTCTTCCTCAGGCTCTCCGTTTTCAGCACCTTCCTCTCCTTCCGCGCCGCCTTCATTTTCATTTTCAAAGGCAATGTTCTCTATGGAAGGTTCCTCCGGCTCGGGAACAGGCATCTGAATATCCTCTCCGGAAATCTCAGCAACCCCCGGTTCTGTACCCTCTCCTTCTCCTGCGCCGTCATTTTCATGTCCTATCATGTTTGGATCCTTCAGTTCAGGCTTTGGTGGTCTGTTAAACTCTCCTACAATGAAAAAGCCCATCCCTACAAGAAATATCATAAGTGAATAAACCAAATAAATCTTGTCATGTCCCATATAAGCCCCGCCTCATAAAAACAAAACTCATTTAATACCAACAAAGATAATCAATACTTCTCAACCGATATGTCAGAAGGTGCTACCTTTTTAAGCTTGGCAGTATAGTCCTTTTTTACCGTTCCTTTTACATAGAATACAGCATCTTCCTTTATTTTCTTAAAGCATCCTTTTTTGAAATTCTTTATCTTTTTGGATTTAATAGTTACCTCACTGAGATTGCTGCATCCATAAAAAGCACTTTTTCCAATACTTACTACATTTGCTCCGATTGTAACCGATTCCAGCTTATCATTACTTTTGCAAGCTCTTACTGCTATGGCTGTTACTTTAGCTGTAACATCTCCAATCTCTATTTTATTCGGAATATTGAGCGATGTAGCTTCAGGATTTACCATTGCCTTAAAAGCAACCTCATAGTCCCCTGTTGCCTTAAAAATTCCGGCATCCGTAACGTAGGTCTTTCCCTTTTTAAGCTTGTTCGATGCCTCCTTATATTTAGGCCAGTACTTGTCTCTGGCAAGTTCGCCTCTCTCAACCGATTTTGTTTCCCTGTCGGAAGGAATCTCAAAATGATAACACCAGTTGTAACCGGCATTATAGGCACCTTTTTTTGAGTTCTTTACACCCTTTACCATGGAAAGTGTATTGGGATAATAAGTATTGAGCTCATATTCAAGATAATTGAGCTGTCCTTCAAGGTCAGACCAGTCATATCCATGATCATCGCACCAGGCTCTAAGTCTTGACATTCTCGATGCATGCCACTGACATATGCCATAGCTTGTACCGCCATCACTTATTGCCCCGGTATTGAAAGATGACTCCTTCTCTATATTAGCCAGAACTCCTGCACTGGCAGCATTGTTAAAATGCATCTCCTGCTGGAGGAAATTGAATATCTTTTCCTCATTATTTTTCCCATTCAAAGAAGCAGCCTTAACGCCACATTGTGGCGTTAAAAGACTGCATCCGATTATAAACACTATTCCAAGTATTATTCGTCCCCAAATATTTTCCCCTTTTTTCATACTTCCTCTCCTTTTTACATTGGTTTCTCGTAATAGAACGAGCTCTTTCTTATGAAGCCGATCTCCTTATAATTTATGATCTGCTCTGTACTTCCGATGAAAAGCACACCACCGGGAGCAAGTGAATCATAATATTTTCTGAAAATCTCATCCTTTGCTTCCTCAGTGAAATATATAAGCACATTTCTGCAAACGATAAGATGATAATCCTTCGGATAAGGTTCTCTTAAAAGATCTGCCTGTTTAAAGTTTACACGTTTCTTGACGTCATCACTTACACGCCACTTGTCGCCTTCCTGGGTAAGAAACTTCTTCTTAAGGTCAGCAGGAACACCTGACACTTCCTTTGCATCATAAACACCGGCTCTTGCCTTTGCAAGGGCGACAGTATCGATATCCCAAGCCATAATATTTATCTGGTTAAGCGGCACATGATTTGAAAGAAGCATAACTATGGTGTACGGCTCATCACCTGTAGAGCATGCTGCACTCCATATCTTCAGGTTCTTTCCGAACTTTTTGATAAGCTCGGGAACCATATTTTTATCCATAAGATTCCACTGATCAATATTTCTAAAAAATTCAGACACATTGATTGTAAGATATGTAATAAAGGTTTCGCGAGCAGTCTGATCCTTCTTTATAAGATCCATATACTGATCATAACCCTTACATTCTGTCTTACCTATCAGCGTATCAATCCTGCGCTTCATCTGTTTTTCCTTGTAAGCGTTCAGATCAATCTTTGTTAGCTTGTAGACTTCGCCCTTAAACCATTCATAATCAACTGCCATTTCCAAGACCCCCTCTTAAAGTAATCTCGTAGAATAACACACAGTAACTGCTATGATTTAAGTATAACGAACCGTCTAGTGTATGTAAAATAAAATAAACATAAACTTAATTAAGTTTATGTAATAGTACGGTGTAAAGCGAGCAAAAATAATTATGTAGCTGCATGACTCTGCTTTACACATAAATAAAGACTGCCGCAGAATAAACATGCGGCAGTCTGGATTATTTAGTAAAAGATTACTCAGCGTCCTGCTCAGCGATAGCTTTCTCGATATCTACTGATACAACGTCACCGCTCTCCTCGTTCTCATCCTTCTCGGGAGCTGTAAGAGCCTTAATGCTAAGGCTGATCTTACGATCTGCTTCGTTGAAGTCAACGATTCTTGCTGTAACTTCCTGACCAATGCTAAGTACATCTGAAGGCTTCTCAATGTGCTCTCTTGCGATCTGAGAAACATGAAGAAGTGCATCAATGCCGGGCTCAAGTTCAATGAATGCACCAAAGTCAGTCATTCTTGCAACCTTACCGGTTACTTCATTACCAACAGCATACTTTGAATCTGCATCCTTCCAAGGATTCTCATCATCAAACTTTCTTGAAAGAGCAATCTTGCTGCCGTCGATGCCCTTGATCTGAACCTTAACAGTATCGCCAACCTTGAAGGTCTTCTTAGGATTCTCAACACGTCCCCATGACATCTCTGAGATGTGAAGGAGTCCGTCTGCTCCGCCGAGGTCAATGAACGCACCAAAATCTGTAACGTTCTTAACTGTACCTTCAACGATATCGCCTACACCGATTGTCTCAAAGAGCTTCTTAGCCTGCTCAGCCTTCTCAGCAGTGATAAGCATCTTGCGGTTACCGATGTATCTTCTTCTCTTAGGATTATACTCAGTTACTACGAACTGGATCTCCTGTCCTTCGTACTTGGAAAGATCCTTCTCATAAGTATCTGATACAAGACTTGCAGGGATGAAGATACGAACTTCATCAACAACTACTGTAAGTCCACCATCAAGTACCTGTACAACCTTAGCTGTAAGTACTTCCTGATTGTTATAAGCTTCTTCAATGCGCTTATTACCTCTGTCGAGGGCAAGGCGCTTATATGACAGGATAACCTGACCGTCTGCGTCGTTGGTCTTAAGGACTTTGACATCCATTGTGTCACCTTCCTTAACTACCTGAGTCAGATCGATACTGTTATCATTGCTGTACTCGTTCTTTGTAAGTACACCATCTGACTTGTAGCCAATGTTAAGAATAATCTCATCAGGCTTGACAGATATAACAGTGCCTTCAACGACCTCCCCCGTATGAATTGTTTTGAACGACTCATTGAGCATTTGTTCAAAAGATTGTTCTGACATGATTCTGAACCTCCTCGATAATGTTCTTTGGGGTGGACGCCCCGGCGGTTATTCCCACTAGTTTAACCGCTTTAGGAAGTTCTAAATGCAAGTCATCCAGTGTCTGAATAAAATATGTATTTGCACATTTCTTACTGCATATCTCATACAGTTTCCGTGAATTAGAACTGTGCGCTCCGCCTATCACTATCATAGCATCAACCTGACCGGCAATACGTTCTGCTTCCGTCTGCCTTTCTTCAGTTGCACTACAAATAGTGTTCACAACAGTAACATTGTAGCGCGAATCAGAAAATTTATCAACGGTTTCTTGAAATTTATTTGTGTTAAATGTTGTTTGGGAAACTATACATATGTCAGTTCCCTCCGGAATGCCCAATTTTGTGGCTTCTTCAGGCGTTTCCACAACATAAACAGGTCCCGAGGCATAGCTCACAATTCCGTCAACTTCAGGATGCTTTGCGCTGCCGACAACAACTATTGTCTTACCTTCGGCGCTCTCCTTTTCAACTATGTTGTGAATTCGCTTTACAAAAGGACAGGTAGCATCGATATATTCGATTCCTCTCTCCTTCATAATTTCATAAATTTCTTTTCTGATTCCGTGAGATCTTATGATGAGAATTCCTTCGGTAAGATTTTTGAGTTCATCCTCACCTTCAATCACACTAACGCCCTGTTTTTCCAAATCCGCAACCACGGTCTCATTATGAATGATTGGTCCGTAGGTATAGATTTTCTTATCTGTATTCTTTTTTATCTGATCGTAAACAACATCCACTGCCCTGGTTACACCAAAGCAGAAGCCTGCGTGTTCAGCAAGTATAACTTCCATGTGTCCGAGTCCTTTCCCCTCATCCGCCCTTCGGGCATCTGTCTACGCTCCGCTTCGGTCCGCGCTATACCAACGTCCCCCGGACGTTGAGCGCCCCCCAAGGGGAAGGCATTATTATCTTTCCTTTGAAAAATCTAAATATGCCTTCCCCCTCTGGGGGAAGGTGGCACGTAGTGCCGGATGAGGGCTCTACTTTTCGTTATATAAGGAGATTATTTTATCTGCAACTTCCTCGATAGTCATATAGGATGAATCGATTTCCACAGCGTCATCTGCCTTCTTAAGCGGGGAATTTTCCCTTGTCATGTCTCTGTGGTCACGCTCCTTAATGTCTGCCTCGATTTCATCGATATTGCAGTTTTCACCCTTTTCAATTAGTTCCTTGTATCTTCTCTCAGCGCGGACTCTTGTTCCTGCAGTGAGGTATATCTTAAGTTCGGAATCAGGTAAAACTACGGTTCCAATGTCTCTGCCATCCATAACAACATTTGTGGTCTTAGCCATTTTCTGCTGCAGCTCCACAAGCTTCTCTCTTACCTTGGCATTGGCACTGGTCTTCGAAGC
The DNA here is from genome assembly GCF_000424145.1 of Butyrivibrio sp. AC2005. Lineage (GTDB taxonomy): Bacteria > Bacillota > Clostridia > Lachnospirales > Lachnospiraceae > Butyrivibrio. The sequence goes on from NZ_KE384139.1 coordinate 115,477, forward strand.
CATAGCGCTGACCTCTTCCGTTCTGAGCCTGGAGTTTACATTCTCACCGTTTAAGTAAACAACCTGCTCTCCGTTTTCATGTCCGATTGAAATGTCTGCGCTGTCAATATTACTCTCAATCTGATCGGCGTCACTTGCATCGACGCCCTTGCTTATCATATGCACTGCCATTGCGCGGTACATTGCGCCTGTGTCGATGTAAATAAAACCAAGTTTCTTAGATACGATTTTTGCGATTGTGCTCTTTCCTGCCCCTGCAGGTCCGTCTATAGCTATACTGCTTCCCATTTGTTTCTCCTTTTTAATCGTTTGCTGCACTCTCACCGGCGAGATGCCCGGTTGACCATGCTATCTGCAGATTGAACCCTCCGGTCTGAGCATCCACATCAATTACTTCTCCTGCAAAATACAGCCCTTTAATCTTTTTAGATTCCATCGTGGATGGATTTATGTCACTTGTGGCAACTCCACCCCTCGTTATTATGGCCTCCGGAAAGCCCCTAAGCCCCGTAACATCCATTTTAAGATTTTTAATCAGGCTTACAAACTCAAGTCTCTCCTTCTTGGTTATGGCATTTACCTGTTTTTCCGGATCAATCCCCGATAACTCAACCATAACGGGTATCATCTTTGAAGGAAAAAGTGCATTCAGACTGTTTTTAAACTGTCTGTTCTTTGCATTCTCAAACTCTCTCTGGATTCTCTTATCAAGCTGTTCCTCTGTAAGAGCCGGCTTTAGATCAAGGTGAATCACATATGAATACTTTTCACCCTTTTTATCCGCCTCTTCATAATAACAGCTGGATGTAAGTATCAGCGGTCCGCTAACACCAAAATGAGTGAACAGCATCTCTCCAAAACCATCATATACGTATTTCTTTTTCTTTGCGGGACCGGAAGCGGGAATCTGCTCAAGCTTAATGGTAACATTCTTAAGTGCCAGTCCCTGAAGCTCCTTGCACCAGTTCTGTGCCACCTCAAAAGGTACCAGTGATGGCGTGGTTTTTGTAACCTTGTGTCCCAATTCCCTTGCGAATTTCAAACCGTCTCCGGTTGATCCCGTGGAAGGGTACGACAATCCACCTGTGCAAATAATTACAGCGTCAAACTCAGTTATTCCTGAATCCTCTGAAACAACTGCTTTTACATGTCCATAATCGGTAACCTGAATCCAGCGCACTTCATCCTGATATCTGATATCAACCTTTAGTTTTTTTAATATCCTTACAAGTGTACTTATTATGTCAGATGAGTGGTCGGACACGGGAAAAACTCTGTCTCCGCGTTCTGTCTTAAGCCTGCATCCATTTTCCTCAAAAAGGTTCATGACCTGTGTGTTGTCATAACCATACAGCGCACTGTACAGGAATTTTGAACCATGCGGTATTTTGTCAAAGTACTCCGAGATATCACAGGCATTTGTCACATTACATCTGCCCTTGCCGGTTATATATATCTTTTTTCCGGGCTTTTCATTTTTTTCAAAAATAGTGACGGCTGCTCCGCTTAGGCTTGCGGAAATAGCCGCCATCATTCCGGCTGCACCGCAGCCAATTACAGCAACCTGCTTCATAAACTAAAATAACTCCATCCTTATGAAAGCCTGAACGCTTCATATGCCGATTCCAACATGTTAACAGAATCAGCCTCTTCAAGATCATAATCACCTGTAACAGCCATACATCCGGCGCCATGAATAAAAATCCACATCTTCATGAAAAGCTGTTCAGCATCAGGAACACCCTGATCCTTGGCCTTGGAAACCTCACGTACAACATTTTCCTCAGAGCCGTTAACAACATCATACATGCTGGCACCTTCGTTAGCCTCTGATACGAATAATAACTTAAACAGATTAGGATGCTTCTGGGCAAAAGTAATATAACTAAGCCCCAGATCAACGAAGGGTGTCTCATGCTTAGTTTCCATTCCCTTTGAAAAATCCTCAAAGAAAGCAACTGCCTTGGCAACCACATCCTTCTTAAGTTCGTCCATATTGTCATAAATTCTGAAAATAGGCTGTGTAGAACAACCTGCAGCCGCAGCAAGTCTTCTTGATGTTATCTTATCGAAGCCTTCTTTCTTAGTAATTTTAAATGCCGCATTTACAATCTCTTCCTGTGTAATAGTGGCTTTTCTGGACATAATAGAATCCTCCGTTATTTAGAATAAGTTTTATCGTATCATGTGTTATTATTTTAGTGTGTTGCCATGCCCATGTCAACAAGGATTTAAGTATGATTTTATTTGAAATAAAAAATCAGCAATGAACGAATTTTCGGAAAGTTATTTTCTGAATATTCAATCTATTGTCAGACTATTTATTTTATGATATAATCACTATAGGTCATTATGACCCGTTTGTGCGGGGATATGGGGAGACTGGAGGTTTACCATGTCAGATTTAAATGTTTCTATGATAGGCAACACTACCGAACGAATAGCGCCCCAGATGCCCGATAAAGTCCAGGCAGCCGAGCATCTAAAAGAGCAAAATGCGGAAGACTCCTCAAGGAAGGAACATATCAAAGAGGTCCTTGAAGATGTGATTGCAAAATCTAAGGATGGCGATACCGCTCAGGCAAGTAAGACAAGCAAGGATATGTTAAAAGAAAGCGAAGAACTGGGCGAGGTGAAAAAGATACCGGATAAGCCCAAAGATAATGATGGTCCTTCTGCAACCAAAAAGCTCATGGACGAAATCAAAGCATCACAGGAAGACAAGCCATCTCCTGCTGAAAAAATGAAGGAAAGCATGAATCGGGCCGAGCAGCTAAAGAAAACTCAGGATAATCTTTCTGCCAAGAACACTATCCAGAAAAAGGAGGATGTTCATACACAAAATAATACAGCTGCAAAAAAGAATTCACCTGTACAAAATAACAATGAATCCAAGAATTCAGCCCGGAATATGGATTCCTATTCAGATGCACAGCTCCAGCAGATGTATGTAAATGGTGACATTTCAAGATATGATTATGATCATCAGATGTCGCGAAGAGAAGAAAGAAATTCTGAAGAAGCAAATAACACCCGGAATGAAAAAGTTTTTAACGAAGGAATTGTAAGAGCCATGGAGAAAGAGCGCGAAGCTGATATCAGCGCAAACGCAATAGATGAAGCTTTCTCCGAAGAAGCAAATGATAACCTGAAGGCAGAGCAAAGAATGGCGATGCTGGATGCAGCTGAATTATGAAAAAGCATGTTGCTTGCAACATGCTCGCGCCGAGCGCGGTTGCATTTATGCAACAAATACCATACGCGCGAGTGCGCATCCATAGCGGAGCGTTTTTTTATATATTAGGAAATCCGGAGGAATTTCCTAATATATAAAAAAGGGGCTGTCGCATTAGATGATTAAATCATCTGGGCGATGGCCCTTTTTCAGGCCTAAAAATCGGTACTTATATCTGCTTTCTGCTCATATCTCATATTTTTAGAGTAACTTAATAGTCCGAAGATATCTTCGGATCAGATACAGGAGTTTGATTTTTAAGGATCAAAAATTATGCCGTTTTCTTTAGCTCAAAAAGATGAGTTCCTGTTCGGCCGGCCATGATCTTGTGATGCAGTTTATTGATATCGAATCCGATTGCAAGCAACACGCTTTGTGCAAGAACATTCTTCGTCCCCTTATACAAATATCTTCTGAAGTTCATGTCTTCTTTTACATTTG
>NZ_AUJI01000018.1 GCF_000424145.1 Butyrivibrio sp. AC2005
TGTGACCTTGTATGGCTTGAGAATCTGAATCTTCGCGGAGGTTTTAAGGCAGATATCATGAAATACATTTCCGATAAACATCCGGATCTGGTGCCGCTGTATGACGAAATTTATAACAAAAAGAACCGCAGCTATTTTGAAGCGCTGGAAAAGAAAGCAGAAGAGCTGGCTAAAAAGTATGATTGCAGGTTTGTTGATAATGAAACTCCGTATGAGAGAGTAGAGAAAGGACATCCAACAATCGTAGATTACTTTTACCACGAAGAAGTAAGAGGAACTGCCAATAGTGGAAAGAGAAATGTAATACATAATCCTTGATGGAAGAATAAATTGGAAGATAATCGCACTAAGGCTCTCTGGCTCTGTCCATAAGAACAGAGTCAGAGAGATTTTTTATTATTCAGGAAGTCTTCCTTCATACATGATTTGAAGTTCACCATAGACCTTACCCCAGTTTCGGATCGGCATGGTCCATTTTTTTGTGGCTTCAAATGTTGAAAGGTATAGCGCTTTTAAAAGGGCCTGATCACTTGGAAATACACTCCGCTGACGGTTGAGCTTACGGTATGTAGCATTCAGGGATTCAATGCTGTTTGTAGTACTATGCCGATATCGGTATAGTACTACAAATGCTGACGGGACAGAGCTTGATGAGAAGTATAGTTCACAGCTTAATGCTTATATAAGGGCCTTCAAGCAGATAACTGGTAATGATGCTGATGCGTTGGTTTATCATTTGGATGTGTGATAAAAACTTTTATGAAACTCATATGTAATTAAAAAATAGCAGGGACATTCTGCTAGTATAGGAAATAATATCATCGTTACCATAGCATATAAGTGGGATAGAGCAGAAAAACATATATATGTTTGCTTTCATTCAAGAAATTATTTGAAAATGAAAGCAATACTCGGATTGTTATATTATAATTTTTTTAATGATTTTTATAAATGTAATAGCAGGAGGCTTTATATGGGATATACAATAGGACTTGATCTTGGTGTGGCTTCATTAGGATGGGCTGTAGTCAATGATGAATATGAGGTATTAGAATCATGCTCAAATATTTTTCCTGCAGCAGAATCTGCAAATAATGTTGAAAGACGAGGCTTTAGGCAGGGAAGAAGGTTGTCAAGGCGTCGCAGGACCAGAATTAGTGATTTCAGAAAACTGTGGGAGAAGAGTGGTTTCGAGGTTCCTTCAAATGAATTGAACGAGGTGCTTCAGTATAGGATTAAAGGCATGAATGATAAATTATCAGAAGATGAGCTTTATCATGTTCTTTTAAATAGCCTGAAACATAGGGGAATTTCGTATTTGGATGATGCAGATGATGAAAATGCATCTGGGGATTATGCTGCAAGCATTGCTTATAACGAAAATCAATTAAAGACAAAATTGCCTTGTGAGATTCAGTGGGAGCGCTATAAGAAATATGGTGCTTATAGGGGGAATATTACTATCCAAGAAGGTGGGGAACCGCTTACTCTTAGAAATGTATTCACAACAAGTGCGTATGAAAAAGAAATTCAGAAGCTATTAGACGTACAATCTATGTCAAATGAGAAAGTAACAAAAAAGTTTATTGATGAATACTTAAAAATCTTTTCAAGAAAAAGAGAATATTATATTGGGCCGGGTAACAAAAAATCCAGAACAGATTATGGTGTATACACTACACAAAAAAATGAAGATGGTACTTATCATACTGAGCAGAATCTTTTTGATAAATTGATTGGAAAGTGTAGTGTATATCCTGATGAGAGAAGAGCTGCCGGGGCTACTTATACTGCACAGGAATTTAATCTTTTAAATGATCTGAATAATCTTGTAATTGATGGAAGAAAACTAGATGAGCAGGAAAAATGTCAGATTGTTGATGCTGTTAAACATGCTAAAACCGTCAATATGAAGAACATTATTGCAAAAGTCATTGGAACAAAAGCAAACTCAATGAATATGACCGGCGCAAGAATAGATAAGAATGAAAAAGAAATTTTTCATTCTTTTGAGGCTTATAACAAGTTAAGAAAAGCACTGGAAGAAATAGATTTTGATATAGAGACTTTGTCTACGGATGAGTTGGATGCTATAGGAGAAGTGTTGACTCTTAATACTGACCGAAAATCAATTCAAAACGGACTTCAAGAGAAAAGAATAGTAGTTCCTGATGAAGTCAGGGATGTGCTTATCGCAACCAGGAAAAGAAATGGCTCATTATTTAGCAAATGGCAGTCATTTGGTATAAGAATCATGAAGGAATTGATTCCTGAATTATATGCGCAGCCTAAGAATCAGATGCAACTGCTTACTGATATGGGAGTATTTAAAACTAAGGATGAGAGATTTGTTGAGTATGATAAGATTCCGTCTGATCTAATAACAGAAGAAATCTATAATCCTGTGGTTGCTAAAACTGTAAGGATTACTGTCAGAGTTTTGAATGCTCTTATTAAGAAATATGGCTATCCGGATAGAGTTGTTATAGAGATGCCAAGAGATAAAAACTCAGAAGAAGAGAAAAAGCGCATAGCAGATTTTCAAAAGAACAATGAGAATGAGCTTGGTGGAATAATAAAAAAAGTAAAGTCAGAATATGGTATTGAAATAACTGATGCGGATTTTAAGAACCATAGTAAACTTGGACTTAAACTTAGGTTGTGGAATGAACAGAATGAAACATGTCCTTACTCAGGGAAACATATAAAGATTGATGACCTTTTAAATAATCCTAATATGTTTGAGGTGGATCATATTATCCCATTATCCATTTCATTTGATGATAGTAGAGCCAATAAAGTGTTGGTATACGCTGCTGAAAATCAGAATAAGGGTAACAGAACGCCAATGGCATACCTGTCCAATGTTAATAGAGAATGGGATTTCCATGAATACATGAGTTTTGTTCTTAGTAATTATAAGGGAACAATATATGGTAAGAAGAGAGATAATCTTTTATTCTCAGAGGACATATATAAAATTGATGTTTTACAGGGATTTATTAGCAGAAATATAAATGATACAAGATATGCTTCAAAGGTAATACTTAATTCATTACAGTCTTTCTTTGGTTCAAAAGAGTGCGACACGAAGGTGAAGGTTGTTAGAGGAACCTTTACACATCAGATGCGAATGAATCTAAAGATAGAAAAGAATAGAGAGGAGTCATATGTGCATCATGCTGTTGATGCTATGCTTATAGCTTTTTCTCAAATGGGGTATGATGCATATCATAAACTTACAGAGAAGTATATTGATTATGAACATGGCGAATTTGTAGATCAGAAAGGCTATGAGAAGCTTATTGAAAATGATGTAGCATATCGTGAAACCACTTATCAAAATAAGTGGATGACTATAAAGAAAAATATAGAAATAGCAGCTGAAAAGAATAAATACTGGTATCAGGTAAATAGGAAAAGCAATAGAGGGCTTTGCAACCAGACTATTTATGGTACCAGAAATCTGGATGGCAAGACAGTAAAGATCAGCAAACTTGATATTCGGACAGATGATGGGATAAAGAAATTTAAAGGGATCGTAGAAAAAGGTAAACTAGAACGCTTTTTGATGTATAGGAATGATCCAAAAACATTTGAATGGCTGCTTCAGATTTATAAGGATTATTCAGACTCCAAAAACCCATTTGTCCAATATGAATCAGAGACTGGTGATGTTATTAAGAAAGTTTCAAAAACGAATAATGGACCAAAGGTATGTGAACTTCGCTATGAAGATGGTGAGGTTGGTAGCTGTATCGATATTTCTCATAAGTATGGATATAAAAAGGGTAGTAAAAAGGTAATTCTCGATTCTTTAAACCCTTACAGAATGGATGTATATTATAACACTAAGGACAATAGGTATTATTTTGTTGGTGTAAAGTATTCAGACATTAAGTGCCAAGGTGATAGCTATGTAATCGATGAGGATAAATACGCAGCAGCACTCGTTCAGGAAAAAATAGTGCCGGAAGGAAAAGGAAGAAGTGACTTAACAGAGCTTGGTTATGAATTTAAGCTATCATTTTATAAAAATGAGATAATAGAGTATGAAAAAGATGGCGAAATATATGTAGAAAGATTTTTATCGCGAACAATGCCAAAAGTGAGCAATTATATTGAAACTAAGCCATTGGAAGCTGCAAAATTTGAAAAACGAAATTTAGTGGGGTTAGCTAAGACTAGCAGAATAAGAAAAATACGAGTGGATATACTTGGGAATCGTTATTTAAATAGTATGGAAAATTTCGATTTTGTTGTGGGACATAAATAAATATTCACTTGATATAGAAGTCGGATTGGATTATTATAACTGTAGGTTGAAGATTTTTTCTAATCACTTAATTTCTTTAGACCTACTAAAATAAGGCTTTATGCCGAGATTAAAGGATGCCGACGGGCATCCTTTTTTCGTGCTTAGGAGGTGCTATGGCTTTCCGTGTGGTTATGATAGAAAGCGAAGTTTCTTTGCAACTAAAGTACAATAATTTATTGATTAACAAGGGTGACGGTGATATTTGGATTCCTTTAGAGGATATATCAGTAATAGTAATTGATAATTTGAAAATCCAATTTACTGTACGACTTATGAGTACATTAGCAGAGCATAATATCGGAGTGATAATATGCAACATGGAACACCTGCCTATAGGTTTTTATTGCTCCTATGACAACCATAGCAGAGTGTCCAAAATGCTGACAAATCAAATTGGAAAAGATCAGCAGTTCTATGATTCTTTTTGGAAGCAGATAATATTTCATAAGATAAGCAATCAAATGCAAGTTCTGAAAAAATACAATTTTTCCCAGGATGCTATAGATAAACTAAATAATTGGTCAAATGATTTGGCTGATGGCGACCCTTCCAACAGGGAAGCTCATTCTGCGAAGGTATATTTCAATACTCTCATGGGAACCTCTCCCTCTAGAGGAAATGATGACATTTTATTAAACTCGGGGCTGGACTATGGATATGCTGTTATAAGAGCATACATAGCAAGGCTATGTGTTGCGTATGGGCTTAACAGTCAATTGGGGATACATCATAAAAATGAGTTTAACAGATTTAATCTTGTTGATGATTTGATGGAGCCGGTAAGACCATTTGTGGACTTGTTATCTTATGAATTATTAAAAGATGAAAAGTTTTTCACCTGTGAACACCGAAGGAAATTGGTGAATTTACTAAATCATAAGGTTTTCTATAAGAATCAGAAAATGTATTTGGCAAATATGCTGGAAGAATATGTTTCTTCCTACGCTGCTTTTTTGTCAGGAAATAAGGAAGATGTTGTGTTCCCTGAAATAGATAATTACATAGGAGAAAAGGATGGTGACTAAATATATGAAGATGCTATGCATGTTTGACCTTCCCGTTGAAACATCCGAAGAGCAACGGGCATACAGAAAATTCCGCAAAGATATTATGTCTGAGGGATTCATCATGATTCAGTATTCTGTATATGTAAGAACATGCCCAAACAGAGAATTTGCCAATCAGTTAGAAAAGCGAATACAGAAGTTCGTTCCTAAAGAAGGAAATGTACGGTTATTGACAGTAACTGAAAAACAATATGAAGATATGAAACTTTTAGTTGGAAGTAAAAAGCTTTCTGAAACAGCGCTTGGAATGGAGAGGATGATAATCATATGATTTTATCAGTAAAAGAAGGAATTTCAAAATATACAATCAACTATGGACCAATTACACAAGTTTGTGGTCAAAATATTATACTAAAAAATTATATTGTAAAATCTATCTGCAAGTTCTTTTCAACCGAAAAATATGCTGATTATGAAGAAAAGTACTTAGATAACATAGAAATTAATGGGAAGCTTCCAGGGAGGAAACAGTGGGAGTGTGCAAAATTTTCTATAATTGAAGACTATATAATGTTTTTGCAGATAGGAAAGAAAAGCGTATTGGATAAAATAATCAAGGCGCAGTTATTAGAATTTGAGAGTCAAAAAGAACTATATGAAATTGATAATCTGCTCTTGAATATTTTTGGTAGGATCAATAAAGAAATAATGGCTGACGGAAATATAGAATTACAATATAAGCAAGAAGAATTGTTCTCTATACTTACAAAGGCCGATGTAAAAATATGTGATGGAAGAGATATACACGAGTTATCGCAATATGAATTAGTTAACGAAGTAGTCAATATGATCAGAAAATATCAGGTTAAGCTGCCAGAAAAAAGAATGTATGTTTTTGAGAATATCGATCATGTACTAACTATTGAACAATATCGTAATATCGTTGAAAAATGCGAAAAAATATCAAATGAGAGTAGCGCTTATTTTTTCTTTACTTCAAGCATGCAGGGATATTTGTATTATTCAAATGAATCGATAGAAAATGTAAATGTTGTAAATGATGAAATATTCTCATTTGATGGTGATGAACACTTGAAGAAATTTATAAATGAAAACTATCCTATATCATTTAGCTTTTCAAACAATGATTTAGCAAATATATTATGCAGCATTATTCAATATATTGGGATGAATGAATCAGCAATACCTCTTGAAAGCCAAATTATATTAAAAATGATTAATGATTCCATGGGAATAAAAAGTAAATGGTTAAGGGCTCATAAAAATCCAGAATTAGAGTTTATGCATAGCTAATATATGGTAAAATGTTTATGTAGGAGGTGTTGAAATGCCTGTAATTTCATGTTCAATAATAGAAGACGTTCTATATATTGTATGTGATATTTTATCATACTATATTTGGTGTTTTAGTACCTAGAGAAATTAAGTGATTAGAAAACTCTGAGATGCAGACTACATACCTTGCTGAGTTTTAGTACCTAGAGAAATTAAGTGATTAGAAAACAAATCCGTCAGCTACGATGTCTGCTACTGGTTTTAGTACCTAGAGAAATTAAGTGATTAGAAAAACCTGATGGTTGGATTCCCAACACAGAGATGGGTTTTAGTACCTAGAGAAATTAAGTGATTAGAAAACAATCATATCCATAGGGAGGGCGTTGATTTCGTTTTAGTACCTAGAGAAATTAAGTGATTAGAAAACCTTCGCCTTCCTCAATGTCAACCTCCACCGTTTTAGTACCTAGAGAAATTAAGTGATTAGAAAACACGGTGAAAAGGACGAGAACGGCGTAGTAGTTTTAGTACCTAGAGAAATTAAGTGATTAGAAAACCGCTCCTGAGACACGGACAATCCGTTACGAGTTTTAGTACCTAGAGAAATTAAGTGATTAGAAAACCATAATCCTCATAAATATATCCGTCACAATGTTTTAGTACCTAGAGAAATTAAGTGATTAGAAAACTGTACCTGCTACAAAAAGAATTCCGTCAAGTTTTAGTACCTAGAGGAATTAAGTGATTAGAGAACACAAGCTATGGAAAATTATATCAGCGATAGGTTTTGTATCGAGACCAATTTTGATTACGGGGACACGCAAGAAAATGGCTTAAATATGCATAACAATAAGATTTTTATAGAATAATTGAAATAGTAACCGCGACTTTTTTGTCCCTTTCAAGGGCTCAAAAGTCGCGTTAAGTTTTTCAAAAATTGTGATAAAGCCAGTGAAATAGCAGTGAACACCAGTTTGGCATAATATCACTTCGTTAAATTCTCCTTTAACGAAGTAACGCATTAACGCGCAAAAGCGCATAGCTCCAAAAAAAGATTCTGGACCCTCCGCTATCCAGCAGTGGGTCGAATCAATATTAGTATAAATACCATACCATATACTATGTAATAGTCAATCGTTTGCTTATTCTAAATAATTGTGTAAACGTTACAGTTCAGACCCTATCTTGACACACAACCCTAACGATTAAAAATCACCTATTAAAATGGTCGCAAGCCCAGAAAAAATCTGACTTTTTCTGGGTTTTTCTATTGCATTTCACATCGTTATGGTATATAATATAAACGTAACGATGTATCTTCGAAAGGAGCACGCCATGGGCATAATCAAGCAGTTAGACAAACGAACCGGTATCACTTACGTGTATGAATCCAAGGCATACTGGGACAAAGAAAAAAAACAGAGTCGGGCAAAAAGAACACTGATCGGCAGGATTGATCCTGAAACCGGTGAAATAGTCCCCACTGATGGGAGACACAGAAATACCGAGGGCGCCGAAGAAAAGGAACCCGACTATAAAAAGCTGTATGAAAAGCTTCAAAAGAAATGTGAAGCACAGGAAGTACTCATCAAATCTCTCAAAGCAGAAATAAAACAGTTAAAGGCTAAGTAATCACTTCTATGAACAACTATCAGTATGAATTCATTACAACTCTACAGTACCGCGTCAAGAATCTTCAGGCACAGGTTGATGCCTTCAAGAATGGATCAAAGTATCTGCAGATGGATGCTCAGTATAAGAGCATGCTTCATACTGAAGAATGCCGCATACACAAACTTGAAGTTGAGCTGTCCAAGGCTCACGCACAGACTATAGATGTCAGAAATAAATGGTGGGACACCATTGAAGATGTCTACAAGGATCATCAGAAAGAAATCGCTGCTAAAGATGCCAGGATCAGAGCGCTCGAGAAGCGCATCATCCTGGTGGAGCAGCAGCGAGATGCTGCCCTGGACAAGGTTGCCGAACAAAGACGTGAATTATATGAAGTAAAAACTAAGCTCGAAGAAGAACAGGGAAAAAATCTTAAACTGACGGCTCAGATCAACAGAGATTATGAAAACTCTTCTAAACCATCCTCCCAGTCTCCCAATCACAAGAAAATATCCAACAGCAGAGAAAAAAGCGGCAGGCGTCCAGGCGGTCAGCCTGGGCACAAAGGCCACGGCCGGAAAAAGCAGGCTGTATCAGAGCCAGTTATTATGCTGCCTCCACCGGAAGAAGTACTCGAAGATCCTGACTTCAAGAAAACCGGCAAAGTCATCCGTAAACAGATGATAAATCTGAGGTTCTTCTTGGATGTAAACGAATACGCTGCTGAAGTCTACTATAATTCAAAAACGGGCGAAAGATGCCATGCGCAGTTCCCTGAAGGATATGCCAATGACGTAAACTATGGCGGCAGTGTCAAAGCACTTGCATTCATCCTTAATAATGAATGCTGTGTCTCCATAGACAAGACCATAAAGCTTATTTCAGATCTCACTGACGGAAAGCTGAGCATTTCAAAAGGTATGGTCAATGGTCTTTCCAAAGAATTCTCCATGAAAACGGATAAGGAAAAGAAAGAGCTTTTTGCATCACTGATGCAAAAGCCTGTACTCCATACAGATAACACCAATGCCAGAAGCAATGGAAGCAGTCGATTTGTATTTATTGTTGCTGCTCCGGATGGGACTGCCCAGTATTATTTCAGGGAAAACAAAGGCCATGCAGGAATAAAAGATACCCCTGTCGACCTTAACCAGTCAGCGATATTCATCCATGACCATGACACCACCTTTTATAATTATGGCAGTGGCCATCAGGAATGTATTGCTCATATCCTGAGATACTGTAAAGACAGTATACAGAATGAGCCTGACCGGAAATGGAATAAGAAGATGTATAAACTTCTGCGGGAGATGGTTCATTACCGAAATGGTATTGATGAAACCACAGGATTTGATAAAAAAACTGTCATGGCATTTGAAGAAAGATATGACAGCATCCTGGAAGAAGCCCGAGAAGAATACGAATACATTCCACCCAGTAAATACTATAGAGAAGGCTATAACTTATACAGACGCATGGCGAAGTATAGGTCCAGCCATCTGCTGTTTTTACATGATATAAGAGTTCCGCACAACAATAACATGGCGTTATGCGAACCTTTTGTTTATGCGAACTTTTCTGCTGATACTAATTACTAACTTTATTGCATTCAGAAAAGTTCGCATAAATTTTTTTATCTTAACCCACACAGTTTTGATAATTCATCCTCATGTCCAGCCCATAATGGCTTCTTGTCAGCATCAGATTGTGTCCCAGCTTCCATTGCCTTCCGTAGCTGCTCAAGTGAAGGAAATGCATAATGATCCTTTGTAGTCTCAACAGAACTGTGTCCGAGAAATCTTGAAACTAATTCAATAGGGGTTCCATTCTGATATAAGCCACTGGCCCGACTCCTTCTTAAGAGATGAGGATATACAGAAATGGATTTCTCATCATTACCAGAAAGCCTTTCGGCGTATTTTTTGATCATCTTCTGTACATTCCTATGAGACATAGGCTTTGTGATTCCCTTGATTGTCGTATAAATCAGAGGTTTTTTCAGGTCATTTTTATCAGGATGATACTGTTCCAGGTAGGCTTCAAGCAAAGAAGAAGTTCTCTGATCCAACGAAACTTTTCTTTCTTTGTTACCTTTGCCATGTATGAGAAGATATGTAAATCCATCATTGTGATAAATGTCTCCTCTTGTCAGAGACAGAAGTTCTTCAAGCCTAATGGCTGCATCAAATAGTAGGGACATGATAATTGTATCCCTCAACCCTTTTTTCGATGCAGGTGGTTGGTCAAGCAGGCAGCTTATCGCCTTTTCATCAAGTATGTCTCTCTGCACTTTAGGAACTTTGCTAAATGGCACCGATGCAGTTGATATATAAGTCTGCAGTAGAGAGATATCACATCCGTATGAATACTTTATGTATGTTTTTATTGTCGCAAGTCTATGATTTATGCTTGCCGGTTCGTATTTCAGCTCGGATGACAAGTATTCTTTATAACCCAGCAGGAAGTTATAAGTACAGTCAGTATATAGAAAGCTTAAAATATCCTTGCCGGTTGTTAGCACATATCTTTTGAATACGGTAAGTGAATCCCGATAGGATTCCCTTGTTTTTTCACTTCGTCCACACTGTTTTACAAGATAAACATCCAAAAAATCAGAGGTTCTTGAGAAAAACAGTCTGTCCGGTAAAATATCCTTATGCCCCATATTTACTTACCTCCGGGAGTACCCTGCCGACAATGCGGTCTTTCCTGCGAATGATAATGTTAGCTTCTTCACTTAAATGATAGTAATACAATGATTCTTCAACACCACTATGACCAAGGTATTTACTTAGATAAGGGAGCATTTCATCAAACGACAGGCCGGACTCAAGCCATGAGTTCATTCTGTCCACCACAAAGCTATGGCGAAGGCTGTGTACCGTTGGCTTCTTATTAGTGCGTGCAGCGTGCTGAGTTCCAGACCATACCCTGTTGAAGCGACTATCAAGAGTTGATTTGTGTATGTGCTTTGAGGGATCCGGTGATGGAAAAAACCAATCCGGAATAAAACCAAGAGTGTCAGACAGATATTTTTGGTATTGTATCAGAAGCTCCTGCATATCGTCAGTAAGATAAACAAGACGATCTTTTCTGCCTTTTGAATGATATATTTCAAGGAAGCCTCTATCGAGAGCAACGTGTTCGGTTCTTAGGCAGCATGCTTCTGAATTACGCATGCCACAGCTATATAACAGTCTGAATATAACCCTGTATTCATTCCATGCTCTCCATGCATAAGTAGCAGTAACTTTGGGAGTATCATTATCCAGGGAAATGAAGAAATCGTTTATCTCTTCCGAACTGAGAAAATGAGGTACAGGATATCCCTTACTGACACTTTCTACAGGTATATATGCATTTATTCCAAGTCCGTTCATGTAAAGAGCCAGCTGTCTGATAAAGGAGATTCGTTGACCATGATAACTCGGACTTTCATCAGGGAGAGTTTTTAACCATTCCTCAAGGAAATCTCGGTCAAAGCATGGATTTTCTAATCCGTGGATAATGCAGTAATTATCAAATTCATTTAGCAGGTATTCTTCAAATACATAGCTGAATCCCATAGAACGTTTTTCTTCTAATAATCCGGAAATGTAATCCGCCACGACACTTTTTCTTAAATAATCCTTATGCATTTCGGAATCCTCCTTTCATGGTAATCCCGGATTCTGAAAGAGAAATAGGACAAAGGCGCATACGCTCTTCATCCAGGGATATATATTTTTTAACAGTTTCATCTGTTGTATGTCCTATAAGATAGGCTACTTCAGTGTATCCCACATGATTTCTGAACCTTTCTGTTGCATATGTTTTGCGTGTGATGTGAAAACCATAGCCGTCATCACGCCCCTCTGGAAATACCTTTTGAATTATTCTTCTACAGATATTTCTTTTTACCCTGCCATAAGGAGCTTTATGCACTATAAATACATATTTACTCTTGCTATCCGGCCTGCCTTCAGTTATGTAACGATATAATGCATTACCGACTTCTACTGGCATTGGCAGTACTCTTTCTACCGAAGTCTTTTTCTGTATGAAGCGTATTGCTCCTAATCTCCAGTTAATCTGTTCAAAGGTAAGTTCGGTTATGTCAGAGCCTCTTAAACCCATTTTTAACCCTATCAATGCAATGGCATGGTTTCTTAGGCCGAGAGAATAATCTTCATCTATGTAGTTTTCTAAAGCATACGATTCATCAGGGGTAAGTGTTTTTACGATTTTTGTAGACGGTGCATGAACGCATGGAAGAGCATTTCCAAGAAAGTAGTTGTCAGTATAGCAGTTATCAGCAAGATAAAAGAGAAATTTTCGAATTCTTACATTATAAGCATTCTTGCCCTCCGGGGTAGAATGGATATCTGAGATATTGAATCTTTTCAATAATTCTGGTGTAATCTCACTAAAAGAAGATATACCATTATCAACAATAAAAAAACAGAATCTTGTAATCGATGAGCGATACATACAGACAGTAGATGCTGCAAGATTGTCACGTTCTTTCTGTAATAAAAACTGATCAAGAGTTCTTCGGCACCAGTCAGGAAGTCCATCACAAAGAAGGGGTCTATGGATGAAATAGTGGGTTGCGATTATGGTTCCTTCTTTAGTGAACACCTCAAAAAGAGCAAATATCCTGCGTGCCATATATTTGTTTTTCTTAAAGCAAAAATCACCTTTTTCATTGAACCATTCGTTTACAAGTTTTGGATCATACCCAAGCTGATTCATGTCAAGGAACAGATAGAGCAGATCAAGCGCTGTTCTGGCTGTAGTTCTCATTGTATCTGCATATCCGAGATTTTCTAATTCCATACAAAAGTCCAAAGATGCAGTATAGAACTCGTCCGGAGAAAAATCCGTGAGGCATGAAGTGCCTATTGCATTGATATATGATGCGGTTTTATTGGAAAAATCCCTGAGCATAAAAACTTTTTCTGCATGGTTCATAAAAAGGAGCATTGAAAAGCCAATAGGGCAGGCACCTTTCTTTGAAAGCCATCTGAGAAAGTTTGCAATGGTGCCCTTATACATGCCATAATCGGCTTTGGAGAGTCGCTTTAACGCTGTTGCATGAAACGAAAGAACATCTGTATATGTCATTTCGCTTATTTCAGAATGCTGATGTTCAACCTGCATGTATTCAAGGAAATATTTGCACCGGATACGGATATTTGGCAGATGCTTTTTACTATATTTGCCGGATATGTCGGACAGGTAATCGGAAACAGCACCACTGAACTGCTCTGAGAGTATCATACTTTGTATTCGATTGGCAAAGCTCACATGCCCATATTTATAAACATCATCAAGCTGGCGAATTGCTTTGCCATATGTCTGGATTGTATTGGTGCACAGCGATAATTGAGAAAGCCATTCTTTTGCTACATCCAATGAATATGAAATTGAATTATCATGCAGGAATTTTCCAAGCTTTGAAAGACAAGAATGAGAAAGACAGCATAAAGTTGGACTAGCATTATTCTCTGACAGATATTTCAAAACAATAGAAGAATTGGTCTGGAAAACATCCATGAAATCACCTCCTTCGAAATAGGATAAACTGGTGATTTCATTCTCTCATTTTATGCGAACTTTTTCATGATTTCATAAGACAGTTTGTGCTGTAACTTAGAAAGTTCGCATAAACAAAAGGTTCGCATAACGCCATTTATGCGGAATTCCGCATAAATGGCGGAACGTCTTTTGCGTGCCTATAAACGCAAGCAACACCAAGTCATGAGTTTCCGCTCGGATGCGAGCATTGATTACCTTTGTCAGAGCATGAGCATGCTTCTGTCATTAAGACAGGATTCAGAATCCAGCGTATATGACAGTGTATCGAAGATCTTCGATAGACAAAAGGCCGGTAGATCGACTTGATGAATCAAGTGTAGTCTACCGGTCTTCGTATCTCAAGCTAGGGTCTGAACTGTAACGTGTAAACCTAGATAATTACTTTTTTTTCAGAATCTATAAATTTCTTCTAAATTCGTTTTTCTGCTTTTAAATAGAAAAATCTCAAAAAGTATGAATTTCTCCCTTTTGAAATTTTATTTCCCATTCAAGTCCATCCATGCATTATATTCAATGAATAATCTTAAATACGTGTAAAACAATTCTTTTACGCCAGCCTAAGATATCCAATTCAACCGCCCTACTATTAATTGAAGAAGTTATCTAGACTTTTGCCTAACATTAATTGAAATAGTTATCACATGTCGGTTTAACAAAAACTATAAAATGTTTAATGGACGAGTTCTGAAAGAGCGGTCTCATAAAACCGAAGCTGAAAAATTTATCTCAAATCTTCAGCTTCTAGTTCATATGAACACTCGTCTTTATAATTCATTTTATAAAGCCCTATTTTCTTTGCACCTATTTTTTCTTTTATTTTTTCAATATCCTTTTGGTCTATATTAATACCCAGATAAATGTTTTTTATTTTGCAAGGTATTACTACAGCCTTTTTCGCCAATATAATTTCATAATTATCGTCATAACTACTATCGTCATAGTATGCATAGTTTACAGGAATAGATTCTTCCTTTCTGTCATACTCATTTTTACAGTGGTATGTCATTGTAATACGATCTTTCGGCTCTATTTTGTAAATAGCACGGATTTCTCTTTCATACTCCCAATCTAATGACTTATACATTAAAATTTCAGTTAGGTAATTTTTGATATCATCACTTATAGTTGGTATTTCGGGCACATACGATACAGTATCAATAGTGTATATCTTCTTTTTAATATCCTGCATATCATACTCTATACATACCCCGCGATGCCCATCTGCATAATGCGCCCACATCAAAGGTTGTTTGTAACATTGAGCCACACATAGAAGTCTATATTCTTTTACCAATATATCACGAACATCATCACAATTCTCAATATAAGTAAGTGTTTCTTTCTTCCCAATGTTTTCAAAATAATCTTGGCACTCATCAAAAATGCCCAGTCTTACCACTGCTTCGCATGGATCGTTTAGGTTAGGTATATATGTGAATGCAATTTGCTCGTTTTCAATATTCTTGTATGTGTATTCATTTTTCAATGAAAAATATTTATAACAGCTTTTCATCTCATCTATATCCATACCATATTCCCCTATATTATTTCTGGTTAATCTCCAATAGAAAAAGAGCCTCTGGCATTATAAATAAGCATCTACCGGAATTGCTTCCATTTTAGGAGTAAGACATATAGCTATTCCATCTTCAACATTTTCAGTATCATCAAAAAGCATTGCCATAGTCCCATCTCTATCTATCTTTAATAAAGCTGGTTTATATTTTTTCTCAGCATTTCCATCATAATTCAACAATGCCTCCTCAGTTCTTTTAATCCACTCATCTCTATTTCTAAGGAAATCAGAATATGCATTTTCTTGTGCTTCAGTAATTAAATCATTTTCATAGAATGAATCCGCACTTACTGTAATTTTATATCCAAGCCCGAAAATCACTAATGATAGACTTGTTTCCCAGCCCATATTAAATTTTACTTCTCCGAACACTCTATTGTTCATATTAGTCTCCTATTCTTGAGATCTGCCTCCATCATGAGGAATATTAGCATGTATTTCATTTGGTACTTTTTGCATGGTTTGCTTATTTTCGCACTCATGCCACGTATAATTATTCGCACTCATCCACGCTTTAACATCATACGGAGAACATCCTCGCTGCTCAGCAAGTGCTACATACGCCTTATTGAAATTTCTATTTTTTTCAGCATTGCCTCCTGTTTCAAACCCTTCTATCTCTACGGTCCCTCGGGAAATATCGCTAAAGTCAGGGAAGCCATTTTTAAACTCGATACCATCAATCCCATATTTATCAAGCAGCTCCCCCCATGTTTTATTCTCAGGATTGCTATATGGTTTAGTCCCTTCCTTGCTCTTTTCCGGAGGCACGTATTCTCTATCTGGATGCCATATAGAATTTCCCCTTTCACCTTCCCACTCTCCATTGCTAAATGGTGTTCTGGGAAGATCCTCATTTAGTCCATTATTCATATCAAGCTTATTTCCCATTTTATCATGAGTTATATCTTTATCTGAAATAATGCGCCCCCGTTCATCAGTAATATATTTCTGGCCATCTAATTCATATTCAGCATTTGGAGCCAGCTCATCGTTAACCCTATACAAAGTTCCATTATCATCATAATAAAACTTCTTACCATCTTGTATTTCTTCATGTGGGTTAACTATCGCATCTGTTTCACCAGCATCATTCCCTTGTTTAAAAAAATCATCAAGGGCTTTCCTTGCCTCATCAGGAATGCTTTCTCCCTCAGGTTTTATGTCTTTGTAGTTTTCTGTTTCAATTTTGAATGTTTCTTTCAGCTCATTAACAGGAATTTCACTCATTAGCAAGTACCTCCTAAATCCACAATAAGCTCTTTAAAACGGCAAAGAATATCATTATAGCCTGGATCTCTCAGCGATTGTTCCTGTACTATCAGATTCATAATTCTATCAATTTGCCAGTGTGAATAATTGGTCAAATTTGGTATTAAGTTTTCTTTCACAGACTTAACCCATTCAGTGATATCGCTTATTTCCTTAGATTTTTCAATTGCTTGATCTGCTTTAAAATAATCGTAAACAAGTGTCCGCAAAGCACTTGTCTGTATATCGTCACTTGCATTAATATAATTCATAAAATCACATTTTACAGAGGTATCCAATTTAGACCTAAGAATTTGTTCCTTTAACTTAATAATATCGCCTTTTTCGCCTTTCAGTAAAATATTCTCATGCATTATATTATCAAGCAGACGTTTACCAACTATATCACTATTCACAGAAATACTCTGATAGTTTTTCGAATCCTCACTCATTACAGCATCATCGACGTATGCATCAACCTTACACAATACTGGTTCTAGCCAATCATTTTGAGAAATGGCAGCAACTCCGGTTTCAAGTTTAGATAACTCAATAATCTGATCATCATTTAATCCCGACGCTTTCCCAACCAATTCACGGTCAGAAAAATCAGGTAATCGTAATATTATTTTTGTATTAGTGTTTCTTATTACTGACATATCCAGCAATCCCGGGGCTTGGTCTGCGATAATAAATCCCTCCCCGTAGCTTCTCATCTCAGCTATTGAATTAGCCAACATTTCCACGGCTTTACCCTGCATATTAGATGAGTCAGATGTTTGTTGCGTTGATACGCGTTTAAGAAGATTATGAGCTTCTTCCAAAACAGTGATATGCTTTAATTCATCGTTTAAATTAGCTCCTAAAGCTCTTTCTTCCATCCTGTGCTCCTGCAGCTTTAGCACAAGAATTCCCATAATTAAAGATTTTGTTTCTGAAGCCCCAACTCTACTTAAGTCAACGATAGCTTTCTGATCAAACAATTCACAATCTGAAAGGTCATCTGTCGTAAATACCAGTCCATTTATTCCGTTCGTTAATGACTTAAGCCTAGTAACTAGTGATCCTATATAATCACCTTTGTTTTCAGCAGAATAGTCACTTTGGCCTAAAACTATTCTTATCTGCCTAACAACATCAGTAAATGTAGGAAAAATCTTCTCATCATATTTATTTGTTGATTTTTCCAAATCCCACCCAGCCATTATATATGATCGTTCAATCGCATCTTTCAAAATGGCGGGCATTGCTGCATACATAGGCCAACACACATTAAAAATCTCAACTAGGCGATCCAAATGCTCTAAAATGTGTATATGTGCTGGGAATCTGAATGGATTAAGTCTAAGCATCCGAATATTTTCAATATTCGGATTTGTTCCAAAGACAACAACCCCTTTTCGTTTACCTATAATATCTTTATATTCTCCTTTAGCTGGTTCAACCACAAGATAGCTGATATTCTTGCTTTCTGCATTTTCAAGTAATTTATATATAGTATTGGACTTTCCAGAACCAGTAGATCCCGTAATAAATGTATGCTTAGTGAGACTGTTAATATCTACTACAACATCTATTTCTTTTTCTATTTGTCCCATATGGTAAAGTTTTCCTACATTAAAAGCATATAAAGATTCACATATATTTCTACCAAATTCTGCATGGTCTAAAACCGGAAGTCCAATTACAGATTTTACTGGCAACCCCAAATGCAATGGCAATTCCAATCCACTTACAATAGTACCTGGTGTTTGCGTTATATACACACCCTCGTTTTGCTCATCTATAGGCATTGCAAATATAGGATGTGCAAAACGTCGTAAGTATTCTTTCATGCTAACTACTATATCTTCATCATTCCAAGTGTTAACCGCTCCTCGCTCTATTGATGTACCTTCTCCCATCATCAATGCTTTATATGTATTAGCTGCTAAAAGAGAATTTTCCCTCTTACTAGACAAAAAATAAGCCCCACAGCTATATGCTCCATAGTCTTCGCATTCCTGAGTTCTTTGCAATTGTTCATCAATTCTTTTTAAGATTTCCTCGATATTTTTGTTTATTAATTCAACTTGCAACGCTTTTCCGCTTTGTGTCGTGTTTGTTGTTCCCTCAGTAGTAGTATCTACTCTTCCATCTGACTTATTCAAACTATCACTATCTGTGGATCCGTCAGTTACAGTTTCAGATTCATTAACAGCATGCGAATAACCTCCACCTATTTCAGCGTTAACCCCTAAAGACTTGCCAATAGATTCTGCTATCCCCTCTGTCGCAGTGCTGCCTTGCATTAAAGAACCCGCTATTCCTCCTACTAAACCTGCAGCCTTTACTACCCCTAACACCGCACCAACACCTGGAATTGATATTGCTGAAACCGGAATAGAAGCTGCAATCCCAGAGACTCCTTTAATAAGCTCCCCTGCTTTCGATTTTTTTGTTGGTGAATTAATCGATGAATTCTTTCCCATTTCAGCCGATTTCGAGCTATTAACACCAATATTTGCATTAATGTTAATTGTATCTGCTGTACCTCTAGTTTGGGCCAATGTATGACTTTTTGTGTGTGTAACGCCTTCTGTAATCGTCTGCGATATACCATGACTCATACTATTCATTACTGAACTACTTTCGCCTTCATTATATGTCCATGTACTCTTTTTGAATGATGAAAGCGAACTGTAAATATTCTGATACCCCAGCCTCATCTCTGTCATTGATTGTGGACCAATTGGCTCTGCAATGAATAAAGCTGTATATGGTTTACCATGCATTGCATCAATTAGTTTTTCAATCCCCTGTACAAAGTCTTTCTTTTCAGTCTTATTCTTATCCCTAATAGAAGCCACACATGACACAGAAGAAATAGTGTTTACTTTATCCCTAAATATATCATTCAAAAGAGATGGAATCTTGCTAGATGCTGATACATTTGTATATCTGCTTCCAGGGAAATTGCTAATAAACCCCTCCTTCAATGCTCTATACGAGGTACTCAAAACCGTCTCTAAATCATCGCCTATATAATTTGGAGCTCTTACTCCCATATAAATATTAACCTTTTCATCTATACCTATTGAATCTATAACAAGAAAAACACTGCATCCTAACGAAGATGCTGAATTATAAACAGTTGAAAGCTTTTGGAAGACATCCTCATTTTTTTTGCAGGTAAGTTGTTTTAGTTGAAACATTCTGATACATCTTCCAGGATCTTCATCAACAAGTAATTCATTTGGAAAAACCAAGGTATAATATGATAAGTAGTCAAGATATTCTTTATAAACGGTATTCCTTGTAAGCATCAAGGACTTATTAAGTTCATCATAATTGCGTTTATCAACTATTTCGCCCATTTTTCCTCACATCCTATTTCATGTTTTGAATTTTCTTTATCATTTCCTTTGCTTTATCCGACCCATGATCAGAAGCCTTTATGTAAAGTTGCATCATTTCTTGACCAGCTACAGTATTAACAATGTCTTTATAATGTTTTTTTTCTGCTATTACTATTCCCAAAACATTAAACAGCGTAGGCTTCATCAGTTTATCTCTCAGCCCTTTTGGCATTAGTAAGCAATCATAAAGGTTTGCGACATTATATAATAATTCAGGATCATTTTCTTCGTTCTCGCTGGCCTTTTTCAGCCAGTGCAATGCATTTTCAACATCACCATTATTTCCGTAATAACATGCTACGCTAAATTGAGCCTGAGGATATCCTTGATCAGCCGACTTTTGCATCCATTTTATTGCCCTATTTTTATCTGCTTCAACTCCAATTCCATGAAGATAGCAATCTCCTAAATGATATTGAGCAGAAGCGTGTCCTTTCAAAGCAGCTGTTTTATATGTCTCAAACGCCTTATTTATGTTTTTATCTGTACCAATTCCGTACATATAGCAGCCCGCCAAAAAGTACATGCCATCTATGTTTTCCTGAGCTGCTGCTTTCTGAAACCATTTTACCGCCAAAACTTCATTCTTCTCACAACCAGCTCCACATAAATAATGGCAACCCAAATTAACCTGTGCCACTGAATGCCCTAGTTCAGCTGCTTTTTTAAACCAAGCATTAGCCTCCTTCTCGTCTTTTTCTACACCTCTTCCATTAAAATATATATCTCCCAAATAGACAAATGACTCTATATCTCCTAGTTCAGCAGCACATTTAAAAAGCTTTACTGCTATAGCTCCATCTTTTTCTACACCATCACCATTTGCATAGCATTCTGCTAAATTTCTTTTCGCTTCTGCAAAACCTTGATCTGATGCTTTTTCAAACCACTGCACCGCTAGAACACTATTTTTTTCTACTACTGTTCCGTTCAAATAACATAACCCAAGTACATTTTGCATCTCCGAATTTTCATATCCATTACATATACTGGTTTCGAGCATTTTTACTGCTTTAAATATATCTTCTTCAACCCCAATTCCACGAAAATAGCAGCAACCTAGTACGACCTGTGCATCTAAATCTCCTTGATCAGCACTCTTTTTTAACAGCTCAACCCCATATTCCTCATATTTAGGAACACCATCCCCTTTAAGGTAACGCGAACCTAGCACACGTTGGGCTGACGCATGGTTTTGTGCAACAGCTTTTTCAAGCCATTTCACTGCCTCGTCAGAATTAAGTACACATCCCAATAAGTATTGGGAATCAGCATCCCCCTTCTCAGCAGCCCTACGTAAGTATTTTATTGCTTCATCTTGATCCGCAGCTATGTCCTCTCCAAAAAGGAATAATCTTCCTACTTCAAATGAAGATATATCATCCCCTTTATCAGAGGCGTCCTTATAATAATTTATCGCTACTGGTACATTTTTTTCCACTCCATATCCACATAGATAACAGCAAGCCAAAGCCTGCATTGCTTCTGCGCATTCTTCATTAGCTGCTTTCTCAAACCATACAACAGCCTCTTCCGGACTCACATTAGTGCCAATTCCATCTCTATAACACTCTCCTAAATGAAACATAGCTTTTACGTGTCCTTGCTCAGCTGCTTTTTTATAGAACATAAGTGCTTGTTTTACTTCCTGTTCTGTATAAATTCCATTATGATCCTTCAACATATTTACTATAATTTCGGCATACTTGAACTGCCCTTCGGCATTACCTTTTTGTGCCAATAAATAATAAACATTCTTTGCCTCATCTGGCTTTCCAAGATATTCAAATCTTCTTGCCTTACGGTACAATTCTTCAATAGATAATGAATATTTAATATCTACGTTATAATACCCATTCTTCTTTAAACACTCTTCAAAAACAGCCTTGTCCTTTTCACTTCCATGAAAGACAAAGCATATTTCCACTTCTTCATCTTCCAACATGTTTTTAATTTCTTCGACTATCCCCGCCCAAGTCACTCGCCCTTTAATTGGTGTAAACCATTCGCTAATATCCTTTCCCTTTATAGGATCAATATCAAGTTTGCTATCTCCAACAATTACTTCGCAAATATCACTGGAATTAAGAGTTATTTCTACATTCGTCTTTTTCAAACTCATTTTATAAAGCTCCCTTTTTACAAAGACACTCCATGTTATAAAACATTGTTTTGGATCTTCATCTAACCTTTACCAAATCCCCTTGACTTCTCAACCACATATCTATACCATCTCCAAACACTTCTGCTTCTATAAGGTATTTGCCATCATCTTCGCCTAATATTTTTGCAGTAGGGATCTTATCTAAAACCGCATCTACTGAGTAACCAGAATACTCAAACTTGACTTTTCTTAGTTTTCCTCCGTACATAAACTGAATCCTTTTGCGATATTCCCCTTCCTCAAATTTATCCTTGTATGGAGTTGAGAAGTGTTCTTCCGTTACCTTGAGCTTTTTTATTCTGTCTATGCGATAAATAGTCGGATATGCATCGTTTGGTTCTTTAAATGCAGTTGCTCTGTCAATGTTCTGGATTCGACCTGCAAGGTAGAAGTAAAACTCAGAAAAAAGGATCGCCAATGGTTCTATTATTCTGTGTTTTGGGGTATGCCCTTGTATTCCTTGATAGTCGAATTCTATTAAATAATGTGCATTTATGGCGTTACCAAGAAGCATCATTTTATCCAGAAACTTTTGCTTATGAGTCAGTTCAACATAATGGAACCGTTCATTTCGCATTAGATCATTAACAAGCTTTTGGTTTTTAAGTGGAACACAGCACTCGATCAGTCGATCCAGGATATTATCCATCTCCTTTTTTGAAAAGGCTCGGCTGCTCAGGATGATCTTACATATTGCTAGAATCTCATCATTTGAAAGCTTAAGGTTATCTGCCTGTTCAATCCTGTAACCTTTGATGGAATAGTCATAAATCAGGTTATTAGGAATTCCGTCAGTTACAGCCTGATTGTCAAGGAACAACCTTATCTGCTCAATATCTCTCTGAATACTCTTTTCGGATACTCCAAAGCGCTCAGCTTCCTCTGTTTTATAAATAACCCTGCCATTCATAAGTCTTGAATAGATTGATAATGCTCTGCTGCTTTTTCCTTCTCTTTCCTCTAACATATGCTCACCCGTTTTTGTTTTTAGTCTAACAATCTAATTGGACACATCATGACCTTATATAATTTTTTCTTATTCTAGAAGCTTCTAAAAAAAACAGGGAATTCCATGCGGAATCCCCTGTTCCAATTATAGCATCATTAAATTATATCAACATAAAATCACGAGTACTAATTATTAATTTTTCATAAACTTAAAAACGTTGATACGTTTTATTTATTCCTATACTTTCTTGTTATTAATGTAAGATCTCCCGTATTAGTTTTAAATTGTCTTACTTTAAACTTCTCAAGATTTAACCCGTGAGATATTAGAGCCGAAGGAATATTTGTACAAATTTTCTGTGAACTAAATTGCACGGAGCGAATCTGTTTTGACCTTGATTTACTTTGAAAAAATAACTTCATAATTGCACCTTCTTTCTATCAATCAGCTGCATTACCACTAACTTTTATTATCAAACTCGCCCTTTATCCACATAAAAACTGAATTAGCTGAGTCATCTCTGGAGGACTCTTTATCCTTATCATCGTTACTATCCTCATCTTTATCTGTTGTGTCAGCTTCGTCGGTTTTGAACAACTTGCCAATTTCTTCATCTGCAGTTGATGCTCCGACAATAGCGGAAACAATTGAATCAGCATAACGTTGCATTAGACTTCCCGCTGCATATATTCCATTATCTAGCATCTCATAAGTTAATACAGCATCATCACCTTCTAGAGAGATATATTTAACATAGCGAATCTCATTATTATCATCTATCTGCCATGTTCCTCTATAAATATTGCAGTTGAGTAGAAACAGCAGGTGTTCCAGTTCTCTGCGAGTTTTCTTTTCTATTCCAATTTCTGGATACGCAGTTATTGTGCAACCATTACCATCTTCATCAACAACCAAGTTACATCCGATACTGGAAATAACACCATCAAGTCTAAATCCATAATCATATCGCATAATGTTCTCGTCATAGTCAAAATGTAGTTCTTCTTTTTCAAGATAGTTATTTACGCTTTCTAATATTTGATCAACCTTCATGCTTGAATCTCCTTTCAGACAAGGTATTTCTTTGATTCTAAGCTCATCTTACTCTTAAACATGGTCATTATTTGTCCCACACACGGAATCTTTTATGAATACTTTGTAATTTATATAGAAACCATCACAGGCCACCTATCATAGCTGTAACATGATCTAGCATGTTTTTTATATCCAGTTCTTCATATTCAAACACAAATGGGACTTCATCGAGCTTTCTGTCCTTCTTTTTAAGAACCACTTTATTATAGAATTCAAAATCTCTAGGCTTTAGTTCATGCTGATTAGTGATATTAGTCAGTACACCATTCCTCATATCATCCGGAATACTATATACTACTTCTGCAAGGGAACCGGCAATGCACGCTATCGTGTCGCTGTCACCTCCGATAGATATTGCATTCCGTATTACGTCTTCAAAAGAATTGCCCTCAAGAAAAGCTATTATTGCTTCCGGTACTGAGCGTTGACAGGATACATGGAATACATAATCCTTACGAATTTCATCGAGTTTTCTGTCTAAATCATAATCAAATGTATCTGTAATATATTGTTTAACGTAATCTTTATCCTTACCTGTCCTCAGAAGATAAATGCCAGCTGCAACTGCCTGTGCGCCTTTTATGCCTTCAGGATGATTGTGCGTTGTTTCAGCAGTAATCTGTGCAATTTGCAGAGTATCTTCAAGCGAATCACAAACCCATCCAACAGGAGAAACTCTCATTGCTGAGCCATTTCCATAACTTCCATAGGGTTTGCGGTTAGGATTGCGCAGCCATTTTTTAAAATTGCCGCCATAGCCCTTATGAGGATATGTATTTCCATAAGCAACCATTATTTCAACGCATTTATCAAAGAGAGTTTTTTCATATCCTTCTTTTTTCTCTTTTATATCCTTATAGCAGGATAAAAGTGCTTTTGATATGGCTATAGTCATTATGCTGTCATCGGTAGGTGTACTGAATTTAGTCAGCTTAACAAGTTCTTTTTCCTTTATATTATCGAATTCATATATACTGCCATATACATCTCCAATTATTGCACCTAACATCTTTATGCCCTCCTATCCCTATAGACTATTTCATCAGTTAACACAGGTATTTAATGTTCGTAGCGTTTAAGCAGGCTGCTCAGAGTTCCTTCTCCACGAGCTATTCTTTTGGCATCCTGGACTATTGTAGGGATTCTTCCATCTACATATTCCAAATGCAAAGGGTTAACTTTTTCTTCCTGGAAAGATTGTCTTTTTTTACCGGAAAGCCATTCAACAGTTACACATGTATCTGTAAATGTTCCACATTCTTTATTTTGCTTTCTTATTACTGATTCTTTGGTGGGAGTTTTTGGGAATAATCTTATCAGTCCCATATTCCGGTCGGTATCGCCTGCAATACGGACAACATCAAGATCTTTAAATGGGAGTGGAATTTCTATATATGGGGATAAATCTTTTTCATCAGACATCATTATTGAAATGACTGATATAAGGGGATCTTCGGCAGAGTAATGATATTCCATTATCCCGGCTTCAGTATATTGTATGAAAGCACTTTCATATTTGTATGCTTTATTTCCTGAGGTAAAAAGCCTATTTTTCCTTATGCGGAACTTACTATGCAGGTTATACCATTTGTCTGCGGAAGTGTATGTCTTGATGTATTCTTTCAGATATAAAGAAACACTTTCGAAATCTTTTGCGATGCATATCTCATCAAAACGATCATCATCAGTCTGTTTTAACACAGCAAACACATACTTTCCGTTATCGTTGTCTGCAAAGAAATCCATAAAGGCGCTTTCCTCAGCTAAATGTGTATCGATCTTATCCTTAAAGTCAGGAGCTGTCATAGGTGTTATATCTTTAAGTAAGCTTAGCCTTTTTTGCAGAGGAAGTTCTTTGTCGTTCCAGATGAAAATCGCCCATTCTTCCGGGGTGGGCTCATATCCTATATTAGCCCAGTATTTCTTAACGGATTCTGAAATCTTATACATATCAAAATTCATATGAACATACTCCTTAGACACTTAAAAGCTTGTGTTCCATATCAAATTCTTACTTCCCTGAGAAATGCTAATTTACATCCTCTATTAATATTATAAAAATAGCATGGTCATAATATGACCATGCTACAGACCTTTAGAAATATTTAATTATCCATTTGTCCTCCGACTTCCATATAATTTCCATCAAAGGGATCATTTACGGTGTTTCCGGAGTTCATAGCGTCCTTATTCTCTGATTTTTTTGTGAATTTTGTTATCCTGCTATAAATCATATTCCCCGCAATGACTGCAACGGTTGTAACGCAGAGTCTTATTGCCATATCTGCAATTATGTTCCCTGATCTTATATTTTTTGTAACATTGTCAATGATTTCAAATTCTGTCATAATGCACCTCCTTGTTGTTAGTGTTTGTATCTGTTATGTTTACTATAAATAATGAGATGGACTAAAAATGTCCATCTCAAAATAATAATTCGCCATTTTCATTTTCAATTTTGATAATTGCTTCTAAAGAGGATAAATCACCATCCACCACAGCCCGTAAATAACTATGATGAAAGAACTGATCCTTATTTATTATGTGCTCTTTTAAATAACACACGCAAAGGATCGGTAACCTTATATGTTTTCTTTTTTTAAACTATTCTGTTGACTTTTGAAAGCTCACGAAAGTCTCTCCATACTCCTTGCCAGCACAGGTGTTTAATGTTCGTAGCGTTTAAGCTCTTCTTGTAGTTTATATTTATAGAGGCACATCATACGGCAATATCCAATAGATTCACCTTTATAAGGAAGATGCCTTATCCTTAAACAAGAATCAATGTACCATTGCTCAAATCCAGACTTCACCATTAAATCTATAAAATGGTCAGGTAATTTCTTGCCACTACTTACCATGGCAGTGATATTATAGGCATCATCTTCGTCTAAACCTTGATTCAGACAGGATTCATACAGATCTTCTCTATGAATGATTATTTCTGATAAAGATTTACCATCATCAAGAAAGTTTTTTCCATTATCTGTCCAGGTTCCGTCTCCGGAACTAAGGCCATATATTCTGACCATATCACTGAATGAATCTGGTTTAATGCTATTAAAAATATCATTTATTATTTTCTTATCAGCTTTAGTGGGATTTTTGTTAATAACGAATTGGAATGCAAAATCCAATATACTTTTCTTCTCTTTGTCGTTCTTTACATTCCAAATAATATTGTTTGCATTTTGTGTTTGATGATATTTTGAATCAATCTTGACAAAACATTCGTCATAATACCAGCTTTTGCATATTGTTTCTAGGCAATCAATGATTTTCGAGAGCTGATTATGGGTTATCCAATCGTTTGCCCAGCTATCTATACAAATATCATGCGAGGTTATTTCCTTATAGTCCTTAATTGAATTCCATGCTGCTTCTCTTGTGATTCCAAATGAGAAATTGGGAATCACAGTTCCTTTTTGGTAATACCTTGATGTATCCGCTAAATTAAACCCGTCCCGTATCAGGTACTTTCCACAAATAGGACATTGTTTCTCAGGCAATTCTAAACCAGAATACAGTTTCCTTTTAGAAATAAATTCAGTATACCTACATTTCATGCATCTATAATGGGGAGGCAGCGGGTTGACTGCAGCTGTTACTCCTAAGAGATAAAGTACAAACGAGTTACACATGCCTCCTTCTGGTATATACCAGTCTATATCCATATTGCGACAAGCATCTTCGCAAAGCCTGTATATTCCTGCATGTTTTTCGCCTATAGCTACCAATTCATTTTCTAATCTTTTTTTTATTTCAGGATGAACTTCCTGTCCGTATAATTCATGTAATCTGGTATAACATCTGTTTCTTAATTCTTCAAAGCATCCTTTCCAAGATGGATACCCGTTCTTGTAAGTAAAACCTTTTTTCTTTTTTCCCACGTCAGGACTCCTTTTTTATATCTGTTTTTTTTATATTTCTGTCCAGCTTTTAGCAATACTCTGAGTGGATCTATAAAAATATATTTTGCCTTTGCTATAAATCTTTCATTTCCTATATCACTACTTCTTATTTCAACAGATGGATGCATCACTTCATCATGAAAGTGTACTTCTATATATTTTCTTTTCATGGCAACACCTCCATATCATGTAATCATTATTTATTGTGAGAATCTTTAAAATGATCAAATTCCTCCTTTGTTACGAGAATTCGTCTGGGTTTGGTACCTTCCTCAGGACTAACCACACCAGCATCACATAACTGATCCATAATCCGGGCAGCTCTGTTGAATCCTATCTTGAACTGTCTCTGCAGCATACCTATTGAAGCCTTCTCTTTTTCAATAATAGCTGCTCCTGCCTGAGCAAACAGAGGATCCACATCAGAACCGCTATCTGCTGCATCTCCTGCAGGAACATTAGCTGAAGCCTTAGAAGAAACCTCCATGCTGGAAATCTCCTCAGAAACATTACCGCCATAGTTAGTTGCAACGCCCTGATTCTTAACAAAATCAGTAACAGCCTGAACCTCATCATCCGAAACGAAGCATCCCTGAACTCTTGCGGGCTTGTTGTAGCCTCGAGGGAAGAAAAGCATATCACCTTTTCCTATAAGCTTCTCAGCACCATAACTGTCGAGGATTGTTCTGGAGTCAACACCACTTGAAACAGCAAAAGCTATACGGCTTGGAATATTGGCCTTGATAAGACCGGTAATAACGTCAACCGAAGGCCTCTGTGTTGCAATTATCAGGTAGATTCCTGCAGCTCTTGCAAGCTGTGTAAGTCTTACGATGGAATCCTCGACCTCGTTCTTAAACTGCATCATCAGGTCTGCAAGCTCATCGACTATGACTACGATCTCAGGCATCTTCTGCATGCTTTCATCATCTGAATGCTCGCACATAGTATTGTAGCCCTTGAGATCTCTCACCTTGACATTAGCGAACTTCTTATATCTGGTTGTCATCTCAGCAACCGCCCAGTTAAGCGCTGCAGCTGCCTTCTTAGGATCAGTAACAACAGGAATAAGAAGATGCGGTATTCCATTGTAAACAGAGAGCTCAACGATCTTAGGATCTATCATAATAAGGCGGACATCCTCAGGAGAAGCCTTATAGATAATGCTCATTATTATTGTATTTATACATACAGATTTACCTGAACCGGTGGCACCTGCAATAAGAAGGTGCGGCATCTTGGCAATATCTGTAACCACAAGCTTACCGGCAATATCCTTACCGATAGCAACTGAAAGCTTGGACTTTGACTTCTGGAACTCTTCACTCTCGATCAGATTCCTGAGAGCAACTGTAGAGTTTTCCTTGTTAGGAACCTCGATTCCCACAGCGGATTTACCGGGAATCGGAGCTTCTATTCTTATATCAGTCGCAGCCAGGTGCATCTTGATATCATCTGCCAGGTCAACAATCTTCCTGACCTTAACCCCGGCTTCGGGATGCAATTCATAACGGGTTACAGAAGGTCCCTGCGATATGTGTGTTATCTTAACGGTCACATTAAACATGGCCATGGTTTCTTCCAAAATCCTGGCTGTGTTTTTTAGATAACTCTCACTTTCGCCTCTTGCTTTTACTCCTTTGTGCAATAAATCTAATGATGGATATTCATAGTTATTGGTAGCTGTAGTAGTAATTGGGTTTCGTTTCCTGGTTGTATTTTTATTCATGTTTTTCTGGGGTTCTTCGGATCCAGACTCTTCACTAACTGCATTGATAGAATCTGATACATTATTCTGCTGAGAATAAAAAACAATTTCCCCGTCATCCTCTTCATTTATCTCTTTGTCTGAAATAGGGCATATCTCGTGTATATCATTATGAATTTCTCCATCAGGTATATAAGTAGTGATATCCGTAACGATGTTTGCATCGTAGTCCGTAGAAATATCATTGTGAGTATCCTTTACTGAATCTGAATCAGTATTATCAATTTTGAGAACCCGGGCATCACTTCTCTGCTCTATTAGAAACAGCCTTTTCTTTTCTACACGTTTTGCAATACTTATCATGCCAGCTTTTATTTTTTTCATAAAACAAATGATAGAATTCTTTGTAAAAATGCAAGTAGAAACAAAAATGAGCACTAAAATAACAATTAACGATCCTATCGTGGACAGATAGTGATATAAAAAATACAGTATTACTCCAGCTATGAAGCCTCCACCATTTTTGCCGTCCTTTGAAAGATTGTATATAACCATGCCATCAAAATACTTCATTCCTTCAATGCGACCCGTCATAAGTTCAAGCAGCATTGAAATGGAAAAAAGCATAACAATCAGCGATAATACCCTTTTATTTGTATATGATGTTTCACCTGTTGAAGTCAGCTTTATGGTTGAAAATCCAAATATGATAGGTACAAAATATGCAGGTAATCCAAAAAGCCCAAACATAGCATTACTGACAGCATTCCCTAATCTTCCACATAGTCCAAAAGTACTAAAAAACATAAAAGCAGAGAATGCTATCAGCAGAACAATAGTGATTTCCCTGTAATAATGCGCGGCCTCATTGTTTAACTTGCTCTTATGATTTGCCGATGCCGAAATGGCTGGCTTTCTGTTATTTGGATGCTTTTTATAATTTTTTGTTCCCCTGCTTTTCCCTTCAGTCATATCCCATACCTCCAAAACTTTTTCATATTTTTTTATTGTTTAAAAACTGTCTGATAACAATCTCTGTATTGTTCCTGGAAATACACATAATAAAATGCAAGTTTCCATGCTATTTCTGTGTGGATTAAGGCTTCTGCTCTATAAGGCAGATTCTCTGTCTGCCTTAGGATATGAACTATATGATCATTCAGACCATGACGCCTCAACCATTTTATGTTTGTGCGAATTTTGTCTTTTTGATAAAGGTATGCCCAAATAAGGGTATGATAATCGCAGCCAAGATCTTCACTGACATAATGCATAAGATCATCGATTGTATATATTGCTTCAGGATATCTTTTTCCTTGTAGGAACTGTGTTGTAACTATATTCTCTTCTTCCTGACCTTTCCTTGTATTCCTGGTTACTAAACAGGAATAAATGGTTACAAGATCTGAAAAGCTCATAGCTTTTACACTCTTTAAAATTTCTTTGGAATTATCTTTGCCAAAGACAGGTATCATTTCTGTATCCGCAGTCTGAAATACCTTCAAAACCTGCATATCATTTTTCTTTATAACACGTTGTCCTGTTCCTGTACGTCTTTGAAGAAGGAATAATAAAGAAAGCTCTTTTGATGGAATAATCTTTATAGATGGAACCTTTCTAAAATCATCTATGTGCATACCCTTTGGAACAAATAAAAATCTATCATGGTCATCTTTTTTTACTTCTCCTGAACAGAGATTTATAATTGTTTCGAGTACCACATCATCCTGGATTTCAGAGGTCAGGAGTCGCATAGAATTCACAATGCTCGGAGGATATTCATTATCAATACAGTAAAAATTACCTTCTTCTTTCCTCAGGGGGTCAATAGTTGAAATGCCCAGTATATATAGCACTATTGATGTAAAATCCGAACCGTCGGCAAAGATAATCCTTCCTTTTTGAAGCTCTCTAACGATTCTGTAGCACATGACTACATAACCAGCTTCATTTGTTTTTTCAATTATCGCCAGTTCCTGATTTAGTTTTTTTTGAGCTTCGCCCACCGTATCTGGAGAATATACCTTATCGATTTTTTTATAACACAGATTTCGCAGAATTTTGTTCTGCTCTAACCAAAAATTGAATGGGGAATAATATGTCCGGACATCATTAGGAGATGAAATATAAAACATATCCAGATTACTCTTTTCCCTATATACATGTCCATCGACTGTGTACTGTTCAAGAATCTTTCCTGCTGAATCTGTTTTGGTATAATATACACCACTTCCATGGATAGGGCCGTTAATGCAGGTCCATTGAATATTACTCTGGCACTTTCTATCTCTCATATGTATGTAAGCATTGGTATCACTTGGGAAGGCCTTCATTATAAATTCATAAAACCATCTGCATTCTGAATCGAAAATATCCTTGTTAGGTCTTTGTTTGTTTATTATCTCTTCACAATAGTAACTGCGAAAAGTATGTTTTTTACTCTCGTATTCTAGTTTGCAAATATAATCATAGAATGGTCTGGACTTTAAATAATGTAACCAATCCTGATCTTTCTCGCTTTCTAATTGAGTAAGTACCCTGTAAACAAGAGCATTTATATTCTGCACTCTTACGTAACCCAGCTTACAAATTCTATCGCGAATATCCAATCTGTTCATTTTATCCATTTCTTTGCAAAGATGCAGATTAGCCTGATCGCTTAAAGCAACCATTAGTGTAGCTATCTCGTCTTTGGATAAGCTTTGTATTATATAACGGTGTGCTCTTGCAGGTACTTTTTTTATAATGTGATCAAGGAGTTTTACCAACTCATAGCCCTGCGTATACATATCAAAATTCGGTAATGTACCCAAAATAAGCCTGCTTTTCAATAGCTTTTTTGATAGTGCCGTCAGATTGTGTATGTTTTTGTTTCTTCCCATTGTATTGGTTCTCCTGAGTCCTATCTTTGGTTTACGTGTATATAATTATTATAAAAATGAGATGGACCAAATAAGTCCATGGTATATTTGTTTTGATTATCTGCGATTTCATATTTACTGGTTCTATCTGCTTTGAGTTTGATGAACTTTGAAAAAACAGCTTCATATTGCACCTTCCTTTCTTGTGATACGACAATACTATTGTTTATGCCCACAATTCAAATGACTGACCAGCTAAATCACCGGCTTTCTTTGGCATAACAACGGAATTGTAGTAGACAAAATCGCTGTTTGTTATCAGATGATATCTAGATATATTATCCGCGGCACTATTCCTGATCTCCTCCGGAATAGGATAGATGGCTTCTGCAAGAGCTCCGGCCATGCATGCTATGGTGTCACTGTCGCCGCCAATTGATACTGCGTTTCTAACAACGTCCTCATAGGATGTACCTTCAAGAAATGCTATGATAGCTTCCGGTACTGATCTCTGGCATGATACATGGAATGTATATGTTGGACGTATTTCATCAATGGTTCTATCCAGATCATATCCAAAGGTTGAGGATATATACTGCTTTACCTCTTCTTTTGTTTTTCCGGTTCTTAAAAGATAGATACCTGCTGCAATAGCCTGTGCTCCCTTTATGCCTTCCGGATGATTATGTGAAGGTAACGCAGTAATCTTCGCAACCTTAAGTGTATCTTCAAGAGAATCGCAGAACCATCCAACCGGCGATACCCTCATAGCTGATCCGTTACCATAACTCTCATAAGGCTTTCTTTTAGGATCCTTTAGCCATTTCATGAATCTGCCGCCATAACCGACATCAGGATATTTTTTTCCATATAAAACCATGTACTTTTCACAGGCATCATATAGTTCTTTTTCACGTTCTGCACTGTCGATAGGAGTGCCTACAAAATCAAATAACGCCCTTGATATTGCTATAGTCATGATACTGTCATCTGTGGGTAGGCTATACCTTGTTAAGAAGAAAAATCTTTTGTCTTTTATATTTTCACTTTCATATAGGCTTCCCACCATATCACCAATAATTGCACCTATCATAATGCTCCTTTCACATTCAAACCATGTTACTTCTTGTTCCTTATATATTAATTATAAGAAATGACATGGACATATATTGCCCATAGTACTGAATTTATTCATATTCGAATAAATCCATCTGCCCTAAATACGGTTACAATTCCTGGCTGCGGAGTATTTTATGCCTATCAGTTGTTTTTCTGTCCCAGCGCGTTTGTTTTACGAATATCAAAAAATATGTCATCAAGCATTGTATTATTAACCACTTTTTTTAATGGAACTAATAACGGATCTACGAAACAGCTTTTTGTCTTTTTTACAAAAATAGTTTTCGCCTTTTTCAATTTTCTAAACTGAACTTTATCTTCTGAATTTTCAGGATTCTTTATTTCTATATAAAAACGTCTCATTGCAAACACCTCCTTGTAGGGGCCATTAGTTCTTTTTACAACTTAATGATAAAAAATGAGACGAACAAAATAAGTCCATCTCATAATAAGTATCAATTTTTTTGATCATGTTCGTTTTGAACCATAAATAATATGCTTTCTATTGGATCCTCAGCAGTTTTGGGTTCGGTTTTAGACACACCTTCATCTACATCAGTTCCGGCTTCCGGTTCTTCATCATCATTTTTAAATAGCTTTGCTACTTCATCTTCTACCGTGGAACACCCCATAGACACAGCGGCGATAGAATCAACATATTCTTTTACTGCACCAGGGACAATGTATACAAAACAATCAAGCATCTCTTCTGTAATCGTTGCATCCCCTTCAAGCGGCATAGTTAGCGTGTATCTAACCTCGTTATCAGAATCTAATTGCCATGTTCCGCGCCCCATATGGCAATTGATCTCAAAAAGTAATAACTTAACATCAGTAATGTTTCTCTTAATTCCTCCGATACTAGGATATCCTGTGATACTACAATCATCACCATCTTTATCAACTACAATATTACAGCTCAGGCTTTTAGCTACTGTCTCATCCAAACCAAAAACAAAATCAAACCTTAGCCGTTCCTCATCATACTCGTAACGAAAGTCTTCCTTTTTTAAAAAATTATCAATAGCTTCTACAATATCTTTTGCTACCATATCAATACCTCTTTTCTTATAAAACTGTACAAAAAGTGCTATTTTGCAGCATTATTCATCAAACAATAGCTCCGTTGAGGCAATTTCTTTTTTAAGTTGCTTTTCGGTTTTTCTAATAGTTGAGCTGTTGGCCTTAAAATTATATAAAGGCCGAATCACTTCGATTATTTCAGCTGTTGGTTCAATGTTGTTCACAATGTCATCCATACCCTTATATGCAAACGGACTCTCATCTAGCGTAGAATGGTTAACGCAGGTAGTAAAAATCCCGGCTTCCTTCATGGTATTTTCGAACTCTTCAACGGTAAATCTGTTAAAGGCTTCTGTTCTGGAAAAAAGTCTTCCGGCCCCATGGGGAGCTGAGCAGTTCCAATCATCATTACCCTTACCTACACATATGAGCGAACCATCCCTCATGTTAATAGGAATAAGAAGTTTTTCTCCGCTTTTAGCAGAAACTGCACCCTTACGGATGATATTGGATTCATGATCGATATAATTATGAACTGTAGAAAATTCTCCAATCGGATCAAGCCCATAATGCTCAATTATCTGCTTTGCAATCATGTGCCTGTTCTCATCAGCAAATTCTTGGCATATCTTCATATCGTAAAGATAGTTCTGACTATACTTTCCCGTAAGAAAACAGAGATCAACAGGAACATCCGGAGGTGTCTGTCTGAAATTCCTGTGAAGTTCCATGAGAACATCATGGATTTCAGATCTCCTACCTGCAGCTTTATACTCTTTCTTTATACGTCCTTCTTCATCCCAAAGGGCTTCTTTGCCGGTATGCAAGCCAATTGCCTGTTTCTGATAAATATCACACACCTGAATACCAAGCTGTCTGCTACCGGTATGGATTACAAGGTATTTATTCCCATCATCGTCAGCATCAATCTCAATAAAATGATTACCGCCACCAAGGGAGCCTATAGCACGCTCCATCTTCTTTGTATCTTCAAGTTCCCTGAAACATTTCATTTCCTGTATCTTGGGAAATCTCATAAGTCTTCCTTCATTGACTTCTCTGCCGGAAGGCACATATGTCCTGATAACTTCATCAAGTCTGGCATAATCTATATCCACTTTCCCCAGCTCAACTGTCAGCATGCCACAGCCAATATCTACGCCAACAATGTTTGGAATAATTCTATCTCCCAGATCTGCGGTGAATCCGATAACACAGCTTTTTCCGGCATGACAGTCAGGCATTATTCTTACTTTGGCATCACGAAAAGGCTCCTGGTCCAGTAGGATTCTAATTTGCTCTATGCAAGTATCTTCGCAATTATCTATGAGTACTTTTGCGGTATTATACTTTCCTGTTACTGTCCTCATATTATTTCTCCAGATCTAGTATCAATTAGTTTCCAACAATTTTTGAGTTTCCTTTATAAATGTATGTGAATCCTTATATATTAATTATAGAAAATGGCTTGGTCATAATTTGTCCATTAGTTTAAATACATAAAGATTACATATAAAAGACTTCTCCCCTTGGCTTAAAAGGCAATCTACAACCTGTTGGAAGAATGTAAGCATGCGCTCTCTTTACATCCAAATGCTCCTCAATCCATCCATCCGTGATAATGAGCACAGGTCCATCCTTAGGAAAGTCCTTAGCATTCTGCAGAAGATCAACTGCCGGTTGAAGCTTAGTTCCGCCTCTTCCAACTACTTTTACTTTCCCTGCAATGTCATCAGGTGTCATGTACCCTGCGTCATATGCATTTGCATCACAGAAGATAACCCTTGCTGCAGGAACATCCCTGGAAGCGGCATAGCTTGCTATTGCTCCAAGAGCTTTTCCTATTTCTGAAGGCTGCATAGAACCGGAAGTATCTATAATTACCCCAAAAGTCCTTGATGCATCCGCAGATTCTGTAACCACATATCTTGCCCTCGGAACATCCGGAGTACAGCTCTGTCTTCTGCTGGGATGCGCATAGCTTCTGTGCTTTTCAAGCGGTCTGATATGAGCATTGAACCATTCTGAAAGCTTTACATCCCAGGGAATAGGAGGAACAGCCAACGCTCTTATTTCCTCTACAAGTCCCGCAGGGATATAGCCTCTTCCTCTTCTTGCTGTTTCATATTCAAGTCCCTGAGAAAGAGCATTTCTATAGAACTCATCCAGTGAAACACCGCCTCCTGCAGTTCCAAATCCTCCGGGATTGCCTCTGCCCATGATGTCTCCACGGCCATTTCCTCTGAAAGTATTCAGTTTCTGGTACTTTTTCATATCGCGGATTATCTCATCATAGATCTCCTCTGCAGATTTATTCTTAAGTGCAGGATCATAGAGGACACCTTCAGGCATTACACCTATCTGCATCTCGAAAAGCCATCCATTTATCACGTAGTCAGTGGCTATATTCCAGATATATGGATCCCTTCCTGCAGAACGAATATGGTGGAGAAGTGCAGCGTGAAGGAACTCATGAGCCATGATAAATCTCCATTCATTCTCAGAAAGATTCTTTGATGTGTTTATATAGATGATTCCTTCATATGCATCCACCGCGGCTATGCTTATGTCATACCTTCTGCATTCTTCGATATCATCAACGATCTTGAAAGACGCAGCTATAGCGCCTAACAGCGGAAAAGCATTGATAAACCATCCCGCTATCTGTCTTCCGAAAGAATCATCATTCTCATGATCTGCTACATAGTTGATAGCTCCCGAAACTGACTTTGCAAGATAATAAGCAAAATCAGCTGCAAACTCGTTTTTCTCCTGCTCTCCCCATCTGTTTATCCCGTATTCAAGAGGTGCATCAAGGCCCACCATATCCATGGAATCCATTGCTCCGACACCATAGATATGATTGTCCTCATCCCAGTGTTCTCTAAGAAGATATTCGTAGATCTTGTTTTCATCTTCCATGATGCTGAAAGGAATATTTCCAACAGGAGACTGGTTAAGTGCTTCTCCAAGTTTTATGTCATGAAGGAACCGGTCCACGTATATATCGCAAGCAATATTCCATAACTTCTTATTGAATCTGGCTTTTTTTACCTTATTTCCGGAAGCATCTTCCTCTACATAACCAGGTACTTTATCAAGATCATAATGTCCAAAGCAGTTGTGAAGTATGCAATGCGCAATGGCATAAGCCCAGTGTTTTGGCGGAAGAGAAACGCTTTTATTAACTAAAACAGTGCCATCCGCCTTAGAGCATGCAGGTGTTTTTCTACCAAGCTCGTTTTTTCCTACAATCCGGAGATTATAGAGTACGAAGTGCCTAAACACATCGTTTCCCTCCACAATTTCTATTCCTTTGTTTAACTGAATTAAATTGAAATCTTCTTTTTCCTTATGCTGTTTTCCCATTCTTGTTCTTCTCCTGTGAAACGAGCCTTGGGAGATCCCTTACAATCTCAATCATGAACCACTCAGGAAGGATTTTTCCGTCATCATCAGATACCACCATCTGTGCGAGCTCGTAATTGATCTGTGCAAGTTCCTTTAAAAGAGACTTTGCCCTGTGAGCAAAATACTGTGTCTTCTTATCAATCTCAGATTTCTGCTGAGGAAGGTCGTGAAGGATCCTTGCTCTGAAAGACTGTGCAAGGAAGTAAAGAACATCCCTGTCCTCGGGCTTTTCAGGCCATCTTGCTTCACCCTTGATGATATCCTCAAGAAGATACTTGTTATCAAGCTGCTTTACAAATGCTGCAAACATTCCTGCATGGCTGGCTGAAATGCTGCCATATGCAAGCATCCTTATTGTCTCCATTGGGAGATCCTTCTCCCCGGCTCCGAATTCCTTAAGCGCATCGCTCAGCATATGCCATGATCTTGGTGTTGAAAAAGGCTCTTCTGTCTTGGGAGGCTCTGCGAAAAGATGGTCAGGTCTCTGACTGATATAATCGGTAACCCAAGAGTGAATCCCATTTCCATAAGCCCATGTAAGCCAGTTCTTTACGTCAGGCTTAAGCTGAACATGAAACATTCTGTTGATAAGTGCGCTGGACATAGTCTTAACAATAGCTGCATCCTGTGTCCTGTTTCCCGCACCGACCACGATACTTCCCTCCGGAAGATGATATTCTCCAATTCTTCTCTCATAGATGAGGCTGTAAAATGCCTTCTGAACCTCCTGTGAACAGGCATTGAGCTCATCAAGGAAAAGTACATAGGGTTCTTTTCTTGCGATCATCTTTGGAGGAAGAAACTCTGATGTCTCTCCCCTTATCTGAGGGATTCCGATGATATCCTCAGGAGCCAGCTGGCTTCCGAGAAGAGATACACACTCAAGCCCAACCTCCATTGCAAACTCTTCAACCAGCGCTGACTTTCCGATACCGGGTGCACCCCAGATAAATACGGGGCGTGCCGGTGCTAAATTAAGTAGTATTTCCAGTAATTCTTCCTGGTTTACTGTTATAGGTAAATTCATAAACTATCGTTCTCCTCTTCTTCCTTTACATAGGTAAGCTTGAAATTCTCACCTTCATATATACGTATAGGATTTCCGCGCACAATCTGCGCATGTTTGCTCCAGGCATCATTCTTCTGTCTGTCCTTATTTGTCATATTCATTTCTCTTAAAACAGCGGACAGCTTTTTCATGGCATCTTGCTTGTTTGCAAACTGTGAGCGCTCCCTTGTTGATGATGCTGTGATCCCTGTAGGCAGATGCGTGATTCTGACGCCGGTTTCAACCTTGTTAACGTTCTGTCCTCCGGGACCACCACTATGGAATTTTTCAATCCTTACCGTATCTGCCGTTAGCGTCTCGCTAATTCCCTCTGTTTCCGGTATGATACTGACATCTACAAACCAGTTTTTTCGTTTATGCCCCGGTCTGTACTTACTCTTGCAGATCCATTGCATTGTCCCTTCAAGCTCTGAAAGATCACGCTCTGACGAATAGATTATTGATGAAAAAGATCCATCCACTTCTCCTTTTACTGCAGTTATCATCTCTATATCCGGAAATTCCTTTTCCAGAGCCTTATATATTCCTCCGACAGCGGCCCTGCATTCTACAGGTCCCATGCCGGAGCTAATCTGTAATATCATTTATCTATTTCCCCCTTTGTAGTTATAAATAGGCTTTAGGATTTTGCTGATAGATACTGTGTCCTCTATAGCCTCTTTTATGTAGTCCACTCCCCTGTATGCAAAAGGTGCTTCATCCAATGTATCCTTGCTTATGCATGTAGAATAAATCCCTTTCATTGATGCCTTGAACTCAGATACGGTATGTGTGTTGTTAGTTACTTCTCTAGATGCAATCCTTCCTGAGCCATGTGGCGCTGAATTGTTCCATTCTGCATTACCCTTACCTTTTCCCAGGATCACGCCATCTTTCATATTGATGGGCATGATCACATCCTCATTTTCCTTGGCTGAGATAGCACCTTTTCTGAGCACCGGCTCTGTACCTGAGAAATCAACATAATTGTGTATGCAGGAAATCACTTCCTTTTCTTTCCATTTCATACCTTTTATGATCTCTGAAGCAATAACCCTGCGGTTTAGGTCAGCGTATTCCTGCACTATCTCAAGATCATGGAGATAGTCTTCCATTAAATCTCCGGTAAGATATGTCATCTCATGTGGAACATCTGTTATTCCCTGCTTTTTAAGGCTCTTCTGACCTGCAGAAATGTAGTATTCAGCTACTTCTTTTCCTAAGTGCCTACTACCGGAGTGGATTATCATATAGACTTCCTTGTTTTCATCCTGATCAAGCTCTATAAAATGATTACCACCGCCAAGTGTACCTATGCTTAAAAGAGCCTTATCACTACGGATGTGCTTGTAGCAGCGAAGCCACTCCAGGTCAAAATCAGCACTCCTATGCACAGTGCTTCTTATCTTAAATCCCACCGGCACGTTATCCCTGATAATTGTGTCCAACTTCTGAAAGTCACCACGGATCTTTCCAAGCTTTACAGCAAGCATTCCGCAGCCAATATCGATGCCCACAAGTGAAGGAAGAATCCGCTCTCCAACTGTCATGGTAAGTCCAATCGGCCCCACTTTCCCCGGATGAACGTCAGGCATAACCCTTATTACTGAACCTTCCGAAGCCTTGTTGTCACAGATCATCTGCACCTGAGCAAGGGCATACTGATCCACATTGGAGCCATCAAGCTCCTGGTTGCACATAATATGTGCTTCTGTATAAATTCCTTTTACTGGTATCAAAATAAAACCTCCTCAGAAGTGCCTTTGCGTATTTTT
Source organism: Butyrivibrio sp. AC2005 (assembly GCF_000424145.1). Classification (GTDB taxonomy): domain Bacteria; phylum Bacillota; class Clostridia; order Lachnospirales; family Lachnospiraceae; genus Butyrivibrio. The sequence continues at coordinate 41,105 of NZ_AUJI01000018.1, forward strand.
TGCACGCAAAATACACCTCCAGAATCCTCAGAGGCTTATATCTGTCCTACTATGTCATTAATCCATGAATAAACTGATTGAATAATCAGGAAAATAGACGGCGGACAATCATGCCTCTGTCATTAATAAAGTTAATAGTTTCAAAAGTCGTCATGTGTTTCATGATCGTCCTCCTTTCTACTCATTACGAGCAACTTGAATATCATTGTTACAATTAGCAGTATATCATATCAACTGGACAAATAAAGTCCATCTGATAAATATTCTTATACTTTTTCAAAAAATTATCGGGTCATTGAATACTTTATTACTCATCCATTCTTCCATGATTATTGAAAACATCTTCTTTTCAAAACCAGCATTTTGCTTGCAATATTTTTTGAATTCATCAGTAATTAACCCATTAAAAAACGCTGAAAACTCTTTTTGTTCCTCTTCAACCGCCCAATTCGGAAATACCTTATATGGTCTTTTGCTTCCTCCTAATTGACCTATCATAGAATTAAATCTGAATGCTGCCCATCCATCACTCGCTCTCCAAGGGACAATCCATATGTTAAATAATGCCATATCTTTATAATTTATTTTCTTTTGCTCAATCCTCTTCTCATAGTATATATCCTTCTCTATTGCTTTTTTCGTAAATACTCGTCATCAGGATCAATAGTTTCAAGGTATTTTATTGTGGATTCTTTACCCTTTGTGAAACCTGTCAGCCACAAAGAATTTAATCCAAAGGTAATTGCTGAAACCTTGATGCATACCATTTCACCTTCAAATAAATCCTAAATTTTTCCTGTAAATGCAGCCTCATTAAGTTTTATGCGCCAATGGCGACGGCGATAAAATTTTAACTCATACATGCACTCATTCAATTTTTTTAGTTTTTCAGTATCAGGTATCTTAGAAGCATGTTTTACAATAAGACGCATCTTTTCTTTTTTATTCAGTGGCATTTGTTGTTCCTCCATGTACAACATACTTTATCCTTCATTATCAGTAAGTATATTTATAAATTGTCTATATCGACCGTTCCATATTTTGATGTAAACCAATTTCTAAAATGGTCCGGACTTTTAAATGCATTCTTACCAGCTTCCTTTTTATATTCTTTCCCTATGAGGGATATTCCTCTTGAAGCTGCTTTAAATGCCTTATTAAACTCTTTGCGTGAAGGACTGACTACGCTACTACAATTTTTCTGAAATATGGTATTAAAAAACTTCATAATCTTCGTGCTCCTTCCTGGATTCCCAATTATATGAAATGAAATTCGAAATCATCATCGTTCAGATCAAGATCCATTACAGTAAACCCGTACTCTTCTTCTTTTTCATGTGGCTTTTCTTCTTTAGTTATGTGTTCAGCCTCAGTTAAAGAAGCTTTTGCCTTGTTCTTCTTACCTTTCCTATGAAATATGATATATATAAGCAAAAGCAATTCTGCAGCAATCATCATAGAAATAATAAACATGACTATTTCAAAGTTCTGAATCATAAACGCTATCATCAAAGACCTCCTCCGATAATGTTGTAATGTTCTCATCAGTACTGCACTGTTTATAATATGGACAGTTCCCACAAAATGATCTGCATCCTCTATTGTTGTTAATAATGCAGTTTTTAATCCAAAATATCAGTCTCTCCATAGTGTCTACCTACCTTTCATAACTTCTGGCAATTAGTTCTCCCCCACTACTTAAGCCATCTATTCTGTTTATATTTCTATGGTAACAAACACTATGGACAGAAAATGTCCTTCCCTAATAATCCGTATTTATGCAACTTTATCTATCCCTAATACACTTTTTAAATATTCTTCCCCTCCATGCTTAAGCTCTGCATAGGTTATGTAAACAGATGATGGTCCAAAAATCTTTTTGATAATGCTTTCTGAAGCTGCCCTTCCTAGCGTACCTTGCAATGTAGTACCATATCCATCTCTGTATATTCCCTTTGGAAATTTTGAATACCAATCAAAGCAAATAACTCTCGTGAATGCCGTATGGCATAAGGGAAATGATACTCTTCTCAGATCTAGTGGACTGTTACTGTTCTTGGTTTTTATAAAGAGCAGATCTGCACTGGCCTGACCTGCAAAAGCTTCGCATATATAAAGGTTGATCTTATGGCCACACATTTCTAAATTATTAATCATCCTTATCAGCAAAATTCCATAACGTATCAACTCCTGAATCATAGTAGATTCAACACAGGTAGTATCTATAAATATATTAAAAACCCGGGCTTCTATTTTTTCAGTCTTTCTGATAAGCATATTATTGGGGACTCCATATAGAGCCAAAGGAACTATAGGCTGATATCCCACCACGGAGTTCATAATAACTTCACTCCTATTAGTTCCATTGATTTTTCTACCGTTCTTTATTCGGATTTCTTCATATATTTTCTTTACAGCCGGTGTAAATCCTTCAGCTAGCAATCCTAGCGCCTGATCATATGTTTTTACACCACACCACAGCGCATCTAATTTATCCTCTCGAACATTATGAAAACGACGATCCGTGATTTTTCTCCTTTTCAAATCATCTAGCATCTCCAAACAGGAATCATATATTTCAGCATTAACACTGTAACGGCCAGTTTCCAAATCCATTTTCTTTATAGTGCTAATCATGTTATTCCCTCCGAGAATCAGCCAGGACTTTTAAGGCATGGCTAATATTTCCAAAGGAACCATAAAATATGTAGTTGAACCATATGAGGTAGCTGCTTCTAAGCAAGAGCAAAATAATTATCTACTTTGCAGTGACTGTGATACAGGTAAAGTTCGCTCATTTAGAATATCGCGTATGAAAAATGTATTTTTGCTAGCTGAGAAATTTGCCCCCCAAGACGATATAATGAAAAAAATACATGTTGCTGTAAAGAAAGGTCCACAGTTTTCGTTTGACTCAATTGAAAAATCTTGCGTAATATTGTCAGACGAAGGAAAAAGAAAATATAAGATGATATACACAAATCGCCCAATTGTTGAGAAAGTAGATGGGGATAAATATTATTTTGAATGGCCACTTGTTCAATTAGAAGAATACTTTAAAAGATTTGGAAAAGATGCCGTTATCATATTTCCACAGATTGCTAAGAATAATCTTAGAAGCTTCTACGAACAAGCGTCAAATGTGTATGCTGATAATTAATAAATTTTGAATGTGTGATTTGAGGCTGTGTTACTACCAATAGTTATGATTTTACTTTTGATTAATCTATGTCTTGTATACAAGTCAGTAGCCAGTATAAGTATACTATACTTAATAAGGATAGTTCCTCTTATCATCATAGCCAATTTAGCATGCTATATTCTGAAAGTTGCTGCAAATCGGCGACAGTTGAATATTTCTATTATTATTATTCATTCCAACTACTTTACGTGCATATCTATTATTGGTGGCATACTTGTTGGAATAATATCCTATTTCATTTAACATTCCATGCGAGGTATCCCATCCCTTGTATATACATCTATATATTCCATGAAATGATCACAGCCCCAATTCTTTGCAGAGAGCGTCATATCTCTTCTGCTCTTTTTCTTTTACAGGCTTCGATGAATCTTTAAAACAGTGGTCAATAACATCTGCATCCTTTAGAAGTTCATCCATTGGAGAATCTGTCACGAGTTTATCATCGTGATGGTATATGGCAGAGCAAATGATATCTGTTTCTTCTTTTGAAGTGATGCCAAGTTCTTCAAGAATCTTTCTTGCCAGATCTGCTCCGAGATGGGCGTGGTCATCATATGAACCACTCTTATATGCATGAAGATCGTGAAGCATTCCTGACATGGCAGCCAGTTCCTCATTAAGTCCGCGCTTTTTTGCGAGAATTGTTGCCGCAAGTGATACGCCGTAAAGATGAGCTGTTGCGCTAGTCCTTTTGTCTAAGTCAGTAATGTTAGCAAGTTCCTTGTCGATATATGTCCTCAAATCTTTTAATCTACTCATGTGTACCTCCGGATGCTATGAATTATTTTTCTAATAAATTGGTATTATTACATTTCATCTTCTGTTTCACAGGGGCGGTCTATGATAAAATCCCTTGCATCAAGCTCCTCTTCTTCTCCAAAAAGATTGAGTTGCTTAGCTCCCTGTATCATTTTGTTATACTCATTCTGCTCTTTTTCAGATAGTTCTCTTGCCACAGATAAATCTCCTGCCGGTTAAGTGTTGCAAAGTGCTCTTTTATTATATTCCCTTATTCATTAATAGGCGAGACCAGACAATGCTGAGCTCTGGAACGTCTCAGCACCACCTGGCCTCTGTTGTTTTCTTATGTGTAGGTAAAGGTGTTCCTTTCCCTGTAACATTATTTTAAGATGTCCTAAGCTCGGATTTATATCAGCAAAAGTACCAAAAACAGCTGTTACTGAAAGATAGATCCAAACTGAGTTTCAAATTGAAGCAGTTGAATGAACAACTTATCCTGAGAGCGTATTTAATCATACTTCACTTAACGATCTAATTCTTCACTTTCAGCAAGGAGATCATTAACTATATCCTGCATTTCACTGTCTATACGTTCAATCATCCCTGCGGCAGCTTCAACCGCGTATCTTCCCGTGTCAGATCCTGATTCTTCGATTCCGGATGCGATCATCATCAGATTACACTTTACACATGAAAGATTGCTTATAAGATCATCCAGCTTTTCGATTTTCACTGTCTGTTCCTTTGTCATTTTCTGGTTCCTCTCCTTTTCTGATAAATTCTCTGTTGTTGTGTTACTTTTGTTCATATTTCTGGTCCTCCTTATATTTTTAGGAGAAAAGGATAACGCTATTTAAGGAAAATTACACGGATCACAAAAATTTAAGAAAGTGTTCTATTGCAAGAAGATCATTTCAGGGTTATTATTAAAGAACATTAGTTCGAAAACATACATTCGCTATTATGAGGAATTGCTTATGGAAAAGAATTATACGATTTATGCTGTGGATTTTGATAATACGCTCTGCTACTCAGTATGGCCTGAGCTAGGAGATCCCAATATTTTACTAATTGAATATTTGTTGAAAGAAAAAGCCGCTGGAAACAAGCTGATTCTCTGGACATGCAGAGCAGGGAAGCCCCTATCAGATGCCATTAAATGGTGCCGGGATTATGGGCTTACTTTTGATGCGATAAATGACAATTTGCCTGAAGTTGTAGAGTTTTACGGCAACAATAGCCGGAAGATCACCTGCGATATTTATATTGATGATAGAAACGCCTTTATGGATTCAGACGGCAAGCTTCAGGGAGTTGCTATATGAGAGCTTCAATGAGAAGGATAATAGACGAGGTTGATGTGATCTGCCAGCACAAGGCGGACGGCAGCATCATTCCCATGCGTATACGATTTATGAATGAGGACGGACAATACGAGACATACACTGTAAGAGGCTTTCGCGAAGTCGAGAAAAAAGGCACTCATACGACAGAAGATAGAGTCCTTCAATGAAAAAAGCCATCGCCAGAGTCTAGAATTGGCGACAGCTTTCAGCAATAATGCTTATTCTTCTGTTGTAGCGGTTTCACTGTTTAGATTAGAAAAGTCCGATTCGATATACTCCAAGTATTCGCTGAGCTCCCTTAGCTCTCGTTCCATTATCTCTGCGGTGAACATTACTGCGTTACTGGCTTGGTCGTTTTCACTTAGTGCAATACCATCTGATAACAGCTGCAGATTGTTACTGAGACACATAAGAGTATGCATCTTCTTCGATACTTCCTGAAAAATTGTTTTATAATCGGCATTCTTCATGCCTGTATTATTGTGCATTTATAGTTGCCTCCTAAGAACTTCTTCATCAAAAGATAAGAATATCGTTTGACTCCCCGGCAACTGTTTTCATTCCCCAATGAGATCCCATGAGAAAAATATAGCGAAACCACTGTCTAATAAAAATGACAGACGATATTGTATAATGAGCATTTATAATCATAGCTGATAAGTCTTCCGCAGGAATCATTTTTATTCTTCATCCACATAGCTAGCGTAAAGTTTAGAAAAGATGCCATTCTACCAGAATCATCTATGATATGATAATGATTGTGGCAAAATATTCTTACTAAGAAGGAGATACAATTCACATATTACCTTTCTGCTGCATTCATTTTTGACCCTCATTACTTCTAATACCTCCCAAGAGAGTCTTTGATTTGTTCATCTGACATCCCTTCTGTATGTTTCTTTGTCACTTTCTTCAAATTCTCCACATATACTTTATAATCTGGATCGTTGACTGATTCATAGATACTTGCAAGTCTGGCACAAGCCTTCCAGTAATAGTCACTGCCTGTATTACCATATTTTCTGATGATCTTCTTATAACTCTTCTTTGCTTTATTCCAGTCTTTTGCTACACCAAGGCCAAAGTAATACATCTCCCCCATGAAGTAATACCCTGAGTCCGAACGTAATACGCCATTATTAAGCTCAGAAGATCTATCTAGCAGTTCATAAGCTTTCTCATAGTTTAGGGGAGCATCTTCACCTTTGATATATATTTCTGCAATGATCTCATATCCAAATGTTTCACCACAATTCGCAGCCAGCTCGTAATAATCGATTGCCTTATCTACATCTTTTTTAACGCTTATACCCTGTAAAAAAATATCACCGAGGAAGATGAAACCTTCCGGTTTGCCTTCTCTGGCAAGAACTTCAATATATTCATTTCTTTTCTCAATTATTACAGGATTATCATCCCACTCTTCAGAACTCAGTGTTTCCACAACAAAATTCTGCATAGCACTTATATCCCCTGCATCTGCAGCCGCAATAAGACTTTCAATACATTTACATTCATAACTCATCTGGTAATCTCCTATCACTTAATCTCACAGTTCTCTCATATATTTACGCGTCCAAGCCTACTATAGATTTGATGCAGTATATCCAAAAACTCATCCGGTAAGCGAGCTTCACATTCTTTTTTAAATGCTTCGGATACATCATAATATGCTTCTGCGAGACTCCCTGTAATGCATGTCAGTGTATCGCAGTCCCCACCTAGTGAAACGGCATTCCTGATACAATCTTCAAAATCGGTCCCTTCAAAAAATGCTGTCATAGCCTCCGGGACTGTTTCCTGGCAGCTTTCAACATGATGATAAGTCGGTCTGATCTCGTCACAGGTCTTGGAAAAATCATAGCCAAATTCCTTAGTGATCAGGCTCTTTACATCCTCTTTACTCATCCCATTCCGTAACATATATATCGCAGTAGCAACGGATTCAGCGCCTTTAATCCCCTCAGGATGGTTATGTGATATTTCTGCAGTCCATCTTGCAACCTCACGAGTACGTTCTACTGAGTCAAAGAACCATCCAACTGAAGAAACCCTCATAGCTGCACCATTTCCCCAACTACCATAAGGCTGTGGGTTTTCTGTCCTTAACCAGATTGCAAATTTTCCGCCATACTCACCCTGAGCATACCTGCTACCTATATCCTGCATGCAGGAAATAAGCGCTCTCTTCATTGTCAATTCATCAGCATATTCCCCTGCACATATAATTGCTTTAGCTACAGCAAGCGTCATGGCTGTATCATCGGTGTATCTGATCCATTTCCTTTTATCAAACAACTCAAAATTCTTAGTTTTATCTCCACGGTCAAATTCATAAGGGGCTCCGATCATATCTCCTAAAATTGCTCCGTACATATATGCATTCTCTCCTTACTAATAATTCCATTAAAAAACATCGCTTTCTGATACCGTTACAATACCAAAAGCGATGTTCATTATTTTGTACATTTTAAGGAATATATATCAGTCACTATATCTCCTCATCATATCCTGCATATCTGCAATAATCTGATTCCTTAGCGATTCTGGCTCTAATATTTCAACCGATGGCCCATATTGTAATGCCCAATACCGCATTGCAGCTTCATTGCAAGAAACTCTGAGAATGAGCTTTTTATCTGTTTCTTCAACAACTTTCAATCCTTTTCCAAACCAGTCGGATATTTCAGGATACATGTCCGGAGTGGTCTCCATTTTTACATTTACGCTTTCACCACTAAACATGTATATATGCTCCGCCATATGCTTGGGAAGATTAAGCCCATGTTCTAAGCCCTTAACACTTTTCATGGGCTTTACATTAGAATCAAGCTCCTTCACATCTGACATCTTATCAATCCTGTAATGTGATACGTTATCATATTTATCATAATTTCCGATCAGATAGAACCGACCATTTGTTGCAACAATCTGATATGGATTTACTATATATGCTTCTTGTTTCCTAGGATGGAGTTTTAGATCCGTCCCAATATCATTATAAACAAAGCTAACCTTATGCTTCGCTGCAATGGCATCATTTAGTGTGCCAAGGCCATACATAGCCTGCTTATTTATTGTACGATCCAATTCTGGTAGATTGCTGATATGTGAGACTTTGGCATTAAAATATTTACTGCCCAGGGTCTGAAGCTTATTTACCAGATTCTTAGCCTGCCTGGTGGATATGGATTTTGAAAACAGGACACTATCAATCAGTATCCTGAGCTCAGCATCATCAAATTCCCTCGACAAAAGCCGATAGCCATCATCCATATCAATATCATATCCGAGCTCTTTTAATGCCAGAACATTTGCCTTGACTGATCGTCTGTCACATGGCATTCCGTAATGAGCTTCAAGTAACCGCAAAATCTCCTGCTGAGTAAGCGAATGGTTTTCATCTGAATATTTTCGCAGGATTTCCAATATGAGCATGTTTAGCATTTTCTTGCTGCCAGTTCCATACATTACTTATACCTCTCTAAGGTGCAATATAAATCATCTGTTCAGCATCATATCAATAAACTCTTTCTTATGACTGATAATTGGTGGTACGGGATCCTCCATATAAAACTTACCGGAACATATCAGCCAGAAGATCTTATCAACCTTATATGGTGTAACAGTTTTATCTCCATCCTCATAGACGTAATTAGCCATTCTTACAATCGCTTCAAAAGTTGATATCTGTTCGTGTTCTGATAAGCCAAAACTACTGAATACGTCCATTAAATGAACGTCCGGCTTTGGATATCTTGTAAACCCCAGTTCCTTAAGAAGGTCACAGGCAAGTGCAAATCCAATCCCATTGATCTTATGCGATATCAACAGCGGAAGCGCCATGCTCGTATGTACGTTATATCCAAACAGATTAACAAATTTCTCGAAATCATCAGGATTCTTAAACTCCATCAAAAATTTAGCTGAATCAACTATTGCATGGCTCCATTTACTCCAGCTGTTGTTTTTGTTATCAGCGCTTTTGACACCAAAAGCATCCCTGAAAGTCTGACATAGCTCTTTAGGATTCATTGCGCTGACTCTCACATGGTCAAACCCATGCAAAATCTTACCCACCTCTTCTTTTCGCTTTTTAAATGCAATAACATTCGGCATGCTCTGATAATTCTGGGCAGAATGAATGAATCGGACAAAAATATCATCCAATGTCTTGTAGTCTTTATTATCGCCAATATAATACTTTTCCAGATCAACGCCGGCTGGAGTGATTGTCAGAAGATATTCCTCAGCTTTCTTGTAAACATCGATATACTCTTTGCTTTCAGCCATATCATTACCCTTCTTTATCTTCAGAAAAAATAATTCTCCTACTTAAAAAATCACAAATTTTGATATATCAGTTTGCATTCATACCGTTAGGCTCATAGCTTCTCATTTTCTGCTTATACCGCGTTTCTGCTTTAATTACTTCATCTGCAGATAATGTCTTTGGAAGTATCTGTAATATAGAAAACTGGAACTTATGATATCGGTCAGGATAATTACAAATTAGCTCTTTCATGAGCTTGTTATTACCATGGGTGGTTCTAACATAGCACTCCCACCTGCCAAGAAGACCCCCTTCATCGCCATAAGCTGAGCCTACGTATTGTTTGCCGGTTTCAGTATCAACAATAAGGTAAATAGCATATACAGAAGACAATGCTGTATGCCACTCTTCATATGTTACTCCATCTTCAATAATCTCTTTGAGCTCATCATAAGTAACTATGAGATCTTCAAATCCGGAAAACACCTTCTTTTTGTCAGCCTGAATGCTTATTATTTCTTTCTCTGTTGTTCCTTTTTGATGCCACATCCTTGCTGAATTTCCCCACTCGATCGTAAGTCTATCTTCATATGCAGCAAGGCTATCTATGTGTTCAAGATCATATATTGCATTTTCGCCATTATAATATGAGGCCTCAAGTTTAGGTAATCCTTCTGGCCTATTGGATTTGTCATCAGGAATAAAACCATTGACTTTATAAATAGCGTAAAACTTAGCTTTTGTCCCCTTACCGCTTATGAACACTGCCCAGTACTCATATCCTTTGCTGAAACCATTTTTCTGATGACAAGTGTACTCATAGACTTTTTGACAGTCATAGCACTCTTTAAAGTTTTTGTCCGTTAATGAATGACGTATTAGCTTGGTTTTAGCGGGATCGATTTTTTCCTTGATTAATATATCTGTAAATGTCAACATTATAGGCTCTCCATATTATCAAATGGATACTGCTTCCCTTGGGAAGTAGTCACTTACAATTTTTTCAAGCTGTCCAGAAATATCGCTGAATGGCAGATTCAGATCAAGCGAATCCACTGCAATACTATTACCGCCCATACTGAATCTGTTCTTGGGTTGGAATTCCTCATCCGTTTTTGCATACAGGAGCATTCCTGAGACCATGCCGGTATTCTCCTTATCAAGATTCTTTACATAAGTAAAAATCTGATACAGGTTAGCATTTCTGAATGACTGAACATTGTAATTATCCTGCATTTGTTTTCTATAATACTTCGCATCCACTATAAGAGTAAGGTCGCCCTTTTTTAGAGTAATATCGGATATCATGCTCGGCAGCCACATGTCATTATCGTCATCAAGGTTCCATTTGATCTGATCAGGGTTAGCGTGGAGTTCCGGATGGTGATACCTGTAATACTCCAATATGAATTTTTCATATAAATGGCTCATACGCTGATCATCGAGAAAAGCTGCCATTTTTACATTGCCCTTTTCAGTAGATAAAAGTAACCCTTCAAGTACCAGTCTGCTGACATTAAGAAGCATGCGGTAACTTTGGTTGTTCCTCTGATATCTTATCCTGTCCCATCTGATAAGTTCCGGGGCAATGTACGCGACATCATCAAAAAACAACAGATTCTTCTTTAATAAAGCCCTGTTCTCTTTCTTTACAGTTCTCTGCCTTATGAGCAAGGTCATGGTAGTCTTCAGAATCTGGTTCATGAGATTGTTCACGGATAATTCGTCAAATTCACAGGTAAGGACCCTTTTTTTCTGCATTTTGTTCTTGAAGGTCTCATTAAGGTCGAGTTTTCCGCGCATTGTGGTAAGAGTATCATTCTTAAGAATATACTCCCTATACAGTCCATGCTTTAACTGCTGTGCAACTCCTTTTCCCAGTATTGCTGCAAACATATCGTGTATATTTACAAAGTCCTCCGCTGCTATGTCATCATAATTCGACTGTCTGAGGATCTGGAACGCGTATGTGAGCATGTAGTATATGTTTTTTATAAGAATTCCTTTGTCCTTAGTCATTATGAATTAAATACTCCCTGCAGTCTGCTTCTCCAAAGCCTTATCTTGTCAGGTTCATCAAACCAGTATTCTTCAAGCATAGGAATAATGTCATACTCAACGACCGAATTCATCCAGCCGTCCAGCTCATCCACATCAGTTTTTTTCTGACCGCAGAAATAGCTGTGTCCAATACAGAAGCCCTTTCCTAGCGATGGATCTTCAGTGATTGCTTTATTAAGGCTGATTACCACGTCAATCAGTGCATACAATGTGTCATCATTAAGCTCTGCTAGATATTTTCTGAAACCTTCTGTTTCAAAGCCGGGTTCCACTGAATAAAAGCTGAATCTCCTGCGAAGGGCATAGTCGATCATGGCAAGACTCCTGTCAGCCGTATTCATCATTCCTATTATGTAGAGATTCTTTGGAACAGAGAACGATAAGCCATTATAAGCAAGCGTAGCCTTTGTTCCCCGGTAATCCTTCTCTATGAGCATAAGCAGTTCACCGAAGATCTTACTCATATTTCCGCGGTTAATCTCATCTATTATGAAGAAATAAGGTACATCCGGATTATTGGCAGCTTTTTGGCAGAATCTATAGAATATGCCATTCTTTAGCTCAAAGCCCTCACCATCTGGTTTATATCCCATGATAAAGTCCTCATAGGAATAATTCTGATGGAACTGCACGAATTCTATCCTGTTTTCATCCATTACACCCATTATGGAATAAGCGAGCCTTTTGGCTGCGAAAGTCTTTCCCACACCCGGAGCACCCTGCAGGATTATGTTCTGCTTATTAAGAAGAAGTGCCTTTAGGCTCTCATATCTTTCTTCACTTATATAAACCTCACTGATAAAGTCTTCTTTTGTGTATTTTCTAAGGCTTTCCTCATTTTCCGGAAGAGGATTTTCATCACGGATCATGTCCATGATCAGATCATACTCACCCTTGGTTAGCTTAAAGAGGCTTCCCTGGGGGCTTTGGAAATACTCCATCTTTTCCAGCTCAGGAATATCATGAAGAATCTGATAATCTATTGGCGTACCAAGGCCTTCTGTCTTTTCAAAGTAGAGCTGTTCTCCATCATTGGCGCGAGATACTTTTGCAAGTGAAACAACCTTTTTTACAGGAGTCGATTCATAGCCAATAACCAGATCCCCTTCCTTGGCATCTAGGAAATTCTGAAATACCCTGCGTTTATTACCATTATCGTTATATAGGGAGTAGCCCTGCTCTTCCCCTACTGCAAGGTCGCTAAAACTCCAGATTTTGGGATTTGCATTCAGCCACCAGTAATTAACTTCTTCTTCATCTGAATCTGCATATAGTCTTACTTCTGATAAGTCTATCTTATCAAGTGCCTGATCAAGTTCATCTCTGAGTTTCCATATAAAAGCACCTTCATCATCGCTACTTGCATCTTTTCCTATAAACAATACAGGCCAGCGACCTATCTCGGGGTTATAATTCTTGACATAATCTGTCTTATCAATAAGCCTTTTTGCAAAGGAAGTAGCATTGATATTATAGAAATTGGGAGTCTCTCCGTATTTGGTAGAAAGCTGCGTACATGTCGCCTGTCCGCCATAATCCTTCATCCTTGCAAGCATTTCCAGCGTAGATTCATAGGCAAGTGTCTTATCCCCCAGTATTTTGATCCACTCATCCATGCTTATACCAGGATTGTAGTCTGCGGCATGCCAAATATCCTGGTCTGGTTTATCTGCCAAATGGATGGCAATAAAAAACGAGAAATCCTGAGCAAGCGTTCTCAAACTCTCAGGATGATAGCAGTTATCATCAAGACTGTTTTCGTACATTGTCACAAGTTCATTATCACTTTGCAATGCAGACATCAGCTCATTTATAAGCTGTGTATTTCCAACTATATTTTGAGTTGTATGTCCCATTTTGGGCACAAAATCACTCTCAAGGTACTGAACTGTCTTTTTGCATACAGAATATTTGAAAATATCATGTTTATCCGGATACATTAGCCATAAGTAGACAGAAATGGCCATTGGTCTCTGGAAATGCTGTTTACCTGGGGACAGTTCTTCACAAAGTGCATCTGCCTCGCTCTGGAATTTGACAATGCGCTCACCAGTATCTTTTGTTTCATCAAAGAGATCCAGGAACATCCCCCGTATGACCTCAGGTTTCTTTTCGGCGTAGCCTTTTATCATGCCCCGGGGAAAGTTTCTTGCTGAAGTAAGCAGATTAATGGTTTTTTCGGTTGCATTCCAGAACATCTCCGAGAAATTATCTGCATTGATGTCCCAGTGCTCCTGGAACCACTTGATAGCTTCCCATTTATACTTTTCCTCTGGCCATCTTGTAGAAAAGCTCTGCTTATATGCTTCTAGTGCTTTTGATAACAGTTCTTTATTGATCATAAATGACTTCTTGCTCCTTATTTACCTTCCATATGTTTATGGATTCTATTTTCTTAACTTGTTTTCAAGCATTATTAACAATACCGCTGCATATGCAAAAATACCCGCATGAAGCAAAGTCACGCCTCCTAATAAATACACCTTTTGGCTCATAAGCAGAATACCCAAGGCTAAGGGAGAAAGTGCATAAAAGAACAAAAGTACCGCTGGAAATATTGTTTTTATCTCAGAATTAGAATATCCATCGAAAGCTTTGATTAGATTGTCTCTGCATTTATTCAACAAAACCTGCAAAACTATCCAAAATATCAGCGGTGCAAGAGAAACCAAAAACAGTACCATTCCTAGATTTGTCGCAAATAATTGTCCATCCTTTGCTCCAAAATCCGTTCCAAAAATATATATAAGTAATTTACTAACTTCACTGCCAGCCCAGCTACATATAGCGGACCATATTATTGCACCTATGACATCGGCAAAAATGAACAATGCTGTTATAGCCATGTATATAACAGAAAAAACCTTTCCAACCGTTATCCCTTCAGTTTTAACACCTGTTTTTCCCCATTTTGCTGTTCCAAATGTTACCCATGCCTCAACAGTGGCTACTATTGCCGGTATCATTAGAAAAATCATAGCCCATAAAATATGTTCATAAAACGCTAATATTAAAAGTAAAATGACAAGCGTCCCCTGTAAAATGGCATAGATCAAAGCAACAGGAGACGAAACAAATTCAAGAGCTTTTGACTTAAGAACAGGATTCACAGCCGCCATTTGTACAGTAGCATTATAATATCCTGGATGTTGTCCGTATGTAGTTCCCAGTTGATACTGACTCGACATAGGCATACTATTCTGGGAAGTCTCCGATGAACTTCCCAAAAATACCTTTTCACCACAATTACTACAAAAGCTAAAACCTTTTGTTAAATCCAATGTCATCTCTTCTCCGCATTTTGGACATGTCATTTTAATAATCATATAATCCATCTCCTTTATTTCTGGAGTTACCAGATTTAATCATTTATGTATGAGTTTACAAGTGCTTCTGCTTTGTTTAAGGCTTATACTTTTAATTCTATTATTCCAAATAGAAATTAAAACCATGTAAATACTGGATAAAATTATTCTTATTAACGTAAATATATATCCATAAAAGAGCTTCTGTTTCTAAATTAAAAAGAGCCGGTCATCATTGACCAGCTCTTAGCATTCACTTTATTTCTGTTCTATGCTCTTTTCGATGATTGAATGTACCAGATACGAAGGAATCTCCGCCATATTCATGTTAAGATTTTCCTGATCTTCAAATAATGCAAGTACGAAAAGATTCGCCTCATACTCTGCTTCCATGTTGATCTTGCCTCCAACATTAGCAAAATTGTTCAGTGTATCATCATGTAAAAAGATATGTCCGAGTTCGTGAGCACACATGATTCTTCTGGAACGCTCGTCATAATCTCTGTTTATAACAATGTATGGAGCATATCCCTTAAACTTAACTGCCTGTGCCTTAAACCACTTCATGCAAGGAATATTTTCTTCTACTCTTATCCCAAATATTCTAGCAAGTTCATAAGGATCTGAAGTGTTATACGTCTTCTTCAATCCTGTAGCAAACTCAACTATTTCTTCTTTTCTCATCCCCCGATGCCCCCTTTTTCTGATATCTGTGACTCATAACCTTAAGATGTCCAAGTAACTCATTGGCAAACTCGACAATAGTATCCTCATCCATCTGATCAGGGTCATATCCTCCAAAAGCGGCCAAAGTTGGTGTTTTTAAAATAAATTCTATTGCCTCCTGGGGATTCTCAAAGTGGTTCGGAAGCTTAGAAAGCTCGTCATCCTCTTCAGACACTTCTTCGGAATTCCCCATCAGTTCCGCAGGAGTGACTCCCAGAATCTTACATAGTTTATCGAATGTAGCAACAGGGATCTTTGTTATGCTTGATGCCTCATATCTGTATACAGTCGTATAAGAAACACCAAGCTGTTCCGCAATATTTTCAGCAGATAATCCCAGTTCTTTTCTTCTTTTTTTCAGTCGTTCTCCAATTTGCATATGCTATTACCTCACTTACTATATATTACATCATAACTTGCATAAATGCAAATTTTATGTTGACAAGCATTTGCATAAACGCTATATTCAAAAACATAATACAACTTGCATAAATGCAAATTTATAAATTATTGATTTGCACAGATGCAAATTTCGGAGGAAAAAAGATGTTGGAAGTAAAAGCAAAAGGTAATGAAAAAATGCCCAAGGTAATGGTAATCGGTATTGGTGGCGGCGGTAATAACGCAGTAACACGCATGGTATCCGATGCATCTGAATATGTTGAATATGCTGCTCTCAATACTGATTCCATGACACTCGATAGATGCCCTGCAAATAAACGTCTGCAGCTTGGTTCAAAGCTCACTCAGGGTTATGGTGCAGGTGGAGATCCGGTTATCGGTGAATCCTCTGCGAAAGAGAGTGAAGAAGAAATTTCCAATCTTGTAGAGGATGCAAATATGGTAATCCTTACCTGCGGAATGGGTGGCGGAACTGGCACAGGAGCTATCCCTGTTGTTGCCCAAATATGCAAAAGTCTGAATATCCTCACGGTTGCAGTAGTAACAATGCCCTTTTCATTTGAGAGCCAGCCCAGGGTCTTAGCTGCACAGACAGGGCTTAAGAAGCTTGAGCAGAATGTTGATACCCTGCTTGTAATACCCAATGACAAACTTCTTACCATTACTGATAAGCCATTCTATATGGACGAAGCCTTTACCTTAGCCGATTCTGTACTCAAATATACAATCGAAGGAATGACTAATATCATCTTCAACCACGGCACCATCAACCTTGATTTCAATGATCTTAAGTCAACTCTGAAGGATAAAGGCTATGGACTATTTGGTATTGGTATTGCCGGGGAAGAAGAAACCATAATAGATGCCGTTGAAAAAGCCATGTGTTCCCCTCTTCTGGAAACAAACATTACAGGGGCATCCAATATCCTCCTAAATACCAGTGGAAAGATTGATATTG
Source organism: Butyrivibrio sp. AC2005 (assembly GCF_000424145.1). GTDB lineage: Bacteria > Bacillota > Clostridia > Lachnospirales > Lachnospiraceae > Butyrivibrio. Next base: position 58,122 of record NZ_AUJI01000018.1, read on the forward strand.
TTGCTCTTAACAAGGCCGTTGCTTATATCCGTGACCAGGCAGGAGAAAATGTAAATATCTTCTGGGGAACTGTTGGCAGTGATTCTGCCTCATCTGAGGTGGTAGTTACCCTGATAGCAACCGGTATGAAACAGGTCAAATCAGCTGTTGCCGCAAAGCCACCTGTACCCCAGCCAACACAAGCAATGCCTCAAACAACTAAGACAGTACCTCTTCCAACACCAAAGCCAGTTCCTCAAAATACAGTTTCGGAAACAGAAGTGAATCTTGATATTCTAAAAAGAGTCGATTCTGCTGCGGGTGTTCAGCCACAACCCCAAAGGGAAATCCGGTCACAAGTTCGTCCTTTAACACTGGAAATCCCTCCTTTCCTGAAAAACAGGGATAGGCAAGGCAGATGAATATACAATATTAGATGAAAGATTTTATGAACTATCTGATTAAATTTAAGAAGATTATATGATTTTGAAACTTATCACGATTCATATTATTGATTATTAATAATAGCACCGGTGCTAATTGGCGTGAGCACCTTTGAATTTGCTTTGGGAACCACCAATTCGCGGAATAGCACATCCCTTGTTTGGTCTTGATGATATCTGTCAAGGAACCGCTCAGGCGGTGGCTTTAGTCCTTGTCCTTACAAATACTAGCAATTTGATACCACAGCATTTAGACCAAATAAGGGAATTGGTATTCAGACAATCTGCAGGCGGTGCTCATGCGTGAATTAGTGAACTCGCAGCCCGAAATTGTTAACTCCATTTTCGTTCTGCTTTTCACTCCTCTGCCATATCCTGCTCTTCTGCTGATTTATCTAACATAGCCTCATACAGATAATCTACATGTGTTTTATATTCTTCAAATTCCTTTTTGGATTCATCGATCTTTTCAGTGAACACATCACTTATATCTTTTATATTCTTATAACCGATGAGCAAAGGCTTGTTTTCTTTGTACCTTTTGGGATCTATATCCCGTCCCATAGCACTTTGCATACCTATTACTGCTTCCATAATTCTGCTAAAATATAGAGTCTGTTCTTCGTATGGCATTTCATGCAAAAGATGAATCAGCATATTGAATTCACCATAAAGGGAAATGCCCCGTTCAACATACTTAATCTGCTTACTAAGAGTAGCATCACTCGGTCCATCAAAGCTTTTATGTATTGCCCTTTCTATGTTGCTTTGCGAATACTTCATCTGCTTATAGAGTTCTTCAAAAGGGAAGCTATTCATTTTACCTGCATACTGCATCAGGCGCTTTTCCCTTTCCTTGTTTAATTCTTTTATATCATCTGTTCCAATAAGATGCTTAAATGTAACAGGTTCAATTTCAAAGATTTTGGCAAGTTCCTCCAGCCTCTCCTGGGGTATCTCCTTGACTCCTCTTTCCCAGGCACTAACTGCCTGCTTTGATACGCCAAGCTTTTCAGCAATCTCTGATGCTGTAATTCCATATTTTTTTCTGAGTTCTTTTAAATTATTCATTTTCCTCTCTCCGTTGGTTGATTTTAAAAGTAAACCTAGACTGTAAATTTTTAGCGACCAAATTTCTTGATCGCCTTGGTACATTATCAATATACTATGGTTTACTTTCATAGTCAACCTATTTTGTTTTATCCTTAATTTGCAGAGGATTTATCTGCTTACAGCACGCTTTCATACATAATTCCCATAACACTTTACATTTCTATTCATGAATTTTTATAGAAGTCGAAATCAAAATAATGTCTCTTATCATGGACCATCACTTCCCCTATAAGTCCTTTTTCGCATTTATCAATCGGAATGGCTCTTGCCCCTTCAAGACAGGAAAGAGCGCCCATATACACTGAATATGAATGTTCATCAAACTGTATTGCCATCCAGTATGGCTCAGCATCATACTTCTTTGCTGTTACGGCAGCCTTTTCATAAGCATTTGTTCCCAGATTATAGCGGTTATTTATCTTCCCATTAAGCTGATATTTATTTCTTGCTTTGACACTAATAACGTATTTTTTACCGTCTTTTTCACAGTAAATATCTGCAAATGCTTCATTCATATGTACATCATTAAGATTTCTGATCCTGTCATACTCAGCATCTACTAATGCTTTTATTGCAAATAACTCTCCAAGTTCACCAAGGGATTTTTTTCTTGCTGCTTCCTTTTTGTTATTCATAAACTCCTGCTCCATAACCGATTAGTATTACTCCATTTCTGATTAAAACTCTTTTTCTGTTATCACTACAATTACATCTATGAAAAAAAGCTGCTCATCGCAGCTGTATTTTTAGGGAGGATGCAGCCTGGCTCATGCCAGACTGCAGTTATGAAAAAGTTATTTTTAAGTATTACACAAGATTTATCTCTCTTGATAGATATATGATATCTTTAATTCCTTAACTCTTCCTTAATCCCATGTGAACAAATTGAAAACGATTTGTGACATGTTTTTCCCTTAATTCATTCCAAATTCTTCACATAACCTGGAGAACCTCTCCTGCTCCTTCTCCTTTACTGGTTTCGATATATCCTTAAAGCAATGATCCATAACATCTGCATCCTTCAAAAGCTCATCCATCGGAGAATCCACAACCAGCTTGTCATCATGATGATAAATTGCAGAACAGATGGCATCTGTCTCCTCCGGAGAAGTAAGCTTCAGTTCGTTCAATACTTTCCTTGCCAGCTCAGCCCCAAGGTGTGCATGGTCATCATAGGAACCACTCTTATAGGCATGAAGATCATGAAGCATTGCTGCCATGGCTGCTATTTCCGGGTCCAATCCCCTTTTATTAGCCAGAATTGTTGCAGAAAGCGAAACACCATACAGATGTGCAATTGCACTTGTCCTCTTATCAGGATCTTCCATCCTGTTTAATACCTCATCTACAAATCTTCTTAACTCTTTTAATCTGCCCATTTTAATTTATCCCCCTCTAAACTTCAGGCCATATGGAACCAACATCAAGTCCTTTTTCCGTGAGCCAACTGTTTGTTGCCTGGACATACTTTACTTTTCCATCATCTGATATCAGCGTTATGGAGAGCTTTGGTTCCTTACCCGGCATAAGCTCTTCACAGCCAAAATCTCCATCAAATATATGTTTTATCTTCCACATTTTCACATCCTTGGTTTTAACATACTCCCCAGCATTTCCAGTGCCTTCTTATAGGATTCTGTCATAGCTCCGGGGCTTTTTACCTGCATTTGTGTATTCTGTAACTGCTCTGAATCAGAAATCTCTGCGATAAGAGTAGTCTCATTTTCAGGAAGGTGTTTTTCTTTGCAGTATTCAATAACAGCTTCCATAAGGCTACTATTTGCATCCAATGCCAGAGTTTCGTCAAATACCTCGCTGTGTGCGTCAAGCGACTTTATATCCTCATCGGAAGTAATGATAAGTACCACGCTGGAGTGAAATCTTTCCTTCAGCATACGGATCTGCTTTGTAATGATATCCCTGTCAGCATCTCCAAAGCATACAAGGATATTTGAATAAGTATTCTCCGTCATCCCATCTTCCTCAACCTAGCATACGTTTTGTTATGTCATTTGTATCATCACTAAAATCCTTAAGTTCATCCATGGTTATGACCTTGTACCTTAAGAGAGATACGAGATGGTCGTAAAAATTTGATCTGCTGATATCTGTAATCACAACTCCGGGATTTCTCTTGTCAGCCTTTAGGCGCCCTTCAAGTGCCCAGTATTTATCAGACGGGAGCTTATCGCTGTTTAGGATTTCCTTATATTCCTCAACAAGCTTCCCCATATATCTTTCTTGCCAATAAGGAAGAGAGTTCTTAAATAGTTTCCAATCATTCTCTGATATGCTCATACCTAATCTCCTATTATTTTACTATAGGCTTATCATGCTCTGAGCATTTTTATTGCATTTTTATATGATTCCACCATTTGATATGGATCCTTAATTTCGAACCCGGATTCCTTAAGGCGGAGGGAATTGTCTGCAAGCTTTCCTATGTACAGGGCATCGACCGTATCTATATGCTTTTGACTGCAAAACTCAAGCACATAATCTGTGACGTCTCTTTTTTCCGGATATATCACTTCCTCAAAAAGAAAACTGTTCTTATCAAGAAAATCCCTGTCATCATCTGAAGTCATAATGAGTACCACATATGAACGGAATCTTTCCTTTAGCATCTTAAGCTGTGTTGTAAGTATGTTATGATCCGCTCTATCATAGTTTATGAATATGGTTGAATATCTGCTGTCAGACATGGTTTCCTCTACTATTATCCAGTATTTGTGTTTCCATTTTGTGACCAATCCTTGATATCACATATTAATCTTAAGGCTGCTACTACCCTTTTACAAGGATTCCAACTGCTTTTGTTTACAGTATTGTTTCTGACAACAAACTCGTTGTAGTCAAAATATTTTTCTTAACAAAAGCCTCGCATAAACACGGCGTTTTAAATAGCCATGTGCTTTAGTGTACAGCACTTAAAACCTTGTCAGAAGTAGCGTTTCCCTATAACATGTACCAAAAATCATTTTGAGAAGAAAAATAAATGGCAAAATTAAGGAGTGGAGAGCTAAGGATAAACTAAAAGAATAATTGCTTAATTAGCATAGCAAAGGGACGTTCTATAGAGTTGCCCCTTTGCTTGCTTTAATTTTTACGGGAATACAAATAGTAAAATTATTTTGGGGTTTATACCCGGAGAATCCAAGGTCATCATTTTTCCAAGTAGACCAAAGACCTTTTTTAAGTGAAGGAAGAGGCTTGTATGGATGCTCTTGCCCGTACCATTCGCGTTCTTCTTTGACAAATGTTGTGAATTTTTTGTCTTTGTTTAAAGATTTCATATCTGCTTTTTTGGCAGTTCCAACTTTTATTAGCTTTTTGTCCTTAATTTCATAGACAGTACCATCCCAAATGCTGAGCTTATACTTTCCGTCCAATGAATGACCATGCGGGACAGAGGGCTTGTCGTCATCATCATATTTGTGGAAATTCCACATCATATTTGCTATCTTGTATTGCGGCCTAAATGCAAATCTGCCATATTTCTTTTTAAAATAACCAATGATCATTAATTATCTTCCTCATTAAATAGTTTAGTTATGCGGTATTTTTTGAGTCTTCTTTTCATTTCTTTTTCCCAATGAGTATTTACTTCGTCAACATATTCTTTAAGATTATTGTCATGAACAGCCATTTCTAAAAAATTGTAATCCGTATGATATATCATATTAAAGAACTTGGAAGCGATTTTTCCACCACCAAGAATTCTGGGAAGAATAATATTAATGTATCCTTGAGTGAAGCCATTATCTTGTAGTATTTTTTCAAAGATACCAAAACCTAAAGCATATCTGCAGGAATTAGGAAGATATGTGTTTTTCTTATCATAAGCAATAGGGAATTCGTATTCTAAATATAAAAATACGAGCATATGCATGACACCATACAAAAAGAAAATGTCTATGGGATTACTTAGATGGTTGATATAAAAGTCATCCTTATCACTGAACATGGCAAGGATTTCTTGAAATGTAGTAGAATATGCAAATGCGTCTGCATCCATCTCTAGTGTACGTCTATCTAAGCTATATCCGGTATAGCAATCTATTTTTTGATCAAGTATAGCTTTTGCTATCATGTTAAAACCATTTTCAGCTAGACCGAGAGACGTCATTAACTCAGTATGCCCATTTAATATATGACCGAGTTCATGCAATAAAATGAATTGGCATCCAGAAAAACCTAAATATCGTGCTAATACTCCGCGCTTTTCATCTTTGGGTTCTCCCGTGAGAAGTATCTTATCAATGCTTTTATTATATGTAGCTCTAATTAAAGCAGGGCTTTCGTTATTTGCATTTCCAATATTTGGAAGAAAAACTGGTTGTGAGAATAAGGTATATGCCATACTATATATTTCGAGTAAGACTTTTGTGTTGATTTCAATAATATCTTTATTATCTTCGGTTCTAGAACCGGCGTTTACACAATCGCCATCATCATCATATGAGAATACAAGTGTTCTTTTATTGTTTCCCTTCATTTCATTTTTATAGGTACTCTCAATCATTTTTTGATTATGTTCTTTAAAGCCTAGATGGTAGTCGTTATATGTGTTCATTTTTTCCTCTGCATACCAATAATATGATTGTTTTTCTGATATATAGTATTATATATTCATTTACTCATGTGTGCAAAATAACAGGAATCGTTCTTTTAAAAAATATCTTAGAAATAAGAACAATTTTCTAATAGTTATCCTCAACAAATTCCAAGAATCCCTTAATCTCCTTCCCCTTCCATCCCTTCTCAGTCAGCGCAGCAGTGATATTGTTGCGGTGCTGCGGGCTGAGTTTTACTTGACATTCGGAGTCCCAAAGGAACCAGGTCTTAAAGATGATTTCGTTGTAGGTTTCTTCGCCCATAGAGCGGAGAGCCTTAATCTTAGATCTTCCTGCTTTGCGGATATCATTAATAGTATTGATATCGTTGCGCATGATGGTACGAATAGCCTTCCTTGACAGGTGGATGTCCTCAAAAGAAGTATTCATCACATATTTCTCATATCCAAATATCAGCCCAATATAGTAGGATTCTACCAGTCTTGTGAGATCTTTACGCATGACAGCATAAGCTTTTGAGTGGTTGTAGCCCCGATTCTTGGCAATATTCTTAAAAGCTCTGCCATATTGGAAGCGCTCAATAAGGATGCTCATGTATTCATCATACTTTATAAAGCCTATAAGGTATTCCAGGCCCTTGGCTTCGTCCTCAGACAGTGTTTCCGGAGGTTCGATATTCATTTCGTAACACAATTCCCGGTAAAAGTTCAGGGGAAAAGGATATGTTGGCAGGGGCGGATTTGTCTCCATATGTGAAACCTCTATAATGCGTTAAAACAATATATGTATATTATAAGTGGAATACAGGATGAGAACCACATAAAGATTGAAACCGGAAGACGGGACAGTCCTCCGGTTTCGGTCAACGTGTGAAAGGAAAGTCTGTTTAACAGACTTTATATCCTAAAGCAGCGTCCCGCTTAGATACCAATAGGAATTCTACTATATTAATAGTACAGTATTTGCCGTGCCTTTCAAGGTTTTGAGTCTTTATTTTGGTAAAATTTAATATTTTTTTCAAATAAAATTCCGAGAAAATCAGACCATTGGCTTTTTGCATGAAAAGGTTGGTTGACACCCCTCATATATCTTAAGCGGCGTCCCTCTATAGATACCAAACATATTATTGAAAAGAAGCAAACCACTACTTTATAATATTCTAGGTCTTTTTTATGCATTCATGAGTAAATGAATACATAGTTTATACATTTTAATAATTTAGATAAGCGGCGGAGGTTGTTGTAAAGGAATGAAAAAGCTTGTATGTGAGATGTGTGGAAGTGGAGATCTTGTTAAACAGGAGGGGCTTTACGTTTGTCAATCCTGTGGAACAAAGTACTCTGTAGAAGAAGCTAGAAAAATGATGGTTGAAGTTTGTGGGCAGGTTTCTATAGATGATTCTGGAAAACTTGACACTTACCTTCAAATGGCTGATTCTGCCTTTAAAGCTAGTAATTGGCAGGAAGCTTATAATTATTATTGCAAAGCGCAGGAAATAGATGTTAATAACTATCATTCAATCTATCGTAAGGGTATATCATACGGTTGGTGGAAAGGTAATCTGATGGATTTTCATGCGCAGGAGGTTATCGGAGGCGTAGTAAATGCCAAAAAAGTAATGGCCATCTCAAGTGATGATCCGCATAAGAAAGCGGTTGAAGTATCCAATATGATGTCCGAAATATCTACATGGGCCGGTGCTCTTGGAGGAGCTTCAATAAGTGGAGGGCTTCAGAGTATTACTTCATCTCCGACAGCTGCTCAAAATTTCTATGAGAGAATGTGCATTGTAAGTGAATTGTTTATTTTTGCTTTCGATTTATTAGATGAGCAGTCTTATGCTTGTCTAAATGTGGCTGAGCGTAATTCTGTGAAGAATAACGCAAAAGAGATAACTGACTTAACAAAAGAAATTGCCGGTGTAATGAGCTCTGCTGGAACACTTAATGTAAGCAATGGAGTAAAATTTAATTCATTTTGGCTGATGTATCAGGATGCTTATAAGAAAGTTAATGCTCCATCTAGTGTTTCAGAGCAAAGTAGACGTTTATCAACCGCCACCAGTAGAGTTAGAAGTCAGTTTGATGTATGGGACAACAATATAGCTAAAAGAGAAGCCGAGCAGAAAGAAAAAGAGAAAAGAGAAAGACGGGAACAGTTTTTTATAGAACATCCGGAAATAAATAATGAGTATACAGCAAAAATAGGTTTAAAAAATAACCTTGAGGTTTCTAAAAGAGATGCTGAAGGTCAGGTTAATTCTTTAGAAAAAGAGTTAAATTCTATTAACAGTAAAATCACAAAAATACAAGATGAAATAGACGCTAGCAATCGTGAAATCGAAAAACTTCAAAAAAAGATATTTGGTAAGAAAAAAGCACAAGAGGAGATATTGCGAAAGCAGGCAGTGATTGAATCATTAGAAAAAGAACTCGCAACCCTTGATACTCCGAGAAAAGAATCTCAGGAGAAGGTAAATATGGCACGTAGAGTTTTGGATGATATATCTAATAAGCTAAATACTGTAGAAAATGATATAAATAGTATTATTCGGGACAATGGCCTGGAGTGATGTTTCAGAAGGAATCCATTTTGGCTCATAATGAATGAGTTGAAATGGATTCCTTCTATATTTATGGGTTCGTTAAAAGCAAGCTCTTACATCTAAAAGACAGGGAATTCAATCAGCACCACCCGTCCAACGGGTGGTTTGCTCGCCCCTATAAGGGGGCTGTTACCGGCCAGCGCCTAAAGACGCTGGCTTTCACTTTGTTCAAGCCCTAACGCCTTTGACTCGTCGCAGCCCTTGAAAGGGCGCTTGTAATACCGGCTACCCCTTGAAGGGGTCCTCATACTCTTTCACACTCAGTTTATCCATTGCTATATCATGTTTCCTTTGTTTTGAAGGTGTTACGTTTTTCTTCCGCAATAGCAGAAACCGAAACATCGAAGAATTCTGCCAGCTTTATCAGCTTCTCCGTATCCGGCTTATATTCATCTCTTTCCCAGGATGATACCGCCTGAAAGGTTATCCCCAGAGCCTCCGCTACCTGATTCTGGGTCAGCTTCCGTTCTTCTCTAAGACTCTTGATATTTGATCCTATGCTCATTGGCTTCCTCCACAGATTTACTAATTTGTTTCAGAGATCTCTTTCTTATGACTTAATGATATTGCCGAATCCACCTTAATTCTAGCGAGTACTCCTTTATGTTTCAATCCGGATTTCAAGTTTAACTTGAGTAAAGGAATTATTCGGAAGCATGCTCACTCTCTGATAGATATTTCATGTAAAAATTCATTACAGTCTTCATTTCATCCGCCTCAGAAAGCTTAAACTTTCCATGATCTATATAATGTGAATCATCTACCCAGGTCATAAAGCATGTATCAAAGTCCTCATCTATCCTTACGGTATATAATCGTGCCCTGCTAAGTACCTCATCATGGCAGATATATATTCTTACCATATCTCCAGCCTGAAGTATCCTTGGCATCGTTATCCTCATGATTCCTGCCATATTTCCAACAACAATTGCATCAATATCAAAATCATCGGATGTATATGGGCATACATACCCCGGGACATTACCATTTAACCTGCTGTACATTTCAAGTATCAGATGATGTTTCTTAATCAGGATAGTATTTACAAAATCTGCTGCACTATCTGAATACATGCACTCAGGAATTATCTCATATTCTATTGTATGTCTGTCTTTTTGAGTGTTCATCATAGCTCACGACCTCCTTTAACTCATCACGGAACGCTCAAGAATATGAACCGCTTCGTTTATATCGTTTTTTATCATTTGGTATTCCGGTTTTATGGTGCCATCCGTACCAATGTAGAGCCTTCTGTTTATCTCAATCATGATTGATTTGACACGCTCATCGCTCTTGTAATACTTCATTGGAACAATTGCTCCGGCAAATGGTGCGTTTATCGCTGTTGAGTAACCTCTTTTCTCAAAGAAGTCCCAGACCTCTTCAACTAATATTTCCGGGGTATGGAATGCATCGGTACCTATGCAAATATCCGGTCTGTCTTTATTCTGGTCTTTTTCGTATGGCAGCGGTGACTCATAGAACGAATGCCCATCAATTATGAGACAGCATCCGTGTCTTAGTAGTCTCATCTCAACAAGCCTCTCGAGATATGAATGGTATCTGTCATAATATGTCCTGAGAATCCGCTCCTTGTTCTCAACATCAATAACCCGGAGCAAAGACATGTCAGAACACCTTGTGTAAACTGCTCCCATTCCTTTTTGTGACATTATCTCATCCGCATCATCACGGAATCTCTCAAAGTCACAGACAAGCCTTGATACAGGAAAAACAAGCATTTCATGCCCGGTGTCAAACAGATCATCACAGCAATGATCTGTCATAGCCACCAGCTCTCGTATGAGTCTTGGCCTTTCAAAGAATTGCATTTCCCCTTCAGGAATCAGCAATGAAGAGTGGGGAACATTGATAACAATTGGGAATTTTTTACGCATACATGCCTCCTTATCTACTATAAAGAGGCAGCAAAAGACATCTTTCCCGTTGGATATCCAACAAAAAAGACCCATCGTCTCGATGAGCCTTAACTACAAAATAGTCACCACCCATCGATCAAGCTTTGGCACCTTACCACCCTTATAGTGGCAGGTTGTCGTGCGGTCATAGGGCTTGTCCCTCGCGCACTCTTCATAGGTTTTCTTATTTGTCTTGAATATAACATGTGATTGACACATGTTCAATATCACATCCATTAAGTTTCCATAAACTTTCCGGACATGATAAATCTTTGAAAAAACATTAATTTCAACGTTACGACAGCAAATTACTTAGTTTCCCTTCAAAAGAAAGCTCATTAGTAAATATCAATATAGTGAGGTGTACCATCGCTGTAATTAGACACAGACATGATCTTTCGATCTTTCATTCTTTCGGGCACATCTGCTAAAGTTCCATCATGAATTATGATCATGCCATCTCCTCTTACTTTATCCTCTGCACCAACGTGTACCTTAATAAGACTTAAATCTTTAGTTTGCACTTCTATTAGTTCTCGTAATGTCATTATTCATCTCCCATATTTGATTAGAATTCATATTTGTTCATCTTATGCTTATGTCTTTCAAATGCACTCTTTATGACTAGTCCTGCTCCAACCACTACAGGAACAAACACTAACAGGATATCTGTAAGTGATGAATAAGCAAAGTAAAACTCTGTACCGAGTAAAAGTGCAACAACCAGTAGGCACAGGGACATTACAAAGCAGCCAAAAGTAAATCTGTTTTTGTTTACCACAACTGAGATTGAGGAAATGATAAGAAGCACAAGTACTATGGCTGATGTACTCACCCTTCCGATCCTATAGAATCCAAACGATGATACCCTCACCATCTTGAACAGCATGAATAATCCGATGATCACAAGAACCCATCCAATATTTTTCTTTGTCATACCAACACCCTCCTTGATATAAGTATTCCCCTCGATGTTAAGTATATAGTACCAAACGCTGGATTTTTATATTGGATAACGCTAAATAAAAGCATATATTCTTCTAACGATGCGCTTTTTGTTCTGCAAAAAACATCCCGGGGATGCTCAGGTCCTCGGGATGCTTTAAGGAGTTTTTTATTATGCGGAGCCTATAGGCTCTTAAGCTATCATGATATGTTTCTTTTCAGGAAGCTTTTCCTGCTCTTTCTTAGGAATGGTAAGGGTCAGAACTCCGTGATGGAAGGCTGCCTTTACGTCCTCTTCCGTGATCTGGTCGCCAACGTAGAAGCTTCTCTGCATCGAGCCGGAATAACGCTCCTGTCTGATCAGGCGTCCTTTCTTATCGTTCTTATCATTGTTCATGTTCTTTGAAGCACTGATAGTAAGATATCCGTCATTCAGTTCGAGGTTAATATCCTCTTTGGCAAAACCGGGAAGATCAACACTTACTTCGTACTGATTGTCCTCTTCCTTAACATCAGTCTTCATCAGCCTGTCGGCATGACGACCGTAAAGCTTACGCTCCATGTTGTTCAGTTCTCTGAAATCCGGGAAATTGAACAGATTGTCAAAAAGATTTTCTTCAAAAATACTTGGTGCTAACATAGTTTTTCCTCCTTTGCATCAAAAACATTTATTTTTGAGCATTGGGACGGAGGGTTCAGATCTAGGGAACCTAAGTCCTTATGGTCTTCTCTGTTCCTTTGTTCTATATATGGTATAACACCAAATTAGCACTCTGTCAAGTAGAGTGCTAATTATTTTTTAAATATTCCCTTTGATAAAAAAGCCTCTAAATACCTGCCGTAGCTTTACTCCTTTGTAAGATATATCGCACAAACAAGATACATGATCAGCCATCCAAAGGATTCTGTCCCCGAATCCAAACCTTCTGCGATGAGGTTTAGGAGTTGTCCAAATATAATTCCACATATCGGACAACATACCAAAAATACTTTCTTAACAGGGATTAGTCCTTTTACAACCATGCCTATCCATCCGATTGTCACAAAAAGATCGCAAGCTATAAATCCAATTGCCATTGGAACAGCTATGCTCTTTAGGACCCTTATTGTCATTGCGACAGCTGTAGGAATATCCCCCGTTGCCTCCATTCCTGCATTAAATACAACCGGAAGCATACAGATTCCTATATGAATAAACGCAAAATACAAAATACCGCTCCAATTTGCCACCTTAAAGATCTTATACAGCATGTAAGATTGCAGCTTATAATCTTCTTCCATTACTCTTAGGAGTTCTGTGGCAGCATAAGCAAACATAGCTGCACATAAAAAACCAAGAATCGACGAAACGGCATACCTCCAATCCGGCACTACGTTCCAATCTATCCCCATGTATGCATCAGGATCTGAACTCGTTCCTATTGTTCCAAAACCAAGCAGGTAGTCACCAACTATGGCCAATACCATTGCGTAGCATCCAAACAGAATTCTTCGTTTTGACCGCATTTTATCTCCCCCTATTTCACGCATTTAAAATACACCATTGAACCATCCACATGATACTCCACCTCGGGATACAGCTGCTTCCCCCATTTTTATTGTCTTCTAAAGGTATGATCTTACTATACCAAATCAAAGTGAAGGACCACCCCTCACACGAGAAATGGTCATTTTTGCACTGATTCATATTATGTGATTATTTATCATGCATTGTTCTTCTTTTCTTTTAAAAGCTTCTTCTGAAGCTTACGCTGCATCCGCCTCTCTTCGCGTAGTCTTTCCCTTTTCTCGCGGCATTCTTCTTTATATTCCCTGACTGCCCACTCATATTCAAGCGGAAAAGCTTTTTTTATCTGCTCTATATTTATATATGTCCTTCTCGAAAGATTCCCAAATATCAGCTTTGCATCATCCCACTCATCCCGGTCAAGAAGCATCCGCAGTTTGTAGATCAGGACTTCCGTCCTGTTACTTCTGCATTTATGATAAGCTATATCTGCTATCTCCAGTGCTTTATTCCAATCCTTTTCTTTGTAATAATCCATAAGTTCCTTATACACCGGATATCTATATTCATATGTCAGATTACTTTCAATATAGCCATAATACTTTTCTGGCTGTATAAATTCCCTACACAGATCCCCATATACTGATTTGATGTAATTGTTTCTTAAAGAAAAGACATACTCAGCAAGCCATTTCCTCTCATAATCTGTCACCCACATGGCATCGACCAGTTCCTTCATGGGATCACATAGGCCATACTCATCATAAAAATAATTCTGAAGAATGCTCTCTGTAATTATCTTCTTTACGGATATATCCTCATTTGCCAGTTTTCCACTTGAGATGATCTCTCTTGTCAAATCCCAGGCGTCTGTTATTTCAGTCTGGTCATCAATAAATGGATATGCCCTTAGTGCACGTATCCCCCGCAAAATCATCTTCCACTGATCCTCTAAATATGACAATTTCCTTATCTCCTTACAGCATTGTGTCATCTTCTTTTTAATGTCTATGTTTTCCTGCATGCTCACGATTCGTTCATTTCCTTCAGAACAGCCTCTATGCATATCTGAATTCCCCTGGCAATTTCATCTATGCCCAGTTCTGATTTTGTTTCTTCATCTGACTCGGCAGGATTTGGAACATGGATAAATCCTGCAGGAATATTAAGAGCCTTTGCTTTCAGGTGATTCATTACCCTATAAAAGAGATCATTACATACATAAGCCCCAGCTGAATAGGAGAGCTCAGAAGATATTCCCTCTTTTGTCATATTCTCTATCATCTTTGTTATGGGAAGAGTCGAGAAAATGCCATCTGCTCCTTCTGAATCAATCTTTTCAAACCTTGGACTATTACCTTGATTATCCGGAATCCTGGCATCATCGATGTTAACCGCAATGACTTCTGGAGTTATCTTTGTCCTTGTCCCTGCAACTCCAAGCATGATAACTGCATCAGGTATCTCTTCATCTATTCTTTTTTCGAGTGTCGATGCCGCAGCACCAAAGACAACCGGCAGCCTTATCACTTCAATCTCTGCTTCGCCTATTCTCTCTTTAAGGAGCTTAGCTGCCTCATAAGAGGGATTTGTTTTTGCGTTATCAAATGGCTCAAAAGCCGAAACAATTACCTTTTTCATAGTCTAGCCTCAATATCCTTAATTCCTCTGCCCATCTCTTCATCATTGTGGTCCATGATATGTCCGTAAAATTCGCTAAAGGGCATGATCCTCACATCATTTACTTCGTAGCGGTCAAAATCAAAACCATTTTCAGGAACATCAACTCTTATCATGAATACAGCGATAAGCATGCCTGTTCCATCATCCCAATCCTTTATATAATCAAATGCAAGCGAAAGGTCTTCAGCTTGGACCTTTATTCCCAGCTCCTCTGACAGTTCCCTTATGGCAGCTTCACTTGGCGTCTCTCCTGCTCTAACTCCTCCACCTGTCATATCCCATTTACCCGCATAGTATCTTGCTCTTAAGGATCTTTGCTGTACTACGTATCTGCCCTCCCCCTTGCCTGGAGCTGGACTATCCTCTGTCTTCATGATGATAAGAACATGGCGGAAATATTCCCCGGGAAGCTTCTTCTCATGCTTTTCTATTGTTTTCCCTGTAGGTTTACCTTCCCTTGTAAACACTTCAATATATTCCATCGTTAATCCCTGCCTTATTTCTCACTACTACAAATATTCATCTATATATTGTTTTTCTATGTATCCAACCACGTCTTTCCCATTCTGAAACTCTATATACCTTGCCTCACAATTGAAATACGTAAGATGATATATTCGATAGACTTTGTCATCCAGCAAAAATAATACATCATCATTGGAATAACACTTTGCCAAAACCTTCACTTCCTGATAAGGCGTCAGATCAGATTCCCTGGCTAGCTGTTTCTGAAAATAGTCACGATTTATATCTGTGCCCCAGTTGAAGTCATCACCATATTTCTCCTCAATCCTGTTAATTTCATATATTATGTCAAACATATTCTTAATTCGCCTTATAATTCTCCATTATTTCAAGTATATCCGTCTGATAAATGTTACCATTCAAAACTCCTCCATCAGGGTCAAAAGAAATAGTCTTGATGTCTTTGGGATCTTCCTCATAAGGGTTTGGCACCGATGCCTTTTCATCAAAATACTCGTGAAGGTATTTAATGGCATTTCCAGATGGAAAGATCACATTGCCCTGATTGAGAGAGATATGCAAAGGCTCGAATTTCTGAATTACCTCTCGAGTCCTGTCATTATATGAATTCAAATCATCAGAACTACCAAGCCACGCAGGTTGTAAACGTACTGGGATTCCGACTTGTACGGCGTTTTGGGCAAAATTAAAGACTGGATCAAGCGGAATGTACTCCTGATGAAAAGCATCTACTGACAAAAGAATGTCATTAACTCCACTGTCATTAAGATTTTTTACAACGGCTTCTATACTTTCCGGATTATTAGAAAAATACCCGTTTGTGATCAATTGCCTCTTTTCGATTCCCAAATCGGATGCCGTCTTAAGGATCGTGCAGACTACATCAGGGTATAGGAGCGGCTCTCCGCCAAATGTCATCACAGTTTTGATGTCGTAATGAGCGCAGATCTCTTTTATCGATTCTGCAGCTACATCTGCATCGATATGCTCGGTGAATCCGTCGTGGTCACCCTCTGAACAGTGCTTACACTTTCCGGTACACGCCATTGTTATTACAAACTCTATTTTTTCAAGATTTCTCAAATAATCATTCACTGTCTTAAATCATCCCTTGCAAATATCGATTTATTGCGCCTTTACACAAAAAAATATTACTACATCTCTTATATAATCCAAATGGATCTGCACTGCAAATCAGAAAAAAGCCAGGAATAAAACAAAGTTTTTAGATATACGAGTTACTGAACAGTAACCTTTGTATAAATGATATTATTACTTGTTATTCACTATATGTGAATAATAACGGCGGTATTGGTATAATATAGCTACCGGTAAGGTCATATGTTTTGGAAAGGAAGTTTGGAGGGTAACAGGAGACAACGATGGAATTTTATCTGATGAATAAAGATAAAACTGTCATGAGGATACTTATTGACAGGGATGATATATCGTGATCATTATTCTGATAATACATTTGGGGTAAATATTGCTATTATTTTGAGGTTATTGATATGCCAAAATCATTTAATACTACCGGTGTATGTGTTCCGGAAAAGCATTACATGGTAGACATAACAAACAGAATACAAGAGATTAAGAAATATGTTGCTGCTGGCAAGTATCTTACTATAAATCGTGCCAGACAATATGGGAAAACAACCACTCTTACTGCATTAAGAAAAGCATTAGAGTCTGAATATGTTGTGGTAAGCTTGGATTTTCAGGGTATAAGTAATGCTGGATTCAAGACAGAGCAGACTTTTGTTCAGGAATTATCGAGACTTATACTTGGGAAGAAGCGAAGCGGATTGACAATGCCGGAACTTATTGAGGGTAAGTTGTCGGATTATGTTTCAAGAACGGATAATAAAGCTAAGCTCGGAGAACTTTTTGATACTTTTACGGAATGGTGCGCTTTATCCGAAAAGGAAGTGGTCGTGTTTATTGATGAGGTAGACAGTGCTACCAATAATCAGGTTTTTCTTGATTTTTTGGGACAGTTAAGAGAAGGATATATCCTCAGGGATACAGAAGGGATAAAGACCTTCAAGTCTGTTATTTTGGCGGGAGTCACGTATGTCAATCATCTGAAAGGCAAAATTCGCATTGATGATCAGCATAAGGTTAATAGTCCTTGGAATATTGAAGCAGACTTTAATGTGGATATGAGCCTGAATGCAGACGGAATCGCAGGTATGCTGGAGGAGTACCGGACTGATCATCAGTTAGAGTTTGATAGTAAATTTATAGCGAAAGAGATATTTGATTATACAAATGGGTATCCATATCTTGTCAGTAGAATGTGCCAGATAATTGATGAGAGGCTTTTCCCGAAGAAGTTTGATAGCTTACAAGATGCATGGTCCAGAAATGGGATAGATGAAGCGGTTAAGACTATACTGTACGGAAGTAGTACTTTGTTTGATTCTTTGTCAAGGAAGTTGGAAAATTATCCGGACTTGCGTGATATATTGAAAAGTATTTTGATGGAAGGCACTAATATTCCATTCAATAATTATCAGGAAGAGCTGTCTCAAATGAAGATGCATGGATTTATCAGTAATAGGAATGGAACAGTAGTTGTTTCAAATCGGATTTTTGAGACATTTCTGTATAATCTTTTTCTTTCCGACGAGATTATGAAAAACAATGTTTTTGTGAGGGAAAGTGGGCTTGCTAAAAACATGTTTGTTGAGGATAATAAGCTTAATATGCCTTTAATTTTGGAAAGATTTATAGGTACATATACAGAAGTATTTGGCCCGCTTGAGGAGAAGTTTAAGAAAAAAGATGGAAGAGAACAGTTCTTACTGTATTTGAAACCAATAATTAACGGAACCGGAAATTATTACATTGAGGCTCAGACCAGAGATCAGACGAGGACAGATATTATACTTGATTACTTGGGGCAGAGATATATTATCGAGCTTAAGATATGGCATGGTGATAGTTATAACAGAGCAGGAGAAGAACAGCTGACTGGATATTTGGATTTCTTTGGTGAGAAGGTTGGTTATATGCTGAGCTTCAATTTCAATAAAAAGAAGAAAAGTCAGGGCGTAAGGAGGATCGTGCATACAGATAAGGTATTGTTTGAAGCTATGTTATAGCAATAGAACGACGATGTGTAAGGCGGATTTTGAGAAGATTGTAAGATGAAAATGGTCTGAACAGTTACATATACGATATCAATAAATAAATATATTACAAATATTTATTTACATATCATTATGGCTATGTTATTATTTTTATTGTTAAATTAAGTATTTTAATGAAGTTGTCGCTTGTAGCCGAAATTCTTATTTTTAAGGATTTCGGCTTTTTTGCGTTTTCTGGAGGTGATTCATTTGAGAAATGCTTTAGATAAGTTTGTAGGATTGTTCTGTATCCTCGTCTTTCTTACATTTATGATTAATCATGGTCATATAGATTTTAGCGGCGTTGACTGGGTCCGAAGAACAGTTACAGAAGCAGTAAAAAGTCCGGACGGCCAGGAATGCATAGAAGAAACAAAAGACATTTCCAAAGGCATATTTATATCTATCCTTCATGCACTTGACAGGCTTGTAAATGGAAATGAAGAAAAAAACAAAGAGGAATCCTGACAACATCAAAATCCCCAAAATATATAAAACTACTAAAAAACGAAAAGAGGAATCAATCAATGAACAACATCGTAGCAACCAAAAAAATAAGAGCATTCACCATCAATCTTTCCGACTGGTTTTATGAAGGCCAGATGGTTGATATCAAAGACAAATCTGTAGGTATTTTAAGAAATGCCCTTATTGAGTATGTTGACGAAATCAACCAGGCCTTCACCGTTATACATAATGGTCATTCCTACAATCTTTCAATGCTCACAGTTGAGGATGTCACATCGGTAAACAGGCGAAGAATCGCGGTTTGACAATTATTTCTCTGTGATATATCATAATTAGTGATTTAAGGTTGCTCGACGTATAAAATTGTTTTTCCTTTTTTACGGGTTGAGTGCTAAAAAGAAGCGGATTGCCACCGCTTCTTTTTTTATCCAAATATACGATACATATGCCATAAACTGCCTGATTCCATGAGATTTGAAATTTATTACTTCAAAAAATCCCTAAGTTCTTCAAAAGGAATCACATCTACTTCAGTATGACTGTATTCTCCCATTTTATAATCCATAAATATCGCACAGTGCCTTGGAGAATCATCGAGAAGTATGTTTGCTGTTATAAGGTCTGTAATTATCTTTGTCTCAAAGTTATCATGATCCCTGAACTCTTTCTCAGAAGAAAAGAAATGAGTATATATTATTACTGCCTTTTTAGAATAGATAGTATGTTTCCTGCCAGAGAAAAATTTAGAGAATGCCGGTTCATACATCTGTCTGATATCCGCATTGGTATAAACAGCCTTGTTGTTCTGCCTCTCTATCCTCTTTGGAAGAAGAGATGGAAAGACTACATGCAGACGTTCTCCATCCATATCTATTTGCAGCTCCTCTCCCACTATGTTGTTTATCTCATGTTTTCCAGTAAACCCTGAATATCTTCCAATTTCAGCTGTTTTGCTTACTATTTTTTTGATGATGGAGTTTAGTCTTACCAGCTCATTATTTACAAAGTAAGTGCTTGGAGAATCCTCAAACATCATTTCCTTCAGAGAGTCAGCGGATTCCTTCAAGGAGGCTATATGAACATCAAGAATTTTGAACATCTTTGATACAGCTCTTCTATTATCAGAACCCTCAGTTTCTTCAAAAATACTGTTCTTTACATACTCTTCAATTTCTTCATCTGACAGTTTTGTAAATGCCACAGACAGTCCCTCCAGATTTCTATTCACGACTACATTATTTTTTATATTATATAAATTATTATGTTCAAATTCCACCTTTCATCATTGATATAAAGCGGTATTTATTGTATTATTACTATGTTTAGTAGTTTAGATTATATTATTGTTGCAGGCAGGCAGATTATTTATCTACCTGCCTTTTTGTATTAATCGACTACTTACAGCAACCTTAATCATCACTTAACACCAATAAAAAAGGAGGTAAAAGGAAATATGTACAAAGGATATTCATGGAGTTGTTCTGATGTATTGTCACTACTATCCGTCAGATATAACCCTGACAAAGAGGAACAGATGATTCCGTGTCCTTTCTGCGGATCAAAAAGATTCGGCATGAACATAAAAAAGGGCACTGGACACTGCTTTAAGTGCTGTGCGACAGCAGATTCAGCAAGTTACTACGCTGCTGCTACAGGACTGTCCCTTAATGACGCAAGAGATGACATAAAGCGCAGGCTAAATATTCCGGATAAGTATGGCAAGCTACCGGAGAGAAAAGTCTTCAAAGAAAAGAAACAGGAAAATCTCGCTCCCATAGAGGTTCGAGACAAAACCTACAGAGCTTTTCTTGACGAGCTTATACTGTCTCAAAAAAACTATGATCATTTAAAATCCAGAGGATTTTCAGATGATGATATTGTGGCAAAAGGCTATAAGACCTACCCATCAGTGGAAAACACCTCATTTGAAGATCTATGCAGAAGACTCATTGCAAGAGGCTGTACCCTTTCCGGTATCCCTGGTTTTTATAAGAACTACCAGGATGAATGGACATTTATCCGCCTCACACCCGGAATCATAATCCCGCAAATAGGAATCCATAATCAGATTGAAGGATTCCAGATTCGAAAAGATGATGACCTGAGGCGAGTATTTGACGAGAAACTGGAATCTAAAATAGCCTGGTTTTCCACCAAGGGATATTGCCACGGAGCCTGTTCCCATACAACCGTCCACATTGCGACAGACTTTATCTACAATAAAGAAAAGGGACACTATGAACCCGTTCTTCACGGAGATATCGTCACTCTCACAGAGGGCGGAATGAAAGCAGACCTTTGTGCCTGTCTTTTAGACAACCATGCATCGCTTATAGCCGTTCAGGGCGTTCACTCTCTTAATCCATTAAAAGATGCTCTTCTCTCATTGAAACAGTATGGTCTTAAGACCGTAAATATTGCTTTTGACATGGATTATCTATCAAATCCTAATGTTCAGGATGCGATGGAAAAGGTTACCGTCCTAATAGGTGAACTCGGACTTAAATGCGAAAACCTGATGAACTGGGAGTACAAGCAAAGGGATGAAAAAGGAGATGAGTTTTTCCTAAAAGGACTTGACGATTACCTCGCTTTCCAGCAAAGAGGCATAAAACCTGTAATCGTTAAAGAATAAAGCAAAGGCTGTCTTCCAAGAGGGCAGCCTTATTTCACAAGGAAGGATATATATCATGAATTATTTAATATCGGGACTCATCATCACACTAATAGTCCCCATCTGGGGGCTTTTAATATATCTTCTGAACAGAATCATTTACAACATTATTTCAAAGATTACTTCTGAGAAGACAGCTATGATCATAGTAAACTGGCTAACAGTTCCGGGAGTCATCCACCATGAGCTCTCTCATGCTGCCCTTGCAGTAATAACCGGAGCTCACATTACACAGTTCAGACCATTCTGGCCAGACAAAAGAACCGGAAGCCTTGGTCATGTAAATTTCTTAGCCCAGGGCACACTTTTGGAAAGAAGCCTTCAGTTCACATTTATATCAACTGCTCCCGTGCTGCTTGGAACAGCATCTACTCTCATGCTCTTGTATGTCATTCAGAACGCTTCTCTTCCGCCATGTATGCTCATACTTATCATCTATATGACATTTTCCATAGTCATTCATGCATCCATGAGCTTTGCTGATGTGAAGATAATGCTGCGTGGCATATGGGTACTTTATCTTGCAATATCCTTTTTGTGCTTTTATGCAGGAATAGATCTTGTTCATATGATTGCCCATATATATAAATAGTGATAAAATAATCATGTTTAGTAGTTATTTGTCATTAACATATTATTGCTTGTATTCCTCGGATTGTTCCGGGGATTTTTTATTTTACAGCAAGGGGCCACCGCTCTTAGGCAAGAGAGCAGTGGCTCTTTTTGTATGTATGGCAAATTGGCACACAAACCCAATTAAAAAAGGAGGACGAAACGATGTCAAAAGCAACCTATTCACCAACAGACCCAATCGAACTAATCGATACTACAGGCATGAGTAATGAAACATGGCTGAAGATCAGGGAACATGGTCTTGGAGAAAAACCAACAGATAAGGATTACATCCCTTATACGATCACAGGCTCAGGAGCTTCTGCTGCACTAGGGGTAAATCCCTGGGTTTCAGATGAAGAATACCGCGACAAGAAGATGGGCGTAAAAGCCGTACTTGATGTTGCATTCTCAGAAGAAAGCAAAGCTGCAGGCCATGTGTTTGAGCCGTTTGTCGCCATAAACTTTATGCGCTACATGCACATAAATTTCCCTGAGACAAAGGTAAAACTCATAAAAGACTGCATGAGGGACATTCTTCCATACCTTGAGGATGCATGTCCTGACAAGGATTCCTATGATTCGTTTGTAAAAGCAATGAATAAGGTTATCAAAGGTTTTCAGAAAAAAT
Organism: Butyrivibrio sp. AC2005; assembly: GCF_000424145.1. Lineage (GTDB taxonomy): Bacteria > Bacillota > Clostridia > Lachnospirales > Lachnospiraceae > Butyrivibrio. The sequence goes on from NZ_AUJI01000018.1 coordinate 80,901, forward strand.
GGAAGCTCAACCCTTCATCCATGTACAGATGCGGGATGGAAAAATACTCATTTGCTCTTGCAAATATCGATGGGCTCGTAGAGATCAATGAAAAGACCGGAATCTTTGAGGCAAAAACCACTTCTAATAAGGCCTCGATCAGAAACTACTGGGAACTTGGAAAGATACCGCCATATTACTACTGGCAGCTTGTTTTTTACATGGCTGTCATGAATCTGGACTTTGCCTACATAATCTGTATATGGGGCGTAACCATTACCGATATGGCTGTCATCTACCTTGAAAGGGACCTGAAAATCGAAGAAGAGTTCATGGATTTCCTTGCTCAGTTCGTTGACGATATGGAAGTCGGACTTCCACTTGATGAATCAAAGAGCGATCCGGAGCTTGTAAGTCAGTATTATTACAGACTTTATGGCCCAGCTACAGGAGATTCCAAAACTCCGATAGAGCTTCCACCTTACTGCAGAAAAGTAGTCGAGAAAGCACTGGATCTCGACACGGAAATTGAAGAGGCGGAAAAAGCCCTTGATGAACTTAAGTCAAGACGTGCTGCTCTATTTAACGAGATTCAGCCCATCATGGGAAGAAATGCTTATGCGACGATAGCAATGGATGATGAATCCGTCTATGGCATCAAGCTAAAGACTCCTATGAAAAGACCAGTCTTTGACGAGGAAACCTTTAAAACAGATCATCCGGATCTTTACGATGAGTTTTCAGTCACACAGCTCGACTTAACAGGTCTGGGAAAAAAGTATAAGGAGATGAAGACCAAATACACTCTCCCTGCGCAGCCTAATCCAAAAGGCCAGCCTTCCATTGAGATATACAAGTATTCAAAGAGGGCTTAATGCCTTAAGCAACCAGATTACACGGGATTATGGAAACATAGTCCCATGGGAAAGGAGAAAGATGATTGACGTACTAAAAGTTGTCAAGGATTACATCGATGAAACCGGTTGTACCTGGTACAAACCGCAGCCCAAATATAAGCACTTATTTGACGGCGGAGTTAAGAGAAAAGTCCTGGTAGAAGAATCCGGGTACTACTCTCTTCCGGAAATCAGCAGGCAGGAAAAAAAGATTGCCAAGAATGCAGTCGTCCGTACTCATTACAACGAGGATACCCGTACAACATATCCAAAATCATTTCTGGATATGTTTATAGCCTTATATGAGGAACAGGAAGGGATAAACCTTGATGAATGGCAAAAGGATGCCGTTTACCGGGCAGTGAACAACAATCTCTTCATTCTTACGGGAGGGCCCGGAACCGGAAAGACTGCTACTCTAAAATGCATTCTCTACTGCTTAAGAAAGACCCTGAAAACCGAGGACATAGTATTTACAGCACCAACAGGAAAAGCTGCCAGAAGGATCACAGAATCTGTTGGCTGTCCAGCTTGTACTGTTGCTAAAGCCCTTGGTCTTAGGGACGAGACATCTGTTCCCAAAAAACTGAATAATGCATGTTTGATAGTAGACGAGATATCCATGCTCGATACTGTCACAGCATGTGCCCTATTTTCTGCCACAAGCCCGGAAACAAAGCTAATCCTGGTCGGCGACATCGACCAGCTCCCATCCGTTGGGTATGGCTCAGTCTTGAGAGACCTTATCGATGCAGATCTTCCCTGCACAAAGCTGGAAAAGACATTCAGGCAGGCTTCAGAAAGCGGTCTTTTTGCAAATATCGCCGGCATTAAGTCAGGTCTTCATGCCGGCTTCGAAGAAAGAGATGATTTCAAGGTTTTAAAGGCAAAAAATACTTCTGAGACAAAAGACATCATGGTCAGAGAATTCCTGGAAGCCGCAGACAAATATGGGACAAGTAACGTAGTCTGCCTTACTCCATACAGAAGGAAAGGCGATGCATGTGCTATTAAGCTTAACGCTGTACTGCAGGACATCATCAATCCTCCAAAGAACGGTAGCCTTTGTGTTACCTATACCACAGAAGAAGAGGATGGCTACAGATATGAACAGAAGCTCCGCATCGGTGACCCTGTCATGCAATTGGTCAATGCGGAAAAAGTAGCAAACGGTGATGTTGGAAACGTTTGTGAAATTGACAAAGAACATCAGAAAGTAAAAGTTAAATTCATAGACTGCACTGTTACCTATGGCATAAACCAGCTGTCACAGCTTGCGCTTTCCTACGCCATGTCTGTGCACAAAAGCCAGGGGTCAGAATATCCATGCGTGATCACTTCAGCGCTTTCAGGTGACCTGCAGATGCTGTCCCGTAACACCATCTATACCGCTGTTACAAGGGCAAAGCAGAAATGCATTGTAGTCACAGATGATGAAACCGCGCAAAAAGCATGTAAAAAGGAAACCGGCTATGAACGTATCACACGGCTCTCCGAAGAGATAAACCATCAGAAATCCAGATACGAACTTTTCTTAAAACTGATGTAGCAACCTAAATCAAATTTAGCGTAAAGAGAGGAAAAAATCATGAGCGAAAGAACAGAAAGAAAGACCGAAGAAAAGAACTTACTGGCAGCTTATTATGGAAAAAAGACATTTGTGAAGATCAAGCAGTGCCTTGAGATTGGAAAGATCCAGTTTTCATTTGTAGACAAAGTCAACAGCAAAAACCACATAGACTGTTACATGGAAGCTGAGGAATTTGGTGCGATCCTTATGGCCGGAATCAGAAATGGCTCACTCATTAAAGCCATAATGACAGAGAAGGCTAAAGGAGACCAGTACCCGAAAGCAGTCTGGCAGTCTCCAGTTGGCGGAAATGCTACAGGAAATAATGGAAAACCTATCTCCCGTTATTTTGAGATTTCTCCTGCATCATCAGGAGAAGTTCTTTTCACAGCCCATACATTTCCTGCCGAAAAGAATGATACCGGTGCCTTTATCAAGGTAAAGGGTTCCAGTCCCATTTTATCCTTAAGAGTGCCCTGCACTTACAACGACCTTAAGATACTTGGATATAAATGGAGCTTTCTTGAGGCAGATTATATGTCCAGAAAATATACCGTGGAAAACATGAAGTCTGACTATCAGCCTAAATGCGAAGATACTTATGCATCTTCAGAGGAAAATACTGCAGATGATGTCAGCGAAGTTGAAGAAGTAACAAACTCCTATGCTGTGGATGACGTGCCATTCGTAGGAACGGACAATGTTACAAAAAAAAGCAAGAACGCTGTGACAGAAACAAAGATGAAGACCATAAAGCTTGTTGCGACCAGTGCTCTCGAACCTGTCAAAGGCAAGAACAACATCAAGGTCTGCCATGTAACTGATAATGGTATTGAAAGAAGGCTTATCTGTCTGATGGATAAGATAACTGACAAGAAACAGCTTTCATCTTTCGAGTCTCAGCTTACATCTCGCGTTTCAGCTAAAAAGACACTAACATTTACTGCTGAAGTCGCAGAAAAAGGTGATGATTTATATCTTACTAAATTTGCATGAACAGTCCTAATCTAAAAGAAGGGGTTGCCACAAAGTGGCAGCCCCTTCCTATCCTTTCTTAAATGCCATGGTCAAATATATCATTAAAGCGCACAGTTACTAACTTGTTAGGTCTATAAGACTTCTGAATTTTTCTGAAATATGTTATTTCGTAAGGTCTGTGTCTTTGTCAAATTTATTCCATTGTATATCTGCAGGTTCAAGGATTTCTTTTGAAAAAATAGCACTTTCCTCACTGTCAGATATTTCCTGCGGTTCCTGCCCTTCATAGGTTATTGTACTTACCCCTTCATCATCATCAACTGGATAAAGTATCTGCCATACCCTCTTTTGGCCTTCCTTTGAATCAAAAGTATAAGCATCCACTGCATACTCAAATCCATTTATCCATAGATTTTCACTTGGCATGTATCCAGTATATGTACCTCCAGAAGTTACTTCACCATCTTTTATATAATAGATAGTATATGCATGCCACTGATTATCTATATAAGCTGTGACAAACAGTTCATCTCTGCCGTCTTTATCGGCATCATATATGGCATATCCCGGATTCTGAGCATAGCTATATTCAAAAACTTCCGCTTCATCACCCATCAATATCTCGCCGGAAACCATTTTTTGTAACAGTTCGTTGTAAAGTGCAAGATAATCACCCTCCGTTGCCACGCTACTATCCTGCCCATCATATTCCATGCTTTCATCCGCCTGATCAATAAGCATGTCCCCTGTCTGCTCGGCATATTCAATATCAGGGTCAGTAAACGCCTTATACAGGAAGAACCCATCCTCATAATCTTCTTTGTTTCTTTTGTATGTTTCAACAGAAACTGCCTTAGGCACATCCCCTGTCACTTCAAATATGAACAGGTCATAGCAGTCATCAGGTTCCCAGATGATTATATACAAAAACTCACTGCCATCACTCTTATGCACCCGGTAATACTGATTGTAGTCTTCCTTGACAGAGAATGTTTTTTCAATGGTCGCGGATTTACCTTCAATATGCACTGTAAGGCTATTTGCTTTCAAATTATCGTTATTATAGGAACAGCTTAGTTTTATGCCATCTCCCTCAATTGAGTCTTCATCACTATATAAAAAGGTCCGCAAAGGAAGAATATATCCCTTGGTTTTATCCGGATAATACTTTTCATCTATAATGCCATCGTATTCCTCATACCCTATAGATACATCAGATGCTCCATAAACATATGCTGCAATATCATACGCATTAAATACTATATGTAAACCGTCGCCTGCAAGATACCAGTTATATGGAAATTCTGACTTTTCATAATCCTCATCATCAGCTCCTGGCTTTGGATCAAATTTATAATGCGAAAGCGACTCTTCAAGGTCTCCAAATTGATTATCATCTTCTGCAGAAGCATGTAGCTTTTCAGCAACAATCTTATTAAGCTCTTCCTCTGTACATTTAACAACATCATTAAGGTTAAGCTCTTTTCCGCTAGCAACATCGTAGGTCAAGCCAATTTCGTTATAATCATTATGGAATCCGCCCCAGAACTCATCAGAGCTTAGAACCATGCTCAATACCGTATCATCCGTACGTGCAATTCTTGCTCCTTCCCGATACCAGTACGGTCCTATGAACCCATATCCTTCATCTATCGCCTGTTCATACTCGGTTTTTATATCTTCTGCCACGTCTGAAGCTCGTTTATCGTCTTCTTCCATTCGTTTTTTGGCCCTGCTTTTAAGTGCCTCATACAAGGCTGCATATTTATCGGCATATCCATCCGCCATAATCACGTTGACATACTCGCCTTCAAACAGTATGCCCTTGGAATTATCCAGCTCTGGATCTGTAAATTTTTTATCCCCATCATATTCTTTGCTGACTGTTTTAGAAGCTATCATATATACAGGGGAATCAGACTTATCATCTTCGGATATATCTGAAGAGTCGGTGTTATTCTGCTCTTTGGATGGATCCTCAGCTTCATCTGCTTTTTCTTGTTCCAAAGCATCTGCATCCTTTGTATCACTCGATTCTCTCGGTTCCATTGAACCTTCTACACTACTACCTATTCCGCATCCACTTAGGGAAATGGCTAGTATTAGCGCTAATGCTGTTTTCAGGATAGACAATCTGTTTTTCATATATACCCCCACGTTTTAATCTTCTAAGCTCTATAAAGAGCCACAATCCACCATACTAATTATCACTTATTAGTGTTAAATACTGGTAAAGCATACATAAAAATACAATAAAATTGTCAGCTTTTTATTATACCGATTGCAATCTGAATCTCATGCCAGACAAAAAAGTGGAAGCGCCTTTTGCAGTACACTTCCGCCTTTAACTAAATAACCATATGATGCGTTTTCGTTCCACATTCAAAAACACATATTTAAAACGCCTTAAGGACATCCCTTTGAAAACTGAAATCTATCTGTCCCATATATTTCCCCATTATCTTGTCCCTTGATATATAAGGCTGTTGCCAGTACCTTGAGTCATTGGAATTTTCCCTGTTATCTCCAAGAAGGAAATAGCACCCTTCCGGTACTTCAAATTCTTTAGAACAGTTTGTTTCTGCCTCAGAAGGTATATACGCTGTCTCATCACAGAACTGGTCATTCACAACTACATATCCGTCCTGGAATCTGATCTTATCACCAGGGAGTCCTATGATCCTCTTTCCAAAATAAGATGCATACTCATCCGAGTAAAAGACGATGACATCTCCACGGGAAGGTTCATGGTTTACAAAAGCAAGCCTGTTATAAAAGACTGTATTTCCTACATCAAGTGTCGGCTCCATTGAACCGCTCTGTATGACTGATACCATTATGACATACGTAAGTATGATATATGCAGCAAGCAGCGGAACCGCGAATGAAAGAATATCCCATACTACATGAGGTCCTTTCATAATGTCTTTCTTTTCTTTCTTGGTAAGGCCTGAGATGTCAACATCATCATATTCTGTATGTTCCTCGACCTCTAACTTCTTCTTTTTTTCATACGTTTCCGGATTATTCCTTCTTCTTATAACTTCAAATACATATATGACAAGAATACCAAAAAGCGCAGCACATATAATGATCTTAAGCCATGGAACCGGCTTTTCCTCAGGTATTACTCTCTCAACAGCAATGTCATACTCAGTATCATTTCCAGCTTCATCAGATGCGATGACAGCTATCTGATTCACACCCTCCTTAAGTTTGTACTCATATTTGAAAGTATTATCACCCTCAACTTCAACCTCCGTACTGTTGATCATCAGGGTGTTATAATCACTTACGGCTCCCTCTATCGTTATATTCTGATCTTCTGTGACTATATCTTCATAAGAGGATACAAGTTCAAGGGAAGGACCTACAACATCCTTATCAACGGTATGCTTTGTAGATCTCATATTTCCGTCTTCATCAACAATATAAGTTACTATCTCATTAGTTCCAACTTCAATAGGTGCCTGGAATTCATATATTCCGGGGTCTAGTGTTTCTGTGCTTTCCTCAACCTTCCCGTTTACTAATACTTCCACACTATACTTATCCCTAAGTTCACATGACACATTTATAGTGTCGTGGTTTGTGATCGTGAGATCTTCATAGGTAACCGTAGCATCAGGATTATTGTCAAATTTCAAAGAAAAAGTACTTCCGGTTCCTTCCACTGATGAACTTACTGCCGGAACAATTGTAACCATTATCTCCTGTACACTTGGATCCAGGGGACATGAGTAATAATTTCCCTGGATCCGAGCTGTATCAATCTTCTGAAGATTCTTTGCGTTTACTACTTCAACATTTACTGTTCCGCATGTGGTATCTGTCCATTCAGCAACAAAGCTGTCATCCTTGAAGTACTTTTTTAGTCCTGCAATATCCGTTACTACCTTTAAATCCTCATTCACATCTACAAGAGTTTCTGTTGAGCCCTGGAGCTGGACTTTGACTGGACTTATTTCCCTTCGCTGCACAGGCTCTTCTGATATGCCTTCATTTCCCTCACCAAGATTTTCTCCTTCACCGGAATCAGCGCCCTCATCAGAACCATCCGGCGTATCACCAGCTGTAATTATTTCCGGATAATCGATATGTACCTCCCACTGCCCTATCTCAACATCATTTACAACACATTCAGCCTCATTGGCGGAATCAGATGAGACAACACCCTTATATTCTTTTCCAGAGGGTGATTTTATTACCACCACATAATCATCATAGTATTCAAAAGTAAGGGTGAATTTCGCGGAAGTGTAGTTTTTATTGACCGGAACCATTATGGTTTTACCGCCCTCAGCATGTAAGATTATGCCAAAATGCGAACCATATAAAAAAAGAACCATAACAGTAAGGAATAGCATCTTTATCAGTCTTTTCATGTTTAGCTCCCATAATTAAATTTTTGAATATATTATATATATAATTATATTAAATGTCAACGAAAGCGTCTCCTCTGCGAAGGTTCACGGTGGACCTTAATGGTAATTATGCCGCTACTATATTTGCCAAATTTATTATTTTTAAAGTGAATTACGCTATATATATCTCGCTAGCATCTATTATTTTCTATATTATGTGATATAATTCAGATATAATTATGTCTAAAACAAATATATATATATGTAAACAAGGGGATTTAAAAATAATGGCAAATATAGGAAACGAAATAACAGGTTCAAGACTTAAAAGCCTTAGAGTTGAAGCTGGTCTTAATCAAAAGGAATTCTGTGCAAGGTTTTCAGATTTTTCCGTACGTAATACTGTATACAAATCCATGACTATATCTAACTGGGAGACAGGCAGAGTGCTCCCCACCACCACCGACATTATGAAATTAAGCGCTTTTTACAACGTTACTTCTGATTATATCCTCGGTCTTTCAGACAAAAGAGGCGATGAAGATGGTGATAATGTGACCTCTATCCAGGACAGGAAGATCAAGATCCCCTTCAATAAATTAAAGGACTATGACGGAAAACCTGTGTTTATCAGCGGTCCTACCGGTTCAATATCACCCCAGTGGGGAATCCTTTTATATAAGCAGAAGGTACTTGCTTGCCCTCATGACAACCTAAGAATTGCTCTTGATGCAAGATTCACCTACAGCACAACAGTACCGCAGGAACTCGCAACTAACAGGGATAGCGCTAATTACTATCTCGGTCTTGAAGACATCAAGAATATGAATGAAGTATACATCGAATCTATCTCACTTGATCCATTCCTCCGAGGACAGGTCAGCGGCTGGTACCATCACACTCCTGAAAAGACCTGTTTAATAAATGACAGAGGACTTACTCTTAGTTATGAAGGACTGGATGTATATTACAGAGCACTCGGCATTAGAAAAGCCACACTTAGTTCAACGAAAACGGCAAAAAGAAATCAGAACAAAGCAAAAAAGAAATAATATCCTTACTACTATTCCTTTTCAAGGCACATCAAAATGATGTGCCTTTTTCTTGCATAAATATATATAATAATATAATATATGTATAAATATAAGGAGGAATCAAACCATGTCACAGATCACTTGTAATTGCGGAAGTATATATGATTCTAGTTTTAAATTCTGTCCTGAATGTGCAGCTCCAAATCCTGAGTACGCTAATAAGCCGTCTGCAGATGCACAATCTCCCAGACCGATGAAAAAGAAATTTACTAAGGTAGGCGAGAGCAGCTTGAACAAAAGCACTTCTGAACAGGAACCACCTGCATCAAAAGCACCTTCTACTGCTGCTCCTTCCTCAATGCAGAGGAAAGTCACCCCAAAGAAGAACTACACAATAGTCAGACAGAATCCTGTGGTTTCTGCCACACCAATTCAGCATAAACCAGTTCAGCAAAACCCAATGCCTGAATCAAATGAACTTTTTGAAGAGTACGAAAATGACGAGGATGACGTATCTGCATTCCAGGATGCGGAAATCTACGAAGATTACGATTATGAAGACGATGAAACTACATTAGCTGAAACAGCACCAGTTGATTACGATGACGACGAGGATTACGAGGATGAGCATGAAGACACTGCAGAAGAAGTTCCTTCTCCTGTTCAGTCCGCTCCTCTGCTCAGAAGAAAAGGAAAAGTCCTTGCTGCTCCAACAATAAAAGGCGAAAGGAATATTTCTAATAAAACCATTACCCCGATGCCTAAGACAAAACGGATTGCACAGACAAAGTCCTCACTTGGAAAAGGAAAACCCGATTATGATCCAAACCACGATGGTTACTATGATGACAGGCTTCCCGCAATCCTGGACGAAGTCACTAAAACATCTCATATGGATGTGATTCTGAAAATAAGCCTTTCTGCAGTATGTATCGCCGGGCTTATAACATACTGCATATTCTACGTACAGATTTGATGAGGTGCACCAATGAATTTAACTAAGTTTATTCCTAAAAGACCGAAACTTTCATTTTCAGATCTTGATACACCCTATCAGTATCACTTTATAAAAGAATTAGCGTTCACAGCAGTTGGATTTATAGTCTGCACTGTCTTTTTCGTTTTCATAAGGCAATGGCTTTATATCCTGTTTGCCTTCTTAATAGCTGCAGGATATGCTCTCTATGTGATATGGCAGATATATAAATCACTATCTAACCAGGTTCTTGTAGTCGATGCAAAATGCATGGATCTTGAGCGAAAAGAAAACAAGCTCTTCGGGGCACTCTCAAAAGAGGCAACGACTTCAAAGACATGTACCCTTCTCCTTGAAAATGAGGAAGGCCTAAAATTCACACAGCCTGTAGCTTTTTCATCCAGCTATAAAACCGGAGACATAGTAAGGATATATGCTGATGACGGATCAATAAGCCAGTTAAATCAAAACACTTATACAATAATCAATCCCATCTTCATGCATGTCCTGAAATCATAACATTTACAAAAACTACAGATAATGGTATATTATAAATGTTATTTTTAGTATTTATTTATATATTATTGTTTGTAGAGCCTTGGTTTTTCCAGGGCTTTTATTTTTGCAAGGAGTCAGTGCTCTTAAAAACAAAGAGCTCTGGCTCTTTTTATATAAATCAATCTTATGTAGCAGGCTCAACCTGCTCATATACAGCACTTAACCTAAATCAAGTTTAAGAAAAGGAGAATCACATTATGGCAAAATTACTTAGCAAGGAAGAAACAAAGACATTTGGCAGCATTACAGAACTCAGGGACTTTAACACTCTTCAGGAAAAGTCATACAGCTGGGTGGAATATGACACAGTTGATGGAGAATATGTTCCTCTTGAGGACAACCCTATCTGCATCCCGATAATAAGGGATGACCTTCAGATATCTAAAGATGTCACAGATGAAACCATCTCAGATCAGATGGAGGACACAAAACTCGCTCTTAAATATCCTTCAGAACATGATATGAAATGCTATCCTGTAGGTCCTACTGCTTACCGCGGTGTTTTGGAACGTGTCGGAGGTACATGTCCTGCGCTTACTTCCTTAAAAGAAACAAGGTCAAGGAATGAAGTCAGCCCTACTGATAAGGCTGCAATATGCAATATGCTCACCAAGTATACAAAAGGAAAAAGCCTTTTGCTAGTAGGTGACGAGCTTGTACTTGCAGATTTGTCAAGTGACTATGTAAGACTTCCTTTCTCAGATCTTTTAGACATTACAGAAAAGGAGCTGAGCGACAAATTCGAATATGTACGTTATGTACAAGGGACTGTTTCTCACGAATCATCATCTGCGGAATTTCTGTTCCAGGATAATGAAACTGACAGCAACCTTTTGGATGCATTTGGCAGGATTGGGATTGACACTACCGATTACAATGCACACATAAAGGTACTCACTTCAGATGTTGGTCTTTCCGGCGCAAACATCTACCCTTTCATCAGAAGTGAAAAAACAGGAAATCAGATAAGTATTGGTACACCTATTAAACTTGAACATATCGGCAGCGCTGACATGGATAAGTTTAAAACCAATCTTCTCTCCTGTTTTGCTTCTTTTATGGAATGCTCTGAGCATCTAGATGAAATGGAACGTATTAAGATCAGCAACCCAGCTGATACTGTCTACAATATCGGACACAAAGTTGGCCTTCCGGAAAAACTCATCAAAGAGGCATACGAAGATTTTAATAGTGAATTTGCATTTTCATGCAAGGGTACAGACATCTATGTGAAATTATTTGATGTTCTTGATACATATGTTTCTGATGAAAACGTATCTGATATTCGACAGATGCAATTAAACGAGAATATCACAAGAATATGCTTCTATAGTCTTACAAAATTTGATATGCCGGCATTTTAATTTGTGTCAAAATAATGAGTCGATTCTGATTACACTTGTGTATCATGATCGGCTCTTTATATTTGTCCTTTTAACGTGCTTTTAAAATCTTTTTTGATATAATTATCCAAAATAAAAAAAATCCTTCTATTCGTCCAAATATTCACAAATAAGGCTATTCGATTATTTTACGTATCTTTTCCTTTTTTCTGCCAAAATTTGCAATAATGTATTTATGTATTTATGTCACACATAAATACATAATCATATTTTGCATTTATTAGTACTTTTACATTTATATTTATGTCACTATGTAATTATGTAAATATATAAATATTAAATATTGTCACTATGCAAAACATATATATTTCTATACAGTAATTATATAATTATGTATTTATGCATTTATGTTTAATTGTAATTATGTTATTATATTTATATGTATTTATGTATTATATATTTTATGTTTTTATGTATTAATTGTATTATGTATTTATGTATTTTATATATTATGTTATTATGTTACTATGTTTTTATTCATTCATGTTTTTGTGTATTATAGTTTTTATTTAATTATGTATTCATATTTTTATTATTTTATGTTTATATGTAACTTTGTATTCATTTTTTTATGTATTTATTATTTCATTTTTTTATGTTATTATGTATTTGTGTGTGATTGTTTTTATATAAATATGTTTTCATATAATTTTTATTTACATTTATTATCAGTGACATTAACACATTAAATATGAATTCAAAAATGTAAATATGTATTTATGTCACACATATTTACATATTTACATTTATCCCACATCAGGAGGAAATAAAATGGCCTTAAAAATCGGAATAGTTAATCAAAAAGGTGGCGTCGGGAAAACAACAACTGCAATCTGTTTGACTGATGCATTCACACAGATTGGATATAAGACACTTATAATCGACTTTGATCCTCAGGCAAACACAACAAGTGTTTTTAACGTTGGAACACCTGAAAAAACAATCTATGACAGCATAATCAAGAAAGTGCCTTTAAAAGATGTTGTTATAACTGGTAATGCAATGGGAGATCTTGTTCCATCCAATAATGATTTCAAAAAAGCTTCAGCTGACCTTGTAGTTGGTAAAAATGGTGAAAACAAGCTCAAAAATGCAATAGCAGAAATAGAAGACGACTATGAAGTAATAATCATTGATTCTGGCCCGACAGCCGGAATAATGATGGATAACGTACTTGCTGCTGTAGACGGAGTAGTAATTCCCATGGAGCCTGAGCAGTTCGCAATTGATGGACTGGTATCACTTATAGGAAATATTATCGAGGACAGAGAAGAGCTTAATCCAAACCTTGAAATCTATGGCCTTCTTCTTACAAAGTACGACAAGAAAAAAGCTCCGCACAGAAAAACATATGAGCAGTTTAAAAATCTCGATGAAACAATTATCCATAAGTTCAATACAATAATACGAGATACTGCCGCAATCCCGAGCGTACATGGTTTTAAGAATATTGACACCCCTAAAGACAAATCCGAAGAAAGAATACTAAATGCACAGGGTTCAATCTTCAAATACGGTGCAAATAACAACGGAACCAAAGACTATTTGGCATTTGCTAAAGAATTATTGGAGGTGATCAGCGATGAATGATATGTTTGCAGGATTAGATAAACTGAATATCAAAGGACAGAACAAGAAGACTGTAAAAGCAGAAAAGCCTGTTGAAGATAAAAAGGTAAAGGAAACTGTTGCAGAAGAAAAGGTAAAAGAAACAGTTGTAGAAACAGCACCTGTTGAGGCAAAAATCGTAGAAGCACCTAAAGAGGAGGTACCTGTAATAGTTGAAGTCCCTGAAAAAGAAAATATTCCTCCTCAGACCAGCAGACGCGGCCGTAAACCAAGTGAAAATCCGATGGAGCGTGATTTTATATCAGTTAATATTGGTGATGGTGTAAGAGAAGATCTTGTATATCTCTGCCGCAGGCATGAAAAGCAGACCGGCAAAAAAAGCGTGGGTCTTGCAACCTACATAAGACACCTTATCGAAAAGGATATTGAAGAAAACAAGAAATATCTCGATGCAGCAAGAGCATTTGAAAAAGAATTTGAGTAAAATGATTACTGCTTATCATGCATACTGAGCTTTGAAAGGAGCATAGCAAATATATGCCAGAAATAAAGAGAAAATCCACCGATATTCGTATGGATAAAATAGATTACAATCCTGAAAATACAAGCATTTTCAACATGGATGAAATAGAGAGCCTGGCAAAGCGCATCGAAGAAGAAGGATTTACTTCCGCGATTCTCGTTTATCAAAAGGATGATGGAAGATACGAAATTCTTTCAGGCCACAGACGCTATGAGGCCATGAAGCTTTTAAACTCAAAGACAATTCCAGCAGATGTCTTATCCGGTATAGAATCAGAAACCCAGAGGGATCTTATACTCCTTAGCAGTAATATAGCAAACAGAAAGCTTGCACCGCTTGATATGGCAAGAGCCATAGAGTTCTACAAAGGCATTCTCGACAGAGATCCAAATTTCAAAGGCAATAAGAAATTTGCTACTGCAGAGTATTTTGGCATTACTCCGACCAATGTAATTAGGTATTCTGTAATCCTGAAGCTTATTCCAGAGTTACAGGAATACTGCAAGAAGCCAAATTTCCCCTATTCATCGCTTAGTAAGGCAGCAAGTCTTACCAAAAGTGAACAGAAGGAACTTTTAAACAAGCTTATCCGACTGGAAGCTGACGAAAAAAATATAAGCGAGGAAGAAGTCGATAAGGACGAGATCCTTTTCTCAAGAACAAGGGTAGAGCAGATAATAAACACCATGGTTAAGACTAAAGAAAATGCTCAGAAGAAGGAAATTCAAAATAAAAACAATGATTTTCCCATGAATGAGCCTTCTGAGGATACATCGTATGAAGTCGAGGATCTTTCATCCCTTATAGTCAGAGAAGATAGTATTGAAGACGGTCAGACAATAAGCTTTGATGACCTTGTAGCAAATGAAGAAGAGTATGTATCGATAAATCTTGGAGGCTTTGATCAGGCCAGAATCATGATTGAAAGTTATAAAAACATGGCAAAAAGTAATGCAGACAAAAAAGCAATTAAAGAAAAACTGTCTGAATTACGACAGATCATCAAAGATCTTGAAAATAATCTATGAAATGGGTTATAAAGGAGTCATAAAAGGCTCCTTTATTTTTATTAATCTGTCTAAGGTAGAAATAAAAGTAAAGAAAATAGTATAGATAGTATAAGGATAAATGATAATCCCAGTAATAGTGCGGTTTCTGAGACTTCTGTCACGACAGATAATCCAATAATAAGCGACAGATTATCCAAAATACCGCGACAGATAATCCTAGTAAGACGGACAAATCATCCTATGACTACGACAGATTATCCAATGTAAAAAAGACAAATCTTCCTAATGTCGGTTTCCGACACTTTTTCCTATAAAATAAGTCCATATTACAATAAAAAGCTGGTATTTTAAGAGATTACATGCTTTAAATGTGTGAGTAGTATGTTTTCAATCTGTTCCGACAAATGATTTAAATGTCGGTTTCCGACAGAAATTCCTATAAAAGAATGGTATTTTATTATAAATCCGACAGATTTTCCTATAAAATCAAGCTTTTTACTATCAATCCGACAGATTTTCCTATGATGTTTTGTCGTTTATTATTAAACCGACGTATTTTCCAATAAAGAATATCTTCCGAAAAACGACAAATTATCCAATCACCTATTTGGGGATTCAGACTGGAATAAAAAGAGAAGTATTTCATTATAAAGGCAGATGTTTTCTACATTTTTGTATAATGTGAGCATCAGAAGATGAAATAGAAACGACAAAAAATCCAATCTGTACGACAAATAAATAAAATGTCGTTTTTTGGCGTTAAACGACAGATTTTCCAATGGAAAAGACATTCAGATTTTAGCTTCTGGAAGAATGTTAACGTGATGTTATCCGACAAATAATCCAATAGAAAAGTCAGTAATAATGCGGCTTAGGGGCTAAAACAGACAAGCGCGCTCTTTGTCGGAATCAGTAGTAAAACCGACAAATGTTCCAATTGCCTTTTATTGACAAACACATGCCGGTCAGATAGTATTAAGAAAAGACATATGTTTTTCTTGTCGGAATTAGTTGGGGGAATACAATGGCCATGAAAAACAAAAATCGGCCTCTTATAGATTCTCTGGGACAGATCGAGCATCAGACGACACTTACCACAGAGGGTGGGATCATTGATCAGGATGAATTAAAGCCTGAAATTGTCGATGCAAACGGTCTTTCTGTCGTATCAGAGGATGAAGAACGATTAAAAGAATATATAAAAGAAGCCATTTCTGTTTCGAGTTTTGTAGAAACATTCAAAGATAATGCGCATGATACGCTGATCAAGCTCCTTGCACTGCAGGATAATAAGAATCCTCTAAAAAAAGGAGGAGCCGGCATTGCTTACAGGACAGATGTACTTCTTATGCACTGCAAGATGGAATTTTCCACGGAGGAGAATATCGTATTTGATTCCATTCTTGGAATGATATCAACATTTCCTGAGAATAATTCTTACAGGCTTGAACCTGCTTCTTTCCAGAGATTTGTAAAATACAGCGACAATAGTTATATTTACAAGATTTTCAAAAAGGGTACGGAAAAGTTAAAGAAAAGGCACTTGGAATTTGAGTTTGATGGAGATGATGAAGTAACTGTCCCGTGGTTTGATGTACTTCATTACCACGGAGCCAAGAGCAAGGGGACGGATGTAGCGTATATTGAATTTGTTCCTACGGATTTTTTCAAGGATCTCGCTCTTTGTTCCGGAATAGTACATGGTGCTTATGGAAAGCTGGAGGTTACTACACAGCTACAGGGTAAATATACGATCGCTTTATACTGGTTCCTTGAATCAAAGAAGAGATTCAGGGAATATCCGGGAGCACCTGAAGGAGTATTTACTATCTCAATAGATGATTTCAAATACCAGTTTTCAATACCGAAGTCATATCAGACAAATGACATCAAGAGAAGGGCATTGGAGCCTGCAAAGCAGAGCATAAATGCTATTCAGGAATGCGATTTCACTTTTGACTATACAGAGCGTAAAAATCACGGTGTAACAGTCGGATATCAGTTTGTTATCAAGAATAAGCAGTCCATCGGTTCATCAGCGGGCGAAGTAAAGAAACTGGAAGATAAGACAGATGATCCACTGTTTTCAAAGGTGAAGATCTTTCTTGAGTCATCGGACATCCAGTTTACAGATGAACAGATAGTCAGTGTTTGTGACCAGGCTAAGAGATGTGGTAAGGATGCAAAGGACATGATGCAGATTATTGTCGCATTCAGAAAACGTCTTGATGACATGACCCATGAACCGGTAGAAGAGCCTTTGAAATACCTGTGTAAGATGATAGGTCTTCAAGATCAGTCTGAGCAGGTAAAGAGAAACAAATTTAACAGTTTTACTCAGAACTCATATAACTATGAGGATCTGGAAAAACAGTTATTAGACAACTAAAGAATATAGAGATATAGAAGGAAGGAGTTGATGCTCCTTCTTTTTTTATGTGAAAAAAGGCTGTTTCATGTTTAATTGGCATTTTTTATTGGAAAATGGCCCAAGTAAAATGAGGTTCACGGTGGACCTTTAGTCTTAAAAAAAGGCTCTATCATGCTAAAACAAGGTGGTTTAAGTGAAAAAGGAATATTTTATTATAAAAGCATTGATATATAAATATATATATGCTATGTTATATTATATCAACATGAAAGGAGAAACGATGTAATGAAATCTATCAACATTGGGGTGGACGTAGGCAATTACGACACCAAGACATCACACACATCAATCCCTAGCGGCTATAGGGAATACGCAAGCAAACCTGAAATCGCAACAAGAATACTGGAATTCAATGGCAAATACTTCGTTCCGGAGATATCAGAGAGAAAGCCATATGTGGCAGATAAGACCGAGAATGACCAGTGCCTTATCCTTACGATTCTTGGAATTGCAGAAGAGCTTCTTTTTATAGCAAAAGAAAATGTCGGGAAAGGAGATATCCAGCAGGAGCTTGATAAGTATGACCACATAAGGCTAGGAGTCGGACTTCCGCCAGGACATTTTAATGCCTATGCTGCAAAGACCTTGAATTATTACAAAGAGAAGTTCGCGGGTGTAAATGAATTCAGATACAAGAACTATTCATTCAGATTTGAGGTTGAGACCATTAGACTGTTCCCGCAGGATTTTGTGGCTGTGTACAAGAACCAGCACTGCATGACCTCTAAGAAGAAAAGATATTACATTGTTGGGATCGGAGGGGGAACGACAGACGTTGTTCCTGTAGTAAACGGACAGCCTGATGTAAACAACTGTGTATCATTGCCACTTGGAACAAGGGTGATGTACAGGAAAATCAGTGCAGAGGTTCAGAGGCAGTTCGGAGAAATCCTTGATGAAAACCTTGTCGAAGATGTGCTTCTGGATGAAGAAACAAGCCTGCCGGATGAATTTATTTCTCTGATCAAAAAGGGTGCAGATGCCCATTTTGAGGAGATAATAAATGGATGCATCCAACAGGGTGCAAAGCTTTCTCTCTATCCTGTTGTATTTTATGGCGGTGGAGGACTCCTTCTGAGAGAACAGATAGAGAACAGTAACATGCTTAAGAACCCTGAGATACTAGAAGATGTGAATGCCAATGCCAAGGCCTATGCTCTTTGCCTTGGAGCATAAGAAAGGAACATGCTATGCCTTTTGAGAAGAAAAAGAAATATAAGACTGCAAAAGATTACAAGCAGAAAACAATTTATCTGAATGAAAGCGATCCGTATCAGAACGAGTGCTATAAAGTGCTTGAACTATGCGGACATAAGCAGGCAAAGTTCTTGGGGCTTTTAGTTCATGACTATGTCCAGAAAATCGGAATCAATGTGGAATGTATTGATGATAAAGGATTCAAAAAGATCATAGGACTGCTTGAAGAGCAGGTTAAAGGCGGTATTACAGCTCCGTTACCCCAGATGGGAATGATGATGCAGCCTGTAATGATGCAGCAGGTTCCGTACCAGGCGATGGACAAAATAACATCTATGCCACAGCTCTTAAGGGCAGAAGAAGAGCCACAAGATGAGGAAGATGAAGAACCTTTCAAAGCAGAAGACCTTGGAGATATGAAGGATGCACTGAAAGCATTTGGAGTGTGCTGAGGCAAAAGATTCAATATACTGTTTACAAATATATTTTTTGGTATTATATTATTATTGTTATATTTAGTAGTGATTGTTAATTAGGGCGAGTATTTTGTTTTTTTGCAAAATACCGCCCTTTTTATATGCTGCAAAAACAAAAAACATAAAAAGGAGGAGTTGTACATGACTTCAAGAATGAATGAAGCTGTAAAGAGTGCAGCAATGAAGGCATCAGCTTTTGGGGCGATCGCAGTGGCAAGGGCAAGCTACCTTGTTTACTCAACAGATGCGTTTGACAAGGCAGGGGTTGTAACAGACAATCTCAGAGGAAGGCTGATGGAACTTGCTGAAAAGTTATTCCCGCTTGCAATCGTTATCTGCGCAGTGGCAATGTTCTTCACCAGGGATCAGAAGACATTTGATGCAGAAAAGCGTATCCTTATCGGATGCTGCCTTGCGTTTGTACTTATTTGTCTCTGTGACACTGCAAATGCTGATGTTGTTCAGACAATCAAAAACTTGTTCAGTGCAAAAAAATCTTAACAGAGAACAAAATGGAATGGTATGAAAAACTCCCGTATATGTGATATGTGGGAGTTTTTTCTTGTCAATACAATATAATTTTGCATATAATATAATAATAAATATATTTTGAATGATATTATAAATTTTCATAAAGGAGTGTAGAACATGATTGAGCAATATCTGTATTCAATCCCGAGAAGTAAGAAGATCTTCTATGGAATTCTTTTGACATGGCTTTTTTTGGCGCTCTTATCGTATAGGGTTAATTGCGGGTTCTTCACCTGGATCGCAGGTGAGATTACAGACAACATAACTGATGAGATATTTACATCGATAAATCAGTCACTTGGAGAGGCAATAGGGGCACTGATCGACTGGTTCTTCAATGTTATCTTAAAACCGCTTGGGCCCCAGCTCAAAACCTTTACTGACAATACAAATTTTGCCAGTGTCTCACTTGCAGATTTTATCGACAGATTTTCCATATTCACCGGAATGTTCCTGGCGACACTTATTTTTGGTTTTGGCATCTGCATCTATTTTCTAAGTGGAAAAATAACAGATTCCAGAGACACTCCTATCAGCCTTTTCGCAAGATACTGCATTGCGATAGCTATCTGTTACCAGCATAAGCCGATATATGAAACCATAATAAAAATAATAGATGATGTTTTCTCATCCATGACCTATTCGTTATCTAAAAGCATGATGAAAGAGGAAGGGTTTCTGAATATAGTTGCAAAAACAGCTGACGATAAATTGGAAATATTCGGCAAAGAAGTAGTATTAGACTTTGTTTTCCCGGGAGTAGGGTTAATAGTCCTTATCATTCAGCTCATCCTTATCTGGAAACTTATCAAAGGGTTCTTGAAACTATACTGCGAGATGGTTTCAAGATACATCGTTACGATAGTGCTTTTGCTGTTGTTTGCCGCTTTTGGAGGAACAATAGTATCAAATAATACCTCATCAATATTTAAATCCTATTTAAGAACAATGTTTTGCAGCTTTTTGGTAATGATCTTTAACATGGTCTGGTTCAAGGGATGTTTCTTTGCGGTACTTGGAGGAAATAAGTTTACATTCATCCAGTACATATTTGTTCTTGAGCTGCTTGCTTTCGGACTCAAATTTGACGGGATGCTAAGAAGCATGGGACTTGGCGTAGCTACGGGCGGATCCAGGATAGGAAATGCCATAGGAGGTGCAGGACGGAATATAGCCAATGCAATGAGACTGGCTAATGATGCGAGAAAAGCCGGTGGAAGTCTTCTTCAGGCGAGAGGTCTTGCATCAAATAATCCTGACATATTCAGACTTGGAACCAAGATGGCAGCTGGTCCGTTTGATGCACTTAATCCAGGCCAGGGTGGAATCATGCAGATGGCAGCAATGAATGGTGCAAAGGGCAGGAAGCTTTCTGATGATCTTGTAACACCCAAGGATGCTGCACAGATAATGAACTTTGCAGCAAAGAATCCTGGAAACAGGGATGCCATGAATGCACTTAATGGCCTTTCTGATAACAGTATACTTGCCGGAGCCAAGTATATGGCTGCCCAGAATGGAATCAAAGTTAATGACGCTTCCGTATGCCAGTTCAGAGGAACTGATGGCAAACAGCATACCGGAATCAGGATCAGTGGAGAAAAAGCTCAGCTCGACAGTAATGGAATGCCTGTACTTGATAAGAATGGAAAACCCAAAACACATGATGTAAACGGAATCATCAGTGATGCGAGGGCATTCGATTCAAGTCAGATGATCGGTGATGAAAGCATGGCAATGGGACTTCACTGTGATAATACACTTAAGAATGGTGAAACCTGCAACGTATCCGATGCCGCTGATGTTGCCGGTCAGAGTACTGCTGATGCACTTGGCAGAGCACAGGAGAACGGCCTTGGTCTTGGCGACAATGCATATCTTGAGAAGGATGGAAGGGACAGTAACGGACAGGATGCTTTTAATGTTTACGATAACGGAAAGCAGGTAGGCACAATAGCAGGAGGAGAGTTTACAGCCGCTGCTGATCTAAACTCCGTAAGTGGTGATGGATTAAGGCAGGCAGAGGCCAAGGAAGAAATACTAAGCCAGCCCGGGGTAGCAGATGTTGGAGACATGAAAGCAACAGGATATACAGCAACTGCCAGGAACAGTAATGGAGAAGATGTATATCTGGCTGCTACGTTTTCAACTAATGCTGACGGATCTTCCACAGCAACAATCACTAATAGCGCGACCGGAGAAAGTTCTTCTTTTAATGTTCCGGAGGGAACGTCATACTCAGATGCATTATCTTCAGAGGATGCAAAGCATGCAGCAAGCAGTGTGAGCGGTGGTGGTGAAGTATCTTCCTTTGAACCGACATCCTATAGTGCTACTGCTTATGACTCAGATTCAGCGCAGTCACTTACTGCAACCGTTGAATCTAATGGCGACGGTTCCAGCACGGCTACTATAACAGGAGAAAATGGACGAAGTGCAAGCTTTACTGTTCCTGAAGGTGCTACTTTTGATGATGCCCTTACTTCAGAAGAAGGACAGAATGCACTTAGCAGTGTTGGAACGGGTGGAAATATTACCGAGTTTACGCCAACTGGATTTAGCGCAGAGGCAGTTGGCGAAGATGGTTCTGTATCTTCACTTTCTGCAAGATTTGAGAGCAATGATGATGGCTCTGCGACAGGAATAGTGACTAATATGGATACGGGTGAATCAGCGGCATTTAATGTACATGAAGGGGCAACACTGGACGAAGCATTTGCATCAGGGGAAGCCCAGAATGCAATCAGCAGTATAAGCGGTGGAGCAGAGGTTTCTGATTTTACGCCAAGTGAGTACAGCGCTATTTCATTAGATGAGAATCCATCCGGGGCGACACTTTCAGCAACATTTGAAGCAAATGATGATGGTTCAGGAACCGGAACGATCACAAATAATTCAACCGGTGAATCAGCAAGTTTTGATGTATCTGTTGGAACAACTTATGAAGACGCCCTGTCATCGAATGAAGCAAGAGCAGCTATTGGAAATGTAACTAATAGTGACATAGTGACAGAATTTACACCTTCCGAATATGGAGCATTTGCCACAGCTGATAGCGGATATGCAGCATCCACGGTATCTGTAGCATTTAGTGATAACGCTGATGGTTCTTCAACTGCGACTCTTACAAATTCAGACACAGGGGAAAGTACCAGTTTTGATGTGCCACAGGGAATAGCCTATGATGAAGCTTTAATGTCAGAAGAAGCCCAGAAAGCGGTAAGCAGCATAACCGGTGGAGGAACAGCCGATGCATTTATCCCCAGTGACTATACAGTTCCGGTTACAGGGGATGACGGAAGCAGCAGTAATTACCATGTCAGATTTGATGGAAACAGTGATGGAACATATGACGCTCATATAAGCGATGCAAATGGAAATAATGTAAGCGCATACAGCTCGAAAGATGACACATATGGAAACAGCATCAGAGATGAAATCTTGAGTAATAGGGAAAAATACGGAGCTTTTGATTCTGTTTCAGCCTTTGAGGAGATTGAAGGAAAACCTGGAGTATATCAGGCAACCGCAACAAAGGGAGAGATACAGACAATCATTACAGCAACAGATAAGGGAATATATGCAGAATCCAGCAGGAACGACGATCCAAGAAGCGCTATGTTTGTTTCTGAGAATTATTCAGGTAACAGAGTCGCATATGATGTGAATTTTGGAAAATCCTATGATTCCACTAAGAAAAATTATGGAAGTAACAGAACCTACAACCCAGTATTTGGGGAAGAACAGCAGCAAAATGATGAAGCCAGAGATAGAACTTTCAATAATGGAAATAAATCCAAACCTAAGGTAGGCAGAAGAAATAATGGCAGGAAAGGTGGAAGATAATGACAGATGATTTTAGTATTCGTGAGAATATGGAAAACGATGCTAAAGACGCCAAAGAAGACATTAAAACCGTTGCCAGGCCTCTTGATAATAAGATAAAGGACAAGATTGAGGATGAGGTTGGA
The DNA here is from genome assembly GCF_000424145.1 of Butyrivibrio sp. AC2005. Taxonomy (GTDB): domain Bacteria; phylum Bacillota; class Clostridia; order Lachnospirales; family Lachnospiraceae; genus Butyrivibrio. The sequence continues at coordinate 104,367 of NZ_AUJI01000018.1, forward strand.
AACAGGATAGCTAAGCATATAGCTGAACAGGGTGCTAAATCTGCAGCCCAGGCAGCTGCGCAGACAGCTGGTACAGCCAGTGCGGCAGGAGCTGCAGGTGCAGCCGGGGTAAATGCAGTTGCAGCCGGAACAGGTAGTGCTGCAGCGGGCGGAGCTGCAACAGGTGGTGCAGCCGCAGGAGGAGTTGCTGCAGGCGGGGCAGTTGCTGAAGGTGCAGCTGCAGGTTCTGCCGGTGGTCCTGCTGGCATTGTCGTTGGAGCAATAATTGGTGCTGCTATAGCACTGGCTTCTGCAGTAAAGAAAGAAACCGATATTTCACTGGATGAGGATGATCCAGATGGAACGAAAATCAATGCAGTATTCCTGGTGATTGTGATCTTGTTAATAGGATTTACGACGATATGTGGGACGCTTATTTCAAAAGGAGTTGCTTCAACAGTATCGGTCGGACAGGAAACAGAGTTTCAGAACACAGTCGTTGAAGGGAAGAACATGGCTCCGGCAGGTGAACGGTATAAGGATGGTACTGTGCTTATGGAGTTTAACAATAAGCTTCCACTCAAAAATGCCATCTGGCAGTATACGTTTGGAAAAGGTGAAGGTGATGAAAAATACGGAGATGGCACAAAGGAAGGACTCCGTAAGACCTTTTCAAATGCGATAAGAAAGCATTGCTGGAATGTTGTTAAGCAGCTTGAAAAGCATACAGGAAGTATAGGCATTCATCCCTACGATAGTGACAGATCACTGGATTCGTTTTATCAGAACAGATGGCCATATGATTTAAGTTCAAAATCCCATACACCCCTTATTGGTGATGTACTGATTCCGAACACAGAGTTTTATGGACATACCTATGAAACATGGAACCCCAGATATGATGATGTGAACTTTGCAGAAATATTTGCAGTATTCAGCATGACGGATACTGTAGCAAATGGAGCACATTATGGATTTGACTGGGGAGATGTAAACTACAGTGACTTTATGGAATATCTCCAAAAAGAGGAATGCTATAAGTACATGTATGAGCTTGGACTTAAATGGGTTCCTGTCTACAGGGGAGAGAAAGTAGTCGTGGTGGAAAATGATCCAAATACGGATGCTGATGATACGACTTACATAGAAACTGTTGTTGCAGAACCATATGAGTATGATTCGCCGGAAGAGTGTAAAGGAGCCCCTGATTCCATCACATGGGATGGCGCTACATGCTACTGGGAAGAATACTATGTCAAGGTAACAGTTAAGCCAATGGGACTTAGAGAGCTCTTTGCTATGGCGTTCAATACCACAGACCCCGTAGCAGCATCCAATCAGAAGCATGTGAATTTTTACCTGCACCAGAACCTGTATATGCTTGAATATATTGAACGTGTGACTAGGATATATCAGCGTGATGATAAGGTTAATTATTCGATAGACGGCTATGTAGTATCTGATGGAAATGACCCGCTTGGCCCTTCTTACAACAAGCCTAGAAACAATCGCAGTCCTGTATGGCAGGATGTCAGAGACAATGAATGGCTTAAGGAAAAGGGATGGCAGGGTAAAGGCAGAAGCCCCTGGTACTATATAGAGATCACATACAACGATAAGTTTGATGAAATAGAATGGGAGGAAGCCCCTGGAGAAACACCACCACCTGGAGGTTTTGAAATTCCTGAAGGAGGGAAGATCCTTGATATGTATGAATACATAAATCAGGCTGATTATGACACCATTAAAAGAGGTGAGTCCAATGAGACTGTGGCGTTTTCTGGATGCCTTGACTGTTCTGTGGCAATGATAGCGATGTACTACAAAAGATATCATATTCCGATCACAGAAGTAAGTAAGCATGTAAATTCTGAAGGAAGCCTTCGTACAGGAGATGCACTCGCTGAGTTCGGACTAAGCTCCAGTGGAAATATAGCTTCAAGTGTAATTGAAGGAGTCATTAGTGAAATAGAGGCTGACAGGCCTGTTATACTGCATATCAGAGGATTCTGGACATCAGGTGAGGATGGAAGAGTACTTCACGGAACGAAAAATGGACATTTCCTTGTAGGAATGGGTTATGACATGACCGGATTATATGTTTACGATCCCGGTAAAAAGGCCAATTGGCACATATCTTACAATGACTGGGCACATGTAAATGATCTGTATTACAGACGTGTAACGCAGAATTAGGAGAGTTTATGAAAAAAAGAACAAAGTTCATATTTGGGGGGCTTCTGCTCGCTTTTTTTGCAATTGCCGTGACCATTCTTATCATTCGTAACAATGAAAAAGTAAAAGCTTCTGAGGATACAATAGAACAGTATGATGAAGAGGCAGCTCCTGAGGAAGAAAAGACCGAAGAAACACTCATGTTTCCGGATAAAAGGAATTTTACAGAAGAAGAACTTGCAAGAGATGCAGAATCTGAGCCCGAAGGCTCTGACCACTATGAGGTGGATGAAGAGCCTCCACTTTATCATGTCTTTATAAACAATTATGAGGAAATATTTACCCATTACGATGATTTTAAGATATGTAATGAACTACCATATTATCTGCATACTTACTTCAACCTTTGTACTGGGAATCTAAGTGAAATGTATGAAGTTACTATCACGGAAGGCTCCTTTAAAGGAGATGAATACACCTCCCTTATCACATTTGAAGCAACGGTAGATAAGTACCCTGACATGATAATCTATATCGAATATGATAAGAATTATAGGGCATTCGGGATAAAGTCACTTCTTGGAGATTATTCCCTTGATGCATTAAAGAAAAAAGGAAAGGACAGAGATTTCTGGATAGAATATGATCCATCACTTGAACAGGAAGAAGATGATAACACAGCACCGGATGCAATAGCCATAGACACAGATTAAACAGTAGCCCTTACTGGATGAAGCATAATCCAGTAGGGGCTTTTTTAGTGCAAATCTCTTGAAAAAATACCATTTTTGATGATAGTATACAAATAGATATAATATATGTATAAATATATTAAAGGAGGGATGAAGCATTGAATGAAGAAAGACTGTATGAGTATGACATTCCCGATAATGTGCTTGAATCCAAGCGTATATTTGGATTCAGGCCACGAAACTGGATAGAAGGACTCATATGCGCAGTAATTGTAGGTTTTATCGTAGTACATATCCCGTTTGTCTTCAGGGTAAAGCTTATTTTCCTGGTATGTCTGTGTTGTCCTATGTTGCTCTTAAATCTGATCGGCATTAAGGACCAGAGTGTCTTTGAGGCAGTAATGAATTTCAGGCAGGCAAAAGCAAACAAGGGAGAATATCACTTAAGGAGACCAGATAATGAAGAACGATACAAATCAGGAAGAGTGGCGCAATCCATTAATGGAATTGGTAACGGGGATTCTGCCGCGGACAAAGTCGCAGATTTCATCAAGGCAAAGTACACCGAATTTAAGGAAAGAAGAGCGTGAGTCTTCTGAAAAAAATGCCATATTGTCATTTCCATATAGAACAGCAGATATCAGGCAGTTTATTCCCCAGAGGGGAGATGCTGCAGCATCTAACAGGACTGATAAATTGAGCTTTGATTCACAGGGGCTTGTCAATGTGAAAGAGATAAGAAACGGAATCATATGCTGCGGTGATGGAAGCTATGTGAAGATACTCGAAGTGATGCCCCTGAACTATTATCAGAAGGATGCATCAGAAAAGAATAAGATCACAGATGCTTTCCTGCAGCTCTTTAGGACATGCCCTGCCAATCTCCATATCAAGATGAGAACAGAAAAAGCGGATACAAATGTGATAATCCGGACTATCCGTGAGAATTACAAAAAAGAGAACAATGCTCAGCTAAAGATAATGGCGGAACATTACATAGCTCATATAACAGCGCTTCAGAATGCCAATACAGTGGATAAGAGGTTCTACATCATTTATCAGTATGAGGGAGAAAACGGCAGGATAAGCCGTGATTTTGGTGAAATATACAGGAGCTTGAAGAGTATAGAGTATGACCTGCGCTCAAAAATGACAAGCTGCGGAAATCTTGTCATTACCCCGAAGAACGAAAACTATCATGCATGTGAGGTCTTGTATAAGTTTTATAATCCTCTGTCCTGTAAGGATGAATGTCTTCAGGACAGGATTAACCGGATCCAGATGGATTTTAATAAGACAAATAATCCAATAGGCTTACCAAGAGAGGCAGACTATATTGCCCCAAGAGGTTTGTCGAGCAGACCGGTAAAAGACTGGCTTCTTATGGACGGTATGTATCATACATGGCTTGTCATAAGGGATAATGCATTTCCGCCGCAAGCGCAGACAGGCTGGCTTGATAATATCCCTGTTGATTATGGAATTGATATAGACATTATTTCAAAGCGGCTTAACAGGGGGACGGTTGAGGCCGGTCTTAAGCAGATGAGAAAGTACAAATACTCATCATTCAACGCCCATAGGACTAATTATGATAAGGCGGAGGCACTTTCTAAAGAGATCCAGAATGCAGAGTATATCAAAAGCTGCATGAACAAATTTGATGAAGACCTGTTCAGCTGCGAGATCATCATTACAGTAAGAGCAGAAACATATGCTCTTATGAGGGAACTTAAGAATTCCATACAGAAGCATCTTGAGGGATTTTCTGTATATACTTCGACTTCTTTCCTTTCTGCGCACGAATGGCTGAAGAATGTCGCACCTGATATGTATGTTACAAAATCATACTTCAGGAAGTTTTCTCATAACATGCTTACCCGCAACATGGCGCAGTTATATCCGTTTACATCCATGTCGCTCTTTGACAATGAAGGCTATGTTGTTGGAAGGAATGTCCTTGGAAGCTCTCTTGTATCATTCAATAACTTCAACACCCAGTTATATTCAAACGGAAACATAGTCATCATGGGAACTCCTGGTTCCGGTAAATCATTTCTTGAAATGATGCTCGCAAGCCGCATGAGGATGATGGGAGTAAGGACCATGTTTATCCTACCGCTCAAGGCGCATGAGTATTACAACGCATGTGAAAAGATGGGCGGTGAGTATATCAAGTTCATTCCCGGGGGAAAGACCTGTGTGAATATCATGGAGATACGACCACAGGTAACAGTAAGCGGAGACCTTCTTGAAGATGCGGATTCTGCAGACGGAATGGATGCACCACTCCTTGCCAGGAAGATCGCATCCCTTTGTGCTTTCCTTCAGCTGAACATGCAGGATGACAAGCTGTCCACTTCTGAGAAGAACAGATTCAATGTCCTTTGCACAAAGCTCTATGCCAATTATGGAATCACATCAAATAACGATTCGATATGGCTGAACAAGGCTCAGAGAAAGCTAAAGCCGATGCCGATCCTTCAGGATCTTAATGATGCCTTAAAAGAGGACCCTGTCCTTTCAAGGGTGCGGGATGCCCTAAGTCCGTATATGTATGGCGGAATGTTCAGTAACTTTAATGGTCCCACAAATGTAGACCTTACAAAACAGTACCTGGTATTTGATGTAGATAAGACATCGATAAGCGAGGACTATCTGCCGGCAATGATGTACATCGCCTTTGACTGCTGCTATGACCTTGCAAAGCAGAGCCTTAAACATAAGGATGCGATATTCATGGATGAGGTCTGGCTCATGATGCAGAACGAGGACTGTGCAAAACAGGTCAAGGAAATGGTAAAGATCATCCGTGGTTACGGTTCATGTACTGTACTGGCTACGCAGGACATCGGAGATTTCCTGAGGAGCAATGACGGCCTTGGGGAATCGATACTTGCCGCTTCCAAGATCAAGTTCTTCTTAAGGATTGAGGATATGGAGATCAATAACGTTGCAAGGGTTGTTGACATTAATGCAAATGACAGGGCAAATTTCAAGAAATTCCCATCACACGGAAGAGCGCTTCTCATGTCAGATAAGGATAAGATACTCATCGACCTTATATCTTCAGAAGAAGAATTAAAGACTTACACCACCGATGTGAACCTCAGAAAGAAATTCTCTGAAAAGACTGGCTGATTTTACCATAAAAAAGATGCGTTTATAAATAAAATAATGCGGTTTACGTGAAAAATGATACCGCTTAATAGAAGGGATAAGAGCATTTTAAGGTAAAAAACATGCTCTTTACCATAAAATGAGGCCCTTGTTGTAAGGGCATGCAGAGAAGAAAAGTCACATTACGATAAAGACGAATTTTTTATTATAAAAAGCACACATTTTAACATAAAAAGGAGACCGTTATGCAGCTGCAGGAAGAAACCAGAATAATAGTAAATACGCTTGGGAAGTTTGGAGCACTCACCATTGACCAGATAAATAAGATGTTTGAAGGAACCAAGTTTAATCCGAAGCCAATGATAGCTTTTTTGTGCAATTCCAGAATGATCCAGTTTCTTGATGATAACTATGTTGTTCTTCAGAATAATCCAAATTACACTCCGGAGACTTTGTACTGCCTGTGGGTAATGCTGGATAAGATAAAGAAGGAAAATATTGCTCGTTCAGACGAGATAAAGAGCGCAAGTCCCTGCGATAATGGCGTGGAGGTAGGCTTTATCAATAGTGCTACGACCATTGAATATGTCACGTTTATAGACAAAAACAGCATTGCCAGGGTTTCCCTTATACAGGACACCTTCTATACATCAACCGGATGCAAGCCTGGGGAAGAAGAGAAAAGCCATAGGCTCTATACATTCGTTGTTAATGATGAGGATGTAATGGATATGCTTGCAGAGATGAATCTGACCGTTCCCTTTATGGTTGCCTATGTAGAAGGTTCCCTCACAGAGGTTCCCAAAATAGAGTACTACAAACTTTAAAGACGGTATTTATATGGCTGAAAAAAGGTATTTTTATCACTCCAAAGAAGGTATTTATCAATTCAAAATCATAGGGGTGCAAAATACCATCTTTGAACAGCTACAAACCGCATGGTTAAGGTTTTTCTGATTTTTGAAGAGTTCCTGCTCAGAATCAGATGGGTACTCTAAACTTGCAGTATGACAATACATTTCCGGGTAGACAAATAAGTAAATGGGACGGCCAAAAAATGAATAATAAACCGAGATATATTGAAGGTTCAATGAGGAATAAAATAGTGAACCTTATGCATGTCAGCAGCGTTATAACCCCGAGGTCATACAAGCTCCTTAATGAACCGCAGTCATCTATTGCCAACACAATGTGCAAGATGAAAAAAGAAGGGGTTGTTGAGAAAACAAATAACGTTGAGATATTCGAATCACTGTCATTATCAAATTACAAAGAAAATCTGGAGGAATACTTTGACGGAAATATTCCTGAAGAACACATAGCTTTTTTTGAAGAGTATGGAATTAGAGAGATCAAGAAAGCAAAGTATTCAAAAGACCAGCTGCAGTCAAGGGCACGGAGAATAATACGGTGTTCTGAAACGGTAATCCTCATGTATGCCGCAGGGATACCAACCCTTCCTGCTGATAAGAAATATGTCGTAAGAAACAAGATGCTTACTGATAATGTCTACTATCAGAGTAAGGAGATAAAAAAATACTCTGGCTATACGGATGACGTAGAGACCATAGCCGGAGAAAGAACTGCTATAGCGTCAAGAATGAACGGGACACTCCTAACGGCTGGAGGGAATTACAACATATATCATTTTGGAAAAGACATACAGACATGGTCAACTCAAGGTGAATATAAGATAAAGCATTATATACAGAACATGCTTGCAAATTATATAAACCAGGACAGCTGCCTTTTAAACAGTGCAATACTTTTTACCTATGATCTGAATATATTTGGAAAGATGATCTCACCACCTCGTAAGTATAAGGACAGATATGACGGCCTGTGTATGACCTATGACAACCTGTATGTTCTTCCGTATGACCAGAACGGAAGAGACATGATAAAGGTTATGTCCGAATCAGATTGGAAAGCAAGGCTATATGAATATGCCATGGAAGAACCATACAAGGACACAAGCAGGCTTGATTATGTATGTGACTATTACGACGGGGATGTCTACACGTTCATTTTCTGTGTACCGGATATCTCGCGGTATATCCAGTTTGTCCGAAAGGTAAAATTCACCCAGCTTCCCAAAGAGAAGTTTCAGGTTATCTGCTTTGATTACCAAAAAGAGTTCGTTATCTCCACAATTGGAAAGCATGCAAATATCTTATCCGGTGGATTTAAGGACTTCATGGATGAATGGAATCAGATTAGAAACAGAGACCAGAATGTCGGATGATACCACGAATCAAATATGCATGAATCAGATTTGCACGAATCAGATATGAAATGCATGACCGTAGGAGGAGAAAAATTTATGGAAACAGATCTGCTTATAAAACTCTTTATACTGCTGGCAATCCTTTCGCTTATCTATACGACGATCAAAGCTGTGGTAACAGGGATAAGTGAAGGGGTACGGAACACAAAGGATATTCTTAAGGGAGCATCCTATGAACAGATAAGGCAGAGAAACAAACAGAAACAGGACGATGCATTTAAGAAGGATCTTGAAAGGATGGATTCAAAACTATATCGCTTCACGCATCCACTCGAATATCTCAATTGCATCATCCTGAAAAAGATAAAAGGAAGGGCGGGATAATGGAGAGCATATTTGACAGACTACGAGGCAATAATGAAGAAGGCGGAAAGATATCCCAGGGCATATCCGATTTCCTTTATGACATCAAAGAGCACAAGCGAACCTATAGATCAATGCTCATCTTTTCACCACTTGGAGGAATACTTGTATCAGGATGGCTCTGCCAGCTGGTGGCAAAGCTTTTTGGAAAACAGGATAAGATTTACCTGGTAAATATCCTTTTTGCCTGGATAAGTACCCCGGGAACGATCCTGGCACTTATGGTAACCATCTTCTTTTTGATGGGAGGATACAGGTTCCATAAGCTGACTAAGAAGGATTATTATGTGGACCGTGAAGGGAACTTTCTTGTAAGTAAACAGGGACTTCATGGAACAGCACACTGGCAGACTGAAAAGGAAAGAGAACAGTGCTTTAACAGATCCAAGAATATAGATGATCTTTTGGGCGACATTCTTGGAATGGATGATGAAGGACGGCTCTATACATTAAGAGACGACCTTGTGGGTATCAACAGGAATAAATGTATCTTTGGTACTCCCGGTTCCGGTAAGTCAGCAGCCATTATTGAAAATGACATCCTCCAGTGCATAAGGAGAGGAGAATCAGCGATAATAACTGACTCAAAAGGGGACCTGTATAGGAGACTTTCACAGAAAGCCAGGGATGCAGGATATGTCGTAAAGGTCCTTAATCTTAAATCTAACGAGCTCAGGAATTCAGACGCCTTCCATCTTCTTAAATACCTGGAAAATGGTGACACATCAGTAGCGGAGATGCTTGCCAACTGTATCATTGAGAACACAGGTGACGGGCATATGGATTACTGGGCACAGAATGAGATGAACGGTTATAAGGCGCTTCTCCTTTATATTTCAACAAGTGAGACATTAAAGGCTACAGGACGTAATACCCTGGCAGAGATGTATAACATCTGTACACAGAATACTCCGGCAGGACTTGCGACCATGTTTAATGCCCTTCCAAAGACTCATCCTGCAAGGCAGGCATTTAACATCTTTGCTAATTGTGAACCCAAGGTTCAGGGACAGATACTCAACGGAATGGGAATAAAGCTGTCATTCCTCACGGATTTCTATGCGCAGCAGATCGTGAGTCATGATGAGATTGACCTTATACTTCCCATGAAAAGAAAGTGCATGTACTTTGTAGTAATTCCTGATACAAACAAGACCTACAATGTCATCGCAAACCTTTTCTTTAATATGATGCTGATAAAGCAGTGTGAATATTCAGATTCACTTACCACAAGACAGAAAGAAGACCAGCTCTTTGTAAACTATATACTCGATGAGTTCAAGGCAACTGGTGCTATCAATAACTTCGATGGCACGATCACAACTGTCAGATCCAGAAAGGTCGGAATTACAACCGTACTCCAGACACTTGGGCAGTTAAAAGATATGTATCCGGGAGAAGCATACAATACTATCCTCGGGTCCATGACAGTAAAGATCCTTTTAAGGGCAGGAGATGAAGATACCGGCAGATACTTCAATGTGGCTTGCGGAACACAGACAAGACTTAATAAAGCGGCGAGATATTCTGATACATTGGGTGAAACGATCCATACCCATAATTCTGAGACTATCACAGAGGGTCTTATCGGAGCAGACCTTGTCACGATAGACGACACACAGAAGCTTGATGCAAATAAGCTCATTGTGACAATCCTTGGATTTGAACCGGTAAAACTGAATAAATACCTTAGCAAGTACAATCCATACATGGAGGGTTGTGAGGAGCATGAGAGGGTTCCCGGACGCCACAAGCCTCTTTGGAGAAAAAGAATGGAAGATGCAGAAAAGGAAAAGGCCAAGCAGAGGAAACAATACAGGGAAGCCTCTGAGGATATGGAAAGTGAGGGTGCCAGCATTTCGCAGGCAGTAGCTGATGAGTCTGAGGGAGAGATGGATATTGTAGATACACAGACAGTAAAAGTAATGTCTGAAGGTGATATGGCTACAGAGTCTTCTGAAGCATCTGATGCTGCAGAGGTAGAAGCTTCTGAGCAATCAGAACATAATAACGCGCCTGGTCTTCCTGAAGCTGCAGAGGATGAAGTTCCTGCAGAAGAAAGACCGAGGAAAATAACACCCAAGAGAAAAGGTAAATTCACACAGGTAATGGCATAAGGAGGAAAAAATGTTTAAAGCAGTTTTGGCAATAGGTGTAGTAATTTTGCTTTGGGCAATGGGAGGCAATTCTGGCTCAAGTGACTGAAGCGTTGTCAGTGTTTGAAAGAGGGTAAAGCTTATGGGCGATAGATTTGATCATGATGTAGCTAAGGGTAAAAATGTCCAGGAGACCAAGGCTTTGGTTCTACCGGATGGATATGAGTTTTTTGGCGAGGTAGACATTGAAAAGATAACGGATGCACTTGAGAACTATGCAGACAGGGTATCTCTTGCCAGATGAAATAATTTTTAAATGTCCCGGAAACTTATCATTCGTTCCGGGGCATTTTTCTGTGGTAAACTTGGAGAAGTGAATAAATTAAGTACAAGTTTTAATGAAAAAAGAGTGTAGGATGAAATACACTAGGAGAGGAGATATTGAAAAGGTGTTTGAGAGTTTAGTATCCATTCTGAAAATATTTACATTCATTGCAGTAATATTAGTACTTGCTGGCATAGAGACCAACAAGTTAAAGATTGGTACTTGCTATTCTTCAGCTTTGGAGAACGAACGCGTTAAGCGTCGTTTTTTAGACTGGCTTGAGGTAACTAGCAAAAGAATAAAAGCTCTGCGCTGTATTAAGCAGTACTACAAAAAGGAAAAGAAGCAAAGAATAAGCTATAAGGAGGCTGACAAGATCAGTCGCGAGTTTATAAAAGACATGATTGCTCTTGTAAACTCAAAATATCCTGACAATGGATTTTATGATGAAGAAAGAGAAGTAGTACTTGCCAGTGAGTACTGTAATAGAGAGGCTGCTGCAAAAAGATATAGTGGTCTTGCAATGTCGAATGGAACAACACAGATACTATATGCTTATTTTGAATTATGGAATACAGATGGAGACGTTCCTAAAGATATGAAAGAGGATCTTATGTCAAATGTTCTTTTACATGAGACCGCGCATCATATATTCTGTATGTTTACCGGAATGCATTTTCCAAATAGAAAGCTTAGATTTGTCAGCTACATTGATGAGTGTTTTGCAGATCTGATGTGCTATAAGATAATGGGAAAGACCCGCAGGGAAGCAGCTGATATTATGAGATACAAGTATGATAAAGTTATGCGTGCTACAGACAATGATGAATGCACTAAATCACACCCATCAAATAATTTCAGGATTAAGACCTTGGAAAAGGGAGTGTTTGGAGAAGAAACGGTCAGAGATATAGCTGATTATATTAACGAAAGTAAAGGGGCTGGATACATTTCGGATGAACTGGTAAAAGAAGTATGTGAGAATATAAGAATATATGGCGAAACGCATCCTGAGCTTGAATTGGCTTTTAGTCTTAAGAATGATAATGCGGCATGAACAATAGCCGATTAAAGTTTTTTATATTGTGAAATACGAAAAACTCCGGAATATGCACTGGATATCCAAACCCGTTACATGGGTGTTGTGCATAATTCCGGAGTTTTCCTTATCGATTTCTTTTCCAGTTATGATTTTAACTTTTATCTATAAGAGTGTAAACCAAAACTGTTGCATTTTAAGCGGTGAAGGTTTATTTCAATGAAAATAGATTAGCGTTAAATAAAGTTTCGGTGTCGGGGATTATAAACAAGTCTGAAGTGATTATTGAATTAACTACCACGATTATTCCCAGTCTTTAATCAATATAAGAAAGTCACACGCGATTATGAATACAGGACATAGTATTATTCTACAACTAAAAAAACATTATAAAAATAGTATTGATAATAAAACAATATAGATATATAATCAATAATGTAACTATTATATTTTAAAGGAGGACTGCAATGAACACGTCGTTTACTATGATGAGTAACTATTCTGACCTTATAAAAATATATAAAGAAAAGACTTTTGGAAATGATGCCGGACGCATACGGGATCATTTTGCTCTTGATAGCGAACTCAATGAATTTGATGTTAATAAGTATGAAATTTTAAGAACTTATTTGGATGAAGATGAGCGGGCGGAAAAAGCCCCAAGATGTATAACACTTAAACAAGCCACATTTGAAAGGTTACAAAAAATCAGCGCTCTTTTAGGCACTTCAGACTCCCAGACCTGTAGACTTGTCGTACGGTATTTTGCAGATAAAAATCCATCAACTTATGAAAAAGTTGGCATAAAATATCCCAGAGAACTGGAGGAGGAACTGGCAAAATTAAAGCGTGCTTTGGAACAAGCCAATGAATCTTATAGAAATATAATAAAATATTATGAGGGAGGACACGAAAATGAATAACAAGAGAATCAGAAGAGCAATAAGGAAGTATATTCAGAAAAGTGGAAAACAGGGAAAGAGTACGAGAAGGATAGCAGCTATATTTTCAAAAGCTTATAACACAACAGAGGCAAGAATCTACGGGAATATACGTTCTATGAAATACGACCAAAAAACTAATAAAATAACAACAATTATCCCAGGCTCTTATAGCATCATATCCTAAAACTATCCAGCAAGAGGGCAATAGTACCTAGGAGTGATTAATAGTTATAAAGTAAACTTTGGCGCAACGTAGGCGAAAACCCACAGGCTTGCCTGTGGGATGAAGCCTTTTTCTATTTTGACAAACACATAGAATAAATAAATAATCTATGTATTAAACATAAAGGAAAAATACAAATGGATAATTTGAAATGCGTAGAGTATGTGAATTCTCATGTAGACGAAATTGCTGAATATGTAAATGAGTGCTTTGATCAATCAAAAGAATTCATAAAAGCAAGGCTGATTCGTCGGATAAGAGATGAATTGGCACCCACTCCAGTTCACTATGAGATAAAATATGTCTACGATCCTTATGAT
>NZ_AUJI01000019.1 GCF_000424145.1 Butyrivibrio sp. AC2005
TGTTGTCCGGCACATTAAATGAGTCCTCAATCTTCACTTTAAATGAGGCTGCATAGGGTGTCAGACAAAGGGTACAGTTAGATTGTTTGACACCTGATTTTCAGATTATATAAATGAAATCATCCCTCACGCACTTTAAATGAGTGAGGGATGTAATCCTAACCAAGTTCGCAGTCATTGACTGCCTGCATGACGATGTCGGTTGTAATGAGATCAGCTTTGGCGCTGTCACCTATAAGGAGGCTGGCGTTACAGTACTTGTTTATGAGACGCGGAGTTCCATCAGCTGCGTTGAGTATTGCTTCTATTGCTGCACCATCAAAGATGGTCTGATTACAGCCAGCACCTTTGAGCTTTTCAGAGATATAGCTGCGGCCTTCTTCCTTTGTCACACCATCAAGGTTGTAGTTCATGACGATTCTCTGCCTGAGGGGTTCATGAATACCAAGCCCGAGTGTGGAATTAAGGTTCGGAAGTCCGGCAAGCAGAATGACTGCTCTGTCCCTGGAATCCATCTCAAAGTTAAAAAGAATCTTGAGATCGTTAAGGATGGTATTGTTGATATAGTTCGCTTCATCAATGATGATCACAGGCGTTTTCCTCTTTTCAACGGACAGGCGTGTGACTTCTTCCTGGATGATCTTGAAATTACTTGGTTTCTTGAATGCAGGCTGGGCGCCAAACTCTGAAACAAGATTTCTGTAGAAATCATTCGGGGTCAGGGTGGAAAGACTTGAATATATAACTTTATACAGCGAGGGATTCAGCGATGATGACCAGTGCCTTATGACAGTTGTCTTGCCTCTACCGGGACTTCCGGTGAGCAGGCCGAATCCTTTGGTCTTGGCCAGGTAGTCAAGGCGGAACAGGGCTTCCCTGTGTTCTGCGGTATCAACGATTATCTCCCTTGAGTTCTTGATAAATGGGTTAAACTCAAGCCCGTAGCGTGTAAAGTATTCCATCAGTCTTCTCCTCTGCAGATATGTACCTTGTCTCTCTTAACTTTGGAATTCTCCACTTTGTTTAGGAGACGGATTGGCGTAAGTGTTCCATCGGCTTCAACAATGTAAATTTCGTCAAGCCCTGGAGAATAGCGGAGCTTGATATGCTGCTTTGAAAAACGGCAGTCCACTTCGTATTCAACCTGGTCTATGGTGATGACATTATCAGCCGAGACTCTTCTCTCGATTTCGAGGAGGAAGGAGTGGTCTATCTCTTCATCGCTGAGGCGGTGGAAAAGATTTGGTTCTGAGAAGTATCTGTCCTGCGGTGATCTTCCGTTTAAGGAAGAATGTACGGTCTGATTGTACTTCTGCACATAGGCAAAGAGATTACCTCTGAGTTCATCGAGGGAATGGAAATCCCTGATGTCGAGGCCTGACATCCACTGATCTTTCATGGTGCGGAACCAGCGCTCGATCTTTGCTTTCTGTGTAGGCGTGTAAGGCTGGTCATAATGGATGACTGAGCCGATGCGGGCGGCAAGGAGTTCCATCTGCTTGTTCTTGTAGGAACTGCCATTGTCAAAGTTGAACATCTGTGGACGTCCATACTTTGCAACTGCTGATTTTATGACAGACATGAGGTTCACAAAGTTGTCATTGAAGAAAACATCTATGCCAACAATGAACCTGCTTGCATCATCGATAAGGGCAATGATATAGACTTTATGCTTCTTACCATCATCGGTCTTGAGATAAGGGCCAACGCTTGAATCTCCGCACCATACCTCGTTGATGTGTGGGCGCTCGTAACGTCGCATGTCAGGGTTTGTGGTGGTCTTCATTTCAAGTGAGAGCTGATTGACGTAGCGGTTGACTGTTGATTCTGAAACAGTGCCTACTTTTATGCTTCCGTTATCCTGAAGCTGTCTGTGGATAGATGCTGCGGACATGCGGGGGTAGTTGGTTTTGAGATATCTGATCTGTTCCTGAAGATCTGCATCCAGCTTTCGGGGCAGACCCTGATCCACACGGCCTGTAGGGATGAGAGCATCAAAACCGCCTTTCTTGTAGTTACGGTACCAGCGCTCAATGGTCTGTGGTGCAAAGTGCTTGACCGAGCCATCAGGAGCTAAAACTCCCTTGGCTGAGGCGTCATTAAAGAAAGCCGTAAGGGATGAGTAGTCTTCCCAGAGACCTGAAATGATTGGAGAGATAACAGAGTATCTCATAAGAGCAATGTTTTGTTGTTTTTCCTGATCCATGGCGGATCCTCCTTTCGTTTTTTCTTAAGTATATGGAGGATCAGGAGAGAGTTCGTGCCAGGTTATGTGGTATTTAGGAAAAGGATATTTGGAGTACATTTAATCTGCATGAACTGACGCTTGAAGTATTGAAAACAGCTGCTTATAAGGCTTTCGCCATCAACAGAAATACGTTCGGAGATAAGCCGTTGTTTCCAGTGCTTCAGGTACATCCTGATGATGTATCTAAAGTTGCTCTCGTCAAAAGACAGAGCTGAGGAAAGAGTGATGTTTGAAGGCGTCTCTTTTTCATGAGCTGTGATTATCTGAAGGTGATCCTGGAATGATATCTGGGAATAAGGAACCATTGATGACAGAAGGAGAGCGTGAGTGCGTCCACACTGATCGCATTTCACACGGCAGATCCTGAACATTACTTTTCCATCCTCGGTTTTAACATATCTGTTGTAATAACCATGGACGGATAGGCAGCCTGACTGACCACAAGGGCATTTGAGCTGATGGAACTGGAGATTGTTTAGGACAGAGTTGTAGAAACCTGGTGTAATCGGATTGTTTTCTTCGACGTAAAGGGTTATCATTGTCTTGCATGTTTTCGTACACTTCTGTGTACGGAGTTGCTAAGGCAGGATACCAAACTTTGGTCGGGGAGGGATCCTGCCTTTTATTGTCAGTAACTTTCCCATGATAACACAAAAGGCATGGCATTAAATAATCTGGTGTATTATGCACCTGAATAAATAAGTCCACACCTTTAAATAAAGTGATTCAAAAACAGAATTTAGAACGCAGGTAAAGTAACAAACAACAATATAGCAATGAGATCTCATTGGCAAAGGCAATTTCTGCTAAAGGTATTTCAAGAGATGATATTTATATTACTGATAAAGTATGGAATACCAGTAGAGGTTATGAGGCGGTTAAAGAAGCTTGTAAAAAATCATTGAAGAAGCTGAAGACCGATTATATAGATATATACCTTGTCCATTGGCCAGCTGCAATTAAACATCATAAGGATTGGGAAGAAATAAATGCAGATACATGGAGAGGAATGGAGGCATTATATAAAGATGGTCTTGTAAGAAATATTGGTGTGTGTAATTTCAAATTACATCATTTAGAGGCATTAGAGAAAACAGCAGAGATAATGCCTTTTATTAATCAGATTGAGATACATCCTGGCTTACCACAGAGTGAATTAATTGATTATTGTAAAAGCAAGGACATTGTAATTGAGGCATATAGCCCATTAGGAAATGGAAAGATTCTTCAAAATGAAACAATACTAAAAATAGCAAAGACTAAGAGTGTATCAGCTGCTCAAATATGCTTAAGGTGGGCTATACAAAAAAGTATAATTGTAATTCCCAAAACTGTTAATAAGGAACGATTACATTCCAATATAAATGTCTTTAACTTTGAATTATCTGATAGTGAAATGAAAGCAATTGATAGGATTCCGTATTGTGGGGGAATTGGAATAGATCCTGATGAGGCTGATTTTTGATAATAACATTGCGTGAGTGAAGAAAATTATAGTATTAACCGGATAAAGCACGGTAGTTAAGTAGCTTGAGGATACTTTTTGTGAATGAATATAAACTTGATCAAATAGAGATAGGGCTAGAAGCATCATTTAGAAAAACAGTTACGACGGATATGGAAAATGCATTTAGAGAAATATCCGGAGATGATAACCCTCTACATAGAGATGATGAATTTACTTTAGCTATAGGAGATGGGAAATTTAGAAAGCATGTAACATTTGGAATGCTAACGGCATCGCTATATTCTACGGTGGCAGGTATGTATCTACCAGGGAAATATAGTCTTATTCATAGTATCGATGAATTGTCATTTCTTAGACCGGTATATATTGGTGATGAATTGGAGGTTACAGGAAAAGTCATAGATAAAAGAGAAGAACTAAAATTGATTGTGCTTAAAGTGGTGATTTGTAATCAATTCAAAGAGGTTGTGTCTAGAGCAAAAATGAAAGTGATAGTTTTGAAATAGGACACTTCTTGTGGAGGAATTTATGACAAGACAAGATGTATACAAAAGATTAAATAATGTTTTTAGAGAGGTTTTGGATGATGAGTCAATCGAGTTGCATGACGAAACTGTTCCGGATGACATAGATGGATGGGATTCGTTCGAACATATAAATCTTATTGTAGGTATAGAAAAAGAATTTGCATTTAAAATTCCGGTTGAAAGGGCTGTATTATTAAAAAATGTTGGAGATATGGTTGACGTAATATTGGAAATGGGAAAATAGAAAAAACATTTAGCACTTATGTTGAGGACGACAGATGACCTTAAAAACTACAAATGATACAGAAATGTTTATTGAAAAAGAAAAGGGGCCATTATACATATATGGAGCGGGTAAGATTGGTTATAGAGTTGCATGGTTTTTACAAAAATGTGGAATTGAGTTTGAAGGATTTTTAGATATTACCGCAGAAAATTGTGATTATCCACTTAGTGTCAGGGTTGAAGAGGAGATAATAGATGTATATCCATTAAGTCTTATAAATAAACTGAGTGGAAATGTAAGAGTGATTATTGCTATATCTAAAATTGATTCTGCAATGAAAAAGCTTTGCGAAATTGGGGGAGAGGCAGAAGTATTATTACTTACTCCATACCACAGAGATGTAATACATGGCGATATTAGAATAAACATAAATGCAATGCTGAGCTATTTTCGATCAAAATTAGTAACGGTAGAGATTCCAAGCATTATTTCAAATACGTGCAATGCTGGATTTATATATGAGATGCTAGGAATAAAGAGTATGGGACGGACATTAGTAAAATCGCCTACTATTGATACGTATATTGAGGCGAATGATTATTTGAAGCTATGTAAAGAGCCAGAAAAATACTTACAGACAGAGATGACCTTTTCAAGATACGGAGTATATGAGGGGAGAAAGTGTCCAATAGGAAGAATAAACAATATTGAAGTTATGTTTGTGCATAGCTTGGATTTTGAAAAATCAATAATTCGTTGGAATTATTTAAGAAAAATAGTTGATTTTAATAATCTGGCATTTGTTATGGAAGAATATTATGGGAGAGAGACAATTACTTATAATATAGCAAGTGAACTATGTTCTCTTAAGGAAAAGATAATTCTTCTTATGCGTTCTAAAATGTACAGTGGTCTTCAGGATGCAATGCTTGTTTCACATTCGAACTTTCATGAGAGAACATTAGTTGTTGAGGATTGGTTTGATTTATTGGGGGTGGATAAATCAGCCTCATGCTTATTAAGTTCATTATGTTTAGTGATATATGGCAGAATTCAAACAATGGCGAAATGAAAACAGAACATATTTAAAAGATGTTATTCCACTTGATACACCTTTTAATCTCAAGGTAGAAGCATCCTCTATATGCAATTTGAAATGTATATACTGTGCTCATTCCAAAAAGGATCATGGAGTGTATGAAGGCAACATGTCTTTGAAACTTATGGATAGAATTTTAGAGCAATCAAAAGATTTTCCACACAAGTTCAAGGTTATGGAGATGTTCTCATTTGGAGAATCGCTGTGCAATCCTAATCTGGAAAAGATGATATGCATGGCTAAAGGGGCGGATGTTGCTGAAAAGATAAATATCACAACAAATGGCTTGCTTATTAATAAGGAACGAGCGGATAAGCTTATTGCTTCCGGAGTAGACATAATTCGTATATCTTTGCAAGGGATTGATTCGGAAGGATATGAGAAGACTTGTGGAGTTAAGGTTAATTTTGTAAATTTTATCGAAAATCTAAAGTACCTGTATGATAATCGTGGGAATACTTCAGTCCGCATGAAAATCGCTGATATAGCTATTGCAGATATACCTGATGGACAAAAGAGATTTGAAGAGATATTCGGATCTATAGCTGACAGTATTTTTGTAGAAAAGATAATACCAATGTATGCAGATATGGATTATAGTACCATCAACAATAACATATATGATAATGCGATCCATGGTCGAGAGAACATAAAGCAAGATGAAATGCATAAGGTATGCAATAGGCCATTTTATAGACTACGTGTTGCAGCAGATGGAAAAGTAACAGCAGCATGCTGTGATATCCCTAATGATTTTTATTATGGAAACATTTATGAAGATACCCTGGTAAATATATGGAATGGGGAGAAGAGAAAAGCGCTTCTAATGATGCAACTTCAGGGGAAGCGATTTGACCATCCTATATGTAAGACTTGCATGATACCAAATGATATAACTACTGAGGCAGATGTACTTGATCCATGGGCGGAAGAGATACTAATGAAACTATCACCTTCCTATTGATTAGTATATAAGGTATTTGTGAGGAAATATGAAAAGAATACTGCATATGTTTTTGGGTAATTCCAAGGGCGGTAGAACACAATATATGTTAAACACATGGCAACACATAGACCATAATAGATTTCATTTTGATTTTTTAACATTGTGTGATGCCTTGGACTATGAACAAGTGCTATTGAGTACAGGAGCGTATGTCTTTCATATTTCTTGTTATGCAGAAGACAATCCGGAACAATTCAGAAAAGAAATGATGGAGATTTTTCAAAATGGATATGATGCTATTCATGTTCATTTTTCATTTTGGAGAGGATTTTTAATTGAGGAGTGTGCAAAAAAAGCACAAATTCCAAAGATTATTTTGCATTCACATAATAATGGAATAAGTATGGTAGCAGATGAACATGAAGTAAAACTATTAGAAAAAGAACATTTTCGTCTTCGCAAACTAATAGATGTTGGTATTGCTACCCATTTTCTTGCATGTTCAAAGGTAGCTGCTGAATGGATGTATTCTGATATGATTCCGGTCGACAGAGTCAAAATAGTTAGAAATGGGATTGATATTAATAAATTTCGTTATAATGCACAGCTAAGGGATAAAAAGCGTGAGGAATTGGGAGTAAAGGATTATTTTGTTATTGGGTGTATTGCCAAGTTCAATTATCAAAAGAATCATGATTTTTTGATAGATGTTTTTGCAAAAGTAGAGAAATTAAGGGGGGACATCGTTTTAATTCTTGTAGGAGTTGGAGAATTACAGCCAAAAATTGAAGCGAAAGTAAAAGAATTAGGATTGGAAAAGAAAGTTGTTTTTTTAGGAAAAAGAGATGATGTTCCGGAATTGTTGCAGGCTATAGATTTATTTGCATTACCGTCAAGATTTGAAGGCTTTGCTCTTGCTTTCATGGAAGCGCAAACTGCTGAATTGCCATGTGTGGTTGGTAATGTACCTGAGGAGAATTGCCTTACTGATAGAGCACATAGATTACCGTTGAATGTGGGAACTTGGGTTGATGTTATTGTTGATGAAATTGATAAGAATAGTAGGAATCATGTTTCAAAAGAAATTTTAGCATTATATGATATTAAGAAACAAGTTTCTTCATTAGAAGAAATTTATGAAGAGTGAAAAATTTTTATTTACTATAGTTACACATGGGATTTTCTAATAGGTCAGCTAGTGTAATAAGAGATACTTACATTAAGATATGAAAACATTTGAGATATTGGAAGAAGTATGAAATATGCTGAGTTTGTAATTTTTGGTGCTGGGGTACGTGCAAAAAGGATAGTGAAGATATTAGGGATAGATAGGGTTATTGCATTTGTCGATAACTATCCTAGTAGTCATGATTTGTTCAATAAACCAGTTATCAGTATAGAGGATTATCTGAATCATTATAATGATTATATTTTGGTTATTTCGCCTATGATATGCGGTGATATCATTTCACTAGTAGAAGTCAAAGGTATTAAGCATTATTTAGTATATTCAGAGTGCCCTTCAGAATTCATACATGATATACAACTGGATTCAAATATAAAAAAAATAAAGGACTATGTTATAGAAAAGGGAAACTCTATGGATAGAATCTTGGTATATGGAGAATCCCTGTTCAGCATAGTTGTTTATGAATGGTTAATTGAAAGCGGTGCAAGAACAGAATTGAACATATGTGACGAAGACACAGAAAGAAAAGTGGCAATCCAAGAAAGATTGAAGGGGTACGTTTTTGGCGATGGACATGACATAATAGGCAATTATAATGTTGCAGTGTTGAATTGCACAAAAAGGCAAATATCGCAATTAGATGGTATAGGTGATAATAATATTTTTGACATACATAACTTGAAAAGCGCGTTAGGGGAATATATTGATACTAGCATGAGTGTATTCAAAAATATACATAAAAAAGATAAGCGATGTTTTATAGTGGCAACAGGTCCAAGTTTAAAAATATCGGATCTAAATTTTTTACATAAAAATAGAGTTATTTGTATAAGCATGAATAAAATTTTTTATGCATTTGATGAAACAATGTGGAGACCAGATTATTACTTGGCTAGTGATCCTCTCGTTACAAAGGCGTGTAGGGAAGAGATATGTCAAATGGAAGCGAAAGCAAAATTCATTGGAGAATTAGATGCTTCTTTTTGGGAGGGGGAGCAGGACGATAATATTTTTAAAATTCATCAGGAAAAACAAACGAATCATGAATACAGATTTTCTGGTGATTTATCTCGTGCTTTTGAGCAGGCCCATACAACGACATTTTTAGCGATTCAACTAGCTGCGTATATGGGGTTTGATGAAATATATCTATTGGGAGTAGATCATACTGGTGGGGCCTATGTAAACTCTCCTGAACGGCATTTTTATGGGGGAAAAGATGAAAATGCTATTCCTATGCGTATGGAAGAAGAGTCATTTAAAAGAATTGAAGGTAATTATATTGAAGCAGAGAGATATTCTAGAAATAATGGATTTAGAATATATAATGCAACTCGTGGAGGACGCTTGGAAGTGTTTGAAAGAGTTGATATAGATGAGATATTTGATCAAATAAAATATGATGAAAAAAGTGCCGTAACAGACATTTAGGAAAGGAATTGCTTGTGTGAAATGCGTTGTAAAATATGCAATAGTTCAAATGTAAAAGAAGAATACAATGGCTTAATAAGGGATGGAGGATTAGGAAGATATACAAAAAAAAATGTTTCTATGTACCGATGTGCCGACTGTGGAGTTATTTGGCATGAGAAGATATATAAAGCGGATGAATACTATCAAACTGATACATATCGTAATTCCCTTGAAGGAACGATTAAGGAAAGTGATTTTTATAAACTTCACGACAAAGAAAGTCTTGCAAAGTTAACTTATACAGGGACGGAAATATATCGTGATAGTGTTGTTGCAGATATAGGATGTGGATGTGGAGCTTTTC
Organism: Butyrivibrio sp. AC2005; assembly: GCF_000424145.1. GTDB lineage: Bacteria > Bacillota > Clostridia > Lachnospirales > Lachnospiraceae > Butyrivibrio. The sequence goes on from NZ_AUJI01000019.1 coordinate 9,481, forward strand.
TTGATTATGTAAATGGTGTCGCTAAAAAAGTTGTTGCTATAGAACCGGCAGAGTTCTATAGAGAAGTTCTGAATCGGAAGGGATTCTATACATATTCGTATGCAAGAGAAGCGAAAGATCGGTTTGCAAATAACGTGGATGTAGTAACGTCCTTTGATGTTATAGAGCATGTAGAAAGCCCACAAGACTTTTTGTTGGATGTATATGAATTACTAAAAGTTGGGGGACGTGCATTTATAGGGACTCCTACGGAGACTCCTATAATGAGATCCCTTTTGGGAAAAATGTATGATATGAAATTGTTATTTTCTACCCAGCATATATGGATTTTTTCAAAAGAGAGTTTGAGAATGATGGCAGATAAAGTTGGTTTTTTGCCTCAAAATATAAAATTTAAATACTATCAAAGGTATGGTATTGGAAATATGTTGGGATGGTTAAAATTTCAGGAGCCAAAGAAAGATATTCAAAATGATTTCATAACCAAGACCCTTGATGATGTTTGGAAGCGTGAAAGTGAAAAGCAGGAATTAGCAGATTATATTGTTTTAGAAATAGAGAAATAGGCTAATGAGGATTGTATATGAAAGTGGTGTTGTGGATACCATTAAAGCTGAATAATCAACGACTGCCAGGGAAGAACACAATGGTTTTAAATGGAAGGCCATTGTGTGACTATGTATTTAGTACTGTTTCGGAAATGGATCCTTGCATAGATAAGTATATATATTGCAGTGATGACGCCATTATTCCTTATATTAAACCCTATTATGATAAGGGGTTGATTTATTTGCAACGTGATAATTGCCTTGATGGTGATAAAGTTAAAGGATTGGAGATAGTAGAGCGTTTCGTAGAAGATGTCGATGCGGATATATATATATTGGCGCATGTTACACAGCCATTTATCAAACGAGATTCAATAGAAAAAGCATTAAATAAGGTTATGAGTGAAGATTATGATTCAGCTTTTTCTGCTATTAGATTACAGGATTATATGTGGCTTGATGGTAAGCCGCTTAACTATAATCCAACTGATATTATTCGAACCCAAGATATGGAGCCCATCTATATGGAAACAGGGGCTTTTTTTATTTTTGAAAAAAAAGTATTTACTGAAATGGGAAGAAGAATAGGGATAAAGCCATATGTTTGTGAGGTAGATCAATTTGAGGCCATTGATATAGATGATATGAATGATTTCAAATTTGCAGAAGCTGTAGCCAGATATCGTGATGAAAATAAGGATGTGATGATATGAAGCAAGGGAAAGTTATGCTGTTGGATTGCACATTAAGGGATGGTGGAAGAATTATTGATTGCAATTTTAAAGATGATATCATTAGCGGAATGATAAAGGATTTTGTCAATGCCGGTATAGATATAGTTGAAGTGGGATTTCTCAGGGGAAAAGAGCTTGTTAATTATAAAGGTAATTCCACTTTTTTTACTGAGAATAAGCAAATTGAAAAATTTTTACCCCTAAAGCGTGAAAATACTATCTTTACGGCATTTATTGATTATGGAATGTACGATTTTTCTTTACTTCAAGATTGCTATGACGCATCAGTCTCAGGAATTCGTATTGGATTTACTCATAAGAACTATATAAACGATAAAGAAGAAATAAAAAACACATTAAAGTTAATCAAAGATAAAGGTTATAAATTATTTGTTCAAAATGTAAACACGCCTGGTTATTCAGATAGAGAATTACTGGATGTTGTAGAAATGATCAATGAGATTCACCCGTATAGCTATGGAATTGTAGATACATATGGGAGCATGTATCTGGAAGATATGATGCATTATTACGAACTAGTGGATTATAACTTGAGATATGATTGTAGTATTGATATTCACTCCCATAATAATTTGCAGTCATCATTTGCTTTTGCTCAACAGATTATCAGTATGTCATTAGGGAAAAGAAATATTATTCTTGATTCCACATTAAATGGAATGGGTAAATGTGCTGGTAATTTGAATACGGAGTTGATTGCGGATTATCTCACGAGAAAAAAAGGATTTGATTATGATGTTGATCTAATTTTAGATATGATTGATAGATATATAGTTAATTATGTTGGTACGGAAGATTGGGGGTATTCAATACCTGCATTTATGGCAGGGATATATAGAGCGCATCCTAATAATGTTATTTATCTTACTCAGAAATATCGTCTCAATAATAAAGATATCAAATATATTCTTTCGGCGATAGATGAGGATACTAGACAGAGATATGATTATGATAATATTCAAAATATATATAGTAAGTACAATGATAATCAAATAGATGACAGTACTAATGTTGCTGGTTTAAAAGAAGTGTTCCAAGGAAAAAGTGTACTAATTTTAGCTCCGGGATCATCGGTTACGGAAAATAAGGAGGAAATACTCAGATATATTTATAATTATAAGCCAATTGTTGTGGGGATAAATTATCTATATGGTGATATTAGTACAGACTATTACTTTTTTGCTAATACCATACACTGGGATAGGTGGGAATATAAGTTACCACATGAAAAATGCATAACAACTTCAAATATAAAAACTAATGTAGGATATACGAATAGAGTTAACTATTCATCGTACTTGGCAGAAGGAAGTTTTTTGTCTGATAATAGCATGATTATGTGTCTTAATTTGATGAAGAAACTTGGGGTATCTGATATAACAATGGCAGGTTTTGATGGGTTACGAAGCAATCAAAATAATTATGTGGATGAAGTTTTTCCGGATAGGCAGGGAGAACATTCATTTAGTGAAATTAATGATGAAATCAAAAGGATATATGCAATTTTTCAAAAGAAGGTTGAAGGGAAAATTAGTCTTAGCTTTCTTACAGAAAGTCTTTATGATACAGGAAGGGAATAGATTATGAAAAAAAAGGAGGATGTAATCTGTTTTGGTGCAGGTGGAGGTGGAGAACGATTATTTAATACTATTTCTGATAAATATAATATTATTGCATTTGTTGATAACGATTGCAGAAAATGGGGAACATTTTTAAATAATGTCCCAGTATTACCTGTGTCAGATATTAAATCACTGGTGTGCGAAACTATAATTTTAACAAGCGCTCCTGGAAGAGATTCCATAATAAAGCAACTAGTTGAGGACTACGATATATTAAGGGGGAAAATAATCACTGATTATATCGATGAACCATTAGAAACAAGAAGGATATTTCTAAGAAATTTATCATTGATTCAAGCAGACCTAAATCCTATTTATCAAGTGGCAGAAGCTGGAGTGTTTCAGGGGGATTTTGCAGCATGTATCAATATGTATTATCCAGAGCGAATGCTGCATTTGTTCGATACCTTTAATGGCTTTACTGAGGCGGACATAGCCTATGAAAAAGAAAAGGCTTATTCAAATGCTAGGGAAGGAGATTATGCTAATACCTCTATTAGTACAGTTTTGGGGAAAATGAGTAATCCTAATAATGTGATTATACATAAGGGGATATTTCCTGATTCTGCTAGAGATATAGATGCAACATTTTGCTTTGTGAATTTAGATCTTGATTTATTTATGCCGACATATTTAGGACTATGTTTCTTTGAAAAAAGGATGGCAGAAGGTGGAGTGATTTTAATACACGATTATTTTGCGGATAATTTCAAAGGACCAAAAGAAGCGGTAGATAGATTCGTTAGCGAACGAAGAGGAATATATGATTGCGTGCCAATAGGAGATGGTATTAGTATTCTCATTATAGGATTTGGAAAAGCTTTAAGAGGTATATATGAATAAAGCTATTAGTGTTGTAATTCCAGTTTACAATGAAGAAAGATATATACGTGAATGTTTGGACAGCGTGGTTAATCAATCAAAGAAGGATATAGAAATAATTATAGTTGATGATGGATCAACCGATAATAGTGGTGCTATTTGTGATATGTATAGTGCAAAGGATAGCAGAATTACAGTTGTTCATCAGGATAATAAAGGAAAAATTGCAGCAAGAAGAAAAGGAGTTATGTGTTCCCAGGCAGATTATGTTACTTTTGTAGATGCGGATGATTTCATTGATTCTACATCTTTTATATTAGCAGAAGAATTTATTAGAGCTGATATAGATGTTATTTGTTTTAATATATCGAATTATTACGATGGCATAATAGCTGATCGTAACATATATTTGCCTGAGGGAAGATACGATAAGATTTATGAGAAAACAGGACAATTTGCCAAGTGGATTTATGATGAGAATATTGATGGATTTCAGCTACAACCTTCATTATGTACCAAAATTGTAAAAAGAGAATTATTAAACAATATTTTCAATATAGTAGGAGATTTATCAATAAATTATGCAGAGGATAGATTAATAACATATATGGTTTTAAAGAATGCGAATACAGTACAAATTATTAGTAATTCTTATTATAGGGCGCGTCATAGAAAAAACCATTATGCTAAAGAATATACTAGTGACAATCTATTCTTAGAAAAATTATTTGAGTATTATGAATTTCTAAAAGGCCAATTTAGTGGTAGTCCTGATATAGAGAGAGCATTAGCTCTTTCATATATTCAAATGGTAAACGATAGAAAAGCATTTTACAATGTCTGGGATAAATCATATAGATATTTGTTTCCTTATGAAAAAATAGATAAAGAAGAGAGAATCATTTTATACGGAGCAGGAAAAGTGGGACAGGACTATTATAGACAGATTACGGAGCTATCTTACTGTAAAGTAGTATTATGGGTTGATGGTAACCCTGATTGGTATGGAACTGAAATTTCACCAGTAGAAAAAATAATGAGTATGGATTTTGATAGAATAGTTATTGCTATAAAAAGTGATGCAGCAAGGAGAGACATTAAGAGAAAATTGATAAACATTGGGATAGAAGAAAAAAAAATTATCTAATAATTACTTTAGAGATTGAGGATTAGACTTGTTAAAAGTGAGCATAAAGGGTCAGGGCATGCAAGGAATATTGGAATTAGTTATTTACAAGAAATATTGAAAATGAATGGATGTTGGATGATTTTATGCGTGAAATAGAAAAGGTTTTGTAAAATGACTAAATTATCTGTGGTAATACCTATATACAATGCTGAAAAATATATAGAAAAGTGCTTGTTGAGTGTGATGCATCAAGATGTTACTGATATAGAAATCATTTGTGTTTTAGATGGTGCAACGGATAATTCAGAAAGAATAGTTAGAAATATGCAAACAATGGATGATCGTATCATTATTATTTCAAACGATATTAATAGAGGACAATCCTATTCACGTAACGTAGGAATAAAAAAGGCAACCGGAAAGTATAGTCTATTTTTGGATGCAGATGATTTTATTGATAATAAAGCTTTTGGATTATTGATAAAGAATGCTGACGAAAGAGAATTAGATGTGCTTGGCTTTAATTTATATCAGATTTATGAAGATAAACCACAGCAGACATTGAAAGCGAAAAGTAAAGAAGAAAAAGTATGTTCAGGAATAGAGTTTTTTCTAGATGGATATAAAACAGGCTATCATATGGTTACATGTACATACATGTATAGGACGGACTTTTTAATTGGAAATAGTATATATTTCATAAATGGAATTTTTTACGAGGACAATATTTTTTATTTAGATTGCATGTTTAAAGCTCAAAAAGTTGGTTATGTTGATAAAGCGTTATATTGTTATAGGCGGCATTTACAGTCAACATCTATGACGAGAGTGGATAGAATAAAGCACTTTGAGAGTATGTGTGTTGTTATCGATTATATTTTAAATAAGATAGATAAAGAAAATGATAGAATTATTATTCAAGCACTTCAAAAAATGGCTAGCGGCAAGATACTATATGCATATAAGTTGTATAGTGAAATAGAGTCCTTTCCAACATCATATATTCCTAAGTTTTCACAAGTGGATAAAGTATTACCATTTATACAGACAGCTTTTAGAGATGGATATTACCCATATAAGTTTGATGAACAAACTTTAATGAACCTAAGAAAAGCAGATAAAATTCTGATATATGGTAGAGGGAAATTGGGAATAGCTATGGAAAAATTGCTAAATGAAGTAGGTATAACTAATTATTCTTTTGTTATAACAAAAAGACAAAATGATAATGATATTGATGAGATTACAGATTGGATCGATTCAAAAGATAGAGTATCTGTTATTGTTGCTTCAAGCATATATAGTGAAGAAATGGCTGAAAATGCGAAAAAGCTTGGTTTTGATAAAGTGATAGTTCCACGTTTTTATTTTTAGTCACTTATGAAAAATTGATTGTGGAGAATTAAGAATGAAATGGACAAATCCAGGTTATGAGGATATTTATAACCATTATGATATTGGTAGAGGGATAATACTATTTGGTATTGGTAAGATTGGTCAAAGATATTTGAAATATGCTTCAAAAAGTGGATTATTAAGAGCTTGTGTAGATAATAAGTCAAAGTTAAAAAGTATAAATGATATTCCGGTATGGAATTTTGATGAATTAATAAAAAAGAGGAAAGATGAAAAAATTATTGTTACTGTAGGTAATAAGTATCAAAAAGAAATCGTCGAACAATTAGTAGAGGTTGGGTTAAATGAAGAAATAGATTTTTTTATTAATAATGATGAGTTGCTGATGCTGCTATACATGAAAAGTTTTGGAGTAAATGATGCAATTTTTATTCCGCTAGTTCAAATATCATTAACCGAAAGATGTACTTTGAGATGTAAAAAATGTGCTCATGGTTGCAATTATGTATCTAAATCATCTAGTGATCTGATGGTTGATATAGTGTACAAAAGCGCGGACTACTTTTTTAAATATACGGATTTATGTCAGGAATTTGTTTTAATTGGTGGAGAGCCATTTTTATATAAGGATTTAGATAAAGCTATAGAATATATTGGTAAGAATTATAGAAATAAAATGAGCATTTTTAGTATTACCACAAACGGAACAATTATTCCCACGGACAATATATTAGAATTGTGCAATAAATATAATATGTTAATACGTATATCTAATTATGAACTAGCAATTCCTAAATTAGTAAGGCAACATGAGTTATTGCTAAATAAATTGGAAGAGCATAGAGTGGAATACATTTTAGCTGAAAAAGAACGCGAATGGATGGATTATGGATTTGATAGTGCTGATTATGGGGATGATGAAAAAAGGCTAATTTCTCATTTTGATAAATGTAAAACGCCCTGTCGCGAGATACAAGGAAACAAGTATTATTATTGTGTAATGGCGCATACTGTAGGGAAAAATATGAATCATAAAGGTAATAACAATGATGACTTTTTGGATTTATCTAAGTTGGAAAACTATCCAAACGGTAAACGAGTATTTTTAGAATATAATTTAGGATATTCTAAAAAAGGCTATTTGGATATGTGCAGGTATTGTAACGGGGCATATGCCAAAGAATTACTAATACCAGCAGCTGAGCAAGATATAGATATTTTGTATGAGGATAAATGATTGATAAAGGATATTGATCGTAAAAAATCATATTACTTGGGGCGGGTAGAAGATATGACAGATTATGTGAAATAATGAATGATTTTGACATAAGAAATGTTACAATCTAGGATTCTGATGCTAAGAAAATGGGGTGGAATAGATCATGAATTGTGACACAGGACGGAATAAGAAGTTTTTAGATGTAGTTATTTATGGTGCTGGAAAACGAGCTCATAGTAGGATAGATTTATTAAATTGCCTTGGAGTAAGAATAAGAGGAATTGTTGATTCAGATGTCCAAAAGGCAGGGATGGAAATTGGACATTATACAGTGGGATTACCGTCTGCCCTTTATTCTATATATGATGATTGTAAGATTTGTATTGAAATTGTGGACGAAGAGGCTAAAGAAACAGTAAGAAATAATTTAACAAATTTGTTAGAAGCATATGATGAAATATCTGATATTGAGTTGATAATAGAAGCTTTTTCTAATTCTAATATATGTAATGGCATTGTTGGAGATTATTCAAAAAATAATTATAGGTCAATAATATGGGCGAGTGAAGCGGGACTAGGATTAGGTGGAGTGGAAGAGTATGTAAAAAATGTTAGCATTGCAATGATAAATGCAGGGATAGAACATATACGTATTTTGACAAATTGCAATAAGTATATTGTTCCAGAATCCATAACTAGGATAAGATTGTCAGCTGAATATGATGTAAATAAAAAAAATGGATTTGTTGATGGTATTTATCCATATTTTATAAAAATTATTCAAAATTTGCCATGTGTCATAATAACGAGTGGGATAGATAGTATTTTCTGTGCAGCAGCAATAGCAAAGAATTTGTTTCCACAAGATGTAAAAATAATATCGATGATTCATTTGGGAACAGTAAATATTTGCAAGTTACAAAGTAATGTATCAGATTATGTTGATGAATATGTAGCTGTAAGCAAATGGATTGATAATCAAATGAGAAAGAATGGGCATACTAACATATCGGTTGTTACATGCCCATATATTTGTTTACCCCAAATTGAGAGAGAATATACAGAAGATGAGAGATTGCCTATAAGAATTGGATATGCAGGAAGACTTGATGGGTATGCTAAGAGTCAAAAAAGAATGGATTTATTGATCCTTTTGTTTAAGGAATTAAGGAGAAGAAAAATTTTTTTTATAGCCGAAATTGCAGGGGACGGACCTGCACGTATACAGATGGAGAAGGAAATTAGTCATAATGATGAAATTGATAATATTCATTTTCTTGGAGTATTAGACCGTTCAGATATTCCTGCGTTTTGGGCTAAACAGGATATAGCAGTTAATGTGTCGGATTGTGAAGGTCATAGTATTTCACAAATGGAAGCTATGGCAAATGGGGCTGTTCCTGTGATGACACGTACATCTGGAACAGAGGATGATATTATTGATGGAAAAAATGGTTTTTTGGTAGAAATAGGAGATTATCTAGCTATGGCAGACAAGATTGAGTATCTGTTTAATAATAGATTGCTGCTAAGTGTTATGGGGACTCTTGCGCATGAGGCAGTATATTCTAAAAGTTTAATGAGTGATCATCTAAATTTTTGGAAAAATCTGTTGCAAGTATAGAGAGGAATGGTAATGGAGAACTATATTATTGGGATTAGATAATGATGATGGTATGGATGATAGGAGTTTCTATTTATAGAGGATTTTAATATGGGAATCAGTAGACAGCATATTATAAATACATTTTCGGATGACTTTGGAGATGAGAATATCGCTTGTGAATTGTTGGAAGAGACAGATCCTATTCCTCCACATGAGATTAGAAGCATAGCTATTCAGTATTTCTTTTCAGGAGTGGGAGGAACAGAGAGAGTAATAGCAGAACTAGCAAAAATGTTATTGAATCATGGCTACGACGTTTGCTTGATATTTGATGATACAGAAAATTCATTTTTCTATGACTTTCACGGAGATTATGAAGTTTATTATATTCCGAATGAAGAGGATGCATTTAAAACAAACAATTATGAAGAAAGAGCGAATGCACTAGAATCAATCATTAAAGATAATAGTATTGATTTAATAATTAATAATTCATATTATTCACGCATTTTACCATATGATTTACTTATATATAAACTTTGTTCTACTTATTCTGTGATAATACAACATGGACTTATTTCTCAATCTATGACCAAACTGTTAGATAGCATCTATTTACAATGGAAAGTTTTTCCATTTTTTGATGGTGTGGTCACACTGAACAAAATGGAGAACGAAGTTTGGAAGTGTTTTTGTAAAAATGTTGCACATATTCCAGATCCAGTCAGTTATGTTGATGAATTAAATAAAATAGTTATAGATAAGAAATGGAATCAGATTATTTGGGTTGGGAGATTGGATAATACACAAAAGCAAGTAATGGAATTGATTCCTATAATGAAATATGTATGTGAGAGAATTCCTGAAGCATATGTAGTGATATATGGTCCTGAGGAAGAATTTGGGTTGCTTGAAAGAATGATGCTAGAGATAAAGAGGAATCATTTGGAGAATAATATTATATACGGTGGTGTTTTAGGTAATGAAATACATAACGTATATGAAACTTCTTCAGTACAATTAGTAACGTCAGCATATGAATCATTTGGTATGGCTATATATGAGGGAAAGTGGCATAGTCTTCCACTAGTAACATATGATATGCCATACTTGGATTTGCTTCAAACAGGAGGATATATAGCTGTTCGTCAGGGAGACAAGAAAGCTGCGGCAAATGCATTAGTGAAAATAATGTTAGATGAAGCATTAAAGGAAAAGCTATCTAAAGAAGCACGAGAAAGTGCTGAAATGTATTCTGGAATTGATATATTCCAAAAGTGGAGTGATTTTTTTTCAATTTTGAAAAGTAATACCAACGTTGAGAGACATTATAATAATGAAAAGGATATGCTGAAAACACTACTTGAAACTATTTTTTTTCATTATCATATTGGGGTAGGCAAGAAGAATGTTTTGGCTTCTAAAGTTGTTGAATTGGATAGAAATTTAAAAATACATAAATGTTTATTACATGAATTAAAAAATATAGGTAGGGAGTATATCATATATCCTTATGGGAAAATTGGGAAAATGACAAAAACTATCTTGAATAATGATTTTGGAGTATTAGAGGAGGCTGTGTTAGATAATAATTCTAACGAAAAAAGCGTCAAAACTACTGATTATTTGAATGAATTGGATGTAGGCAATATATATATTTTGTTTGCATGCGGAAATGACACCATACGTGAAGAATTATTTATGGAGATTACAAAATATATCGCAGCTGAGAAGGTTATTGATGTTTTGCTTAATAATAGTTGAGGTTAAGTTGATATGAAGAGTGATTTTGAGATGAGTCTATGAAAAACGAGAAACTAGTGTCAATCATAACTCCATGCTATAATTCTATGCAATTTATATCGCAGTATATTGAAAGTGTTAAAGCTCAAGCATACCCATGGTTTGAGCTTATTTTAGTAGACGATGGTTCTACAGACGACACATATAGCATTGCATATAATTATTCAAAAGACGATGAGCGAATAAATGTATATCATAATACTGGAAAGTATGCTGGGACAGCAAGAAATTATGGACTCAGTCTATCCAAAGGAGAATATGTATTATTTCTTGATAGTGATGATTGGATTGCTCCCGATATGCTTGAAAAAATGGTATCTAAAGCTGAGGAAAGCAATTCAGATATAGTTTTATGTAATGCAGCTTATTATGATAACGATTCTGGTATCTTATACTATCCCGGCTTTGTATTACGTACGGAATTAATTAAATGTTTTAGTACATTCAATGCATATGATGTACCTGATCATATTTTTGAGATAACCACGCCTGCCCCATGGAATAAATTGTTTAGGAAAGACTTTATAGTTAAAAATGGGATTGAGTTTCAATCATTACATAGGTGTAATGATGAATATTTTTCAAATATGTCTTTAGTTCTTGCAGAAACTATTTCATGGATACCAGAGGCGTATGTTTTCTATAGAACTAATAATACAAATAGCTTGCAAGGATATTCAAATAGCGTAGATTCAAAAGATTTCTTTTATGCATTGTTGGAAATAAAAAATCAGCTATTAAAGAGAAATTTATTAAAAGAGTTTGGAAATAGCTTTAATAAAAAAGTACTACTCACCGCATTAGGAGCGCTTAATAGACAAGCTGATTATAGTGATTTTAGTATGCTTTATAAGTTTATACATGATGAAGTACTCTCTAGTTTTGAACTGAAGGGCTATAAAGACAGTGATTATATATGTAGTCTTATTTTGTCTGTAACAGATCCAGGCGAATTTTGCTTTTACAGTTCAAAAAATAGGCTGGACTACAATAGATATGGATATCCGTTTCGATATCTAGATTCAACAGACAAAAGAATAGTTATTTATGGAGCTGGTAAGGTGGGTAAAAGAGTATATACATCATTACGAAGCAACGGTTTAGTGCAAATTGTTGGATGGTTTGATGAGAACTATGAGGAGTGCATAAAAGATGGACTAGGAGTTAGTTCACCGGATGAAATAGGGAATGTGGATTTTGATAAGTTAATAATTGCAATTAAAAATTGTAATGTTAGTGAAAAAGTTAGAAAGATGATTATTAGTAAAGGTATTCCTGAGCATAAAATAATATGTTTTATTGACAACTAAAGCACAGCAAAGTGAATAAGAAGAGGATTCTGTAATATGTATGATTATTTATTAGTTGGATCGGGATTATTTAATGCAGTAGTTGCAAATGAATTAAATAAAACAGGAGCAAAGTGTCTAGTTGTTGAAAGGCGAAATCATATTGGTGGTAATTGTTACACCTATAATCAGGAGGGAATAATTGTTCATGCATATGGGGCACATATTTTTCGTACTTCTGACAAAAGAATTTGGGATTATCTATGTAGATTTGCCGAATTTAATCATTTTATTAATTCTCCTATAGCTAGATATAATGAAGAGATATTTAATCTTCCGTTCAATATGAATACTTTTTCAAGAATGTGGGGAGTTTTTTCTCCAGAAGAAGCAAAAAAAATAATAAGCAATCAAGGAAAAGAAATAGATTATGAACCCAGTAATTTAGAGGAACATGCAATAAAAATGGTTGGAAGAGATATTTATGAAAAGTTAATAAAAGGGTATACAGAGAAACAATGGGGAAAAAAATGTAGTGAACTTCCAATCTCGATAATGCGTAGAATTCCACTTAGATTTACTTATGACAATAATTATTATAATGACTATTATCAAGGAATTCCTATTGGTGGATATACACCAATTATAGAAAAAATGTTTAAAGGTAGTAAGATTGTTTTTCGACGGGACTACTGCAAAGAAAAGACATATTGGAATGCAAAGGCAAATAAGATTATATATACAGGAGCAATAGATGAGTTTTATGATTATAAACTTGGTAGATTAGATTACCGTAGTCTTCGTTTTGAAACAGAGCGCATAAATATAGATAACTATCAAGGGGTTGCTGTTGTAAATTATACATCTAGAGATATTCCGTATACTAGGATAATAGAGCATAAACATTTTGAATATGGAAAACAAACACACACAATTATTACTAGAGAATATCCGGAACTCTTTGGAGATGGTATGGAGCCGTTTTATCCCATCAACGATGAAAAAAATACGATACTATATAGAAAATATGTAGAATTATCAAAATCTGAACCAAAAGTAATTTTGGGAGGGAGATTAGGAACATATCAATATACAGATATGCAGGATACAATAAAAATGGCATTGGATTTATCTGAAAAGGAGATAAGGAATAACTGAATATGGCTGAAACGTTAGAAAAAAAAGAACTATTTGGAATAAAAGTTTCTGTTGTTATGCCATCATATAACGTCTGTCAATATATTGATGAATGCATGAAAAGTGTGCTAGAACAGACTCTATATGATATAGAAATAATATGTGTTGATGCTGAATCTACTGATGGAACACTTGATATTTTGAAAAAATATTCAGAATCAGATAAGAGAGTTACAGTTATTACTACGAACGTTAAGAGTTATGGATATCAAATGAATCTAGGAATAAGTATGGCTTCCGGAGATTATATCGCTCTTATTGATACAGATGATTATATTGAGCCTAATATGTTGGAAATACTTTATGATGAAGCTCGAAATTGTGATGTTGATTATGTTAAAGGTGGAGTTAGAAATATCTATGAATCAATGGAAAGTGGTGGTGTTTATTGCAATATAGATTGGCCATATGGCGATTTCTATCGTGGATTAGCAATAGAAAAGATAATGGTTTCTCCACGCAATGTGCCATATATTATTTTTCAAGATACATATTTATGTAATGGAATATACAAATCATCTTTTCTTAAAGAAAAATTATATAATGAGTCACAAGGTGCAGCAATGCAAGATTTGGGGATGTTATTTAAAACGATAAGTAGCGCTAATAAATCCATTTATATAAGAAAAGTTGTGTATAATTATCGTAGAACTAATCCATATTCATCTGGATATAATAGAAAAGGTGTAAACTTTATAGTTTCCGAATATGAAAATATCAAAGAATACTTGGAATTGCAATCAAATGAATTACAATCGACTTTTTATCATAAAATGATTCAAATGACTAATACAATGTTCAATAAAATGGGGGCAATTGAAGAATATTGGAATGAATCAAAAGAAGGAATAGAACTAATTCGAAGAGTATTAAAAGAAAAAGAACAACTGTTTATTAACGAATTAAATAGTAATGAACTAGTAAGATACAATTACTTAATGACAAATGATTATATGTTATTAGCTCATTATATAAAAATAAATAGGACAAGATATGATTTGTTCACAAAAATATATAGAATGTGTCAAGGGAAAAAAGTATGCGTTTTTGGGGCAGGCAAATATGGAAAATATATAAATTTCATATTACGAGGATATATGCATGTTATTGATATATGTTTTTGTGATAATAATGAAGAATTGGTCGGGAAAACCATTGATGGAAGTGAAGTGTATCATTTAGATGATGTTTTACAAAATAAGGATACTTATGCATTTGTAATTGCAAATAAAAAGTATGGTTTAGAAATGATGATGCAGCTTCTAATAGGAGGGATTGAGAGTGAGCAAATAGTTATATATGATGCTGCTCCCAATCCTGTTTTTGATGTTCTGATATTGAGTAGGACATTTGATAATTGTTGATCAAGAAAAGAGGATCGTATGAGTAAAATATTAGATAGACCGTTGATAACAGTAATTATGCCTTCATATAATGTTTCGAATTATATAGAGGAATGCTTATTAAGTGTAATTGGGCAAACTTTACATGAAATTGAGATTTTGTGTATTGATGCGGGATCTACAGATGGAACGAGAGAGATAATTAAAAAGTATGAAAAGATTGATAATAGAATAAAACTAATTGATTCAGAAAAAAAAAGTGTTGGATATCAAGAAAACATAGGTATTGCTTCTGCAAAGGGAGAATATATAGGATTTGTTGAAACAGATGATTATATTTGCGAAGATATGTATGAAAAACTATATAAACATGCAAAAGCTCTTGATGTAGAGTTTGTTAAGTGCGATTATTTTGAATTTGTTACAACAGATTATGGTAAGTGTTGTTTTGGGCATCGTATTAGTAAATCAATAGGAGCTGGAGAGATTATAAATCCAAGTGTATCACCAGAAAAAAGGGTAGTCGATTCTACTATGTGGAACGGAATTTATAATACTGCATTTCTTCGGCGTAAGAACATCAAATTAAATGAAACGCCAGGAGCTGCGTATCAAGACATAGGCTTTGTATTACAAGTTTATTTAAATTCAGAAAGAGCGTCATATATTAATGAAAGCCTATATTTTTATAGAAAGGATAGCGAAAATGCGAGTGTAATCAATCCTCATGGATTATTGATGATCTATAGAGAACTCCAGTATTGTAAGGAGTATTTAAAAAATTATGTAAGTGAAGACTCATGGTGGTGGATAGTATATTATGAAAGACTTTTAGGGGGGAGTGTTTCAAGTCGAATAATAAGATATTTAGATAATGATGATGGTAAATGTGATGAACTCTATTCAACGCTTGAATTAGTACGGGATGAGTATATAGAGGGTATTGAAAGAGGGTTTATTTCAGCAACTTATACCTCGTTGAACAACGTATTTATTGCTAATTTATTAAAAGATAGTATAGAGATATATTTGAGATATTACGATAGAATACGAATAGGTAAAAAGAACTATATTAAAGATTTGGTGGAGAAAGTCATAAATAGCGAGAATACTATTATATTTGGGGCTGGAAATTGGGGCAAATTATTATATCTATTATTAAAAAAGAACGATGCTGATTCAAAGGTGACAATGTATCTTGATAATGACGAAAAAAAATGGGGGAGGGAACTTTTTGATAAACCCATTTATTCACTAGAAAGCAAAAAAAATGAATCGAGAAAATCACTCATTATTATAGCAAATGGCCCAAGTAGATTTTGCATTTATCGACAACTTATTAGTGAAGGAGTATCAGAAAAGAGTATTATCTTATTTCAACCTACTGGATTGGAAATAAGATAGTAGCGAGGTTAATATGAATAATTATCCCAAAGTAAGTATTGTTATGCCTGTATATAATGCTGAGCGTTATATAGCAAGTACGATAGAAAATTTGCTTGCGCAATCGCTGAAAGAAATAGAAATAATATGTGTGAATGATGGTTCAACAGATTCGACGTGTGATATTTTGAAGAAGTATGCAGATTTAGGTAAAATTATGCTTATGTCTCAGTTACATTCAAATGCCGGAGAAGCACGAAATTTAGGACTTGCATATGCAAAGGGGGAATATGTGTCTTTTTTGGATGCGGATGATTATTTCGAAAATGAAATGCTATTATTGGCATATAATGAAGCGATTATGACGGATGCTGACGTTGTGATATTTAGGAGTGACCAATATGACGAAAAAAAAGGTGATATTCGTTCTGCAACATGGACGATAGATGCTAGAAATATACCTATTAGAAAAGTTTTTAATGGATCAACAGTTAAGGATCTTTTTTTGAGTTTTGCTGATTGGCCATGGGATAAATTGTTTAAGCGTACGACTATTGAGAAATTGAATTTGTCTTTTCAAAGCCAACCATGTGTAAACGATTCGTACTTTGTTAAAAGTTTTTTGGCTGGGGCAGAAAGAATAATTTGTTTAGATGATGTTTTAGTACATAAAAGGGTAAATAATAAAAATTCAATTACCCATAGATACATTGATGTGGGTGGATGGAAATACTCATTTAATGCTATGTATGGACTAAGACAGAGTCTTTATGCATGGAATAAATTTGAAGTTTTTGAGCAAGACTATATTAGATTTGTTATGCATTTTATAGTATGGAATGTTAAACGCTTTATGGAGTCTGATTTTTATGAGGAAATGTTTAATGCTGTAAAAGGTGAATGGCTGAATAAACTGGGAATTAGTCAAAACACAATAAAAACATGTGATTTAAATGATGATGTTAGAGAGATTTGCGAAATTATAAGATATGATTCGAAAATGTATAAATTTATGAAATTGATACAAGCATCTGGAAATAAGGATGAATATGTGTTCCCATTTGAATTGATAGAAAAGGGTGCAAATATAGTGTTATATGGAGCGGGCAAGGTTGGCAGAAGTTTTTATAGACAGATTACTTATACTAGATATGTATCAATGGTTGCGTGGGTGGATGAGAATTATTCTAAATATGGGGGAATTGTAGAATCACCCCAAAGTTTAGATAAATTAGAATTTGATTATATTGTTATAGCGTTAAGTAGTAGAGATACGGCTGAATTTGTTAAGGATAAAATAGAGAAAAGATTAGGCAAAAAAAATAAAATAGTTTGGAGACAACCGCGAGTGGTTTTTACATGTTTATAGAAGTTTAAAGAGGGCGATGAAAGGAGCGGTATATGCTTGAATCAATGTCAGATTTGTTAGAAATTGTTGCAAAAAATGAAGGCTTTTATTTATATGGAGCAGGATTAGTTGGACGTGCGGTAGCCTCTGCTTTAGCAGAATACGGTGCGTCAAATAAAATGATAGTAGCTATTGATGCGAGGGGGGAAAAATTGAGCCCAATTGAAGGACATATAGTGCAAACTGTTTCAGAAGTAATATTTGAAGATGAGTATCCTATAATCGTAGCAACTAGAGCTAAATTTCATTTGGATATTGGGAAAGTACTGCAGGAAAAAAATGCTAAAAATGTATACTATGTGGCTGAAGACCTAAGTCGACTTCTTTTAGATAAAGTGCAACCAGATCATGTAAATGTTATGGAATGTTTAAGGCGGATTATGCCACAGCCTAGACTTTCATATCTTGTTATTGATATTTTGACTCATTGTAATCTTAATTGTGCAGGATGTGATCATTTTGCTTCTATTTCTAAGAAAAATATTATTTCAGCTGAATCAATAATAAGTGACGTTAACAGATTTGCTGAAATTATGACATCTGGTATTGATAGAATAGGAATAATGGGGGGAGAACCATTACTCCATCCGGAATTGAAAGAAATTGTTAGGGCTGTAAGAAATGCTTTTCCTAAAGCTAGAATTCAATTAGATACGAATGGAATAACATTGCTAAAGCAAGAAGACGAATTTTGGGAGGTGTGTCGGGAATCACATATTGTTATTACTAATACGAAATATCCTATTGATTTAGATTTTAGTGCGATGGAAAAGAAATGCTATGATGAGAATGTTGAGTTTGAATATTATGGCAATTCTGGTGAAGTTCAAAAGACTTTATATAAAGTGCCACTCGATATAACAGGTGGGCAAGATCCTAGAAAATCATTTATGAAGTGCTTTCATGCTAACTACTGCGTTACATTGATGAATGGAAAGCTTTATCCATGTACTATAGCTCCTAACTCATATATATATTGTGAGAAATATGGAAGGAGCCTTGAATTATCGGAGAATGATTATATAGATATATACAACAAAAATATTTCCGAAAAGGAAGTATTAAGATTTCTTGCTGAGCCTATACCTTTCTGCAGATATTGCGACATAGCGCATAGAATGAGTGGATTAAAGTGGAGGGTCAGTTCTGGGGAAGAAAGGGAATGGCGGTTTACGGATAGAGAGAAGAACCCGAAAGAGGAGTTTCGTATTAGAACACCCAGAAAAGAACTGAAATTTGAAGTTCATTTAACAGAGCATTGTAATTTAAATTGTAAGGGGTGTTTTCATTTCTCTTCTATTGCTGATCAGGAATTTTTGGATTATGAAGATTATAAACGCGATTGCGAGAGACTTTCAGAATTATATAATGGCAAAGCATCTCAAATTCTTCTATTAGGAGGAGAGCCACTCCTTCATCCAAATATAGAAATGTTTATAGAATTAACAAGAAATTGTTTCAGAAATTGTAAACTTACAATTGTTACGAACGGAATTTTGCTTCCAGATATGCCTGATAGTTTTTGGGAATGTTGTGCTAAGAATAAAGTATCTATTGAGCCTACTAAATATCCGATAAAGGTTGACTATGATGCAATTGAAAAAAAAGCAAATGAGATGGGCGTTGATATAAGTTATTTTAATAATGGAAACATTGAAAAAACACTTGTATTTCAACCTTTGGATGTAATGGGAAGGCAAAATAAAGAGGACAATTTTTATGGATGTTATAGAGCAAATAATTGCATTACTTTAAAACATGGAAGATTATACACGTGCATTATGCCTGCGCACGTAATACATTTTTCAAAACGATTTAACGAAGATCTTCCATGTTTTGAAAATGATGGGATAGATATATATGCCGCTAATTCAGCAGAAGAAATCAGTGAATTTCTGACGAGACCCATAGAAATGTGTAGATACTGTGATCTTTTGAATGTAAAGAAGGGGTTGAAGTGGGAAGTATCTAGACATGAACGCTCAGAGTGGGCTTGAATGTCGAGATATAGATTTATATAACAAAAAAGGAAATATTTACATGTGTAAAGTTTCGGTTATAATGCCATCATTAAATGTTTTCAGGTACATTGATGAGTGTATTTTAAGTGTTCTTAATCAAACACTATCTGATATAGAAATACTATGTGTGGATGCGGGATCTGATGATGGTACATTAGAAAAGTTAAAGTTATATGAAAAGAAAGACAACAGAATAAGGATAATAGAAAGTAAAAAAAAGAGTTATGGATATCAAGTTAATATCGGGATTGCCGCTGCGAATGGCGATTATATTGGTATAGTTGAAACAGACGATTTTATAGAACCTAATATGTATTATGAATTATATGATGCTGCCATAAAATATGATTTGGATTGTGTTAAAGGTGATTATTGGTACACCATTGGTGAAAAGGATAATTATATAAGAGAGCGAAAGTATGCATTAAGAGAGCAAGCACAGTACTATGGAAAGGTAATAGGGAATGATGTGCGTGATAAATTTCGTGGATACATGTATACATGGGCGGGAATTTATAAGAAGGATTTTTTGACATCAAAACATATAATGCATAATGAGACGCCGGGAGCTTCGTATCAGGATAATGGTTTTTGGTTTCAAACTATGATGTATGCAAACAGAATTATGTATATCAATAAGGCATATTATAATTTGAGGAGAGATAACCCAGAATCGTCTTTTTTTTCAAAATCAAAGTTGAGGGCTATACATGATGAATACGACTTTATACGCAAAAAAATAGTAGAAGGAGAATTTGAAGATAAGCAAATACTATTGCAATACTGTTTTTATTATCGTTTTATTCATCAAATTGGACGTTTGGATAAAGTAGATAATGAAAGTGTATCAAAATGTTACAATCTTTTGAAAAGTGATGTAAGACTAGCTGCTCTATCAAATGAAATTGATGAAGGACTATTTAATGAATGTTTGAAAGCCTTTTTTAGTTATGTAAAAAATAATAGTCTTCCTATTAGATATTCGGAATTTTTAGTGGATTATTTGAATAGTCAGGAATGAGATATGATAAGATTATCGATTATTTTGCCATCATATAATGTCGCAGATTATATAGAAGAGTGTTTAAATAGTGTTCTTGCTCAAGAGATTGGACCCATTGAAATAATATGTGTAGATGCATGGTCTGATGATGGAACATTGGAAATAATAAATAACTATGCTGTTAATGATGGGAGAATTAGGCTGTTTTGTAGTGACATTAAGAGTTATGGGAAACAAGTTAATATTGGTATAGAGGCTGCAAGAGGAGAATATATTAGTATTATTGAAACCGATGACTATATAGAACCCAATATGCTAAAACATTTATACTGGAATGCAAAGAAGAATAAGGCTCAAGTGGTTAAGACGGAATATAAGATGCTTTATGGAAAGGGTGACGAAGAATTATGTGAAAATGCTTTTTATATTCCTAAAAATATAAGGACACAGTATGCTTTTGATACTGATGTTGAAGCTGTAGTTCATAATTGGGATAGTTATATTTGGAATGGGATATATCAAAAGGATTTTTTAAATGCATATAAAATTAGAATGAATGAAAGTCCTGGAGCAGCATATCAAGATATAGGATTTCAGCATAAGGTATTAAATTATGCTGATAGAATAATGTATATAAGGGGAAATTACTACAATTATAGGGTGGCGCGTGAAGGAGCTTCTTCGCTTAATCGTAATTGTCTTAGGTATGTTTATCAGGAGTATAAGAATATTATTGAAAGCACATGGTTGAAAAAAGGACATTTTCCGTTTGTGCTTTTGAGAATGCATACGGCATTCACACGTGAAATAGGGAAAGCATTAATGTTTGAAGAAGCAGAAAGAGATCCTGATATTGATGAAGAATTTGAGTGGTTTATCAAAACTATTGTTGACAACAATGAAAAATTGCTGTTTTCGAGAAACATTCTATCTGACGAACAGATAGAATGTTATAAAAAGATTTTTGATAATTATAAAGAATATAAGGCAAAACAGGAAGAGGAGATTTTATTTATTAAAAGATGGTATCGAGAATTTACTACCAGATTAGGGGACTTTGATCTGGTTCTATTTGGTTGTGGAAAACGTGGGATAGCGTTATGTCATTTTTTTCTGCGTAATAAGTGCAAGCTGGTAGATGTAGTAGATAATGATTGTAATAAATTGGGGAAGGCATATGGCCCATTTATAGTTTCGAATCCTAAAGATGCAATAAGAAAGCATCCAGATGCAGTGTTTTGTATCAGTAATAAAAATAATACACAGGAAATATGTAGCCAGCTAAAAGAAGCTGGAATTAAAGATAATCAAATAGAATTACTTGTAGGAGATTTTGAAAGTATTCCATCTATTGCACAGCGACATCCTGAAATTATTACTTAATATGGCAGGATTGTGTGATGATTAATAATTTGCAATGGAAGATTAAGTTGTCTCGTATATTATGATATATGAATATCAGCAACTACACCTATACAAAATAAGCAGTGCTTTATGGAGTATATGAGAATATAGGAAAGTATAATAGCATTTATGGCAGGAGGACAGAAAAAAGGTGAAGAAATAATCATAATAGACTCAGAGTTACTTAAGCAAGTAAATATAAGTACGAATGGATATGCCGTACTGGCAAGTGGAGTTTTTGACAAACATAATGCAAATGGCGTATCAGAGCATGAGTTGTATGGCCCCGGATCTTATTTACATATTTTTAGTCAGAATAATAAGCTAGTAATAGCCCAAGATTTTCTCGGTTCCTGGGGCTTATATCTCTACAAGAAAGACAATTACTTTGCAATTAGCAATTCTATTCTTGATCTAATATCCTATTTAAGCAATAAAGTAGAACTCACCTTGAACTATGATTATGCAAATGAGCTTATCTTAAGCCCATTATCCAGCCGGGCATATAAGGAGACGATAGTTAATGAGATTGAACTTCTTGATAAAGATGTACGGGTTATTATTGACATAGACAAGAAGCGCCTCGAACTTGAGCATATTGACTATGGTGAGACGTCACTTGGAATCGACACTTTTGAAGGAATGCAACAGCTTGATAAGTGGGCTTTGAAATGGGGACGAATAGTCAATGGGCTTACTAAGAAGACAGATCAGATACAGTTCGATTTAAGTGGTGGCTTTGATACGCGAATGGTTTTAGCACTCCTTCTTGGAAATGGGGTGGATATAAACCGGATTCGCGTAAACTCTATGGAGGATGGATTACATACTCATTCTGAGGATTATGTTATTGCGAAGAAGATAGCAGATGACTTTGGTTTCAAGCTTAATTCCAGGAAGCTTAGAATGGATTCAAGGCCATATACTGCAGAGGAGAGTCTGGCCATATCGACCAGAGTAAAGATGACTACACATAAGGAATTTTGCTATCCGGTTCGTAAATATAAGTATAAAAGATATAATATTAGCGGTGGAGGAGGTGAGATGATCCGTGGTCAGTACGGATGCACAGAAGCTCAATTTATTGAAAAAGAAACAAGGGCAGCAGATAGATTTTCAGAGCCACTATGTAGTAATCTAAAGGAATCATGTAAGAGGCTGTATCATAGAAGCTTTAAGGCACTAAGAGAAAAATATGGTAGCTCAAAATGGTCCTCTGATGGAATCATGTATTATGTAAATACCAGATGCAGAACACATTTTGGGAGAGTAAATGCGGAGGGCTTTTTTGCTAACAGATATACACTGGCTCCACTTATGGATCCGGATCTCTTGAAGCTTCGCATATCAACTGATGAATGTAAGGATCCTAATCTACTGATGGCTATTATATTCACTAGGTATTGTGATAAACTGCTAAACTATGAATTTGAAGGTGGTAGAAGTATTGACGCAGGGACAATCGAATATGCCAGAAGTTTAAATAATAGGTTTCCTTTTCATAGAGATACTTCTGATGATGTAGAAATAGATGTTGTTACTATGGATGAGAGTGTCATTCCTGAGCCTGATACATCAGCGTCGTGGAAAGAGATAGATGATATATTACTGAAGCGATTTAAATCAGATGAAGTTAAGGAAATATTCAGTAAGTATTTTGATATGGAAATATACGAATATGCCTTAAAGAATGCAAGAGAAAAGGAGTACTTCCCACTACGAGAGGTGTACGCGGTGATGGGGATAGTAGAAGTGCTCAAACTGATAAATACTAGTAGGGAATAAGATGGTTGAACCGCTCGTCGCAATTGCGGCGAGATTTTTCATTTAGTATAATATTTTTATCGATAAATTGTAGGGGATGGCTCCAAGTAGCCATTAAGGAGTAGCGTTGGGTACATATATAAATCCTGGAAAATTTCAATTTGAAATAACACTTAATTCTGAAATATATGTTGATAAGACAGATATGATTCTATATCTGAATACTCTTGTAAATACAGAGCAGAGATATGTTTGCGTATCTAGGCCCAGACGCTTTGGTAAATCTGTTACTGCAAATATGTTATGTGCATATTATGGTGAGGACGAGGGTAATTTTGAGCTGTTTAATGATAGGAAGATTGCCGAAGCAGAGTCTTGGGACAAGTATCTGGGGGAATTCCAGGTTGTGAGGTTGGTTATTACTGACTTTATGAAGAAAAAGTCAAAAAGACTTTCTATTGCTGATATGATAGATAATATCAACGAGAAGGTAGCAGGGGAAATATCGAAGGCTTATACAGATGTGGATTTTTCTGATAAAGAAGATTTGATTCAGACAATGGAAGATCTTTATCAGGCTAAAAAGAAGCAGTTCGTAATTGTTATAGATGAGTGGGATGCTGTTTTCAGAGAATACAAAGAGGACTTAGAGGGGCATAAGCTCTATCTGGATTTCTTAAGGGACTGGCTTAAAGGGAAGAGTTATGTAGCACTTGCTTATATGACAGGAATTCTTCCTATAAAGAAGTATGGGAAACATTCAGCATTAAATATGTTTGATGAGTATTCAATGATTGCACCGATGCAGCTTGCAAGATATACGGGATTCACTGATAAGGAGATGACCGATCTTTGTAAAACTTATAATATGAGCATTAGTGACATGAAGGAATGGTACGATGGGTATTTGATCTCTGATGAGATTCCGGTTGAATTTAGAAAGGCCTATAGATCGGGTGATTATCATGGGAATAATTATCATGAGTATAGTCCGTTATCTGTTGTAAATGCTCTTCGAAGCGGAATTATCCGAAATTATTGGAATCAGACTGAAACGTATGAGGCATTGGCCGAGTATATCAATAAGGATTTTGACGGCCTGCGGGAAGTTGTTGCTATGCTCATGGAAGGTGGAAGAGAGAAAGTTTCTATTGGCAATTACCAAAATGACATGACCACCTTCAATAGCAAGGATGATATTCTGACACTTCTTATTCATCTTGGATATCTTGGGTATGATTTTGATAATAAGGAAGTCTTCATTCCAAATAATGAGATTTTGGATGAATTTAAAAACTCTACCAAAGCGCAGAGTTGGGATTATTTGTTTGCGATATTGCAAAAGTCACAGGATATTCTGGAAGCTACTTGGAATCTTGATGAACAAAGGGTTGCTGCGCTTTTAGAGGAAGCACATAATAAAGCGGATAATAAAACATATAATAGCGAAGCTGCGCTTAGTTATGCAATTCAGCTGGCATATTATAGTGCTCAGAATTACTATACGTCAGTACGCGAATTGGATAGTGGGAAAGGCTATGCTGATCTTGTATATATTCCGGCACCTGAGTATTCAGATAGACCCGTGTTACTTATTGAACTTAAATATAATGAGCGAGCTGAAACAGCGATAGATCAGATTCTAAGAAATGATTATCCACAGGTGCTTGAGCACTATAAAGGGAATATATTGCTTGTGGGGATAAATTATGATAAAGATACCTCGCCTAAAAGCGAAGGTTATAAGCGCCATGAATGTAGGATATTGAAGGCTTAGCTAAAGTAAAGAAAAGTATGAACGAAACTCATATTTTAAAAGAACTAAAGAAGGGTCTTATAGCCTGGTATGATTTCAGACCGGGTTCTAAGGTGCTGTATATAGGTGATGCGTCAGATGCTATTGCAGAGTATCTGACTGCGAAAATGGGAGAGGTTTTTGATTCTGATGGAAATCAGATTGGTCAGAACCTCTCTGTTGTTATAGCACCCATTACAAGGGTGGTTACTAAAGAGTTTTGTAATGCTTACGCAGGTGCTTTTGACTATGTGATCTGTGTGGCCGGTGCTGAACTTGTACCTGACTTAGAGGGTACTTTTAATGCTATCAGAATGATTTGCAGCGAAGGTGCTGTATGCCTATTTGGTATGAATAACCGCATGGGAGTAAGGTATTTCTGCGGTGACAGGGATATCTATACTGATAGGAATTTTGATGGTGTTGAAGGTTACAAGAATGTCTCTCTTACAAGAAACGAGCCTTTTGCAGGCAGGATGTATGATAAGGCTGAGATAAGGGATAGCCTTGTTCGGAGCGAAGCAAAGCATATAAAGTTTTATTCGTTATTATCTGATTTGGATAATCCTATTTTGATGTTTGCAGAAGGATTTGTTCCAAAGGAAGATCTGACTACCAGGCTTTATCCTGTCTACAATTATCCGAAGTCTGTTTTCCTGGAAGAAGAAGTGTTATATAAGTCACTTGTTGAGAATGACATGTTCCATCAGATGGCAAACGCATATCTTGTGGAGTTTTCATTTGATGATGAAGTTGTTTTATCGGATGCGCTCCAGATTACCAGCTCAATGGTTAGGAGTGCAGCTGATGCTATGATTACTATTATCCATAGTGATGATACTGTAGAGAAGATAAATGTATATCCTGAGGGTAAGGATCGCTTTTCACGAATGCTGACTTATGCTGAAGATTTGAAGGCACATGGGCTTAAAGTGGTTCCAATTGAGCTTACTGATAGAGGTGTGAAAATGCCTTATATTGATGCACCTGTGGGGCAGCTTTATTTAAAGAATCTTTTCTTAAGTGATATGGAGAAATTCTTTAAGGAGATGGATCATTTCAGGGATCTGATTTTATTGTCCTCGGATCATGTGGGTGAGAAGATGAGCGATGAGCTTGGGGTTACCCTTAAGCGCGGATACATCGATCTTGTTCCGCTTAATTCTTTTTATATTGATGGAGATTTTGTTTTCTTTGATCAGGAGTTCAGAGAAGATAAGTATCCGGCAAATGCCATTATAGCAAGAATGGTTTCTACTTTCTATGCGGGAGGTTTTGGCTTTAAAGGTTGCATGACCAGGGATGAGCTTTATGCAAGGTATGGACTTGCTCCTAAGATTACTGAATGGAGAAAGTATGAGATCAGATTCCTTAATGAACTTAGGAATGATGGTGAACTTGGTAGTTATTATAAAAAGCATAGAAAGAATGGTGGAGTTGTAAGTGCTAACAGGTTCAGACTCAATTTTTCCACAGATGATTATTACAGATTTTTTATAAATATATTTGATAAGGCAGATACAAGGAAGCTGATTCTGTTTGGCTCAGGGAAGTATGCGACAGCCTTTATGGAGATGTATGGCCGTGATTACCCGGTATATGCCATTGTTGATAATGATGAGGAGAAATGGGGAACGGAGCTAGAAGGAGTTAAGATTTATTCTTCGGAATATTTGAAAGAGCTGGATGGCGGCGAATATAAGGTGATGATCTGCATTAAGAATTATATGTCTATAATGCACCAGCTTGATGAGATGGGAGTTGTTGAATACAGTGTGTATGATGCCACAAAGCTGTATCCGAAGAAGAGATATCCGGTTGTGGAGGAATCTGGGGATGGAGTTACAAGTAAAGTCCAAAATGAGGGGGATGGATTAGCAAAAGATAATAGTGCTAAGAAGTATCACGTCGGTTACATAGCTGGTGTGTTTGATCTTATCCATGTCGGTCACCTTAATATGTTCAAGAAAGCAAAGGAATACTGCGATTATCTGATTGTGGGAGTAGTTACGGATGAAGGTGCAGCTAAGCATAATCATAAGAAGACTTTTGTACCTTTTGAAGAGCGTATAGAGATGGTTCGCGCATGCAGGTATGTTGATGAGGCGGTTAGGATTCCTGTGGATCAGAACGATACTCAGCATGCTTTTGAAATGTATCATTTTGATGTGCAGTTTTCAGGAAGTGATTATGTATTTAACCAGAGCTGGCTTAATAAACAGAAGTGGTTGAGGGAGCATGGTGCGGATCTGGTGTTCTTCCAATATACGCAGAGTACAAACTCCAGTAGTATTAAGGCTTTGATTGAAAAGGAATTGATAGGACAATAATCCGTAAATTTTAGCGCTGAATAATAATTATTGCATGTCGAACAAATGTGCGATAAAATAATCAAGGTGCTGCCATTTACGGTAGGCGGTTGGCTCTTTGCCGGATAATCAACAATCCGAGAACTCTCAGTATTGGGAGGGATGCGTATGAGAAATCTTGACAGGAGCAAACTTGGTGATAGAAATTGCGATTACTCTTGTGAGTATTGTAGTTACGGTTATCAGTATCATCGTAACAATCATCAGTATTTACAAAGAATCAAAAAAGTAAGCATCAAAAAAGACCGCCAGTACTCTGCAAAAGCTGCGGTCTTTTTGATTTGTAGTAATTAACAGGGTCAACCGTCTATCGGCAGCACCTTTTATATGTATATATTAACATATTATATCTGTTTTTCAAGATGGCTATATTAGTTTTTGATTAAAAAGGATTAATGGAATAATTGTGAGGGGATGACTATGATTGATAACATAACAAAGTTACGAGAGATACAACTGGAATTATTAAGGGAATTTGCAAAGGTCTGCAAGGAGCATAACCTTAAATGGTATGCATTTTTTGGAACACTTCTTGGTGCAGTGCGATATGAAGGATATCTTCCCTGGGATGATGATGTGGATGTAGCAATGCCTGAGGCAGATTATTTTGAATTGTGCAGGCATAAGGAGTGGTTTGGGGCTGCGTATTTCCTGCAGACACCTATAGATCAGGGGTTCCCTAGCTTCGTGAAACTCAGAAAAAATGGGACTACCGCTTTTAAGGGCAATTTTTTAGAAGTATTAAGAATGGGTGGACATCTAGGCATAGCAATAGATGTTATTCCGCTGTCGGAGGTCACCGGAACCGGTTGCTATAAGACACCTACTCTGGGGGCGGCTAAGAGGAAAGCGGTTTATTTAAAGGAGTGGTTCGAGCCTGCAGGGACAGTGATGTTTGAAGGTTTGGAGCTACGGGCGCCGGCTAAGCCAAGGAAGATTCTTACAGAAGTATATGATACATGGAACTGGCCAAGTGGTGCTCAGAGGTGTATGCCCTGTACCTGGTTTTTTGATACGGAAGTGGGTTATGAGATTTATTTTAAAAGATATACGGGAATGCTGGATGATATAGAGGGCAAGAATCTTTATATTTTCGGGGCTGCTGATAGTCTCCGTGTATGGCTGGAAAGGTTTGGCCTTAAGAAGCAGGTTATATGTACCTATGATAATGATAAGAATAAATGGGGCAAAAAGACCTACGATGTAGAAGTAAGGAACCCTGCTGAGATTCCGGATACGCTTGCAAAGGATGAAAACAGTCGTCTTATTATAGTTAGTCTGTGGCATCAGGAGATTGGCAGACAGCTGGAGAAGATGGGTGTTAAGGATTATTATGTTTTCCTGGATAAGCTATATGATGAGAAGGTAGGAAATAAAGTGGTTTATCGTGAGGACCTGCCTAAGGGTGATCAGTCAATACCTATGTGGAACGGCTGAGTTAAACTGTGGATTATTAGGTAGAAATGACATGAGCGAGTATAAAGCATCTTTGAATTTGCTTGGCTGCTGCGTTATAAGGGATATATTTGGTCTTCATGAAAATGACGGGGGATATCAAATTAAGCGATATGTTCAGCTTCCAAGCCCTGTTTCCATCGTTAACAAATCGCCGCTCTTACGAGAAATTAAAATTGATGATGTTGTTTTTTTAGGTCAAAATTCCTTTGTTTCGAGATGCCAGTTTTTGGAACTGAACAAGCAGGTGGAGCATTATATAGCGGAAGATCCGGCTGATTTTTTCGTAGTAGATGTGGCTGAGTTCAGGCGTAAGCTCTTATATTTTCCGGAGACAGACGGGTGGTTATCTGAGAATTACAGATTGAAGGGCATGCTGGATAAGTATATTATGGCAGGTATTGTACCAGGTACTTATGAGACTTATGATCCACTGGAGCTTAATGAGAGTGAGTTGACACGTTATCTGACAGCGTATTGTGAAATGTTGGATAGGCTTTATGAACGTGAGAAGATAATTCTGGTGGAGGTAAAGACCGGCAGGATTCCAACAGGATGTGAGGGTGATGAGCTTGCTAAAGCAGAGGCAGTGACATCCCGGATTTTTGATAAGAGAATGGAATATGCATATGAATTTGTCAAAAACAGAATGGCAGGTGTTAATGTAATAGAGTTCCCTGATAATGTTATTCTGAATTATAAGCATAAATGGGGAAGAAACCTTCTCCATTATGAGAACGATTACTATGATTATGCACTGACTGCCATAGATAACATTATTTGTGGCAAGGTAAAATGAAGGTGGATAAATCTTATGAGTAGTGATACTAAAAGGGTTCAGGAAAAATTGCTATCTATGGCAGTGATAATAAGTGGGATTTTGGATAAGCACCATATTCCGCATTCTATGGTGTACGGAACATTCCTTGGTGCTATCAGACATCAGGGATTTATTCCATGGGATGACGATTTTGATTTCTGCATATTTGATGATGTATATGATGAGGCGATACAGTGGCTTAGAGAAGAACTTCCTAAAGATTTATTTGTTGAGGACGGAAAAACTGAACCACTGTATTTTCATTCGTGGGCGCATGTGAAGGACTTATATTCTGAAGCCATAAGCAAAGCTTTCCCACAGGATAACGCATATTTGCACAAAGGACTGTCAATAGATTTATATCGAATGAAGAAACTTAGAATGGCAGATGTTTCAACTGAGTTTGTGAAGCAGATTCATAAGTATATAGACAGGCGGAGGGAACTGGGGCTTATTGATGATGCGGAATATAATCGCAGACTTTCTTATTCCAAGATGGTTCCGGAATATTTTAAGAAAAGGTTCCCTAATGAGACGGAAGAATCACTGCAGAGAGAGGTATATGCAAATATTTATACTTCTCAATTTTGTGTTGATGTAGATGATTTTTTACCGCTTAAGAAATATAAGTTTGAGGATACGGAATTCTGGGGATTAAATAATGTTGATAAAGTGCTTAAACACTGGTACGGAGATTATATGGCGCTCCCTCCGGAGGAGAAGAGAAGAAGCCATTATGATGTGGTGAAGTTTTTGAAATAACAGATAGTTATTGTAAGTAGTCAACGTCTCGCTGCAATTGCGGCGAGATTTTTCATTTAGTATAATATTTTTATCGATAAACTGATACATGGGGAAGTAAATAATTAAATGAGATTTTTTGCTACAACTGGGATATGTAATCCCGAAAAGCATTATATGGTTGATATAACAAGTCGCCTCTATCAGATGGAAACAATGATTGATAAAGGCGAGTATTTTACTATTAATCGCTCCAGGCAATTTGGGAAAACAACCACTATAGTTCAGCTTAAGAAGTACCTTGAGGATAAATATGAGGTTATAAGTCTTGATTTTCAAAAGCTAAGTGCCGGTAGCTTTAAATCGGAGGAGACTTTTGTAAAGGATTTCTGCAAACTGATTATTGGAAAAACAGAACTTGGTCTTAAATTGCCGGATTCAATAAACGAACAGATTAGAAGCTTTTCGGAGCAGGAAAAAGCTGAAAAACGTCTTATTGATTTGTTTGGTGTAATTACTAAATGGTGCGCTGATTCTGATAAGGAGTTGGTCCTTATTATAGATGAGGTGGATAGTGCTACTAATAATCAGGTATTTCTTGATTTTCTTGCACAGCTTCGAGATGGTTATATCGCACGTGAATCAGAAGGTGCTCATGCATTTAAGTCTGTAATTCTGGCAGGAGTAACGGATGTAAAACATATAAAGAGCAAGATCAGGGATGAGGATCAACATAAGGTTAATAGTCCATGGAATATCGCGGTAGCTTTTAATATTGATATGAGTTTCTCAGCTGTGGATATTTGTGGGATGCTTAAGGACTATGAAGATGATCATCACACAGGTATGCAGGTAGATGAAGTGGCTCAGTACATTCGCGATTACACTAGTGGATATCCATTTCTTGTGAGTAAGCTTTGTAGCATAATTGATAATTCTAATGGCAAATTGCAGTGGTCCATATATGGAATTGATGAAGCGGTTAAGCTCCTTTTGAAGGAAGAGAATGTTACATTATTTGATTCGCTCATGGGAAAGTTGACGAATTATCCTGTATTGAAAGAAAAGCTGTATAGGATTTTGATGAATGGTGAGGTACTGGAATACCTTCCTTATGATGAAGCTCAGAAGCAGCTACGAATGTATGGATTTATAAAGGAACAGGATGGAGTAGTTGTTATTTCCAACAGGATTTTCGAAACGCTTCTTTATAATCATTTTTTGGGAGAAAATAATGATTACAACGATATCAAGCAGACCGCAAGCTATGAGAAGAATTTGTTTGTAAAGGATGGCATGCTTGATGTTAAGCTTATTCTGGAACGCTTTATTGTGGCATATAATCAGATTTTTGGGGAGCTTGAAGATAGATTTAAGGAGAAGGATGGAAGAGAGATATTTCTGTTGTTTTTAAAGCCTATCATAAATGGAACCGGAAATTATTACATAGAAGCCCAGACAAGAGATCAAAGAAGGACGGATATTATCATAGATTATCTTGGTAAGCAGTATATTATCGAGATGAAAATATGGAGAGGTGAAAGATATAATTCGGAAGGCGAAAAGCAGATATCGGATTATCTTGAATACTTTGGCTTAGAGACCGGATATATGCTTAGCTTCAATTTCAACAAGAAGAAAGAGCAGGGGGTAAAAGAGGTTATTATAGGTAAAAAGAAGTTGATAGAAGGAATGGTATAGCAAAATGGGAATTATCATTTCTGAAAATAATTATAAATGGATATATACCTACGACTACGCACCTGATTCCATATGGGATGAGTGGCGCTTAGATAGTGGTGTGCCAAAATGGATATATGAGGAAGCTTCTGATGTTGCAGCTCGTGTGCACACAGAGCTTCCTTGTTTTGTTTTGCTTACAGATTCGCATTTTGCGTATAACGGAACGTGGGAGGATACGATCAGGAGTATAGGCGCTGTTGTGGATCTGGTAAAAAGAGAGCATTCTCTGTTCACGTTAGAGGATTCAGAAAGCAATAATATGGATCATTCTACACAGGGGCTTTGCGGCATCGTTCATCTGGGAGATCTTTCGGACGGACTTCTTCCTTTGGATAAGACAAGGGCGATTGAAGACAGATGCATTAACGATATGCAATCTGTAGGAGTGCCGCTTTATCTGACTCCGGGAAACCATGATTACAACTATTTTCGAGGAAATCCGGAGGTTACCTATCCTGCTACTCCGCAGTACTATGTGGATTTTGATACTATTAAGCTTCGCATGATATTTATTGATTCTTTTGATCCGAAAGAACAGGTTCGCTATGGTTTTACGGATTACTGCATTCATTGGCTTGATGCAGCGCTGAGGTCTATGCCGGAAGGCTTTGTTTCAATCATTTTTTCTCATGTGCCGCCACTGGTGAGATTGCAGGCATGGACTAAGGATATTCGAAATCGCAACAAGCTTATGGATGTTTTGAATGTCTATGCAGATAGAATTTTGGCATTTATAAATGGGCATAATCATTGTGATCTTCTGTATAACGAGTTGTATAATGGAAAGTTCCCTGTCATTTCTATAAATTGTGCTAAGTGCGAATATTTCCTTGAGCATAAGCCGGAGGGAGCACATGTACCGGAGAGAGCACTTGGAGACAGGACGCAGGAGAGCTTTGATATTTTGCAGATTGATACGGAGAATCGCAAGTTGTATCTTACCCGTTTCGGAGCAGGTGAGGACAGGGTAGTAGAAGACGGCAAAGCAAGGTTTATATAATTGATAAATGAAAAAGAGATACCTTCCCCTTGGGGGCGCTCTACGTCCGGGGGGGACGTTGGTTTAGCGTGGACCGAAGCGGAGCGAAGGCAGATGACAGCGAAGCAGATGGATGAGGGGAATGCAAAGGAGGCAGCCATGAGAATATGGGCACACAGAGGATGCAGTCAAAGGTATCCTGAAAACACACTTACATCTTTTGAGAAAGCGATGAATGTTCCAGGGGTAACCGGAATTGAGCTGGATATTCAGCTTACAAAGGATGGTGAACTTGTTGTCATTCACGATGAGAAGGTGGACAGAACAACTGATGGAATAGGCTATGTGAGGGATTTTTCATTAAAAGAATTAAAGACTTTGCATATCCGCACCGGTAATGAGACACCGGAATTTATTCCGACGATGCGAGAGGTTCTGGAATTATTACGCCCTGCCATGCTGAAAGATGACAATCCTTTATGTCTTAACATAGAGCTAAAAAACGGTGTATATCAGTACGAGGGTATTGAGGAGAAAATAGTGAGTCTTGTAGCTGAGTTCGGGGTAATGGATACGGTCGTTTTCTCGACTTTTTATCCCCACTCACTTATGAAGATCAGGGAGCTGGCTCCGCTGGCTGAGATAGGGGTGCTGAATACCTGGTTGTCTAACTGTCTGTTTATGGCAAAGGGAATGGAACAGATACTGGGACTTCCGCAGGGGAGTATAGCGCTTCATCCCTGTGGCAATAATCTTGATATTCCTTCGGAATATCTGGAAAATAGAACAGTACGAGCCTGGTTTGGAGGGCATCTTTTCCCGTCTGAACCCACCGGTGGAAGGATGGATTTCGAAAGGTTTGAAAAGGCCGGTGTTACCGATGTTTTCATAAATGAGCCTGAGGTATACTGACATAAGGTTAATGAGGAAGGTGGGATTATTAAAGTAAGTTGTAAGTACCTTTGTCTTACCACAATTGCGGGCTAGGTGATTTATTCATTATAATTGTTTTATTGATAAACAAATGTCTTAGGGGCTCGGATAATGCAAAAAATTGGCATAGGATATGAAAACTATAAAAAAATAATTGATGAAGGTTGCTATTACGTAGACAAGACTCTTTTGATAAGAGATGTTATGGAAAAAGGCGGAATGGTAACTCTTTTTACGCGCCCCAGACGTTTCGGTAAAACGTTGGCATTATCAATGTTACAGACATTTTTCGAAGAGGAACATGATTCAGAGGGGAATGTCGTAGATAATAAAAAATACTTTAAGGATAAGTTGATAATGTCTGCAGGCGAGGATGTTCTTTCAAAAATGGGAAAGTATCCTGTTATTCATTTATCTCTTAAGTCTGCAAAGCAGCCTGACTTTGAAACCGCCTTTTTGAAGCTTCGTGAAGAGATAGTGAGTGAGTTTATAAGGCATAGCTATGCTATCTTATCATCTGATGTAGATGAGGAAATGAAAAAGAACTTTGCCTTAATAAAGAGTGGAATAAGCGACTGGGATGAGAAGACTGCGAATATTACAGATTTTCATGAAAGAAAAAGATTATTAAATGGAGAGGTTGGAAAATATTTGACTTCACTTTTAACACTTTCGAAAGTCCTTCGAGCATATCATAAACAGGAGGCTATTATTCTTATTGATGAGTATGATGTTCCTCTTGAAAACGCCTATCGTCTTGGATTTTATGATGAAATGGTGGGATTTATCAGGTCGTTGTTTGAATCTGCTCTAAAGACTAATGATGCACTTGAATTCGGAGTTGTTACCGGCTGCCTAAGGATTAGTAAGGAGAGCATTTTTACAGGTCTTAATAATTTGGAGGTTGATTCTGTAAGGGGATATGCTTTTTGGAATTATTTTGGATTTACGGAAGAAGAGACAAGGCAATTTCTGGCTGAATATAACCTGGCAGATCATATGGATACTGTCAGGGAATGGTATGACGGGTATATTTTCGGGGAAAACAAGATATATAATCCCTGGAGTGTTATAAAATACGCAAAGGATCATATAGAAGCTCCACAAAAATTTCCAGAAAGCTATTGGAGCAATACTTCAGCCAATTCGATAATTAAGGATATGGTTGAAAGGGCAGATGCTTCTGTGAAGGACGAACTCGATATTCTCATTTCTGGTGGCACGATAGAAAAGAGAGCTCATGAGGATATTACTTATGATGATATAGATAAAAACGATGATAATTTATGGAACTTCCTGTTCTTTACCGGCTATATGAAAAAAGTTTCCGAGAGAATGGAAGGCGATGATATCTATATGAAAATGATGGTTCCTAATAGGGAGATAATGTCTATATATAGGAATCAGATAAAGGCCTGGTTTGATGAGACGGTAAAAGCGGTGGATTTTTCTGATCTTTACAAAGCTATTAAGGAAAAAGATACAACGAAAATAGAAGAGTTTGTCAGTAATCTGCTGGCAAAGAGCATAAGCTATTTTGATAGTGATGAAACATTTTATCATGGATTTTTCTTATCTCTTATGTATGGATTTTCAGGGTATACGCCTAAATCAAACAGAGAAGAGGAAAATGGCAGACCGGATGTGGTTCTTTATCCTGAACGTCCCAAAGATCCGGTATATTTATTCGAATTGAAGATCCGGAAGAAATTTAATGAGATGGAAGAGGGAATTCAGGAAGCTTTTGAACAGATTAAGGAAAAGAAGTATGAGGAAGGTGTTCTTGATGATGGATATGCAGGTGTAGTTTCCTTTGGAGTTTGCTTCTGCAAAAAGAGTTGTATTGTTGAACTATATCGGAAGTGATTAGTTTTGTTTTCGATGTCGGTTATTATGTTTAAGGTATGAAAGACGCAGCAGTAATCACTGCGTCTTTGCTATTTCAAGGATTTTATCTATGACAGTTTGCATATCGCTTTTAATGTCTTTTGAAAACAGGGTTCCAAATTTTGCCTTGGCTTTATCGGATTGTTGTTTGTAATATTCTTTATCTGTGATGTAGTGAAGTGTATCGGCTATCATCTCATTATAATCTTTACATATAAAATCTTCACCCGCAAAGCCTGCTACATCACTATCCGGCAGTGTGGTAACAGGAATACCTGCGCGCATTGCTCTTGTGGCACCGCCGGCACCTCCGGATCGCTTGGGGTTTATAAAAAGGTCGATTATTTTTAATACGCTGAGGAAGTCTTTTCTGTATCCGAGGCGTAAAGATCTCTTTTCAAGTATTTCTGGCAGTTCCTGCTCAAAATCCCCTATGAAAACAAAATATGCTTTGTCATTCTGCTCAGCAATGGAGGTCATGACATTTCTGAATTCTTCTGTGACTTCCCTTTGGATTCGGTTTCCGATGATACCGAGGGTAAATGTGTCCTCAGGGATTCCGAACGCTTTTTTGGAATATTCGTCTTCCTTCTTTTCCTCTGTATAACCAAAGCCTGTCATATGAAAGAAAATGGACTCCTGGCCCTGTGCTTTTACATAGGCATCAGCTTCCGGTGAGATATCACCTGTCTGGTATCTTGCAAGGAGATGGGCGTCTGAAACCTCGTGGCCATGGGTTACAGGCATTGCAATATAGGTTGTGATGGAGCGCCATATCTGATCCATGCGGGGGAGGCCGTTTATCTGCCAGATAAACTCCGGTCGCAGGTTATATATTTCGCCGATAAATGAAATCATGTCGTCCCTTGATGCTTTGTTTATATCGATCTGATGGCAGTGAATTATCTGGTCATGATAGTTGAAAGCAGTGGTTCCCCAGTCGTCTGTGTAGTTGGGAAGCATTATATCTCCGGTCCAGATTTTTGAAAATTCATTTACATCAATAGGTTCGCCGATGACGATGAGTAAGACTTCATAACCAAAGTGGTTTTGCAGGTGGTGACATACGGAAAGAACCATGTTTGTCGGGGCGTGTCTTACGCCAAGAAGTTGATATGTGGTGACTATGGCAAATTTGTGGTCTCTCTTTTCATAAGGAATCATCTCGATATTGCAGTCGAGTTCCTTTAAATATCTCTGGGAAATATATCGGTGTAGTGTTCTGCGAATTGCATAGTCATCAAGCGCACCGTTTAAGAAGCGCTGGTGGTAGGTCTGAAAATGAGCAGCGCAGGTGAGATTCATGTTGAAGGCGCCGGTCATGAGGATTTCCTCGACCTTATACATGTATTTCATGTCGGGAGCAGCCCAGTAAACTGCGGACAAGACCATCATGTAGAGCTGCGGATCCGATGCGAAATTCTGATCGAAAAGAGGCAGCAGTTCATCTGCAGTCCAAGAGTCCTTTTTTATTTGCTCCGACAGCTTTTTTAACTGGGGCTCGTAGGCCTCGGTTCTGTATGGATAATCTGCTTCTATTACAGTAGATATTTGTTCGCATAAGGCTTCAAAGTTTTTCATATCCCCCTCCGATAATGAAACGTTAAAAAGTCTATACCGTCATTATAACATAGTTATAGTGACGGTATATCGGTTAGGACAAAAGTCCTAATACACCTTGTGGCGTCTGGTTTGCCTGGGTAAGCATTGCCTGACCTGCCTGTTGTAGCAGATTGTGTTTGTGGTAATTGGCGATTTCTTCAGCCATGTCTGTATCTCTTAGTCTTGATTCTGCAGAAGTTGTATTTTCAATAACATTATTAAGGTTCATGATAGTGTGCTCTATTCGGTTCTGAATGGCACCATAGTAGCTGCGGACGCTGCTTACCATCATTATTGCATCGCCGAATTCATCGATGGCAGAGGTAGCTTTGTCCATGGTTAGAACGTTAGTGTCGGTGAGCTTAAGCGCATCGCAATCCATTTTGAAAAGATTTACCTGAATCTTGTTTGGCATATCTGCATCGGTACCAAGGTGTAGACTGACAGTGTTGTAGCCACCGCGTTCGCGGGTATCTTCAAATTGTAGATAGGATTCTTTGACACTAAAAATCTTCATGGGCTGAGCGTCAGGATCTGCAGTATCATGTAGGACAGCTTCGCCACCTGTAGTTAAAGAATCTGCTATAAAAGAAGCTCTGCCATCTTTGCTGTTGTATATAAATCGTCTCACAAACTCTACAACACTAACTTTTTCAGGTGTCGTGGAGAATGAATCTGTTGATCCATTGCTAAAAGCATCTTTTAATTCATCTGGTGTTATTCCGGTCAATTGTTTGAATGTATCTTCAAAGGTTGAGTCTGTATCAATAAGTGACTGAAATATTTTATTTGCCCCATTTAATATATTTTCACGTGTGACATCATTACCGTCGGCAGCGAGATAACTGGAGTAGGCAGCAGCTAAAAAACCGGTACCATATACATTTTCGTCAATGGCTTTTTCAGGTAATTTTAAGTAATTTGCAATACCTTCATCTGCCTGGTTGCTATCTGCATTAGAAAGATTCCTTACCATATATTGGATGGAGTAGACTTTATCCATTCCGCCACCCGCAAGTTGGGCAGTACCCTCTACAAACCAATCAGGGAATTGTGACCACATATTATTATCGTTTGCTGCATAATATGTTAATTGCATGAAACCGTGCATGGTCTCATGTCCCAGAGCAACCTCCAGGTAGTCCTTTTGACGCTGGGTAAGATTTCCGGGAGGAAAATCGTAATCATCTACATATAGTTCCAGTTTATAATTGTACTTGCCATTTTTCATGGGATCATGGGTTATTCCCATCATGGCTGCTATTTTGTTGGTTCCATCCAGACCATCTATATAATCCAGGAATAATGTGGTATTAACAACACCATTTTCTTCTGCATATTTCTTTACAGCATCTCCCAAAGAAGGAAAAGCATTAGCTATCTGTTCAACGGCATTTGGGTAATATTCGTTTGCGATTCTCCATGACAGAAGTGTGTAATCATCAGGAATTAACTTTTCTTTAGCTTGAGTCGGTAATGGTGGCAGAACACCATCCTTAACAAACACATTTAATTCATTAAATTTGGTTCTGCTTGTAATTGAATCAATTTCTTTTTTTAATTGTGTTATCTCATTATTTACTGCTACGCGGTCTGAGTCTGATAGTGTTCCGTTTGCAGCCTGAATGGCAAGTTCATTTCCACGTTGAAGCATATCGTGAACTTCTGCGAGGGCACCATCTGCTATCTGAGAAAGACCGATGCCGTCTTCGCCGTTTTTAACAGCTCTGCCAAGGCCACGTATCTGCCTTCTCATTTTTTCGGAAATGGAGAGACCTGCAGCGTTATCTGCAGCACGATTAATCTTCAAACCGGAGGAGAGTTTTTCCTGGGATTTGGAGACATTGGAAAGAGTATTCTTATTTTGGATAGCAGAATTCATAGCTGCTATGTTGTGCTGTATCCGCATAAGGCATCCATTCCTATCTTGTTGAGATAACCGATATTTTTAAAATATCACGCTATAGTCCAACTGGTTAGTTCCTTGTATATCGTATATCGGCAGAATGGGTGTGGGAGTTTAGTGGAGTCTTTATCACATATTTTTCATTACATCACCTTTTGAAAAAAGGTTGCCCTTAACATTATTTCTTACCGGATTGAGTTGTTCCTTTTTTATCATGTAGGTCAAATTCTGTCTGGAGCAGTCCAGAGTGCTGCAGCATTGTGCTGTATCTAATTGTTGCAGAGGATGTCGCTTAATGGATCAAAAGCTGCAGCGTCAGCATCTGTCATACATGGGTAAATAAGTGACAAACCATGATCAAACAGTGACGCAATTCTAAGGGCGTGCATTC
The DNA here is from genome assembly GCF_000424145.1 of Butyrivibrio sp. AC2005. Taxonomy (GTDB): domain Bacteria; phylum Bacillota; class Clostridia; order Lachnospirales; family Lachnospiraceae; genus Butyrivibrio. The sequence continues at coordinate 49,774 of NZ_AUJI01000019.1, forward strand.
TTGAATTGCGTAGAATTTCTATGTTTGCACCATGCCTGTCTCTGTTCAGTATTATGTAATCGATTGCGATCATGCGGTCAATATATTCTTCGAAGCCATTACGCACGCAAAAATCATAGTGGGTTTCCCTGGGATCAGCGTTAACTGTGTAATAATTATTTTGGAGCGCCTGATTTTGTTTTGGAGATATTGTCTCCATCAACAAGACGAAAGGATATGTTCATTAAGAGTAAGAAATATTGTTATGCTGGCGTAAAAGAGTATTGGATGGTTGACCCTAAAAAGAAGGTTCTGATTGTATATGATTTCCTTGACGAGGATGTGACGCCGGTTATTGTGCCGCTTAAAGGTGAGTATGCATTATCGCTTTATGATGGTAAGCTGAAAATCAATCTGGATGAACTATCTGAAGCAATTGAGCAGTTTGGTTGATATAGACTTAACTATTAAGCAGTCCAAAAACCCTAAAAGCAACCCTAAAAGCAACCTCACATAGTTGCTTTTAGGGTTGCTTTTGATATATAATATTAATGCAATTAGGCTTGGAGGCACTTTTTATGGAGAAAAAATTTACTTCTGCAGAAGAAATAGAAAGCGAAATAGCAGGATTTCCCAAGGGGCATATTACATATAAAACAATTCGCGGTAAAAAGCGGATGTATCTGCAGTGGTATGAGAATGGAGAGAAGAAGAGTAAATATATACGTGCCAAGGAAGAACAGGAAGTTCTCATGCAAGTGGCTAAGAGGAAGGCACTTGAGCGTATGCTTGAAAGCTATAGCCATTCTGTATATGGTTATTCGGATATACAACAGGCAGGTGAACAACTTACTGAAGGAAAGTACATAAGTGAAGATGAGCCTGCTTATGGGAAAGCTGTTTATGGAAAGAGAAGCAATCTCGTTATTAAGTATGAGACCAGTGTGGTTTTGGGCGATCAACTGACAGAAATGTGTAGCTACGTAGGGGGATTTGCTAAGCGGGAATGTTTTTCGGATTTACAGAGATATCTTGATAAGGCACCTGATGGTAGGGTTTGCATTATATATGGACTCAGACGCACGGGGAAGACAGTGATGGTTTTGCAGGCTATTTCTGATTTGCCGGTAAATGAGGTGGCATACATTAAGGTGACATCTGATGATACGATGGCGGAGTTGAACCGGGATTTGCAGAAATTGTATAAAACAGGAATCAGATATGTTTTCATAGATGAAGTTACACTTATGGAGGATTTTATTGATTCGGCATCGCTGCTATCTGATATATATGCTGTTACAGGAATAAAAATTGTTCTTTCAGGTACGGATTCGTTGGGGTTTGCGTTGTCTGTTGATGATGAACTGTACGATAGGGCATACATGATACATACTACATTTATTCCGTTTAGAGAGTATTCAAGACTGTTGGGAATTCATGATGTAGATGAGTTTATAAGATACGGTGGTACTTTTCTGGTAGGTGAAACAGATTTTTCAAATATAAATGAATATGGGAGTGGGGTTGCTTTTAGGGATGAAAAATCTGCAAGGAAATATATTGATACTGCTATTGCGAGAAATATACAGCATAGTCTTGCATGTTACCAGGGCGGGGGTCACTTCAGACATTTGATTGCGTTGTACGAGGCCGGAGAACTGACAAGTGCGATAAACAGGATTATTGAGGATATGAACCACAGGTTCCTGATGGAGGTGCTTACGAAGAAATTCAAATCTCATGATTTGGGTTCTGCGAGGCAGATAGAGAGAAAAAAGGCAGCAAGGAACCGTTCTGAAAGTATACTGGACAAAGTTGATACAAAAGAGATAACTGAGCGACTAAGGGGCATATTAGATATCAAAAATGCTGAGGAAAGACAGATTCAAATTTTGCCTGAACATGTTATGGAGATAAAGCAGTACTTGTTTTTGCTTGATCTAATTATAGATTGCCCCAGCGAAACAATAGGTTCAGGAAAAGCGGTGGAACATATCATTTTTACTCAACCCGGGATGAGGTATTGCCAGGCACAGGCACTAGTTCATTCACTTATGCAGGATGAAATATTTAAGCAATATCCAATTGTCCAGAGGCGTGCTATATGCGATAGTATCCTCAAAGAAGTCAGAGGAAGAATGCTTGAGGAGATTGTTTTGGAGGAAACTGTGAAGGCTCTGCCAAAAGGAATGAAAGCTTTTAAGCTTGAATTTGAGGTGGGCGAATTTGATATGGTTATATGGGATGAGAATAAGCTGACATGCGAATTGTTTGAGATAAAGCATAGCGATATAGCTACAGAGGAACAATGTAAGCATCTTAAGGATTCCCATAAATGTGAGCAGGTGGAATTCCAGTACGGCGAGATCGTAGGCAAGACTGTATTGTATAGAGGAGAAGACGAGGAGATTGATGGAGTGTCATATAAAAATGTTGTGAAGTATCTGGAAAATCTTAGGAATTGATCACTGTTAGATGCCATGTAATCTATATAATTGGCATAGGATATTTTTCTAAACGGTTGTGATCAGTTTGGTTGATGATATGCCGCTAATGTACTAAAATTAGTATATGTATTAGTGTAATAGTATTTATGCATTGTGTTTTACGAGGGGGACATTTTGCAGAAAAATATACTGATATTCCCTGCGGGGACAGAAATAGCATTTGAAATACAGAATTCTCTAAAGTATTCGAAGTTCGTAAGACTCTATGGTGGGACGAGCGCGTCTGATCATGCGGAGTTTACTTACGAGCGTCTTATTGACGGTTTTCCTTACGTGGACGATGATGGTTTCCTTGATTATCTCAATAAAGTAATTGATGAAAATAAGATAGAATGTGTGTATCCTGCCCATGACAGTGTGTGTCTTTTCTTTAGTGAGCATGCGGATGAGATACATGCACAGGTGATAATTACTGATGCACATACAACCGGGATTTGTAGGTCTAAGCAGAAGACCTATGAGTTTTTTTCAGGGGAGAGTTTTGTACCTAAGAATTTTGAATCACCAGATGAAGTTACTGAATATCCTGTTTTCGTAAAGCCTGCCGTGGGACAGGGCTCTGTTGGCGCGAGGAAGGTTGATGACCGGGAGGAACTGCTCAGGGTTTTGAGGGAAAATGGTTGTGTAGATGAAGATAGGATAAAAACATCTGAAAAGGATACTAATTCTAAGAAGGAAGATAATTCTGAGAAGACAAATTCGATTAATAGTAAAAACATGGTAATATGTGAGTACCTTCCGGGGATGGAGTATACAGTCGATTGCTTCACAGATGGTGATGGTAAGTTACTGTTTTGCAGACAACGAAACAGAGAACGCATTAAAACCGGAATCAGTGTGCGCACGCGGAGTATGAATACTGATGATGCCGTGAGGACTATTGCTGAGACGCTGAATGATAAGCTATCCTTTAAAGGGGCATGGTTTTTTCAGGTAAAAAAGAAATCTAATGGCGAGTACAGACTCATGGAGGTTTCGCCCAGGATTCCGGGAACCGCAGGACTATACAGAAACTGTGGGATAAACCTTCCTATGCTGACGCTTTTTACATTCTGGGGATATCCTGTTTCGATAATTGAGAATGATTATGACATTGTTCTGGACAGGGCCTTTTACAGTGCATTCAGGATAGACTTTGAATATGATTACGTTTACCTTGATTACGACGATACGCTGACACTGGGAGATAAGGTGAATGCGGATGCGATGAGATTCTTGTACCAGGCAAAAAATGCGGGGAAGAAGATTGTTCTTTTAAGTAAGCATGCGACAGATCTTCACGTGGATCTTAAGAAGGCGGGGATTTCAGAAGAGCTTTTTGACAAGATTATTGTTCTTCGCAAGGACGAGGATAAGAGTGACTACATTACTGAGAAAAAGGCAATTTTCATTGATGATTCTTTTGCTGAGAGGAAAAGAATTAAAGAAAAATGCGGAATTCCGGTTTTTGATGTGGATATGATAGAGAGTTTGATTGATTGGAGAATGTGAATAGGGATCCCTAAGCAACATTTATTACAGTGAGGTTGCTTGGGGATTTTTTATATGGCGAAAAAGAATAAAACGCATACAATGATATAAGACAAGGGTATGATGGATGAATATGAGTGTTTATGGTAGAGAATGATTCACGAAATATCAATATATGATATATTGGCTTAACAAAACCATAGCAAGGTGATACTATAAATATGGAAAGCATAAATATAAAAGCATAGAAAAAAACGGCTAAATATAGAAGAAAATCCTAATTAGTTATTATTTTTGGAGGAATGAAGGAATGACTCTTTTTATAGAAAATGTAAATAGATATATAGATCATATGAAAATTAAACAGGTTTATTTGAGTAAAATAACCGGTATAGAAAAAAATAAACTGTCTCGTATCCTGAAGGGAACTCAGGATGAAACAGGCGCTGATATGGAAAAGATTTCAGAAGCATTAGGATATACAGTTGACTATTTTGTATCAGATGTATTTTGTTTGCCAAAGGTAACAGATTTTCAGTCTGAGAAGGTAGCTTTTTATGCGGGAGAGCCATCTGAAAAGCAGGAAAAAATTGCTAATGATCTGATAGAAATGCTGAAAAATATAGATTTGGTTCTGGGGGCTAAGAACCGATTTGACAATGTAGGTAGGATTTGAGGAATGAATGCGGATAGATTAAAAAGGATAATCAGTTATAGCAGAGAATACAGGAAAGACATAGCGGCTGATGTGAAGAAATTTTGTGCTTACGCAGGAATTGACAGCGAGAGTGAGGTCCTTAATTTTAAACAGATAGTACGAGATATCTTTTTTCGAAGAGGATATTTTTTGTTTGATATGCCTTTTGAAGATGACGAGATTGGCGGAATCTGCTACAAAGACGATGGGTTGGGATATGTTGTGATGAATACATCTCTTCCTGAAGTTAATTATACCTTTGCTCTTGCTCATGAAACATACCATGTGCTGTTTCAGGAAAGTCAGTATATATCTACTGCGGATCTGGCAGCTGATAGCTATTTTGAACATGAAGACGAGTATGTGGCAAATTTGTTTGCAAGTATGTTACTCATGCCCGAAAACAGTTTTATCAGGATGTATTCGAAATTTATACAGGAAGATAACAATTTAACAACGGCTATTATTAAGCTTATGGCATATTATAAAGTACCATATATGGCGGTTTTGATCAGGTGTCTGGAACTTGATCTTTGTGATAAGAGTGATATATCTCCTGAAGTTATTACGCTTTCACAGCTTAGGGTAAGAGAAATTATGGAAGACCTATGGCTTGATGTTGCAATTCTTGATGCATCGGCAAAAGACGATTGTAGACGAATAGAGCGTATTCTTAATGAGCATGGACAGGAAGGTGTACGGGAAGGGTATATAACGGAAAGTATATTAAAAAAAGCGCTGGCTAATGTTCAAACTCTTAGCAAAAGGATTAAGGAGGGAGTTTGATGCGGACGGTGTATACCGAAGTTCCGAAGAACTGGGAAGATATAGAGGACTATGTTCTCTGTGAAAAAGATGATTTTGTGAATAGAATTATTGGCTCAAAAAAGGTGATTTTCTATGATACCTGCTCGTTTAGATTTCACTCACATATAAAAAAGCAAGAGAGAAAATTTTTGGCGAATTATTATAAAGATGAAGGTGCACTTCTCATTATCACCAGATCTATTCTTATGGAGCTCTCTTCACACAGTGGGATTTTGAATAGGGAGTATATTGAATTTTTTAAGTTTCTTGCAGATGAGAAAATAGATGTACTGGTGCTGTATGAGGAAAGTCTTTTTGATATTCTTGCAGAATGTTTTTCAACAAATAAAAGCATTAACAGCTTTCTTACCTGGTCGGTGAGGATGATGAATTTGTCCGTCAGTTCTATTAAGAAAGCTTTTGAAGAAAATATGGTTATATACCAGACGGTAATAAATGGGAAAAGCTGTGATAAAGGAAGTGTATACAAGGAGTTTTTCTCCCTCGTGAGGTCATACAAAGAGTCCGGAGATAATCTTGGTGAAGAGTTGCTTGCTATTTGTATTCATATTTTATCGCATATACCTATGACGCCTGATGGGAAATACTGTGTCATAACTGATGATAAGGGTGGTGCCGGAATTATAGCGACTCTCATAAGGAAGACTAATAAACAATATGCCGGGGCGAAAATAATTATTTATAGTACGCCCAGAATAGTTCAGACTTTATATAACCTGAATTACGGATTAAAGAAAGGAAATATGGTTTCCATTCTTAATTGTCTGGGTGATGGCAGACTAATTATAAAAGGTGCAACAGAGTATGACTTGGATGTAAATCAGAATATAAGTGTTTCTGCTCTGGAATTGGCAGAAATGATTGAAACACCAAATGGCATAACTATATTGTTTTGAAGACTAGTCATTTGCATGGCTATATACTAAAATTAGTATATGAGTAGGCGTCTTATTGAATAAAGGAGACATTTTTTATGAATGTTGCATTTATCCCTGTGAGAGGTGGCAGTAAGTCCATACCGTTAAAAAATATAAAGCCAATTTGTGGTAAACCGCTTGTTTACTGGACAGTTAAGGCTGCCTGCGAATGTGATTATATCGATAAGGTGTATGTTGCAACGGATAGTGATGAGATCCGTGCTGCGATCAAGACGTGCTGCGATGCAGAGGGAAATGACTTTGGGCAAAGTGAATATGATGCAGATACTACAAATGTAGAAGTGTGCTCGAATGATTTGGATAAAGTGGGTAATAGGAATGCTTTTCGTAAGCTGGAGATAATTGATCGTTCTGCTGAATCCGCATCAGATACTGCATCGACTGAATTTGCGATGCTTGAGTTTGCATCAAAATATGACTTTGACAATATTGTGTTGATCCAGGCGACATCTCCGCTCTTGGCGGCAGATGATTTGAACAGGGGATTTGAAGCATTTGAAGAAGCCGGCGTGGATAGCATTCTTTCTGTTGTTAGACAGAAGCGCTTTAACTGGAGTGTGGATGAAGAAGGCTTCGCACATCCTTCCAATTATGATGTTTTCAAAAGACCGAGACGTCAGGAATTTGATGGTTACTTAGTTGAGAACGGTGCTTTTTATATCACAGAAAAAAAGTATTTGATGGAATCTAAAAACCGAGTATCCGGAAATATTAAGGCTGTTGAGATGCCCGAGGATACATTTTTTGAGATAGATGAGCCATCAGATTGGGAGATTATTGAAAGACTGATGAGGAAGCGTCTTGGCATAGCATCTGAGCATGTTGCTAATAAGCTTGCATCAGATGAATCTACATTAAAAGGTGGGAATAATATAGGACAGAATAATGATGATACTGTCCCTGAGATTAAAATGTTCCTCACCGACTGTGATGGCTGCCTCACCGATGCAGGTATGTATTATTCGCCTGAGGGTGATCTTCTGAAAAAGTACAACACGAAAGATGGTATGGGAATCAGACTTCTCCGTGAGCACGGAATTCTCGTAGGTATAGTTACGGGAGAAAATACCGATATAAATAAGAGAAGAGTCGAAAAGCTAAAAATGGATATCTACGAACCGGGTTGCAGGGATAAGCTAAGTACTGTACAGCGGCTCTGCAAGGAGCGTGGGATTGATATGCAAAATGTTGCTTTTGTTGGTGATGATGTAAATGATCTCGAGGCTATGAAAAATGTCGGTTATCCCTGCACAGTTGCTGATGGACATAAGAGTGTTAAGGCTATAGCAAAATTTATTGCAAATGAACCCGGCGGCCACGGAGCGGTGAGAGAAATTATAGACCATATACTTGGGAAGCAATTCGGAACATCATGAGTCGTATACTAGATATTCGGTATTGATTATCAGAAATCATGTTATGAAAAGAATTAGAAGATGTAGATGATTATAATAGAGCCTTTCCCCTAGGGGGAAGGTGTCAGCGAAGCTGACGGATGAGGGGAAATATGGAATACAGAAAACCAATCGTAATTGCAGAAGCCGGTTGCAACCACATGGGACAGATGGACATCGCCCATGAACTCATTAACGTTGCCGCATATTTTTGTAAAGCAGATGCCATAAAATTTCAGAAACGTTGTCCTAAGGAACTTTTGACTGAGGAGCAGTACAATGCACCTCATCCGAATCCGTATAATTCCTATGGTAAAACCTACGGCGAACACAGAGAGTTCCTGGAATTTGACGTGGATCAGCATGCACAGTTAAAAAAGTGGTGTGAGGAGGTTGGAATTATATACTCGACTTCTGTCTGGGATATGACAAGTGCCAGAGAGATTACAAGCCTTAATCCCAGATTTATAAAGATACCATCAGCCTGCAATACGCATTATGAAATGCTTGAGTGGCTCTGCGATAATTATGAGGGCGAGATGCAACTCTCTTTTGGCATGACAAAGCGTGAGGAGGAGGAGCAGATAGTTTCTCTTTTTGAAAAGAAGGGGCGCGCAAAGGACCTGATACTATATAACTGTACTTCAGGTTATCCCGTACCCTTTAAGGATGTATGTCTTCTTGAAATTACCCGTATGCGCGAGCAGTACGAGGGCAGAGTAAAGGCTATCGGTTTTTCCGGTCATCATCTTGGAATCGCTGTGGATGTAGCAGCATATACTCTTGGGGCAAGCTACATAGAAAGACATTATACGCTTGATCGTACCTGGAAGGGTACGGATCATGCGGCTTCACTAGAGCCTGATGGTATCCGTAAGCTTAAGAGAAATCTTGACGCCGTGTATGAGGCGCTTAGATACAAAGATTCTGAGATACTTCCGATTGAGGAAGAGCAGAGAAAAAAACTGAAATATAGGAAGCACTAATGATGCATATAATAATAACGGCAGGTAATGAAATAATCATTAACCTGTCGCTATTTTTATTTGATTATTTGTTTGAACTCAATTTCTTTACGTATTTATACAAACGTTCTTTTGTGTCTTCCGGGTATGATTTGTATTGCTCTATTATGAAACTTAACCTGGAATCAGAGCAGTCTACTATGTATTCTACAGGACGATCGTCATTGGTTTTTCCGGTAAGATATTCTACGGAGGTTCCCAGTGTTAAAGCCATGTTTTTTATGGCAGAGTATGAAGGGAGGCTTTCGCCGCTTTCATATCTAAAATAGACACTTTGTGAAAGATTCATTTCTTCAGCTGCATAGTTTTTACTCCAGCCTTTTTCTAATCGTTTTTCTTTCAAACGTTCTGCATTCATAATAGGTTTTCGCATCAGATTATCCTCCAAGATTATATATATTTATTATATATGTTATTGACATAGGAAATCAAATCGCATAACATATGCATATAACATATGTGATAAATATATATACATAACAAATAGTATATATATTTGAGAATTAAGGGAGGTTGATATTGGTGGTGAGCATTGTGCTGTCAGGATTTTGGGGTTTGACATGCCTTTGACATCAATGATTATGCCTGAAATTAGCATTGATCTATCATCATGGAATATGGATTATTTAATAAAGTGAGGTTGCGGTAAATCATGTTGCAATTAACGATAATAGCACCCTGGGATTTTGCTGATAAATACTGCGGAACAGAAGGCGGTCATATACTTACGGATTCCCGGGAGATAAAAGATTATTTCAGATGCACATTTATGCATGATAGTTTTGACGATATGGAGAGTACTTCAATCTATGATTTAAGAAGGGAGGTTTATAGGGATTATCTACGGCGCTTTCATGGATCAGAATTATATACTGAACCATTTGTGGTGGAAAATAAATGGATTATCAAAAGCGGAGTGATGCATTGTTTGGCGGATTCAATATATAGCGATATACTATTAGGATTGATTATTATGGCTGAGTCGGAAACTAATAAACCTCTGTTAATAAGTGATATAAATAATGTGGCACTTCGATTTCTTATAGAAAGTAAAAATGTATACGTGGCATATTATTCATGCATGGCTGATTTTGGGAGACTATGGGATATCGATGCAGATGTAGGGCGTTCTTATAAGACATCAGAAAAAGCGTTTTTGATAAATGGAAATACTGTAAGTTATGAATACATTAATGAATTAGCGAACCGTTATAAAGGATTAACAGATACAATTCTCAGTGGCTTTAAAAGATATGATAGTCGCTACATATATAAGAAAAAAGAAATACCACCACATTGTTTTATACTGTCTCTTACTAATTTTCAGAGGTATATGGATTGGGCACCTGATAATGATTATGCTGCAGGCCCGGATTGGGTTGTTAGAATATACTCCGAGGCGTTGGAAAATAGTACCATTGCTAAATATGTATCTGCAATTGTGGTCTCTAAAAGTTCGAATGGGGAGTATGGCTATAACAATGAAAGCATTTATACAAACTATGGAGGAGTTTGCAATGCTATAAATAAATTTAGAATAATGATGGATGAAAAGAAACTTGATTCATTAGCAGTAGCTATTTTTTCAAGCGATAAGATGCTGGATGATGCAGGAACATTAGATATATTAAAAGATGTTTCGTGGTATATCTTTATGGATGGTAATATGCGGTCAGTGAAAATCTGGGACGGACATAGTAGAGAAGGAAGGAGCCTTTTTTATGAAGCATTTTTATCGTATGAAATAAATAAAATGCATAATGAATTATCGACTCTGAATAATCTGTGAGGAGATCAAAGATTAAGCAGAGTCGATTACTCTTTTATTTATTCGGATTAATAACTATATCCAATATCCTATCCTGATCCTCCGGTGTCAAATCCTCAAATATAGGAAGCATAAGTACATGGTTCGCCATATCTCTTGCATTCCCCAGATCACAGTGTTTGTATTTGTTCTTAAAGCATGCCTGATCGGAGGTTATTGGATAGAAGTATTTCCTTGGATAAATATTGTGCTCCCTTAGCTTGGTGTAGAGCTCATCGCGAGTGCACTTATATCCATCCCCGATTATGATGGGGTAGTATGCATAGTTCCTGGTGGCGTCTTCGCGGGGAGTGAGGAGCCTTATTTTGGGAACACGGATAAGTGTGTTTGTATATCTTTCGTGGCACTTTTCGCGGGCACTTATTGCCTCTCCGATGTGCCTTAAATTGCACAGACCCATAATAGCGCAGAGTTCGTTCATCTTTGCATTTGCTCCGACTTCAACGACCAGCTCCTCACCTCGGATTCCGAAGTTTTTGAGGTTGTAGAGCTTTTCATATAATTCGGGATTGCTGAAAACCGCAGCACCGCCTTCCACGGTGTTGAATACCTTTGTTGCATGAAAACTGAAAACGGAAGCATGTCCCAGATTGCCGACACCGCGCAGTACTTCTTTACCATGCGAATCGGTAGAAATCATTTTTTCACCAAAAGCATGGCATGCATCGTAGATGACTTTCAGATTATATTTGTGCGCTATTTTTGAGATCGCCTCATCATTGCAGATGTTTCCGTAGACATGTACTGGCATGATTGCAACAGTTTTTTCTGTAATAAGATCTTCGATTTTTGTCTCATCTATTGTTCCGTCTTCAGGTTTGATATCACAAAAGACAGGATTGAGTTTGTTTCTGACAATCGCATGAGTTGTGGATATGAATGTGTATGGTGTGGTGATGACCTCAGAGCCTGCGGGGAATCCGAAGGACTGGAGTGTCAATTCCAGGGACATGTGACCGTTTACCATGAGGGAGACATAGGGGACATCCAAATATTGCTGGAGCTTTTTTTCCAGCTCCTTATGATATTTGCCCATGTTTGTAAGCCAGTGTGAATCCCACAATGGCTTGATGGCTTCAATATATTCTTCATATGAAGGCATTGACGACTTTGTTACAAAAATTGTTTCCATATGAAAATTGTCCCCTTGGTTTATATTTGATTTGGTTAAAAAATATACGGTTATTTATATTATATAGCCTGAATACCGTTCAAATTATTATAAAAGAATAAAAAAAATATGATTTTCTAAAGAATTTTTCACAAAATGTTATTGCGCAAAATCATTTGATGGTGTATAAAAAACTAAGAAAATTTAACAGACGGGAGCTTGTATTACAGGCTGAGAGGAAGGTGCGACCTTCGACCGAGAACCTGATTTGGATAATGCCAACGTAGGGATGCCTAGTATTGTATTAGGAGAATTCGCGGAAGCAACCGGATTGGGGGCTTCCGATTTTTTGCGTGAAATGCAGAGCCATTTAACGCAAAAATCAAGATGCAGAGCTATCTCCCTCACCGTCTGGGATTGGAGAAGAGGTATGAAAAAAAGTAACTATCTGCTTAGGATGGTGATGCTTGCCATGTTTGTGGCGTTGGGAGTTGTCATATCACCAATACTAAGAGTTGAGGGCATGTGTCCGATGGCACATCTCATCAACATCACCTGCGCGGTTTTCATGGGACCCGCATATGCGCTTCTTTGCGCACTTCTGATTGGCATTATCAGGATGCTTGTCATGGGAATTCCGCCCCTTGCTCTTACAGGGGCAGTTTTCGGAGCAACTCTTTCGGGAGTTTTCTACAAATTATCCAAAGGAAAAATAATTGCAGCTGTTCTGGGAGAAGTCATAGGAACCGGTCTTATCGGTTCTATCGTATCTTATCCAGTGATGACGTACCTTTGGGGGAAAGAAGGACTTACCTGGTTTTTCTATGTCCCTTCATTCATTATGGGTACGCTCATAGGTGGAAGTATTGCGTTTTTGCTGCTGATAAGACTTCAGGCAGCAGGTGTGTTATCTAAGATCCAAAACGCACTTAAGGACATTGATACTACAAAAGATGATAAGGAAACGGTGGCATAAATGGCAGAGCTGATCCATTGTATTACAAATCCGATTTCAATGATGCAATGTGCAAATTCAGTACTGGCACTTGGAGCAAAGCCAATTATGGCAGAGCATCCTTTGGAGGTGGGTGAAATAACATCGACAGCGTCGGCCCTTGTGTTAAATGTGGGTAATATATCGGACAGCAGAATGGAAGCCATGAGAATTTCTTTTGAAGTGGCTATGAAAAAAGGGATTCCGGTGGTGATAGATGCTGTTGGCGTAGCGTGCTCAAAGCTAAGGAGAGATTTTGTAATTGATTTACTAAGACTCCATGTAGAGACTGAAGAAAAAACATTTGATAAGTTGTTGGACAGTAAATGCAGATACCTTTCTGAAAGCATAAAGAATAAGGCCTTTTATGAGAAGCAAAGAGTCCGCCCACAGGTAAGGTTACTTCTTCTTAAAGGCAATTATTCGGAGATAAAGGCACTTGCAGAATCTTCCTACAAGGGAAAGGGTGTTGACGCTGATGTAAGTCTTGATGTGAGGGAGATAGATGATATAGCCCTTACGCTCTCTAAGCGCTATAAATCCGTGATTCTTGCGACCGGTGCAAAGGACATCATTGTAGATAGAGAGCGGACATTTTTCATAAGTAATGGTAATCCCATGATGGGACAGATTACCGGAACAGGATGCATGCTTGGAGCAATCTGCGCGACATTTTTATCAAAGGTACCCTGTGTAGGATCAGTGATTAAGGCTTGCGGGTTCTTCGGAATTGCCGGTGAGATTGCTTATGAAAAGCTCTCGGGAAAAGAAGAAATTGCAGGCGAAATTGCTTATGAAAGTCTTCCGGAAAAAGAAGGAAAAGTCGGAAGCGGAAGCTTTCTGGTGGAGCTTTTAAATGAAATCTCTCTCATGGACGAGGAGAAGACGGTGGCGATGATAAAGGTTGAAACAGCTTAGTTGGAGGAATAGGTGAAGAATTTAGAAGAAAAATTGAGATTATACCTTGTTACTAACAGCGATGGTTTGGAGGAGTCTGTTTTCCTAAGAAAAATAGAAGAGGCTATAAAAGGTGGTGTCACCATCGTGCAGATACGTGAAAAAGACAGAAGTACCAGGGAGTATATCGAACTCGCGACAAAGGTTCATGAGATAACAAGGCGTTATGATGTTCCACTTATTGTGGATGACAGAATTGATGTTGCGATGGCGGTTGGTGCTGAGGGCGTGCATCTTGGACAGAGTGATATGCCTGTGAAAATGGCAAGGGATATTCTCGGTGAAAATGTGATAATCGGCGCTACTACAAAGACTGTGGAACAGGCGAGAGAAGCCTATGAGAGCGGAGCAGATTACCTCGGAGTTGGTGCGATTTATCCTACGACGACCAAGGTGAAAACAGTGCTTACTTCAGTGGATACCTTAAAGGATATTTGTGCTTCGGCTCCTATTCCGGCTAACGCAATCGGAGGGCTTGCGAAGGACAATCTGCAGATTTTGAAAGGCGCTCCTGTTGCAGGGATATGCGTTGTGTCCGCAATTATGAAAGCTGAGGATACAAAGGAGGCAGCAGCCGGACTTCGCAGGGCTTATGAAGAGTTGGCTGTGTGAAAAACTAAAGATGCGAGAGCATTTGAAAGGGAAGAAATTGAAAGAAGATTTATCTGAAAATAGACAGGGCAGAATGACTCAAAAAACTGTCCTAACAATTGCGGGAAGTGATTCCTCCGGCGGCGCAGGAATTCAGGCTGATTTAAAGACGATAGAAGCACACGGTCTATATGGGATGAGTGTGATAACAGCACTGACAGCCCAAAATACATTGGGTATTACAGGGATTATGCCAATCAATCCTGAGTTTGTCGCAAAACAGCTTGATGCTGTTTGCAGCGATATATTGCCGGATGCAGTGAAGATTGGAATGCTTCCGGATGCCGGTGTAATGAGCGCTGTTGCTGATGCAATAGATAAATATGAATTGAAAAATGTTGTGTTGGATCCGGTTCTTAGTTCCACCTCAGGAACCCATTTTTCAGGAAAAGAAGCGTTGGAATATATGAAAGAAGAACTGTTTCCAAGAAGCATGATTATTACACCTAATATTCCGGAGGCGGAGATTTTGAGGAGAGATAAGGGGATTTCTTCAAGAGAAGATATGGTTGAAGCAGCGAAATATCTTGCTGAAAGATATGGCAGTAACGTGCTTTTAAAGGGCGGACACAGTAATTTTGATAATGATATAGCAGCAGATTTGTTGTATTACGTTCTTGATTATGACCACATTGGCCCGGAGATGTTTAAAGCAACTGAGCCTGCGAGTTCTGATAATACAGAAACAATGTATGATAGCATCAGAAAAGTAAAGGTTATAAGCGACGGATTTGCTCAAAATGATTTCCGTTTTAATGAGATAAGGTTGGAGTCCAAGCGTTACTCTTGGCTAATTGGAAAACGTTTCAATAATCCGAATACCCATGGGACAGGGTGTACTTTCTCCAGTGCCATAGCCTGCGAACTTGCTAAGGGGCTTGACCTTGAGCAGGCAGTTAAAGAAGCCAAGCTTTATATAGGAAAATGCATTGAAGCGGGGCTGAATATTGGACATGGCAGAGGCCCGCTATTACATGCTGTTGTGTCTGTGACGGATAAGAATTTCACTTTATGAAAGCATGGTGCAACAAGATGCCATTTTGTGAAGAAAGTCAGAAAATTATAGTTTTCGGACTGATATTAAATTTATTTAGCCCAATTTCTACCTTTTGAGTCCTATTGACGTAACCTGATTTTGGGTGTTATGCCACCACAAGAAAAATGGAATTGTTGACGTAATGACTAACGAAATATAAGTAAGATATTTAAGAGAATTGTTACTTGTATTACGTCGAAAATTCTACACAACCCACTGTAGACTGAAAAAATTGTTGGTAAAGACTTTTCAAATTTCATAGTTATGGGATTTCTCCGGAAAAATACGTCAAAACACAGAAAAATAAGAGACTGACATAACGAGTACGAAATAACGTAAATTTTTCAAAAATGATATTAGCCCAAAATTATGTGAAGAAGGAAAATAGACTGAAAAAACAAAAAACTAAGTGAAAATCAAATTTAAAAACTAAAAAACATGACTTAATAAGCGAAAAAACATAAAAGTAAAACGGAAAAACAAAATAATAAAACAAAAAGCAAAGACAAAAAGCAAAGACAAAAAGGAAAGACAAAAAGTAAAAACAATAAAGCAAAAAAACAACAATCTAAAAACACCTAAACAAACATAATAAATACATTAAGGAGACAATAAAAATGAGCAATTACGCAACTCAGATGGAAGCAGCAAGAAAAGGAATTATAACCCCACAGATGGAGAAAGTTGCAAGGGATGAGTATAGAACCCCTGAAGAGATAAGGGAGCTTGTGGCAAAGGGGCAGGTTGCAATATGTGCAAATAAGAATCACAAGTGTATAGATGTAAAGGGTGTAGGCTCGATGCTGCGTACAAAAATCAATGTAAACTTAGGTGTGTCAAGGGATTGCAAAGATTACAATATCGAGATGGAAAAGGTAATGGCTGCGGTAAATATGGGCGCGGATGCAATCATGGATTTATCTTCTCATGGTAATACACAGCCTTTTAGAAAAAAGCTTGTGGAGGAGTGTCCGGTAATGCTTGGGACTGTGCCGGTGTACGACAGCGTCATTCATTATCAGAGAGACTTGGCGGAACTGACAGCTAAGGACTTTATAGATGTAATAAGACTTCATGCAGAGGACGGAGTGGACTTCGTGACACTTCACTGCGGTATTACAAGGAAAACCATTGAGCAGATTAAAAAGCACAAGAGAAAAATGAATATCGTATCCCGTGGAGGTTCGCTTGTGTTTGCATGGATGAGCATGACAGGGGAAGAGAATCCTTTCTATGAATATTATGATGAGATTCTTGATATCTGCAGAGAATATGATGTGACCATATCACTTGGGGATGCCTGCAGACCCGGATGTCTTGCGGATGCCAGTGATGTATGTCAGATTGAGGAGCTTGTGAGACTTGGAGAACTCACGAAAAGAGCATGGGCAAAGGATGTTCAGGTAATGGTTGAAGGCCCCGGCCACATGCCCATGGACCAGATTGAGGCGAACATGAAAATTCAGCAGACAATCTGCATGGGAGCTCCTTTTTATGTACTGGGACCTCTTGTTACCGATATTGCACCCGGGTATGATCACATCACTTCTGCAATTGGCGGAGCAATCGCAGGTGCTGCCGGTGCAGCTTTCCTATGCTATGTGACTCCTGCTGAGCACCTGGCTCTTCCCAATGTTGATGATGTTAAGCAGGGAATCATAGCATCAAGAATTGCAGCTCATGCGGCTGATATCGCAAAGAAAATTCCTCATGCCATGGATATTGATAATGAAATGGCTGACGCACGAAAAGAGTTCGACTGGGAGAAGCAGTGGGAATGCGCACTTGACCCTGAGACAGCAAAGTCAATCAGGGCTGACAGAGCACCGGAATTTGATGATACCTGCTCAATGTGCGGCAAGTTCTGTGCGGTTCGCAGCATGAACAAAGCACTTGCAGGAGAATATATTGATATACTGTAAGCAAATATAATTACAGATGGAAAAAGATTAAGTGATATTATAAAATAATTAGGTAGATTATTTCATAATCTGCAAGGGGATTTTCTAAAGAGGGGAACTATATTATCCAAAGGGAGAAAAGGGGAAGTATGAAGAAAGTTACCAGGTTTTTATCACTTATGGTGGCTGTCGCTCTGACGGTCATCTCTTTTCACAGTACAGATTTATCAGTAAGCAGCGTAAGCGCTAAGGGCGAGAATTATCTTGATCCGATCATGATTCCGATTAATTCGACTTATCAATTATCAGCAACTGATGGGAATGGAGCTATATGGTATGCATTTGATCTTCCGCAGGATGGTGATTTAAAAGTAACCATAACAGGTGAAGTTTTTATTGATAAATTCACCACGGATCATAACTGGATCAGGAGTTGGGACAGTGTTCATAAAAATGAACCGTTTGTAAGTCATTTTTCAGCAGCAGCAGGAAGACATTATTTGAAATTGCATGCTGATGATAGTAATTCGAAGGTAAAGATAGAGTTTTCAGGCTACGGCTTTAAGGATGCCTTCGAAGATGAGTATGAGAATCCCATTACTTATGTGCCCGGAACAGAGAACAATAATGTAGTTTCATATGCTGATCCGATAGATTGGTACAAATTCGAAATTCCTGAAAATGGTAAGTACAAGATCAGCTATATTGCAAATACCGGTCAGTTCAAGTTTTATATAATGGATTCCGACTTAAAGGACTATTGGTCTGATGTACCTGTTTCCGGAAATGAGCTTCACACAAGCACAGCGTATTTCGTAGGCGGAACATACTATATTAAAATTGAGGGTGACTATGCCTCAAAGTATAAGTTCAATATTGAAAGACAGGGAATCAATCCGACAACTATCAGGAAGATCAAGTCCAATAAAAAGGGACAGGCAGAAGTTAAGTTTAAGTGTGTGGATAATGTGAATGGCTACCAGATTCGTTATTCAACCAGAAAAGACTTTACAGGCAATGTTAAGACCAAGGAGGTCAGCAGTTCTTCCTACAGTCAGCCAAAGAGCATGACGGCAACCTTGAAGAAGTTAAAGCGTCACAAGAACTACTATGTTCAGATAAGAACCTTTGAGAAGAGTAGTTCAGGGAATTACTATTTTTCAGACTGGTCAAAGGTGAAAAAAGTCAGAGTGAAATGATAATCAAAAAGCCGCACAGCAGATTTGTTGTGCGGTTCTTTATTTCATGGCTTTCTATGAAATAAAAATTGCTCAGCGAGAATGCCATAAGCGACAGTCTTTCTTATGTATGACTTTCTCATGGTTAATTGGCTGGGATTGATTATGAAAAAATGCCCATTTTTCTGTAAAAATGCATATATTTCTGCTATAATTCAGTTTGGTAAAAAAGAATTATCTATAATTGAATGGATGTTTAGTGTAACTGTTTAGTATAAAAAACTATACTAGCGTCCGGGATAGGATGACTGTGAAATTATTCTATCCGGTGAATTAAATTTGTAAGGAGTTAAAAATGGCACATAAGTTCAGTTTTTACAATACTCTCTCCAGAACAATCGAAGAGTTTATACCAAACGAAGAGGGCAAGGTTTCCATGTATACCTGTGGACCTACAGTTTACCACTTCGCACATATAGGTAATATCCGCACATACATCATGCAGGATGCGCTTATCAAGGCACTTGAATATTGTGGCTATGATGTTAAGCGTGTAATGAATATCACTGATGTCGGCCATCTTTCATCGGATGCTGACACAGGTGAAGATAAGATGCTTGCAGGTGCTAAGCGTGAGCACAAGACAGTAATGGAGATTGCTGATTTTTATACTAAGGCATTCTTCAAGGATTTCGATGCTGTCGGAAATAAGCGTCCTGAGGTTATCGAGCCTGCAACCAACTGCATACCTGAGTTCATTCACATGGTAGAGGTTCTTCTTGAGAAGGGTTATGCATATGTGGCAGGCGGAAATGTGTACTTTGATACCAGTAAGCTTGAGGACTACTACGTATTTTCATCTGCTATAGAAAAAGAGCAGCTTGCAGTCGGTGTTCGTGACGATGTTGAAGAGGACACCGCTAAGAAGAATAAGACAGACTTTGTACTGTGGTTTACAAAATCAAAGTTCGAAGATCAGGCTCTTAAGTGGGACAGCCCCTGGGGTGTTGGTTATCCTGGCTGGCATATCGAGTGCTCATGCATTTCAATGAAGCATCTTGGCGAATACATTGATATTCACTGCGGTGGTGTTGATAACATTTTCCCTCACCACACAAATGAAATTGCCCAGTCCGAGAGCTATCTTGGTCACAGATGGTGCAAATACTGGTTCCACTCAAATCACTTAAATGACAGAGCAGGGAAAATGAGTAAGTCCAAGGGAGCAGTTCTCACTGTTTCCGTTCTTCAGGAGAAGGGCTACGATCCCCTAGTTTACAGATTCTTCTGCCTGCAGTCACATTACAGAAAGCCTCTTGAGTTCTCCTTCGAGGTGCTTGATAACACAGTGACAGCCTACAATAACCTTGTTAAGAAGGTAGAGGCGCTGATTGGTTCTGATGAGAAGATAAAAGCAGCTGCTGAGAAGTTTAAGAACGAGAATGCAGGAAAGGCAAATGAAGGTGCCGGCAGCAATGAGACTTCATCAAGGGATGAGAAAAGCTTTGCTGAATTCCTTGAGGTTGTAAGAAACAGTTCTGATATAGATAAGGACGTGGTAAAGGATTTTGAGGATAAATTTGCAGATGCAATTTCAAATGACCTCAACACTTCAATGGCAGTAACACTCCTTTATGATATCCTCAAGGCTGACACAAACGCAGTTACCAAGCTTGCTGTTGTAGACAGCTTTGACAAGGTTCTTTCACTTGATCTTATCGGACATGCACTTGCGGATGATTCTGCAGATATCGATCCTGAGCTTGAAGCATTCATCAAGGATGCGATCGAGAGAAGAGCAGCTGCCAAGAAGGCAAAGGATTTTGCTACAGCAGATGCTATTCGCGACGAGCTCCTTGCTAAGGGCGTAGAGATCAAGGACACACGCGAAGGTGTTAAGTGGTCATTGGTATAATAGATTTCATATTTTTACCGACCTTCAATAGTTAGACCTGTATATCTAACGATTGGGGGTCGGTATTTTTATGTATGAAAAAATAAAAATGCGAGCTGTTTTATGTTTTTTTACGGTGAATTCATCCGGATTTAATCGTTTTTTACAATATAGTAAGTGTCATGGGCTAGAATTAATGATGATATAAAATAAAACAGGCACTGTGATTTTAAGTCACAATGCCTGTTTTTTTAGGACATCTTCTTGTACATGAAGTTTCCGAGCATCTGAATTGCCTGAACGAAAGCAATCAGTATGATTGAGCAGACAATAAGGTAGTCTGTCTTGTACTGCTGGTAACCATAGCGGATTGCGATATCACCGATACCGCCACCACCGACGGTTCCTGCCATTGCGGAGTAACCGATGAGCGAGATTACGAGGAGTACAATACCGTTCAGCATTCGCGGAATTGATTCTTTTACATAAACACGAAGGAGAATCTGGAAGTTCGATGCGCCGAAGGATCTTGCAGCCTCGACAACTCCGGGATTCGTCTCACGAAGAGCGGATTCAAAAACCCTTGCGATGAAAGGGATTGCTGAAATTGTCAGCGGAACAATTGAAGCTGTTGTTCCGATTGATTTTCCAACAACCATTCTTGTAAAAGGAATCAGAATTACCAACAGGATAATGAACGGAAAGCTTCTGAATACATTTACTATAAAACTCAGAACCTCGTAAACAAGCTTGTTGGGCTTAAGGCCGTCAGGTGCGGTCAATGTCAGGATTATTGCAGGGATAAATCCCAATACTACTGAAAAAAGTGTGGACCAGAAAACCATATAAAGGGTCTGGTTAAAAGCTTTTAAAATGATAGCTGTCATTACTTAATAACCTCCCATGTAACATCGTGTTTATCAAGAAAAGCGCATACGTTGTCCAGGTCATCAGGGTTAATGTTGAGAACAAGGCTTCCGTATACATCCTCTCGGAAATCTTCGAGCTTAGCCCAGCAGATATTGAAATCTCTGTGAAGCTCCTGGGACATCATTGTTACTATAGGACGCTGATTACCTTCACCGTAGAAGAAGAGCTTGATATTAAGCCCTGTAGCAGGAAGCTTATCACTTTCTTCTCTAAGGAAATCTCTGATTTCTTTTTCCTTAGGCCATACAAAGAGCTTCTCAGGCTGACCTACGGAGAGAACCTGTCCGTTACTAAGAAATGCAACCTTTTTACAAATCTGCTTAACAACCTCCATCTGATGAGTTACGACGATGATGGTTATTCCCATTTCCTTGTTGATCTTCTGTAAAAGAGCAAGAATTCCCTTTGTAATCTCAGGATCAAGGGCACTGGTTGCTTCATCGCAAAGAAGGAACTCGGGATCAAGCACAAGCGCTCTGGCGATAGCTACACGCTGTTTCTGACCACCGGAGAGTTCACGGGGCTTTGCGTGCACCTTTTCCTCAAGACCGACAAGCTTGATGAGTTTTAGGATTTTCTCCTTAGCCTCGGGAGTGTTGGTCTTCATGCCCCAAAACTTCATAGGCAGAGCGACATTCTGGTATACATCAAGTCTCTCAAGAAGATTGAAGCTCTGGAAAATCATACCCATACGCTTTTGCAGCTGGCGAAGAGCCTTCTTGTCTCTGATATTAACTTCCTGTCCGTCAACTGTGATAAGACCTGAATCGTAGGATTCCAAACCGTTGATACAACGAAGAAGAGTGGACTTACCGGCACCACTCTGACCAATGATACCGAAGATCTCATGATCCTCGATCTCCATGGAAATACCCTTAAGAACATCTGTATCCTTAAAGGATTTTGTTACACTTTCAATTTTAATCATTATTCAACTTCCCTAACAAATACTTTTTCTAAAAATTACCTATGTATTGTACCACAAAAAGGGGCTCAGAAATGCATTGATTATAAGATTCAAGGCATGCTTTTTGCCTTTTTTATTTCATTGCTTTCTTTTTCTTGTTTTTGGGGATATTGATTGAGTTATTGAATACATTATTGGCAGGTGTATCCTGGGGTATATTTTGTGTATTTTGGTCGTGTTTCAAGAATATATCACCCGCTAATTCCGTATTAAGCAAATTGGATGAATAAAAAACTTGCATACGAACAAAAAATATCATTATATAGTATATGGTCATTCGAAAATGTGAAAACTTTGATAAATGGATGAATTTAAATCTAAATAACAAATGTAAATAAACTAAATATTGATTTGAGGTAACCCGTTTTTTATGAAAAATGAAAAGTGGATGCACTGTATGCATAATGCCGATAATTAGTGAACGATAATATAAATTTTGAACATCCAAAAAGGTAAGAAAATAAATAATGGGTTACTATACGCGATAAAACAATAAAAACATAATGCCAAAACGATAAAATGCTGAATGTATTTCATCCGAAAAGGATAGTATCCAAAAATATTGTCAAAAGATAAAACCATATCTAAGGAATCATTATAAAAAATATACCAACAAACAGTACCCCGGAAGTGTGTGTGTTCAAATCCAATCGATTATACGCATGGGACCTTGTTCCAGCGAAGAAATATACTAATCCAAATGAGATTCATACATAAAAATAGCCCACCCGGATGTGTATGTTCAGATCCAATCGATTATACGCGAAGCGTAACGAGATTGGAAATGAATATACACATTAAGGTGGGCGGACTCTTATATATTACTGAGCATCTGTAAAGGAGGGAATAACGGCTCCCTTATAGGTTTCCTCAATATATGCCTTAACTTCATCTGACTGAAGTGCTTTTACAAGTGCCTTGATCTTGTCAGAATCCTGTGTGCCATCCTTAACTACAAGGAAGTTTGTTCTCTTAATAGTTGTCTCATCATCGAATTCCTCGATATCAAGTGCAGGGTGTGAATCCGGAAGACCTGCTTCAAGAGCGTAGTTACCGTTGATTGTTGCTGCATCAAGATCAGGAAGTGATAACGGAAGAGAAGCTGCCTCAAGAGGTGTGATTACATAACCGTGAGGGTTAGCATCTGCATCATTTGTAAGAGTATCCTCTGTGTAGTTGGCATCTGTGCCGTAGTCACCCTTGGAAGTAAGAAGACCCTTCTGAACAAGAAGATCAATTCCGCGCTCTGCGTTGTCGGGATCGTTGGGAATACCGATTGAAGCGCCATCCGGAAGCTCCTCAAGTGAAGTATACTTCTCGGAGTAGATACCCATGGGCTCGATGTGAACACCTGCTACAGCTGTAAGGTGAAGACCTGCGTCCTCATTCTGCTGGTTCATATAACCAAGTGTCTGGAAATAGTTGGCATCAAGCTCACCTTCTTCAAGTGAAGTGTTGGGAAGTACATAATCATTGAATACAACTGTCTCAAGCTCCCAACCGTCCTTTGCAAGAACTTCCTTAACGATGTTGTCAAGAATCTCAGCGTGAGGAACAGGTGTAGCACCAACGGAAATCTTGTTGTCACCGTCTGTAGGAGTGATTGCTTCAGCATCCTCAGTGCTCTCGGCATCTGTAGCATCCTCAGTGCTTTCAGTATCAGTAGCTTCTTCAGTGCTTTCAGCTTCAGTAGCTTCTTCTGTGGTCTCTTCATCAGAGCCTTCCTGTGTAACAGTTGCTTCTACAGCCTCTGCAGAGCTCTCTGTTGAAGCCTCGCTTGCAGTATCAGCGCTTCCGCCACCGGCGCAGCCTGTGAGTGCACCAAAGCTAAGAACTGTAGAAAGGATAATACTTGTCAAAACTTTCTTTTTCATAAATAAATGTCCTCCTCTTAAAACCTATCGAATAGGTAGTTTTAATATGTGTATGATATACCACTTTTGTTATATTAGCAATTAAAAAAGACGTTTTTTCGAATAACTAAATGTTATAGGCGGCGAAAACAGCTATATTTCGCCATGTAAGAATATGTATAAATAATTAACTATTATTTTAGAAAAAGATTAGGATGTCGAAAAATTGTATATGCTAAGATGATAAGTAGAGGAACCAGCTACAGCTATAAAAAAGGGCTTAAAAAGGGGAATGTTATGAGTACGACAAAGAAAGGCCTGATGGTAATGGCCGGATTCTTTTATCTGCTTACTGCTATTTTCACTCTGACTGAAAATCAGGTAGCTACTGAATTATGTGCACCAATAACAGCTTTTTTGGTGTTCCTGATTTTGATGTCCAATCTTCCCGGACTTGGTCCCCATAAGTTCTCTACAGCCTGTATGGGCATGGGATTTCTCGTAATAGATATCTACTATATTTTTCGATTTTTCAATCATTACATAGTAAACCTTGAACAATATATAGAGATTGTTGGGATAATCTATATTACTCCAAGCTTCTTTTTCTTTTTAAATGAGACGACCTTCCTTATTTACAAACTTAAGGGAAGGCGGCGCGATCTTGCCCATCTGTTTGCAAACAGCTTCGCTGTGGCAATTATCGGTTTTGTTTTCATATATAAATATTTCAGTCAGGTTGTAGGCCATATTCATAACCTGAGGGAACTGATTTATCTGCTGCTGATATTTGCTGCATTTAATGTGGCTATGTTCAGCCTGCAGACCTATCATCTGGTGGGGGTGGAGAATCTTAAAAAAGGAACTCTTATGACCACTACAGCGATGCTCATTTATGAAATAATGGACATCCAGTACATATTCACCCAGGCAATTGGCGGAGTTCCTGATGATTATTACGCTGACCTTGTGTATATGGCACTTCTGATCTTTATGACAATGGGAATTACCATACAGGTTCAGAAAAAATATTACTTTGAATTTAATGGCTGGTCATATTCTGCACCTGCGACAAGGGCACGTTTTATTGTCGCCATTATTGCAGCCATAGCAGCTGTGATAATGGTTGTTGTGGGTTTCGTAACACGCTCGGAGGCATCCTATATTGTAATAGTTGCTATGGCCTACATTATCATGACCTATATTTTGAAGGCAGACAGCCTTAATGATGAGCTGCTTGAGCACGAAAAGCGGCAGAATGCCATGCTTGAGAAAAAGGTGGAGGAGCAGACCAGGGATTTAACAAAGGCAAATGAGAAGCTTGAGCTTTTGTCCTCCACGGATATGTTAACGGGGCTTTACAACCGCTGGTATGCGGGGACTTATATGAAAAATCTGCAGGAAGATCAGATATCCGGAAAAAAGTATGCATTTTTCGTTATAGACCTCAATCATTTTAAGCCGATTAATGATACCTATGGGCCGGAAATGGGTGATAAGGTTCTTGAGGAATTCGGTAATAGAATGCGTGAGCTTCCGGATGATTATACCTGCTTTAGAATGGGCGGTGACGAATTCCTGATCATCATGAAAATACGGGGAGATTTGGAAAATCTTGAAGATGCAGCAGAGAATCTGAGAAAGTTGTTTAATACTCCTATTAAGCATAATACCTATGTTTTCAAGCTCTCCGCAAGTATCGGTGTCTCCGTGTATCCGCAGGATGGAACGGATATAGAAGAGCTTCTTCAGTATGCAGATACGGCCATGAACTATGTAAAACATGGTGGGAACAAGGATGGCTATAAGTTTTTCAATTCCGGTCTTGTTCAGATTATTTCGACCCAGAATGCTATTGAGACCAGACTTAAGATAGCAAAGCCTGACAGGGATTTCGTTCTTTTCTATCAGCCACAGGTCAATGCACAGACTAAGGAAATAATCGGAGCTGAGGTTTTCATACATTTTAATGGTGAGCTGGAAAAAGTATCCCCATTGGAAGTTATTGATGCGGCAGAAGAGTGCGGCTTTATGAATATACTTGGCGAATGGATTGTTAATACCGCAGTCAGACAGATTGCAAGCTGGAATGAGAAGTATCATAAGAATATGGCTGTAACCCTGAATATATCACCGCTTCAGCTGATCAGTGCGGAATACGCAAATGTCCTTAATAAGATAACGAAGGAGCTGAATTACCCTACGTCAATGGTTACACTTGATATAACAAATACAGTAATAATGGGTGCATCATACTCTTCAAAAGCTGCAATGATAAGACTCCATGAGGATGGATACATGCTTTCACTAAATGATTTTGGAGGAGGCGATATAAATCTGGCATTCGTTCAGGATTGTGGAATCGATAGTATTAAGATATCCAGAGCACTTGTTACAAATTCTGTAAATGATCCGAGAATTAAAAAACTGGTAAAATCCATTATGGCCATTGCGGAAACTCTTGGCATGACAGTGTCGGCTGTCGGCATAGAAACAGAGGTACAGTCAGAAAATATGCAGTCTCTCGGGGTTAATACATTGCAGGGATATTACTATGGAAAACCTGTAAAGGCAGATGCATTTGAAATGATGCTCAAGTAGAAAAATTACAAAATTTTACAAATGTTAATAAAATAGTTGCAATTTTGAAAATTACATGTATAATTACTTTTGTCGAGGGGATTACAATTTAAAGATGGTTATTGACTGTTGAGTATTCGGTGAGGGAACACAGAGGATATTCAATGTTAATCGGGGAAATCATTTGGAGGCTGAAATACGATATGTATGGATGCAAAGTTGTAAATCTTTTGGGACTTTTTTAAGATGTTTAGACTGCAAGGTTAGGGATTTTCCTCTGAACTTGCAGTCTTTTCATTTGTTACAATTGTTACAGAAGAAGGGAACCGGTATGAAAAATAATGTGATTATTATGATCCTGAGTGTTTTGATAACAGTGAGCATGACAGCCTGCGGTGGAGTAAAGGAAGCTGATGTTGCTGTAGGAGATAAAGAGCAGGCACCTGAGGAAACAGGCATAGAAGGTGAAGAAGGTAAAGAAGGTAAAGAAAGTTTAGAGGAATCCCAGATAGAGGATTTTGAATATATCTTTTTGGAGGATGGAACTGTTGCCATACGGGCATACAATGGTACGGCAGCCATAGTAAATATACCGGAAGAAATAGATGGAGCAAAGGTTACCAGTATCGATGGAATTAAAGGGGATTCGATAGTAAAGATAGTTATTCCAGATAGTGTAACTACTATTGAGCAGGCAGCATGCTGGGCCAATGATAATCTTGAAGAAGTTGTTATGGGTGAAAATGTAACAAAAATCGGTGCAAAGGCATTTGATCTGGATTCAGAGCTAAAAGTAATAAATCTTCCGGATTCTGTTGAAGAAATTGGAGAAGCGGCCTTTAGCACGGCAGCAATTAAGGAAATAAATATTCCAAAGTCGTTGACGGATATGAGTAAAGGAGTATTCTCTCTTACGGAATTAGAAAGGGTAACCATTCCGGGAAACGTAAAAACAATCGGTATTTGTGCATTTGAAGATTGTGAGAACTTACAGGAAGTAGTTGTCGAAGAGGGAGTTGAAATGATTGATGAAGGAGCATTTAAAGGTAATGATGCTCTTACTCAAGTAGAGCTTCCGGCGTCTGTAACAGAAATAAAATGTAAGTTTCCAGGAGACTGTACTATTATAGCCCCCGCAGGAAGTTATGCAGAATCATATGCCAATGAAATTGGTTGTAATTTTAAGGCGAAATAAGAAATAATAATTATACCGGAACTGTATGAGCGCTTGCTTATACAGTTCCGGTTTTTTATAATTTGAAATTAGTTCTAATATGGAAGGCAGGGATTTGTGATATGGAGAATTTGGTTTTTAGTTTGAATGCAACGCTTCCGATTTTTTTGATGATGACACTTGGGAATGTCTTCAGGAGGCTTGGGATAATAGATGAAAAGGCAGCAGCTTTTATGAATAAATTTGTGTTTAAAGTTGCTCTTCCTGTCCTGCTATTCTCTGACCTTGCAGATCAGGATTTCGTCGGAACCTGGAATCCGGGATTTGTTTTCTTTTGTTTTTCTACAACAATAATCAGCATATTTTTCATATGGATACTTGCTAAAGTTTTTGTGAAGACGCCTTCAAGAAGAGGTGAGTTTCTGCAGGGCTCATACAGAAGTAGTGCTGCACTTTTGGGACTCGCGTTTATCCGCAGTATCTATGGAGACTCAAGTAGCGGGATGGCTCCGCTTATGATCCTGGGAAGCGTACCTCTTTACAATATTTTTGCAGTAATAATTCTTACGCTCAGTGCGCCGGATACAGAAGGTGATGAGGGAGATTTGGCCGATAAGAATCAACTAATAAAGAAGACAATAATCGGCATAGCTAAAAATCCTATAATTATAGGTATTGTGGCAGGACTTCTGTGGTCAGTATGTGAGTTTCCCATTCCCAGAATAATGGGAACGGTTGTGGGAGACATCGGTGCTCTGGCAACACCTCTTGGACTCATGTCAATGGGAGCGACCTTTGAATATAAGAAGGCGCTGCAAAACGTTAAACCTGCACTTGTAGCAAGCTTTATTAAGCTGTTTTTACTGGTAATGATTTTCATGCCAATTGCTGTTCATTTGGGATTTGCAGGCGAGCAGATAGTAGCAATTCTTGTTATGCTTGGCTCTGCCACAACAGTCAGCTGTTATATCATGGCTAAGAATATGGGACATGAAGGCACTCTTAGCAGCAGTATAATTATGATAACGACCTTCGGATGCTCGTTTTCTCTTACTTTTTGGCTTTTTGTGTTAAGGACGCTTGGGGTTATTTGAAAAAATAAAAATATATTTTTTTGCAACATTTCTGTTTCCTTATCTGTATATAGGGTAGAAGCGTAAATAGGTTGCTTCTTTTGGTTGAATTGCAGGAGGAAACAGATTATGAAAATTAAAACATTATTGATACTTGCACTTGTAGCATCAATTACACTTGGAGCATGCTCGCAGCCGACAGTTTCTGTTGATAATGGGACTGTACAGACGCAGCAGGAAAATCAGGAGAATCAGGAAAAACAGCAGAAAAATAAAGAGAATAAAGAAAGTCAGCAGGATAAAGCAGATGAGGATAAGACTGACAAGAAAGAGGATAAAAAGGCAGAGAAGACACCTGCAAAGTCATCAGATGAGATGGATAAGCTTATAAGTAAGGCAGGAGAAGATTATGAGAACTATCTCAAGGATGGCATGTCTTACGATGAAAATGAAGATTATGCTACAGGAGTTATGAAAAATGCTGGCGGATCTTCCAAGAACGATGCAGTAGCAATGGCAGCTGACTGTGTGGAAGAGGCCTGCGAGGAAAGCTACTACGAGGCACCCGGAGCAAGTGAAGAAACCGGATATGCAGAAAGTAGCGCAGTGCCGAATGAACCTGTTAACTGGGATACAGAGTCCTATAAGAATGTTGATGAATCCAGCTTTGTGGCTGTAAGTACACAGCCCTTCTCAACCTTTGGGGCAGACACCGACACAGCCGTATACTCAAATCTCAGAAGAAAAATTCTTGGCCGCGATTATGACTGGTATGGTTATGGCATAGACAATAATGCTATCCGTGTGGAAGAGATGATAAATTACTTTAACTACGACTACAAAAATCCTGAGAACGGTGAAAAGTTCGGAGTAACAACAACACTTAATCCCTGCCCGTGGAACGAGGATACACTTCTTCTGAAAATTGGCTTAAAGACAGAGGAAGCTATACCGGAAAAGGGAAGCAATATCGTATTCCTTATCGATACTTCAGGATCAATGTACGATTTTGATAAGCTCCCGTTGGTACAGGATTCCTTTAAGACACTTACTGACAGTCTTGATGAAAATGACAGAGTATCAATCGTTACTTATGCCGGTTCTTCTGATGTGGTTGCAGAGGGTGTTTCCGGCAATGAACATGAAAAAATAAAGGAGATGATTGACAAGCTTGAAGCAGGCGGCTCAACAAATGGGAGCGAAGGCATAATCACAGCCTATGAGATTGCTGAGAAATACTTTATAGAGGGCGGTAACAACCGCGTTATTCTTGCAACAGATGGTGATCTTAATGTCGGAACAACTTCTGAAGCGGGACTTATAGACCTTATTGAAAAAGAGAAGGCATCAGGCGTGATGTTTTCCTGCCTTGGATTCGGAACAGGCAATTATCAGGATGATAAGATGGAAGCGCTGGCAGATCATGGAAACGGCAACTATGCATATATTGACTGCCCGGATGAAGCAGACCGTGTACTGAAGAAGGAGCTCTGGTCAACAATTTATACAGTTGCCAAGGATACTAAGTTCCAGGTTGAGTTCAATCCCGAAAACGTAAAGGGATATCGTCTTATCGGATATGAAAACAGAAAAATGGCAGCAGAGGATTTTGCAGATGACACAAAGGATGGCGGCGAGATCGGTTCTAATCAGTGCGTTACTGTTCTGTATGAGATAGTTCCTGTAGGCTCAAAGATGGATATGGCAAAAGTACAGTCCAAATATCAGGACACTGAAAAAGAAGAAGCAAAAGCGCCGGAAGGTGAGCTTCTTACAGTAAACATCAGATACAAGGAGCCTGATGCTTCTGAGAGTATCCTTAAGGAATATCCTGTAACCTACGATATGCTTGAAGAGACAATGGATGATGATACCTCCTGGGCAGCAGGCGTTGCACAGTTTGGCATGCTCCTTAGAGATTCCAAGGATAAGGGAACAACAAGCTATGACTCGGTTTATGACAGATTAAAAACTCTCTCCGGAGTTGTTGATGATACTTCCAAGCTTGAGTTCCTTTACATGGTTAAGAAGGTTTCAGAGGATCCGTCCAGGTTCATGCCCGAATAATCTGTATTTTTCAGGAAAAATAGTTTTATTCATCTCCAAAATGAGTTATAATGGTGCTTTGTGAGGGCAAACATACAGTGATGTATGGACGCAAAGTTGTAAATCTTTTGGGGAGTTCTATTAGTTATATATAAAAGATGGTTTGACTGCAAACATTGGCGGAGTAATCCGCCTGTTTGCGGTCTTTTTTGTGGGAAAACATACGAAAATATGGGGAATTACGACTATCTATTTTGCGTCATATTATGTTTATAATTACGATTTATAATTATACAATTTTAATCAAGAAGGGCGACAAAGCAGATAAAACCTGAGATTTATGTGGATAAAAACTCTATATGCGCATAGAGATTTTTATAAATAAACGAGAGAGGAATGAAAAAAGTGAAGAAAAGTAATTTATTATCAAGGGGATTGGCTACAGTATTAACCGTGGCACTTTCATTGGGAGGAGTCATTGTAACACCGGTTGCATCGCAGCCTGTACATGCTGCAAGTGCTGAGATTCATCAGGTAAATCCGGATCAGACAACATTAACTGTTAACTGGACAAAGTATTCTGATGTTTCAGACCAGAAAATTGATAAGATGCATATTGGTATCGGAAGAACTCTGGAAGATGCCAGAGCAATGACTAAGGCAAAGAAGCTTGCGATTGATCCGAATCTGACATCATATACATTTACAGGTCTTCAGCCTTCATGCCAATATTATGTGAATATAACTGTGGATTATAAAAAGTATGGTCTCAACTGGGACGATTACGGATATTTATGTGATCCTTTTTATACTACACCTGATAAGGCAGCAGCACCTTACCAGACTCATAACTGGAGAAATCTTGGAAGCTTCTCTTTTGAATGGGAGCAAAAGCCTGATGTTTCCGGATATGAATATGAAGTCTATGAAGGCAACACAATGATAAAGAACCAGGAAACCGGCACGGGCGTATTTAGTGGCGGCGGATTGAGCAGTGCTAAAAACAATAAGAAATATAATGTTAAGGTAAGAGCATTCACAGAAATCAATGACGAAAAGTATTATGGTGACTGGTCCGATTTCACTCAGCTTCTTGTAGACTCTGAGATTACATCATCACGCAAAGGCTATGATGTAAAAATCAAGAAGGGCAAGCTTAGTGTAAAATGGATGAAGACCAAAGGCGCCAGCGGTTACCTTATTTATGTTTCAGATAAGGAAAAGACAGGCTATAGTGTATACAATGTTAAGGGCGGTAAAAAGCACAACGCTACTATAAAGAAATTCAGAGGCAGCAAGTTTAATAAGAACACAGGATACTATATTGCTGTTATGCCTTATAAAAAGGATGACGGAAGAACTTATACAGGAACTATCGGAGGAAAAGTATTTCTCAAGGGCAAGGTAACAAGATATGTTTCCAGCGATGAACTTATGCAGTAAATAATTAAATAAGAAATACCTGTGATTTAGATGATTGCACCCTCACTATCGTATAATCGGTAATGAGGGTGTATTTTTATTGTTTTTTCATAAATAGAACACAATTTACTGCTACTATGTAAACTGTTATTGGTATAAACTAATAAATAAGATGAAATTTAATAAGTTGGGAGGATACAAAAATGAGTCAGGAAAAAGTTGATGCTTACAAAAAGGAGAAGAAGGGCAGAAAGGCAAGGATTGCAAAGCATAAGAGAAATGTGAAAATAGCAAAATGTGTCAGTCTTGTTTTACTTCTTGCAGTTTGTTCATTGGTAGGATGGAGAGTATATGCTTCAAAGAATCCCGCTGAGCAGGTTGCCACAACAGAGATAACAGAGGAGGAGACTCCTACAACATCT
This sequence comes from Butyrivibrio sp. AC2005, assembly GCF_000424145.1. Lineage (GTDB taxonomy): Bacteria > Bacillota > Clostridia > Lachnospirales > Lachnospiraceae > Butyrivibrio. The sequence continues at coordinate 82,629 of NZ_AUJI01000019.1, forward strand.
GAGGCAGAGACAACAGATGGTGCTGAGGCTACTGATGGAACAGAGACAGCAGATGGTACTGAGGCCACTGATGGTACAGAGACAACAGATAGCTCTGAGTCTGCTTCAGAATAAATAAGAGTTTTCTTATGAGGGCTTAACGTTTGAAACAGATTCTTGTCGAATTAAAGGACAGACCTGAATTGAATATTCAGGCTGAGGAAATCATAAAGACCTGGAAATCCGGCAAATATAAGCAGGTCCTTTTCCATATTTACAGTGGTATGGAGGAGGAAAAGTTTACGGCTTATGCTGCGAAGAGACTTCAGGAACTTTTCCCTGAGGCTGATATAGCAGGAACTATGTCAGCCGGGGAAATTATGGAAGGACACCTTATAAAAAGAGGTATCCTTATTGGCGCGCTCTTTTTTGAGAGTACCAATGTGGAAGTCTTTCGTTATGACAATATTAAAGGAAATGAGACCTCTGTTGGAAGGAAAATCAGGGAAAAGCTTGATAGCATTCCGGATATTAAGGCCGCAGAGCTTTTGCTTCCGGGGACAGAGTTTGATACAAAAGAATTATTCGACGAGATTGATGAATGTGATAAGTCCATTAGGATTTTCGGCGGATATTCGGGCGGACATACGATGAATTCCCCGGTGCATTATGTTTTTGATGCAAGCGGAATAATGTATGATTCCATGCTGGTAACGACCTTTGCGGGCAGGGATTTTCATATAGACATAGACAAGGTCATAGGCTGGGAGCCGCTCGGAGTACCCTTCAGGGTTACGAAGGCTGACGGTCACAGGCTCATGGAGCTGGATAACAGGCCGGCTTCCGAGATTTATGAAAAGTTCCTGGAGATTGACAGAAAGCTGAATAATAATGCGAAGGAAGGTTATACCTTCCCGCTGCTTGCAGAATATAAGGGTGAGGAGTGGCTTAGAAGTGCCATTCATATTGAAGAGGACGGATCTCTTAACATGCATGGCTCTGTAATGGCTGGCATGGATATTCAGCTCTCTTACGGTAATCCTGCGACAATTGTTAAGCAGGTAAATGAGAGACTCGAGAGAGTTCGCGAATTTAAGCCGCAGGCTATTTTGATTTATTCATGCATAGTTCGTAAGGCGTTTTGGGAAAAATATGTTGATCTGGAACTTAAGCCCTTTGATCAGCTATGTACCACTACGGGATTTTATACCTGGGGTGAGGTCATCCGTGATGCGGAATCAGGAGAGATTGTAGAGCATAATGTTACGCAGCTTTCCATTGCTATGCGTGAGGGAGCACCCTCTGATGAAGAGCTTCCTGTGGTTCATGTGGATGATTCTGTATTAAAGGGGCCTGCTGCTCAGATGAGAAGGCTGACAAGTCTTGTCTACACGACAATGGAGGAACTCCATAAGGCGCAGAACGACCTTAGAGTCCTTAATGAAAAGCTTCGACTTATGGCGGAGAGAGACGCCCTTACAGGTCTTTATAACAGAGGAAAGACTGAGGAGATCATCTATAACCTGCTGCGTAAATCAGCTTCAAATGAAACGCCGCTTAGTCTTCTTATGATAGATATTGATTATTTCAAGAGTGTGAATGATGAATATGGTCATCAGACCGGAGATATAGTTCTGAAAGAAACTGCGGCTATTCTTGATGATGTTGCAAGTGGAGGCAGTGAGGGTCGTTCAGATAATGAAGGACACGACGAACATGTTACAAGCGATGGAAAGAGTGCCTCTGTCGGAAGTGAAAAACAGGACAGCTATGCGGAAGAAACTCAAAAAGGTTACGCCGGAAGATGGGGCGGAGAGGAGTTCTTCGTGATACTTCCTGATACGGAGTCTGAGACAGCAATATCTGTCGCAGAGACTCTTAGGAAAAGGGTGGAGGCTCACGTTTTTCCTGATGTCGGACATCTTACTATAAGCCTTGGAGTTATAACGGTGAAAGAATGTGTTAACGAGAAGGATATGTTCCTTAAAGTTGATAAGGCGTTGTATGACGCCAAGGAAGGTGGCAGAAACCGCATAGTAAAGGTTGAGATATAACGCATAGATATTTATTTTTCTAACATAAAACGGGAATGGTCAAATACCATTCCCGTTTTTGAGATTAAAGAATTCTCTCGTAATGATCGCCCTTTTGAACGAAGCCTGTCTTACTGAGATAAGCTTTGTGATTTTCATCAGATCCTTTGTAAATTAGCTTGTCTATACTCTCGTGTACAAGATTTGACATAAGGAATTCACCAATTGAAAAATCACGATATTCAGGTATTGAATAATCAAGCTTGATATCAACAGTGTGATCCTTCAAATTTCCAAGCATTATTCCAACTGGTTTACCTTTATGGCATACAACAAAGCCGCAATTTACTCCTGAGAAATCCATGGATATTCCGGGGAAGCATTTCGCGATGTCATCCTTATACAAGTCAATTGTGTATTTCGTAAGCCCATCATCACCGGATACTTTGACCAGATCATAGTTCTTTTCCGTATTTAACATTTTTGTCAGGTAATAGACATTGATTGCCACAAGCGCTATGTTCATGACAACAGTGGGATATGCGTGAATAAGCAAACCGTATATCACACAGAATAAACTACCGATGGTGTTAACGATTCTCAGCTTGTATACAGAGACCATCATAAATGAAAGAAGTACAAGCGCTGAGCCAATATAACCGATTACTTCAAAAATAGTAGCTGTATTCATAACTATCTCTCCTTAAGAAAAATGAAGTTTTACATATATTAACTATACCATAAGCGGAGTAATTAAGCTAAGTTTTACTCACTATTTGGTGTCTATAGGAAGCAATTTGTTTATTATTTCATCCGCGATGAGATCAGCTACTATGAGTTTGTACTCATGCCTGGAGGATGCTGAGGGTAATGTGAAGCTGCATGCGTGACAAAGGCAGGTGAAGGTGCTGTCTGGCCTGTTGTTATCAGCATCTGGGGTGTCAGAGGTTGTACTGGCGTTATCAGGGATAATTAATCCGATATGAACTTCGCCAGGGACGCTGTCTGTGTTATTGGGATCTGTGTTTCCGAGCGTGCCTGTAACACCAATTCCTATATCTGCGCTGTAAGAATCCATGCAGGCAGTAGCCATGGCAAGAGCAGTTTCTTTTGAATAAACACCATATTTATCTATTGTTTCAGCAGGTACTCCCTGCTTGATTTTTGCCTCATTACAGTATGTTATATATGCGCCTTTCAGAGTGGCGGAGGATCCTTCGGTATCCGTCAGGAATGATGCCACCATTCCTGCTGTGCAGCTCTCCATTGTACTGATGGTAAGCTTGTGTTTGATGAGATAGTTTGTTATGGATTCATATTTTTTTACAATTTTTTCTTCTATAGATTGGGTAGAGTTGTCTGTTTGGTTATGCATGTGTGGGTTCCTTCATTTTGTTTTTGCTATATTTTCAACCCCATAATCTAATATTTCTATTGCGGGTGTACTAAAATTTATAGTTTTCATACATAAGACGAATATAGTAGATATTGGATGAACGAAAAAAATAATAATTCATCCGATATGTTAATTTATCTATATGAGAATGAAAAAAGTATTCAAATAGTCAGTTACTAAATTAGTATAGTTCACCCGGATTTTTAAGCATGATGTATAGGGATGAATTGAAGATATAAATGGTTCACCCATAAGTAATCTAACTGAAAATAAGAATGAACTGCTCTAAAAATTTTTCACCCCCATCTGGGAAATACATATTTTTGGGTACTTTCTCATCATAACATAAATATCCTACATTATAATAATGTTTGCATAAAACAATTTAGTATGGTAGAGTGTTAAAGGGTGAAGATACTAATTTGTTATCAGACGTTTACATAAGGAGGAAAATATTATGAAAAGAAAGCTTATAGCAGCAATGCTTACTGCAACAATGGCAATCGGAATGACTGCTTGCGGAGGAAACGGTGGTGCACAGAACAGTGCAGAGAATGCAGCAAGTGAGGCAGCAGAAGATAATGCAGAAGAAGCAGAAAGTACAGCTGCTTCAGAGGATACTGCAGAGGCAGCAGATGACGGTGCAGAGGCAAGTGATGCAGCAGATGACGGTGCAGAAGCAGGTGATGCAGCAGATGACGGTGCAGAGGCAAGTGATGCAGCAGGCGACAGTGCAGAAGCAGGTGATGCTGCAGAGAGTACCGGTGATTCAGATGTTGAATATATCAAGGGAAAGGGTAAGCTGATCATTGGTATTACAGATTTTGCCCCCATGGATTACAAGGATGACAATGGTGACTGGATCGGCTTTGATGCAGACCTTGCAAAGAAGGTTGCCGAGTCACTTGGAGTTGAAGCAGAGTTTGTAGAGATTGACTGGGATAACAAGATTCTTGAGCTTAAGAATAAGTCAATTGATGTGGTTTGGAATGGAATGACTCTTACAAATGAAGTTACAAGTTCTATGGAGTGCACAAAGCCTTATCTTAACAATGCACAGGTAGTTGTTGTTCCGGCAGACCAGGCAGACTCAGTTAAAACTGTTGAAGATGCTGCAGCGCTCAGCTATGCGGTTGAGGCAGGATCTGCAGGTGAGCAGGCAGCTACAGATAATGGCTTTGATTTCATTTCTGTAACATCTCAGGCAGATGCAGTTATGGAAGTTCAGGCAGGTACTTCAGGTGCTTGCATCATCGATCTTCTGATGGCAGGAGCAATGATCGGAGAGGGAACAAGCTATCCGGATCTTACACACACTGTTGAACTCACAACTGAGGAGTACGGAATCGGATGCCGCCAGGACTCTGACCTTGCAGCTTATATTGAGGATCAGCTTAAGGCTATGTACGCAGATGGCAGCATGCTTGAGATCGCAAAGACTTACGGCGTACAGGATGCTGTGATCGAGCAGTAATTCAGATTAAAAAAAGGAACTATGCCATATAAAGATTCCCTCATGGGGATGCATATTCCCTGTGGGGGTATATTGTTCTTCGTCAAACTAAGATGGTTTTGACGATACATACGTATGAGGGAATTATATAGTATATGGCATTATGGGTATATATATGTTTGTAACAGTAACATTGTCCCTTCTTGAAGGGTTTTTAGGAACATTAAAATTATTTATACTGACACTTGTTTTTTCATTGCCGCTGGGACTGATTATCAGCTTCGGATCAATGAACAAGGCGCCGGTAATAAAGCTTCCCATTAGATTTATTATATGGGTGGTTCGCGGAACACCGCTTATGCTTCAGCTTTTAATCATATATTACGGCCCCGGAATTTTTCTGGGGCTTAATGTATGGGGCTCAGGTGGAAACGGAAGATTTATGGCAGCGCTGGTGGCTTTTGTCTTTAACTATGCCTGTTATTTTTCGGAAATATTCAGAGGTGGAATTCAATCAATTCCGGTTGGACAGTATGAGGCCGGAAAAGTGCTTGGCATGACCAAGAGCCAGATTTTCAGAAAAATTATTCTGCTTCAGGTTATTAAACGTATCGTCCCGCCCATATCGAATGAGGTTATCACCCTTGTAAAGGACACTTCCCTTGCGAGGGTTATTGCGGTCTATGAGATTATTTGGAATGGCCAGGCCTTTATCAAAAGTAGCGGAATTATCTGGCCGTTGTTCTATACAGGAGCATTTTATCTGCTGTTTAGCGGACTTTTGACCCTGCTCTTTGGACACATTGAAAAGAAATTAAGTTACTTTAGATAATATTCTCCTGCAGAGTACTTTAAGAGATGGCTTAGAGCTTAGTGCAGGTCTGGAGAATAAATTTGTAGAGGAAGATATATGCCGATACTTGAGGTTAATAATATAAAAAAGACATTTGAAAGCAATAAGATTCTGAAGGGAATCAGCTTCAGCATGGAAAAGGGGCAGGTTATATCCATAATAGGATCATCCGGAAGTGGAAAAACAACCCTGCTTCGATGCCTTAATTTCCTGGAGAGACCTGATGAGGGAACGATTGCAGTGCATGGAGAGACAATTTTCGATGCGACGCTTCCAGAGGATAACGCTGAGACTCTTCGTGAAAAGAGGCTGCATTTTGGAATGGTTTTCCAGCAGTTTAATCTGTTTCCGCAGTATACAGCTCTTGAAAATGTAGCACTTGCACCCAAGCTCCTTGCATCTACGGAGAGCAATGATGAAATTGAACAGCGCGCGCTTGTTCTTTTGGAGCAGATGGGACTTGGAAATAGAATTGATAAATATCCGCATCAGCTTTCCGGTGGACAGCAGCAGAGAGTTGCTATAGCAAGAGCACTTGCATTAAAACCGGATATCCTTTGTTTTGATGAGCCGACTTCAGCGCTTGATCCTGAGCTTACAGGAGAGGTTTTACGCGTAATAAGAGAGCTTGCAGACAAGCACACAACAATGATTATTGTTACGCATGAGATGGCATTTGCAAGGGATGTTGCAGATGAGGTTCTTTTCATGGATAATGGAATTGTACTGGAAAAAGGTCCTGCAGAGCAGGTTATAAATAACCCGAGAGAGGAGAGAACCAGAAAATTCCTCTCAAGTCTAAACTAGTGTAGCTGTTTTTATATTTCTCGACTATATTATTTAGATAAAATCTGTAATTTACAAGGCGGAAGAAGGAGGCGATGGGGCTCCATCGGCGACTGATGACAACGCAGTAAATTCGGATTTTAGCAAATATATAGTCGAGTTAATATGAAACAGCTACACTAGTGCCGCTGTCATCCAGACACTACGCTATGGAACGGGATAGATAATAAATAGAAGATACCATAAAGTAAGCCCGCCTATAAATATATATGTGATTTCAAGCGATTATAGCTCTGCTAACGAGTGCGAAATCACATATGTATATATAGACGGGCTTATTATTGGATTTATGGTAAATCTTTACACATCAAGTTGTACTGCATCAAGGTTAATGGTTGCGGTGAAGGTACTGCCGAGACCTTCTTCGCTTTCAGCTGTGATATCACCCTTCATGAGGCAGGCAAGACGCTTGGCAACAGACAGTCCCAGACCGGTCCCGGTACCGTACTTGCTGGGATTTCTTTTTTCCTGAGCAAAGGTCCTGAAAAGGCTTGGCATGAAGGAACTACTGATTCCGCAGCCCTCATCCTTGACTACGAAGGTGATGTGATAGTGATTACCTGCTTTTTTTGAAGTAATTGTTAATTCAATGGTATCGCCCCGTTCACTGAATTTTACAGCGTTGGAGGTGAGATTTATTACCATCTGCTGTGTTCTTCCAAGGTCGCAGATCACTTGAGGATTAGCTCTGTAATTTCTGTTTACAATGACCTCTATGTTCTTTTCCTGGGCAAAAGCACGTGTAATATTTTCAACACCGTCCACGATATCATCAAGAGATGTCTTCATGGGGTCAAGGCTTAAGTTACCGCCGTCGATTTTGTCTATATCAAGGATGTCACTCATAAGCCTTGAGAGATAATGACTTGAGGTATATATCTTTCTCATGTCATTTCTTAAGACATTTATGTCTTCCTGGTTCATCCCCAGATATGAGAGCGCAGAAATTGCATTCATGGGGTTTCTGATTTCATTGCTCATGCGGGATAAAAACTCAGACATGCGTCTGTTGGCACGCTTTTCGTTTTCGAGAAGCTGATCGTTTAATTTATTAAGCCGCTCTATTTTTGCAATGCGTTCCTGTTCCTCCGTGACATCCATGAAGGAACCAACGAAACCAATTATAATGCCATCATCGTAAATGGGAGTTTTGGTTGCGATGATCTCGCGAACCTGACCTCTAATAATGCATTGTCCGTGAACGTTGTGAGTACTCTCACCGCGAAGAACCCTGAGCTCATCCTCCATGAAAGGTCTCGGATCCGGATGCCAGTTCATGTCCTCGTCTGTCTTTCCAATTACTTCATCTGCTGTATCAAAGCCGAAAAAATCCAGAAATGCCTGATTTACACCAACGAATCTTCGCTCAGTGTCCTTCCAGAAAATGCAGTCCTGAGTAGTATTTATAATCTTATCAAACAGCTGGTCAGCATGTTCGTTAAGGGAAATTTTCTTTAGTTTTTCGTTTTTATCACCCATGATTACCTCTTAAAAAAGTACATACTATTCCCCAAATGTATATATAGTATATCACGAAATTTCGTAAATGCTAGAGTGAAAGCATTAAGTTTTCATTATTAATTGTCTGGTCTATGAGAGCGATATTTTCAGGAGTAAGACAGAAGAGTTCAAAGCATATTTTATCTATCTTATTGTATAGGCTTATGAGCTCCTGTCTGCGTTGTTTTGTATCTGAAAAAATATTGTCATCGTTTCTTGAAAGAGTAATAATCTGGTTGGCTAACGCTTCTATTTTACTTTGGGTTTCCTTGTTTGCATATGGAATCGGAAGCCTTTCAAGATGTGAACGAAGTACCTTTACAGATCGGAATTTTTTTCTGAAATAGTACTCTGAAACACTTGAATTCAGTATCGCCATAATATACTTAATACTAAGATTTTCTATGTTCGGAATTACGATATTACAGCTGTTAAGTGAGAGGGTCTGTTTATCATCATATGCAAAAACAAGGTGGCCTCCGATGAATCTGTAAAGGAGTTTTTCGGGTGCCCTATACATGGGAACAGGTGCGACCTGCTGGCATTTTTCGGGAACAAAGGAGATGTAACACTTAGGTTCCCTGAAGGTGTATCTGAAGATATCAGTCCCTTTTAAGATAATCTCGTTCTTAGGACTCTTCCGTGATTTAAGCATATCCTTATTGGCTCCTGTAACTATGCCAAGAGCAAAATCAGCATTGCCTTCGAGATAGCGGACATCAGGAAGATTAGCGAGTTTTTCAAGGAGTTCATATTCATTGTCGGGCATAAGGAAATCAAATCCGGTGTCCGATATATTTCTCTCTGTCGTTATCTTATAGGATGCATCCTTGTCATATATGATGGGCTGCCTGGACAAAAATCCGGAGTCTGGATCGGTTCTCTCAGTCTGAAAAATGATGGAAGGGCACTGAACATGGTCGAAGACATCACCAAGATACTCTAGGTGTGTGAGTGCTGATTCCTCCATGAGGAGCTTCCTTGAAGCAGTGTGAGACTTTACAAGTAAGACCGATTCGGGAAGAACCAGTGATAACGCACCTCCGGTTTTCAAAAGACGCAGCCCCTGCTCTATGAAAAGGTCATAGGAGTCAAGGGATTTCTCGGCAGCAGTAATAAACTTACTGCAAAGGTACTGTTTTTCTTCTTCGTTGAAGGATGACCCCCAGGGTGGGTTTCCAAGTATGATGTCGAAGGTCATCTCAGAGGGATCACGATGCAGGAAGTCTGTTACCAAAATGTGCGCTTTCCAGAAACCTGCATCGGGAAGCTTGTATTTGAGGGCGAGATTAATCCTGGCAAGCTTAACGCTAAGCTCGTCTGTGTCGAATCCATAGATGTTATCTGCAGGGATTCCGGGAGGAAGGCAGAGCAGGAAATTACCTGAGCCGCATCCGGGATCGAGAATAAGCTTATCCTGGCCGTCAGTTAGTATGGAAGCTTCAAAGAGGTGTCCCAGAAGCCTTTGTACTATGCTGCCGGGAGTGTAATAAGCGCCTGTACTTTTTCTCGTCTGAAGGTGCCTTAGTGATATGTAAATAAGGCCAAGAGTGTCCTCTCCGGCGACGTAGGTGAGGCTGGATAAAGCTTTGGTGATTTCTGAAAAAAAGGCAGAATTATCCTGCGAATTCTCAAAACCTGAACTGAGATCATCTACAAGCTCCCGGTATTTACATATATCATCCTCTTCAACGCGGCTTTTAATAAGGCTGTTTGCACATTCGGTAAGAAGGCGGCAAATGAGATTATCGGTAGTAATTGAGGATATGGCAGTGTGTTTGGCATCAGAATCTGCTTGTGACTGAAGATTCGCCACGTCCATTACAAGTTTTTGGACGATAGGCAGATTAGGAGATGTGCCTGTAATGTAAGAGCTGTAAAGGAGATTACCTGATACATAGCTTTTATTACGTCTGCTCCTTAGAGATTTCAGCTTTCCGCTTTCGAGGTCTTCCTTAAGAGAGTGTACGTAATCATCAGAAAAGAAAAAGGAGCGGCCTTTCTTTCCTGTGGGCTTTAGTTTTCCGAGTTTTATCCAGTTTCTGCCTGTGGCAGGGGTTATGGATAATTCAGTACATAGCTCTGTAAGAGAGAACATGGTTGCTCCTTTCGATTAACATTACTTACTTACTCTTTTCTTAAGGAAGAAAAGAAGCACGAGTCCCAGAATGCTTAAGATGAATCCTGCAAATAGTCCGGGGGTGTGGTATACAAGCTTTATGTCGTGGTGACCTGCTGTGAGCTCAAGTGCGCTAAACATGGTATCGGCAGGGAGAAGCTCCTGCTTTTTACCGTCAACATATGCCTTCCAGCCCTTTGTATAAGGAATGGAGAGGAAAAGAATCTCGGAATCTGTGGTGTCGATAGTTCCTGTGATCTCATTAGTTGCAAATGAAATAGGATTCTTGTGCAGGTCTACGTTTTCCAGGGTGTGCTCTTTTAAAGCTGAGAGCTGTGCGTGCATGGTTGAAAGTGATCTGTTATAAACGCTAAGCTCATCAAATTTGTAGGTCCCCTTGTCGTTAAAGGTGATTCTGATTTCGGTTTTTCCGGCATCTGAATAACCGAGGTTCACTATATAATCATGCCAGCCTGAGTAGTACCAGGACCTCTCTGTTTTGTAGTCAATGTTCTTCTGAATTGTTGTTCCGTCAGCAAGAGTAGAGGTAATGGCGATCTGAGTTATATCGTTTTTGCATTTCACATTAAGATTCTTGAAATATAAAAGTGTCTCAGCGTTTGCAGCTCCATTGAAGGAAAGAATAACGGTAGAGCCTCCTTCCTTGGCTTTAAAGCCTTCGGAGACTTCTTTGATATCACCCTCAAAGGAAATGTCGTAGGGCACTTTCTCACTGGTGTAGACAGGCTCTGCCTCGGGATAACCTGCTGCCTTGTCATCGGAGAGAACCACGCCGTAGAGAAGTGCTTCCTCGCGCTCTATGGGAGTGAGGGCTTTAAAATCACTCTCTGAGATGGCCTGTCCATAGGTAAAACCAAGAGGCATAGCATCCGGATTTTCATAGATTCCGAAGTTGAACTTTTCATAAGATGGCGCGTAGCCGTAAGGTACGAAGGCCTGCTGGTCCGGTGTGTTGTAGCGAAGAGAGTAGTACCTTACTCCGGCGATAGCATTTAGAATTGCGCGGTCATCAAGGGCAAAATATGCAAAGCTCTGCTGGTCATTATTGGCCATGAGCTTAAAGTATTCGGATACATTTTTATCAGCAAGACTCCAGAAAAACTGTGTGGAGGAAATTCCGTCGAGCATTGCTGCGTTCCACACAAGGTCGCGGCCGGAGTAGCGGTAGAAGGAGCCGGTTACATCGAGGCCGTCTGCTGCGGCATTTTCCTCGACAACCTGAACCTCGGTGCTCTGGAGCTGTGCATACATCTCCTCCGGTGTGCAGGCATCCAGGTAATCCTTTACCATGTTGCCCTCTTCGGGAGAGTATGCGACGCGGCCATTTTTTACAATGAATCCAAGTGTCAGCATGAGGATGAGAGTACTAATCGCAACAGACAGATACTTCTCCGGAGTAGTATTTTTGACGCTTAAACGCTGTGTAATAATTATGCCCAGGTAATCAGCAAATTCTGCTGTTATAAAGCCTGCAAAGAGTGCACAGGCAAAGGCCCATCTGTTAACCGCATAGGAGAAGGCGGCAAATATGTATCCGCAGAAGGGAAAACACAGGAAGGCCGTCAGCAGAATCGCAAAGACAAGCTCCTGGTAAAGAATAATACGGTTCTCGTATTCGGGTGTTTTTTTCCATGCTATAAATACGCTGGTAGGCCCGTCGGAGGTCTCTGTATTCTTCAGGAGTTCTTTTTTCTGCTTAATAAGTTGAAGCCTCGTGGTTATGAGATTGTAGATGCTTCTTATAACAACAACTATGAGAGCAGCTACAAACACAGGTGTAAAGCCAAGCTGAGTGTCGCTCTGACCGTGATATACGAAGGTGTGAACATTCTTTATAAGCTCTGTGTAGTAATCGGCGGGATACAGGAAGGGTATCTGTATACCTGAATCCGAGCGCGGGTTGTTGGGAAATGCAAGGAGCACGGGGAGCAGGATGAACATGCTCATAAGCGTTCCTGTGATTCCTGATAAAAAGAAGGTGCCGATAGCTTTTGCCATTCGTTTTTCATGGGTTCCCAAATATGTAAAGAGGAGCCTTACCACAACATAGATTATGGTGAGAAGCACGATTATGTAGAAGAAATAGAAGTTGTTGGTTGCTGCAAGGAAAATTGAAACCGCAAAGAAGATGGGCTTCTTTTCCTTAATAATCTTCTCTGCTCCAAGGAGTACCAGTGGAAGATATATCAGAGGGTTTGCAAAGAAGGGGTGCCACAGTCCAAGGTACATGAAATAGGAGCCGAAGCTGTAGGTGAACATTCCGGCAAGAAGGGCTGTGGGTGTCATATCTTTTCTCATATATTTTGCATAAAAAGAGAATGTTATACCGGCAAGATATGCACGAAGTATCATTACAACCTGAAAATAGATATGGATGTATTCTGTTTTTACAAAGGCTGAAAAAAGATTGAGAATATCGCCAAGTGCGTAGTACTGCAAAGTGGGGTACATATCACTTCCGTAGCCTATGCCAAAAGCAAAGGTCTGCAGGGAAAGGCTGTGATCGTGAATTATATGGTAAAAGACACCGCGAAGCCATTTTGAGTAGTAGGCAGCGGCCTTAAGATGCTGTCTCCAGGTATCACCTTCACAAATCAGCGTCTTGCCGTTTTTTAGGAAATAGCCGTAAACAAGATATGACATGATGGCAAACAGGACGGTATAGACAATGTAGAATGATGCGATGCCCGCCGCTGAACCAGTGGATTTACTGTTTTTGGAATTGATATTCATTTGTATATGTCCTTTAAGTAGATTATTAGCTATTTTTATTGAGAAAATAAGTAAATAAAAATCGCCCCGGACTAGTGTCCAAGGCGATTATATCATATAATTCAGAACCAGGCAGAAATTAAAAAAGATACAGATATTGAACTTGTTCAAATGTCTGTATCTTTTTTTATTTCTATCTGGCGAGAAGCCAGAACGAGGAAATATTTATATTTCCGAGTGCATGGTTCTGAATTTAAAGTGCATGGTTCTGAATCATGGGAAGGGAAGAAATTACTCGTTATCCTCATCCTCCTCGTCGTCTTCTTCCTCCTCATCATCCGCTGTAGGAGTTGCTTCAGGCTGAGGTGTTTCTGCAGGTGGTGTCTCTGCAGCAGGAGCAGCCTGTTCTGCTGCCGGCTGTTCTGCAGCGGGTTGCTGCTCTGCGGGCTGCTGTTCTGCAGCCGGCTGTTCTGCAGGGGCTGCATTAGCATCAGCTGCCGGAGCAGCAGGAGTGTTAGCTCCATTACTGTACTGAGTATTAACGATACCCTGTTGTATCAGTGCTGTCTCCTGAGCCAGAATCTCCTGGATATTGGGCTGGGCCATAAATTCAGGTGTGTGATGGCAGGTGGTTGTAGGTGTGACTACTGTATTACCGTTTTCATCAACCGTGGAAGTAAATCCGTGTGAAGATCCTCCGCTTGAAGGCGACTGTGCCTGCAATGCAGCAGGTTCTGCGGGAATAAGCTCAAATACACCGGTTATCTTGAATGGACACTGCTCAGAAGCAGGGAACTGATCAGACTGGCAGATGGTTCCTGCATAATGAACGTTACAGCTCTCTGTTGGAACGGTTCCTTCTTCAAAATACTCGGACATATGAGTGCCGTCACAAAGTCCGCCAATTGGCTGTCTTCCTGATCTTGAACATACTGATGCGGTTATTACCGAAGAGGGCTGTTCAAATGTGGTTGACGGCAGATCCTCATGAATTTTGGACATTACCTCTCGCCACAGAGTCTTTGCAAGGTGCTGTTCTGCTTTGGTTGTAAGGTTTACGTTGTTGTCGTAGCCTGCCCAGGTTGTTGCGGTGTAGTAGGTTGTGTAGCCTGCAAACCATACGTCGTTGTCATCGGAAGTTGTTCCTGTCTTACCTGCGATAGCTGTTGTTCCGAAGTTAACGGCAGTACCTGTTCCGCTTGTTACTACGTCCTCCATCGCGCTTGTGAGTAGGTAAGCTGTGGATTCCTTAAGAATTCTTGTGGAATCTACATTGGTGTTATCAAGGATTGTATTACCCTCATGATCCACAACCTTGGTATAAAGCTTGGGCTTAATGTAAACACCGCCGTTGGCGATTGTTGCATAGGCTGCGTTGAGCTCCATGTTGGTAACACCATGTGTCAGACCGCCGAGAGCAGTGGGCAGCTGATTATCTGTGTAAATCTTGCCGTTTATCTCTTCGTTGTCAGCAAGAGTTGTGAAGCCGAAGTTTTTCAGGTAGTCAAATCCAAGCTGAGGGGTGATGAGCGTCAATGTCTTAACGGCAATGACATTCATGGAATCCTTGATTGCAGTTCGTATAGTTGTAAGTCCTCTGTAGGATTCTCCATACCAGTTGTTGACGGGGCGTCCGTCAGGATAGTTGAACGGTGCGTCGTTGAATACTGTTGCAAGTGTAAGTCCGCCACTGTCAAGGGCAGGAGCGTAGGTTGAAAGCACCTTAAAGGTTGAACCGGGCTGACGAACGGTATCGGTTGCACGGTTTAGCGTTCTTGATGCGACCTTATTTCCTCTGCCACCGACCATTGCCACCACGTAGCCCTGCTTGTGATCCTCAATGGTAAGCGATACCTGAGGCTGAGGTGTGAGGTTTATGGATTCGCCATCAACAGTGTTGTTGCCGACAACAGCAGCCTTGTATTCATCGATTGCTGCCTGAGCCGCTTCCTGAGAGTCGAAGAGCATATTGAAGCCCTTTGTCTCCTGCTGGAAATAACTCCTCATCATCTCTGAGCTATAGTTGTTTTTATTGCCATCGCCATCCACGGTGGTAAGAGCATATTCGAGAAGGTACTTGGTGCCTTCAGGATAATTGGCCTCATCCATGAAAACAGAATCCGCAATTGACTGAATCTTAGGATCCTGAGTTGAGTAGATTTTAAGACCACCGCTGTACAGAAGAGTGTAAGCCTGAGTTTCGTTGTAGCCTGCATCAATGAGGTCATCTATAAGCTGGTTTGTGAGGGCGTCAACGAAGTAGGAGTTGATGCTGTCATCGGATGTCTCTTCATCAACCACCTGAATTCTTGCGTATACGTCATCATTAGTAGCTTCATCGTACTCAATCTGTGTGATGTAACCCTGCTCAAGCATGTTCTTCAGAACCTTTGCCCGACGCTCGGCATTTTTATCAGGGTGTGTGATGGGGTTGAATCTGCTGGGGTTCTGTGTAATACCTGCGATAACCGCACACTCTGAAAGTGTCAGGTCGGATACGGGCTTATTAAAATAACGAAGAGATGCTGCCTGTACACCAAGGGTGTTACTTCCGAGGTTGATAGTATTCAGGTAATTGAGAAGGATTTCGTCCTTGCTCATTGTTTTTTCCAGCTGAATCGCAAGGTATTGTTCCTGAATCTTTCTCTTTATCTTGGCGATGTCAGAGTTTTCACTGGTCCAGCTTGTAAATACGTTGTTTTTCAGAAGCTGCTGGGTTATGGTACTGGCACCCTGAGAGAGGTCTCTGCTGGTTATTCCTACGTATGCAGCTCTGAAAATACCCTGAATATCAATTCCCTTGTGCTGATAGAAACGTTCATCCTCGATTGCCACAAATGCATGGGCAAGGTTCTCGGGAATCATGTCCCAGGTTACAGGAATACGGTTGGAATCAGTTGATACAAGCTTGGCTGTCTGATTGCCTTCCGTGTCATACACAAAGGTTGAATATCCGGTAGGAGTTACACTTATATTTCCTATTTCGGGAGCAGTGTCAATTATGCCTCTAAAGACACCGATACCTGCGCACACACCAATAACTGCAAAGCCAATGCACGCTATAAGTATGAGCTCAAAGGATATGAGGGAAATTTTCTTTCCCCATTTTGTGGTACTTGAGACTAATTTGTGTTGCTGATCTCGTATACCTTTTCTGCCAAAATTCATATTTTCCTCCGATTGATGTGATATGATACTAGGGTATCAAATTCATATAACAATAAGTAGGTATTCTATTTTCAAACTACTATTATAACAAATTAGGAAAATAAAAGGTAGTCTATCTAAAGCCTTCCCCTTGGGGGCGCACATCGTCCGGGGGACGATGGCTTTGCGCGGACCGAAGCAGAGCGTAGACAGGTGTCAGCGAAGCTGACGGATGAGGGGTAGGACAGTAAAAAAAGGTGGAGCAAATATATTTTTATGGGAAAAACAGACAATTATAAAGTTATTCTCAAGCCAGGGTGCGACGAGATTGTTGAAAAAAAATCAAGATTTATAGCAAATGTTTTACCTGTACAGAGTGTGCAGGAAGCAGAAGAGCAGATAGCAGCTTTTCAGAAAAAATTCTGGGATGCAAGACATAACTGCTATGCATTTGTAATAGGCTCTGACTTCGGGACCACAAGGTGCAGCGATAACGGCGAGCCTTCAGGCACGGCGGGGAAACCAATCCTTGAAGTGATTAAGGGGGCCGGTGTCACAAATGTACTTATTATAGTAACAAGATATTTTGGCGGAGTACTTCTTGGTACGGGCGGCCTTGTACGTGCCTATACTCAGGCTGCCCAGGCCGGACTTGCGGCTTCGGAGATAGGTGAAATGGTCTATGGGAAGAGGTATCATATGACGGCAGACTATACACTTATAAACGGAATACAGTATTATTTGCGTCAGGAGAACATTCCGCTTGAGAACGAAATTTACACAGATAAGGTCGAGTACGACATAACTGTCCGAATGGAGGATTCCGGGAGGATTGTGGAAGGGCTTACCCAGAAAACTGAGGGCAGGCTCGTGATGGAGGAGATAGAGGAAGGATACTTTGCCTTCTGAAAAAGCTTGGAAAGAGGAAATATATTATGAAGAAATTTAATCATTTCATGGGGGCTATGGCAGCAGGACTGGCTGCCTGTCTGATATTTACTGACACCATGGATACACGTGCGGAAGGGAAAACAGAGCTGCTTCCGGATAAGCCAAAACAAACGGGAACCACACTGGAAGATCCGGAGGAAACAAAGACTCCATCAGAAGATATAGAGCAGCCGAAGGTTACATCAGGAGATATAGAGTTGTCGGAGGTCACCTCAGGAAATGCCGGCCCTTCGGATGATGACATTCACGGAATATACGTAAGCGCCCATGTTGCAGGCACCAAAAGTATGATGGACGAAATCATAGAGCATATAGATGAAACCAACATAAACGCTGTGGTAATAGATGTAAAAACTGACGAAGGCACTATAGCTTTCGATATGGATTCGGAGCTTATAGACGGGCTTGGAGTTGAGGATATTCTTGTAAAGGACATGCCGGGACTCATGGATACACTTCATGAGCACGGAGTATATACAATTGCAAGGTGTGTTGCCTTCAGAGATCCTTTTATAGATGAGGTGAAGCCTGAATGGATGCTGAAAAATGCAGATGGCAGCATTTACGAGGATGCCAAGGGCTTTAACTGGATTAACCCGGGAGCACAGGAAGCCCGTGAGTACCTTGTCGAAGTTGCAAAGGGCTGCAGGACAGCAGGTTTTGATGAAGTTCAGTACGACTATGTCAGATTCCCCACAGGTATTAAGGAAGAAGACATAGGAATAAACGGCTACGGCAGACGCAGAGCGGTCTACGAGTTTGTAAAATATGCATATTTCAATCTGCAAAAAGAGGATATACCGCTGTCTCTTGATGTTTTCGGAACAATAATTGGCTCGACTGTGGACAGCAATATTGTCGGGCAGGATTATTCCTGGCTTTCCATGGACTGTGACTATTTATCACCTATGATTTACCCTTCGCATTATTATGAAGGCTCCTTTGGACTTACTAACCCTGACCTTTATCCCTATGAGACTATCGATGGTGCCATGAAGGATTCTGCCACTGCATTAAAAGTGGTTAACCCAAAGGGTACAAGGAAACAGGCCAAGGTTCGCCCCTGGCTTCAGGGCTTTACAGCTTCTTATCTTAGCAAGTACAGGACTTACGGCGCTGAAGAAGTGAAGGAACAGATAAGAGCGTTAAACGATAACGGGATTTATTCCTGGATCATCTGGAATCCTTCCTGCAAATATCAGTGGGAGGCTTTTAAATAAAGAACATCATTTTTTGTCATATGGATTTATAATTATGATAATTATTACTATTTTGTATAGCAGATAGGAAAACGGACGATGGATTACAGCAATTACGAAACCTATGATTTTGATCATGTAAGTGCTTTTAATATGGCTACTGGCTTCAAGGAGAGAAGCTACCAGATGCACTGGCACTCCTATGGAGAAATTCTCCTTGTTGGTCCGGGAAAAACGAATATTTATAAGGTAGGTAAGAATACCTATGAACTGATTCCTGACGACATTGTTCTCGTGTGGCCCATGGAGATGCATGCGATAGTCGATGCGGATAGGGAAAAGGCCCTTGTGATTCAGTTTTCAAATTCCTTCATGAATTCACTGTTTGACCTTAGAAGAATCATGCATCTGTACCGGAATCTTCATATTATCTGTGTTGCAGCTCATCCGGTTCTGGCAGGAAAATTAAAGACAATCATTCTCCAGATGCGTGATATTTTCTTTTCCGATTCTCAGGGGAAAGAGATAAGATGTTGTATGCTTTTGATGGAGTTCATGCTGACACTTTTTGAGCATAGAAATGAACTTGCTCCCGAGATTGATGATGAACCCTATGGATATACAGATGATGTGATGCAGCGCATGATGATGGTTACTGAGTATATCAAGAATAATCTTACTGCAGATGATTTGTCCCAGGGCACAATGGCCAAAATGGCGGGTATAAGCAGGGATTATTTTTCAAGAATATTTAAGAATGCAGCGGGTATGAATTACAGCAAATGGCTTAACATGATACGACTTGAGAAGGCGTCAGAGCTTCTTTCGGAAGAAGGAAGAACCCTGACAGAGGTTGCGATGCTGTCAGGGTTCCAGAGTATTCCCAGCTTTAACAGGGTCTTCCGTGAGGAAAAAGGGATGACTCCCAGGGATTACAGAGCACTTTTTGTAAGGCAGACCGACTAATGTTTTTTGTCTGTAACAGTACGAATTATTCATCCTGATATTTGTCGATTACCTTATTGAGCTCATGATAGGGATTCTCAATAAGTCCGATCTCGTCATTTAATTCCAGTAGCAGATCTTCTTCGCTGTTCCACTGCGGCCAGTAGGGAGCACCTCCCTTATTAGGGTCGCCTGTTTTGGCGAAGTTTGTCCAGTAGGTCTGCATTATCTCTGAGAGGGCTTCATCCTTTTTGTTGTACATACCGGGATGTCGCCAGAGGTTGCCGTAGGCGTAGACCATCTCTCCGGCGTGGTTGTTGCTCAGATATTTATTTGTTTTTGTGAAAAAATACTGATATACAGGGCGACCCTGCTGCTCCATATATCTGCTCCATACGTAGTGACTGTAGGAAAACCAGGCATCGCTGTAGACATAGGAAAGGCTTCCCTTGGCTTCGCCACCTGCATCAACGATGAAGGTCTTATCACGTTTGATGCTTTCGGGAGGCACTATGGCAGCGGCCTCTGAGGTGTAAGATCCAAGGATAGGCTCCAGCTCTTCCTTATAGTTTTCACTTGTGACTTTTCTGTCCAGTAAAAATGCATCAGCTTCCTTTAAATTCGAGCCGTTAAGAAGCGCTTTTTCATGATTTTTTCCTTTTTCATAGGTGAGATAGGGCTGCTCTGTTATGGCGTAGCCGTCTATACACATGCTGTCGTTGACGGACTTTGTGTTCACGAGCTTACGGGCATTGACTTTTCGAAGGTCAGATATGTTCTTTACTTTGAATTCATTCATTACAATCTGTCCTTCATCAAGCGCTTCCTGCATATCACGGAAGGTGTGATAGGGCTTTTTTGCTGCAATTCCACTGCTCTCGGCTATGGCTCTTACGAAAAGGCCTTCGGTAAGAGGTGATACGCATAGGGCATTTACTGATGAGGAGCCGGCTGATTCACCGGCAATAGTGATGTTGTCAGGATCTCCGCCAAAGGCGCCAATATTTTCATGAACCCATTTTAATGCCATAATCTGGTCCAAAAGGCCGTAATCTCCGGTTGTTCCGTTAGGAGATTCTGCAGCCAGAGCCTCGTTTGCCATATATCCGAAAACTCCAAGTCTATAGGCAAAATTGACGAGGATGACACCTTTTTTGGCAAAGCTTTCTCCGCGATATTCCGTGTAATATGAACGACCTGTAGTTAATGAACCGCCGTGAATAAAGAAGATTACAGGTAGAGGCTCCCCCTCATAATCCGCAGGTGCGAAGATATTGAGGTACAGACAATCCTCGCTCATGGCTTCCTTATATTGATCCTTTAGCGAAAAACGGTAGTCATGAGTTCCGATAATGCTTGCAAGAGAGGAATAAAGGGGAGAGGAGACCGGCTGCATTGCCATGGGTGCGAAGGTGTCGCATTTTTTAACCTCGTTCCAGTTTTCCGCAGGCTGAGGCTCCTTCCATCTCAAGGCATCAACAGGTGGCTTGGCATAAGGAATACCGGCATATATTGCTACCTGATGATCCTCAGTATAAACGCCTGTAAGGTCACCCTGCGCAACATGAACTACACCTGTGACCTCCGGATTTTTGTAATCCACCGCAGGAGTAAGCTCTTCCCGAGGGCCTGTCACCAGGTAATTAACTAAAAGAAGTGCTATGAAAAGAAGTGATCCTTTTACGAAATACTCCCTGTTCCAGTGTTCATTTTTTATAAGGAAAAAACGGAGACAAAAAAAGAGAACGGCAAGAAGTATGCCAATCCCCCAGCCTATTAGAATGTTTTTTGAAAGTTCCAGAAGAACCAGATATAAAACTGTTATTACAATGAGAGAAATGGTGAATGCTTTAGTGTGGTTAGTATTGTTTTTTTCCATGAATTAGCCCTCATTAGTGTATTCGCACAAAGTATTTGCCCTTTAAAAAGAAGACAAGAGGTGAATTATCACTTCTTGTCATCTTCAATGAAATGCATCTTGTTGTCGCCATTAGCTTTGGGATTCCCGATGGCAACGCCGATCTGTTCGGATCGTCTCTTATCACGCATGCACTGAGAGCAGATAGTACCAAAGCTCGTCGGCTTTCCGCATACCTGACAGTAATTACCCATGATTATCTGCTTCATAGAGGGATCGTCTTTGTACTGTATGCGTCCCTGCTTTATCCATTCCTTGACCTTGGATAGAGGGAGATTAAAGTGTTCAGCGACTTCATAATCCTTCACATCGTTGGCACGGATATAATCGCGGACTTCACAAAAAAGCTCCTGTTCAGCGCACCTTGGACACAAGTTGCCCTCAATATCTCTCAGGAGCCGTCTTCCGCAATTAATGCAGATTCTGGGCTTTGGACCCTCGTCCTTATGAAGTTTTAATTTATCGCCCTGAAGAGCTTCAAATCTTTTCAGGTTCTTCTCGTAATCATCCATAACCTTATTTTAAAACGTCTGCAATCAAATTGAAATATTATGGACGCAGTTTATATTTATTTAATTATCTTGATAACTTCTATATTATTGCATCAATCAGATTCGCATGCTATACTATGTGAGTTTTGAAATAAGTTAGATAAGTAATTTCCTTATTTAATGCTTTTTCAGATGATTAGCAAAGCATAATATAAAGCATTTAATGCTTTTTCAGATGATTAGCAAAGCATAATATAAAGCATTTAATGCTTTTTCAGATGATTAGCAAAGCATAATATAAAGCCTTCCCCCTGGGGGGAAGGTGGCAGCGTAGCTGCCGGATGAGGGGATTACTGTAACAAAGATATTTATTAATTACGGAGGAAAACCATGAAACAGACAAGAAACGATGTCAGAAACGTAGCAATCATAGCCCACGTCGATCACGGTAAAACAACACTGGTTGACGGACTGCTCAGACAGAGTGGTGTATTTCGTGAGGGCCAGGACGTCGTAGAGCGTGTTATGGACTCAGGCGATATCGAGCGTGAGCGTGGAATCACCATCATGTCCAAGAACACAGCCATCACCTATAAGGATATTAAGATCAATATTATCGATACACCAGGTCACGCAGACTTCGGTGGCGAGGTAGAGCGAGTTCTTAAGATGGTTAATGGCGTTATTCTTGTTGTTGACGCTTTCGAGGGTGCAATGCCCCAGACCAAGTTCGTTCTTGGAAAAGCAATGGAGCTTAAGCTTCCCGTAATCGTTTGTATTAACAAGATTGACAGACCTGAGGCTCGTCCAAACGAGGTTATTGATGAAGTTCTTGAGCTTCTTCTCGACCTTGGCGCAGATGACAAGCAGCTTGACTGTCCTTTCGTATTTGCTTCAGCCAAGGCAGGCGTTTCATCCATGTCACTTGATGAGCCCGGAAGCGATCTCAAGCCTCTTCTTGATACAATTATCAATTACATTCCCGCTCCTGTGGGTGATCCTGATGCAGGTACACAGATGCTTATCAGCACAATCGATTATAACGAGTATGTTGGCCGTATCGGTGTAGGAAAAATCGACAACGGATCAGTTAAGGTAAATCAGGAAGTTCTCGTTGTTAACCATCATGAGCCCAATAGATCTTTTAAGACAAAGATCAGTAAGCTTTATGAATTTGAGGGACTTGGCAAAAAGGAAGTTACAGAGGCTGGAATTGGCTCAATCGTGGCTATTTCAGGTATCGAAGATCTTAAGATCGGTGATACACTTTGCGCTACAGATGCTCCTAATGCAATTCCTTTCCAGAAGATTTCTGAGCCTACAATCTCAATGAACTTCATTGTTAATGATTCACCTCTTGCAGGTCAGGAAGGAAAATACGTAACATCACGTCATATCCGTGAGCGTCTCTACAAGGAACTTAACACAGATGTATCCTTAAGAGTTGAGGATACAGATACTACAGAGACCTTTAAGGTTTCAGGTCGTGGAGAGCTTCACCTTTCAGTACTCATCGAGACAATGCGTCGTGAAGGCTATGAGTTCGCAGTAAGTAAGGCTGAGGTTATCTACAAGACTGATGAAAACGGTAAGAAGTTAGAGCCTATGGAGAAGTGCTACATTGATGTTCCGGAGGAATTTTCAGGAAGTGTTATCCAGAAGCTTGGTGAGCGTAAGGGTGAGATGATCAACATGGGACTTGCAAACGGTGGCTATACACGCCTTGAGTTCCTTATCCCTTCAAGAGGACTTATCGGTTACAGAGGTGAGTTCATGACTGACACTAAGGGTAACGGTATCATGAACACAATCTTTGATGGCTATGCACCTTACAAGGGAGACATCTCCTATCGTAAGCAGGGTTCACTCATCGCATTCGAGACAGGTGAAGCAGTTACTTATGGTCTGTTCAATGCACAGGAGAGAGGTCAGCTCTTCATCAGCCCCGGCGATAAGGTTTATTCCGGAATGGTTATCGGTTCTTCAGGTAAGAGTGAGGACATTGAGGTTAATGTTTGTAAGACAAAGCACCTCACTAACACAAGAACATCATCATCTGATGAAGCGCTCAGACTTGTTCCTCCGAAAATCATGTCACTTGAGCAGAGCATCGACTTTATAGATACTGATGAGCTCCTTGAGGTAACACCTACAACTCTCAGAATCCGTAAGAAGATACTTGATCCCACACTCAGAAAGAGAGCAAGCTTCGCAGCTAAGAATAAGAAATAATTGTTTAAGGTCGCCCCTTTTATATAAAGGTGTTTAAAAATCCCCTTTGGAAGTGTGTATTCATTTCCAGCCTCGTTACGCTTCGCGTAGAATCGGCTGGGAACTGAACACCCACTTCATGGGGGATTTTTTTACTCTTTTGAATAGGGGCTACTTTTTTGCAACCTTCGCACAATTATTAAGGTACAAGGAGGAACGATGTAGAATCGGCTGGGAACTGAACACCCACTTCATGGGGGATTTTTTTACTCTTTTGAATAGGGGCTACTTTTTTTGCAACCTTCGCACAATTATTAAGGTACAAGGAGGAGCGATGTAGAATCGGCTGGGAACTGAACACACTTGTTAGGGATTAATAAGTTGTGCGGGAGTAGGGCAGAGGTTTGTGTACGTCAAGGCGCGAACAATTATTTATTTTGACTGATAAGGACGCTGTTTTGTTTGGAATAAAGAATATAATTTTAAGGGGCATACGTCACCATAGTCTATCGTCAGTATATAGACGTAAATTCTCATATGCTTGGATTGTGAGAGGAAAATAAGTTATGATATTTATATAAAATTTTAGCCCAATATTTGCTTATAAGGAAAACTGACGTAAGTGCAAATGAGGTAAACGAAATTACGTTTAAAAATGCAAAAAATAGTAAGTCAAAATCCATGAAAATGGGATTGTTGGTGTAAAGGGTAAAAATCAGTTAAGTCTATGATTAGATTTGTTCGCGAATAGACTGAAAATCGACCGGAATATATAACCCGCAGGCCAACCAAGAGTGACCGATATCAGATATATTCTCCACAAACAAAGAAAACATAATACAAATGTCACGCAACCATCGAAAAGGGCGATGTGCCAAAAAAGGAATCAACTATGAAATATTCAAACATACAAAAGGCAACCTTTATAAAGCGTCCGAACCGCTTCATAGCAGAGGTGGAGATAGAGGGGCAAAAAGAAATAGTACACGTAAAGAACACCGGAAGATGCAAGGAATTGCTGATACCCGGGGCAGAGGTGTGGCTTACTGCGCCCGGGACTCCTGACAGGAAGACAAAATATGATCTTGTTGCAGTGAGGAAAAGTAATGGGATTCTTTTTAACATAGATAGTCAGGCCCCTAATAAGGTGGTAAAGGAGTGGCTTGAGAAAAAGGATTATGATCTTATCAAGCCTGAGTATACTTATGGAGATTCCAGGATCGATTTCTATATGGAAAAAGCAGTAAGCAGAGAAAGATATCTAAAAGAAGATAGAATTCTGGCAGGGAAACAATCACTAGGTGAAAATAGCATTTCAGAGAAAGAGCGATTTCTCATGGAAGTCAAGGGGTGTACTCTTGAGGTGGATGGAATAGGATATTTTCCGGATGCTCCTACAGAGCGCGGTGTAAAGCATATATATGAGCTGATAAAGGCTAAGGAAGAAGGCTATAATGCGGCACTTGCTTTTGTGATTCAGATGGACGGTGTAAAGGAAGTGAGACCTAATATTGAGACTCATCCTGAGTTTGGAATCGCTTTTGAAGAGGCAAAAAAAGCAGGTGTAAAAATAATTTTCTACACCTGCCATGTAACATCGGATGAACTTGTAATAGTGGGGATGACCTGATGTTATGCCCTTAAAATCTATTATTCCAGAGATTCATCATAATGAGCGCGGATTCCGCCAATAAACTTGGGGCGAACTCTTGCTGCAACAATATGAGCCTGACCAATCTCGTGGTTATCAAGTCTTAACGGAACAGCAACCTTTTTCAGGTGCATGCCGATGAGAGTGTCACCAATATCCAGTCCTGCATCAGCTCTGATTTCTTCTACTGCAACCGGATGCTCAAAGGTTTTGTAAGCAGTGGTAGCGAAGGAACCGCCTGCCTTGGGCTGTGGAACAACGTTGACGATATCCTGGTTGGGGACAGCATCAGCTTCGATTATGATTGCCCTGTTTAAATGCTCGCAGCACTGAGCTGCAAGGAATATGCCATATTTTTGAGTTACGGAATATATTCCGGAAAAGACAGCTTCAGCTGCTTCCAGGTTGGAACCTGTGCCGATCGTGTCACCGCAAACTTCTGAAGTGGAGCAGCCTACTACAAGAATCTGTCCTTTTTTTAATTTTGATTTTTCTATTAATTCTTCTGCGACATTAGACGCCTGTCTGGTCAGTTCTTCGTACATTTTTATTATCTCCTGATTAGTGTTATTTTTGTTATGTGTCTGGTATATCTATAAAAATGATCGCCTGTGAATTATAATTATATTCCGAAAAGAACGATAATACTTATTATTGTAAGCAATGGGGATTTTGTCAAATATATGACTGGTCATGACTTCTTGTGTGTAAAAGGCAGAAATGCATGCAAGAACCTATATCAAACGAGAGGAGAAGAGAGTATGAAAAAAACAAATGTGCTAATTTTATTGGGGATGCTTGTGGCGCTTAGCGGATGCAGCAATAAGAGTGTGGTTGGAAATAATGAAGCCGCAACCAAATACGATGAAGAGGCAAAGAGCGTGCTCGAGGAAGTTATCGATGAGAATTTGTCTTCAGATGAAAATTTGTCTTCAGATGAAAATGTGTCTTCAGATGAAAATGTGTCTTCAGATGAAAATGTGTCTTCAGATGATAAGGCTTCAGATAAGGATAAGGCAGATACAGAAAATTCAGATGAAGGAAATTTGAATAAGGAGACCAAAGGGGTTTCTGGTGAAAATGAGAATAAAGATGCTGATGGCATGGTTGTCGATGATAATTACGCAATTTTCAAAAGCTATGTAAATGATGAAATAAAGGTGAATGATAAGACTTTTACAGAAAGATTTTCATATGTAAAAGAGGACTTCGATCAGGATCCCGCTGTTTATACCTATGATGTAGATGAAGATGGTGAAGATGAGCTTCTTGTCAACACATTTTATTATGGCTTTGACATATTTGATGTGAGAGATGGAGAGTTGTATCTGCTTGCATGGGGAGATGGAACGGCAGCTGTGTGCAATGTCTATGCGGGAGACGGACATACCTATGTGGGACACAGCGATTTTACTCATGCAGGAAGACAATACCTTACTCTTGAACGCTATGACGGTACAGGGCAGGTTGTAGAGACACTGGAGATAAATGCTGAGTACTGGGATGAGGAGGATGACACTTACAAGGAAGATAGTGATTTTTCCTATAATGGGCAAAAGATTACCATGCAGGAATATGAGGACTATATGAATACATACTCTGCAGTTATAGATGAACTTAAAGCATTTGATGCTGATAACATAAGCGGAGAAGCTATGTCCGATATAGATTATGTTGATAAAGACACAATGCTGAAAATGCTTAGTTCTTTTTGTTAAACTTGAGGAAATCATCTATGACTTACATTGTAGTTGAAGATCTAAAGAAAAATTTCGTGGTTAAAAAGAAACGTGAAAAGGGGAAGCTTTTCAGAGAAAAAGAGAAAGTTAAGGCTTTGAAGGGAGTTTCGTTTTCAGTTGATAAGGGAGAACTGGTCGGTTACATTGGCCCCAACGGCGCAGGAAAATCGACTACAGTCAAGATTCTCTCCGGAATCCTCACTCCGGATGGAGGAAGTGCTAGTGTAGGCGGAATTGTTCCCTGGGAGGAGCGAAAGACTCATGTTAAAAACATAGGAGTCGTGTTTGGGCAGCGCAGCCAACTCTGGTGGGATGTGCCCATCATCGACAGCTACAATCTTCTAAAGGACATATACAGGATTCCCCAGAGAGATTATGAAGCGAGATTAAAGGAACTGACCGAGGCTCTTTGTCTTGATGAATTTATGAAGACACCGCTTAGACTTCTGAGTCTTGGACAGAGAATGCGTGCAGAGCTCTGCGGGTCATTGCTTCACAGACCGGAGCTCCTGTTCCTGGATGAGCCCACAATCGGTCTTGATGCGGTAAGCAAGCTTTCGCTCCGTGAGTTTTTAAAATGGGAAAACAGGGAATATGGCACCACGATTATGCTCACGACTCATGATATGGAAGATATCGCAGCGCTGTGTTCAAGGGTTATGGTGTTAGGACATGGCCAGAAGCTTTTTGATGGAAAATTGAATGAGCTTCTCGAGCACTATGACACCGTTCGAAATGTCCATATTAAATACGAGGGAGCTGTATCTGATATAAAGCTTCCAAACGGCGTTATCAGTAATCAGACTGAGGATGGAATTGAACTTAGCTACAATCCCTCTGAAATACCGACATCACAGCTTTTATCGATTCTTCAGAGTGCAGGTAATATCAGCGAGCTCACCCTGCAGCCTGAAAATACTGACCACATGATTGCTGCGATGTATAAGGAACTGGATCTATGAGGTTTACTATGTCTTACTTTACTGTTTTCAAAATGCGTCTTCGCATGGAGCTTCAATACCGCGGCGCAATGATCGGCGGAATCCTCTGTCAGATGTTTTTCGGGATGATACTGATTGCGCTGTATAGAGCGCTCTATGAAGGAAAACCCCAGTCTGTTCCAATCGAAAATATCGCTACCTACGTATGGCTTCAGCAGGCATTTTTCCGAATGATGCTTGCTTCTGATAATGAACTGGTAGATAAGATCAGAACCGGTGACATATCCTATGACCTTTGCCGCCCTGTGAATATGTATGGCTTCTACTATGCGAGAATCATGGCTCAGAAGCTGATGGGAAGCCTTATGCGTGCGGTCCCGATGCTTATAATGGCGGCACTTCTCCCCAGAGGATGGAGAATAAATTTTCCTGCGTCTCTTCCGGGATTTCTACTGTTTATTCCGGCACTTGTTTTGGGACTATTATGCGTCTGTGCCCTTGAGAACATCACTATAGCATTCACCATGATAACGCTTGATCCCAGAGGCATGCAGGGACTTCTTAATCTTTTGATGCTGACTCTTTCAGGAAATATTTTACCGCTTAATCTTTTCCCGGAAAGCTGGCA
The DNA here is from genome assembly GCF_000424145.1 of Butyrivibrio sp. AC2005. Taxonomy (GTDB): domain Bacteria; phylum Bacillota; class Clostridia; order Lachnospirales; family Lachnospiraceae; genus Butyrivibrio. The sequence goes on from NZ_AUJI01000019.1 coordinate 111,362, forward strand.
GAAGGTCATCACACTTTTCCCGTATGCGCAGCTCCTTGATGCACCTATAAGACTGTATACAGGAGAGTACCTTCCTGCTGATGCAATGAGGATTTATGCGGTTCAGATATTCTGGGTAGTGGTGCTGATAGCCCTTGGTGTTTCTATGTGGAGTGCAAACAGGAAGCGCATGATTGTGCAAGGGGGATGATTTGTCTCTGACTTATTGATGTGAAGCTGGAGAGAAATATGAAGACTATGAATTAAGAGGGCAGAGTAATGGATATTTTCAGGTTGTATATAAAATCAATCGGGATGCTTCTGAAAAGTCATCTGCAATATACAAGCTCATTCATCATGCAGGCTCTTGCACAGCTTGTGATGGAGGGCGGAGAGATGATGGTGGTCATCCTCATCGTAGACAGATTTGAGGGTCTTAAGGGATGGCCAGGAAGCAATCTCTATTTCTTCTTTGGAATGATGTCCGTATCATTTTATCTTACGGAATTCTTTGGACGTGGAATCACCGGAAACTTTCCTTCAATGGTGAGAACAGGACGTCTTGATACCTTCCTTGTAAGACCACGGGGAGTGTTGACTCAGGTACTGTGTGCAGGAACTGATCCCAGAAGAATAACCTGTATCGCCGTGGGAACCGCAGCACTTATCATGGGCAGCAGGCTTTCAGGAATATCATGGAATCTTCTGAAGGTGCTGGTGCTTGTGGAATCTATTGCCATGAGTATGCTTCTTATTCTGGGACTATTCATGATAGAAGCTGTCTTTAGTATTTTCAGTGTAAAATCAGTCGAGCTTGTTAATGCAATTACCTATGGCGGTCGAAGCGCCTGCCAGTATCCGATCGATATTTATCCGGTTCCGCTGCGCGCACTGTTTACGGTTATCGCACCTTTTGCACTTACTCTTCATGTTCCTGCTTCATGGATTCTTGACAAGCCCCTCTATGGCTGGCCCATGTGGACAGCATTTGTGATGCCACTTTCCGGTGCTGCGGTATTTGCAATCATGACAGGAGTGTTCCATCTGGCGCTAAGACATTACAGATCTACGGGAAGCTGAGGCAGCAATTGTTGTGACTAAATCATTAAAAAAGTCAGGCTTTATATCAAGAAATCATTGACTAAGATATGTCCCAGGCGGTATATTATTAAGGCTAGCAGAAGTGATGGAATTGGCAGACATGCAGGATTTAGGTTCCTGTGCCGCAAGGCGTGTGGGTTCAAGTCCCATCTTCTGCATTTATTTTTATCAGTATTCATAGAGTGTTATGGAAGTACCGGAACACTAGATGAATACTGATTTTTCTTTTCTTTCACATTGTTTATCTTATGGTGTGATATATCACCGAAATACCCCTTATTTTGATATAGATGTAGTCAGAAATGTAGTCAGATTTGTAGTCATGAAAATGCAGTAACAATGAGGGTGGAGGGGTTATTATTGTTAAATTTATTCCGGCGCTTAAGCCCTCCCTAGTCCCGAAAAATCAAAAAGGGTTATCTCTCAGACTTCCAACGTTCCAACCAATCATGATATAGTTCCGGAGAATTTATCTCTAAAAGTTGTAGCCTTCTATTATCTTCTTTATATGCATCTATGTATAGTACCTGATATAAGGAGCATGTACTGATGAATACAGCTTGTTTGAAAGAATCATAGGTTGTTATACGCAGCATATTATTTCCCCTTTCGTTTCTTGAGCATATCTTTATACTTTACCCCTTGTGCATGCTGAGTTTTAATATAATTGTCGGTTTCCTTTTCAAGTTGTTTTCTTTTCCTGGTTTTATGAGTGACAGTTATAATTTCATCTATTCTGCTGCTTTTTATATCTAAGCAATCATTTAATGCACTCATGACATTATAGCGGAGAATGGATTTATCAGCTTTGTTTGGAACAAATGATTCGTGATATTTATATGCTGAATTACTAACGGAGATTGTAGTTCTTGAGGAAGAAGTAAGAAGTATATAGTTACATATTTCATCCAAAAGCTTTTCTAGATAGTCCATATTCTGACTATTATCCCATATCAATGCTTCCAAAATATTTTTTGTATATTCGTAGTTCTTAATTCTTTCGATAGCAATAGTATCTAATCCTAGATTTTCGGCAGATGATTTATTTTCTTTATTCATGGTAACTTGGTTTGCTATGAAATATTCTATATCTACATCATACAGATTGCAGATATTACATAGCTTTTCTAAGGATGGGGTTTGTTCTCCTGAAAACCATTTGTATGCAAGTGATTGTACTGATTTCTTTTCATCATCTTTATAGTGAGGATACACTTTATCGTAGTTTCTGATAAATTCCTTTTTCAGATCACTATCTTTTGTGATATCCGGATGATTATATTCTACTAATTTCAATAATTTGTTACCAAAATCTTTTAAATGTTCTATATCATACATAGTTAACCTCGATTAGATAATATATCCAAAAATGAAACAGTAATATTAAGATAAATTATATAATACATAAACCACTTCAACAAGAGAACATGCAACAATATGCATAACAAATATAGCGCATGCGTGATTTTAAGATTATTTGCAGAATAACAATGAAAGGATTAATAACTATGACGAAGCTACTAAAAACAAAAGAAGCGTGTGAATTACTTGGAGTATGTCCCAATACGTTAAAGAGATATGACAGAAATGGTATCTCGGTTCGAATTGGTAGAGCTGTTAGATATGATAGTGAGGCTCTTATTGCAGCTGTTAAGGGAGAGCAGCAGGCAGCAGGCGTTAAGGAGGAAAACAATGCTTAAGGAGATTGCAGATATTATTTCTAACGAAGTGGATGATTTATCCGGAACGATTTCCGGTATGACGCATGCAAGCAGAGAAGAGGAAATATTTATCACGGATGAGTTGATGAAGTCCTTTGAAAATGTTGCGAAGCTTTCATATTGTCAGGCTTTGAAAGATGGAAAAAGTTCTCTTGATCAGCTTGTACAACAGAATTTGTGGGGGACGTAAAGGATTGCGCTATGAATATGTCAGATTTGAATACATGGAATGAGTATTGCGATGGGGATACATCAACCGGGCGCCCACAATGGTACAAGCTATGGGTTGAAAAGTATGCTACTGCTTTAGATATTGAGAACCTTGACGATGATTTGACCCAAACAGAAAAAGACATACTTTTTAGGGAGATAGGAAAAGTCTTTATAAATTCTCTGTTTTATTTTTTGGGGCATGATGAGGGAAAATGGAGCGAATATAAGCCCAGTACCCGTGATGGCAGGATATTATGGAATGCTCTGAAAAGAGATATTGACCAATCATACCGGGATTATGACAAACGAGTGATTGACGGTAAAAAGGGAGGTAGACCACCTAAAAAGGATACCTTTGAATAAACCCAGTAAATACCTGGTAAAAAACCATTGGTTAGTAATACTAAGTATTGCTAAGTATAGCTAAGTATATCGAACAGAAGAAAGAAGTATAGAAGTACAGAATAGATGTATAGAACAGAATTACAGAATTATAGAAAAGAATAGATATATGTATGTGCAACTTCTTTGCACGGATATTGATTAAAGGAGGTATTGGATATGGATTATAGCATTGAAAATATTTTAGTGGATTTTATAACGGTTTATCTGCATGACCGTAAAGCGGATAAGGCAAATGATGAATGTATCAAGCAGGAGTTAAAGAGATTATACATTGAATGTGATGTGAATAGCTCTATGTTGGTTGATGATGAAAATGAGGGTTGATATATAGGGAGTACATACAAATATATTATACGTTTTAGGGAGGTTCAGAGAATGGTGAATATAAATGAATGCTCAGAAGAGTATAAAAGCTATTTGAGAGATGATCCTAAGTGGCAGGTTATTAGAGAAAATATTTTGTTTCGTGATGGATATAGATGCAGGTTATGTGGTTCTACTCAAAAACTGAATGTTCATCATATACGTGGAACTCATAGATTTCATGAAGAAGATTATCCTGAGGATTTGTGCGTTCTGTGCGACACTCATCACGAAATGATACATAGGTATTTTAAAGTATGTGATTCTCTTAAGGAATTCTATAACCGGAAGAGGAAAGAATTATGATAAATGCTAATGAAATGAAAAATGTTCTCAGCGATTATAAAAGGACATGCATCAAAGAACATGTAAAGCCAAGTAGGCGTACTTTTGCTAGCTTTATCGGTGTGAGTGTTCAAACAATCCATAATGCAATTAAAGGTATGTACAATGGTATTTATTATAGTTTGAAGCCATGTTGTACTCGGTGCTTTGATAATAAGTCATTTGAAGTACTGAGAGATTTTTTCTCAGAGAATGGATGCGATAATGAAGAAAAATAATGTGACAATTATTGGACACTCAGAAATCTATGAAAGCAGAGTTGCAGAGCTAACGGATTCTTTTGTTGAAAATGAATTATCAGGATGTACGGATGATATATCAAAGCAATTTACCCAGTTATTGTACTATCTGCATGATGGCTTGAAAGAATTAAAAGAGTTGCCTGGTACAGATGATATATCTTCACTTGATAGGTTGTTTGATAACTATGTACGGCTGTGTTGTAAGTGCTGTGTATTACCAACTATTGAAGGCTTTTCAATGCTGACCGGAATACATAAAGCAACATTTTACGATTGGAATAATAGGGATTATCGGAGGTCAGACCCTGCATATAGCGACTCTGTAAAAAGATGGCGTGAGATTTGCAGAGAACATTTAATACACAGCTTAACTAATGATGAACGCACATCTGTTAACAAAATCTTTATAGCAAAGGCTGCTTATGGCATGAGAGAAGATAGCATTCCTCAGATTGAAGAAGCTAGTAAAGCAGAGAAAACACTATTGGATATTCCGGTATTTAACGGAGAATTGGAGGATAAGAATGGAGTTTAAAACATTTTTGAAACACTATTTAACACCGAAAGATGGAGAATCACTTAAGGCTCTATCTGAGTTTAAACATAAGAATGAGGAACAGTATAAAGTTTATAGGAACAGAGCATTAAGAACAGAGGATTATTACAGACAACAACAAAATCGTGCTTTTGCGGAGGGACATGCTATTGCTCCATTAACTGCTGAAAATTATAAGACTTATGAAAAATCAAAGGATTCTATGGATTGCTTGCTTGGATTAAAACCGGAGGTTCACAATGATTTATGACAAAGAGCTAAAGGAGCGGTTAGGATTAGATAATGATAAACCAATACCTGCAAATTTTAATGTCCCATATTTTGTACATGAAGAAGATTCGTTCAGATTGGAAAGGATAACGAAACGCTTGACCATAGCTTGTGTAATAGAAACGATAGTATTGCTACTGGTCATAATACTTTTGTAGGCAGCAGGTGGTATGTTGTAGCCATTTATTAATATTTGCCCCTTGGAGCGATTTAAAAGCAATTAAGGTATAAATGGATTAAAGCGATTTGAAATCGCTCTAAGGGCGAAATATGAAGCCTGAATGAATTAAATAGGGCAGGCTGTGAAACCTGCCCTACAATACAAATTGTGCACACTATTAAATTAGTACTCTAAGCCAAGCTCAATGTACTGTTCTTTGATGAATCTTTCTACTTCGGACAATGTCCAAAGATGATCAAACGCTTCGTTATAGCATCCCCAAACCATTGTTCCGGTGGATTCATTAATAACGTTATATCCGATATCTTTTGAATATACCGGATAATCTTTTGATAAATAGTGGATGCATCCTTTGTTTAGGGTGTATCCGATGGCATGCGCCTTTTTTCTAAGGGTACTAATTGTGAGGCTTCTGGCATGATGGTGGGTACTATGCCAGTCCTCTGATGTATATATGCAATTGAAAAACCATCTGTGTTTCTGTAATGTATTAGCGTCCAAACTATACTACAGAGATACCAGAGGTACCCACAGATGGTTTCTGCTAATACATTATGTAAAAAATTGCTCAATGTCAATCATGCTGTCGTAGAAGATGCAAACTTCTATCTTGATCGGGATGGTGTTACCCACCTCAGAATCCATGCGCGGACGGATAAATGGCATCAGGATGATTGTCCGTTCTGCCACAGACGCTGTCCTCGTTACGACCAAAGGATAGATCAGCCACGCACTTGGAGAAGCCTTGATTTTGGTGCAACACTCGTAGAGGTTGAGG
>NZ_KE384140.1:0-111614 GCF_000424145.1 Butyrivibrio sp. AC2005
TTATCTGTGTGCTTGCCTATAGATTATGTACCCTGCTTCGCAAGGAACTTCATCAAAAAGGCATTGACTGCAGCATAGATCAGTGCCTTGAGTCTATGAATGCGATCAACAGGGTCACCACCTTCTATGGTGATATAGCAAAGCCCAAGAAGATAGAGGCGTTCATCGAAGGTGATGAACTGGCATCACGGATCGAAGAGGTCTACGGACTTCAGCAAAAATACTATAGTTAGGTATACGGCTTGACTTGCCTGAAACGCAGATGATTACTGCGTTTCGAGGCATTAGCCTTTTATAACTTGTAAACTTACGCTAGTACAAAAACAATGCTTATAGTTGTGGCATTGTTTTTTGTGCGTTATGATGACACTGAAGATTATTATGATAAACGTGAATGATATTTGTGATTTTGAAAAGTAATACATTATCACATAAATAATATTGTGAAATGGCTGAAATATAGTTTTGGGGTTCCTGGAATCTAGGATGAATGGGAATTTTTTGGTAGAAGTGAGGCGTGAGTAATGGCTGGCAGCAGTAAGGTAGAACAAACGATTAATAAAAAGATAGATTGGATTGACGTATATAGAGGTCTGGCAATAATTTTAGTAGTGGTAGGCCATGCAACAGGCAAATTTAATATGATTATTTATCAATTTCATATGGCAGCCTTCTTTATGATATCTGGGTATACCTCAAAATTAGAACAAAAATCATTTACAAGCGTTTTTATAGAGAAATTTTTTGCGTTGGTAGTTCCATATTTTGGGGTATCCTCAATAGGAATTATTTTTGTGAAAGTATTAGCTCGATTGGGATATTACGATAGACTTTTTCCGAAAGAATATTTGCTTGATATAAAGTCAATGTTTATATGTTTATTCCGGGGAGAATTATATGTTCAGTTTTTAGGGGCCATGTGGTTTTTGATTGCTTTGTTTGGGGCATTCATAGTACAAAAAATAGTTATTGATATTTTAAAGGTGTTCATAAAAAAGTATGTAATTATAAGAATGGCAATTTCTTTGTTGCTATATCTGGCAGCGTATTATTTTATTAGAAATGGGATTAGAATAAGGTTGCTATTTATAGATTTGGATTTTGTATTATTAGCACAGCTATTTATTTGTTTGGGTGATTGTTCCAGGAGGTTGGTGGCTGTTTGGGATCAGGCAGATAATCGCCGTATATTTTGTGCATTTATCTATTTATGCGTTGGCATTTACATATTATATTACTTTGGATTTGTTAAGTGGAATGGTATCGACTATCCAAGTAGATATTTTCATGAGCCATTTATAGATTTATTATGTCAGGTAAATGGATCAATTGTTTTATATTTCTTTTCAAGGATAATATGTAGTGTCTCAAAATTGATTAAAAACGCATTGATATATGTAGGGGGACATACCCAGGGAATTATTTTCTTTCACTTTCTGTTCTTTAAGTTTGTTTTTGTAATATTTAATTATCTGGGTATTATGTCAAATGAGGAGGTAATTGGAGCTGTACCGACTCAGGAGATAGGAAACAAATATTGGTTAATAATATCTGCAACATCAATAGTTGGTAGTTTGGTATTATTCTATTTTTTTAGCAAGGTACCGGTTCTAAGATTTTTGTCAGGGCTTTCAAGGAATAAGTATAAGGCCATTAGCGCTAAAGTCGAGAATTTGTTAGGTAAAAAATAGGATATGAAACTTAAATAGACATGTGAGGTAATAATGAAATCAGTTTTAAGATGTATTGTACTTAGTGCCGTATCAGCATGGATGCTTTTTTCTGCGTTGGATTTTGTGTTTTCAGCAGATGGGTTGAAAGATTATTGTATTGTAAATAATAGCTATTTTCCTTATATGGTAATTGAGTTAGGAATAGTAGTTTTATTTCTTCTGGTAGGGGCAATATGGAGTAATTTGGTAATACCTATATCTGTAATGATTGTCTTTTCATATGTATCTATTTTGTTTTTACCAATTGTATTTGCTATTTTATATGTGTTAATCACAATTATTGTTGGAGAGTCCATAAACAAGAGGGCTATCAAATTATGTGATAAGGGAAATCTTGAAGTGGATTTTCTTATTGGTGCTATGGTATTAACCATTGTCTATGCAGTAATGTCGATGTTCTCTATAGGAGGTTTGAAAAATCTCCGAATAGTGTTTGCTTTTTGTGCTGCATTGGCAATATGTGATAACTTTGGCCTCGTTAAAGAAAAATTAAATAAAGTTGGTAAGATTCTTTTGCAAATGCAATGTACTAGAAATAGGTACTTTGTTTTTTCGCTAATGGTGATTCCAATAATAATACAAATTGGTAGATTAAATAGCTCTATAGATTATGATTCTGCATGGTATGGGCTTAGAGCTCCATATATTTTAGATAATATTAGTGGTATATATGATAAAATTCCGTTTACTGCTGTTGTGTACACATACTCTAAGGGATTTGAAACGTATTCACTTCCATTGTCAAGCACTGATTGTTACGCATTTGTTCCAGCTTTAAATGTGATTTTTACCGTTATGATAATCAGAACAGTATATTCCTTTTGTAAAGAGTTTGTATCAGAAAAAAAATCACTTTTTGCAGCCATAATGGTTTCAATAGTTCCGGGGATTATGAATATGTCAACTACTGCTAAGAGTGATACTATGACGCTGATGATACAACTCTTTTTAATGTATTTTTTTGTCTTATATCTAAGCAGTAGTGATTTTAGGTTTTTGGGGATGACATTTGCTGCGTATATTTACGCACAAACTTTGAAGCCAACTTCTGCTGTGTTTTCAACACTTATCTTGCTTAGTGTTTTTTATTGTTTGTTACTTGATAAGAAGAATAGAGTAAGGATTAACAATATAGGGATTGTTAGTATACTGTTGGCGTTGACAGATTTGGTTTTTATATGGGCGAGAACATATATATTAACAGGTGTTCCTGAGACGCAAGTATGGGGGGGTATATTTAGAAAGATTGGATTTCTTGATAAATATCCTTTTTCTGTGATAGGGATAAGTTCTCAACCGTTAAGTAGTATATTTAGCATCAGCCAATTGAAAATACTGCTTTTAAATTTATATGATTTTTTAATTGATCCTCGGACAGAGAGTGCAATGATAGGGCATATACATGTGGCATGGGGGAGTACGTTTATTACAGGAATAATAATTGTGCTTATTCCTTGTATTGTGTATCATTTGTTCAGTGCAAGAAAACGGCAGCTTAAGGAAAGGTTTATTATTTGTGTTTTTATTTTGCAGTTATGTGCATTTATAGGAATAATAATGCTAAGAAATTGGCTTGACGGGAATTATTTTATGCTCTTATATGCTTGTGCGATTATTGCAGCGGTAGTAGTAATTAGAGTAGAGAAGAAAAAAGAACGTCAGGTGTTTGGGTTCTGGTTTGGATGCTTTTATCTGTGCAATATTCTTTTGCTGTTAATAACAAATTGGTCAATGAGTATAAGGTTTACAGAACCGGATTTCCTGAATAAGGGCTATTATAATCATCTTGCAGAATTTGAGCAATTTATGAGAGATTCATATAAGTGCGATAGGTTATATAGTGAAATGGCGTCAGATATTCATAATAAAGTTTTTGCTGTGGGAGATCATATTTCAGGAGCCAGAATACCTTGTGTGGTGGAGGGGGACTTAGATATAGGAGCTTATGGTAACCGACAACTTGCAACAAATGGGGAATTTCACAAATATATAGAGTTTGGAGAATTTGATTACATATTTGTATTTTCTAACAGGCTAAGCTATGAGGATGCTTGGTATGATAGCATTATTGAACTTTTTGACGCCAGAATGATTTCGAGTGTGGAGGAAGAGAATGGGAATATTCTACTTCGGGTTGGAGAGGCTGACACTGAACAGAGTGAATTATTGAAAAGTGAATTTGTAAGAAGTATAGGAAAGGATACTTGATCGAATGTTGGGTTAAGAAATGAAGATGATTAGAGTTGTTATGCTCACAAGATAAGTAGAAAGAGATTGGAATATGTCAAACAAGAAAATAATAAGTGTTGTTGTACCAACATATAATGAAATTGAAAATGCAGTTCCTGTGGCAAATGCAATTATAGATGAGATTACAACTAATTTGCCGGAATATGAATATGAATTGTTGTTTATTGACAACAACTCTAATGATGGAACTCGTGATGCTATAAGGCAGTTATGCGCAGAAAATAAGAATATAAAAGCTATTTTTAATTTGAAGAACTTTGGACCGGACAATTCGCCTTACTATGGTATGCTACAAGCTACAGGTGATTGTGTGATTTTATTCACCGCTGATTTTCAGGATCCTTTAGAAATGATTCATAAGATGGTCAGAGAGTGGGAAAAGGGCTATAAAGTTATTACTGCCATAAAGAAATCCAGCCAGGAAAGTCCTATAATGAGATTCTTTAGGTCAATATACTATAAGGCTATCAGACAGATTTCAAATACAGATATTATTGAACATTTTACGGGATTTGGTCTATATGATAGATCATTTATGGATGTATTAAGGACTCTTGATGATCCTATTCCTTTTTTGAGAGGAATAGTAGCAGAGTTTAGTGAGAATAGGCTGGAGATGCCGTATGAGCAATTGAAGAGACGTGCAGGCAAAAGCCATATTAAATTCTTCGCTTTGTATGATATTGCAATGAGAAGCATTACTTCTTATACAAAAATTGGATTAAGATTAGCTACTTTTGTAGGGTTTATAACAGCTATTTTGTCTTTTATAGTGGCAATTATTTATTTTGTTTATAAGCTTACTCACTGGAATACATTTAGTGCCGGTATGGCGCCTGTGACAATAGGAATGTTTTTCCTCGGGGCGGTGCAATTAGCGTTTCTTGGATTGCTGGGTGAGTATGTAATGAGCATTAATCTAAGAATTATGAACAGGCCCATCGTTATAGAATCAGAACGTATTAATTTCGATAAGAAGGAAGAATCAGATGTTTAAGGATAAGCGGGTTCTTGTAATAGGAGCAAGTGGACTCATTGGTAGTAATTTGGTTGAGGAATTACTAAAGCAACAGGCAAATGTAGTTGCAATGGGAAGGAATAAGAATAAGCTGGAAGAAGTATTTTCATGCTGTGGAAATAAAGAGCGGCTTTCTTATTGCGAGGGTAATATTGTTTTAGGATTAGATTCTGAGCTTGGTTATTTTGATTATGTTTTTCAGGCTGCAAGTCCTATTTCCGGAGCAGAGATAAAGGCATGTCCAATAGATACGATTGATGCAAATCTTCAAGGAGTTCGTAATTGCCTGGATTATATTAAGTTTATGCGAGATAAAACAGGAAAAAGTGGAAGACTAATAGTTTTTTCTTCTGCAACTGTCTATGGAAATGCTGATAATAATACCATAAGCTTTAAGGAAGACAATACAAACAATGGTGAGAATCTTTCTGCACCGGCTATTGCGTATTCTGAATCAAAAAGAATGATAGAAGTGATTGCCGGGGCTTATGTAAAGCAATATGATTTGGATGTTTGTATAATAAGACCTAGTTATGTCTACGGATATACTTATAATATGCCTAATACTGCTTTTTATGAATTTATTAAAAAGGCACTTAATGGAGAGAATATAGTTATTAATGCTGATAAGATGTCTAAAAGGGATAATATTTATGTAAAGGATGCTGTCAGTGGAATAATTAAGGTCGCCGTTAGTGGAGCAAAAGGTGAAGCATATAATATCTCAACTAATGGAGAAGGTAATAATTATTTGTCTGCATGTGAGATGGCAGAGATTATTAAAGAGTGTGTATGTACCGAACTTGATAAAAATATTTCGGTTATTTATTCAAAACAAAAATGTGAAAGTACACCGGGAGTTTTGCTGAACAATGATAAGCTAAAGAATCTTGGATGGGATATGAAAACAGATGCCCAAACCGGGATATATGAGACCGTAAAAGAGTATTATGAAAATGAGGTTTTTACATGAGCTTTGCAAGAAATTTTGACGAGATAAAAGTATTAGATTGTACACTACGTGATGGTGGATTTGCTTTAGAGGATGCGGATAAGAATGGTATTAAAACGGAAGTGTTTTCTGATATCCAAAGAGATATAATAGCTAAACATCTGGTAAAAACTGGAGCCGAGATTATTGAGGTTGGGGCAATAGAGGTATCTGATAAATCAAAAAAAGGGTTTGGGATTTATCAGACTATAGAGGATATTTCAGATGTTCTGCCACAGAAGAATGATGAAAATCAGTTATATGCAGCGTTTTATCGTGGCCCGGATATACCTATGGACAGTATACCTGATTGGAAACCCGGAATGATAGATGCTCCCAGAGTTTGCATTAGATATTCTGAAATAGAGAAGTCGTTGGATTTTTGTGAAGGGTTGTGCAGAAAAGGATATAAGGTTTTTATCCAGCCAATGGTTACTGTAAGATATACTGAGGACCAGTTGGATATGCTTATTGACCGTGCAAACAAGATGGGGGCATACGCTCTTTATTTTGTGGACAGTTACGGCTATATGACTTCAAAGGATATAAGCTACTATTTCAAGAAATTTGATTCCGGATTGGATAAAGATATTAGGATAGGCTTTCATGCACATAATAACATGGAAATGGCATTTTCTAATGTTATGCATTTTGTCAACAATAGAGGAGACAGAAGAGTAATAATTGATTCCTGTGCAACCGGAATGGGACAGGGGACAGGTAATGTTCAGTCTGAAGTGGTTATGAATTATTTAAATCATGAATTTGATAAAAACTATGATTTAAATGAGATGTTTGAAGTGTGCGATATTGTAAATCAGTTTAACATAGATCAGCTTTGGGGGTATTCTGTTGCCAGATTTATTCCGGCTATTAATAAAACAGCTTATAAATATGCTATGGCATTAAAGAATAATTATGGATTGAACTTGTCTGAAATACAGAATGTTCTTTCGAAGATGCCTGAAGATTTGAGATATAGGTATACACCTGATAATACTAAAGAGCTGCTTGAAAGGGTTAAAGGGAATAACTAATGACAGGTGCAGAGTATATTGTAGATGTGATTACTCAAATGGGGACTACTGATGTCTTTGGAATACCCGGTGCTGTAATATTGGATTTTTTGTATGCTTGCGAGAGTCATCCTGAGATAGAGCCCCATCTTAACTATCATGAACAAATGTCTTCGTATGCTGCTATAGGTTATGCAGAGGCTTCAGGTAATCTTGGAGTAGCATATTCTACGAGAGGCCCCGGAGTAGCAAATATGATAACTGCTATAACTGAAGCATATTTTGAATCAGTAGCAGTTCTTTTTTTAACAGCTCATACTAGTCATGGTAAGTCAAAGCAAAGGTTTTTGACAGATCAGGAAGTGGATTTTACTGAGTCATTAAAACCATTCTGCAAGCTATCTAAGCGAATCGATACAGTGAGTGAATTAAAAGAAGTGCTTCCGGAGGCATGTAAATTGGCAGTTTCCGGTCGCAGAGGTCCTGTTTTTATTGATATAGACACAAAACTGTTTAAGCAGGAGGTGGAGAAAGACTTTATTGAGCTTGATAGCGCCAAAGAGATTACAAGTAAGCTACAGGTGATTGCTGAGAAACTGAAATTGGCAAAACGGCCAATCATACTTGTCGGAGATGGGGTAAGAAATGCGAATGCATATAACGAAATAGAACAATTTGCGATCAATAATGATTTGCCTATTCTTTCCAGCAGAGGAGCTCAGGATATTTTTGCTAAAAGCAGGTGGTACTATGGATATATTGGTAGCCATGGTATTCGTTATAGCAATTTTATTCTTTCAAAGGCAGACTTGATTATTAGTTTAGGGAATAGACTTTCGTTTCCTATGGCCTCAAAAAGCTATAAGAGTATATATGAAAACGCGGTAATAATCCGTATTGACACGGATGAATATGAGTTGGAAAGAGATATTCCTAATAGCATACCTATTCATGCGGATATACATGATGTTAAGCATGAGATAAAATGTATTGACGTAATAAAAAATGAAGATTGGATTAAATGCTGTAATACATTAAAGGAACAGCTAAAAGAGGAAGATATAGCAGAAAATGCCAGCATAATAGCTGATTTTTTGAAGCAAATTGATGAGGATGTTTCATTTGTTTCTGATGTGGGGAATAATGAATTCTGGGTTTCTCGTGCATATGAATTTATTCATCCGAATACATCGTTGTTTTTCTCTAAATCTTACGGAACTCTGGGAGTAGGAATTGGAAAGGCAATTGGTGTTTACTATGCTTCACATAGACCGGTTATATGTTTCGTGGGAGATCAGGGATTCCAGTATAATAGTCAGGAAATGCAATTTATATCTCATTGGCAGCTTCCGATTACAATAGTTGTTTTAAATAATAATTGTTCGGCCATGATTCGTGATAAGGAATTGCAGAAGTATGATCATGCCATTCATACGACTAAGGAGACAGGCTATTCAACCCCTAAATTTTCGCTTTTGGCTGATGCATATGGGGTGAAATATATGGAGTTGAATTTAGGTGATAAGGTAAGGTGTGATTTTCACGAGCCTATGCTCATCGAAATGCGTCTGAATCCTGATGAAAGATTGGTACCATCATTACCTATAGGTAAATCTTGCCAGGATATGTATCCTGAACTGGATAGAGAAAAGTACAGTAAACTAAACAATTTATAGAGGAAAAGTCATGTATATTGAGAAAATTAACAATCCAAATGATTTAAAAAAACTCTCTGCCGAGGAGTGTAAGGAGCTTGCTTCCGAAATAAGAGGGCTTCTTTTGGATAGAGCAAGTAAGATTGGCGGACATGTAGGTTCTAACCTGGGAATGGTTGAGGCTACTATAGCGCTTCATTATGTTTTTAATTCTCCTGTGGATAAGTTTGTATTTGATGTATCGCATCAATCCTATACACATAAAATCCTTACAGGGAGAAAATATGGCTTTTTAGATTCTGACAGATATTCGGAAATAAGCGGATATACAAATCCGGACGAAAGTGAGCATGATCTGTTTCAGGTTGGTCATACTGCAACTTCTATAAGTTTGGCTAGCGGACTTGCAAAAGCAAGAGATATTCGTGGGACAAAAGAGAATATTATTGCAGTAATTGGAGATGGCTCCATGAGTGGTGGAGAAGCTCTTGAGGGACTGGATTTTTCTGCATCTGAATTAAAGAGTAATTTTATAGTTCTTTTTAACGACAATGGAATGTCTATAGCAGATAACCATGGCGGAATATATAAGAATTTTGCAGACCTTAAGGTGGGAAAAGGCAGCGCTGCTGATAATATGTTCAAGGCCTTAGGATATGAGTATATTTTTGTAGATGATGGTAATGATGTGGAGAAAATGATTAGTGTATTTCAGAAAGTTAAGGATACAGATCATCCTGTTGTTATCCATATGGCTACAACAAAGGGAAAAGGGTATGAACCTGCTGAGCATGATAAGGAAGCCTGGCATTGGAGAAGACCTTTTGATTTGGAGACAGGTGAACTTAAGAGTGATTTTAATGGCGAGCGCTATGACAGAGTGATGCGTGATCATTTGCTTGAAAAGATGGCAGAAGATCCGGAGGTCGTTACGATGATTGCAGCTGTGCCTGATTCTTTGAATTTTACTTCAGAACACAGAAAGAAAGCCGGTAAACAGTTTGTTGACGTAGGAATAGCAGAGGAACATGCTGTAGCAATGGCAGCCGGGCTTGCAAGGAATGGATGTAAGCCGGTTTTTGCAACAATGTCTACATTCTTCCAAAGAACTTACGATCAGATATCACAGGAATTGTGCATTAATAATTGTCCTGCGACACTTTTGGTTATAAATGCATCAGTATACTCGGTTAATGATGTAACACATATTGGCATTTTTGATATTCCGATGATGTCCAATATCCCTAATCTTGTATATTTGGCGCCAACAAATAAGCAGGAATATCTTGCTATGGTGGACTGGAGTATTGATCAAAAGGAGCATCCGGTTGCAATCAGAGCTCCAAGAAATGGAGTTTTTTATGCTGATGGTGAGGTTGATAAGGACTATAGTAGTTTAAACAAGTATAAGATTACAAAGAATGGCGAAAAAATAGCTGTATTAGCATTAGGCGATTTTTACCAGATGGGAGAGGAATTAGTTGCTTCGATGGCAGAATCGTTCGGTATTTCTGCTACTTTGGTTAATCCCAGATATATTACCGGTGTTGACTCAGAACTCCTCTCGGAAATTGAGAAAAATCACGATCTGGTTATAACATTAGAAGATGGTGTTGTTGATGGTGGTTGGGGACAGAAAATCGCAAGCTTTTATGGCACCAGTGATATAAAAGTGATGAATTATGGCTTGAAAAAAGAGTTTATCGATAGATACAATCTTAATGAAGTAATGGAGAAAAATCATCTTTGTGTAGATTTGATTGTAGAAGATATTAAAAATCTTAGAATGTTTTGAGTATGAACAATAATGCTAAAGTGGGTTCAATTGATTACTTGGTATCAGAGCTTAATAATAGAATGATAAGTGAGGGAATTGACCCTAGAAAAGGATTGCCTGAATCTTTATTTTTACTGACTGCTTCATTAACGCCAATACCGAATGTGGATCTTTTTGTAACTGATTCTAACAAAAGGTTTTTGCTTAGTTGGAGAGATGACAAATATTACGGATGTGGCTGGCATATCCCCGGTGGGTGCATACGAATGCTGGAAACATTTGAAGAACGTGTGCAGAAGACTGCTATTGAGGAACTGGGCACAAGCGTTATATGTGATAATAATCCGGTCTTAACCGTTGAATCCCTTACTGTGAAGGATAGATTTGCGGAGAATACTAATTTGCAGAGAACGCATAATATTTGTATGCTATTTGAGTGTAAATTACCGGAGGGATATTCTATAGATGGCTTTAATGCTGGAAAAACAGAAAAAGATCAAGGGTATTTGCGGTGGTTCGATTATTTGCCGGAAGATTTTTTGGATGTGCAGGTGCCATTATATAAGGAGTTTATAGAGAGGTGGCTTGAAAGCCAATATTGAATTTTAGTAAGGGAGAAACGAAGTGAAAGTTGTAATTTTAGCAGGTGGTTTTGGAACCAGAATTTCAGAGGAATCACAGTATAAGCCCAAGCCGATGATTGAGCTTGGTGAGCAGCCTATTCTCTGGCATATCATGAAATATTATTCATCATATGGATATGATGAGTTCATAATTCTGGCCGGTTATAAACAGTATGTAATTAAGGAATATTTTGCAGATTACTTTTTACATAATTCTGACATTACATTTGATCTGGCAACTAACAAGATGACTGTCCACAACAATAATTCAGAAAAGTGGAAGGTTACTATTGTTGACACAGGTCTTCATACAATGACCGGCGGTCGTGTGAAGAGGGTTCAGGAGTATATCGGAAATGAGCCGTTCATGCTGACATATGGTGATGGTGTGTGTGACGTAGATTTGGATGCTCTTAAAAAGTATCATGAAGAGCATGGAAAAATTGCTACCATAACTATGGCAAGTATCGCTCAGCAGAAGGGCGTCCTGGATGTCAGCAAGGGTGTAATCAAGTCATTCCGTGAGAAGGATGACATGGATGGAGCGCTTATTAACGGCGGTTTCATGGTCCTTAATCCTGAGATATTTGATTATCTTGAAGGAGATAAGACTATTCTGGAGAAGGAGCCTATGAGAAAGCTTGCAGCTGAAGGTCAGCTCATGGGATTTAGGCACGATGGTTTCTGGCAGTGCATGGATACTCAACGTGAAAAACAGAAGCTTGAGGAGCTGTGGGAGAGCGGCCAGGCACCTTGGAAGAGATGGTAAAGAGTGACTTTTATTTTATAATGTGTTATAAAGAAGGTCTGATTAAAAACAAATTTGATTTTTAATTGAAAAGGAGATTTATATGGCTACTCAGGAAGAAGCAAAGAAGCAGATACTGGACTTGGTGGCAGATTACGCCAGGAATTTTCATAATCAGAATAAGGAGTTCAAGGAGGGCGACCGCATCTCATACGCATCACGTGTGTATGATGAGAAGGAGATGGTAAACCTCGTAGACAGTGCGCTTGAGTTCTGGCTTACATCAGGAAGATATACAGATGAGTTTGAGGCTAAGCTTGCAAAGTATTTGGGAGTAAAGTTCTGCTCACTTGTTAATTCAGGTTCATCAGCTAACCTTGTGGCATTTATGACACTTACTTCACCTCTTCTTGGTGAGAGAAGGGTTAAGCGCGGTGATGAGGTCATCACTGTGGCAGCAGGTTTCCCTACAACAGTTACACCTATCATTCAGTATGGTGCAGTTCCGGTGTTCGTTGATGTAACTATTCCGGGATACAATATCGATGTTAATGAGCTTGAGAAGGCTCTGTCAGATAAGACCAAGGCAGTAATGATTGCACATACTCTTGGTAACCCGTTTGATCTTAAGGGCGTAAAGGAGTTCTGCGATAAGCATAATCTCTGGCTTGTTGAGGATAACTGTGATGCTCTTGGCAGTCAGTATGAGATTGATGGAGTTAAGAAATTCACTGGTACTATTGGTGATATTGGAACCAGCAGCTTCTATCCTCCGCATCATATGACAATGGGTGAGGGCGGTGCTGTTTACACAGATGATGCTCTCCTTAACAAGATCGCAAGATCATTTAGAGACTGGGGACGTGACTGTGTATGTCCTTCAGGCTGCGACAATCTCTGCGGTCATCGTTTTGATAAGCAGTATGGTGAGCTTCCTCTTGGCTATGATCATAAATATGTATATTCTCACTTTGGATATAACCTTAAGGCTACTGATCTTCAGGCTTCAATCGGTTGTGCACAGCTTGATAAGTTCCCGTCATTTGTTGAGCGTAGAAAATATAACTTTAAGTTCCTTAAGGATCTGCTCATTAAGGGTGGCGCTGAGGAGAAGCTTATTCTTCCGGTTGCTACCGAGAATTCAGATCCCAGCTGGTTTGGCTTCATCATGACCTGTAAGGACGGAGTAGATCGTAATAAGGTTGTTGATTATGTTGAGAGCCATGGCATTCAGACCCGTATGCTCTTTGCCGGTAACCTTACCAAGCACCCTTGCTTCGATGAGATGCGCGCAAGCGGTGAGGGCTACAGAGTAGTAGGCAATCTTGAGAACACAGACCGTATCATGATGAACAGCTTCTGGGTTGGCGTTTATCCCGGAATGACAGACGAGAAGCTGGAATATATGGCGAAGATAATTTTAGAAGCGATACAATAAAGCCTTCCCTATGGAGGAATGGTAAAGTAGTTAGGGTCCCTTGGGGGAATAGCAATAATAAAGCCTTCCCCTTTCTAAGGGGAAGGTGTCAGCGAAGCTGACGGATGAGGTTCTTAAAGGTCAGGTAACAAGTGCCTGACCTTAAACCATGTAAGATAGGAGTTTTTGTGAGTAAGTCAGTTAACATTTTTTGGAATATTATTGAAACTATATCAGGAGCGATATTCCGCTTCCTGTTCAGCATCGTAGGCAAGGATTATACTGACTCAGCCCATGAGTCTTTAATGCAGTTTATAAAGTTCGGGATAGTAGGTGTCAGCAACACAGTTATATCGTATCTGTTATATACTTTTACACTCATAGGATTACGTGCAGTAGGACTTTTTGCCGGTTACGATTATCTCATCGCAACCGTCATCGCTTTCGTCCTTAGTGTACTCTGGTCCTTCTACTGGAACAACAAGATGGTTTTCGTTATGGAGGAAGGACAGAGCAGAAATCTTTGGAAGGCACTTATAAAGACCTATATTTCATATTCTTTTACAGGGTTATTCTTGAACAGTATTCTGATGGTACTTTGGGTGCAGATATTCCATATATCTGAGTTCATTGCACCGATCATAAATCTGCTTGTTAGTGTACCGGTGAACTTTATTATCAATAAGTTTTGGGCGTTTAAGGCGGAGTGATACTGTTATTTTTTGAATTAAAGAAGCATATAATAGCGATAACGTAATAGCTTTCCAAACAAAATAGTGATGCATATTTTTGAATAATGCATCTATAACGCATTATTGACAATTATGCGCTATAGATGCATTATTGTGATAAGGAGAAAAGACATGCAAAAATATGTTGCGATAATTGGAGACATAGTACAATCAAAAAAAATCCAAAAAAGGGCGGAAGTTCAAGAAAATTTGAAACAAGTGTTAAATACAATAAATACCATATATCATGAAGATATTGCGGCAAATTTTATCATAACATTAGGCGATGAATTTCAGGGATTGTTAAATGATGGATTGTATGTTTTAGAAATAATACGATTAATTCAACGGCAGCTATATCCTACAGAAGTACGGTTCGGAATCGGATATGGAGAAATAACGACTCAGATTAGTAGAGAAGCTGCAATAGGTGCAGATGGACCCGCCTATTATGCTGCAAGAAACATGATAAATGATCTTAGAATTCAAGAAAAAAAATATAAAAGACAAGCTTCAGACGTGCTAGTGAATGTATATGAGGATGACAATATATTGGTAGATCAAATTAATACGCTATTTAGAATAAATAATATTATTAAAAATGAGTGGTCTGATGAACAAAGAATCACAATAATGGATATGATTCATTACGGAGAAAGCCAGGAATCGTGTGCTAGGAGGCTAGGAACAACGCAATCTACTGTGGCAAGACGATTGTCATCAGGTAAATATATAATATACATGGATGTAGAGAACGTTATAGACAAATCACTTAAGGAGATAACAAAATGACAAAGTATATTTTACCATTGATGATAGGGCATATACTTGGTGACTACTATTTTCAGACAGAAAAAATAGCTGAAGAAAAGGAAAAGAGCTATAGAGGGATAGTTATTCATTCATTAGTGTATATTCTGATTATGATAGTTATGATGGCATTGGCATTCAATAAATACTTTGTATGTATTGGGGTAATAGCTGCTATTGTTCATTTTGTAATTGACTCTCTTAAATATGTGATGATAAAGAAAAGGGTCATAAAAGATGGGTGGTATACATTTAGTATAGATCAGTTTTTGCATGTGTTAACTATAGCGGGGCTAGGATTTGTATGCTTTAAATATAGTTTTGATATGAATACTACTTTATTTGCAAAGATAATGAGTACTTGTTCTTTGGATCCGATTGAATCGTTAAAAGTATGTACCATTATTCTGATGATACATAAGCCTGCTAATGTCATTATTCAAAAATTCCTTAAAGAATACAAACCTATAACTGGAAAAGATAAGAATAGTATATTGGCTACAAAAAATGCAGGAAGGACAATAGGAACTATAGAACGAGTGGTTATGATAATTTTGATTTATTTACAACAATATTCTGCACTTGGACTTGTTCTTACTGCAAAATCGATAACAAGATATAACAAAATTGTAGAGGACAAGGAATTTGCCGAATATTATTTACTCGGGACACTTTTTAGCGTCGTTATAGTGTTGGTATTAAGCTTGTTGTTTTTATAGATTTAGGAACGAAGGAGAAAAAAATGAATTTTGAAAAAATGAAAGATTTCTATAATGGTAAGCGGGTATTCCTTACCGGACACACGGGCTTTAAGGGGAGCTGGCTCTGTGTTATGTTACAGCTCCTTGGAGCAGATGTATGCGGATATTCACTGGCTCCCAACACAGATCCTGACTTGTTTGGAATCCTTGGGCTTGCTGACGAGGTTCATCATACAATCGGAGATATCAGGGATTTTGATGCTCTTGAAAAAGCATATATAGAAGCCAATCCCGACGTGGTTCTTCATCTTGCAGCACAGCCCATTGTGCGTGATTCCTACAAGGATCCTCGCTATACATATGAGACTAACGTTATGGGGACGGTTAATATCCTGGAGTGCCTGAGAAACCATCCCGGTGCAGTATCGTTCTTAAACGTTACTACAGATAAGGTATATGAGAATAATGACATTGAGAATCATGGCTTTAAAGAAGATGAGAAGCTTGACGGTTTTGATCCTTACTCTAATTCTAAGAGCTGCTCTGAGCTTGTGACTCATTCTTACAAGAAGTCATTTTTCGCAGAGAGTGATTCTACTGCAATTTCAACAGCCCGTGCCGGTAATGTTATCGGTGGCGGTGATTTTGCAAATGATCGTATTGTTCCCGATTGTGTTCGTGCGACCGTTAAGGGGGAGAGTATAATTGTTCGCAACCCTTATTCAACACGTCCTTATCAGCATGTTCTTGAGCCTCTTGCTGCATATCTTATGATTGCCATGGAGCAGGCGTCTGATAAGAAGTATGCTGATTACTACAATATCGGACCCCGTGATGAGGATTGTATCAATACCGGAGACCTTGCTGATTATTTTGTTAAGTACTGGGGCGAACCTGCAAACTGGAAGAATATGTCAGAGGCTAACGCTCCTCATGAGGCAAGCTTTCTTAAGCTTGATTGTGCTAAGGCAAGAGAGACATTTGGTTGGGAGCCTGTATGGCATGTGGATGAAGCTATTAGGGAGACTGTTGCCTGGTATAAGGCTTGGAATGATGGCAAAGATATGAAGGAGTTTACGAGAAAACAGATTAGGGAGTTCATAAATAATGAATGACAAATTATTGTAAATACAGAGTATATACTGGTTTGAATTGATGTTGATTATTAAATGTGGCAGTCTCCATATAGATATTTTTAAATCTTTTATGGAGCTGCCATATTTAAAATGCATGAAGTATATATGTGTGTATTTAAAATAAAACAGTTTGTCTATATTATTTGATATGCTATGTTATAGTTTACAAATATATGTCTGTTTTTTATGGGGATGGTTATAATGGAGGTAACGACTATTTGGATTTCAATTATTACGTCATTGCTAGCTTCTATAGTGTTTTGGTTTGTGTTTAATTTTCTTCCTTGGATAGGCAAGCAATTGCGTATTCGTCCAAGAATTGAAAATGATATAATTGATATACAGTTATATTTACTTTTCTTTATTCAGATTCCATTTTTGCAGAGTTTGCATACTTCATCTGTTTTTCAATCCGATATTGTTAGAGAAAAATTAGGAAAAGATAATTTTGAAAATGCTTTATATGGTAAATGTTTATCAGCTGAGAGATGTATAGGGGAATTTGAGCATAGGCTTTTACCGGTTGGAGAGGAACTGATAAGTAGTGCTGAACAGTTAGATAAGAGATTGGATCGTATACAACGCTATTCAGATTACTTAAGTACAAGAGAAATACTTGTTTTGAAAGAAATAGGTGATAGAATACACGCATATGACTTTGTAGAACACAAGGATGTTATAGATGGTATGGAGTTGGTGCCAGTAGATCCGACAATATCTTACATGAGAGATAACTTTTATGAATTATATCTTTTGTATCATAAACTTAATGGGATATCCGCTTCATATTGTTTGGCTAAACGTAATGAATATGAGAACTATTTAATTGCAAAGCGAGAGCTAGAAGATAGGCATTATTTGAGGTTAGTCGCTAGGAAATTTTTTCTTAATAGAGGATATCAAATTCTTATCGATATGCGTTATTATTTCTTGCAGGGTAAAAAGGGAAAAGCAAAACAGAAATTGCAGGAGTATTTAGAACAAGAAAACCAAAAACTAGTCTATTTGCGTGGGGTTTTAGATGATTATTTATTGGAGAATGAGTTTATAGGTTTATTGGAAACTATCAGAGGAGCAGATGAAGTACAGGAATGGACTTCTTGTGTGAATTCAGAAATACTCAGTAAAAAAAATATGGAATTAAGAAATGCTGAGAACAAATCAATGATTCATGAGAAATTGAAAAATAATCCTAAGATAACTGAATATGACAATAAAAAAATCAATATGTTAAATAAACTTTTTAATGGCTATTTGTAATGGTGATTTTTGTTGACTATGTAAGGATGATTATTAAAGATAGATATTGAGGAATAAATGTGGAATAATGCTCTCCTTGGGTTGGCTGACGCGTGAAATGTAGTAATGAAATATATAGCCGATATATATAGTAAAGCAATAGCACTTGAAGATGCTGCGCAAGATGACAATGGCAAGCTTACAATTTTTGAAGAAGCTGGGTGAGTATGGGAAAATTTGAATATGAGAATTTATATAAATTCATAGTATCGGTTGGAGTGTTCTTTTTAGCATTACCGATAGCTGTTGTGTATATGGTATATAGCAGAGATCCTATGCTCATAAGTCAGGAAGATTATGATGCGCTTTCGCAATATTCGAAAGAAGCTGTAGAGTTACATAAGAATATTGGTGAAACAGTACAGAATGGATATCCGATAATTTGCTGTATTTCTTTACTTTTGGGAGTTGTGCTAATAATAGTAGGTATTATTAAATGGAAACAGCTCCAGAATTACGAAGATATAAAGAAGAAAATGGAAGCAGAAAAACTTGTCAGGGAATATAAAGCAAACAAAAGACCTGATTCTGAGGTTGAAAAATCTAAAGAAGAAGAGGCGTTAAAGGAAGAAGGAAGTCCTTGCCTAGGAAATGAGGAAAACATAAATAAGAGGATATCGTATATTGACATTGAAAATGCTTTCTTTTCAGTGGGCATATACGATTATTTACAAAAGAGTGACTATAGTATTGTACAAAACACGGTAATAAATCATATCGATTATGACGCTATAGCTATTTCTAAAACCAGCGATGAGGATGTGATTTTTGAGATAAAATGGTGGAGAAGATATAAGAATTACGAAGCTATCCGGTCGTCTGCATACAGGCTCGAAAGGGCAGCAAATAATTATAAGAATACTAAAGGACGAAAGTGTCAAAAGAAACTTGTAATCGTAACCAGCGAAAGTATGATTGATGAATTAAGCAGCTATGTCGCTGACACTCTGAATAATCACTTTGATGTCAATGATCCTTTTGTGGACATAATAATTGTAAGTGAAGAGAAAATTTTGAGGAGAGTAGAGGTCTAATACTAAATGACACATCATAGACTTGATCCATATCCGATTCCAAAGGATGAAATGCCATTGTATGTTAATGAGCCCTGGCTTATAGATAAATCCCTTTTGGAATATCCTATGCGTTTTGAGCCTGAAGAAGAGGATGATAATGTTCGTGTCTATGTTCCTCTTGATCTGAATAAAGAGGCAACTCTCCGTAGATTAGATCACGTTATTGCTCATTATGGAGAGACTAATGAAAATGACGAGATGGATTTCAGTGTGGATGTGGGAATGATTCTTTCCCAAGTTGAGGTGTATGATCAGGTGTGGTATGTTAGGAATATGCCTGAAGATGGAAAACATAGCAAAGAGGCAGTAGCACTTGTTCGGGAGATTGTGGAAAGTCTAAAAGCCATTCCGGATGGTTGTGCAGAGAGGTTTCCTTTTGAAGATATCACAGAATTGGAGCGGGAATACTTACAGTAATTATGGAGATTGAAAAATGTCTGCAAAATATTACGCAATTAAAGATTTTAAGGATTTAAATGTACCTGAAAATATGGTGATAACACAACATAGCCGTAAAAGATTTACAGAAAGAGGAATCTCGATCCATGATGTATGTATGGCTATTGAAACAGGTGAAATTATAGAACAATATTCCGAAGATTTTCCTTTTCCTAGTTGTCTTATACTTGGAACAAGTAATGGTAAGGTTATACATGTGGTAGCAAGCATTGATGATGGGATTATTTACATTATTACGGCATACATTCCCAATCCTGAAAAGTGGGAGAATGATTGGAGAACAAGAAAGGAGATTAGATCATGAAGTGTATGAAATGTGGGAAGCCTGCATATAAAAGTACAACAACAGAAGCTATTGAAATGGGTTTTGGATTATTGATTATTAGAAATATTCCTTGCTATAAATGTGATGAATGTGATGAGATTTTTTATACAGGTGATGTAGCTTTAAAAGTTGAACATATTACTGAAATGGTCAAATCACTTATGCAGGAACTGACTATTATTGATTACGAAAAGGCGGCTTGATTACAACAAGGAGATAACCCTATATGCCGAAAACATTTAACACTACCGCTGTATGTTTGCCCGAAAAACATTACATGGTAGATATTACAAATCGTATAGAAGAAATTAAGGAATACGTTGATTGTGGCAAGTATTTCACCATCAATCGCGCCAGACAATACGGAAAAACTACGACTCTTGCTGCTTTAAGAAAAGCATTGATAACAGAGTATGTTGTAATCAGTTTGGACTTTCAGGGGATAGGTAATGCAGGATTTAAGACAGAGCAGACTTTTGTTCAGGAGTTATCAAGACTGATACTTGGGAAAACGAGAAGTGGTTTGAGTATTCCTGAATCTATTGAAGAACAGCTAAAAGGTTATGTTGCAAGAACTGAGAAGAAAGCTAAGCTGGGAGAGCTGTTTGATACTTTTACAGAGTGGTGTGCCATATCTGAAAAAGAAATTGTATTGATTATTGATGAGGTGGATAGCGCCACCAACAATCAGGTGTTTTTTGATTTTTTAGCGCAGCTGAGAGAGGGCTACATCCGCAGAGATACGGAGGGTGTTAAGACGTTCAAATCCGTAATACTGGCAGGTGTTACTGATGTAAAACATCTAAAGAGCAAGCTTAGAAACGAGGATCAGCATAAAGTAAACAGTCCGTGGAATATCGCTGCTGATTTTGATGTAGACATGAGTCTTAAAGCAGATGGAATTGCACAGATGTTAGAGGTCTATAAAGTTGATCATAAAATGGATTTTGATTCTACACTAATTGCGAATGAAATATATGATTACACCAACGGTTATCCATATTTAGTAAGTAGGATATGTCAGATAATTGATGAGAGACTTGTCCCGGGAAGCTTTGTAGATCTTTCTGCGGCTTGGACAAGGGATGGTATAGACGAAGCGGTAAAGTTGCTCCTTAATAGTAGTAATACTTTATTTGAGTCACTGTCCGGAAAACTGGATAATTATCCTGATTTAAAAAATGTGCTTAGAAGTATATTGATGGAAGGTACAAGTATTCCATTCAATAATTATCAGGAAGAGCTGTCTCAGATGAAAATGTATGGCTTTATTCGGAACAATAATGGGACGGTTGTTATTTCCAATAGGATTTTTGAAACCTTTTTATATAACTTATTCCTCTCAGAAGAGATTATGAAGAACAATGTTTTTGTGAGAGAAAGTGGGCTTGCTAAGAACATGTTTGTTGAAGGCAATAGGCTGAATATGCCTTTAATACTGGAGAGATTTATAGCTACTTATACAGAAGTTTTTGGGCCTCTTGAAGAGAAGTTTAAGGAAAAAGATGGAAGAGAGCAATTTTTACTGTATCTTAAACCGATTATAAATGGAACCGGTAACTATTATATCGAAGCGCAGACAAGAGATCAGACCAGGACTGATGTCATCGTAGATTATCTCGGGCAGAGATATATTATTGAGCTCAAGATATGGCATGGTGACAGCTATAATGAGGCTGGAGAAGAACAGTTAACCGGCTACCTGGATTATTTTGGAGAGAAGACCGGTTATATGCTTAGCTTTAACTTCAACAAGAAAAAGAAGAAGCAAGGCGTTAGAAGGATAGAATATAAAGATAAAGTACTGTTTGAGGCCATGCTATAGCAAAATAGTTTTCATTGATACTTATGTTGTACAAAATATAGGTCAAGTAACAATAAAAAATAGAGGCTGACAATATGATTACAAGGTGTTATGTAAATAATTTCAAGTCATTAATGAATTTTTCAATAACTCTCAATAATATGAACGTCATAATTGGGAAGAATTTTACCGGAAAGAGTTCCTTTTTGCAGGCACTGGACTTTGTATTTGGCTCTGCACGGGACGATTTTAACATTTGGCTTGAGAGACGTGGACTTAGAGTTGAAAGTATAAAGTCAAAGTTTGGAAATTCAAATAAGATGACTTTTATAAATGAATTTGAGATAGAGGATGAAACTGGGGATTGTTATAAATTAGAGTGGACCCTGGAAGTCAATGCGGTTATTGCTAAGAAGGAGCTATCACTTTTATCTGAGAAAATAGTGTCTGATAATGGCGATGAGCTTTTGAAATATAATAAATCAGAACTGGCCCTGTATGTTATGGGAGAGGATATGGTAGGCAATTTTAGCAATTCCGGCTTGGTTTTCAAATCATCAACACTGAAGAATCTGAGGGATGTAAAAGGGATTGATTATAGGCTCAATCTTCTTATTTCTGAGATAGATAAGTTTAAATCCTTTGATATGCTTACTCCTGAGAATATGCGCCTTAGTAGTAGGGGCACTTCTGATGTGATAGAAGCTAGCGGAAAGAATTTGCCTGCTTTTATTAAGAAAATGAATCCCGAGCAGAAGATGCACTTTTTGGATAAAGTACATTGGCTATTAAACGGAAAGATTTCCGAGGTTGGAACTGAGACTAAGGGTCAGCCCGGGTGGACACAGATTATTGTTGATGAAAATTATGATGGTCGTAATATAAAGATTAACTCTAAAGAGATGAGCGATGGAATGATAAGACTTCTTGCTTTTGTTGCCATTACAGAAATGACATCAAAGGGATCTATCTTCATGTTGGACGAGATTGAGAATGGGATCAATTCAGAGTATGCGGAAAAGGTCATGAGGCTTTTGAACAATACATGTAGGGAAAAGAATGTTCAGATGGTAATAACAACGCATAGCACGGTGATGATGGATTATGTTGATCCGGATAGTCTTATTATGATATATCGAAAAAAAGATGGTACTTCAAAAGCTATAAAGCTGCTGGATAATCAGACTTTTAAGGAAAAAGCAGAATATATGTATCCTGGTGAAATTATATTAAATAATGATATAGAGAAGGATGAGGAGTAATGGGAAGTCAGCTTATTACATGTAATATTAGCTATACCGTATTCTATGATGAACTAAATCAAATGTTGATTGATGCAGTGCAAGGTAGGTACAACAAATAAAAAATTGCAATTTGTATAACAAAAATAGCAATTAGATGCTATACTAGAAATGGAAATAGCATTTGATTGCTATTTCTATAAGAGGAACAACTCATGATTGAGCTGTTCCTTTTTATCTGCTAAAATTCAGTTTATGGGGACACAGGACAAGGCTGAGAAAGCAGCAGAAAAATTAAATAATCAAAAGTATTTACTGTTAACAACTGTGCTCTTTACCCTGGCGACGCTGGTGGTGGGAGCACTTGTTTTTCGTTATTATATGGCAGATCTTGGCAAAACTCAGGAGGTGACTGAGTACGACAAGTACTATGTCATGATAACGGATAACTATAAATCCGACTTCTGGCAGTCTGTCTACAAGGGGGCATTTGATGCTGCTAAGGATCAGAATATCTACGTGGATCTGCTGGGGCAGAACATCGGCGGCGACTATACCTGCGAACAGCTTATGAAAGTCGCAATTGCTTCACAGGTTGACGGAATCATCGTATTTGCAAATGAAAATACGGAGATAACGGATCTGATAAATGAGGCAGTTGAAAAGGGGATACCTGTCATTACTTTATATGGTGACAGCACGAATTCAAAGAGGCTGAGCTTCGTGGGAGTCGGAAGCTACAATATCGGAAGAGAGTACGGACGTCAGATTTTTAATATCATCAAGGAAAAGCGAAGAGAAGATTTCATAGAGTCTGAAAAGATGGGGCATCGCAAGACTATGCAGATTGCCGTTCTGGTCAACACGGATTCTCAGGATAGCGGACAAAATATCATTATATCAGGTCTTCAGGAGACCCTGGAGCAGGAAAATGCTACCAATTCCGAATTTTCCATATCCATAGTTCCAATAGATAATACAAATGCCTTCTCAGTGGAGGAGTCTATAAGAGATATTTTCCTGAATGAAAGCATCCCGGATGTAATCGTGTGCCTTAATGAGCTTAACACGGTTTGCGCATATCAGGCTGTGGTCGATTTCAATAAGGTTGGGGATGTGAATATCCTTGGTTACTACAATTCAGAGGCCATCGTAAGTGCCATAGAAAAGGACGTGGTCTATGCAACGATTTCCATAGACACGCAGCAGATGGGACAGTACTGTATAGAGGCTCTCTCCGACTATTATGATTATGGCAATACCAGTGAGTATTTCACCGCGGACATAACCCTTATCAACAAGGGGAATGTGGCTGAGTACTTGCAGAAGGAGGAGACAGATGAATAGATTTTTCAATCTCCCTCTTCAGAAAAAAATAGTAAGCATATACATGGCGGCCAATCTGATTATTTTCATAGTTAACGTATTTCTGGTTCTGGGAATCAACAACATGGCCAGGGACATGGAGCTGGTCTATCAGGATAACAGACAGCTTAATAAGTTTTCCGAGTCCCTGACGGATGTTCAGGATAACATGACGGATTACCTCAGCTCCAAGACTACGGATTCTCTGGAGAATTATTACAGAAGCGCGCAGAATCTTCAGATGCTTGCAGATGAGCTTGGAGATAAGGTGACGGACCTTGCTTTTAGCAGAATGAAACGCAACATAAAGTATATGACACTAAATTACCTTGAAGGTGTGTCGCAGACGGTTGAGGCAAAGCGCGGAAGAAATGTTGAGAAGTACAGAACCCATTACGAAGAGGCCACTGAGCTCTACGAATATATAATGGATTATATCAGGGGGCTGAACAACGAGCAGTTTGTCAGTAACTCCCAGCGTTATGCTGAGCTCTCAGGCGCCTTCAGGGCATTTGAAAGTCTGTCCATCATGGTGCTCACTCTGGTCATGGCAGGAAATATCATCAGTATCATTATCATAGTTGGAATGATGATTAGTCCTCTGAAAAGACTGGCATCATCAGCAAACGAAGTTGCCGCCGGGAATTTTGATACCACTCTTCCGGGAACGCCTTACCACGATGAAATTGGTATCGTTATCGGTGCCTTCAACAAGATGGTCATCAGTATAAAGGAATATATCATAAGGCAGCGCGAGAGCATGGAGAAGGAGCGCCTCATGCAGGAAAAGGAACTCACCATGGAGGCTCATCTTAAGGATGCTCAGCTTAAATACCTTCAGGCTCAGATAAATCCGCACTTCCTTTTCAACACCTTAAATGCCGGTGCTCAGCTTGCCATGATGGAGGGCGCTGACAGAACCTACGAATATGTCCAGACTGTGGCAGACTTTTTCAGATATAATGTTAAAAATCATGAGACCGAGGTTACTATTGGGGAAGAGGTAACACTGGTTGATAACTATATCAGGATATTGAATGTAAGATTTTCAGGGGACATTCAGTATCACAAGCAGGTTGATGAGAGACTTCTCTCAATATCCATGCCTACCATGGTACTTCAGCCTGTGGTTGAAAACGCCGTTAACCACGGCATCAGAGAAATGGGTGATAAGGGTGTCATAACCCTTAGGGTATACAGAGAAGACAATGATGTATGCATCAGCGTAAGCGACAACGGTAAGGGAATCAGCATTGTTGACATCGACAGGATTCTGGACGGAAGCTGGATTAAGGACGAGAAACAGCCTGACACCAACGGAATCGGAATGGTTAATGTCATCTCGCGCCTCCGTCTCTTCACCGGTAACGACAACGCTGTCGCCATACGAAGCGGTGGCCTTGGCAAGGGCTGCGAAGTCCTGATCCGCCTGCCACTCGCATAATAAAGCCTTCCCCCTCTGGGGGAAGGTGGCCCAAAGGGCCGGATGAGGGTTACACATGTACAGAATTATGCTAGCTGATGACGAGGGTATCGTCATCGATTCAATGAAATTCATCATAGAGAAGGAATTCGGCTCACTCTGCGAGATCGAATTCGCTAAGACCGGCCGGAGCGTCATAGAACTCGCCGAGCGCTTCCGCCCGGACATTGCTGTCATGGATATTCACATGCCCGGCATAAACGGCATCGAAGCCATGAAGGAGATCAAGAAATTTTCCGCAAATACCATCTTCATAGTAATGACTGCCTATGATAAATTCGATTACGCAAAAGAGGCCATAAAACTCGGTGTTCTCGACTACATCAACAAGCCCGTGGACAGGATGAAGATAATCGAAGTCTTAAGAAAAGCCATGGCTCAGATAGACGGGGAACGTGAGAAGAGAAGCAACGACCTTCGTATAAAGGAAAAGCTTGAGACCATAGAGCCCATAATCGAGAACGGACTTATCTACGACATCCTCCTTCAGGAGCACTTCGATGAGGACATCGACAGCTACAAGACGATCCTTGGAATTGAGGAAAACTACGGCTACATGATGGCTATAGTCAGCGGTGACTCCCAGGAGGGAAACCATATGACCAACGCCATCGGAAGCTCTGTAAAAATCTCAGGAAAATACCAGGAGATAAGAGAGGGCGTCAAGGAATTTTTTGACTGTAAAATCGGAAACGTAATGGCGAACAAAATCGCAGTCCTTGTACCTTCCTCTTCCCAGAAGATGGAATATGCCATGCGAACAGAGGTAGTCGAAAGAGCAAGAGACCTGGCAAGATACCTCAGGAAAAAGACAGACATCAAATTCCGCATAGGAATAGGGAAAATAAAACCCTTAAGGGAACTGGGGGACTCCTACCACGAAGCCCTTAACGCACTTATCGCTACGACCGGATCAGTGGCACATGTGGAGGATCTTCCAATCAGCTGCGACTATGACGAGGGCTATCCCATTGATCTTGAGAAGCCTCTTTTCGATGCGGTTTCCAAGGGTGACCTGGACGGAGCCATAACCATTGCCAATAAGTATGCTGACTGGATGAGCACCGCAGCTGCAGGCGGTGACATCATGGACATGCGCCTCAAGGTGCTGGAGTTCTCACTCTATGCAGAGCGCATTATGTACCTTAACGGCGGTCAGACCTACCATTACTCCGGACGAAATCATTATCTTCCTGAGATAATGGCACTCGACACCCCGGATCAGCTTAGGGAATGGTTTATAGGAAAAATTTCAGATGCCTGCAAAAATGTACTGATAAAGCGTGAGGAAAAATCCACGGATGCCATCAAGACTGCGAAGCGATATATTGAAGAGAACTTTTCAAAGGATATCTCTCTTGATGATGTATCCAGGGTTGTGAATATTTCGCCTTACTATTTCAGCAAGATTTTCAAGGAGGAGAGTGGCAGCACCTTCATCGAGTATCTTACGGGAATAAGAATAGAGAAGGCAAAGGACCTTCTTACAAACTCGGATAAGTCCATGAAGGAAATCTGCTCCATGTGCGGATATACTGATCCCAACTATTTCAGCAGGAGCTTTAAGAAAAATGTGGGAGTGACGCCTACGGAGTATAAGGAAGGGAAGACTTCTGCAAAACAGGCGGAATGAAACTAAGGGCAGGAATAAATCTAATAATAGGGAACATAATAATAGGAAAACATAATAATAGAATTATGATAGTAAATAATATAACAAAAGTCATAAATAAGAAAAGAATAGGTAAGGCTAGCATTTTTTTATTAGTTAAAAAAATCGTTGCTATGACAGTCGTCCTCTCTCTGTTAATTGCCTGCCTTTGCAGCTGCTCCGGTGAAGAAATGGGACAGAATAGTCAGAGTAATAACGATAGCGACAAGATACAGATCGGTATGACCTTCGACTCCTTCGTAATTGAGAGATGGCAGAGGGACAGGGACGTATTTGTGTCCATGGCAAAGGAGCTCGGCGCAGAGGTAAACATCCAGAATGCCAACGGTGACATAGCTGAGCAGAAAAAGCAGATTGAGTACTTTATAAAAAAAGGTATGGACGTAATTGTCATAGTCAGCATAGATTCTACGTCAATAAGAGCGAACATCAAAAAGGCAAAGGATGCAGGGATAAAGGTCATAGCCTACGACAGACTGATCAGTGATTCTGATGTTGACCTGTACATTTCCTTTGATAATGAGATGGTCGGAGAGATGATGGGACAGTCCCTTGTGGACAACGGTCTTACGGATGGCAAGGTTCTGATGATTAACGGATCACAGAATGACAATAATGTCCCCATGGTCTGTGAAGGCTTTGAAACCGTGATGGCTGAAAACGGCAACGAGATACTGGACACTTTTTATACAGATGGATGGAAAGCGGAACTCGCGGGTGAGTACATTTATAACAACATGGACATGGTAAATGAGTGCGATGCCATAATGTGCGGCAACGACGACCTTGCAAGCAGGGTTGTTACAGCGCTTTCTGAAAAACGTCTCGCTGGAAAAAAGATGGTAGTGGGACAGGATGCGGATCTCGAGGCATGCCAAAGGATCGTTGAGGGCACGCAGCTCATGACAGTATACAAACCCATCGAGAAGCTGGCTCAGAAAGCAGCGGAGTGTGCCGTGAAGCTGGCAAAGGGCGAGGCTTTAGGGAGCCCTGAGGAAATAGTTAACACTATGAATGATGGAACCTATGACGTTCCGTATCTGAAAATCGATCCCGTGAGTGTGGATGAGAGCAACATTGATGATGTAATAATCAAGAGCGGTTTTCATCTAAAAGAGGATGTATATCTGAACGTGCCCTCCAAGATGCCTGAGAATTAATAGTTTCCTGATGGTATCGATTAATCGTGAATAATAGCACAATTTTAAAATCACAGGACCCTATAGCAAAAAAATGCTATAAGGGTCTTTTTTAATTATTAACAAATTATAAAAATTTGAAGAAAGTCGTAAATTATTCCTATTTTTTCTGTGTTAATGTATATCCTGTAAACGGCGGGTAAAAATATCCGCGAGTAAAATTTCTCAGAAATTTCTCAATAGGGAGGGAAAAACAAATGAAGAGAAAATTAGTTAGTACTTTTCTTAGTGTAGCAATGGCTGCATCACTTCTTGTAGGCTGCGGCGGTGGTTCTGCACCTGCATCATCTGACACAAACACAGATACAGCTACAGAAACATCTACAGAGGCTCCTGCAGATACAGCTACAGAGGAAGCTTCTACAGAGACAACCGAAGCTGCTGATACTACAGCATCAGGCGGCGGAAAAGTTGGTGTTGCAATGCCTACAAAGGATCTTCAGAGATGGAACCAGGACGGCGACAACATGAAGAAGCAGCTCGAGGATGCTGGCTATGAAGTTGACCTTCAGTATGCATCAAACGATATCGCTACTCAGGTTAACCAGATTGAGAACATGATTTCTTCAGGCGCACAGGTTCTTGTTATCGCATCTATCGATGGTGATTCACTTGGAACAGTTCTTGAGCAGGCTAAGGAGCAGGGCATCCAGGTTATCGCTTATGACCGTCTTATCATGAACTCAGACGCAGTAAGCTACTATGCAACATTCGATAACTACATGGTAGGAACAAAGCAGGGTGAGTACATCAGAGATCAGCTTGATCTTGACAATGCTGCAGGTCCTTTCAATCTTGAGATCGTTACAGGTGATCCCGGTGATAACAACGCTAGATTCTTCTACGGCGGTGCAATCGACGTTCTTCAGAAGTACATCGATGAGGGCAAGCTCGTAGTTAAGTCCGGACAGGTTGAGTTCGACGAAGTTGCTACAGCTAACTGGGCAACAGAGACAGCACAGTCCAGAATGGATGCTATCATTTCTGCAAACTACGCTGATGGCACAAAGCTTGACGCAGTTCTTTGCTCAAACGACTCTACAGCACTCGGCGTTACAAACTCTCTTGAAGCTAACTACACAGGCGATTGGCCGATCATCACAGGTCAGGACTGTGACATTGCAAACGTTAAGAACATGATCGCCGGCAAGCAGTCAATGTCAATCTTCAAGGATACACGTACTCTTGCAGCTAAGACAGTTGAGATGGTTGACGCTATCATGAAGGGCACAGATGCTCCTGTAAACGATACAGAGACATATGACAACGGCACAGGTATCATTCCTTCATACCTTTGCGAGCCCGTATTTGCAGATGCAAACAACTATAAGGAACTTCTTATCGACTCTGGTTACTACACAGAGGATCAGCTTCAGTAATACAAACTAAATGTATTCTTTCGGGGCGGGTATACATGACCCGCCTCGAAGTATGAAAAAATCTTCATTACAAATCTCATGGAATAGGGTAATTAAATAATGGAAAAGCAGAATGAGAAAAGGAGGGGTTAAGTTGGCGAAAATATTACTTGAGATGAAAAATATCACCAAAACCTTCCCCAACGTTAAAGCACTGGACAACGTAAATCTCCAGGTTGAAGAAGGCGAAATCCACGCACTGGTAGGTGAAAACGGAGCAGGTAAATCCACACTGATGAACGTACTTAGCGGAATCTATCCCTATGGTACCTACGAGGGCGATATCATATATAACGGTGAAGTCTGCAAGTTCAACGATATCAAGGACAGTGAGGGAAAAGGTATCGTTATCATTCACCAGGAGCTTGCACTTATACCATACATGACAATTGCGGAGAATATGTTCCTTGGAAATGAAAGAGGAACAAAGTTTAAGATTAACTGGAATGAAACCAGTGAGCTTGCCCGCAAGTATCTTGATATTGTCGGACTTAAGGACAGTACCGAGACAATGATTAAGGACATAGGTGTTGGTAAACAGCAGCTTGTTGAGATAGCAAAGGCTCTTTCCAAGAACGCAAGACTTCTGATTCTTGACGAGCCTACATCTTCACTTAATGAGTCAGACTCACAGGCGCTTCTGGATCTGATGCTTAAGCTGAAAAAAGAGCAGGGACTTACATCAATCATTATTTCCCATAAGCTCAATGAGGTCTCCTATGTTGCAGACAAGATTACGGTTATCCGTGACGGTTCTACAATCGAGACGATGACCAAGGGTATTGATGATTTCTCTGAGGCCAGAATCATAAAGGGCATGGTTGGACGTGAACTCTCCGACCGTTTCCCCAGCAGAGAGCATCATGTTGGCGAGGTAAAACTGGAAGTTAAGAACTGGAATGTTTACCATCCTTTATATATGGACAGAAAAGTCGTTGATAACGTTAGCATCAATGTTAAGAAGGGTGAAGTTGTAGGTATTTCCGGACTTATGGGTGCAGGACGTACAGAGCTTGCAATGAGTATTTTCGGAAGAAGCTACGGCGAGAATATTTCCGGTCAGCTTTTCATAGATGGACAGGAAGTTGTATTAAAGACCGTACAGAGTGCGATCAAGCATGGACTTGCGTACGTAACTGAGGATAGAAAGGGTAACGGACTTATCCTTACAAATCCCATAAAGATAAATACAACACTTGCAAACCTCGAGGAGGTAAGTAAGAGAAGGATAATCGACAAGGATAAGGAGTATCAGGTTGCTGTTGATTATAAGCAGAAGCTAAACACCAAGGCTCCTACCGTAGAACAGAATGTAGGCAATCTTTCCGGTGGTAACCAGCAGAAGGTACTTCTTGCAAAATGGATGTTTGCCAATCCTGATATTCTTATACTTGATGAGCCTACAAGAGGTATCGATGTAGGCGCAAAATACGAGATTTACTGCATTATTAACCAGTTGGTATCTGAGGGTAAATCAGTTATCATGATTTCCTCCGAGCTTCCCGAGATCCTCGGAATGTGCGACAGAATCTATGTCATGAATGAGGGTAGAATGGTTGGAGAACTCGATGGTAAAGAAGCAACTCAGGAAAAGATTATGACTTATATCTTACAGTCGTCCGGAAAGAAGGAGGTTAAACATGAATAAGGACCAGGTACTTGGCTTTTTAAAGAAAAACACTATGATTTTTGTTCTCATCATAGTAGTTGCATTTTTTTCATTGAGAACAGGCGGAGCAATTCTGCTTCCCATGAACGTTAGTAACTTGATTTCACAGAATGCATACGTATTTGTTCTTGCAACAGGTATGCTGCTCTGTATCTTAACAGGTGGTAACATCGATCTGTCCGTAGGTTCGGTTGTCTGCTTCGTAGGTGCTGTCGGAGCCACACTCATGGTTAACTTAAAGGTTCCTGTATGGCTCGCAATCCTTATCATGATCGTGATCGGTACTGCAATCGGTGCTTTCCAGGGCTTCTGGATTGCGTTTGTAAGAATTCCTCCTTTCATCGTAACACTTGCAGGAATGCTTGTTTTCAGAGGACTTTCCAACGTAGTACTTAACGGACTTACAGTTTCAATCAAGGATAAGAGCTCCTTTGTAAACCTTTTCGGTGGCGGAGCTGACTGCTATATCCACGATATCTTCGGAAATGGTTCACTCAACCTTACATGTCTCTTCGCAGGACTTGTTGCTACAGCACTTTTCATCATGATGCAGGTTAGCACACGTATGCAGAGATCAAGAAAGAATTATGAGGTTGAAAATTTCGGAGCCTTCGTATGTAAGCTTGTTGCAATCTCAGCTGTAATCGTTGTTTTCTCTTACAAGCTTGCTCAGCACAAGGGCCTTCCTACAGTTCTCATCTGGGTACTCGTAGTAGTTCTTGTTTACGGTTACATCACAAGCAACACAACTGTTGGTCGTTACTTCTACGCAGTAGGTGGTAATGAAAAGGCTACAAAGCTTTCAGGTATCAATACAAACAAGGTTTACTTCCTTGCTTACACAAACATGGGATTCCTTGCAGCTCTTGCAGGTATGATCACAATCGCAAGACTTACATCTGCTCAGCCCACATACGGCCAGAACTACGAGATGGATGCTATCGGTTCCTGCTTCATCGGTGGAGCATCTGCTTACGGCGGAATCGGTACTGTTCCCGGAGTTATCGTCGGTGCGGTTCTCATGGGTGTTATCAACCTTGGTATGTCACTTATGGGTGTCGACGCCAACATGCAGAAGGTGGTTAAGGGTGTCGTTCTTCTTGCAGCCGTTATCTTCGACGTTGTCTCCAAGCGTGGCGGTAAGATGATCGTTAAGAACTGATTTGGTTGATAATTAAAAAGTTTGGAAATATCTTGGGAAATGATTAGTTTTTAATTTAGCTTTCTATCTGAAAAAGGATAATCGTTTGGGGGAACAAACGATTATGAGGGGTGAAATGAGAGTGCCTTGCCGGCTACGGTGAGGCACTCTTTTTGTGGGTTTAGGCATTTTTCTTTATTATATTTTTACTATTTCATACATTTATATGTGGTAAAATATAAATGGTTATTAAAGCCTTCCCCTCATCCGCCCCTTCGGGGCACCTTCCCCCCAAGGGGAAGGCAGGGATGTCCAATACAATTTAAAGCCTCCCCCCAAGAGGAAGGCAGGGATGTTCAATACAATTTAAAGCCTTCCCCTTGGGGGGAAGGTGCCCCGAAGGGGCGGATGAGGGGATCTATACAAGCAGAACTCGGATGAGGGGACCCCAATTACGCAGGAGGCATTTTCATGAATCCTACAGATATCTACGAAAAATACAAATCCATCGCACAATCTGTCACAAGCCCGTGTGCCATCCTTGCTGTCACGAAAAACGAGGACGATACAGCAGGTGACATCAGAATCCTTGTGGCCAACGACAAATTCAGCATGACAGGAGAACCCGTAGAGGGCGAACTTTACACAAAATTCCTGCCAAGAGAAACTGAATTCGATGATATGTGCATGCGTGCAGCCTTTGGTGGGGAGAAGATCCATACCTATGTAAACTCTACAAAATCCTTAGGTGCCTGGTCTGACAATATCCTCCTTCCGCTGCAGCCCTCCGAGGACGGGAAAACCGGCTACTGCCAGTTTATCTATGACCTTACAAAGGAGATGGATGCGGGCAAGTTTTCAACCATATCGCCCACCGTTGCGGGATTTGTAATTAAAAGCTGCCTGGAGCTTAGAAGCGACAATAACTTCAAGGTCAACATGAGGCAGGTCATTAATGATATAAGGATTTTTACCAATGCATCCTTTGCAGGTGTCATAGCTATGAATCGCGCAAAGGCAAAGTCAGAACTGATTTGTCAGAGCATTACCGGTGAGGCAATTCCGGCAGGTCAGACTTTTTCAGACCTTACCTATGATATCATTGAAAAATGGGGTGAGCTCATAGGCGAGAGCGACTGTTTCGTAATGCGTGATAAGGCGGATATCGACAATGTTATAGAACCTGTAGCGCCGAAATGGGCGGGGATGCTCAGGATGGAGGGAATAGAAAGCCTTTGCCTTGTACCGCTTTTGCAGAGAAAGGACACAGTAGGCTACATTCTCGTCGCGAATTTTGATGTGGAAAAATCGCTCACAATTAAGGAAACCCTGGAAATTCTGTCATTGTTCGTATCCTCGGAGATGGCAAATGATCAGTTTTTAAAACGTCTCGAGTGGCTGACAAACGTAGATATGCGAACCGGTGTGAGAAACAGATCCGCCATGAACCGCGTAGTTGATGAATATGCGGAGCAGCTTAAGTGGCAAAAGAGTCCCTTTGGCGTTGTC
This sequence comes from Butyrivibrio sp. AC2005, assembly GCF_000424145.1. Taxonomy (GTDB): domain Bacteria; phylum Bacillota; class Clostridia; order Lachnospirales; family Lachnospiraceae; genus Butyrivibrio. The sequence goes on from NZ_KE384140.1 coordinate 34,267, forward strand.
TTTTGCATGATGAACGGACTCAAGGCCCTAAATGAAAAGCATGGACATGATGCCGGAAACAAGGCACTTGAGAGAGCGGGCAAGATTTTGAGCGAGGTTTTTGATGAGACCGAGGTCTTCAGATCAGCCGGCGAGGAATTCGCGGTAATCTGTGAAAATGCCAAAGAGAAGGATTTTCAAGAAAAAGTGAAAAAACTAAGGGAGAGAGGTTCTGACCCCGATGGTGTATATTTTGCCATAGGTTATGACTATGACAATACTGAAGGCGACCTTAGAAAAGCACTTAGAAACGCTAATAAGCAGATGCTTGAGGATAGGGAAGTTTTCTATACTAAGTTCCCTGAAAAGAAAAGGGATTAACTTCCTGGAAAATAAAAGGGAAAAACGTGCTTAAATGGTAAGAATCATACAGTGTATGCTCTTTCACGGCGCATCCAAATCCATTCGGAGGAGGGTGCGTTTTTTTGTGCTGCATTAGCTATTTTCGCATACAGTTGTAGGATTTTATAGGTTTTGAGCTTTCTTTATAAATTATTGAACTGGATATATATCAACTTTTTTTAAAGAAAATTATTAGATTTTATAAAATTGCATAGAATTTTCAAGATTGAAAGAAGAATTCTCTATGTTTTTACGAAAGGTCTATTGCTAGAATGGCTAATGTAATCAAAAACGTGTGCGTTTTGCACTAATGAATGCACAAATGTATAGGAGGACAAAGAAATTATGAAAAAGAAAGTAGTTAGTCTTTTGACAGTAGCAGCTCTTTCAATGTCAATGCTCGCTGGTTGCGGCAACAAGGCAGCAGACACAGCTAAGGACGCAGCTGAGACAGCAGAGTCAGCAGTAGAGGAAGGCGCTGAGGCAGTTGCAGACGCAGTTGAAGAAACTGGCACAGAAGTTGCTAACGCAGTTAGCGGTGACCTTGCAGACAAGAAGGTTGGCGTTTGCATTTATCAGTTCTCTGATAACTTCATGACACTTTTCAGAAATGAGCTTCAGAACTACCTTGTAGCACAGGGATTCAACGCTGACAACATCACAATCGTTGATGGTGCTAACGACCAGGCTACTCAGACAAACCAGATTCAGAACTTCATCACAAGTGGTGTTGATGTACTTATCATCAACCCTGTTAACTCTTCATCAGCAGCAACAATTACAGACCTTGTAGTTGGCGCTAACATCCCGCTCGTATACATCAACCGTGAGCCCGATGCAGACGAGGAGCAGAGATGGGAAGACAACGGCTGGAACGTATGCTACGTAGGATGTGACGCTCGTCAGTCCGGTACATACCAGGGTGAGATCATCGTTGACCTTGGCCTTGACACAGTTGACCTTAACAAGGATGGCAAGATCCAGTACATCATGATCGAGGGTGACCCGGAGAACGTTGATGCTCAGTATCGTACAGAGTTCTCAGTTAAGGCTCTTGAGGATGCAGGTCTTGAGGTTGAGTGCCTTGATGACGAGGTTGGTAACTGGGATCAGGCTACAGCTCAGCAGCTTGTTGCTAACGCACTTTCAGCTCATCCTGAGACAGAAGTAGTATTCTGCAACAATGATGCTATGGCACTTGGTGCTCTTCAGTCAATCCAGGCAGCTAACAGAACAGTTGGCACAGACATCTATCTTGTAGGTGTTGATGCACTTTCAGAGGCACTTGAGGATGTTATCGCTGGAACAATGACAGGTACAGTATTCAACGATCACTTCTCACAGTCACACAGCGCAGCTGACGCAGCAATCAACTTCCTTAACGGTCAGACAAACGATCGTTACATCGGTTGTGATTATGTAAAGGTAACAGCTGACAACGCTCAGGAGATTCTTGACTCAGTTAAGTAAGCTGAGAGAACTTAGCGAGGTATTTTCGAGCTTAGTTCGAACGTGTTCTGGCGAACCCGAAGGGTGAGAGCAGAACTTCCTTATGAAATAATTAGAATATTCGGTAGTGCGGATGCACAGGATGCATCCGCATTACTATTGACTAATCACCAGCCAGCGGTTTGGTCTGGCAAAAAGCATTGATATAAAAATTGTTTTTAGTATTTAGGAGGGATTATGGCATCAGAATACAAATTGGAACTGAGGGGCGTATCCAAGTCATTTCCCGGCGTTAAGGCACTAGATAACGTTCAGTTAGCAATTCGCCCAGGTACAGTGCATGCACTGATGGGAGAGAACGGTGCCGGAAAATCCACACTTATGAAGTGTCTGTTCGGAATCTACAAGATGGACGCCGGTGAAGTTCTTATAGATGGACAGAAAGTAGTAATAAATAATCCTGATGAAGCCATGAAAATGGGTATCGCAATGGTGCATCAGGAATTGCAGCCGGTGCCTGCAAGAAGCGTCGGTGAGAATATGTATCTGGGAAGATTTCCGGTTAAGAAAATCGGACCACTCCAGGTAATTGATCATAAAACAATGTACGAAGAAACAGAGAAGTGGCTGAACGAAGTTGACATGCACTTTGATCCCAAGGCAATGTTATCAACACTGTCAATCGGACAGATGCAGTCAGTAGAAATTGCAAAGGCAGTTTCACATGATGCCAAGGTTATCATTTTCGACGAGCCTACATCTTCTCTTTCAGATAATGAAGTTGAAGCGCTTTTCAAAATCATGGAGAACCTCAGAAGTAAGGGAGTTGCCATGATCTACATCTCACATAAGATGGATGAGATTAAGCGCATTGCAGATGATATAACAGTAATGCGAGACGGAACCTACGTCGGAACATGGCCGGCAGCAGATCTTACTATTGATGACATCATAGCTAAGATGGTAGGACGTGAGCTTACAAACATTTATCCTCCTAAGGATAGAGAGTTCGGAGATGTGATAATGGAGGTAAATGGTTTATCTTCAATTCACACCAGATCCTTCCAGGATGTTTCCTTCAATCTCAGAAAGGGTGAAATCCTTGGATTTGGCGGACTGGTAGGAGCTCAGAGAACTGAGCTGATGGAAGGTATCTTCGGAATCAGAAACCTTTCAAAGGGAGAAGTAAAGATTCACGGCAAAAAGGTTGAAATCAAGAACTCCAGAGATGCCATGAAGGCCGGAATAGGAATGATAACTGAGGACAGAAGAGCAAGAGGTATTTTCGGATGTCTTTCCATTAAGGATAACGTTGGTGTATCAGTTTACAACAAGTTCCTGAAGGCAGGATTTGTACTTGATCACGCAAGTATAAACAAGGTTGTTGATGACAGCATAGACAAGCTCAGAATTAAGACACCCAGTAAGCAGGAACATATAGCAAACCTTTCAGGTGGTAACCAGCAGAAGGTAATTATTTCCAGATGGCTTGCAAATGATCCGGATATCCTCATAATGGATGAGCCTACAAGAGGTATTGATATCGGAGCTAAGCACGAGATATACGAAATAATGACAGAGCTTGCTAAACAGGGCAAGGCAATCATCATGATTTCATCAGAAATGCCCGAGCTTCTCGGCATGAGTGACCGAGTAGTCGTAATGTGTAACGGCAAGAAGACCGGTGAGATCGACAACGAAGCAGATATGACTCAGGAAAAAGTAATGAGCTACGCAACAATGTTTTAAAGACTAGAATATATTTTTGGTTGAAATGATGGATATACCTCTTGCCTTCCCCTTGGGGGGAAGGTGGCACGAAGTGCCGGATGAGGGGATAAAAAAGGAGATTAAAATGGAAAAGACAAAGCAGCAGAAAATGAAAGATTTTCTGATCAATAACGGAGTTATCATAGTTATGTTCATCCTGGTTTTCTACACAGGACTCACAAACAAGAACTTCCTTACATTTGGTAACTTCCTCAATATTCTTACAAACATGGCACCCCGTCTTGTTATCGCTCTTGGTATCGCAGGATGCGTTATCACAGCAGGATGTGACCTTTCAGCAGGTCGTATGATCGGTTTTGCAGCATGTATCGCAGGTACACTGCTCCAGAAGATTGACTACTCAGGAAAATTCTTCCCTGATATGGAACCCATGAACGTATTTGTAGTACTTCTTATTGTACTTGCAATCACAGGATTTTTTGGAGCAATCACAGGATTCTTCATTGCATTCCTTCACGTTCCGCCATTCATCGCAACACTTGCTATGATGGAAATTGTTTACGGTCTTGCACTTATCTACACAAACGCAACACCTCTTGGTGGATACGTAAAGCAGTACACAGACATCGCTACAGGTAACATCGCAGGAATCAGCTTCCTTGTACTTATTGCAATCGGTGTAGCAATTATCACATGGTTCATCTTCAACATGACTCGTCATGGTAAATACATGTATGCAATCGGTGGAAACCCGCAGGCAGCAGAAGTTGCAGGTGTTCCGGTTAGACTTACAATGATCCTCATCTACATGAAGGCAGCTATGATGTATGGTCTTGCAGGATTCATGCTTGGCGCAAAGGCCGGTGGTGCATCAGTTAACCTTGGTTATGGTTACGAGATGGAAGCTATCGCAGCTTGTACAATCGGTGGTGTATCAGTTACAGGTGGACGTGGTAAGGTTTCAAGTGCCATCATCGGTGTAGCAGTATTCGAGCTTTTGAAGGCAGCTCTCCAGTACCTTGGAGTAAACGCAAACGCTCAGTACATTGCAATCGGTATCGTTATCTTCGTAGCTATCTCACTTGATATCAGAAAGTATGTTGCTAAGAAGTAATTCGTAATGATTTCTATTAGGGCTAAGGGGGTATGTCTCCTTAGTCCTATTTTTTGTTTCATAGGAGATTCTAAGTTCGAGAGCAATCTCGATAAGTGATCTGTACACTCTGCGAGAGGAATATGTTACAACTTTTTATGGAAGCTTAATTCTGAAAAAGATGGAAAGAGTGGTTAGAAAAAGATACAATTAAAGAGAAGTAGCAAGATAACTAAAGAGAAGTAGCAAGATAACTAAAGAGAAGTAGTAAGACAATTAAAGAGTAGTTTAAAAATACAATTGATGTTATAGGTTAGGGATATATTTAAATAGCATCAAATAGATTATGTAAATATTTAAAGTAAACTAAGAGATTCACTGTAGGCTGTACCTCTTAGTTTGTAGAAAATATGTAGAAGAAAGGTAAAATATGACATTAAACAATATATTAGAACAATCAGGAATTTCACTTTTATTATTTGTAATTTGTGCTTATTATGCTTTCAGACTTCTTGTTCTGAAGGACTACAAGGCAGTCCGTGGCAAAACGGAGAAGCCACCGAAAGACGTTGAAGGCTATTGCAAGGCAGCAGGCCTTGTTATTGTATTCTTCGGGATTTCCACACTTGTCATGGCAGGTCTTGTGCTCGTAAGCCCTGTTGCAGGCCTTGTTCAGATCGTTGCCTGCACAGCAATCATGGTTGTTATGTGGAAGAAAGTAACAGATAAGTATGCGTGAGATAATTGTACGCGAGTGGGGTGAATATTAGCAGGGAGATATACCCCGCAAGCCAGGCTAATTCATCATATAATAATGAAAACATAAGAAACGGGTGAACAAGTATAAGCTGAAATTCACCCATAGCAAGATAAAATTTGTTACTGGTTGAATAAACTGCTTACCAAGTTCAACTACAAATAAGATTTGTACGCGAATGGGGTGAATAGTAGCAGGAAGCTATAGCCCGCAAGCCATACGATTTCATCCTATAATAAAAATCTGCAGAAAAGGGTGAACAAGCAGAAGATGAAATTCACCCATAGCAAGATAAAATTTGTTACTGGTTGAATAAGCTGATTACCAAGTTCAACCACAAATAAGATTTGTACGCGAGTGGGGTGAATAGTAGCAGGAAGCTATAGCCCGCAAGCCGGGCGATTTAATCCTATAGTAAGGAAATATGCAGAAACGGGTGAACAAGTAGAATAAAATAGTCACCCAAAAAACATGAGATAGAAAAAGTGGATACATAATCTTCAAAAAATAATAGCCAATACAACTCACGCCCCCAAAGCGTTTGGAGAATAACTATATGAAATACTCAGTACTACTTGTGGATGACGAAGAAGAGGTCACCCAGGCGATAAAGAGAAAACTAAATTGGGAAGAGATGGGCTTCGAGGAGCCAAGATACGCAAGGAACGGGCTTGAGGCTCTGGAAGTGTCGGAGGATCAGGCTCCGGACGTTGTCATGACAGACATACAGATGCCCTACATGACAGGACTTGAGCTGTCGAAAAAGCTAAAGGAACTTTACCCCGGAATCAGAATCATTATCTTCTCCGGTTATGATGAATTCGAATATGCCAAAGAAGCAATAAGACTTGAGGCAGAGGAATACATCCTAAAGCCCATAGACGCAGGGGAACTCAAGAGCGTATTTGAAAGAATCCATGAATCACTTGATAAAGAGCGCGATGAGAGACAAAACCTTGAAAAGCTGAAAAGTTACTACATGGAGTCACTTCCCCTTTTGCAGGAGGACTTCTTTGCGGCGCTTCTTGATGGAAAGCTTGAGGAAAAGAGAATTCCCAAATACCTTGAAGACTACAGTATAAAGCTTGATGGACCATTCTTCTGTGTAGCCATATGTCACATTAGTACATCGGAGCTTCCGGAAGGTGTAAGCCACGTGCTTCTCTCGGTTTCGGTAAGGAGGCTTGCTGAGGAGAGAGTTGATTCTTCATATAACGCAAAGTTCTTCTCATACCTTGGAAGCACAGTCATGATTGCACAGCTCACTTCCACGGAGGCCAAGACAAAATTCACTGATGACTGTGACAGATTCTGCAGACTTGCAAGAACTGTCTGCAAAGCCAATGTTACAATAGGAATAGGCGAAATTGTCGGAAGTGTGGAAGATCTGAAAACTTCTTATGATGGTGCAAAGGACGCTGTTTCATACCGAGTTCTCTACGGAACAACAAAGGCCATAAACATCTCTGAGATTGCGCCGCCTGTGGTAAAGCAGACTGTGGACCTTGAGGCTGACCTTCATGAGATTTTCAAGAAGATAAAAATGGAGGATGAGGCTGCTCTCGGAAAATCGGTTGAAGACTACATAACAAGCGGAACGTCAGTTGACATGTCAGTGTCGGAATACAAATTTTTCGTGCTTGAAATGATAAGCGAGATTTACAGATTCATGCGCGGCAATCAGCTAAATACTGATGAAATCTTCGATGCGGAAAACGACGCCTATGACAAGTTATCACAGCTTGAAAAGACAGAGCTCATGACGTGGCTTAAGGAAACCTGCGCAAAGCTCCAGAATATGCTCCGTGAAAAAAGAACCGACACTACAAAGTCATTTGTAAATAAAGCCATAGATTATGTTGCGGATCACTATGCCGATCAGGATTTGTCAGTGGACAGAATCTGCTCTGAGCTATCCGTGAGCAGTGCCTATTTTTCAACAGTTTTTAAGAAGGAGACAGGAAAAACCTTTGTGACTTATCTTACGGATTACCGCATGGAGAAGGCGCTTCAGCTCCTTATAGAAAAAAATGAAAAAACCTACGTAATAGCACAACAGGTAGGTTACGGAGACCCTAATTATTTCAGCTATGTTTTCAAAAAACAATTCGGAACCTCACCATCTAAATACAAGCAGGGACTATCTTAGAAAATATCTGCTTAAGCTCTATCCACGTACTATTCAGAGCATCATTCTGATATCCTTCACGCTGGTATCATTGGTTTGCATGCTCTTTTTAGGTATGTCCATGTATCAGAGATTCGAGGGCCGTTCACGTCAGATGATGACTGACAACTCTCTTCAGATGCTCGCAAGTACCACAAGCAGCATCGAGGACTATCTGCGCAGAATGCGAAGAATTTCGGATGCCATGTACTATGACGTAATAAAGGACATGGATTTTGAATCCGAGGATCTTTCCTCCGAGATGAGTCTTCTCTATGAAGCCAATAAGGACAATCTTGTGAGCTTTGCGCTTTTTGCAAGTAACGGCGATCTCATTAGTGCAGCTCCCATTGCCCTGAAAAAAGACAATGCGCAGATACCTGAGCAGGGCTGGTTTTCTACGGCCTTTGCCAGTCTGGAAAATCTCCACTTTTCAACACCACATGTTCAAAACCTGTTCCTGGATGAGACGGACTATCGCTATCACTGGGTAATATCCCTAAGCCGCGCGGTTGAGCTTAACTACGGCGGAAAACCCAGGATGGGCGTTCTTCTCGTGGATATGAATTATCAGACGATTCAGCAGATGCTTGAGAGCGTAAACAAGACCAACTCAGACCAGTATGTTTACCTGATAACAAGCAACGGGCAGCTCATCTATCACCCCAAGGCAGAGCAGATTTCCCTTGGAATTCATAATGAAAACTTTGCCCAGGCAGCAGGCTATGACGACGGAGTTTACGAGGAGAATTTTGAGGGTGAAAAGAGAATAGTCGTTGTGGACACCGTAAGCTACACCGGATGGAAACTTGTCAGTGTAACTCCGATAAAAAACTTCTATCTGGGCATGCAGAGCACGAGATATTTCGTTATCCTTGTTGCCGCACTTACTGCTCTTGCCATGATTTTCATGAACCAGATGGTGACCATGAAGGTTACGCAGCCTCTCAGGAAACTGAATGAATCTATTAAGAAAATTGAAGCAGGAAAAACGGATTCTGCAATTTACATAGGCGGAACCTCGGAAGTAGAGCATCTTGGAAAAACGCTTCAGCGCTCACTTGATGAGATTAACAGACTGATGAAAGACATCGTCATCGAGCAGGAGGAAAAGCGAAAGAGCGAGCTTGATGCCCTGCAATCACAGATAAATCCTCACTTTTTATATAACACTCTTGATTCCATCGTGTGGATGATTGAGGGAGAGCACTACGAGGAAGCAGTTTTCATGATAACCCAGCTGGCGAGCCTGTTCAGAGTATCGCTGAGCAAAGGACGCACCATCATTCCGATAGAGGATGAGCTGAGGCATGCTGAAAACTACATGAACATTCAGAAGATAAGGTTTAAAAATGCCTTCACCGTGGACTATGATATCGCACCGGAAATAAAGGAGTGCCTGACTGTTAAGCTGATTGTGCAGCCACTTCTGGAGAATGCGATTTATTATGGTGTGAAAAATATGGATGAGGACGGTGAGATTACCGTTCGTGGATACAAGGAAGAGAACGATATTTTCATAGAAGTAATCGACAACGGGTACGGAATTCCTTCTGAAAAGCTGCCGTATATCCTGACTGAGGATAAGCGCGCAAGCAAGAACGGTTCGGGCGTTGGACTCATCAATGTTCACAAGAGAATTCAGCTGAGATTTGGTGAGGAATACGGACTTAAGATTGAGAGCGAGCCTGATGAGGGAACGAAGGTCACGATACATCTGCCGGCAATACCTGCTACCGAGGAAAACAGGGAGCGGCTTGAAAAGGGAGGTGCATATGCCTAAGAACAGAAACAGGGCGTTCATCGCGGTGGCAATAGTACTTGTGGTAGCGATTTTTATTTCTGCCTATGCACTTATAAAGAGCTCTGCGGAGGATGAAACCTACAATATTTCAGTGGTTGTTGAGGATGGCCAGAATGACAGATGGAACGCCTTCAGACTTGGCGCAGAGAGTGCAGCTACAGACAGAGGCGTAATGATAGATTTTGTAAACACATCCGCCTTTAATAGTGTGGAGGATGAATTTTCAGTTATTGATAAGCAGATACTGGGCGGCGCCGATGCGATTGTGACAAATCTGATAAAGAGCGTCGGAACTACGGAGTATATTAAGGATATCAGCGGAAAAGCGGTCCTGGCTTTTACGGAGACCGGAGTTGAAACGGATATCGACATAGAGGGCAAGTTTGCGACTATTTCACCAAACAATTATGAGATTGGGCGTGCTCTTGGAAACGAGGTGCTGTTGAGGCATCAGGCAGGGCTTTCCGATCTTAGAATAGGTATTGTCTCAAAGAGGATGGACACTTACTGTGAAAAGGATAAGCTTACAGGGCTCTATGACATTTTGGATGTGATAAAGACAGATGCCACCTGGTGTATAATACTTGATGGAGAAAACGGAAACGATTTAATCAGGAATAGATCTGCTGATGTGCAGATTTTCAGAAATGATCTTCACGAAGGAAATCTGTCATTGATAAAAAAGGTGTACAGGGAAAATCCTGTTGATATTATCATCGCACTGGATGATGAGAGTCTGCAGGCATCGGCCGAACTTTTGGGAGAAATTGAGAATGCCTATTCCTCAGGTTTGACAGTGTATGATTACAAAATGGATGAGAATGGGAAGCTTACGCCTTCCTATGAACTGTACGGAGAGGGGATTTCCATCAGGAATATCTCTTATCTGGACAGCGGCAGGATTGTCAGCATGATCGTGCCAAACGAATTCAGCATGGGCTACAGAGCGGTTGAAAAAGCTGTAGCAAAGCTCGACCACAAGCTTTCTCCTATGACGGATGATACTGTGGAATACCGTGTAATTAATCAGGAGAATATGTTTAAGGATGATAATCAGAAATATCTTTTCACGACGATACAGTAGAAAAATATTTGTTTGGGTAGTTTGTGTAGTATTGACTGTTGGGATGCTCTCAGGGTGCGAAAAAAAGGCCCCTGAATCTAATGAGATTAAAATCGGAGTTTGCTGCTATGACCAGTATGATACATTTTTATCCCAGCTAATCAAGTGCTTCGAGAAATGTGTTGAGGACGGTGTGAACGTGGAGTATGTCTATGCTTCGCAGAGCCAGATTACGCAAAATGAGCAGGTTGAAAAGCTGATTGCCAAGGGCGTGGATGTGCTGTGCGTCAATCTTGTGGACAGAACTGCGCCAAATACGATAATCGAACTTGCGAAGAAAGCGGATGTTCCGATAATTTTCTTTAACAGGGAGCTTGTTGAAGAGGATATTACCCAGTGGCCAAAGCTCTACTATATCGGCTCTGATGCTTTTGAATCCGGAAGAATGCAGGGAGAACTTGCGGCAAATATGATCAGAAGAGAGTCCTCCAAGGCAGATAAAAACGGGGACGGACGCATTCAGTATGTTGTGCTGGAGGGCGAAGCCGGGCATCAGGATGCAATTGTGCGTACGGAGTATTCCGTAAACACGCTTATCGATGAGGGTGTGGAGGTTGATAAAGTGGGCTACGCCATTGCAAACTGGAACAGGGCTCAGGCGCAGACCAAGATGGCACAGCTCATTGAGAGAAACGGTGATGGAATAGAGCTTGTCCTTGCAAATAACGATGACATGGCTCTTGGCGCTGTGGATGCATACAATAGTGCGAAGATTTCAGCTGACGAGAGACCACTTATCTTCGGAATTGACGGAACGGATGTTGGTCTCGAAGCGGTGGTCAACAAGACCATCATGGGAACCATCTATAATGATAAGGAAGGCCAGGCGAGAGCAATGTATGACCTTGCAATGGCGCTGGCTAAGGGTGAATCTGTCAGCTCCCTGAACCTCGAGGACGGCAGATATATCAGGACTCATTATGAAAAAGTGGATGCAGCAAATGTGCTGCAGTATATACATAAGTAAGGCGGTTATAAAAGTAGATGTTTTTTCTGCTGAAATGAAGCTGGCTTAGGATTATGTGCAAGGATTAATGGGGAAAAGCTTAATACTGAGATGGATAAGAAACTTAAATCCTGAGATGGATAAGGAAAATTTAAGCCTGAGGTTTGTTTATGAGAATAGAGATTATAGACGATTTCGATCCGAAAAAAATCCAGATAAGCGGTCAGTGTTTCCGTGTAAAGGAAACTATGCCCGGGGTGTTCAGATTTATCACTGGGGAGCATGTTCTTTATATTAAGAAAGCAGGGGATGATAATTCTGTATCTGCATCGACTTTGAAGCAATTTGACATTTCGTGTACAGAAAAAGAATGGGAAGAAATCTGGAAGCCATATTTTGACATGGACAGAAGCTACTCCGAAATCTGCAAAACAGAGTATGGAAAGCATGATTTTTCAGACCGGGCAATTGATTTCGGAAGGGGCCTTAGGATTCTTAAGCAGGACAAGTGGGAAATGCTGATTTCCTTTATCATATCTCAAAGAAAGAGCATTCCTGCTATATCCAGCGCGGTTGAGGCACTCTGCACTAAGTTTGGAACACGGATTAACGTTAAGGGAATGGATGATTTTACCAGTGTTCAAGTGGATGGAAAATCTGTAAAAGGTAGCTGCTCGGTAAATAACGAGCATGCCTGTGAAGTAACAACCAGTGCACTAAATGCTGAGCATGCTTATGTTACAGATGTGGTTTATGCCTTTCCGACACCGGGTCAGATGGCAAATGCCACGCTGGAAGATTTGAAAGAATGCGGGCTTGGCTACAGAGCTCCTTACGTGTATGATGCAATTAGAAAGGTAAATAGTGGCGAGCTTGACCTTGAGAAGATAGATGAACTGGAGGATGAGGAGCTTTTTAATGCACTTATGGACGTTCATGGCGTCGGTAAAAAAGTTTCTAACTGCGTATGCCTTTTTGCCTATGCGAGGATGGGCAGAGCACCTGTGGATGTCTGGATTTCAAGGGCTATTGATGAAGAGTTTGGAGGAGTTAATCCTTTTCCTGAATATGGGGTGAACGCAGGAATAATACAGCAGTACATTTTTTATTATGAGAAGAATTTTCCCAAAATGGGGGATTGAGAACAATAAATAATAATTATATTTTGTGGATAATATTTAAATAGAAATATGGGTACCTGTCGTTGGAATTATGTACTAGTGTAGCTGTTTCATATTAACTCGACTATATATTTGCTAAAATCCGAATTTACTGCGTTGTCATCAGTCGCCGATGGAGCCCCATCGCCTCCTTCTTCCGCCTTGTAAATTACAGATTTTATCTAAATAATATAGTCGAGAAATATAAAAACAGCTACACTAGAAGATGAATTGTCTGGATAAATTCGACTTACCAGGAGGTGCACTATGAATCATAGGAAGAGCCTGCTAAACAATAGGAAGAACCTGCTAAATTATTTGAAGAACCCTCTAAAAAATTGGGAGAACTCACTCAATAAGATTGTTTGTGAACTTCTGTCAGTTGCCTTGGTTTGCTGTATTGTAAGTTCGTTAAGTGTGGCTATTTTTCCTGCTTATAGAGCGAAGGCCGAAACGGGACATATCGTGGACATTGATTCACCTGACGGCCCAAGAGGTTATGGCGTGTATATTGGTGCAACCTCGGAGCAGCTTCACACCAAGCTTGATAAGGACAAAAGCATAGGCCTTGCGATAATCGATGCGCAGAATGTCTCGGCTGAGGATTTGAGATCATTCAGGGCACATGGAAGGCGGATTTACAGCTACCTGAATGTGGGATCCATAGAGGATTTCAGGGATTACTTTGACGCCTTTTCAGGAATCACCTTAGGAGAGTATGCGAACTGGCCGGGCGAATACTGGGTCGATGTTTCTGAACAAGCCTGGCAGGATTTCATAGTGGATAATGTTGCAGCGGAGATAGTCCTAAAGGGGGCGGACGGATTTTTCATAGATAATACGGACGTCTATTATAATTATCCTCACAGCTGGATTTACAAGGGACTTGTGAATATAATTACAAGGCTCAGGGACACTTATCATCTGCCGATTATCATAAACGGTGGCGATACCTTCGTCTCCAAACTGATGGACGAGGGGAAGACAGAGCTCATAACCGGAGTTAATCAGGAGGCTGTTTTTAGCACCGTTAAAGATTATGAATATGGCTTGTTTGGAGAACAGCCTGCTTTGGACAGGGCGTATTTTGAGGAATATCTTGCCAGAGCAAAGAAAGAGGGTCTTATTGTGTACATGATCGAGTACACGCGGGATATGAAGCTTGTTGAGAAGATCAAGGAGTTCTGTAAGCAGAATGGATATAAGTGTTATGTTACTGATTCATTGAAGCTTGATGGGAATGTGTAAATTCATTTGAGCCTGACAGAGTTGATGCATGTTTTTTGAGGATAGAGTTCCGGTCAGCAGTCATTTTACCACAAACAGCTGTTCGGAACAAGCGTGCGATTCATCCTGCACCCTATTAGGATGAGGTTTTCTCGCCAGGTATCTATAATTATAACAAGAAGGTTGGGGATTTATGGAAAGATGTGTAATAGTTGGGGGAGCTACAATTGGAAATTATAAGTTTGTCCGTGATCACATTAGGGATACTGATTTTGTAATCTACTGTGATTGCGGACTTTCTCATATGGAGAGTCTGGGAGCAGCGCCATCTTTGATAGTCGGAGATTTCGATTCTCATGAAAATCCGCATATGGATGTGGAAACAATTGTGCTTCCCACTGTGAAGGATGACACTGATACTGTTTATGCGGTTAAGGAAGGAATAAAGAGAGGCTTCACGGATTTCCTGCTGGTGGGAGTTCTGGGCAAGAGGTTTGATCACTCCCTTGGAAATCTTGCTATCTTGCTGATGCTTGATTCTGAAGAGTTGTCGGGTATGATTGTTGATGACTATTCGGAGATTACGGTGTTGTCCTGGGGAAGGAATACTAATTGTGGCTGCGCAAAAGAGGCTGACGGAGTTGTGAATTCTTTTGAGGAAGGAAATAGCCTAGTAACTGACACTCCTGTTACTGCGGAAATAACTGATTCCTGTAAATATTTCTCGCTACTGGCAGCAGGAGGAGATGCGCACGGAGTAACTATCGTTGATGCCAAGTATAATATTGAGGATGCAGACCTTACCACAAATTTTCCTCTTGGGGTATCCAATGAAGTCCCTGTCGGGAATATAGCAAAGGTGAGCATAAAAGAGGGGCGGCTGTTCTTGATAAAGATTTTTCAAGAGTGAACTTTTATGCTTGGGATTAGTTTATAGATTCTTGAGTCCGCTTTTGTTTTTGTTTGCAAGAAGTCATGACATTGGGAAAAACTTATTACGTCAAATAGTACTTTTTAGAGAGAAATGGTGTAACCCTCAAAAGGCTGTTATTCCCAAAGATTGATTTGTTCGCGAATAGACGTAACTCATTTAGGAAGTGTGTTCCCGCAAGCCTGTGTAATTCAGTCAACGGAGTCGAAAATGTCTATAATGGTCTACCTAAAAAAGGGGGCGGTAGACCAATGAGATAATTTTACTGTCAATTGACGTAAAATGCATAGAATCAGATTTTTTCCAGCTCTGAACATTTACGTCAATAACTGGCAGAATTCAAGTGTTGGAATAATGGCTAAAATTCGTTTAAGTCTATATTAAGAATTGTTCGCGAGTTGACTTAACTCCTGCAGGAAATATTATTGCCGCAAGCTAAACTGTGTCAGTCAAAAAATACAATAATAGGCTTGTTGGGCTATCACCTAAATATCGATTACGTCAACACAAGAATATTATGAAGTATTGACGTAATCCGAAAAACAAGTGTCTATGATTTCTTGCAAGAAAAAGAGGATTATCATACAGGATACCTATAGAACAAAAAGTACAGAAACTTAGGGTTAAAAAGTATAAAAAATACGGTTACATAAAGAACCAAAACCACAGAAAATATACGGTGCAAGAGAAACATAACAAAAGCACACTTGACAACATAGAGGCATGTAAAATGCTAAAAGCAAGTTAAAAAAGAAAGCATGCTAAATAGCAAGCAGAACAAGCAAGAAAAATAAGTAAGAAAAGCAAGAAAATAAGAAAAACCAAAGACAAAATCATACAATAGAGAGGTTTACGCATGAAATTTACAAATGACAACGGAGCCTTGATCGCAAAGAGGCAGGGAGAGACTGTAAGGATAGAGCCCTGGGGAAAGAATGCCCTGAGAGTGCGCACAACAATGTATCCTGAATTTACAGGAAGAAACTGGGCACTGACAGCTAATGATGAAGATGATCCGGGCGCATATCACTGTGACAAAGACGACCAGTACATCAGCAAAACAGCAGAAGCATCAAAAGAGAATACGACAACAAATTCCGTAGTTTCCATCACAGCAAGAGAAGATGGACCCTTCGCAGAAATCAAGAACGGAAGAGTAAAGGCAACTGTGAACTTTGCTGGAGTCATTACCTTCTACAAGGATGACGAGATGTTCCTCAGAGAGTATTTCAGATGCTATGGCGGAACAGAGTCAAAGGAATCAAGATGTCTTAAATATATAAACAGAGATTACAGACCTCATGTGGGTGGAGACTATCGCATCACACAGAAATTCGAGAGCAATGATGGCGAGAAAATCTTTGGAATGGGTCAGTACCAGCATGCATACACAGATCTCAAGGGATGCATACTTGACCTTGAGCAGAGAAATTCACAGGTATCTGTTCCGTTTGCTGTATCAAGTCTTGGCTATGGATTCTTGTGGAACAATCCTGCTGTAGGACGTGCAACCTTCGGAAATAACTACACAGAGTGGGTGGCAGAGTCTACGAAGGAGCTTGATTACTGGATTACGGTAGCTGATACACCAAGAGAAATTATTGAAAATTACACCGAGGTTACAGGTCGTTCACCTGAGATGCCTGATGACCTTCTGGGACTGTGGCAGTGCAAGCTTCGCTACCGCACACAGGAAGAAGTGCTTAAGGTAGCACATGACTGCAAGGAGCACGGAGTTCCGATAGATTGCATAGTTATCGATTTCTTCCACTGGACTGTTCAGGGCGACTGGAAATTTGACAAGACCTACTGGCCTGATCCCAAGGCGATGGTTGACGAACTTCACAGCATGGGTATCAAGGTGGTGGTATCCGTATGGCCTACAGTTGATAAGAGAAGTGAGCATTTCTACGATATGCTTGAGAGGGGCCTTCTTGTGAAAAATGAGAGAGGCGGACTTCAGAACTATGACTTCGAGGGTGACTGCACAGTTTTCGATGCGACTAATCCGGAAGCCAGAGAGTATGTATGGGAAGTATGTAAAAAGAACTACTATGACCTTGGCATAGATATGTTCTGGCTGGATAACTCTGAGCCTGATCTTGTAAAATACGATTTCGATTCACTCAGATATTACATGGGACCTGCTCTTGAAGTAAGCAACATCTATCCTCAGTACTACAGCAGAGTCTTCTACGATAAGATGACAAAGCTCCAGGATAAGCCGGTTGTAAGCCTTCTTCGTTCCGCATGGGCAGGAAGCCAGAAGTACGGAAATGTCGTATGGTCAGGTGATGTACCCAGTACCTTTGAGGCATTAAGAGATCAGGTGGCAGCAGGACTCAACATGGGACTTGCAGGAATATCCTGGTGGACAACAGACATCGGCGGATTCATGACAGATGATGTAAATGATCCCGATTTCAGACAGCTCCTTATCAGATGGTATGAGTTTGCGGTATTTTCACCCATCCTCAGAATCCACGGAGACAGAGGCCCTTACGATATCCCGCCGCTTGACAACAGAAGCTTCGGGGGCGGATACCTTCACACAGGTCAGGACAACGAGCTTTGGAGCTACGGTGAGGACAACTTCAAGATCATGAAGGATCAGCTTAACCTCCGCCATGAGCTTAAGCCTTACATCAAGGAACTTTTCAAGGAGACCAGTGAAAACGGATCACCTATCATACGTACACTCTTCTATGAATTCCCTGAGGACAAGAAGGCTTGGGAAATCTACGATGAGTACATGTTTGGTGACAAGTATCTGGTAGCACCGATTCTGGAACTCAACAAGTTTGAGAGAGAGGTTTACCTCCCTGCAGGAAAGTGGGAAGATATTAGAAACGGAAGATCCTACAACGGCGGAACCACAATTACCGCTGACGCACCGATCGAGTCCATTCCGGTATTTAAGAAATTATAAAGTAGTAAATAATAAGTTTTGAAAAGATAAAAAGAATTAAAGCCTTCCCCCTCTGGGGGCGCTCAACGTCCGGGGAACGTTGGCTTAGCGCCGACCGAAGCGGAGCGAAGAAAGGTGTCAGCGAAGCTGACGGATGAGGGTTATGAGAAAAAGCATCCTTCGCACAATTTCATTAGTTCTTTCAGTCTGCATCCTATCCGGGTGCAGACTTCCTTTTCGTGCAGACAATCTCACAGAGGGTGAGCGCAAGTACCCTGAATTCCTGACAATCGATGTATACGACACCCAGGCTAACACCCAGGGACTGCAGCGCGGATGGTTTGCAAAAATAGTCCGCGACAAATTCAACATGCAGATAAACATAATCTCCACCAACACAGATATAAGCTCCGACGCGACCTTTGAGACCATGCGTGCATCGGGAAAACTCGGGGATATCATCCTGACAAATGTGGATAACGGCAGACTTTCCGAACTTGTGCGCGAGGGACTGGTTCTCGATATGACACCTTACCTTGAAAAATGCGAAAATCTCAGCAAGTACAAAGAGCAGATTGCAGCTACTTCAGCCTTTGCGGAGGTGGAGGGGAACTGGGCGGTGCCAAGCGAGATATCGGATTTTCCAACGACGGAGCCCTCTGAAAATACAGAGCCCACAAACGCTCCCACCATAAGATGGGATTTATATAAGAAAGCAGGATATCCACAGCTTTCAAGTCTTGAAGATCTTTTACCTACTCTTAAGACCATGCAGGAAATGGCAGGTACAAGTGATTCGGGAAAACCGGTCTATGCCTTTAGCCTTTTCGGGGATTGGGATGGAGATGCGATGCAGAACGCCGGAGCGCTGGCATCACTCTATGGTTATGACACCCAGGGCTTTGTCATGCTGAATCCTGAAAATGGTGACATTCAGTCCGTAGCAAATACCGACTCGGTTTACCTTAAAATGCTTCACTTTTTATATGAAGCAAACCAGCTTGGATTGGTGGATCCTGAATCTCCGATGCAGAATTACGAGACAGTCGCTTCCAAGTTTAAGGACGGGGCAGTGCTCTATTCTTTCTGGCCCTGGATGGGAGAGTCCCTCTACAACTCGGATGAACATCTTGCAGAGGGAAAAGGCTTTGCTTCAGTGCAGATCGATGATGCCAGCTATATTTGCTGGGGAAATGACCCTGACGGAAAACAGAGCTTTTCCATAATGATCGGAGGAAACACCAGGGATCCGCAGAGAATGGTGGACTTCGTGGACTGGCTCTATTCGGATGAAGGAATAGAGTGCTGCGGCTCTCCCACTGGTGATTTCAGAGGACCGGAGAATCTTACCTGGGAAAAAACTGAGGACGGGCCAAAGCTCACGACTTTTGGAATTGATGCCTTTATCAACATGACGCAGGATCTGGAGGTTCCTGAGGAATTTGGCGGTGGAACCTGGACAGAGGGCGTTTCCGGACTCAATTTTAAACCTGTTGATCAGAAAAACAAGGATGATGAAAACATAGATTTTTATTATCAAAGTTGGGACGACTATAGGGAAAAGACTGCGGTAGGGATCACCGAGGACTGGCAGGAACATTACAATACAACGCTTACGCCAATACAGTATTTTAATGAAAAAAAACTGATATCCGTAATCCCGGGCTCCGACTGGGCGATGCAGGATTATCCTGACTACATCAAAACCGTAGAGCAGCAGTGCAGACAGACCATAATTGATTACTCCTGGAAAATGGTTTTCGCAAAGGATGAGGAGGAGTTCCAGAGTCTTAAGGAAACCATGCTGAGTACTCTTGTAAGATTAGGATTCGATCAGGTTATTGATATAAACACACAGTATGCACAGGAGAGATATGAAATCCTGAGAAAAGCAGCAGAAGGAAGAACCAAAGCTACCGAAGATCAGACGGAAGTTCAAAAAACGGAAATAACTGCTGAGAAAAATAAGGAGTCAGCTGATATTCAAGCTGAGAATTCAGCGGAGGTGACACCATGAGCCGCCGGGGAAGAGTCGGCAAGCAGATGTACCTGATCTTGCTGCTGACTTTGATAATACCGATCGGAATTATAGGTATAATCGCAGCTGTCCTTCTTATGAGACAGATGAACAGCAGATACGAGGAGCAGGTCAAGGCTGAAAACACCAGAGTTAAGTCCATCCTCTTCGATGTGACTTCCAGCCTTTACACTAACTTGGAGCCTGTGCTTTCCGTTCAGGCCTACAGAGATTTGTTTTCCTCTGAGACTTTTGGAGAAGTGGAGGAGAGGGAATTTAACGAGGTAAACCGCACAATCACTTCTATGAAAAGGACAACCGCTTCGATTTCAACCATAAATGTCTACACCAACAATCCTAAGATTCCCACGGGAAGCTACATTATAAATGTGGGGACAACGGGAGTAGAGGAAAATGGGGATGCAGCAGGAAAAGCTGCGGGGAGCGGTGTGGCTGACGATCCCTTTTCAAGGTATGAGTGGTATAAGGGGATTGACCCTGACGCCTGGGAATCCTACACCTGCATACATGTGCCGCTAAACGAGTACGAGAATGCTTACGAGCTGACTTTGGTCAGAAGATTTAACACGGGTAATTCCGATAACAGGGCCTATGCGGTTGCGACAGTCAGCACCAACTACCTAAGGAACAGACTGATAACTACTGACAATTATATGCTGGCCTGCCTCGATGGTACACCTGCCTTTTTCTCATCTGAATATGATGACAGAGAAAAAGAGATGCCGGAGATTTTTTCAGAGAACACAAGTAATTACAACTATCTCGGGGATATTATGCTTGACGGAAAAGTGGCTCTGACCTACGTATCAAGCTTTGCACCCTATAAAGTTGACAGCAGATTTTTCGTGCTTGTCGGAGACTACGGAGCACATAAGGCAGTAAGGGAAATCCTTTTTGGATTCTTGCTGGTACTTATCCTTGCAATCCTTGGGCCTGTGATAACGATAGTGCTTTATTCAAGGTATTTTACCAGCAGGGTTTATACCTTAAGAGAAGCCATGCACCGCGCAAGTACGGGAGATTACGACATAATCGAGAGCATTAGCGGAGACGATGAGCTTTCGGACACTTTTAATGACCTAAAGCTCACTACTGAGCAGATAAGGGACAACGAGGCGAAATACTACGAGGCAAAGATCCGCGAGCAGGAGCTTGTGAACATGCAGCAGAACATGGAATTCAAGATGCTCTCAGGACAGATAAATCCTCACTTTTTATATAACACCTTAGAAGCCATAAGAATGCAGGCTATCCGCGGTGGGGACAGGGATGTTGCAACATCCGTGAAGTATCTTGCCAAGATAATGCACTACGTCCTTGAGAGTACCGGCACCAGCACCTCGAAGCTCTCGGACGAATTAAAACATGTGGAGAGTTACCTACAGATTCAGAGGCTTCGCTTCGGCGAAAAAGTCGCCTGGAATTTTTATATTTCAGATGAGGTGAACACGGACGAATACAGAATACTGCCACTTTTGATTCAGCCCATCGTAGAAAACGCCATAAGCCACGGACTTAAGGATATGGACAAAAACGGACACATCAGCATCGTTGCCGAGTACGAGAGCAAAATAAAGAAAAATGATGGCAATAATTTAATTATCACAATAAATGATGATGGCAAGGGAATGACCGAGGAAGAGGTCATCGCCCTTAATAAATCTCTTGATGAAAAGAGAAATGACCAGGACGGAAAAGGTGCGGCGAGCATCGGACTTTACAATATTCACCAGAGGATAAAGCTACACTACGGTGAAAACTACGGACTAACAATAAGATCCCAGGAGGGGAAGGGCACCAGTGTGGAGCTTCGACTACCAGATTAAAGCCTTCCCCTTGGGGGGAGAAATAAATGTACCTAACTGAGGGCAGCTTAATTAAAGCCTTCCCCCTGGGGGGCGCTCAACGTCCAGTGGACGTTGGCTTAGCGCGGACCGAAGCGGAGCGTAGACGGTGGCGCAAAGCGCCGGATGAGGGGAAAAGGAGACACCATGAGAGACAAAAAACAATTACTACAAAACTGCATGAACAGAATGATCGAGGAAAACGAGCTGGTTGGCGTAAACCTTCTTGTCCTGAAGGACGGTAAGGAAGAACTCTACGCCGAAGCAGGTTACGCAAACCGCGAGGAGAAAAAGCCTTTTAAGCGTGACACAATTGTAAGACTTTACTCACAGAGTAAGCCCGTCACAGCGGCAGCAGCTATGCTTCTGATTCAGGATGGCGTGATCGAACCCTACGAACCTGTAGGGAAATATATCGAGAGCTTCAACAATCAGGAAATAGTTGAGGCAGGCGTAAGAAGGCCAGTAAGATGGGACCGTCCCATGTTTATCAAGGACCTTCTTGATATGACTTCAGGTCTTGTTTATCCTTTTACAGATTCACCTGCTGAGATTGAGACAGGTAATCTCTACAATGAAATGATAGACAGATTTTCCACAGACAATATGATGAGTACCATGGAATTTGCAGAGCGTCTTGGAAAAGTTCCGCTCGCTTTTCAGCCCGGTGACCACTTCAGATACGGTACAAGCGCAGACATTCTTGGTGCTGTAATCGAGAAGGCGTCAGGAATGAAGTTTGGTGAATTTCTGCAGGAGAGACTTTTCACACCTCTTAATATGAAGGACACCGGTTTTTATGTACCTGATGAAAAGATGGACAGATATGCCATGGCATATAACTGCTATGGCGAGGAGCCCGTACCCTACAGTGGAAACAACTTGGGTATCCGTGATGACGGTAAAAAGAATGCATTCGAGTCAGGCGGCGCCGGACTTTTTTCAACAATTGATGACTATGCCAACTTTGCAAGAATGCTCATGAACGGCGGAACCTTCGAAGGAAAGGAAATCCTCACAGAGAGAACGGTTCGCTTCATGACAAGTCCTCAGCTTACGGATGCTCAGCAGAAGGACATGGAGAGCTGGGTGTGCCTTGGCGGATTTTCATATGGAAACCTTATGCGTATTATGAAAAATCCTGACAAGTCCGGTATCATGGCCGGCCTCGGAGAGTACGGCTGGGACGGTTGGCTCGGACCATATTTCTGCAATGATCCGGAGAGTAGGACTACAGTCCTTATGCTCACCCAGAGGGTTGACTACGGCACCGGCCCTGCAACCCGTAAGTTCAGGAATATAATTTTTTCCTGATTGGCATGTACAAAAATTACTGTATTTTATGTCAGATTAAACGGGTACTTGAAATTCACATATTCTTCTAAAATGACACTCGTAGGAACGACTGCTAAAAACGGCAGACACCTGCGAGTGTTTTTTATAAGGACAAAAAAGTTCTTATATGGGAGGATAAAAAAGTGAAAAAGGAAAAAGTGGCGAGAATCGCCTATTATCCCTATCGAATCATTTCTGTTGCGCTTCTTGTGATCCTGTTTTTTCCGGGATTAAACGTAGCAAGAGTAAGCGGTCTTATTAACAGAAGCACATCGCTTCTTACAACAGGATTTTCCTACGGAAATTTAATATCAAACTTCGGAAGAGCTTTTAGGAAAGGCTGGGTTCTGGAGTCAACAATGAGGCTTCTCAATCTGTCCAGCCTGGCAATATGCATCGGCATCATCGCTTGTGCGGTGGGTGCGTGCCTGTCACTCGGAAACAGGAGATGCAAGTTTGCAGGAAACCTCATAAGCACAGTCGGAGCTGTGGTTTCAGCTTGCTCTATGGGAGGCATCTGGTCAGCATATTTTCAGATAGCTGCAACCACAAAGCCCTCCAAGGTTGAGCCGATGTTCCAGAACTTCTTCTATATTATGCTGATACTTCTGGTGCTTATGGTCATCGTATCGATCGCAGTTCTCTTCCTTGTCGGAAGACCTGAGAAAGATGAAAAGTTCGAGATGGAAACAAGGTTCAAACTTTTCCTGATGTTCCTTCCGTTCATAGTGCTGACCTTCGTGTTCTGCTATCTGCCTCTGTGGGGCTGGAGATATGCATTCTTCGATTACAAATCCGGAGATACGCTCAGCATGTCGAACTTCGTGGCCTTCAAGTGGTTTGCTCAGCTCGTTAGAAACAAGTCCACAACAAGAGACATTGTAAACGTTATGAAAAACACTCTTGCAATGAGCGGACTTGGAATTGCAACAAGCTGGATGCCCATGGCCTTCGCGATCTTTTTATCTGAAATTAAAAACAGCAGATTCAGAAGATTTGTACAGACCTTTACGACAATCCCCAATTTCATAAGCTGGGTTCTCGTGTTTGCAATAGCCTTCTGTATCTTTTCAACAGACGGATTCATCAGTTCAATGATGATCAACCTTGGCATATGGACCGAGGGTAAAAACTTCCTTATGAGCGGCTCTAACACATGGCTGAAGATGCTTCTGTGGGGCCTGTGGAAGGGACTTGGCTGGAGCGCAATTATCTACATTGCCGGTATCTCAGGTATTGACCAGCAGCTTTACGAGGCTGCAACAGTTGACGGCGCAGGGCGTTTTCAGAAGATGTGGCATGTAACTGTTCCCGGCTTGATGCCTACCTTCTATGTTCTGCTCCTGATGGCTGTGGCAGGAATCCTGTCCAACGGAATGGATCAGTACCTGGTTTTTGAAAACTCATCAAACACAACACAGATCATGGTTCTTGATCTTTACGTTTACAAGATGGGTATCGTAAAAGGAGCTATTCCGCTTTCAACTGTAGTCGGAATGCTGAAATCAGTAATAAGCGTAACGCTTTTGTATGTAGCTAACACAATCAGTAAGGTGCTCCGCGGTGAGACCATAGTTTAAGAATAAATCCTTCATGCCTTCCGAAGTGTCGGATGAGGGGAAAAGGAGTGAGAATGAGTAGCATGGCAAGTGCGGCAAGACTCGAGGCCAGGGCCGAGAGAGAGTATGAAAAAAGACGCAGCAGGATGATGAAAAAGACACCTGGAGACATAATCTTTAACATCGTCAACTATACAGTATTTGCGATTTTTACAATAATATGTATTTTCCCGTTTTACTATCTTTTCATAAACACGATAAGTGATAACGAGCTTGTAAGAAAAGGACTTATCAACTTCGTTCCGAGGGGAATACATTTTGAAAACTATATAAGACTTCTTCAGGTAAACGACCTCTTTGGAGCATTCGGAATAACCCTTGCGAGAACTATAATGGGAACACTTTTCATGGTTCTTGCATCAGCCTTCGTTGGTTATCTTGTTACGAAAAAAGAGATGTGGGGAAGAAGCTTCTGGTACAGATTCCTTGTGATCACAATGTACTTCAACGCAGGAATTATTCCCTGGTACCTGAATATGGCAATGCTTGGTCTGACCAATTCTTTCTGGGCATATATTATCCCGGGAATTGTGGCACCCTACAACATCATCCTGGTTAAGACCTATATTGAGTCAGCAATCCCCGGAGAGCTTGAGGAGAGTGCATCCCTTGACGGAGCATCACATCTTACGATTTTCGGTACAATAATTCTTCCGCTTTCAAAGCCGATTCTTGCAACCATCGCAATTTTCGGTGCGGTTGGACACTGGAATTCCTTCCAGGATTCACTGATCCTGATGCAGTCTGCGCCTAAGCTTTACACATTACAGCACAGACTTTACATCTACCTTAATACAACAAGTAACCTGTCAGCACTCATGAGCGCCGGCAGTACTTCCGGAATCAGTAAGAGCGTTCTCGACTCAGCGCTTAACGGAAAAGTTATTAAATACACAATAGCAATGGTAACAATCATACCGATTCTCATGGTTTACCCTTTCATGCAGAGATACTTTGAAAAGGGAATCATGATCGGTGCAGTAAAAGGTTAACTCACCCATATGGGTATAAAGGAGGAAAGTATGAAAAAGAAGGTATTATCAATCTTACTTGCATCCACTATGGCTTTTTCCATGGCGGCATGCGGAACAAGTAACCCTGCAGGAACAACAGATGCAGGTGCAGATTCAGCTGACGCAGAGGATGCTGATGACACAGCAGATGAAGCAGGAGATGCAGAAGGCGAAGCAGAGGATGCTTCAGACGATGCAGAAAGCACAGATTCTGAGACAGAATCAAATGATGCAGACAGCGCAGACAGCGCAGACGCAGGCGAGACATCAGGAGAACTCGAGGGAGATTTATCTGACATCATCCCTTCAGAGACAGTAACACTTGATGTTTATGATCAGCTTGCTAACTACTCAGGCGAGCAGACAGGCTGGTTTGCAAAAGTTATGCTTGATAAGTTCAATGTTAAGCTCAACATCATCCCTGAAAATGACGGTGTCTATGACACACGTATGGAGTCAGGAAACCTCGGTGACCTTGTAATCTGGGGTAGTGATGGCGATCAGTATCAGCAGGCAGTTGATAAGGGAATGCTCTTTGACTGGGAAGAGGATGACCTTATTAAGGAATATGGTCCTTACATCCAGGCAAACATGGGACCTGCACTTGAGAAAAATAAGGGCATTTCATCTGATGGAAAGCTTTACGGATTTGGTTTTGATGTAACAAGATCAGCAAAGGATCCCGGATCTTTCATGTATACATGGGATCTTCGTTATGACCTTTACGACCAGATCGGTTCACCTGAAATCAAGGATCTCGATGGACTTGTAGATGTTCTTGCACAGATGAAGGAAGCCTGCCCCACAGATGATAACGGCAATCCGACTTATGGCGTATCACTTTTCAATGACTGGGACGGCGACATGGTTATGTTCGTAAAGTCAACAGCAACAGCTTACTATGGCTATGATGAGTTCGGTCTTGGACTTTATGATTCTTCAACCCAGACCTTCCATCCTGTACTTGAGGAAAATGGTCCTTACCTTACAACTCTTAAGTTCTATAACACACTTTACCAGAAAGGCCTTCTTGATCCCGACTCACAGACACAGGGCTTCAATGGTATGCAGGAAGACTATCAGAACGGAACAGCTTTCTTAAATGTATTCAACTTCATGGGTTCCGCTCTTTACAATACACCTGATCACCTCGCTGACGGCAAGGGAATGTTCCCTGTAAAGCCCACAGATGCTACACCTATCAGATATGGTCTTAACATTTACGGCGGAAACAGAATCTGGTCAATCGGTGCAAACACAGAGTATCCTGAGCTTTGCATGGCTATCATCAACTGGCTTTCAACTCCCGAGGGACGCATGATTTCTGAGTATGGTCCTAAGGACGTATGCTGGTACTATGATGAAAATGGCAACACATGCTTTACAGAGACAGGTCTTGCATGCAAGACAGACATCTCAACAGAGATGGGCAACGGTTATGACGGAACCTATGATGACGGTTCATTCAAGATGAACAACTCTACATGGGCACTTGATGCTCCTAACCCTGACAGCAACGGTGAGACCTTCAACTATCGTAATTGGGCTAGCTACTCTACAGAGGCAGGCTCTGACATTGAGAAAAAGTGGAGAGAGTTCGCAGGCGCTAACACACCTGACGGATATCTTGATAAGCAGGATTACATCCTTGCACCCGGCACAATGTACACAGGCGGCGTTCATTCAGATGAGCTCCAGGTAGTTTGGGATCAGGTTTCAACCTGCGTAAAGGACAACTCATGGAAGGCTATCTATGCTGAGTCTGATGAAGAGTTCGACAAGATTGTTGCTGACATGATCCAGCAGGCTGAGGAGTATGGCTACGACGAGTGCATTGCTTTCCAGGAGAACGAGGCTAAGCTTCGCGCTGATGCAGAGAAGGCAGCTCTTGCAGAATAAAATTGTTAAACCCACCTCCTAATTTTGGTGTTTAGTTGTAGGAAAAGCTGCGGCTTAGTTGGTCGCAGCTTTTTCATTTAAAGCCTTCCCCTTGGGGGGAAGGTGGCACGAAGTGCCGGATGAGGGGATTTTTATACATATTTAACGAATAAACAGCATCCATTGTGATAGAATGTTAATTAGCAGACTGGAAACTAATCGGAAGGAGCTCTGCATGCAAACCGTACTAATTGCGGATGACGAAGAAAATATCAGAGAAGGCATAAAGCTGATAATAGACTGGGACGAGCTTGGTTTTGAAATCGCAGGCACAGCATCAAACGGCGAGGAAGCCCTCTCAGCAATAAAAAAGCTTAAACCCACACTTGTAGTGATGGACATGCAGATGCCCAAGATACACGGAATAGATGTAATAAAAAAGGCCAGGACCGAAGGTTATGACGGGTACTTCATTATATTATCGGGGTATTCCGATTTTTCCTATGCCCAGGACGCAATCAGAAACAGAGTAACCAACTATATCACAAAGCCCATCGACGAGGATGAGCTCTACGATACGGTTAAGAAGATAAAAGAAGAAATCGACAAAAACGCCAAGGAAGGTCGCCGCTCCGGTCAGATGCGAAACAAGGCCAAGAGCGTGGTGACGAGCGAACTATTACTTGGTACATATTTTGAAAAAGATGGAGCTGAAAACATCACTCTGACTGAGGACATCAAGGAAGAGCTTGATTCGATGCACCTTCTGGCACCTTTGTATCAGGTGGTGATCCACGAGACCTATCAGTCTGGATTAAAAAAGGAGAGCCAAAAGGATTATAAACTTACAGATTTGCTCTCGACTTTTCTTGATGAAAACAGCTTGGAAATTTTAAACGTCGAAGGCTACGACTGCATTCTTTTAAAGGGGAAGGCAGCGGTTTCGCGCTTCGAGGATTTTATATCACATTATGAAAAATCGCCGATAGAATCAGACAGCCCGCTTGATGAATTTTTCATAGCAATCGGGACTGCGGTGGATTCACCGGTTAATATAGAGGATTCTTACGAGTCCGCCAAAAAACTTGCAGGCAGAAGGTTTTTCTGCGACGAGGGCGAGCACTTTGTAAGAGCGAAAAATGAGTGCGTAGGAGATTCCTACGGCGCTGGAAATGACAGATACAAAGACTCGTTTGGCACAGATAAAGGGAGTAAAGATATTTCTTCCGGTGAAGAAAAAGATAATTCATCAAATTCAGATAGAACCGGAAAAGAAATTGATTCGAGCCCTGGAAGTTCCGGAAATAAAAAAGAATCGGGATCCGGAGGTTCCGGAAATAATTCAGGCAGCACGGACATCAAAGAGACGCAGCGCCGAATCACAGAAGATATTCTGGATGCTCTGATCTCCGGAAACCGAACAGCCATGATAAATTCCACCGAGGAATTGTACGATTATATAAAGGAAAACATCGCGGATAACTCGGATGCCTGCCTCTGTGCCACGGAGATTCTCCTTGGAATAAAGGACAGACTGACGAAGCAGTACCCGATGATTTCTGAGATTTTTGACACACATGCAGGGATAATCGAGTTCATAGAGGGGCGTTTTTACCTCCATGAAATCCTGCAATACATGGTCGAGACTCTGGACAAGGCGCTCGGAAAATTGCATGAGCACACTGCTTCGGAGAACATAATTGACGACATCATTTCCTATACAGACAGAAATTACGCGCAGCCACTGACTCTTGAAGATCTGGCTTCAAGATTTGGATATAACAGCGGATATCTGGGGCGACTTTTCACCAGGACCACGGGCACCGGCTACAACTACTACCTAAACGAATGCCGCATCGGCAAGGCCAAGGAATTCTTGTCCGAGGGTAAGTACAAGGTGTACGAGGTTGCACAGCTTGTGGGCTATAACGACGTGGACTATTTCAGTAAAAAGTTCCGCAAGCATGCCGGAATGACACCCGCAGAATTCCGCAGACAGAATAAAGATACTAACCACAATTAAATACAGCAAAGAAGAAACCACAACTAAATACAGCAAAGAAGAAACCACAACTAAATACAGCAAAGAAGAAACCACAACTAAATACAGCAAAGAAGAAACCACAACTAAAGACAGCAAAGAAGAAACCATAATTAAAGACAGCAAAGAAGAAACCACAACTAAAGACAGCAAAGAAGAAACCATAATTAAAGACAGCGAAGATGAAACCGCACATAAAGCCTTCCCCCTGAGGGGGAAGGTGTCAGCGTAGCTGACGGATGAGGGGAGCAAAGGAGGCGAAATGAGCTGGAATGACAATTTGAAAAAAGTACCCTACGGGGGCGACTACAATCCTGAACAATGGCCGGAGGACATCTGGGAGGAGGACATGAAACTGTTCAAGCAGGCAGGCATCGACACTGTCACGCTTAACGTTTTTTCATGGGCATCCCTTCAGCCCTCTGAGGACGAGTACAACTTCGAAAAGCTTGATAAAATTGTAAAGCTCGTCACGGAAAACGGCATGAACATAATCATGGCAACATCAACCGGTGCACATCCTGCCTGGATGGCAAAGCGCTACCCGGATATTCTGCGCACGGATTTTGAGGGAAGAAAAAGAAAGTTTGGCGGACGACACAACTCTTGTCCGTCGAGCCCAACCTACCGCATGTATGCAGGAAGACTCGCAGCAAGACTTGCCGAGCACTACAAGCATCAGGAGAACATCCTCGCCTGGCATATCTCCAACGAGTTCGGTGGAGAGTGTTACTGTGAAAAGTGCGAGCAGGCCTTCAGAGAATGGGTCAAGGACAGATACAAAACAATAGATGAAGTAAACAAGGCGTGGAACACCTCATTCTGGGGCCATACCTTCTACGATTTTGATGAGATAGTTCTACCTAATGCGCTTTCAGAGGAGAGCGTGTGGGGCGGAAGACTTCATACAGATTTTCAGGGAATCTCCATCGATTACAGGAGATTTAATTCCGAGGCGATCCTGTCCTGCTATTGCCTTGAGAGAGATGAGATAAAAAGGATAATTCCCGAGGCAAATGTGACAACTAACCTCATGGCATTTTTCAAACCTCTCGATTACCGCAAGTGGGCAAAGGAAATGGATTTCGTATCCTGGGATAATTATCCGCAGCCTTCGGATTCACCTGCAAGAATCGCCATGAGCCACGACCTCATGCGAGGTGTCGGTGACGGTGCACCCTTTGCACTTATGGAGCAGACGCCAAGTGTTACAAACTGGCAGCCATATAACTCACTTAAGAGGCCTGGAGTTATGAGGCTTTGGAGCTATCAGGCCATGGCACACGGTGCTGACAGCGTGCTCTTTTTCCAGCTGAGAAGGAGCATAGGTGCTTGTGAAAAGTACCACGGAGCTGTTATTGATCACGTCGGAACAGGTAATACCAGAGTTTTCCGTGAGGTTACGGAGCTTGGAAAAGAGCTTTGGGAAATTGGAAAAAGCTCGATTGGAATGGAAACAAAGTCTGACGTAGCAGTGATGTTTGACTGGGACAACTGGTGGGCTACAGAGCTTTCCGCAGGTCCGACCAACGACATGAACTACAAGGAAACAATTACCCAGTACTACGAGTCCCTGCGTAAGCTCAACGTAAATGTGGATATAATTTCACAGGATTCCGATCTTGGAAAATATAAAGTTGTCATTGCACCGCTTCTTTACATGGTTAAGGATGACCTTGATCAGAGGATCCGTTCCTTTATTGAGGGCGGCGGAAGCTTTGTGACAGGTGTGTTCAGCGGTTATGTTCAGGAGAGCGATCTTGTTATAACAGGCGGATATCCTGGAAAGCTTCGCGATATCCTAGGAATCTGGGTTGAGGAGACGGACGCTTTTCCTCCTGAAAAGCACAACCATTTCAGCTATCACGGACAGAGATACTTCGCAAGAAAAATGTGCGATCTGATACATCTTGAAGGCGCAAAAATGCTTGATGATTACGGTTATCTTGAGGACTTCTATCAGGGAATGCCGGTAATTACTTCACGGAAGCTGGGAGGCGGAAGAGCCTACTACGTTGCTACGGAGACGGATGAGGACTTCAGGGCAGTATTTTTAACAGATGTCCTTACAAAAGCAGGAGTTCACCCGCTCACCTTCACATCCAGCGAGGTTGAGGTCACCAGCAGAGAGAATGATGAGGAAAAAATCCTTTACGTCTTAAACCACGGTGACAGCGAAGGAATCTATGAACTTCATGAGGACGGCACAGAGCTTATAAGCGGCATCGAGCTTGCCTCCGGAATGCACAGAATCGCTGCGAAGGATGTACACATAATCAAAAGACCGAAATGAGGGCAAAACATGGAAGGATCAATACAAACACTAAAATACCGCGCAGAAGAAATACTTGAAGCGCTCACACTCGATGAAAAGCTTGGCATGATTCACGGCAATGAACTTTTCAAGACAAAGGGCGTTCCTCACATGGGAATACCGCCACTTGTTATGTCTGATGGCCCCATGGGAGTGCGTGCCGAGTTCCATCCCACTGAGTGGATACCTGTGGGCAACACGGATGACTACGTGACCTATCTTCCCTGCAACAGTGCAGTGGCAGCAACCTGGAACAGAAATCTCGCAGCCAGAACCGGTAGCGTTCTTGGAAGCGAGGCAAGAGGCCGAAGAAAGGATGTCATCCTTGCTCCCGGTATGAACCTAAAGAGATCACCTCTCTGCGGAAGAAACTTTGAATATTTCAGCGAAGATCCCTATCTGACTTCTGAACTTGCAACGGAGTATGTAAAGGGCGTTCAGAGCTGGGATGTGGCAGTGTGCCTTAAGCACTTTGCCCTTAATCATCAGGAAACTATGAGACTTGAAGTGGATGAAGAGATTGATGATGAAGTTCTTCGCGATTTATATCTTCAGGTTTTCAAGGATGTCATCGACAATGCAAATCCATACAGCATAATGGTTGCCTACAATAAGTTGAACGGCGAATACTGCAGCCAGAGCAAGTATCTGCTCAACGATATTCTCAGAAAAGAGTGGGGATACGAAGGCTTTGTGGTTTCAGACTGGGGCGCTGTTCATGATACAGTAGCTGCTGCCGAGGCAGAAATTGACTGTGAAATGTCTGTGACGGACGATTTTGATAATTACAAATTCGCGGATCCTTTAAAGGAGAAAATCCTTAGCGGTGAAATCGATGAAGCTTTGATTGATAAGAAGGTTATTCACATACTTATCCTTATGCTTCGTCTTAACATGCTGGATGAGGATGTGATGATAAGAAAAGATGCATCCTATAACTCCTTTGCAGCAAGACAGGACTGTCTGGATATCGCCCGTGGCAGCGTTGTTTTACTTAAAAACGAGGACAATACTCTGCCTCTTACACGCTACAATATTAAGAATAAACGAATTCTTGTTATCGGTGAGAATGCAAACAGAATTCATTCAAATGGTGGAGGAAGTGCGGAAATCAAGGCCCTTTATGAGATTTCTCCTCTCATGGGATTAAAGTCACGCCTTGGAGGCTCTGCAGAAATCGACTATCTGCGTGGCTATGCAAGCACAATCGTTGAGAATTCCACTCCTAACGGAACTAACTGGCAGGCGTTAAGCCTTGAGGATGGTGGCGGAAAAACCGCGGAGGATGTAGACGGAAGCGGAAGTGCAGATTGTTCCGTAGACGCAAGTGTTGATGGCAACAGCTGTGAAGACGGAAGTGCTGTTGGCAATAGTTGTGAAGACGGAAATGCTAATGTCAACAGAAATGCTGATGGCTCAGCTACCTGGAAGAATCTTGCAGAATACAGGAAGCATCTGCGTGAGGAGGCTCTTGCAGCCTGTGAGGAATACGACCATATTATCTTTGTAGGCGGCCTTAATCACGATATTGATTCTGAAGGAATAGACCGTAAAAATCTTGATCTTCCTTATGAACAGAACGAGCTTCTTGAGGCACTTTTAGAGAAGCGTCCTGATACAATAGTTGCTATGGTCGGTGGCGGAGCTGTAGACATGACAAGATGGCTTGATAAGTGCAAGGCTCTTGTCTGGATGTATTATAACGGCATGGAGGGTGGAAATGCCCTTGCAGAGGTAATCCTTGGTGACATCAATCCCTGCGGCCATCTTCCGGAAACCTTCTATTGTAAGGCTGAGGATTCATCAGCAATCAGTGTTGGTGATTTCGGAGATGAGAAGCTGGTACATTATCGCGAAGGCTTCCATATTGGTTATCGCCACATTTATAAGGAGAAGATACCTGTACAGTTCCCCTTCGGATATGGAATCACCTATTCAGACTTCGAGATTTCAAATCCTTCCTACAACACCGGAAGACATGCTGTTAAGGGTAAGCTGACCAATAAATCAGATGTGGATGGCGCTGAGATTATTCAGGTTTATCGTCTTCCTGACGAGCAGCATGATTATCTTGAGCTTGTTGGTTTTGACAAAGTATATCTTCGCGCTAATTCCGAGATCGATTTTGAAGTGAATGTCCGCGACAGAGTTGGAATCGGTAAGTACGCTGTGGGATTTAACAGTGCGGAGTTGATTGAGATTTAAATTTGTGCCTGTCTCTTAAGGGTTTTCCTTGATCAGACTAAATAGCTGCCTGTCACTCTTGAGTTTTTCATGAGGGGCAGGCATTTCTTATGCTTCTTGCATTTAATTACCAATGATAAGCAGGCACTGATAGATGGTTGTTATTCCAAGTAGTGCCCTATAGCTGGATTTGCTCATGATAGGGTAGCTATTAAGTGAGTGAGTTGTAGATGGTTATTCGGATTTAGTAATAATAAAGCAGATCGATGCAAGCGAGTTTTTGTAGGGTAGCCCGATATGGTTATATTAAGCTAGATTGACGTAAGTGATTTTGAGCCCGTAGCCCAATGGGGGTTAGATGGCGGAAATTGACTGATGCCATTTGGACTGCGGGAGCTTGCTATAGAAATGAATTCAGTCAATTCGCGAACAAATTAGTGAAAAGGTGTAACGGTATTTTAGGGTGGTAAAGCAATAACAAATTATTAGGGGATATAGACTGAAAAGTGCTAATACGCGGGAAATACCTAATTGAGAGAAATTAGTCAATTCGCGAACAAATTAAGAGATTGGTGTAAGGGCTGTTTTTTATGGTAGCCCAAAAAGCATTTTGAAGATAGGATTGACTGAAATGCCCTATGTACGATTGGAAATTAACTTTTTGTCATACGTCAAAGTTAATAAAAAAGAAAGCGTTGACGTAAGAGGTATTTTTCAGTTAGCCCAGAATTATCAAAATGGCAAGGATAGACTGAATTGTTCGCGAATCTCCCTGGCACAAACCGGAACTATAATCCCGCAGAGGAAGTAATATAGAATTGTTCGCGAACCTCCCTGGCACAAACCGGAACTATAATCCCGCAGAGGAAGTAATATAGAATTGTTCGCGAACCTCCCTGGCATAAACCGGAACTATAATACCGCGGAGGAAGTAATATAGAATTGTTCGCGAACCTCCCTGGCACAAACCGGAACTATAATACCGCAGAGCAAAGAAACAATAAGTTCTCTATACCTCAAAACTATAGATTTCCGTTTTCATGAGGAAAAACAGGAATCTATGGTAAATTCTCAAAAATCTGCTATCATGTAGTAGAAAAAACAGCAATTCAATTTGCTGGTTATTACTAAAACAATGTATCAGCAATAATTTGAATATCCAATCCAAGGGGGCTATATGCTAAGTATCAAATGTGATCTGCATACACATACGCTTTACTCTGCGCATGCATATTCAACAATAGAGGAAAATGTACGGGAAGCTGAGGAAATTGGGCTTGAGCTTCTTGCAAGCACCGACCACTTCAGCTCAATGGTAATTGCTGAGGATGAAGATCTACGCTCATATCAGTTCTTTACCAATCAGGGATGCTGGAAGAGAACCTGGCATGGAGTTAAGTTGCTTAGAGGTTGCGAAGTAGATATAGTAAATCCCGACGGATACCTGTTTGGAATGGGACTTCCAATAAAAAGATCAATAGTAGGTGATCCATACAAGGACGATAAGGATTTGTTCTCGAGGACCACTGAGAAACTTGATTTCATAATAGCCAGTGTTCACGGAAAATGGGGACTTCAGGGAATAACCAAAGCACAAGCTACACAGATGTATATTACAGTTCTTGAGGATCCAAGAATACTGATGCTTGGACATATAGGAAGAGCAGGAATTCCTTTCGAGACCGATGAGGTCCTCCTTAGGGCGAAGGAACTGAATAAACCAATAGAAATAAATGAGCACAGTGTAATATGGAGCGGAGACATTGCTGAAAGATGCAAGGAGATTGCAGTAAGATGCGCGGAGCTGGGGACTTCGATCTGCGTAAATACTGATGCTCATATTGCAACAGATATAGGAAGATTTCCTACAGCAATCGAAATGCTGGAGGAAATACATTTTCCG
This sequence comes from Butyrivibrio sp. AC2005, assembly GCF_000424145.1. Lineage (GTDB taxonomy): Bacteria > Bacillota > Clostridia > Lachnospirales > Lachnospiraceae > Butyrivibrio. The sequence continues at coordinate 70,113 of NZ_KE384140.1, forward strand.
GAGGAGCTTATAATGAACCGCGACAGCGATAGCTTCTTAAAGCAATACTACGCTGCGGGATTCAGACATATAGAATTTGGCGAGGATTAAGGGGAGTATGAAAATAGTTTTAGAGAATCTTACAAAGAAATTCCCAAACAGAGATAAAAAAATGAAGGAAGATGTCATAGCCGTAAACAGCTTTTCGCATGAAATAACTGACGGAAAGCTGATAGGGCTTCTGGGCCCTTCCGGGTGTGGAAAAAGTACCGTTCTTAATCTTATCAGCGGACTTGAAAAGCCTACATCCGGAAAAATATTTTTCGGAGATGATGATGTAACAAATCTTCCTCCTGAAAATCGCGGAGTTGGACTTGTTTTCCAGAATTATGCGCTTTATCCGCACCTGAACGTAATGGAAAATATCCGCTTTCCTCTTGAAAATCTGCGCGGAAAGGATAAGCTCACAAAAGATCAGATGGAAGTCAAAGTCCTTGAGACTGCAAAGCTTGTACAAATCGAGGGTCTTCTTGACAGAAAACCCGGAGAAATGTCAGGTGGTCAGCAGCAGCGAGTTGCTATAGCAAGAGCACTTGTAAAAAAGCCCCGTGTACTTCTTCTTGATGAGCCACTTTCAAATCTTGATGCCAGACTTCGCCTGCAAACCAGAGAAGAGCTGAAGCGCATTCAGCTTGAGACAGGAATTACTACACTTTTCGTAACGCACGATCAGGAAGAGGCGATGAGTATCTGTGACTCAATCGTTGTGATGAAGGAAGGCCGCATAATGCAGCATGGTGCACCTCAGGAGGTTTATGATCATCCGCAGAATCTTTTCGTTGCAAAATTCCTTGGAACTCCTCAGATAAATGTATTTAAGGGGCAGATCCGTGATGGGGGACTTTTCATAGGAAAAGATCGTGTGATGGATGTGAATGCCACCGCTGCGAATGGGGCAAATGACAATCGGGTACAAAAGGAAGAAAATATCGACCGGGTACAAAAGAAAGAAAATAGCATCCGTATACAGAATAAAGAAAATGAAAAAACAGTAGCAAGAGATGTCTACGTGGCTGTGAGACCTGAGGGATTCGTTGCCGTATCGGATACAGATTTGAAGGATATCCTTCACTGCGATTTTATGAAAATGGAAGTCATGGGGCGTGACACCAGCATTATCTGTACCCACGAGGCTTTTGAAGGAACTGTCATCAGGGCAATTGTTCCTTCGGAATCAAGGCCACAATTCATAGGTGGTGAGGTTTGCTTTAAACTGAAGCCTTCCAAGGTGCATGTGTTTGATGCAGAGACGGAAGAGGTTTTGTAAATAACAGACATCTATACAAAATAAATGATTTGGGTTGGGGAGCCATGACTAATAAAAAACAAACTTTGACCGCTTGGCTGTGTTTACTGCCGGCAATTATTTTCCTGGGGATTTTCCTGGTCTATCCCATGATAGACGTTTTCATATATTCATTTGAAGAGGGGTATAACTTTGCTTCTCAGAGCTACTTTGGACTTGGTAGCTATAACTATTCTTATGTGCTGCATGATCCGTATTTTATACAGGCTCTGAAAAATACCTTCATAATAGTTCTTATTACAGTGCCACTGTCGACGGGAATTGCGCTTATAATTTCACTTGCCCTAAGTTCTATCACTAAGCTCAGGGAGCTTTTTCAGACGATTTTTTTCCTGCCATACGTAACAAATACTCTGGCTGTCGGACTGGTTTTCATGATTCTTTTTCAGAAAACCGCATACACAGACGGAATGGTAAATGTACTGATAAATCTTTTTGGTGGTGAGAGCATTGATTTCATTGATGGTCCTTACCCTGCGAAAATGTTTGTAATGTGCTTTTACACTATCTGGGTGGTGCTTCCCTTTAAGATTCTTATTTTGACAAGTAATCTTGCGTCAGTTGATCCGATTTATTACAAGGCGGCGCAGATTGATGCAACTCCAAAATGGCGTGTTTTCTTTAAGATTACATTGCCTATGATTTCTCCCATGATTTTTTATCTGGCAATTACAGGCTTCATTGGCGCTTTCAAGGCATACAGTGACGAGGTTGCCCTTTTCGGAACGGACTTGAATGCAGCCGGTATGAATACCATTGTTGGTTACATCTACGACATGCTTTACGGAAACAGCGGCGGGTATCCGTCATACGCGTCGGCAGCAGCTATCATACTGTTTGCAATTGTTTTCACGATTACAGTGATAAATCTTTTGGTCAGCGAGAAGACGGTATATTATCAATAAACCATTACTGAATAGAAAATATTATCAGCAGACTATGGCTGAATGAAAGTTTATTATCAGTAAACGGTTCCTGAATGAAAGGTTATTACCAGTAAACAATTGCTGAATGAAAGGTTATTACCAGTAAACAATTGATGAATGAAAGGTTATTACCAGTAAACAATTGATGAATGATATGCGAAAAATAGACAGTGGGAATATAAAAAGAATTATGCATATTTTTGAAAATGGAGTATAAAATGTCAGATACTAAAGACTTGGAAAAAATAGAAAAAAGGGATAAGTCCATAAAAATAGTCAGGGGAGCGGCGCGTTATCTTTTCCTTACATTTTGGGCCCTGATAGTGCTTTTTCCTTTTTACTGGATGATAATTACATCCTTCAAAAGTTACAGCTCCTACAACAGTGAGTATGTCCCAAGACTCATAATAACCTCACCTACACTACAAAATTACGTCAGTGCTTTTACAGAGGTTTCGTTAGGAAGATACCTTATCAATACATTTATTTTCACGGTGATTACAACGGCGATAATGCTCGTGATTGTTGTGCTTTCCGCCTTTGCTTTTTCACGACTGGAGTTTCCCGGAAAGAACATTGTGTTTGCACTCTTTTTATCACTGATGATGATTCCTAATGAGCTCGTTATCATCACCAATTACGTGACAATTACTGATCTGGGACTTCGTAATTCATTCCCCGGTCTCGTGCTTCCGTCCGTGATTTCGGTTTTTTATATTTATCTATTAAAAGAGAATTTTGAGCAGATTCCCGATGAACTCTACAAGGCTGCAAAGGTTGATGGAACAAGTGATATGAGGTATCTGCGCCGCGTCATGATTCCTATCGCAAAGCCGACAATTATAACTATCATAATCTTGAAGGTTATCGAGTGCTGGAATTCATACGTCTGGCCGCGCCTTATTACTGATGATGAGAGCTATTTTCTGGTATCAAACGGAATACAGGAGATTCGTGAAAACGGATTCGGTCGTGAAAATATTCCTGCCATGATGGCTGCTGTTGTGGCAATTTCAGTGCCGCTTATGGCATTGTTCCTTATTTTCAGAAAAAAGATAATGGCCGGTGTTGCAAGAGGAGGCACCAAGGGATGATTGTGAATTTATTTGCGGGGTCTTTATGTAGGAAAAAAGATGCAAGAGTGCATAGAGATAAAGGATGGACAAGAGGCAAGGATAGCGACATAAAATGGCAGATGACTGGAAATAAAGATATTGTTGTATCTCAAGGTAGTGACAGAGAAAAAGATAAAGGATTATCCAAGTGTGCTGACAGAGATAAAGGATTATTCAAAGGTAGTTATATAGATAGAGAATTACCTAAAGGTAAGATAAGAGATGAGAGGGTACGGAAAAGACTCATGGCAATTGGAGTGGCTTTAACTCTTGTCTGTAGCTCCCTATCACTTACCGGATGCCATGGGAGTAAGGAAGAGCGAGGCTTTGACATACCCGGGCAGTTTGATGAATCCGCTAAATACGAAATAACCTTCTGGGCGAAGAATGATACAAATAAAACCCAGACAAAAATCTACGAAAAAGCGATTAGCGACTTTGAGAAGCTTTACCCGAATATTGACGTAAACATCAGATTATACACTGATTATGGCAAGATATATAACGACGTAATTACAAATATTTCTACAGATACCACGCCAAATGTTTGTATAACTTATCCGGATCATATTGCGACATATCTGACAGGGGCTAATACGGTTGTGCCGCTTGATGATCTTTTCATGGATGATAAATACGGGCTTGGCGGATCAGCGCTTAAGTATGAGGCACCCACGAAGGAAGAGATAATACCTGAATTCCTGTCAGAGTGTATGATTGGTGAGAATCATTATGCTGTTCCCTACATGCGTTCCACAGAAGGCTGCTATGTTAATAAGGATTTTGTAGAGAAGCTGGGGTTTGAGATGCCTGAGGTTTTGACCTGGGATTTTATATGGGAGGTCTCTGAGGCTGCAATGGCGAAGAATGAGGATGGGACATTTAAGCTAAACGGGCAGAAGGTCCTGATTCCTTTTATCTACAAATCAACTGACAATATGATGATTCAGATGTTAAGGCAGCAAGGCGCAGATTACTCAGATTCCCTGGGGAATATCCTTCTGTTTAATGATGTAACCAGGCAGGATCTTAAGACCATCGCGGGGCATGCTAAAACCGGTGCGTTTTCAACTTTCAAGATTTCCGGATATCCTGCTAATTTCCTAAATGCAGGACAGTGCATTTTTGCTGTGGATTCTACTGCAGGCTCTACCTGGATGGGCACTAATGCACCCCTTTCAGACATAGCAGCGGATAAGATTGTTGATTTTGAGACGGTGGTTTATCCAGTACCGCAGTTTGTGGGCGCGGATGGAAAAGCTAATATTGCCATGATTTCACAGGGTCCTTCAATCTGCATTTTTAATAAGAAGGATCCTCAGGAGGTGCTTGCTTCCTGGCTTTTTGCGCAGTATATGCTCACAAATGAGGTTCAAATCGCCTATGCGGAGACGGAAGGTTATGTTCCTGTGACTTCTAAGGCTCAGAATTCTGCAGAATACCAGGACTATCTCTCAAGATCAGGGGAAGATAATTCAAAATATTACGATGTGAAGATAGAAGCTACCAAGATGCTTCTTGAGAATCAGCAGTACACCTTTGTTACAAATGTATTTAACGGCTCAGCCTCACTTCGCGACGCTGCAGGCCAACTTATTGAGAATGTCACCAAATCCGTTCGCAGAAAGAAGGAAGTTGATGATGCGTATATAGACAATCTTTACTCTGACACACGTAGTCTTTATCACCTTGACCAGAGCGGCGCTGTGAAGGCTGGCAAGGCTGAACTTGGACCACTCCCTGTGGAGTCACGGAGATTGTTGGAATTACTGGTATTAACATGGGTACTTATTGGAATTTATATTGTGCATTCAAGAAAAACCAAGGCGAGATGAGCCTTGGTTTTTCTCTTTCTTATGAAAATTTGCCGTGGGTAAATCATATTGTTCTATTGTTCATCCAGAAAATTGTTGCTGGTTATAATGGGTGACCTATAAGGATCCCTATATTCATCCATTAATATAATTATTATAATACTGAATGAAAACGTAAGTTGTCCTATTCATACTTTTTTTGATTTGTTCGCGATTAGGATGAATGACAACGTAAATGTATTTCCGCAGACTAAAGATAATTCACCTCAATATTAAAAAAGTATATATGTGTATGAACAGTCCATATAAATTGTACATACATGTTTGGGGAAGGTACAATTATGGATGAATAGATACTATATTTTTTTCATAAGAAAATGATAAAACTATAATAATGGGTGAATATACAGATGCTCATAATAAAAAAGGCGCCATCATAAGATGACGCCCTAAAGAAATTTAATTATTCAACTGTAACACTTGTGATGTGAGGGTTAACGCCCTGATACCAGTAAAGGAAACCTTCCATATTTACCTTATCACCAACATTGAGTGCCTCAACAGCCTTGTATACATCAGAATCCTTATCGCAAAGATAAGACTCAACAGTAAATGTATATGTCTTGCCATCAGCAGAAACGTTGAAGTAAAGGTCATCACCCTGAGAACCTGAACCATCATAGTTGTAAAGGAATGCAACATCGTTTCCATCAGCATCCTTAGAAGCTTCAACTACCATATCTTTGAAAGATACATATTCATTCTGGTGATCGATAAGTGAAGCATCAGCAAGAAAAGATGTTACATCTTCGGGTTCAGCAACATAGTTTCCATCCTCAATTTCAAAAGTAGCATCTGTGATTTCTACTTCACCTTCCCACTCTGACTTGTAACCTGTAACCTTGATCTTTGTACCTTTCTCAAGCTTGTCGTAATCTTCCTGTGAGCAAGGCATGTTGTAAAGGAAGTAAGCTCCATCCTCATCCTGTGTGTAGATAGTAGCGTTACCAACGCCTTCGTTCTCCCACCAGCCTTGCTTAGCCTGAACATAAGTCTCAACTGTAACTTCTGAATCAAGATCAGCTGCAACATATTCATCGTGGCTCATAACTTCACCGGTAGCCACTTCTGAGCTTTCATCATCTGCTGTTTCTTCTGCATTTTCATCTGCTGCATCAGCTACTTCTGAGCTCTCTTCAGTAGCATCAGCTTCTTCTGAATTTTCTTCAGTAGCATCTGCCACTTCTGAACTCTCCTCAGCAGCGTCTGCCTCTTCTGCATCAGAAGCCTCTGCTTCAGCAGTAGTCTCTGTCTCTGCAGTCTCAGTCTTAGCACCACATGCTACCATGCTAAATGCAAGGCCAAGAGCTAATAAAGTTGCGATAGTCTTCTTTTTCATAATTTTCATCCTCCTTAAAAATTGGTCAGCTGCCAATATCCGGCTCACTGCCATTTTTTGTTACCGTCGCTTATTATACCACAAATTAGAAAATTGCAAGAAAAAAGAGTATGATTAGCAGAAACTTTATAAAGAGGATTTGTTGTAAACACTCTGTCAATCTGGGCAGCTGAAAACTAATAAGCATTGGATTATGTCTGCATAAGATATTTTATAGCAGATAATGTTCTATTAGTCTTAAAACATGCTTGGTATTAAGCGGTCGGTCGCTTGTTTCGCGTGTAATAATAAGATTGTCTCCAAGAAAAATTCCATTTGATTCATAGTTATCGAGTTTATGCATGCTTTTACTCAGATAATCATGGTCATCTAAAAGTCCTAAATGTTCCCAGTAAATGATTTTTCTTTGGGGCATTTTCATTATTGTAAAATCCGGGTATATCTTTTGCTTCCCTAAAAAAGTCGGACATTCGTATTTATACGGTATTCCGGCCTTAGATAAAGCGTTGGCAATCATGACTTCTGACTTTGAGCGTACTCGCTCATTCTTGTTTGTGTAGTGTTCGGCCGTTCCTTCTTCAAAATATAAAGGCTCATATGGTTCTGAAAGCCAGGTTTCCAGAAAGATATCATCTGGAAGAAAGTGAGGCGTTATTAGAATTTTTCGTCCCGAAACCAGATGATCATATACTTCTTCATAAGTTATATCCGGCATGGATTTTGAATATCTGGATATAGCGGTCATCTCTTTTTTTATGGATTTCTGTATTTTTTGTTCATAATCTCGTTGTGCTAGTTTTTTTATAGTATCAATCTCTTTTTTCTGAATGTACTTATCTCGGATATCTTTCCCATTTCCCCGAATATAATAGTAGGGATTACCTTTTTTATGGATGATTTTTAGACTCCCGACGGGTAGATCGTTAATAGTACGGTCGCATTTTTCGAGAATGGCTTTTAGCTCCTTTTCCCTTTCGTCAAATTCTTTCTTCATATATGTCTTTTTGTCCTTTCATATGTAGTATTTATGATTGTGGTTGTAGATGTAGTTGCAGGTGCAGAAAATAGATATCAGTGCATAAAGCAATTACCTATGCATAAAGCAAATATCAATGCATATAACAAATAAGTACAAAATGGTTATTGTTCACAAATGCTAAATTATTAAAAAATGGAATGTATGCGAAATACGCATTTTTGGAATCAGTATTAAAAACATTAGAAGTGCTTTTAAGCACGGTTAAGAATAATATCACCAATCATAATAAATGTCAAATGTGAAAATGAAGGCTGACAATATGATAGCTTTGAGAGGCATAAACCTTTTGCATACGTGAATTTAGATTGGATTAGTCATATTTATGAGTATAGTTCTATAATATTCATCCAATATTTATAACTTCAATATTACGAATGAATAGTTTCATAATGATAGTTCATCCCTAAAATAGTAAAGGGAAATATTGAATGAATAATAATAAAATATGTTCATCTATATTTTGTGTGGTTTAATAATGGATGAATTTCTATGGCTTGCGGGAGTCAAATAAATTATGGAATTCACCCTAGGCGCGAACAAGTATTTATTATGGATGAACAGAGATACAATTAAGGTAATCCAATAGATTTAAAGAGGAAAATATGGGTGAATTACATAGCATAACAGGGAAACCAATATTCCAAAATGGTAATAACGGGTGAACTGTATACGTAACCTGGTATCCAAAATAAAAAAAGTAATATCACTGGATGAACCAAGTTTCAAAAAAGTACATTTTGCAGGACAAATGCCATAATAGTGAATGAAACAGACACAAATAATAATAGAGCAACATATACGAATAATAAATCAACAGATGAAAATAAGGGTAATTAATTGAAGATGATTGATAAGTAATAATAATACAAAAAATCGTTTAACAAAAACCATATCCATGGTATAATATTCGAGTACGAACTACTACATGTTGTGGTTGGTACGGGAGTGCAAATGGTATGATTTGAAGAGTTTTGTTGGGGTGAGTCATGGACTACGATTATCTGTCTTCAATAGTTTCCAATTACAGCAACCTGACATCACTGAGTACGCTTGGGGGAAGTGCACTTGGTGGTAGTACTGCTTTGAAGGGAGTGTCTTCATTACTGAATTCCGGAAGCGCGCTGGATTCACTTGATAACACTAGCTCTCTTGTGGGAGCCAATACCTTTTCAGCTATTCTTGAAGCTGCTATGAAGGCCGGCAGAACTGGGGATGACGCCGGAGATACAGCTTCAGGCAATTTGAGTTCAGTAGCGGAGATTGCGACAGGACTGCTGACGAAGGCTACAGAGGGGGATTCCACTGATGTAGCAACGAATCTGTCGGATGAGGCTGCGCAGAAGCTGGTAGGTATTGCCGGAGCAGGCACAGATGCTGCATTTGAGGGAGAGGCCAGAAGCAATATGATCCTTCAGAATTATCTTTACACAGCGATGATGAAGGATTCACTGGAGAACTCCCTGACTGAGAAGGCAGATTTTACGTCCGGACTTTTTTCAGAACTTGCCGTAGGCGGTGAGGACGAAGATGGTACTTCGGCGCTTAGCTCACTTAAGGACAGCACATTAGGTGCTATCGGTAACTATTCGTCATATAAGACGCTACTTGATAATACAAATCTTGATGAGCTTGCAGATGATGTGGTTTCATCATACGACGGACAGGGATCACTTCTTCGAGAGATGCTTAGCAGCTTATCTAGCGAACTAAAGAATACTTCAGCTTCTGAAGCAACTCAGGAACACAATAGAAGTTTCGACTCACATCTAAGGCTTCGATCCGCTTCATATCGTCGGGCGTGAGATGAATGTGCTCAAGGTGAATGTTCCTCTGAATATGATCAGGATTTGAAGATTTTGTTATGAAAACATGCCCCATCTGTTCATGCCAACGCAATATAACTTGCGGTACAGTTGTATGATGGGCTGTTGCAATATCCATTAGAATTTCATTATTTAATAAAAGTGGGTTTCCGTGACCAAGCGGATACCATGCTTCTAGCTGAATGTTTTTCTCATTCAGCTTTTTTTGTATGTGTTTTTGGTGTAAAAAAGGATGGCATTCTATTTGATCAATGACAGGACGAATGTTTGCAATGCTGCACAGCTCGTCTATGGATCTTTCTGTAACAAAATTGCAAACACCTATGGATCGCGCAAGTCCCTCATCTACTGCTTTCTCCATTTCCTTCCATGCATTCTGCCATTTTGCCATAATCGGAGTCGTGAGTAAAAGCAGGTCGACGTAGTCAGTTCTGAGTCTTTTTAGTGTGCGTTCAAGAGACTTGCGAGTGCGACATTTATTGTAATATGAAGGTGGTATTTTTGCGGTTATGAAAAGTTCAGATCTGTCCACCGGGGATTCAGATATAGCCAGGCCGACAGAGGCTTCGTTCAGATACATTGGTGAAGTATCAATCAGCCTGATGCCTGAGTTGATGGAGTACAAAACTACCTGCTCGCAAATATCAGGATCAGCCAGATTCCTGGTTCCTATTCCCTGAACGGGCATTTCTATTTGAGTGTTTAGAAGAACTGTCTGCATAATGTATCCTCTAGGGGTAATCAAACTGTATATGGAAGGATGATATTAAATATTTCTCACGGGTAAAAATTGTAGCAAGGGTACCACTTTTAGTTAATAGTTGCCGATATGAATATATTTGTTCGCGGGTATACTTATCGGTTCTATGTCAGTAATTCCCGCAGAGTTCAGAATTAAGTCTATACAACGCAGAATGATTTCGCTGATCTATTTATTGTCCCAAAATCGGTTAAATCTATGTTTACGCTTGTTCAGCATCAGTTAAGTCTATGTTGATGATTATTCAGGATTAGTTAAGCATATATGATTGTTCAGAAACAGTTAAGCATATATGATTATTCAAGAACAGTTAAGTCTACATTGATGCTTGTTCAAGGATCGACGTAATTGAAATTTAAGGGTTAGACCAATAAATCTTTTATTATACTTTTTGACTGATGCATTTCGGCTTGCGGCAATTATGCTTACTGCATGAGTTACGTCTGTTCGCGAACAATTATGAATTTAGACGTAAGCAAAATTTAGTTGGTGAACCAACACTTGAATTCTGATAACTATTGACGTAAATGTATAGATTTGTAAAATTTATTATTCTATGCATTTTACGTCTATTCACAATGATATTATCTCATTGGTATATTACCCTTATTTTACGGTAGACCATAATCTATTTTTTTGATTCCGTTGACTGAATTACACTGGCTTGCGGTAACAAGCTCTCTTAATAAGTTACGTCTATTTGCGAACAAATCAGTCCTTGGGAATAACCATCATTTTCGGGTTAAAACAATTTGCTCTCAAATGCGCCTTCTGACGTAACCAATCTCTTCCTAAAACGTATAGTCCTTCGATTTTCCTCAGTAAATCAATAACCGGACATGGACCAATATTTTCTGTAAGAAAATATAATTTGTTCGGGAGTAGACGTAACTCATGCAGTAAGCATAATTGCCGCAAGTTGAAATGTGTCAGTCAAAAAGTGCACTAATCAAACTATCCCAGTACCTCCAACAACTTTTCTCTATCAACATCTGCCAGATACTTTCCTACAATTCGGTATTTCTCGACCATATCCTCAGGAATAGAGTAGCCTTCCAGCATCTTATAGATTACGGAAGCGTTATCATAATCGAAGGCTTCCATAAGCTCGCGGATGTTACTGAAAGCAGATTCCAACTCATCTGCAGGAATTTCAGGACGGGAGTCAGTATCATTCTGTTTGGAATTCTTTCCTTCAACACCAACTGGCAGATTCTCGGTAGTATTCCCTCCAACACCAACTGGCAGGTTCTTGGTAGCACTTCCTTCATCTCCACCAAGTAGTTTCTCATCAGCATTACCTTCACCATCATCACTACGGAGGTTCGAGGTAGAGCTTATTCCCAAGAAATCCATATAATCCTTAATCATCTTTATAATTACAACAGTTCCTTCATGAATTCTTGTGTCGTTATTACCAGCCCCATCACCGCTTGAATGGCCATCATCAGCCCCACTATTACTTGAATGAACATCACCGGAACCATCTGTACTTAAACCATCATTACTTAAACCATCAATACTTACGCCATTATAGCTGCCATTTTCCCCATTCCTTGATAGCCACTCATTTCCCTGCATCTCCAGAAGTTCTGCCTGTTTTGACAGTTCACCGGCGCCAATGATCCGCGCAGAACTCTTCAAAGAGTGAACCTGGATAGTGAAATTCTTTATATCACCGGCAGCCTCATACTCAGTAATCATCCTAAGCTTATCAGGAAGATGTAGCTTAAAATCCTCAATAACTTCAAGTGCAAGATCTTCACCGCCGCAATTACGTACGGCTTCATCTACATTTATTCCCTTGTAGGACCTGAGCTTTATCATGCTTTCAGACATACGCTCGCCCAAATCTATAATCCCAGAAGATGCATGGTCAGAAAGTCTACTATCGGAACCTTCCACAATCCCGAAAGCAGCACCATTAGAAAGTCTACTATCGGAACCTTCCATAATCTCAGAAACATTATTAGAAGCCATAAACCCAGCATTATCTGCAAGCCTACTGCAATCATCCTCAAGCCTACTACCACCATCCCCATCAGAAGCTTCTGACAACACAACCTTCTCTGAAGGCAGATACTGAATCAGCATGTTCTCTAATCTACCTGGATCTATGGGCTTTGAGAGATAGTCAGCAAAGCCTGACTCCAAATAGAATTCACGGGCACCTGCGACAGCATTAGCAGTAAGCGCAATGCAGACAGTATCAGTATTGAGATTGCTATCCAGATTCTTCATGGCAGCAAGTGTCTCTATTCCGTCCATTTCAGGCATTCTGTGATCCAGGAAAATAAGATCATATTTTTCCTGCTGTACAAGTCTCAGCGCTTCTTTTCCGCTTTCCGCAGTTACCACCTGCACGAGAGTCTGCTTCAGAAGTCCCTTTATTACAGTAAGGTTCATGCTTGTATCATCCACAACAAGAATCTTTGCATCAGGTGCGGTAAAGCTTTCGTGATATTGCTTCTTTATGTTGACGGATTCTTTATAGCGCTTCTCGAAATCGCCGATGGGTTCAGGGTCGCAGACCTTTTGCAAAACGGTGAATGAAAAATCGGAACCTTCTCCATACACGCTTTTGACAACAAGTCTTGTATTCATCATGGCAAGGAGCTTCTTAACTATACTCATTCCCAGGCCGGTACCCTCGATGGTACGATTTCTGATTTCTTCAATCCTCTCAAAGGGAGAGTAGAGCTTCTGGATATCTTCCTCCTTGATTCCAATTCCTGTGTCAGCAACCCGCACGGTCAGAGCTATGAATTTCGATTCCTCGGCGCAGGCAGGTTCAACGCTACCAATTACACCACTATCGACTACATCACCTTCATTTGCTGAACTATCAGTCATGATAACTGAACAATTAATGGACGTCTGATCAATCTCTTCATAGGAAAATTCCAATGTGACGCTACCCTTTTCCGTATACTTCACCGCATTAGTCAGAATATTAGTTGCACACTGCTTAATCCTGATCTCATCACCAAAAAGAAGGTCAGGGATATTCTCATCAACCACAACCTTCAGCTCGAGATTTTTGTCTTTTACACGGGTAATGATCATATTTACAAGATCGTTAATAACAGAGCTTAGGTTGTACTGAACAGGCAGAATCTCCATCTTTCCGGCTTCAATCTTGGAGAAATCAAGAATGTCATTAACAAGCGATAAAAGAGTATTCCCCGCGCGCTGGATAGTACTTGCATACTCAAGAGTATGAGCCTCATTGCTCTCGCGCAGAATCATCTCATTCATTCCAAGTACGGCATTTATAGGCGTACGTATTTCGTGGGACATATTTGATAAAAAGGATGACTTTGCCTCGCTGGCAGCCTCCGCGATACGAAGGTCTTCCTTAAGCTTTTGCTCTTCCTGAATTCGTTCGATATAACCTGTCACCTCATTTAATGTGATCAGTAGTGAATAATACAAATCTGTAATCTCATCATGTGTGTTTATGCGCTCGCTTTTAATAGTCTGCAGATACTCGGTGCGGTTGTCGTCAGTAGTGTCCGTAAATTTAAGCAGGAAATTAGAAAGTCGACCAATAGTTCCACCGATTTTTGTTTTTGCATAGAAATTAATGGTGGAGGCAATAGGAACTGCAATACTGAGCTCCATGAAAAGCATTTTCACTGAAAAGGCTATGCCATAATCATTGTAAATGAATACAGCATCTTTGCTTAGCTGCTGCGTTTTTAATAAACCATCATTCATCATCATTCGCAGATCAGGGAAAAGAATCCGCGTATAGAAAATTGAAAACGCACCAAGAACAATAGCTTCTGAAATTGCTATAGCAGTAATTTTTACGCTAAGACGTGTCTTTTTTATCGCATTCTGGAAGATGAGATTTTCCACATATTCCCTTGTGTACAAGTATCCGAGAGGGAATATGCCTTTTATAAAATCGGGAGCATAATTAAAAAACAGATATAAGGACAGGCATCCTAAAAAACAAGAAATTGCAGGATCAGTAAGGTGACTGATCATTTTAAAAAATTGACCGGAATTAAAGTCATATTTAATCATCACTTCGATGTTAAGGAATTCAAAAAACAGAAGGACAAAATAGCTAATAAAAAATGCAAGAATTGTCCGTATACGGGTCCTAAACCACCTGTATTGTGAAAACATTGAAAACATAAAGCTTGCAAGCATAAACGGAGTCAGAAGATAGGCATCTTCACCACGTAGAAATAATGCCACAATAAAAAGGAGCTGATACGCATTAAGTGCAAGGAAATATCCAAATAGAGCGCCCATGAAAATGAAGGACAGGGTGGCCATATTAAATCTTAAATTGTGATAATGAATAACAAGGAAATCGGTTACAAAATAAGAAGCCATCATGAGATACAGAAGACCCAGCATAATTAAGATATATATAATTTTGACTATCCATTTGTTCTTGATAAATCTGTAAGGCATAAGCATGAGTCCTCTTAAAGTAGGTCCTAAACAAAGACCGCCTCAGTCTCCACCCTAATCTTAACAGACCGCGATTTTGCCATTCAATTATAGAAATATGTACTTTCCTTAATTTTTTATAAAATCGGAGAAGTATGATAAAATACGTATGTTTAATTTATCGCTCTCATTTTTGGCGCTTAACATACGAGGGGAACCAATGAAAAAGCATCCACTAATCCTGAACGGAAAGATATTTACCCAAAGAGTTACCGGAGTTCAGCGCTACGGCATTGAGATAATAAAACAGATTGATAAACTTGTTCAGCCGGGAGAGGTTATTTTAGCTGTCCCGCGAGATGAACTTAAGACAAGGATTGAACTTAAAAATATAAAAACTGAAATAGTTGGAAAACGGAACGGGAACCTTTGGACGCAGATAGATCTTCCGCTATTTGCATATAAAAGGAGTGGAGAAATACTCACGCTTGGTGGAATTGCGCCGGTAATCAAGCCTGATTATGTGACCGCACATGACATCTCATTTGTGAGGTATCCTGAATCTTATAATAAAATTTTCCGGCTAATGTACAGGTTGGGATACAGACTGACCTTGCCCGGAAGTAAGAGGATAATCACTGTTTCAGAGTTCAGTAAAAATGAACTTATGAGTTATTACAAACTGGAAGAAAAGAAATTTGTAATAGCAGGTAATTCTGCAGAACATATTCTTTCTAAAGAAGAAACAGGTATTTACATAGATGAACAGGAAGTTTTATTAAGGCTTGGATTAGACCCTGATGAAAGGTACTACCTGAGTGTTGGCAGTACGAATTTTCATAAAAACCAGGACTTTATTAGTAAACTTGCAAAACTGCATCCTGAAAGGAAATTTGTTGTTGCAGGTTGTAGCAGTTCAAAATCATTTGAGAATGACTATCTGAACCATGACAAGAAAAGGGATTCTCATAAAGAAAAACGACACGATGAGGTGCTTCAGGATTCAAACTTTCCTAACCTGATATATACCGGTTATATCTCAGATAATGAGCTGCGAGTTTTATATAAAAATGCCCGTGCCTTCATTTTCCCTTCTCTATATGAAGGCTTTGGAATACCGCCGCTGGAAGCAATTGCCATGGGAGTTACCCGCATCGCACTTGCAGACATTCCGGCATTAAGAGAAATATATTCTGAGGGCTGTTTGTTTTTTGATCCGTATGCCTCTGAAAAGTTTGATTTCGATAAACTGGAGAGGGAGAGCTTTAATTCTGATTCGAAACAAAGAATAGTGAAGAATGATCAGATAAAAGAAACGGATACTGATCTAAGAGATTACTACATGAATAAATACACCTGGCAAAAATCCGCCATAAATATATTGGAAGCAATAAGATAATTTGCGATATTTAGCGTAAATCAGCTAAAACATCGTATAAAGAGGAAACAGATTTTAATGAAAGTTGCAATAGTACATGACTGGTTACCCTTCATGGGTGGCGCGGAGAATGTAATAATAAATATGCATGAGGTTTTTCCGGAGGCACCCATATACACGACCATGTGCAACAGGATGAACATGAGGGGGGCCCTTCGTGATGCTGATATACGCACTACTCACCTTCAGAAGACAAATAAAAAAATGCTTAACCACAGAAGACTTTTTCCTTACATGCCCACTGCCATGGAGAGCATAAATCTTAACGGATATGACGTGGTCATAAGCAGCAGCACCAGCGTTGGAAAAAGCGTAATCACAGGACCTGACACATTGCATATCTGTTACTGCAATACTCCCATGAGATATGCGTGGGAGCAGCGCCACAACTACATCGGATCTCTTACCGGAAAAGGCGCTATGAAAAACAGGATGATATCTTACTTCATGACCTTTATGCGTGTATGGGACTACGCTGCAGCCGCACGCGTGGATGTTTTCGTCGGGAATTCCGTAAATGTGGCAAGGCGCATCCGCAAGCACTATAGAAGAGATGCTTATGTCATTCATTGTCCCGTACGTGCGGGCATGTTTCATATTTCTGAAAATGATGGCGAGTTCTATCTTTGTGTATCAAGACTGCAGGAATACAAGGGAATTGAGCTTGCAGTGAAAGCCTGTACAAAGGAAAATCTCCCCTTATATGTTATAGGGACCGGTCCTATGAAAGAAAAGCTTGAAGCTATGGCAGGCCCCACGGTTACATTTCTCGGCTTTGTAAAGGACGAGGATTTAAGTGACTACTATGCAAGATGTAAAGCCCTCATTTTTCCCGGGGTAGAGGATTTCGGAATCACACCCCTTGAGGCACAGGCCAGCGGAAGACCTGTAATAGCTCTTGGAAAAGGTGGAATACTTGAGACTGTTGTGGAAAATGAAACCGGAGTTTTCTTTAATGAACCTACACCGGAATCCCTGACAGAAGCGATACACAAATTTGAGAAAATGACTTTTGATAAAAAGAAAATCCGCGCTCATGCCATGGAATTTGATGAGAGCGTCTTCAAGGACAGACTGAAAAGATTTGTCGAGGAGCAATACGCCGCCTTCAAAGAAAAGCAACTTGAAGGCATAACTATTTATAAATAAAAAAGCCTTCCCCTCGGGGGGCGCTCAACGTCCGGGGGACGTTGGCTTAGCGTGGACCGAAGTGGAACGTAGACAGGTGGTCCGAAGGACCGGATGAGGGGATTAAATGGAATCAACCCTAGACCGCTTACAAGAAATATATGACTACCGGGAAATGATTTTTACCCAGGTGCACAGAAACATCAGGGGCAGATACAAAGGCTCTGCCCTTGGTTTTTTGTGGACTTTTTTAAATCCTTTATTCCAGCTGATCGTATATACAATCCTCTTTTCCGTAATCATGAGAAACAACATAGAGCAGTACTCTCTTTTTCTATTCGTTACACTGATTCCCTGGATATTCTTTGGAACCTGCATGAGTGAGGGCTGCGGCTGCCTCAGGGATACTGAGGACATGATAAAAAAAGTATACTTTCCAAGAGAAGTAATACCGATTTCATATGTTGTAAGCCAGTTTATAAACATGCTCCTATGCTTCACCATAGTGTTTGCAGCACTGTTTATAGCAGGAAGAATCACGAATCCTGCAGTATTCATATATCTGCCGCTTATCATGATGATAGAATTCTCCCTTGCGCTGGGACTTGTGTTTATATTCAGCGCCTGGGCGGTGTACCTGCGTGATGTAAAGTATATGCTTTCAATTATTACCATGGCATGGCAGTTCATGACACCCGTTATGTATTCTGTGGACATGATTCCCGGAAATCTTGTAAAGATATTTTACTTAAACCCCATGACATCGGTGATTGTGGCATACAGAGACATCCTCTACTACCAGCAGACACCGGAGATCGATACGCTTGCCATCGCCTGCGTCATGGGGGCAGGATTCCTCATCATCGGCTGGCACCTATTTAACAAACTAAAGCGCAAGTTTGCCGAGTATCTGTAATTACAACAGGAGCCAAAATGCAAGACGAATATTCAATAGAAGTAGACAATATAAAAAAGAGTTTCAAGGTCTTCTATGACCGGGGCTTTACCCTGAAGGAAGCCTCTCTTTTCAAGAAAAGGCGAAGCTACGAAACACGCACCGTAATTGACGGTCTTAGTTTCAAGGTGAAAAAGGGCGAAGCAGTCGCGCTCATAGGTCATAACGGCTGCGGGAAAAGCACAACTCTCAAAATGTTGACGCGAATCCTTTATCCCGATTCCGGAACCATAACCATGCATGGCAGGGTATCCAGCCTTCTGGAGCTTGGGGCCGGTTTTCATTCGGATATGACGGGAAGGGAAAATATCTTCATAAACGCAGCTATATTCGGGCTCACACATAAGGAAATCAAGGCAAGAATGGATGATATCATAGAGTTTTCCGAGCTTGGGGAGTACATCGATAATCCGGTCAGAACCTACTCCTCGGGAATGTACATGCGTCTTGCATTTGCGGTTGCCATAAACGTTGACGCAGACATACTTCTCATTGATGAGATACTTGTTGTGGGTGATGCGGCTTTTCAGGAGAAATGCTTTTGCAAGCTGGAAGAGATCATAGAACGCGGAACGACAATAGTTCTTGTGTCTCATGAACAGCAGCAAATTGAGAGAATCTGCAACAGATGCATCTGGATATGTGACGGAAAAGTTAAGGCAGAAGGAAAACCAAGTGAGATAAATCCTATGTATCTGGAGTATCTTGCAAAGAGAGAAAAAGACCTGAAATGAAACAAAGGATCAGATTAACAAAAAAAGAGAAAATCGTTTTTATGGTAGTTGTTGCAATACACACATTGCTACTGTATCTGTTGTCCAATTACAGCAAAGCCATGGAAACCTATGCAGACGAACTTGTCTATTATGATATAGCGAAAAGTATCTTTGAGGGGACAGGCTTTTTGCTTCATGGAGTGGACCTTAATTTTTCCAAGCTTGCTTACTCATTTGTGCTTCTGCCAACTTTCCTTATCAGTGATGTGTCCCTGCGTGTTCATTCGATAATGCTGATTAATTCTCTTCTTATGTCTGTTCCGGTTCCGCTTACTTATCTTATGTGCAGAGAACTGAACGTGAAGAAAAACTATTGCATCATGGCTGCAGCACTGATTTGCTTCTGGCCTGATATAGTTATCTCCGGAACCTTCATGTCGGAGAATCTTTTTTTTCCGCTTTCGGTTTTGTGTTTTTATTACATACTGCTTTCTTATAAATATAAAAAGAGAAAGTTCTTCCTGATGATTATTATCCTTTCCATTTTCGCATATTTCACCAAGGAAATCGGAATCTGTGTGATATTAAGCTATGTGGCAGCGGAGATGATATCTGTTATAATCAGCCGGGTATCAGACAAGAAAACGCAAAGCATGCATAAACATGAGATGCCATCGGAGTCAAAGAAAAAGACTCTGCCGGGTGCAAGAAAAATATACGGAGTATCTCAAATTATCTTTGCCATCATGGCGGCTATAATTGCATATTTCACCATACGACTTATATTCTTCGGAGGACTGTCCAA
This sequence comes from Butyrivibrio sp. AC2005, assembly GCF_000424145.1. Taxonomy (GTDB): domain Bacteria; phylum Bacillota; class Clostridia; order Lachnospirales; family Lachnospiraceae; genus Butyrivibrio. The sequence goes on from NZ_KE384140.1 coordinate 89,789, forward strand.
TTCATATATTGCAAGCGGCGCGATGGACTTCTCGTATTATGCTGACGGCCACGCGGTACTTTATTTGGTATATGCGATTCTGTATTATCTGGCTGCAGTCACACTTGCGTTTTTTGTCCTTCCTGTCATCATGCCGGTTTTAGGATATAAGAGACTTACCACTGAAGCCAGGAAATTCCTGCTATACACAGTACTTCTCTACCTGGGATCAATACTTGTGATAACAGTGACAATCACTGCAAGAGAGGACTTTGGAAAAATTGTTCCGGCAGTACATTTAAGGTATCTTTCGCAATTATTCGTACCTTTTGTATGTATTTTCTTTGCAGGTTTGTCTAATGATGATAAACTTGAGTCTGGAGATTTAAAGGTGATCATAACTGTTATGATTGCGACAGGCGCTGTTTTTAAGGGCGTATACAATACATGCACCACCGGAAACATAGCGCTTTTGTACATTTATCCGTTAAGGAAGCTTGTACCTGATATGAAAATTGCTTCCGGAGATTTCAAGTTATATCCGGCGGGTGCTGTTACGGCTTGCATTTTTTTGGCAGCGATAATTCTTTTTTTCTGTATCGGAAGAAAGAATAAGCCCGGTGCAATTATGCTCTTTTTTACTGGAACGCTTCTCTTATCTGCTGTAAACATAGGCGTGGGATTAAGAAATGTCTACGACACCTATAACGTGGATGATGAACTGATTGCAGAGATGGTAGAGATAGATGATTATTTCAGGAAAAATGATCTGGATAAATCTAAGGTCGCTTTTGTGGATGACAGTCAGTTTTCAAAGGAAACTAAGGTGTATGATCTTTATTTCAGGTCGGCTGATAAGGAGTATATGATCCTTGGCGAAGACATAGGAGATGTATTGGAATACCAGGTGCAGCAGGCTTTGAAGCAGGATGAAAATATGTCCGGCGAGATTGCTTCTATAGTATTAACAGAACCTGTCTGGAGAAATACATACACGCCGGAGACTATTGACTATATAATTATTAGCAGAAATAATGAAGCGATACTACAGGAAGTATTGGCTGATATGGAGTTTACAAATGATACTGAATGTGAAAAAACAGAACTGACCCAATCAGGTTCTCTGGATTTTACATTAATTCCGGAAATATCCGGCAGCAGGTATGCTGTTTATAAAATATCAAGATAGGCCTGCTCTTTTTATAATAACAAGTTACAGAAGGAAAATAATGGGAACAACAAACAAGAAATCCGATGTGCTGATAATTATTCCGGCATATAACGAAGCGGAGAATATTGAAAATATCATAGATGAGATTACCACCGGATATCCGCAGTATGACTACGTGGTCGTCAACGATGGCTCTTCTGATGGCACTGCGAAGATTCTGAAAAAACGTGGATATAATCATATTAACTGTCCTATAAACCTTGGAATAGGCGGAGCAATACAGACAGGATACAGATATGCCAAGGAGAAGGATTACAGGATTGCGGTTCAGATTGATGGTGACGGACAACACGACCCCGCATATATCGAAGAAATTATTACACCTATCATTGAAGGAAAAGCTGATTATGTAATCGGATCAAGATTTGTCAACAAAGAAGGCTTTCAGAGCTCCGTAACAAGGAGAATGGGAATTAAGTTCCTGAGCGGACTGATAACAGTGCTCTGTTTTCACAAGGTGAAGGATGTAACCAGCGGTTTCAGGGCAGTAAATAAATTTTTCATAGATGTATTTGCTGATAATTACCCGATTGATTATCCGGAGCCGGAGGCTATAATGGATGCCGTGATGCGAAGGAAAAGAATCCTTGAGCTCCCCGTCATCATGCGCGAGCGTGAGACAGGAAAAAGCTCCATAAATTTCAAAAGATCCATATATTATATGATAAAAGTAACCCTCGATATTATTGTTTGCCGTATCAGCTATGGTATAAGGAGATAGTATGAACCAAATAATACCAACAAGACTGACGATTGTACTCATTGTTGCCATCGTCAGTTATTTCATCATAATTCTTTCACTGCTTAAGCACAGGAAGCTCAACATGAAATACACACTTCTGTGGTTGTTTACAGGTGTGGTATTTCTGGTTCTGGTCCTGCATCCGATGATTCTCGTATACTTCCTTAGGTTGTGCGGAATTACCGGAACGATGAACGGATTATTCATTTTGCTTATTGGGTTTCTTATTATGCTTGTGTTATCACTTACAAGCATAGCATCCCGTCAGGCAGGAAGAATAACCAAGCTCATCCAGACGCAGGGACTTCTGGAGAAGAGAGTGAGGGAATTGGAGGAAAAGTTGGAGGAAAAATAAACTGTCAATTGCCGACAAGGCGCAAAACGAGGAGAGAGAAAATTTGTCTAACACTAAAAATGTAATCGTTGCACAGTCAGGCGGTCCCACTTCCGCAATAAATGCCAGCCTGGCAGGAGTTTTACAGGGAGTTATTGATTCTTCTGAGTACTCTGTTTGCTATGGTGCAGTAAACGGAATAATGGGTGTGCTTGGTGAGAACTATTTAGACCTGACAAAAAAGGCTGGAGAGAATGAAGGATTTATTGATGTCCTGAAAAAGACTCCGGCTATGTACCTTGGAAGTTGTCGTTTTAAGCTTTCTGACTATAAGGATGATGATTCCCAGTATGCTTTCATTTTTTCCCAGTTTGAAAAGCTGAATATAGGAGCATTTTTCTATATTGGCGGGAACGACAGCATGGATACAGTCCTGAAGCTGTCGGAGTATGCAAAAAGGATCGGATCCGATGTCAGGATAATTGGCATTCCGAAGACTATAGATAACGACCTGTGTGTAACAGATCACACACCTGGCTTTGGTTCTGCAGCAAAATATATTGCAACCTCTGTACTAGAGATTGCACATGACACGGCAATATATCCTATTAAGTCGGTAACCATTGCTGAGATTATGGGACGTGATGCAGGGTGGCTGACTGCTTCGGCTGCGCTTGCCCGTAATGAATATACAAAGGCTCCGCACCTCATATATCTCCCTGAGGTGAGCTTTGATAAAGAGGCATTTTTGGATGATGTGAGACGAGAGCTTGAGGCTAACGACAATGTTGTCATTGCTGTCTCTGAAGGAATAAGGGATAAGGATGGCAATTATATTACAGCCAGTGAGTCTGCTATCGACAGCTTCGGACATCAGCAGCTTTCAGGAGCAGGTAAGGCACTGGAATTTTTAATAAAAGAAAATATTGAAGTTAAGGCAAGATCAATAGAGGTTAATATTCTTCAGCGCTGCGCAGCTCACTGCCTTAGTGCGACAGATATTGACGAATCCTTTAAGCTTGGACAGAAGGCAGTCGAGCTTGCGGGAAATGGTGAGACAGGATGCATGGTTGTACTTACGCGACTCAGTAATAGCCCATACACCGTTGAGTATGGTTTTGAGTCAATTAAAAATATCGCGAACGAAGTAAAGGCTGTTCCGAGAGAATGGATTAATGAAGCAGGTAATGACATAAAAGAGGAGCTTGTGGAATATCTTAAGCCCCTTATTCAGGGTGAGGTCTTGGTTGAATATAAGGATGGACTTCCCCGATATGCAGACATAATATAAAACGTATACGCAATTTTATTGTTTATAAAATGATTATAATTGTTTTGTCTTTTGCATGATATAATATACATGTTAACGTAATTTTGCATTTTTTCTTAGGGAAGGAGCTTTTCTATGAAGTATGTATGCGGTACATGTGGTTATGTTTATGATGAGGCAGCAGGTGATCCCGATAACGGAATAGCACCCGGAACAAAGTGGGATGATCTCCCTGCAGATTTTGTTTGTCCGCTCTGTGGAGTAGGTAAGGACGAATTCAAACCTGAATAATAAGTTTCAGAAAAGGTATGTAGTCAGTAGATGGCATACCTTTTCATATTATTTTGGAAAATCCAATGGAGAACATGCACCGGGAAAGGAGCTGGGATTATGGCAGAGATGAATACCAAGGCTATGTTTAAGTTATCATACGGATTATATGTATGCACTGCAAAACGTGGTGATAAGCTTAATGGCTGTATAATTAATACTGCGATTCAGGTTGCTTCAGAGCCTAATCGTATTTCGATAGCAGTGAATAAGGCTAACTTCACGCATGATATGATTAAGGAGACCGGAGTTTGCAATGTTTCGGCGCTTAGTACGGACGCAACCTTTGATATTTTCAAGCATTTTGGCTTCCAGTCGGGCAGGGATGTGAACAAATTTGAAGATGCAGATAATTCCGGTAAAATTGCAGAGGGTAAGATTTCATACAAGATTGCTGAGAATGGAGTTCCGTATGTTGAAACCGGAACTAATGCGTACTTTTCATTAAAGGTAGAGCAGATGGTGGATCTTGGTTCACATACACTGTTCATCTGTGAACCTACAATGATGGATGTACTTGCAGATACTTCCTCCTGCACCTATGATTATTATCAGAATAATATTAAGCCAAAGCCTCAGGCAGTCGGTACTACCCCTAAGGGCGAGACGGTATGGCGCTGTGTCATCTGCGGCTATGAGTGGGTAGGAGAGGAGCTTCCGGACGATTTCATCTGTCCTATATGTAAGCATCCTAAAGCAGATTTTGAAAAAATAGTCAGATAATAAATAGTGCCTGCCACTATTAAGCTTTTTAATGGTGACAGGCATTTTTATGGAATAAGAGTGGAAAATGATTAACGTACTAATGTGCACATATAATGGGGAAAAATACATAAGGCAGCAGCTGGACTCAATACTGGGGCAGACTTATCAGGATTTTTGCCTGTATATAAGAGATGATGGCTCAACTGATTCAACGCCTCAAATAGTGGATGAATATGTAAGATTGAATCCGAACAAGGTAAAGATAATTCGTAAAGCGGAGCACCTTGGTTATCCGGATTGTTTTTGGGATATACTTGAAAAATGTGATGATGCTGATTATTATGCATTTAGTGACCAGGATGATGTGTGGGATGAGCACAAACTTGAATATGCTGTAGCGAAGCTGAACGGATCCGGTAACGGTGATCCGCATGCAGAGACGGATAATGGAAAAAAATTGCCGCTGCTTTACATACACGACTATGATAACTGCAACGGAAACCTTGAGCTTATCAGTAACCACCGCCTTGGGAGCACATCAGTATTTGATAAAATGAGCGTCTTGTTTTACACCTATGCATCAGGCTTTTGCATGGTTATAAATAACGGGATGAGAAAACTTCTCCTAAGTCAGAATCTTGTGGGGAAAGCTATGTACCATGATGAGCTTTGCATCTGGACTGCGTTTTTTCATGGAAAGATCATATACGATGACAGGAATCTTACGAAGTACAGGCGCCATGAGGCCACCTACACAGAGTATGGAAACGGCGTAGGGACACTTATTTCAAACTGGCTCAGAAGAGAGATATTCGGAGACGAATTTTTATTAAAATGCAGGAGAATACGTACTTTCCTTTCTTTGAAGGAAATACGCCCTTCTGAAAAGAATATATGCAGGGACTGGCTGCTTCTTTCCGGTGGCAGAATGACACCAATAAGATATGTTAGGAGGCTGTGCTGGCCTCATAGACTAAGACCATCCCTTGGAGGAGAGGTGGCTCTGAGAATAATGTTTTTCATGAACCGCGGAGTAAAATGAAGAAAGTTTCAGTAATAATTCCAATTTATAAAGGGAAAAAATACGTAAACAAAATATTTGAGCAGATTGAGCAGCAGACCTGTAAAAATCTGGAAGTTATTTTTATTGATGATGGTTCTGGTGATGGCTCTGCGGAAGTAATTGCTGATAAGATAGCAGAAATAGAAGATAAAGCAGCTTTAAATACAGAGAGTTCTGGCAGTTACACTTCCGAAAACTGTTATAAGATTATCTCACAGTCCAACACGGGACAGGGCGGTGCGAGAAACCGTGGTATAGAGGAGTCAACCGGAGATTATCTGCTTTTTATGGATCAGGATGACTATATAAAAAGTGATTATATTGAGAGGCTTCTTGAAATTGCGGAGCGGGATATGTGCGACATAGTTATTTCAGGCTATGAGCATGTGACGCCGGAAGGTGGGATCCGCGAACATGTCGAACTTGTAAATAATGATTGGTGCCGCTTTATGAACATCACACCCTGGGGTAAAATATACCGCAGGGATTTTGTTGTTCGTGAGAATATCAGATTTCTTCCGGTTCCCCTCGGCGAGGATATTTACTTTAACGTTCTTTCCTATTCTCATGCCGGGAAGGTATCCTACACTGACTATGTGGGATATCAGTGGGTCATAAACGATGCATCCGTATCAAATACCGTCCATAAATCTGTCAGCGAGGAGTCAGATATTCTGATACTTTTTGACGAGCTTGCTAAGATGGATACGTCAGGTAAATGGATGAGAGATGAGACCTTTAGATTTTTTATGTTGAAAACCGGAATCTTTCATATTCTGTATGCTGCAAAGGCTACGCCCTATAAGCGCCTTTTGCAGTACCGTACCGACATTTTTAAATGGCTGAATACTCGTATGCCCGGGTCGGAGAATAATAAGCTTGTAAGCTGGAACGGTCCCGAGGGTGAGCGTGCAGGAGTGCGCCATGCGATATATATATACATGCTTCTTAGGAAAATGCATTTGGATGGAGCTTTTCTTTGGGCATTTCATTTGATTTAGGAGGCTGAAAACTGTTTATAATATGAATAAACAATTTTTTACTGCGCAGGATCATACCTTTACAATCTGCGCGTATGGACAAAGTGAATATATTGAGGAATGTATAAAGTCTGTCATTAGTCAGTCACTGCAGACTAATGTGATAATGTGTACCTCTACTCCTTCGGAATATCTGGAGCTTTTGGCAAAGAAGTATGACATTCCCTATTATATAAATGAGGAAAAGAAGTTTAACAGTGATATCGCTTCCGACTGGAACTTCGCGATCAGCTGTGCCAAGACAAGGCTTGTTACTATAGCGCATCAGGATGATCTTTACAAGGCTGATTTTACAAAAGAGGTAATCGGTCATTTTAATGGAACTGACAGACCACTGATAGCATATACTGATTACGCCGAGCTTCGTAATGGCAGAGAGGTAGCAAATATAAGAAATCTCAAAATCAAGCGTATAATGCTTTTTCCGCTTAGGCCGAGATTTATGTGGAGTTCCAGATTTATGAGAAGAAGAATGTTATCTCTTGGCTCTGCAATATGCTGTCCTTCGGTTACATATGTTCCCGAGAATCTTCCGAAACAGCTTTTTATTCCGGGGTACAAAGGGGGAATAGACTGGCAGGCCTGGGAGAGGTTTTCCAAACTAAAGGGTGAATTTGTTTTCGTAAATAATATACTGATGGTTCACAGAATTCACGATGATTCTGAAACTACCGCACTTATAAACGGGAATACCAGAACTCAGGAGGACTTTGAGATGTTCTGCAAATTCTGGCCCAGGTGGATTGCCAGGATAATAGAACACTTCTATAAAAAGGGTGAGGATTCCAATGAGCTTTAGGTGTGGTATAATAGTGAAGATATTCATAAAGTACTAAATATGAAAGGATTTTTTATGGCTAAAAAAGCGCTTATTACAGGAGTTACAGGACAGGACGGTTCATATCTTGCAGAGCTTCTTCTTGAAAAAGGCTATGAAGTTCACGGCATGATCCGTCGTTCATCTGTTGATTATAGAGAGAGAATTGCACACCTTGAGGGAAGAGAAAACTTCCACCTCCACTATGGAGATCTGGGCGATTCCATGAGTATTGTTGATGTTGTCAGCACGGTAAGACCTGATGAGATTTATAATCTTGCAGCACAGAGTCACGTTCAGGTGTCCTTCAACTCACCTGAGTTTACAGCTGACGTTGATGCTATCGGTGTTCTCAGAGTTCTTGAGGCGGTTCGTCTTTGCGGACTCACCAAGACCTGCCGTATTTATCAGGCATCAACTTCCGAGCTTTACGGAAAAGTTGAGGAGGTTCCTCAGAATGAGAACACTCCTTTCCATCCCTATAGTCCTTATGCAGTAGCTAAGCAGTACGGCTTCTGGATTGTTAAGGAATACAGAGAGGCATACGACATGTTCTGCTGCTCAGGTATTCTGTTTAACCATGAATCCGAGAGAAGAGGAGAGACCTTTGTAACAAGGAAGATTTCTCTTGCAGCTGCACGTATTGCGCAGGGTAAGCAGGATAAGCTCTATCTTGGTAATTTAAGTTCACTTCGTGACTGGGGATATGCTAAGGATTATGTAGAGTGTATGTGGCTTATCCTTCAGAATGATAAGCCTGAGGATTTCGTTATTGCAACCGGTGTACAGCATTCTGTACGTGAGTTTGCAACTCTTGCCTTCCACCATGCAGGAATTGAGCTTGAATGGCAGGGTGAGGAGATGGATGAGAAGGGCATCGATAAGGCTACAGGTAAGGTTGTAGTTGAGGTAAGCCCTGATTTCTACAGACCTACAGATGTCGTTAACCTCTGGGGAGATCCTTCCAAGGCTAAGAAGGAGCTTGGCTGGAATCCTACAAAGACGAGCTTTGAGGAGCTTGTAGAGATTATGGTTAAGCATGATATGGAGAAGGTTGCGGTTGAACGTGCCAGTGAGAGAATAAAAACTAACCTCGCCGAGTATCTTGAGAAGGGCGTTGTAAAGTAATATTTCCATGCAGACGTAGTAAAAATTCCCAACATTTGATATGTTGGGAATTTTTTGATAAATTTCTGATTTGGGGACAAATGATTTACCTGCAGATAGATGTATAGGAGCTGGGAGTGGAAGAAACTAAAAGAAAAAAGCTTTTGGGCTTTGCTATCTTTACAATATTCATAATAGTATCTCTGATTATGACCTATAAGGCGGAGCCTGAGACAAATTTTTATGATCCCGTGAAGGACACCTGGAGCTGGGCTCATAAGCATAATGCCGAAAGCAAGCTTATACTTGACGCGAATAATAATCAGCTTGAAGAGATTTTTCTATGTACTGTTCCTGACCTTAGCAGAATATCTGTGTATATGAAAAAACAGGATACAGCTCCCGATACGGCAGTCAATGTATCCTTGTGGTATGCGGATAATGACGAGCTTGTCAGTTCTAAGTCTTTTTTATCATCAGAGCTTGAGACGGATTCATTTACATCTTTGAAAATGAAGTTTGAAGAGCCTGCTGATTCGGAGAATAAGCTTTTCAGACTTGAAATAGCAGCAGAAAATCTCACACAAGGATATCTGCTTGTTAACGCCAATGTTAAGTATGGACTTGTTAAGTCCTTTAACGGCAATGAATCGGACAGAACAAATATTGTCTATGATATAAAATACGGAAATGCAGAGGGTATAAAGACGCTGTTTGTGCTGCTTGCAGTGTTGTACCTTCTGTTCACGCTACTCGTATATTATTTCTTTATTATCAAAGGATATGATATTGAAAAGGTATTTTGGCCCATTGCCGTATTATATGGAATAATCATGCTTGTTGTGGTGCCTGTAAACGGAGTTCCCGATGAGAGCTGGCATATGGACACAGCATACAAATATTCCAACTACATCATGGGAATCGGAACTACCGGTAACGAAGGGACAATTTTCAAGAGACATTGTGATATTATGCTGACGGATATGCTTCCCAATGATATCGAGACCGGGTCATATTATCAGATGGTATCCGGACTCTGGACTAAGCCGGAAAATACAGAGTTGCAGGAAGTGTCATATTATGACTCCGGTAATCAGGTCACTTTCCTGAATTTTCTTCCTGCGGCGTTGGGACTTAGTTTTGGCAGGCTTTTAGGATTTTCTCCGGTACTGACTTTTCAGTTTGCAAGGTTTTTGAATTTTATCGCCTATGCGCTTCTGATATTTATTGCAGTGAAAATCATTCCCTATGGAAAAGAGCTTATGGCCATGAGTGCGCTTTTGCCTATTCTGGTTCAGCAGGCAGCCTCTTTTTCATATGATGGAGTCCTCATGGGAATGATTTATCTGTTTATCGCTGTATGCATATATCTCATGAAGACTGAAAATGCCGGGATAAAATGGTATGTGCTCTGCACTCTTCTGGTTTGCTATTTAGTGCTTACAAAGGGAGCTGTTTACTCCCCTATAGCTTTACTGCTACTTTTGATAAAACGTCCCACAGCGCTTTCAAAGGTGAAGATATCAGGGAAAAAGGTAGTGGCTATCGTTTTGTTTGCGGTGGCGCTGGTGTTTGCTGTTGTGATCATCAGATTCATGCCGATTCTTGGAAGGATAATACAGGCAGGGGGTGTTTCCACAGGTCCTGAGGATTCTCTTAGCCTTGGCTTTATTTTGGGTAATCCCCTCCATATCCTTATACTGATATGGAATACGATATTTGAGAGTGGGGACAAACTTTTCTTTGGAGCCTTTGGAGGTGTCCTTGGATGGAACAACAGAGAGGTTGTGGCCTTTTTGCCGGTTATGGATTTTGTCGGACTATTGGTTCTGGCAAATTGTATGGGAGGAAAATTTGTAACACCCAAGGTTAGAAAAGTTTTCTTTGCAGGCGGAATTCTTTCCACAGGACTCATTGTATTTGCAATGCTCCTTGCGGAAACAACGTATTCATCGACCTTTGTTGATGGACTTCAGGGAAGATATTTTGTTCCCCAGATATTTATGCTTATTATCAGTATCATATCTGAGAGAATTGATTTAGACAGGACAAATGCAAAAAGTGCTATGACCATGATGCTGACTGTTGATGCAGTTATCATGCTACAGGTATTTGCCGGAGTTGTTGGATAAGAGGAGATATTTTTTTGAACAGAGTTACAGTGGTTTGCTGCTACAACGATTTACAGCAGTTTGAAGATTTGAAAAATGCTTTGGAAAAGCAGTCAGAAAAAGCAGAGCTTTTAGGCATAGATAACAGAGCTTCCGCATTTTCTTCCTGTGCTGCGGCATATAACAGCATAGTAAAAGATATAACAACTCCATACGTTCTGTATTCGCATCAGGATATTATTTTTGAAGATGAGAATAATATAAAGCAGCTTGGTGATTATATTGAAAAAACCGGGACAGATGACATTGTCGGAGTGGCCGGGGTCAGGGTTAGTCCTAAAATTACCTATACAAACATCTTTGATGGACTTAATGAGAAAAAACCTGCCGGGAAACTTAGGGTTGAGGGTTTGGAAGAGTGTGATACTGTAGACGAATGTATTTTTGGCGGGCACTCTGAGTACTTTAAGAAGGAGCCCTTTGATGAAGAAATTTGTAATAACTGGCATTTATATGCCGTAGAGCAGTGTCTTAGAACTAAGCTCAAGGGCAATAAGGTCTGGGTGTGTGATGTGGTACTTTACCATCATTCAGACGGGGAACATAATTATAAGCTTCACGAGAATTTTCGGGAACTTTCCAAAGCATATCATGACAGACTGGATTATATAGTAACTCCGTGCTGCCGTGGATATACAGATGTTTTCAGAAGAAACTGGGGCTTTATTAAGCGAAACAGAAAGATTGGAATATACAGTAATTCAAGGATATTTAATGGCTTTGCAAAGCTTGTAGATAAGCTTGGACAGAAAAACAGAATTATTCATCGCTGCTTATATGGAAAAAGATTTTTTAAATAGGATTCCTGATATTGTGGATAATCATAAAAGAGTTTGCTTTGTAATACAAAGATATGGTGAAAAGGTTAACGGCGGTGCAGAGCTTTTGTGCAGAGAGCTTGCTGAGCGATTAACCCCTTATTATGATGTAGAAGTTCTCACCACCAAAGCAATAGATTATATAACCTGGAAGGATGAATATACGGATAGCTTTGAAATAATAAACGATGTAAAGGTTCATCGCTTTTCGGTAAGGAAAGAGAGACATCTTTGGTGGTTTAACAAGATAAACTGGTTTTGTGTACGTGGTATTCTTCCGGCATTTTTAGAGGAGCTCTGGCTTAAAATGCAGGGACCTTATGTTCCGGAACTTTTGGATTATATAAGAAATCATAAAAATGACTTTGATGTATTTGTTTTTGTGACATATCTGTATTATCCGACAGTGATGGGTATAAGGGAGGTGGCTGAGAAATCAGTTCTTCTTCCTCTTGCACATAACGAACCCTTTTTGGATCTTGGGATCATCAGACCGATTTTTTCTATGGCAAAGGGATTGTTCTATGAAACCAGGGAAGAGTATGAACTTGTCTGCAAAAAATATGGCGAGCTTACTGCAGATTACAGTTTTGGCGGTGCCGGGGTTGATCTGCCAGAGGTGGTAGATGCCGACAGGTTCTATCAAAAATATGGAATAAATAATTACATAATATACGTGGGACGCATAGACAGATGGAAAAACTGTGAGGAACTCTTCGATTTTTTCCGAAGATATAAAGAAGAAAATCCGGGGGATTTAACACTCCTTCTTTTGGGAAAGAGTGTTATTGATATTCCAAAATCTGAGGACATAATATCTCTGGGATTTGTCAGCGAAGAGGATAAGTTTGATGCGATTAAGGGGGCAAATGCACTTGTTCTTCCTTCAAAGTTTGAGAGTTTGTCGATTGTTGTTTTGGAGGCATTTAGCCTCGGAAGACCGGTGATTGTCAATAAAGCATGCGATGTCCTAAAAGGACATGTTGACCGCTCCGGGGGTGGATATGCGTACAGTGATTATGCCGATTTCAGAGTAGGGCTTGAACGTCTGCTTAGGGATAAGGAGCTTAGCGCCTCCATGGGTGATAATGGTAGGAAATATGTTGAGAAATACTTTACCTGGGATGTGATAATTTCAAATCTGAGAGGACTTATAGAAACAGTATGCTGAAAAAAATACTGAAAGCGATTTTTCCATATATATTTCGTGAAAAGCTTCGCGGCGTACTTTTTAAAATAAGATATTTTTTTGTTGGGAGAACGAAAACGGATTATAGTAAATATCCCAACGGAATTAGTCTTATTGGTCATGTGAGAGGAGATTTCGGACTTGGTGAGAGCTGCCGCCTGGTAGCCGGAACCATAGCTTCATCAGAGATTCCGTTTTCGATAAAAAATATTTTTCAGAATAAAAATGCGGCAGAGACTAATGTGTCTTTTGCTGATTTTGAGTCAGAAGAATTAAAGTATAATGTGAATCTGATTCATATAAATCCTAATGAGCTGCTGAGTTTTATTTTAAAAGCAGATAAAAAGGTTTTTGATAACAGATACCAGATTGCATACTGGCTATGGGAACTTCCGGAATTTCCTAAGGAATGGATTTATCAGATAGAAATGTTTGATGAGATATGGACTCCGTCAGAATTTGTGTCAGAGGCTGTCCGCAAGGTGACAAACAAGCCTGTTTATACAGTGCCTTATGCCATGAGTGAGCCGGTAACGGATGGGAAATATGACAGGAATTATTTTGGACTTCCGGATGATAAATTTTTGTATCTGATGTCTTACGACGGACTTAGTAATTCAGAACGTAAAAATCCCGTGGGAGCAATTTTGGCATATAAGGAAGCTTTTTCTAAAGAGTATTTGAATTCACTCTCTGAAGAACATTCGCAGGAATTAAAAGAGGCAGGGCTTATCATTAAGGCAACCCACGCAGAAGATAAGGAGCTTTCACATCTTCGGGAACTTATGGAAGGTTACAAAAATGTCTACATCCTGACCGACAGCTACAGCAAAGAGGAATTTAACAGCCTTATCAAATGCGCGGATGTGTACATTTCCCTGCATCATTCTGAGGGCTTTGGACTTGTCATGGCAGAGGCTATGCTCCTTGGAACACCAACGGTTGCCACTGGCTGGTCGGCCAATGCTGAGTTTATGTCAGAAGATGCATGTTGTATGGTACCTGTAAAAATTGTTGAAATTAAGAAGGAAACTCCGCCTTACCACAAAGGAAATCACTGGGCTGATCCTGATGTTCATGCTGCGGCAAAGTATATAAGACATCTTTACGAGGATAAGGATTTTTATCAGTACAAGAAAGAAGCTGCAGCCAAATATATCAGGGACTGCATGTCTCAAAAGAAAGCGGTATCAGTTATTTGTGAGAGATATTTAAATATAATAGGGATCTTGGATGCGAGGTCTGAGAATTGATACCTGAATCAGGAAAAGGAATGAAATTATTAAAAAAATTCAGAGCGGTAATGTGCTTTTTTATCGCATATATATGTATTGTGGCGTTTAGTCTGGCAGCGACTAACAGAGCGCCTGTAAGAAATAACGAGAGTCTGATACTGACTGACTACTCAAACGGATTTGAAATTGAGAATATTCCGTATGGAAATCACAGCCTGAGAATGACAATAAAGGACAGATATGTACTTCATGCTCCGGTGTCATTTATGTCCGGAGAAAGTTTTCATATAAAATATGAGGCCAGTCTGGCTGGGGCAGCAGAGGCTCAGGTAACAACAGACCTTTCGGCAGGTGAATATGATATGTCAGCGTGTTCATTTGACGTAGCACTTAAGGAAGGCGATAATGTGGTAGAGGGAGATCTGGTCTTTGAAGGAGTAAATCATCCTGAATCAGGAGAGATAAACATATATACCAATACTCCGGGAGTCGAGATCACGGTTACAAAGCCACAGTTTACGAGAGTAGAAAAAAATAAAGTGGGATATCTTGCCTGCACAGCTTTGGCGCTGGCGGTTATATTCCTTGTGATTGGAATAGTCCTGCTTTTAATAGATGTCTTGTGTATTTTTAAAAAATGAATATAATATGTTGGTAAACTAAACACAAAAACACAGTTTATATAAAGAGGAAAAAATATGTGCGGAATAGTTGGATATGTAGGTAAAAAACAGGCAGCGCCCATTCTGTTGGATGGTCTTTCAAAGCTTGAATATCGTGGATATGACTCAGCAGGACTTGCTGTAAGAGGAACTGACGGCAAGGTTAAGGTTGTTAAGGCTAAGGGAAGACTGAAGGTTCTTGCTGAGAAGACCAATGACGGAGCATCTCTTCAGGGAATGATCGGTATAGGTCACACAAGATGGGCTACACATGGTGAGCCTTCTGAGACTAATGCTCATCCGCATGTTTCAGCCAATCAGTTCGAGCATGGTGCTACCGTAGAGGAAGCTAATGTTGTCGGTGTACATAACGGTATCATCGAGAACTATCAGGAACTTAAGGAAAAGCTTCTTCGCCATGATTATGAGTTTTACTCACAGACTGACACAGAGGTGGCTGTTAAACTTGTAGATTATTATTATAAAAAGTACAACATCGGACCTATCGATGCTATCGCTAAGACAATGGTTCGTGTTCGTGGTTCTTACGCCCTTGCACTTATGTTCAAGGATTATCCGGACGAGGTGTGGGTAGCACGTAAGGATTCACCTATGGTTATTGGTATTGCAGATGGAGCAACCTATGTTGCATCAGATGTTCCTGCAATTCTTAAATACACCAGAAATGTTTATTACATCGGTAACCAGGAGATGGCCCGCCTTGGAAAGGGTGAAGCGCACTTCTATAACCTTGATGGCGACGAAATCCAGAAGGAAAAGGTTGAGATCAAGTGGGATGCTGAGGCTGCCGAGAAGGGTGGTTTCGAGCACTTCATGATGAAGGAGATCCACGAACAGCCCAAGGCAGTTGAGGATACTCTCAGCTCAGTTGTTAAAGGTAAGAAGATTGACCTTACAGAGTGCGGAATTACTGATGAAAAGATAAAGTCATTAAGACAGATTTATGTTGTTGCCTGCGGTTCAGCATGGCATGTTGGCATGGCGTCTCAGTACGTAATCGAGGATCTCACACGTATTCCGGTGCGCGTAGAGCTTGCTTCTGAGTTCAGATACAGAAAGCCTCTTCTTGATAAGGATGACCTTGTAATAGTGATTTCACAGTCTGGTGAAACTGCCGATACACTTGCTGCACTTCGTGAAGCCAAGAACCAGGGAGTTGCAACTCTCGGAATTGTCAACGTAGTCGGTTCTTCAATTGCAAGAGAAGCTGACCATGTACTATACACTCTTGCAGGTCCCGAGATTTCTGTTGCTACAACTAAGGCATACAGTGCTCAGCTTGTTGCAACCTATGCGCTTGCTGTACATTTCGGATTTGTCAGAGAGCTTATTGATAAAAAGAAGTACGAATATTACATCTCTGAAATGAAGACCATACCTGAGAAAATTCAGAAGATTCTTGAGGACAAGGAGAGACTTCAGTGGTTTGCTGCCAAGTATTCCAATGCAAAGGATGTATTCTTTGTCGGTCGCGGAATTGACTATGCTGCCTGCCTTGAGGGAAGTCTTAAGATGAAGGAGATTTCCTATATCCACTCTGAGGCTTATGCTGCAGGAGAACTTAAGCACGGCACCATCAGCCTTATTGAGGATGGAATTCTTGTAATAGGTGTTCTTACTCAGAACGACCTTTATGAGAAGACTATCAGCAACATGGTTGAGTGTAAGGCAAGAGGAGCATACCTCATGGGTCTTACAACCTATGGACATTACGAGATAGAGGATACTGTAAACTTTGCAGCCTATGTTCCCAAGATTGATGAGCACTTCGCTGCTTCACTTGCAGTTATTCCGCTTCAGCTTCTTGGCTACTACATCAGCGTTGCCAAGGGCCTTGATGTAGACAAGCCTCGCAACCTCGCCAAGAGCGTTACTGTAGAATAAAGCCTTCCAAAGGGAGTGAAATAATATATAGCTTCCTAAAGGGAGACGGATAATATAAAGCCTTCCCAAGGGAGTGAAGGAAAATTTAGAGCCTTCCCCTTGGGGACGTCGGTTTAGCGCGGACCGAAGCGGAGCGTAGACAGGTGTCACCGTAGGTGACGGATGAGGGGACAGAAAGGAACAAATTGAATATAATTTTACTCTCCGGAGGATCAGGTCAGCGTCTTTGGCCTCTTTCCAACGATGTCAGATCAAAACAGTTTATAAAAATCTTTAAGGACAAGAACGGCGAATACGAGTCCATGGTTCAGCGTGTCTATCGTCAGATAAGAGAAATAGACCCTGATGCAAATGTAACCATTGCAACCAGCAAGACTCAGGTTTCAGCCATAAACAACCAGCTTGGTGAGAATGTCGGAATTTCAATTGAGCCCTGTAGAAGAGACACTTTTCCTGCAATTGCTCTTGCAAGCGCATACCTTCATGATGTTCAGGGCGTAGCTCTGGATGAGCCTGTGGTTGTTTGTCCTGTTGATCCTTATGTTGAAAAGGATTACTTCCTTGCTCTTGAGAAGCTCTCAAATCTTGCAGCTAAAGGAGATGCCAACCTCACACTAATGGGAATTGACCCTACCTATCCTTCAGAGAAGTACGGTTATATCATTCCTGAGGACAAGAATGACGTATCAAAGGTTGTATCCTTCAAGGAAAAGCCTGACATAGAGACAGCAAAGGATTACATTTCTAAAGGCGCGCTCTGGAATGGTGGTATTTTTGCATATAAGCTTTCATACCTTCTTGAGAAAGCACATGAGCTGATAGATTTCAAAGAATATCAGGATCTATTTGATAAGTACGATACTCTTGAAAAGATATCCTTCGACTATGCAGTAGTCGAGAAGGAATCAAAAATAAGTGTAATGCGTTTTGGAGGACTCTGGAAGGACCTTGGAACCTGGAACACTCTTACCGAGGCCATGGAAGAGAACGTAATCGGAGAAGCTCTCCTTAATGAGAAATGTGAGGATACTCACGTAATAAATGACCTGAATATTCCCGTAATCGTAATGGGTATCAAGAATGCTGTTATAGCTGCATCTCCTGATGGAATTCTTGTTTCAGACAAGGAACAGAGCTCATACATCAAGCCTTTTGTTGAGCAGATTGAGCAGCCCATCATGTTTGCAGAAAAATCCTGGGGAAGCTATCGTGTTCTCGATGCTGAAAAGGATTCTCTTACAATAAAGGTGACCTTAAATCCCGGTCATTCAATGAACTACCACAGCCATGAGAGACGTGATGAAGTTTGGAGCGTTGTCCGTGGAACCGGAAGAACAATCGTTGATGGTGTAGAGCGCAGCGTCCATGCTGGCGATATAATTTCCATGAAGGCCGGAGAAAAGCACACTGTTATCAACAACAGCAATGAAGAACTTCAGATAATTGAGGTTCAGCTCGGAAAAGACATATCTGTCGATGATAAAATCAAATATGATCTATAAAACAAGAGCTTCGCACACGCGAAGCTCTTTTCACATATAGCGGAGTCGGAGGGATTCGAACCCTCGTGCCCAAAAGGACAAACGCATTTCGAGTGCGCCTCATTACGACCACTTTGATACGACTCCAGGATATTTATCCAGATCCGCAGGAACTTTTGCGAATCACACAATGCGCGCATCAACGCGCTTTTTTATTATACGAGTACTAATTTCTTAAGTCAATAAAGTATTGTTGCCTCGCTCCTAATTGAGTATAATTAGGTGATTGGAGTATGAAAAATGCCGGGGGTTTTTAATGGCGTACGTAGCTTTATATAGAAAGTTCAGACCGCCTGTCTTTGACGATGTCAAGGGACAGGATCATATTGTAACAACGCTGAAGAATCAGATTAAATCTGACAGGATAGGACACGCATATCTGTTTTGCGGAACAAGAGGTACTGGTAAGACCTCCGTTGCCAAGATTCTTGCCAGGGCAGTTAACTGTGAGAATCCACAGGACGGAAGCCCGTGCGGTGAGTGCCCGACCTGTAAGGCAATCGAGTCCGGTGCTGCAATGGGGAATGTCATAGAGATAGATGCTGCATCGAATAATGGCGTAGATAACATCCGTGAGATCATTGACGAGATCTCATATTCACCCACTGTAGGAAAATATAAGGTATACATAATCGACGAGGTTCACATGCTCTCCACAGGCGCGTTCAACGCTCTGCTTAAGAGTCTTGAGGAGCCACCGTCCTATGTTATTTTCATACTTGCAACGACCGAAGTTCAGAAGATTCCCATCACAATACTGTCGAGATGTCAGCGATACGATTTTCACAGAATTACCATTGACACTATTGCAGACAGACTTCGTGAGGTTGTGGATAAGGAAGGAATCAAAGTTGAGGATAAGGCTCTTCGCTATGTTGCTAAGGCCGCCGACGGTTCCATGAGAGATTCTCTGAGCCTTCTGGATCAGTGCATTGCCTTCAACTATGGCGAGGAACTGACATATGACAGAGTTCTTGGAGTTCTAGGTGCTGTGGACACAGAAGTCTTCGGAAGACTTTTTTCGTATCTGATAAAGCAGGATGTGAGCAGTGCGCTGAATTTATTGTCAGAGATTGTAATACAGGGGCGTGAGCTATCGCAGTTTGTCAGCGATTTCATATGGTACCTGAGAAATCTGATGTTGGTCAGCACTTCTGACAACATGGAGGATGCGGTGGACATGTCCACTGACAATCTGAATTCGTTAAAAGAGCTGGCGAAGAACTCGGATATCGATACCATAATGCGATATATCAGAGTATTTTCGGAACTGTCACAGAGCTTGCGCTTTGCCGCTCAGAAACGTATTCTAATAGAGGTTGCTTTGATCAGACTCTGTAAACCGCAGATGGATGAGACCAGTGATGCGCTTCTCGACAGAATCAGAATTCTGGAACAGCGAAGCGAGGAGATGGACGGAGTTCTTGGTGGCATAAAAAGCGGACAGATAGTTGTTAATGCCCAAGGAGCAGGTGCTTCGGCCGGTGGCGGAGCCGCAGTAGGCGCTGGTGCCGGTACTACCGGAGCTGCACAGCGAACGAAGGTGCTGGAGTCTGCAGTTGCCGAGGATGTCAAACGTGTCGTGAATGATTGGGGCAGAATTCTTGTGCAGATGCCCAATCCCATGCGCACATATATGGAGAAGGCAGTTCTTAGTCAGGGTAATGACAATAAGCTTTTCATAGTCCTTGATAACAAGGAACGCGTTGCGAAGTACAATGAGGACCCCGGAAAGGAAGAGCTCTCAGCAGTTATTGATGGTATTATTGGTAAGCATGTTGATTTCGAGATGCGCTATGCTGACCGTAACAAGCCTATGGAAGAGCAGTATGTCAGTCTCAACAATATCCATTTTGATATTGTGACAGAGGAAGATGAAGAAATGCCTGACTTCCCAGAGGAGCTGACTATGCAGGAGAACGGTGCTTCCCAGGATGGAAATGTGTCACAGGAGAATCTGACTCCTCAGGAAGGAAACTTGTCTCAGGAAAGTCAGACTTCACAAGGTGAAAATGTGGCACAGGAGAGTCAGTCTTCACAAGACAGAAATGTATCACAGGAGAACCAGTTTTCTGAAGCTGTAAATATGTCGCAAGAAAATCTGAATTCTTCGGAAGAGAATCATTTGAGCAATGGATTTGAGGAAGATGTTTCTATTAGGCAATCCGGAGTGGGTGATTCTTCTAAAGGTTCTATGGAAGAAGCAATTCCGCAAGGAAAAGATACTTTTGAAGAATTCGAGAATTCCGGAGGCGATATTATTTCAGGCCTAAGTGAGGATGAGTACTACGCCGGAATGGCTCAGGATTATGTAGCCTATGATGAGCAGCAAGCCATGGACGAAGAAAACGCATTTGAAGAGAACGACCATGACGATGACTGATGATGCTAATTAATTAGCAATGAGTAATATACAAACATTTGTAAATATAAAGGTAAAATTGCAATTTTGGTATACTTTTTGTAAGGTTTTTGCCATAGAAAATAGAGAGTTTGGAAATAAAATGAACTTTTTAAAGATTTGGTATGCCTAAATTCGCAAAATAGAGATACCAAATTAAGAAAAAAGACAGTATAGTTAAAAATGCTGATTTTTTATCCCGTAAAACAGTTAAAAACTCATACCAAAATGAAAAAACAGGAGGATTTGTATAATGGCAAAAAGAGGTGGATTTCCTGGCGGAATGCCGGGCAACATGAATAATCTAATGAAACAGGCGCAGCGTATGCAGCGTCAGATGGAAGAAAGTCAGAAGGAACTTGAGACCAAGGAATTTAAGGCAAGTGCAGGTGGTGGTGCAGTTGAGGCAACCGTCACAGGCTCTAAGAAGCTTACAGCAATCACTATTGCTAAGGATGCAGTTGATCCTGATGATGTTGAGATGCTGCAGGACATGATATTGGCAGCAGTTAATGAGGCTATGGAACAGGCAGAAAAAGCCCAGGGTGATATGATGGGCAAGATGACCGGAGGTCTCGGAGGTCTTGGAGGACTTTCATTTTAATGGATTTGTACAGCGGACATATAAACAGACTGATAGACGAGCTATCATCCCTTCCGGGGATTGGCGGAAAATCAGCTCAGAGATTGGCTTTTTATATTATAGGCCTTCCCAAGGACAGAGTGGAGAGACTTGCAAAGTCCATAACCGACGCCAGGGAGAATGTGCATTACTGTAGTAAATGCTGCACACTGACTGACGATGAGATCTGTCCAATTTGTGCTAATGACAAGCGAGATCACAGAACCATCATGGTGGTTGAAAACACAAGAGATCTTGCAGCTTATGAAAAAACGGGAAAATATGAGGGCGTATACCATGTTCTTCATGGGGCAATTTCCCCCATGCTTGGTATAGGTCCCGGAGATATAAAACTTAAAGAATTGGTTCAGCGACTTCAAACCGATACAGTTGACGAAGTCATTATTGCGACCAATTCCAGCCTTGAAGGCGAGACTACCGGAATGTACATAAGTAAGCTGATAAAGCCTACGGGGATCAAGGTTACAAGAATTGCCAGCGGAGTTCCTGTGGGCGGTGACCTTGAGTACATCGACGAAGTCACATTGCTGAGGGCGCTCGAAGGCAGGACAGAATTGTAAGTTTATATATATGACAGAATTATACTAAATTAAGATGTGCAGGATTATCTCCTGACATACCAAATCAAGATGTGCAGGATTAT
>NZ_KE384140.1:111674-115423 GCF_000424145.1 Butyrivibrio sp. AC2005
TCCTGACATACCAAATCAAGATGTGCAGGATTATCTCCTGACATACTAATAGCAAGATGCGCAGGATTATACCCTGGCATATTAATAGCAGGAAGTGTAGGATTTTACCCTCGCCTTCCCCTTGGGGGGAAGGTGGCACGAAGTGCCGGATGAGGGGGAATGGAGGACAACATGAGTGTGAAAAGAGAGTTTCTTGGAGAAACAAAGGACGGAGCACCTATCTACGGCTACCATATGACAAATGACCAGGGTATGGAAGTTTGCCTTATGAACTACGGCGCAGCAATCCGCAATATTTTTGTAAAAGATAAGGATGGAAAACTCAGAGACGTAGTTCTTGGTTTTGATAATCCTGAGAATTATTTTGACAACCCTTGCTTTTTAGGCGTAGTGGTTGGCCCTGTTGCAAACAGAATCGGTGGAGCAGCCTATTCCATAGATGGTAAAAATTTCCAGATGCCTGTAAATGACGGCCCTAATAACCTTCACAGCGATTTTGATAACGGCTTCCACAAAAGAGTATGGGAAGCATCCGAGACTGACAATAGCGTCACATTTACACTTAATGCTGAGGATGGGGACATTGGATTTTCGGGAAACAGGGTATTTTCTGTAACCTATACACTTTCCGAGGATAATTCACTTTCGCTTCACTATCATGCAACCAGTGATGCAAAGACTCTGATTAACATCACAAATCATTCCTACTTCAATCTTCGTGGGCATGACTCAGGTACTATTACAGATCATATTGCGCAGTTCAATTCCGGAAAAACTACTGTTGTAGGAGAAGGTCTTATTCCTACCGGCGAAATAGCAGATGTTGATGGTACACCTTTTGATTTCAGAAAAGAAAAGGCCATCGGACTTGAAATTGATGCGGATGACGCTCAGTTAAAGCTTGGACAGGGGTATGACCATAACTTCATAATCGATAATGCAGACGGCACAAGAAGAACCTTTGCTACAGTTACATGCCCGGAGTCAGGTATCACAATGCAGTGTTCCACAACACTCCCTGCATTCCAGTTCTATGCAGGCAACTGTCTTGAAGCAGACGGCGGCAAAAATGGAGCAGTCTATAAGAAAAGAGAAGGCTTTTGTCTCGAGACACAGATTTATCCGGATGCAATCCATCATGACAATTTCCCGGATGCAGTATTCGGACCTGAGCGAGAGTATGATTCCATAACAGTCTATCGCTTTATGTAACAAGTTTTCGGAAAAGAGTTTTAAATGGCAGAAGTCAAGGATTTCACCAAGTATTTAAAAAAATTACAAAGAAAAAACGATGAGGATAAGGACGACAATCCCTTTGAGGCATTAAATAGAGATTACGATTGGAATGATCAGGCTGACATAGCTGATTCCGGTGAGTATGACGGTTATGACAGTACCGGTCCATCCTATAAGGAACGTATCAGAAAACATAGGATAGCGGTTGCTGTCAGAACCATAGCGGGCATAGTAATAACCGCACTTATAGTTGCGGCTGTGTATGTCAGCTGGAGGGATAAGCATTTTACAGAAAGTTCTATTACATCCTCTGTGAAAATCGCGGACGCTTCAGGGGCTAAGGCAATTAATCTCGAAGGCTATGTTCTCACATACAGTAAAGATGGCGTAAGCTGTCTGGATGGTGAAGGACAGCAGCTTTGGAATCAGACCTATCAGATGCAGAATCCTACGGTGCATACCTGCAAAAACGTAGTGGCTATCGGGGATTACAATGGGCATAATATTTATGTTGCCAATACCGGCGGAGCATTGGGAGAGATAGACACAAACCTTCCCATCAGAGATTTTTGCGTGGCTTCCCAGGGAGTTGTTGCTGCAGCTTTGGATGACAAGAGTGTCACCTGGATTTATCTTTTTGACGCTACAGGCAATACACTTGCCAGCTTCAAGACCACCATGCAGGACAGCGGCTATCCGATTGATATCTCAATATCTCCCAGCGGGGAGCTGGTATGTGTGTCTTATCTGAAAGCTGATAGCGGAAAACTGAAGACCAGTGTTGCATTCTTTAACTTTGGTGCTGTTGGACAGAATCTTGCTGATAATTATGCAAGCGGCTATGATTACCCTGATGTAGTTGTTCCGTATGTTCAGTTTATGAACGACTCCAAGATATTTGCGGTCGCCGACGACAGAATCATGTTTTATTCAGGAAAAGAAGTTCCGACCAGTCAGACTGAAAGCCTGACCGGAGACGAAGAGATCAAATCGGTTTTCTATAATGATACACATGTCGGAATTGTTTTTGTAAACAATACTGAAGAAGGTGCATACAGACTTCAGATTTATGGTGAGACTGGTAATCTTGATACGACCATATATTTTGATACAGAATATGTGGATGTTCTCTTCGATAATGGACAGATTGTTGTCTATGGAGAAAACGAATACATCCTATATGACATGAAGGGTACGGAAAAATACAGAGGAACCTTCGACCGTGCAGTAAAGGTAATGGTACCTACAAATGTCAGAAGCAAATTCCTTCTTGTCACCGAAAGATCACTCGATACACTTGAGCTAAAATGATTTTATAAAACAGATGGTTATTTAGTGACAGATGGTTATTTAGTGACAGATGGTTATTTAGTGACAGATGGTTATTTAGTGACAGATGGTTATTTGGTGACAGATGATTATTTAGTGATAGATGATTATTTAGTGATAGATGATTATTTAGTGATAGATAATTATTTAGTGACAGATGATATATATTATTTGTTGAGAAGATGACATAACAATATAGTATATTTTTATTGAGAAGATGACATAACAAATTAAAGCCTTCTCCCTCTGGGAGAAGGTGTCAGCGAAGCTGACGGATGAGGGTAAAACATGGACATCATGGAATTTATCAAAACACCGCAGGTGATAGTTTCACTTGCGGTTTTAATTGTATTACTGTGGAGAATCTCAAATGGCTATAAGTATGGACTTGTTTCTGAACTTATAGAAATAGCTTCTCTCGCTGTGGGTTTTGTAATATTTACCCTGACAGCCGGATCGATTGGCAAATTATTACATGGAGAGAACCTGCATATATTTAAAACAATAATTCAAATAGCAATTGTAGTTGCTATATATAGAGTTATAAACGGAATTGCAAAAGGAACAAAAAGTTCGGGCAAAGTACCTATATTAAGCAGTGCGAATAAGATTCTCGGAGCATGTTTCGGTGCTGTCGAGACTTATATGTGGGTTATGCTCATACAATATATAGTAGGCTATAAAATTGATTCGGCAATTTCATTTACATTTTCAAAAATTATTAGTTGCATTCGTGTTTAAGGAATGCTATAATCAACATCGCTCACTTCGAGAGAGCATTATTTAAGAGCTGATAACTACTTATAATTTTTCTCGAAACAAGCTATTAAAAATTTAAAAAAGTTCTTGACAGAAAGCTCACAACATGATATTCTATCAGAGTTGCGGCTGACAAGCCAAGACAAAGCACATTGACAATGAAATAGTAATGCAACCCTGAAAATTCCAAAAAGAATATTCAGAGAACAAAACCTAACAAGGTAAAACGGACAGAACAAAAAGCCAAGCTTAAGTTCTGGTCAGACGAACGATATTAAGTCATTTGACTTGATATAAACATTTAAACGTGAGAGTTCGATCCTGGCTCAGGATGAACGCTGGCGGCGTGCCTAACACATGCAAGTCGAACGGAGATTTAACGCTGATGAGACTTCGGTCAATTCTTGTTAAATCTTAGTGGCGGA
>NZ_AUJI01000022.1 GCF_000424145.1 Butyrivibrio sp. AC2005
ATCAAAAAGGCATTGACTGCAGCATAGATCAGTGCCTTGAGTCTATGAATGCGATCAACAGGGTCACCACCTTCTATGGTGATATAGCAAAGCCCAAGAAGATAGAGGCGTTCATCGAAGGTGATGAACTGGCATCACGGATCGAAGAGGTCTACGGACTTCAGCAAAAATACTATAGTTAGGTATACGGCTTGACTTGCCTGAAACGCAGATGATTACTGCGTTTCGAGGCATTAGCCTTTTATAACTTGTAAACTTACGCTAGAGGTCATCAATCTGCAGCTGGCACGAAGCAAAGCGGCTAAACGAAAAGTTTTGCACTGGTTGTTTATAACATTGTGTGCACTAATTGTGATAATCGCCGCAGTTCTGATTTCACAAAACAGTCCCTATTTGAGCTGGGATTTCAATGATCCGGAAACTGCAGTAGTAGGAACATTCTTTCATGCGTTTGAGTGGTTCTTTTTCAGATTAGCACCTGTTGCTTTAATCGGAACTATTGTTGGGATAGTGTTAACAAGACAAAGGAAGTAAGCAGACCAAGGCTCCTCGCTACTGATTAGGTTCAGTGGCAAGGAGCCTTTTTATGCTTTGATTTCGATTGTGATCCCGGACTTGAATTGCACGGTGAAGTGGTTGGCGAAGACAGTGATCTTCTCGATGAGAAAGTTCTGGAGACGGTAAAAGAGTATTTTGATAAATTGCTTGAAATCATGTGACTACGGAGAAATGGTTTTCGAGCCTGCCTGCAGGCGTAGATTGCCAATGAAACTCGGCAATCAGGGGGATTGGGGCATGTTCCCCAACAAGCAAAATCGCATCAGGTGTACACCGATGCACTGCTTGCCAATTTGTGAAAGGCCAAAAATCTCATTTAAGGAAGGGGATAGCTGTGAAGAATAAAGTGATAGTAAAAGACAAAGATGAATGGAGTTCTCTTGCAAACTTTATCGGAAATATAATAGCAAAATACGCTGATGAAATTGATTTTGATTCATTACCGGATCCTGATGTCTATCTTCAAAAAAGATATATATATGAATCTTATAAGGCGTATATGAAGTTCCGTAATAAGAAAACGAAGTAGAACATTGAAGGATATCATGAGGTGTGGTAAAACAAATTCATTAATATGAATGTTATATAAGTGAATGGCAAGCGAGGTATCACTCATGATTATCAGCGAAAGAATTATAAAGGTTTTGAAAGAACGCAATATGACTCAGGCGGAGTTTGCAAAGCAGGTAGGTATTTCGACCAGTACCATAAGTGAATGGAAAAAGAGAAAGACCAATCCTACTGTAGAAAAGATAATGGACATCTGTAATGTTTTACAAATTACCCCGGAGCAACTTCTTACCGGTAAAGGAATTGAGGATGAAGAAGAAATTGCTGCAGCAAGTCCAGAAAGTAAATTCACTCCAGGCGATGTTCAGATGATTGAAGATTATCATAATCTTAAGGAAGAACAGCAAAAGAGGCTTATGGCATATATGGAGGCTTTGAAAAAGATAGAGAGTTTGGAAGAACTGTAAAGGTTTAAAGTCATAAATTGTGACTATAGATATGAACTACAATAGGAAGAATACGAGAGGTTTTTATGGATGAAATAGTTACTATTACAGATACGGTCGGTTTGCCGAATCAGATGATTGATCTTTCGAAGATAATATAACACTATTCGAGGAAAGCAGGTAATGCTTGATAGTGATTTGGCAATATTATATGGCTACGAGGTAAAGAGACTTAACGAACAGGTAAAAAATAATATAAATCGATTTCCTGAAGATTTTATGTTCCAAATGACTAAAGAAGAAGTGAAAGATTTGCGGTCGAAATTTTCGACCGCAAATATAAATCCAAAAAGCAGATCGCTTCCACATGTTTTTACAGAGCAAGGAATATATATGTTGGCGACTGTATTAAATGGTGAAATAGCAGAGAAACAAAGCATATTTATCATGCGGGCATTTCGGGAAATGCGACATTTTATTATGAATAATGAGAGAATGTTCGAAAGGATAAATAGCATTGAATTAAAACAGTTGGAATATCAAAAAGAGTCAGAAGAAAAGTTTAATAAAATATTCGATTACATAGCAGATCATAAAGAAGACAATCAAAAGATTTTCTTTGATGGTCAAATATATGATGCCTTCAGTCTACTCACAGATATTGTAGGGCAAGCTAAAAGAGAAATTGTTTTGATTGATGGGTACATTGATGTAATTACATTAAATATCCTTGCTAAGAAAAATGCGGGCGTTGATGTATTTGCATATACGTTACCCAGTGCAAGAATATCTTCGCAGGATATTAATAATTTCAATGCACAGTATCCTACATTAACAATTAAGAAGACTATAGCTTTTCATGATCGGTTTTTGATTATAGATGGCGTGGAAGGCTATCATATCGGAGCTTCTTTGAAGGATGCAGGAAAGAAGTGTTTTGGGGTGAATAAGATAGAGGGTACGGATGTTGTTAAGGATATTATGAAGAAAGCACAACAGACAGGTACGTAACATAGAAGGGATTGATTAAATTGGGTAAGGATAAAACAAAAGTATATTTATATACCCGTGTTTCTACATCTATGCAGATAGATGGCTATTCTTTGGATGCACAGAAATCCAGAATGAAAGCTTTCTGCGAATTTAATGATTATGAAATCGCCGGAGAATATGAAGATGCAGGCAAGTCCGGTAAGTCCATTGAAGGGCGTGTCGCCTTCAACAACATGATGGAAGATATCAAATCTGGAAAAGATGATGTCTCTTTTGTTCTTGTATTTAAGCTTTCCAGATTTGGCAGAAATGCGGCTGATGTTCTAAATTCACTTCAGATTATGCAGGACTTTGGCGTGAATTTGATCTGTGTAGAGGATGGAATTGATTCATCAAAAGAAGCAGGAAGGCTTATGATTTCTGTACTGTCAGCAGTTGCTGAGATTGAGCGTGAAAACATACGTGTACAGACTATGGAAGGTCGTATGCAAAAGGCTAGAGAAGGTAAGTGGAATGGTGGCTTTGCTCCTTATGGATATGCCTTGGTTGATGGAAAGCTTGAAATAAATGAAGAGGAAGCTGTAGCTATCAGAACAATCTTTGATCAGTACGTTAATACAGATATGGGATTAAACGGAATCGCAAAATATTTGGAAAATCATGGAATACACAAAATAGCTAGACAAAATGGAAAGAATCCACTTTTTGATGCTTCACTTATCCGACGTATTATTCAGAATCCTGTATATTGCGGCAAAATTGCCTATGGCAGGAGAAGAACAGAAAAGGTTCATGGAACAAGAAATGATTATCGTCAGGTTTATAAGGATGATTATCTGCTTGTAGATGGGCTTCATGAGGCTTTAGTATCAGAAGAAGTATGGGAACAGGCACAAATCGAGACGGTATGTTTGTTGTCCAAACTCAAGGATGCTAAGCAACATGTAGAGATTGAAGTATCTCCGGAGAAGTGAAGTAGTAATAACGACAAAATTTATAATGTGGGAAAAAGGAGGCATTTCAAGATTTTTGAGGTGCCTCTTTTTTCATTGTAATAATAGGCTTAAATGTGACTATTATGTAGGTTTTGGGCGCCTTCCGTGTTATGATTATTTGTATATTTCAGAAGAAAAAAGTTTTGAATAATTGGGAATAAAGGGGAAACAATGGCATCAAGCATTATACATCTGGCTGTTACTAACGAGCTTATTAAGCACCATGCCTTCAAGGATGAGAATAGACTTAAGTTTGGGGCAATTCTTCCTGATGCGGGCAAAGGCAAAGCAGGTCATGTAAACAAGTTTATTTGGGGACGCAATAAAAAGTCTTATGATTTTGAATTCTTTAGAAATAAGTTCGGAGAGCTGATGAGGCAGGATGACTTATATCTTGGGTATTACCTTCATCTAGTTCAGGATATCTGTTACAGGCATTTTGTTTATGATAAGTATCATTGGAATCCAATGATTCCAGGTAATGTCGAGAAACTCCACAAAGATTATTCCATTATAAATTTCTATGTTGTTGAAAAGTATAATTTGAAGAACGACATTACCGTTCCGGTAAATTTTGATAGTGAGCCCATAAATGATCTTTGCTCATTCGATGTGAAATGGCTTATGGATTCTATGTATGGCTATTTCAAAGAAGTGGATGGAGAGATTTTCTTTTTTACGAAAGAAATGGCTGATGAATACATTTCCGAGGCAGTTGAGCTCTGCATAAGAGAATTGGATGCATTTATGAACGGTGGGAAGATGATAGAGAGCTACGACAATGCCTGGGATAATAGAACCTATTCTCTGTTAGAGACAACGCTAAACACCAGAGATCTTGGCGGATACAGAATAGATGGAACAGAAAACTATACCAGGTATGGAAGATTTATAAGAAGTGATGTCGCTAATTATCCTTCTGAAAAAGATATAGAGTTTTTGAAAAACAATGGCATTACAACCATAATCGATACCAGATCTTTGGATGAAAAAGAGAAAAAGCCCCATGGCCTTGCAGGGGTAGAAGGCTTTGAGTATTACGATATTCCTATTCCTGAAGGCAGTGGTATCCCAGGGAGCGTAGAAGCGGTTCCGGAGAGTTATTACAAAATCGCACATTCTGAAAACATAAGTAAAGTATTTGAAACTATCGCAAATGCCGAGGGTGGAGTTATGTTCAATTGCTCAGCAGAAAAAAGACAGAACTGGCGTCAATAGTGCACTTATTTTGTGGCTTTGCGGTGTCAGAAAGAGTGATATTATATATAACTATATGAGAACCAAGGAAAACAATAAAGAGCGCTTTGAACTGATACATAAAAACTTCCCTGATCTTGATATGAATATCGTAATTTCTAATGAAAATAATATGATTTCTTTTATGGAAATGATAGAAGAGAGCCACGGGACTATAGAGGGCTATTTTTCTGCAATAGGCATTGGCAGTGATGAACAGGAAAAGATAAAAGAGAAGCTTACAAAATGAGGAAAATTATGACTAAAGCAGTGATATTCGACATGTTTGAGACTCTTGTTTCTATGTTTTCCGGTGATACATATTTTAGTGAGGACATGGCTCACGATATGAATCTTCAAATCGATGAGTATAAAAAGGCGTGGCACATCACAGAGCATGACAGGAGTTGTGGTAATTGTACAATCGAGGAAGGCATAAAAAGAACTCTTGAGATGCTTGACTGTTACAGTGAAGATGCGGTTACGTTGATAGCAGGTAAGCGCAGAAAGACCCTCGAGGGGATTTTTGAGCGAACTCCCAAGGAAACAATAGCTCTTTTACAGACGCTTAAAGACAAGGGGCTAAAAATAGGACTTATTAGCAACTGTTATTCTGATGAAGCAAAGGCTATCAGAGAAAGTGCTATTTTCCCATATTTGGATGTGGCAATGCTCTCCTATGAGCAGAGAATCACCAAACCGGATCCTGAGATTTATAAAAGAGCTATGGATGAACTTGGAGTTACAGCAGGTGAATGTCTGTATGTCGGTGATGGTGGTTCGAAAGAGCTATTTGCAGCAAGAGATCTTGGCATGAAAGCATTGCAGGCACAGTATTTTGCTGATCTTGCCTTTGAACCACATATTCCTTGCTATAAACTTGATGAATTCAATCATGCATATGCGCTTAATGATATTTTGAAATATGTTTAATACATGTTCAAAAGAAAGGAGTTTCCTATGGCAGACATAATTAAAATCGATGAAAAGACATACAGAATAGAAGACGGGATGGTCAGATTTTTCATTTTGATTGGGGAGAAAAAAGCGCTTCTTATAGACTCGGGCATGAATACTCCGGATGCAAAAGAAATAGCTAAATCCCTTACAGAACTTCCTTTGGAGCTTTTAAATACTCACGCTGATAGAGATCATATATCAGGAAACAGCTCTTTTGACAAATTTTACATGAATCTTGATGAACGAGAAAATCTGAGCATGAAAGGCGCAGAGCTTGTGGACCGAATAGTGCCGGTAAAAGAAGGGGACACCATTGATCTTGGAAATCGTCTGCTTGAAATAATTGATAATCCAGGACATACTCCAGGCAGCATAGCAATACTGGATGTAAATGACAGAGTCCTGATAGGCGGAGATGCAATTCAGGATGGAAATATTTACATGTTTGGCAATCAGAGAAATATAAATGATTATGTTAAGAGTCTTAAACATATTTTGGAATTTAAAGACCGCTTCGACATAGTGTATCCATCTCACGGAAGCTTCCCTGCAAGCCCAGACCTTATTGAACAGCTTATTAATGGAGCACAGTCGATAATTGATGGAACTGCTAACGGCGAAGATATGGAACTTTTTGGCAATCCGATCAAGCTATATAAGTTCCCTTATGCCGGATTCTATGGAGAGAGGTTACAAAGTCATCATACCTAAGGACTGCAATTCAACCAGTGATAAGCTATATATTAAAGGTGTTTCCAATGAAGTACCTGAAGCAACAATAAAGAGTAATGTAACAGCGCATCTTTTTCTAGGAAATGGAAAAGGGCTGGCCCCGAAGATATTTTCAATGAAGTCCGGTGATTATTATAGCTTTGATCAGGAGCATTGGTTCTATCTGATGGAATATATTCAGGGAAGGCAGATGGAGGAGACAGCCGAGGACGAGTACAAAATAGGGCAGGCAACGCGAATACTGCATAATCTGAATGGCTATAGCTCAAAATCCCCCTTGAATCAGGCGAAAGAGCGTTTTTATCACTGGTTCAGGGAGTGCGATTTTGTAAAAGAGTTTGATACTATCCTTGATGAAATTCCTGACTTTGAAAAGTTGGACCAGTGCTTTGTTCACACAGATATCGGTCCGCATAATACCATGCTCAGAGAGGCGGGACAGGTTGTGTTCATAGACCTTGATGATGCAGGTATTGGCAGCAGATATCTTGATCTTGGCTGGCCATTCATTATGCAGTTTGTGGATTATGATCATGACACAGAAGAGATGAATTACCGATTCACTTTGGCGGAGAGCTTCTGATATTCTGTAAAAGTATAGTGAAAATGCTCCCTAATCCAAACGGGTTAAGGAGCATTTTTTTAAATCGATACTACTTCCTGCTTAACTATGGAAAGAAGAGCTTCATCCAGTTCTTCATCGGTGTCACAGCAATTTGGAAGATAAGTACAGTTCTCAATAGGGGCATTCAATAATGTTTTCGCCCAGGTGCATGCAAGGGCATAGCGTCCATACAGGTAATGCATATGGAATCCGTCGCGGCATATGGATTTTCCACCCCTGGCTACATCGAATTCAGGATGCTTTCTGATATTCTGAATGACATCTCCGCAGGGGATAAGCGGAATATTATATTTATCTGCTATCGTATGATAATTTGCTCTGGAACGTCTGTACATCTCAAGCTGATCGCGATTGTAACGGATAAAACAACCGTGATCGCTATCAATTTCATAAGCCCAGGTCTGCTGCATACATATCTGAGCGCCAGGGACCTCTTTCTTTATATAGTCAAACATAAGTCCTGCGAAAGGCTCATATGTATCGAGCCAGCCACTGTCGTGGCTTGATTGCTGAGTTACAATATAATCCCATGGTTTACTATGAAGAATATCCTGTATGCTTACATATCTGTCTGTAACTACGCCGTTTTCCTGATACTGATATGCATGTTCATTTTTCTCTATATTCTCCCAATGACGCTCAAGGGGGCATCCTCCTATATACAGATTTACTACATGAACAGGGATGTCCATGCTCTTGCAAACATCATAAAGATACGCTGTTGCATCACGGGAAAAACTGTTGCCAATTGCCAGAATGTAAGTAGTTTTCATATTGTCTCTCCATCAAATTAAAGTATTATTGTCATTATTCAGATAAGCTTAATGGCAGAACCTTCTGTAATACCATTTTCATTAAAAGAATCGACTCTTACATAATAAGATTTATTCTTAATAAGCGCACCTATTTTCTGTTCATTGCCATAGGTGATACAGCTATGATACAGCTTATCCGGTGATGTTCCCCAGAGTATTGTATGCCCTGTTGCATCATCTTCATTAATTGTAACAATCATGTCAAGGTCACTTATTCTCTTTACGTTAAAGGATGAGGCTGCAGGAGCTTGTCCATTACCTATTCCAAAGACTCTTAAGCCTGAAATACATGGATTCTGGTCGTAGGGAACTTCAACTATGGTGAGCTTTATAAATCTGATATTCAGCCCTTCATTAAAAACTATAAAATCATGGGGGAGATCAGTTTCTGCGTCTGACTTGTCTTTCAAAATTACCCATGAAGTACCGTCAGTTGATCCTTCCAGAATCCATCTGGTTCTCAAGCTGCGTTCTTCTATATATCTTCCACTTTTATCAAAATCTCCCGGAACAGGGGCTGATAGTTTGTCATCTGCGAAATTAATCTGAACCGCATGTACAGTATGGGAACCCTGAAGGTCTATACAGATCCATTCGCCCTGTTTAGAGGATGATGCCTGCCACCATGTGCGAGAGTTTTCATCAACTGCATTTGAAGGGGGATTATTTCCTTTAGTGGAAGATGCAGTTACATTTTTGTTATAGCTTAGCAGATACCAGCATGGGGGAGCCCAGGGATCAGGATTTTCTGAAGATACCTCTCTTGGCCAGTCTGCATACCTTTGATTACAGAATAATTCTCCGTCCTTATCAAATCCGGCAGGCCATAGTCCAACCCTTCGTTCAAATGTGTGGGTTATGCTTATTCTCATGGTGGATGTATGCCAGAAATTACCATACGAATCTTCCAGAGTAGAACCGTGGCCTGCTCCTGTCATAAATCCACCCGGATTATAGGAAAAAGGATTATTGTCTGCAGGCTCAAATGGACCAAGGGGACTGTCTGACACATAAACTCCGTCTGCATAAACATTGAATTCAGCGCCGGGACATGCATACTGTAGATAGTATTTTCCATTATGCTTTGTCATCCAGGCACCCTCTATATATGGACGATTACTAAACATATTTGTGACAGAGAGAAGCCTTTTTCTGGTTTCGTCAGTGTCAGGTATATCATTTTCTTTAATGTATTTAAGGTATAGCTTTTCGATTTCTTCATCAGTTCTTGGCATAATACTGTGATCATCACCGATGCGTTCATATCCTTTAACTAAGGCATCTCCAAATATCAAAGCCTTTCTTTCATGAAGAGGTAGAAGAGTATCCGGATCAAGCTCTGCACCCCATATGGGATCTGTATTGGTGCATCCCCAGTAAAAATAAATTCGCCCGTCATCATCGACGAAAAGGTTTGGATCCCAGAAAGCAAAAGTTCCATCTATTTTCTCATAGGGGCCTTCTTCTATATTCTTTGTGCGGTAATAATCACAGTTATCGCCAAAACGTGATGCACAATAATAAACGTATTCGCCAATAACGCGCACATCCGGGGCATAGTCATAAAGGGGAAGATTGTCGGGAAGACGATGACTTTCCCAGGTAACAAGGTCATCTGAAGACCATACACATAATTGCATGGATGCAAACAGATAATATCTGCCATTAAACATAATAAGTGAAGGATCAGCGGCTTCTCTGTTTAAGGTAACTCCCAAACCATCAGAAGTCTTATTGAACTGATAGCGGTAATCCACGTTAATGGGATTGCAATAGTATTTTGGAGATAATGAAGTTGAATTTTCTTTCTTGGTATTCATAAAGTATTCCTTTCCTGAATGTACTGATTATTTGAGTAAGAGTATAGACTCAATACAAGTAAAAGAGGAAACGTTTCCTCTTTTTGAACAATGATAATGCAGTATAAGATTGTTGTCAATTAGGTTTGGTTTGTGAAAAATCAACAGAAATCATAATGAAAAATTAGCAATATATCTGATGTTGACAAAGCCAGATGCGGTGTTATAATTTGACACATCCAATAATTCATTCGGAGCAAACCGGAGGAGTTAGCGGAATTTTTTATGACAATAAAGGGAAACGTTTCCATTTATTAAAGGAGGATAATCAATGAATAGTAAATTCAAAAAAGCTGCAAAGGAGATCAGGAAAAACTGGGTTCTTTTTTTGATGATCGCACCAGCACTTCTGTATTTTTTCATCTTCTGTTATCTGACGATGCCGGGGGCCTATGTAGCTTTTGTAAACTACAATCCAAATAAAGGAATATTCGGGAGTCCTTTTGTTGGATTGAAGAATTTTTCATTTCTTGTGAGAAATGGAGATTTGTTCAGGCTTACAAAAAATACGCTTCTGTATAATTTGGTCTTTTTAGTTTTGGGGCATGCAATACAGGTAGTTTTGGCAATTATGATCTCAGAGATTGGGAATAAGCTTTATAAAAAATTCTCTCAATCGGTAATACTTCTTCCTAATTTCATTTCATACATCATAGTCGGTGTTTTTGCTTACAGCTTTTTTAATACTGATTACGGATTCATAAACAATATGCTTTCTAAAGCCGGAATGGAAGAAATAGCGTTCTATTCAACGCCATGGATTTGGAAATATATCATTACTTTTTTCTATATATGGAAAACAACCGGATATGGAATGATCGTATATCTTGCGACAATAACCGGGATAAGTACAGAGATATATGAGGCTGCTTATGTAGATGGAGCCAATAAGATACAGAGGATAATACATATCACACTGCCTCTGCTGAAACAGACATTTATACTGCTTGTTTTATTTGGACTTGGAGGACTTTTAAGAGGTTCATTTGATCTGTTTTACAACCTTATCGGGAATAATTCTCTTTTATTTCCGCAGACAGATATTATTGATACTTATGTGTACAGAGGACTTTTGGGATCGTTTAATTTCTCTTCAAGTGCTGCCGTCGGGCTTTATCAGTCAGTATTTGGACTTGTGCTGGTACTTATAGTTAATGCGATTGTAAAAAAGGTCCAGCCTGAGAGCGCTTTGTTTTGAGAAAATAATTGGCAATTAATTCATGGGAAGGTTTTAGTATGAACGGAAAAAGAAATTCTTCAATAAAGATGGGCAGGAGTAATACCGCTCTATCGGTTGTGTGCTATGTGATTACAGGTATGTTTACGGTGATGTGTATATTTCCTTTTATTTTAGTTGTTACTTCGTCACTTATGACTGAGAAAGAGATACTTTCTGAAGGGTACAAACTGGTTCCTGACAGATGGACTTTTGCAGCCTATGAGTATCTACTTACCAAATCCTCTGATCTTATAAACGCATATGGTACGACCATTTTTATTACGCTTGTAGGTACACTTTCAGGGCTTTTGATTATGTCAATGGCAGGATATGTACTCAATAGAAAAGATTTTGCAATAAGGGAGAAGCTTTCATTTTTTATATATTTTACCACGTTGTTTAGCGGAGGACTGATACCGACATATATTTTATATGTACGATATCTTGGACTTAAAGATAATCTGCTCGCAATAATTCTTCCATGTATGGTAAGTGCATGGTCAATTTTCCTAATGAGAAATTTCATGAAATCCATACCAGATGAACTGTATGAATCAGCAATGATAGATGGTGCGGGTAATTTCACTATATACAGGAAAATATTTATGCCACTGGCGGGCCCAAGTCTGGCAACTATAGGCCTGTTTCTGGCTCTTGGATATTGGAATGAATGGTATAATGCAAGTCTTTATATCGAGACCTCTTCTAAATATCCTCTGCAGTATTTTCTTCAGAGAATGCTGAATCAGGCAGCTTCAGTAGATAAACTTTCAAATTCAGGACATGCAATTGACGTTGTTGCACCGACACAATCGGTAAAAATGGCAGCTGCCGTACTTACTACAGGACCAATAATCCTTCTATATCCCTTTTTACAGAGATACTTTGTAAGTGGAATCACAATAGGCTCAGTAAAGGGATAAGGGTTTTGGAATATAAAAATATAACATGTATTTTAAGGAGGTTATTTATGAAAGGGAGAAGATTTATTAGCAGTTTATTGGCAGGGTCAGTAATGGCAACCACCTTTTTATCAGGGTGTGGGCAGAATTCTGATGCGTTGGATCAGGCTGCAAAAGCGTCTGCAGCAGTTACTAAGGACAATTCAGATGAAGATCATGGTGATGTGGATCTTTCTGAGCATGTAACACTTACAATGTATCTGTACGGGTCTGAGTCTGTGGCAGGTCCGCAGGTCATGGAAAAACTAAATGAGAAACTGACTGAGGATATGAATACTTCTCTGGAGATCAAGTATATTGACTGGGGAGATATAGCCACAAAATATCCCTTGCTATGGGCATCAGGCGAATATTTTGATATGGCATATGCGTCACAGGAGGCACCGGTTACTTTTAATACTCTGGCTACGCAAGGTTCACTATATGATTTGACAGATTTATTGGACAAATATGCACCTGTATTAAAGGAAAAAGAGGAAAGCGCAGGAAATATGGATGGAATCACAATAAATGGTTCCGTATATGGCATTTCAAGCCTTTCTCAAGGGTTCAATACTTATGGTTTTGTTTACAATAAAGCTTATTGTGATGAATGGGGAATAGATTACGTTACAGATCTTGCAAGCATGGAAGCATATTGTGATGCTTCAGTTGCTCATGGCATGTATCCGCTTAATTCAAATGCAGAACTTAGCGTTTTACTTTATCGTATGCTTGTTGCTGAGACAGGAAAATGGGTTGATGCTCCCGGAATACCGATCAATCAGATGTATCTTGTAGCTGATTATGATGATTACGAGAATATTATTCATCCTGCATTTACAGAAGAATTCGAAAAATATGTGAAGCTGATGGATGAATGGGAAAAGAGAGGATACTGGCCTTCAGATATTCTTTCATCCACCACAGGCGGAAAAGATCAGTATAAGAATGGACAGACAACGGCGTACATAGCTCACATGCCTGACTGGACCGGCAGCTATGGCAGTGTGCACGGTGACCTTGAGAACCAGGATATTGACGCCTGGCATCCGGCAGAAGATAATAATAAGGTAATGGTAACCAATCCGTCACAGGATCTTACCGTAATCAATGCGAACTCTAAGTATCCGGAGAGATGCATGATGCTCATTGAAAAGCTAATGACAGATGAGTCTTATTATGATCTTTTCCAGTATGGTATAGAGGGTGTGCAGTTTGAAAACAAAGAGGGTTACCTGGAGAGACCTGAAGCTTATAACGATGAAACAGATGGATTTGGCCTGGCAGCATGGGCTTTTGGTAATTCCGATTTCACTCTTAAGCAGCATTCAGAGCATCCGGCAAGGTATGAACTCAAAGGAAAATGGATGCAGAATCATATTAAAAATCCTTATGATGGTTTTGGGTATGATTCAGGGAATGTAAGTGCTGAGCTATCTGCAGTTGCGAATGTCAATGCTGAATTAGGGAATCAGCTGATGCTTGGAAAGACTGATGATGTTGATTCTGCACTTGAACAATATAGAAGTCAGCTTAAATCTGCAGGAATAGATGATATAATTGAAGATGTAAAGACACAACTTTCAACATATATTGCTTCAAAATAAGAAATGAATCCTATGTAACTTAGCTTTAAACAGCTGGTAAATAGAAAGAAAACAAAGGAAATAATTATTGTGACTGTTGGCATTAAAGAAATAGCAAAGTTATCAGGTGTGGGTATAGGTACAGTATCCCGTGTTATTAATAACACGGGGTACGTAAGTGATAAGACTCGGAAGAAGGTCCTTGATGTAATTGAGGAATATGGCTATGTTCCAAACGAAAGTGCAAGAAATCTTAAACTTACTAAATCTGATAACATTGGGGTATTTGTAAAAAGTATTGCCAATCCCTTTTTTTCAAAAATGATCGATGAACTGTATAGTGCAATGGAATCTAGAGGATATAAGCTTTTTGTCCGTTATGTTCCGGTTGGTGAAAATGAACTTGAGGTAATGATAAGCGAGTCCGTAAGAAACAACCTTTGCGGTGCTATACTTTTCGGGGTAGAGGAGAAGACCAGATATAAAGACAATAAGTTTGCTCAATTAGGTGCGCCTTGTGTTGTATTGACAGCGGATTTGCCGGAAGTAAACGATACAATTTATTCCAGCGTGAAAATAAATGATGAGAAGGAAGCCTATAAAGGGACGAAATACCTTATCGAAATGGGACATACAAGGATTGGTGTTTTCTATAATCCAGTTAAAGACACTCCGGATTATTTTAGATTTAAAGGCTATAGGAAGGCATTGGAAGAAAGTGGGATTCCTTATGATGAGAATCTTGTCGGAAGGATAAGCGTTAATTCGGGTGTAGGATACCGAGGTGCATTTCTTGCAATGAAACAGCTTATGCAGGCAAATCCTGACATGACTGCACTATTTGCATTTTCTGATATTTATGCAGTAGGAGCAGCCAAAGCAGTTGAAATGCTTGGAAAGAAAATACCTGATAATATATCCATAATAGGTTTTGATGGGATAGAAGCTACGGAATATTATTCTCCGGCAATTGATACGATATATCAGCCGGTAAAAGAAATGGCAGAGACAACCATTTCGCTTTTACATAGTATGATCAATGGTGAACAAGGGCAGCATATTGAATATGAAGCTGCAATTATCAAACGCGACTCAGTTAGAAGAATTACAAAATAATATGACTTTTTGTGGGCAAAAGCGGAAATCGCCCGCAAAAATCCTGCCTTCGGCAGGACACGCCCCTCGCTTCGCGAGGACCTGGTCCAATACGATTCCCGTTTTTCTGAGGAAAAACAGGAATCTATGACTTTAGCAGAGGAGGTTTCTATGCTTATAAAAGTCTCGGAAGGCACGATAATTATCAGAGAAGGTGAAAACAATATGGATATGTATAAAATAGTATCCGGTCATGTCGAACTGTATTCAAAATATGGGACGAAGGATGAATCACTTCTGGGTATAAAGTCAAAAGATGATTATTTTGGAGAAATGGGTCTTTTTACAGGGGGAAAACCTGCGGTCTATACTGTTGTTGCTTACTCGGATTTGCTGCTTATGAGAATTACAAGTGCAGATGTCGATGAATTTATCGTCAATAATCATGTGGATGTATTCAAAATATTACAAAATATGGCTTCTACAATGTATAGCCTTCAGTATGGGATGAACATGATCATGAAGGATATGGAAGCTAAAAATTACGCTAATAATGCTCATTTAAAGGAATTTAGCGGATTTTACAGCAAAGTATTCACAAAATATAATGTCGGTCCCGATAAAATGAAGGATTCGGGTTCAAAGCGCAAATAGATTATTTCCTGATTAAGAAAAGCTCCACCTGGCATAAAAGATTGCCGGATGGAGCTTGTTTTATTCTGCTAGAGGGATGAGAGAATTGGTAAAGTCATAAGGGTATTGAATCTACAGAATACTATCTTTGTCTCACTAAACAATACTTTATAAGCGTGTTTACTTCCTTCTGAAAATTTCTTTATAATCAGTATAATATAAAGACACAAACGAAAAAAAGGCAATAATTGCATTGTTGTTCTTACAGATATCTAGTAACTTATAGTATGTGATAATTATTTGAGGGGACAAATAACAAACTATTTTCTAGGAGGAAAACACGGTATGGAAAAAAAGTTACAAAATCATTTAGCAAGCGTAGTATTCTCGCTTCTAGCCTTTGCAATGCTATTATGTTTTTCAAAAAGCATGGTTTATGCCAAGGATCATCTATCAAAGGGCGATATCTTTTACTACGACGATTTGAAGTATAAAGTTGTGGAAGAATCTTCCACATTATTTGTTTCATCAGGAAAAGAGTTCAAATACGGTAAAGCTCAAGTTGTCGGCCTAAATCCCGATCGTTCTCAGCCATTTCAGGTATCCATTAAATCATATGTAAGATGTGCTGAAACCGGAGAAGAATTTTTTATTGTATCGGTAGCAAAAAATGCTTTCAAAAATAACGCATTATCTCGACTTTGCATTGAGTATAGTTTCGATCCTAATACAGGAGTGAAAGACTATTATTTTCCTTCCCTTAATATCATGAGCGGAAGTTTTAAAAACTGCAGTGATCTTGAAGAAATTGAGATACATGGAGCGCAAGCTGTAAATCTTACTATTGAAAAAAATGCATTTAAAGGATGCAAAAACCTCAAATATATTGGCTGTAGCAGTAATAATGAAATAAACCCTCCATATCTTAAAAGTGTCAAAGATACCATAAAAATTAAAAAAGGAGCCTTTTCAGGGATAAAAAAAATTAATGTTTGCTACGGCGTTCTTTATTCCGCTATGCGAAATCATGAAGGAAGTGATAAAGAACACAAAGCACTTGCTAAAATGATCAAGAAAAGCGGAGTAAAAACTGTTAAATATTGGTATGCCTATAAAATGAGAAAAGTAAAATAAGAAGCTCACTGGATAAATGGATACGATGGAACAAGTGTGGAGCAGATTGCAACTGTTGTCGGTATTAAGGCTCCGTCCCTTTATAAACACTATAAGGGTAGGCGACGTGGGAGGACTTGATTATGAATGATTTCATTGCATATTGCGGACTAGACTGCGAGGCTTGCGAAGCTCGTCTGGCAACAATCAATAACGATAATGAACTGCGCATAAAGGTGGCCAAGGAATGGTCACAGCTTAATGGAGTTGATATTACACCGGAAATAAAGAGAAAAACATAAAGGACATTGAGGTATGGAAATAAGAGTTGAGAGACTAACTGAAGATAACTTTAATTCCCATTCACTGGATAACTTTATCAGGCATCAGGTTGTCACGGAGTGCCTAAGAAATGTGGATGGAGATTGGCTTCTTCTGCCTATTTCATTTGTGGAAGAATGGAGTCTTGATAAGTGCAGAGAAGAAGCGTCGGCAATAGCAAATCACCTATATGGGGACATGATAGATTATGGGGCATTTGAAGAGACGGATTTGATAGGATATATCACGGTTGGTACAAAAAGGTTAGGAACAAAAGGACAGTATGTCCAGCTTGTTACATTTCAGGTATCAGAACCATTCAGGGGTATGGGAGTTGGCAGAAAGCTTTTTGAGAAAGCAGCCGGGGTTGCAAGGGAATATGATGCAAAAAAGCTTTACATTTCCGCTCATTCATCAAAAGAATCTCAGGCTGCATATAAGGCATTGGGATGCGTGCATGCCGAGGAGATAATACCCTGGATTGCAGATGAAGAGCCATTTGATGTACAGATGGAATATGTGTTATAAAACTGATTTTACTAAAACTGGAGGAGAGAAAACCGGAAAGGAGCTTTGCTGATTATGGTCACAAAGGAAATGCTAAAAAATGCGCTGATTGACCTTGGGGTTGAGAAGGGCATGGTATTAGAGGTTCACTCATCACTTAGCAGTTTTGGAGAACTTGAAGGCGGAGCTGAAACAGTGATAAATACGCTAAAAGAGATTGTCACGGAGGAAGGAAGTATTTTCATGCCGGCGCTTAGGCTAAGCCGAGAACTGCCGCTTACC
Source organism: Butyrivibrio sp. AC2005 (assembly GCF_000424145.1). Lineage (GTDB taxonomy): Bacteria > Bacillota > Clostridia > Lachnospirales > Lachnospiraceae > Butyrivibrio. Next base: position 17,430 of record NZ_AUJI01000022.1, read on the forward strand.
GAAGAAGATAAAAAGCTTGGGATCACAGTAAAGATAAAAGTATTACCGCCTGACTCAGATAGAACAGCAATGGGACTTGTTGCAGATACATTCCGCAAACTCCCGGATACTTATACCGGACAGGATGTGATAAGCACCTCGGGCTGGGGCAGGCACGGGAAAGAGGTCTTGACAGGCGGCCTTGATTATCCGATCAGGAATGGCGGCAAGGCACTTATGCTCGGCGTTGATATTTATAAGCTTACAGCAATGCATTATGTGGAAGGGATAACTCCGGATGATATAAACAAGATATTTGAACCGACGGACGAGATTAACCGAAAGTATCCTCCGGATAAGTGGTTTATGGAAGCAGGGCATCCGCCTGTAAAGGCTTGGTATAAAATCCAGGAGATGGCTTATGAAAAAGGACTCATTAGAGAAACGGCTATCGGAGACTGCAAGGTGATGTTTTTTGATATATGGTCAGTGTTATCGCTGTATGAAAATGAGTTAAAGCGTAATCCATACGGGTTATGGGGATTGAACCAGGGCTTACGTGATTTCCGATATGGAATTCTATGAGAGGCTTGGCTTCAGGAAGAAATATCTTTATTCATTTTTCTGGAAATAACCGTGTGTGGAGAAGAAATAATTAAAATAAATATTTAAAATGTTACATAAATGTTACAAAAGGTTGACAAACGGTTACGCTATATAATAAAATACATACTCAGATGCGGAAAACATTATAGCTACAATCAGAATATAACTGATTGTTACTGTGTTAAGGAGTATGTATTTTGTTAAAGAAATTTGTATTTATGGCAACTGTTGTATTTGGACTTATGTTTACTAATGTTGTAACAGTACAGGCTGAGGAAGTAACGGAAGCATCAGAAGTAGCAGAATCTTCAGAAGTAACAGAATCTTCAGAAGTTACGGAAGTTCCGGAGGCCACGGAACCTGCAGAAGCCACGGAAGCTCAGGAGGCTCCGGAAGCAGCACAGGCTTGTCCCATTGCTCTTTCTCCGGAAGTAAATGCATATTGTGAGCAGGCCGCTGCAGAGTTTGGAATAGACAGCAATATTCTTAAGGCGCTGGTGTATACAGAGAGTAAAGGAAATGTTGGTGCAAGGAACGGATGTTACATCGGACTTACACAGCTTAACCCGAGTAATTTTAGTGCTGCAATAGCTACCCTTGGTGCAGACCCTAATGATGCATATCAGAATGTTAGAATCTGTGCATATATGCTTTCTGGATGGATGGCAAAATATGGAAATCAGTATATTGCACTTGATTGCTGGCATCAGGGAGAAGGCAGTGCAGCAGCTGCAAACAGAGTAGATGGAACCAATTACAGCAGAACAATCTGTGAAAATGCGCAGTTATATGCAGCAGCCTGATTAAGAGAAAATAATAAGAATTGAATAGAAACTCATGAACGGGCGTCTCGAAAGAGGCGCCTGTTTTATTGTATGAAATTGTTAAAGATAGTAAAATAAAGGAAATTACTGATACTTGGGAGGAAGAGAAATGAATCTCTGGATTGTAATAGCCGTTAGCCTGATAGCTGCATGCGTGGGATTTCGCAATTATATATGGTTTTTCTCTGTGGGATACGGACTTGCCATTTCAGCTATTGGCACAGCGCTTGTTATAGGCTTTCGGGGAACCTTAACCTTGCCGGAACTGCTGGTATGCCTGTTACTTATTATATATGGCCTTCGTCTTAGCGGATATCTTCTTATCCGTGAGATTAAGAGCATTGCCTATAAAAAAATCCTCAGTCCGGAAATCGAGCGGAGCAAGAGGATGCCTCTCATCGCAAAGATTACACTCTGGATAGTATGCGGACTTCTCTATTTCCTGATGACATGCCCTATCTACTATCGACTTAATAATGGAGCTGCAGCTGACACGATGCTTTGGATAGGCTTTGCGGTTATGGTATGCGGTGTCATTATGGAAACAGTTGCTGATATACAGAAGACTTCTGCAAAAAAGAAGAACACAAACCGTTTTGTAGATACCGGTTTGTATAAAATTGTGCGTTGCCCAAATTATCTTGGGGAGCTTCTGATATGGACAGGTATGCTTCTTACAGGCACAACTGCCCTTAGTGGAATTTTGCAGTGGGTGCTTGCTGCTGCCGGATATTTACTGATAGTCTGGGTTATGTTCAGTGGTGCCAGAAGACTTGAGATAAGACAGGATAAAAACTATGGTGATGATCCTGAATATCAAAAGTATATTCGCACTGTGCCTATCATTATTCCCTTTGTGCCTCTCTACAGTGTTAAGAAGTACAAATTCCTAGTAGCCTGAATAATATACTTAGAATTTGACCTTTGCTTTTTTGCTTTATAAATGTATTGCGTTAAAGTGTAAAATTTGATAATATAATCAAAGAACAAAGATGTTCCATAAAAAGTGGAGCATCTTTATTTTTTAATCTTTTTATGTGAAATAGAGATTTAACTATTCACGACTTAGGAGGAGATATGGCAAACTTTTTAACAACTGTTGAAACCGTAAATAATGCTGTTAATGGCTTTGTGTGGGGCCTCCCAATGTTAATTCTGCTTGTAGGCTGCGGAATTCTCATGACCTTCCTCACCAAATTTTTCCAGGTATCCCATTTTAAGCATTGGATTAGAAATACTGTTGGGGGTATTTTTAAGGATGATCACGTAACAGCTCACACTGACAAGGAAGATACACAGATTTCCCAGTTTCAGAGCCTTTGTACAGCGCTCGCTGCAACAATTGGAACAGGTAATATCGCAGGTGTGGCAGCTGCCATTGCGGCAGGCGGTCCCGGAGCAATCTTCTGGATGTGGGTGGTTGCATTCTTTGGAATGATGACCAACTTCTCTGAAAATGTCCTTGGTATTTATTATAGAAGACGAAATGAGCGGAATGAGTGGTGCGGTGGTGCGATGTACTACCTGAGCGACGGACTTGGTGAAAAGAAGGGCTGCAAGCAGATTGGCAGTGTTCTGGCTGTACTCTTTAGCGTTTTCTGTGTACTTGCTTCTTTTGGTATCGGTAACATGGGACAGATTAATTCCATAGCGGTTAACATGAATTCAGCTTTCGGAGTTCCGCATCTTATCACAGGTCTTGTGCTTATGGTTCTTGCAGGTCTCGTAATCGTCGGCGGCCTTAAGAGAATCGCAGCCGTAACAGAGAGACTGGTTCCATTCATGGCAGTTATCTATGTGGTTGGAGCTCTGATTGTCTGTCTTGTAAATATTGGGCAGTTTGGTGCAGTATTTACATCCATCATTAAAGGTGCTTTCGGATTCAGAGCTGTTGGCGGCGGAATCGTAGGAAGCGGAATCGCAATGGCAGTTCAGTGGGGTATGAAAAGAGGAGTATTCTCCAACGAAGCAGGTCTTGGTTCTTCAGTTATGGTTCACTCAAGCTCTAATGTAAGAGAGCCTGTAATCCAGGGAATGTGGGGAATCTTCGAGGTATTTGCTGATACCATGATCGTCTGCACAATTACAGCTTTCTCGATTTTATCAAGCGGACTTGTAGATCTTAATACCGGTAAGGTACTTTCAGAGCAGGTTTCCACTGCACTTGTTGCAGAGGCTTTTTCAACAGTATTCGGCAAATTCGGAGCAGCTTTTATCGCAGTAGCAATTTTATTCTTTGCTTTTTCAACAGTACTTGGCTGGAGCCAGTATGGAAGCAAGGGCTTTGAATATCTTTTTGGCAGAAAAAACATGAAGTTCTATCAGGTAATTTTTGTACTGTTCGTAGTTGTAGGCGCAACAATGGATCTCACACTTGCGTGGGATCTCTCAGATACCTTCAACGGTATGATGGCTATTCCCAACCTGATTGGTGTTATCACCCTTAGCGGAACGGTTATGAAGATCACTAAGAACTATGTGGATAGAAAAATCCGTGGCAAGGATATTAAACCGATGCTCTCAGCTATAGATGACATTCAGGATCTTCACGAGAAGGAAATCCGCGAGAAAATCTCATAATAATCCGGCAAAAGTCAGACAATATGAAAACCATCTTTGTGATATACTCATGAGGATGGTTTTTGCTTTTGGAAAAAATCCATTAATAATAATCATCATGAGGGGCTATGAATAGTTTTATTTTTGGGGTAGTGAGGGGACTTCGATGATTTACATCTCTCTGAAATATTATCAATTGGTGCTCATTGCACTTTTGCTCTATTACATCTTTCCTGTTAAGTTCAGATGGATAGTTCTTTTGGCAGGCAATGTTGCCTTTTATGCCGCATTCTATAAGACGGGCTGGTGGATTTTCCTTGGCACGATTATCTTTAGCTACAGTATTACACTCATAATGGATAAATTGAGGGGAGGAGCGAGGAAGGCTGCGTTTATTGCAGGAATCCTTGGAGTTACTGTTCCCTGGCTTTTGATTAAGAATTCCAATTTTGTTATAGAAGAGATACTTGGAGGCAAGCCTGTCGACTGGCTTGTGCCTCTTGGAATATCCTTTTACACATTACAGCTGATTGGCTATATGGCTGATGTTTTTATGGAGAGAATTATGCCGGAAAAAAACATAGCAAAGTTTGCTCTTTTCGCCGGCTATTTTCCGCAGCTTATTCAGGGACCTATTCCGAGATATGGTCAGCTTCAGCATCAGCTCACTGACGGAAACAGATTTGATGAGGAAAAAATAGTAAAGGGTTTTCAGCTTATTATCTGGGGCTTTTTCCTTAAGCTGGTTATTGCGGATAAGGCTGCGATAATTGTAAATACTGTATTTGATAACTATCCGGCATATTCCGGTGCGTACATCTGGCTTGCTTCATTTTTATATAGTATTCAGCTGTACGCTGATTTCCTGGCATGCACAACCCTTGCGAGAGGTGTCAGCGGACTCTTTGGCATTGAGCTTGCGTCGAACTTTGAGCGTCCGTATTATGCGCTTTCCATCAAGGATTTCTGGAGAAGATGGCATATATCTCTCAGCACCTGGCTTAGGGATTACATCTATATTCCGCTTGGCGGAAACAGAAAGGGAAAGCTTAGAAAATATATCAATCTGCTTATCACCTTTTTTATAAGCGGATTGTGGCATGGCGCAGGTTTTAAGTTCCTTGTTTGGGGATTGATTCACGCAGTTTACCAGATAATCGGAGAACTCACTTTTAATCTTAGAGAAAAAATATACGATATCTGCGGAATAGAACCTGACTCCAGAAAGAAGAGATGGATCAAGCAGGCAGGAACATTTTTACTTGTTAATTTCGCATGGATTATTTTCAGGGCAGAAACTCTGCGAAAAGGATTCATGCTTATTACTGACATGGTGACCGAGTTTAATCCCTGGGTGCTCATGAACAACAGGCTTTTTACGCTTGGACTTGAGTGGAAGGAAATGGTGGTCCTTGGAGCTGCGATTTACTTCCTTCACAAGGTTGGCAAGTACCAGGAGGAAGGTAATTCTGCCGGAGACCGTGTTTTTAAGCAGCCCCTGCTTTTCAGATGGGGAGTTTATCTGGCTGCAATTGTTGGGATAATTCTGTTTGGCACATACGGCTTTGGCTTTGATGCGCAGGATTTTATTTATGGAGGGTTCTGATGAAAAAGCACTGTATATTTGCTGTCAGGGTCATAATATTTTCATTTATAGCCTGTATTGTTATTTCTCTCGTTAATTATGTTATAACCCCGAAAAAATATTTTGAGGATCTGTGGCCGACGACCTCTACCTATAAAGGCTTTTACAAGATAGACAGGGATACAATAGATGTTCTGTTTCTGGGAAGTTCTCATGCGGCAGCAGCTTTTAATCCGCAGGTAGTATATGATAAGTACGGAATTACAAGCTATAACCTTGCCTGTGAGCAGCAGAATCTCGTGGTTTCATACTATTGGCTCAAGGAGGCACTGCGATATCAGAAACCCAGCGCGGTTGTTCTGGATACATATATGCTTTATACCTTTGATCCTTCCGAACCATTGAACACCTCGGAATCTTTTACAAGAATGGCTCTGGATGCCATGAGATGGTCTGATGTAAAATGGGAAGCTATTCATGATATATGCAGACTGGATGAAAAACAGACTGTAAACAGCTACATCTTCCAAAATGTCAGATTCCACAACCGCTGGATGGAGCTTAATGAAAATGACTTTGAATTTGTAAGTCTTGAGAGGCATTATGAGCTGAAGGGATTTTCAGCCTTGAGTCAGAGAGGCACGTCCGACCCGGATTTTGAACCTATACTTGTAACTAATCTTGAAGCGTATGCTGAAACAGAACCGCTGATGATGCAGTATCTGGATAAGATAGTTACACTTTGCAACGATAATGATATCGACTTTATTCTCACCAAAACTCCTTCAGAGAGCTGGGATGAGTACAGGCATAATGCGGTTCAGCAGTATGCTAATGAAAATAATATCGAGTTCTGTGACTTTAATGAGTATATTGCTTATGAAGGTTCTGGATTTAAGTGGACCAAGGATATGAATGATAACTGGCACACCAATATCTGGGGAGCCAAGAGAGTTTCGAAATATATTGCAGAGCTTCTGCAGGAGGATTACGCAGTTGCTGGTGCTCACTATGATGCTCAGTGGGCAGATACGGAGGAATATTATCAGAATATCCTTGCGGACTGCAAAATCAGTAACATCAAGGATATAGATGAATATCTGGAAGAAATAGATCAGCCTCGATATACAGTTCTTTTGGCTGCGAAATCGGATATGACCTTCTGCGTAACGGATGCAGTTAAAAGGGCCTTTAAAAAGGCAGGCTTTGATCTTGCAGCGAAAGAGTATGATGGTTATTACGGTGTTAAGTCTGATGAGAATGTGAGTCAGGATTCCGACAGAGATACACTTCATTTTGTCGGCAGCGCCAGAAATAAACTGGTTGATTATTCAATTACTTCAAAGGGGTATTACGCCGGAGATGATTGCTCAATCAAGATAGATGATATCGAATATGCAAAGCAGGGCAACGGAATAAACATAGTTGTATATTGTAACGACACAAGAAGAGTCATCGACTCCGCAGTCTTTGATGGCTCCTTGAACCGATAGAAGAAACGCCATGGACATGTATTCCATTGCGTTAAAAAATTAATATACTTCTTGTGGATAGAATAAGGAAAATTATAAATCTATAAATTATCGGGTAATATCATAATAAGTAGTGCATTGAAAAAACAGCCCCGGTAACATGTGAAGGATTTCAATCGATTATGCGTAAGCAACGAGATTGAAATCCTTCACATGTTACCGGGGCGTCCTATTTACGCAGCCTTTTGGCCGGATGATTTCTTGGATTTTTCGTTCTTTGCAATGATAGGAAGAATTACACCAAGTGCTGTAAGAACAAGAGGAGTAATTACGTTAAGCGCAAAGGTAAAAGGATCTGTATCATACATACCAAGTATGCAGCTGCCTGCTGTTACAAGGAAGCACCATCCACCGAAGAAAAGTGCTACACCCTGATTCTTTACGAAACGATACTCTGCAGGGAATTTGTCGCCGGCCTTACGAAGTGCCATGTAAGCGAAGAATACCCAGAGGTAACGAAGAGGCATACAAACTGAGTTGAGCTTTGTGAGCTGCTTAAGTACTGCTGCAGCGCCGGGTACGAATGACTGGATGAGGATGATTGAACCTGAAAGAACAGCAACCATCTTAATTCCGTTTACATAAGCGCCGGCATCATTCTTCTTAAGAAGACCTGAAGGAATGAACTCTCTTGCATCCTCGTTATCAAGAAGCATACGAAGAGGAGCATCAATACTAAGTACAAGAGTTGAAAGCTGACCAATCATGTTACATACAGCATAGATGATAAGAAGACTGTCACCTACGTGATAGTAATTGCCAAGCTTCTGGAATGCCCAGTAACTTCCGTTTGAGTTATAAGCATTGAAGCTCTCTGTGCTGGCATTGATCTCAGCAGGATCGAACATCATGCCCATTGAAATTGTTCCGAGAATTGCGCATACAACAACCATGATAGCAAGTGTGATCATGGACTTGGGAAATCCCTTGCTGGGATTCTCTACCTTATTAACATAAGGTGAAATCTTCTCACATCCGCCAACTGCGAATACGAGGATTGAAAGTGATGTAAAGTACTTAACATCAAAGTTAGGAATAAGACTCTTCGCTGTGAAATTCATTGATACGAAGCCGGCGCCCGGATTGATTGCGGGAGCAGCAAACATCATAAGGATGTAAAGGATAGACATAACGAACATACTTGTTCCTGCGATTGTAGCAAGCTTCTTAAGAGGATTAAGACCTCTTGATGCAACCCAGCAGAAAATAAGAAGAATTGCGAAAGTTACAAGCTGTACTGCAAGAGTAGGGAAGGTATCATATGTCTCACCATTTCTGAAAACTGCCCAGCTAAGTGCCTTAAGACCGCCTGATGATTTTGAAGCGATATAAGTGATGTGGCATGCCCAGTATGTCCAGCCTGCGTAATAAGCAACCTTGGGACCTGTAGTACTGAGAATCCATGAGCTGACACCGCCACCTGAATTCTTGAATGCGGAACCAAGCTCACCTACCATAAGTGCGTAGGGAATAAAATAAAGTGCAAACATGAGTATCCAGCTGAAAATAACCTGAATACCGTTAAAGTATACGAAACCGTTAAGAACGTTTCCGAACCCCCAAACAGTGGAGAAAGCGATGAACGCAAGTGTACTCCACTTCATCTTTTTTGAATCCATTTTTAAATACCTCCTAAATAAATTAAATTTTCTTTATAAAATAGATTCGTTTGTAAGCGCAACTTTAATATTTTAATACATAGAAGCGTCAAAGTCAGTAAATTTTTTTTCGTAAATTTTCGTAGGGTATGATGTATAATTTCTAAAATTTTTATTAAAGAATAATAAGCCTTCCCCTTGGGGGGCGCACATCGTCCGGGGGACGATGGCTTTGCGCGGACCGAAGCGGAGCGTAGACAGTGCCAGCGAAGCAAATGGATGAAAGAACCATCAGATTGACTACACAACATCCATAGGTCTATCATGGAATAACAGACATAAACATCACACTATTGGGAGACGAAACATGGCAACTCAGGGTGCAACAAAAGAAAAAACAAAGGACCTTATAAAGGAACCGCGTCAATTCAATGTGATCATGTACAATGATGACTTCACCACCATGGAATTTGTCGTAGAAATACTTGTGGATATTTTTCATAAGGATGAAGTGACTGCACAATCCATTATGATGAATGTACACAAAAACGGCCAGGCAGTTGTTGGGAAATATCCATATGACATAGCAAGAACCAAGGTCGATTCAGCCCTGTCCAGGGCAAAGAGTGAGGGATTTCCCTTTAGAATGAGCGTAGAGGAGGCATAATATGAACCTGTCCGGAGAAGCAATGCTCGTTCTTCAAAAGGCAATCGAGCTTGCAAGTGAAAATGGATATGAATATGTAACCCCGGAGATGATTCTTCTTATGATATTGGAGATACCGGAGTTTGTAGCCGCTTATGAAAATTGCGGCGGTGATAAAAAGGCGCTGAAAAAGCACCTGAAAAAATATATTGAGAAATATGTAGAGAAGTCAAACGGCCAGGAACCCACCCTTTCAACCGGAACCCAGCACATGATAAACTTTGCCGGTCAGAGTGCTTTTGGAAGTGGATGTGACCAGATATATATCAGGCATTTCATACATGCTATCTGGAATCTGGACAACAGCTATGCTGTTTATTACATGGAGCAGGATGGCATTTCCGAGGCTGAGCTTCTTGAAGAGATGTCTTATATAGAAGATGAGGCTACCGTTCATGGGGGAAGTGCCACAACAGGCAGCTTTGAAAAGGAAGATGCAGGTAATCTCAAGATTTTTGCACCATGCTTAAATGATACGCTGGAGGATGTGAATCCTCTTATTGGAAGAAAGAACGAGCTTGAGCGTACGATTCAGATTCTGTGCAGGAAGGATAAAAATAATCCCCTTCATATAGGCGAACCGGGTGTTGGAAAAACCGCAATAACCTACGGACTTGTGGAAAGGCTCAGGAAGGGAGAGGTTCCCGATGCGATAAAGGGAGCCAAAATATATGCGCTTGACCTTGGCGGAATGCTCGCGGGAACCCAGTATCGTGGCGACTTTGAAAAACGCTTCAAGAGAGTTCTGTCGGAAATAGGAAAAGAAGAAAAACCCATAATTTATATAGATGAGATTCATAACCTCTCGGGAGCAGGAGCTGTAGGGGAGGGCTCTTTTGATGCATCCAACATGCTTAAGCCATACCTGACGGATGGACATATCAGGTTCATAGGAGCTACAACCTTTGAGGAATACAAAAAGTATTTTGAGAAAAATAAGAGTCTGGTCAGACGTTTTCAGAATGTTGAAGTGAAGGAACCGACTGAAGCTGAAAGCATACAGATACTTGAAGGACTAAAGGAAAAATACGAGGAATTCCATGGCGTTAAATATGCCAAGGGAGTTCTTGAGTATGCTGTCAAAATGAGCGCAAAGTACATCAATGAGCGGTATCTTCCTGATAAGGCGATTGACATCATTGATGAGGCGGGTTCGTACAGAAAGCTTCATCCCGTTGATAAAAAGAAGCAGAAGGTTGGTAAGGATGTGATAAACGAGATTCTGACCAAGATCTGCCGTGTACCGATCGAAACTGTGGAAACCGATGATATGGAGGGACTTGCTACACTCGAGGACAGGCTGAAGCATAAAATCTTTGGGCAGGATGATGCAATCATGCAGGTCGTTAATGCGGTTAAGTTTTCCAAGGCAGGCCTTACGGAAGAGAACAAACCTCTGGCGAGTCTATTGTTTGTCGGACCTACCGGCGTAGGAAAAACTGAGATAGCAAAGAGACTTGCCACAGAGCTGGGCGTTAAACTGATTCGTTTTGATATGAGTGAGTACGGGGAAAAGCATGCTGTCGCCAAGCTCATAGGTTCACCTGCCGGATACGTTGGCTATGAGGAAGGTGGAATACTGACCGAGGAGATCAGAAAAAATCCATCCTCAGTACTTCTTCTTGATGAGATCGAAAAGGCACATCCTGATATATTCAATGTGCTTCTTCAGGTTATGGACTATGCAACCCTTACAGACAATCAGGGACGCAAGGCAGATTTCAGAAATGTTGTTGTGATCATGACCTCCAATGCCGGGGCTAATAAGCTTGGAAAGAGTGGCATCGGTTTTGTCAGCGAAGGACACGATAACAGCGTTCTTATGGAGGAAGTAAAAAGAGTTTTCCAGCCTGAGTTCAGGAACAGACTGAGTAAGGTTGTTGTCTTTAACAGTATGGACTCTGAAATGGCAACTCTTGTTGTAAATAAAAAGCTTGAAGAGTTGAAGGATCAGCTGACTGCTAAGAAGATAGAGTTTTCAGCCGATGAAAGTGCAAAAGAGCTTCTTAAAAAGCGTGGTATAAGTCAGGAATTCGGTGCCAGGGAGGTTGATCGCGTAATAAGAAATGACATTAAGCCTCTTTTTGTTGATGAGATATTGTTCGGAAAGCTAAAAGATGGCGGAAAGCTTTCGCTGTCAGCTTCTGATGGGAAGTTTACCATTGAAACATTTGATAGTGTAAATACTGATAATGAGGACTAAATGAACCACAAAAAAAGTCTGGCAACAAGAATATGGTTTGTTGTTTTGTTGGCGGTAATTCTTTCCACCGGCTCTTTTTGCGTTGTCGCTCTTTATCAGGCCAATACAGCCATAATCAGATCCACAAGACAAAGAATGCTGGATATTGTAAATTGTGCTGCCGGTTCGATAGACGGTGATACGCTGGAGAGACTTACAAAAGACAGCGTGAACAATCCGGGCTACCGAAGGATTTATAATGCTCTTGCAATTTTCCGCGACAACATAGAAGCTGATTCTGTGTATGGAGTTAAGGAGGAAGAGGATGGACGTTTTACCTTTACCATCGATCCTTCGCTGGAGGAACCCGGAGAATTTGGGGAGGAGGTTACAAAGACAGAGGCGCTGGTAAAAGCAAGTAAGGGAACCAGTGCCGTTGATTTAGTGCCTTATACAGATCGGTGGGGGACTTTTTACAGTGCCTATAGTCCCGTGCACAATTCAGCTGGTGAGATAGTTGGTATTGTGGCAGTGGATTTCAGTATAGAATGGTACGAAGGACAGCTAAGAGAGCAGGTGCGTCAGACACTTTTGCTGTTCCTTATGGTACTGGGAATCGTACTCCTGATGATAGGGAGTCTCTGTTATATACAGATAAGGGCTATCACTGTGCCGATGAAGCATATTACGGATACTGCACAGCTTTATCAAAAAGGAGATTTCAGTAAGAAACTTGAGATTGACAGAGAGGATGAGCTGGGAGTTTTATCCAGAGCATTGCAGTCAATGGCCACTTCTCTTACGGAGCAGATAATAGAGGCGGATGCCGCTAACCGTGCAAAGAGTAATTTCCTTGCCAATATGTCTCACGAAATTCGTACACCGATTAATGCCGTTCTTGGTATGAATGAGATGATACTCAGGGAGTCTACAGACCCTGAGATAAGATTATATTCTGAAAATGTAAAAACTGCCGGGTCAACACTGCTTGGCATCATCAATGATATTCTTGATTTTTCCAAAATTGAAGCGGGTAAGCTTGAGCTTATCCTTGAAAAATATGACCTCTCATCCGTTCTGAATGATTTGGTGAACATGGTGAGTCCCAGAGTGGATTCCAAGGGACTTGAGCTTATTCTGGATTTTGATCCCGATACACCGAAGCTGTTATATGGTGATTCCGGACGTATCAAACAGATCATCACAAATATACTTACCAATGCTGCAAAATATACTGAAGAGGGCAGTATCGTTTTCCACGTGGGATTTTCAAAAACAGATAATGATCCGGAAAATATATTTCTGGAGGTATCTGTTAAGGATACGGGTATCGGTATCAAAGAGGCTGATGTGAAAAAACTGTTCTCTGAATTTGAGAGAATAGAGGAAAAGAGGAATCGCAATATAGAAGGAACAGGTCTTGGTATGAATATTACCAAGAACCTTCTTGAAATGATGGGGACTACTCTTGAGGTGGAAAGTGTTTATGGAGAGGGCTCTGACTTCCACTTTAAATTAAAACAGAAGATTGTCGGTAGTGAGGTGCTGGGCGACTACGCGGCCTCATATGCGGAAACTCTCAATAAGGCAGAGGAATACAGAGGGCAATTTACCGCACCCGGAGCAATAATACTTGTAGTTGACGACAATGAAATGAATCTGATGGTATTTAAAAATCTGATCAAGCAGACTCTTATTATGACAGATACCGCAGATAGCGGAGATGAGGCTCTGGAAATGATGAGGGAGAAAAAATATGACATTATTTTCCTTGATCACATGATGCCTGAAAAGGATGGAATCATGATCCTGCATGAGATGAAAGAGGAAGAGGATAATCCGAATCTGAATACGCCTACAATTTGTCTTACAGCCAATGCTATTACCGGTGCCAGAGAGGAGTATATTGCGGAAGGCTTCTCTGATTATCTTACTAAGCCTATAGATACTGACAGCCTTGACCTGCTGCTCATGAAGTACCTTCCGAATGAGCTTATCGAGATAAACTGTGAGGACTCAGATGATGATAATATACTGACCCATAGGGCACAGTATGTATATAAAAAGCTGACACTGTTACTTGATCAGAAGCTTATAAACATAGATACCGGATTGGATTACACCGGACGAGCCGATGTATATCTGGACTTACTTAAGGCTTTTTATAATCTGACTGATGAAAATATCGAGGAACTGGACCGGCTTTATTCCGACGAAGACTATGAGAATTATTCAATAAAGGCAGATGCGATGAAAACCTCTGCCAGAATAATAGGAGCAAACAAGCTTGGAGAAAAGGCATACAGGCTTGAAGTTGCCGGAAAGACCGGGGATTATGACTATATCAGAGAAAACCATGAGAGCTTTATTAAAAAATACATGGATTACAAAAATCTGATTGCCGCGCTTAATATATGAGTACAATATAATACGTTTGTATATATTTATTTAATTGTTATTTCGGAATTAGTTTATTATTTGCATGCTACAATTAGTGTGTATATGTATATATATTTATAGCGTTTCCACGTCGTGAAGCTGTTAGCAAAGTGGACGTATGAGGGGTTATTTTACATATGATAAACAATACCGAACAATTATTTAAAGCGCTGGGCGAAAAAGGCATAAGTATCAGCGATGCCGAAAAAAAAGAAATAGAAGAAGTTTCTAAAAAATATCCTGTAAGGATATCTGATCACTATTTTAATCTTATCGACTGGAATGATGATAATTGCCCCATCAGGCAGCAGTGTATTCCGAACATTAAGGAACTTGAAAAAGTAAAGGGATATAAAGAAGATCCCTTAAATGAAGGTAAATTCGAGAAAACACCATTTCTGATTCATAAGTATTACTCAAGGGCGGCATTTATGTGCTCTAATTCCTGTTATATGCTATGCAGGCATTGTACCAGAAAGAACACCGTAATGAGTGGTAAACCCGCAAGTAAGGACGTTCTTCCGGCTGCACTTGATTATCTGAAAAAACATCCCGAAGTAAATGATATATTGATAACTGGCGGAGATCCCCTTGCGATATCCAGAGATCTTCTTGAATACTTTATTCAGGGGTTCAGATCTGTTCCTACTGTAAATACGATTCGTATAGGAACCAGAGCTATTGTTACTGAGCCTGACATTATTACTGATGAACTCTGCGATATGCTTGCAAAATATCGCCCGCTTTGGATTTTTACGCAGTTCAATCATCCGAAAGAAGTTACAAAGGAAGCTATTGAAGCTGCAAACAGAATTCAGATGCGTGGGATTCCGGTTGGCGACCAGAGCGTTTTCATGCGTGGAATAAACGATGATGCGGATATTCTTGTTGAACTGTATACGAAGCTTATCGGAGCCAGCATAATACCTTATTACCTCTATATCTGTGACAGAGTTGATGGAACGGCACATTTTTATGCAGATTATAAAAAGGGAATGGAGATAGTTGAAAAGCTTCGCTACAGACTTCCCGGTTACGGTGTACCAAAGCTGATCATAGATGCCGATGGTGAAAACGGCGGAAAGGTTCCAATCTCAATTAATCATATTATTTGTGAGAACAGGGATTTTATAGAGCTTTCCGGTAACAAGGAAGGCACCACCACACGCTATGACATATGACATGCGAAAAAATTATAAGACAAATAAAGCCTTCCCCTTTGGGGGCGCACATCGTCCGGGGGACGATGGCTTTGCGCGGACCGAAGCGGAGCGGAGAAGGTGTCAGCGAAGCTGACGGATGAGGGGATAAAAAGGAGAAACTACCTTGAGAGTTGGAGTTACTTACGATTTACGCGAAGATTACGGAATAGAAGAAAACAGCATGATATATGCTGATTTCTGTTCTCCCGAGGAAATTCCCTACATGGAAAGAGCCATTAACCGCATAGGTTATGAGGCAGTCATGATTGGGAATATGTATAAATTAAACGAAAAAATAAAGTCCGGCAATGTTGACTTTGATATTGTGCTTGTTTGCGACGAGGGAATTGCGTCAAGAAACAGAGAAATTATTGTGCCTGCCCTTTTGGAGCTTAATAAGATTCCTTACATTGGAAGTGATGCTTATGCTATGGGACTTTCACAAAATAAGTATCACACAGAACTTATTGCCAGGTCATTAGGGATAAGGTTTCCCAAAGGAATTTACCTTGAATATTCGGAGAATGCGGAACCGGATGAAGCTGATATCATGGAACAGCTCGCCGGACAAAATCTGGATTTTCCGCTTATAGTTAAGCCCAACGAAGAGGGCTACAGCATGGGAGTTTTTCTTTGCAGGAATAAGGAAGATCTCATGAAAGCCATCTTATTCGATTTCCAAAATTACAAGGAAGCAGTTTTAATTCAGGAATTCATAGATGGTAAGGAACTTTTTGTTCCTATGATTGGAACGGGAGATGAGACATATGCTCTGCCAATAGGAAGAGTTGCTGCTGATGATGGCGGTGACGTTGAGCTATATAGCGTTGAGGATAAGTGCCTTGACTGGTCACATTATGAAGCATATTCACTTCCTGACGATATAACGAAACAGATGCAGGAGGAGTCGCTAAAGCTTTACAGACATATGAACTGCAGGGATTTTGGACGTAGTGATTACAGACTTATGAAGGATGGAACTCCTGTGATGATAGAGATTACTCCAAGACCCGGTCTTACGGAAGAAGGTCCCTTTGAGAGCTGTGCAAAAGCAGCAGGAAAAAGCTATGACATGATACTTAAAGAAATTATTGACAGTGCAGCGAAGAGGTATGGCTTAATATGAGCAAAAGAAAAAGCATAGTTTTTCAACTCATTATTTGCATATTCATAGCATCCATGGTGTTTCTGTCTGCTATTTTGAATGCCTATTCATTTATAAACAGCAGCATTGATTCCATTGCTGAAAACAAAAGCGTTATGCTGTCTCAAATTAAGGGCAACATAGAGTATGGTCTTAAATACGGAAAGACTCTTAATAACTATTACGGTATGGAGGAAATTCTTGAAAAGGCCAAGAGTAGCCTGGAGTCAGAATACATTTATATAAGAAATGAAAAGGGCTCTATGCTTTATGGAGAAGATCCGGATGAAGCCTTTTATAATCGTGATAGCGCTTCCGGGGAAAACGATGACAGTGAAGAAGATAATGGGATCGTAGCTGATAGTATAGCCTGGAATAATAATGGGATGGTGCATATTCTGATGTCTATAGAAGGTGCATCAGGTATGGTTGGATACATCGGAATCGGTTGTAAAACCGACAGTATGAAGATCTTTTCACAGCCCTATGTCAATCGTATTTACTATTATGCGTCGCTTGAAGCACTTGCAGGAATAGTCTTGTTCCTGATTCTTTTCCATGTAATAAAACACGAATATCATGAAAAAAATTTGAAGGTTCTTATCATGCTCACAATTATTCTGGTAAGCATCGCTTCGATTTTTATGTCATACAGAATTCTGAAAATAAGCTATAACGCGCTATCAGAGGATGCTGCTAACAGTATACTTGCGCAGAGTGCTGAAGACATGGAGAGACTCCTCGCAGCAGGCGTTTGCTACGATGATATTAAAGATGCAAATTCCTATTATTCCGGGATAGCAGATGCCGTAGAACAGGTGGATTCGATAATACTTACAGATTCCGATTCAGCCGCAGGAGTGTCTAAGTCACTCTCTGCAGACAGCACCGGTAAATCTATGCACTTAGAAGCTGAATTATCAACTTCATATATCTCCGGTAAGCTGAGGACAGCTGTAATAAACACGATAGTTACTACTATTACGGCGGTGATGATTTCACTTGAAATATTGATGTTCCTCATGGGATTATTCGTTGGAAAATTTAAGAACAGAAGAAAGCTGGTAGATAATAAGGAGGCACTTACTATAGAGGAGTTTGGCATTGTCAGAGGGTTGTCCTTCTTCTTTGCATCTTTCAGATTTATGTCTGTGGCCTTCATGTCCATAGTATTGGTACAGATTTATACACCGGTGTATGTATGGGGAAAAGTAGTCCCTTATGAGATACTGCTAAGCCTTCCAATGGCAGGTATGGTATTTGTTGCCATGATCACTTCATACATGTCCGGAATTGTAATTCATAAGGTTGGGTGGAAAAAAACGGCACTTATGGGTGTTGCGATTATGATGGTTGGAGCCCTTGCATCATCATGGGCTGATAAGCCTGTGCCGTTTATTCTTGCACAGATGATAATGGGAACAGGCCTTGGCTTTGCCAAGATGGGAATAGATATTTTTGCTGTAGCCGTGTCTTCTGAAGAAGATATGTCCAAGTATACTGCCGGATCAAATGCCGGAATTATTGTCGGATATTCATGCTCAGCAGCTCTGGGTGCGCTTGTTGCGAGTATTTTCGGTTACCAGGGCGCTTATATAGTAATGACTATTCTTGGAGGCTGCGTATTTTTGCTTATTCTGTTCTTTGGAATGAATGTGAAGTCCAGAGAAGATGAGGAAGATGAAGAATTAGAGGAGATAGAAGAACAGCAAAGTAAGTATGACATAAGATTTCCTGCATATCTGTTTTTTGTAATAATTCCATACTTCTTCATAATGATGTTTGTTGACTATTATTTCCCCGTTTATGCGAATAGTGAAGGAATATCTACTGATACTATTGGTTATGTAATGCTGATTTACGGAATAGTCACAGCATATGTGGGAACACCGCTTTGTCCGGTTTTGTCCAAAAAGTTTAATCCTAAGATTCTGATGCCTACAATACTGCTTATACTGGCAGCGGCATTGTTCCTGTTTTCCATCAAGAATTATGTCATTGTGGCAGCCGTGATTGTAGCTTTGATCGGCCTTGTTGATGGAATTATGCCAAGTATACAGTTTAAGTATGTTTATGACCTTCCGCTTGCAAGGAAAATCGGATTTTCCAAGGCTTTGGGAATAGAGGGTTTTTTTAGCAATATGATAGGAGCTGTGGCGCCGATCATATTTGGAGTAGTTATGATGTATGGAAATGGAGGCCTTGCGGTTGTTGCAATTTTAGTAGGCGTTTGCGCAATTCTGTTCATGTTTATAAACGGTGATTTTAAAGGCGGGAAGGGTAAGAAGAAAATTACCGGAGCAATGATACTCGTTATTCTGATGGTTTCGCTTTTGGGAAATAAATCTTATGCGGCTGATTCGGGCGACAGAGGAAAGCTTCGGATAGGTTACAGTCAGGACGGAAATTACTACGAATTTGATTATGAAATATATCAGATCGGAATGGCGCTTATAGAAAATGGTGAGCTGACATCACCGGAGCTTCTAAAATTAAAGCAGGGTGATTCAGCACAGGATGTATGGGAAGCTTTATGCTCCGGAACAAGCGATAAATACGAGTTCGTAGAAGGAGGTTTCATAGACCTTAATTCAGTGCCGGAAGCTGAAGCAGGAAAAATAATTGAGGAACAGAATATTGACCTCATGATAACCATGGGAACTTCAGCCGGACTTGGAATCAAGAATAACAGTGATGTGCCGTACATGAACTTTATAGCAAGCGATCCTGTAAGCAGTGAAATAACGGATGGTCCTGATTTTTCCGGTGACTCAAGATCCTGGGCTCATGTTGACTCGGGGCTTGAGGAAAGAGCACTTCTTGTAATGGATGACATCTTTGCACCTGAGAAAATCGGAATTGTATACAGCGATGCGGATCCTGAAGCATATATATACAGCGGGGCAGCAAGCCTTGATGCATTTGCAGATGCAAATGAAAGAGAAGTACTGCGAGAATTTGTAGTGGATGAATTCGAGGATACCGATGAGGCATATCAAAAGTATAAAAGTGAAATGCTGGAGGCACACAAGAAGCTTGCAGATTCTGGAATAGATGTTTTTATTCTTACTACTTCATATCTGGAGCTTTCGGATTTTGGAGAAGTACTTGAACCCTTTATAGAAAAAGGAATTCCTGTTTTTTCAATTAACAGTACAGAGGATGTCAGGTGCGGGGCTTTGGCAGCGGTTGAGATGATAGACTACCAGAACCTTGGAAGATTTGCAGCTGATACTCTTTCAAAATACAGGAACGGAGAGAATCTGAGTAGCCTTTCACAGCAGTATGCTACGGCACCGTTTTTGGTAATAAATATTGATACCATGAGAAGGACCGGTGTTAAGTTACCGCTGGATACATTGATTTCAGCCACAGAGATTTATGGCAGATATGAGGTGGAAAATGAATAAAAGTGGAATTAAGAAAAAAGTTATGATCATGACAGCTATCTCAATGGTACTGCTGACTGCAGTCGTTGCCGGGATAGGATATGTTATGTTCAATTCCTATGTTCTTGCAAAGTATGCGAAATATGCAGAAATGGTGGTGAATTGTAGTGAAACCATATTTGAAGAATATAATATGGGAGATATGATTGAACGCCGCGAGATGAATGAGAATTATGAGGTATGCAGAGACGAGCTTAATCAGCTGAAGGACAATGCTGATATTAAGTATCTGTATTCTGTTTTCTTTGATGATCTCAATGATATTCACAGTGTCCGCTATTCCATAAATGCAAAGTCTTCAGAGGAACGCAATACCGGCGAGCCTTTGGAGGAAATCTACAGTTATATGGATGAGCCCTGTGAAGAGGATGCATTTCAGGATTATATGCTGGACTCCTTTGTGGACGCAATTAGACATAATGACAAAAGTATACATGTTCAGGAAGATAATACTACGCAGTATGGAAGACTTATAACCTGCTCTACAGTGGTGAGAAATTCCAAGGGCGAGCCGGTAGGAATACTTGCTGCAGATATCGATGTCAGCCAGATTGATACTGAGCTCGGTAATTATCTTAGGACTGTAATACTGTCAGCTCTTGTAGTTACCATACTTAGTATCATTTTGTTTATCATGCAGATTGATAACTTTATAACTTCACCTCTTAATTCACTGGCTCACAGTACTTCCAATTTTGTAAAGCTCATGAAGGATAAGGTAAAACCGGAAGAGCTTATTTACAAAAAGCCCAAGAAACAGGGACGTGATGAAATACTGATGCTTTCCGATGGTGTTGAAAATCTTGCGGAAGGTGTTAAAAACTATATGGTAAACCTTAGGGATATTACTAAGGAGAAGGAAAGAATCGGGGCTGAGCTTAATGTTGCAACTCAGATTCAGGCTGATATGCTTCCAAGAATATTCCCGGCATTCCCTGACAGGAATGAATTTGATCTGTATGCAACCATGTCACCTGCCAAGGAAGTGGGTGGAGACTTCTACGATTTCTTCCTTATAGATGATGATCATGTGGGACTTGTAATAGCAGATGTATCAGGAAAAGGTGTTCCTGCTGCACTTTTCATGGTTATTGCCAAGACACTTATTAAGAACAGGGCACAGATGGGCGGATCACCGGCTGAGGTTCTTTCCTTTGCAAATGATCAGCTTTGTGAGGGCAATGAAGCCGAACTGTTTGTTACAGTATGGTTTGCTTCAATTGAGATATCAACCGGAAAGGGTATAGCAGCTAATGCCGGTCATGAACATCCCGCTATTAGACATGGGGATGGAGATTGGGAGCTTGTTGTTTACAAGCATTCACCGGCAGTTGCAACTATGGAAGGTATGATGTTCAAGGAGCATGAATTCGAGATTCATGAGGGAGATTGTCTCTTTGTTTACACTGATGGTGTTACGGAAGCAACTAATGCTCAGAATGAGCTGTTTGGTGAAGAGCGACTTCTTAATGCACTAAATAGAGATAAAACTAAGGATCCTTCAGTATACCTGAAAAATGTCAGGGCTGATATTGATGCCTTTGTGGCTGAGGCACCGCAGTTTGACGATATTACAATGCTTGGAGTGCATTGGGGAGAATAATATTTGGTAAAACAGGATGTTCTTAAAAAATGCATAAGCGTATCAGGGGTATTTCTGATGCTGGCTTCTTTGTGTAGCTGTGGCCTGGATCAGGACAAGGAAGCAGTAGAGAAAATCGACCGATTCTCAGGAAAGACGGTGGGTGTAGTTCTGGCCTGGGATTCGGATTATGCCCTGACTCCACGAAAGGACATTGAACTTCAGAGGTATGATGCCATGCCTGATATGGTCATGGCGCTTCAACATGACAGAATAGATGCAATGGCGCTGGATGAGATAACTGCCAAGAGTGTTATTTTCATGATACAGGGGATAGAAATCGTTCAGCCCGGGTATGGAAGCTTTGGATATGTAGCAGCTTTTAATCCTAAGTATAAGGATCTGTGTGATGATTATGACCAATTTTTAAGCGAATATATAAAGACGGAAGAATATGCAGATCTTCAGAGAAGAATTGCTGAATATGACGGAATAGATTTTGAAGAAAGGAAAATAAAACCAACCGGCACCGGAATGACGCTAAGGCTTGCCTGTAACGAAGCAGGCTTCCCATCTACATATCTTGACCCGGTAAGCAATGAATGGGCAGGATTTGACTATGAACCACTGATAACCTGGGCCAATGACAGGAATTACAAAATTGAAATAACAGGTACTGTGTCCAGTGATTCTATGATGGGACTTAGTAAAGGCAGATATGATGTTGCTATCGGATATATTAATGAACTGTATGAAGATGACTTTAACAACTTTGATATAGTGCATTCAATTCCAATAAATCATTTAACCAATTATTTCATGGTGAAAACTGATGAGGGCATATCTGCCAGTGATGAATTCTACGATGAATATGAATAATTTGTCCGGAGACAGAGCCTATGAATTATTTTCAAAAACTTTTTTATTTCACATTTGTCTATGAAAAACGGTATCTCATTTTTTTGAGAGGCTTTTATACTACCCTTCTGTTGTCTATAGCAAGCTTTATTTGTGGAACCCTGTTTGGAATATTACTGTGCGCTATGAAGCGTTCAAACAACAAAATCCTGATAAAAATTGCAGATGTCATGATAGCACTGCTGATCAATATACCCACAATGGTTCTGCTTCTAGTCTTTGTTTACGTAATATTCGGATCTATAAGTGCACCTCTTGCGATAATCGTAATTTTGGCACTAACCATGAAGACCGGATCTTATATCTGTGAGATTATTAATACTGCGCTTGATGCGGTGGATCCCGGAGAAATTGAGGCTGCAAGAACTCTTGGTATGACATCCAGGCAGACATTTATTTACATAACAATGCCGCATGTAATATCAACAGGACTTGAGCTGTATAAAAACCAGTTCATTCTTAATATGCAGGAAACCGCAGTTGTTGGATATGTAGCACTGGTAGATCTCACAAGAGCTTCAAGTATAGTAGGTGCGAGGACTATGGATTCGTTGCTTGCTCTTCTTGCAATTTCCGTTATTTATTTTGTTATTGGAATTGCTTTCAAGAAACTTTTCAACCTGATGCGTATAGAGAAGCATATAGGAGTATAAGCTTATGGATCTTATCAGCATTAGAAATATGACAATGGATTATGGAAACGGCCCCATTCTTGAGAACATTAATCTGAATGTGGCAAAAGGCGAGACAGTATTTCTGATTGGCGGATCCGGTTGTGGAAAAAGCACACTTCTGCGGTGCATAAATAAGCTTATTACACCTGTTTCAGGCGAGATATTGATAAACGGTGAGAATATATTAAATCCTGACGCGGATATAGATCAAATACGCCGTTCTATGGCGATGGTTTTTCAGAGCTTTAATCTGTTTTCACATCTTAATATAATTGAAAATATTATTCTTGCACCTATGAAGGTTCTGAAAAAACCACAGGACGAAGCAATAAAGGAAGCCCAGGAACTTCTTAACAGGGTTGGAATGGGAGGGCGTGAGAATGATATGCCAAACAGGCTTTCAGGTGGACAGAAACAGCGGATTGCCATAGCCAGGGCTCTTGCAATGCATCCTGATGTAATTCTTTTCGATGAGCCTACCAGCGCCCTTGATCCCACCATGGTTGATGAGGTAAAGGCAGTTATAAGCGATTTGTGTAATGAAGGACAGACCAGTGTAATCGTTACACATGACATGAGCTTTGCCAGGAATACTGCTTCAAAGGTAGTTTTTCTTGCTGAAAAGGGGATATATGAAGAGGGATCCCCAAAAGATTTTTTTGATAATCCTCAAAAATCCTTGACAAAAAAATTCCTGTATCATGCGAGGATGTTTGAAAAGCATATAGAAGCTGATTCGCTTGATATATATGCGCTTGCCACTGACATGAGAAAGTTCATATCTCGTTTTGAGTATGATAGTAAACACGATAAGCTCATAGAGGTTGTCTGTGACGAATTACTTCATCCCGTATTTGATTCGGCTGACAAAGCACCGAAATCAGCGGATGTGAGAGTTGTCTGCAGTGAAACAGGAAGAAATCATTCTTTGTTTGTAGCCTTTCCTGATATGACAGAGGATCCGCTAAGTGATGCATACATAGATGAACTGAATTTAAAAATCCTTGAACATAATTCGCCGGTGGTAATGAGTAAAAAACTTGATGAAACCGGATATGAGGTATATGTACAGATGTAGTGGCAAAAGCTTATAGGAATAAGAAGTGTATAAGGAGACAGTTGTTCGGAAATGCCGACAACTGTCTTTTGCTATTTTAAATGAATTTATGTAAAATAAATTAGTTAAATATCGATTGCAAATGATAAATACCGGATTAGGAGGATCAGACAACATGGCTGGACAGATGGCACATATGGAGGTTGCCTATAAGCTTGCGGAGCGAATAGGAATAGATGAATACAAAGCGGAATTTATATTGGGTTCTATAGCTCCGGATTCGGTACATTTCGAGGAAGACTATCTGGATAAAAAAATTCATTCGCATATTTTCGAAAACTGCGGACCCTGGGGTGATACGCAGGATTATGATCAGTGGATATCAAATATCAAAAGCTTTTGGAATAAGTATGTGGTTAATGAAAAAGAAAAAAAGAGAAGAGCCTTTTTGATAGGAATCTGTGTTCATTGCCTTACGGACTATTGGAATGATCTTCTGATTTGGCGCGCACTTCAAAAGAAAATGATTCCGCCTATGACCTATGACGGATTTAAGGAGGAATATTATCCTGAGTCACGCCGAATTGACAAATGGCTGTACCAGTACAGTTCAAAAAAGGAAGAACTTTTCGGACTTCTTGAGGAAGCTGAGGAGATGGATTTTGAAGATTATGTCACTGCCAAAAATCAGATTGCAATGAAGAAGCATCTTGTGAATACGCAGTATAACCTTTCGGAAACGATTGATGTTTCAGGACACAAATATTTTACGTCAGAAATGATTCTTTGGTTTTTAGATGAAACTGCTGACAGGATTTATAATCAATTGCTTTCTTTTGTGACGGCGAGTATATGACCAATGAACAAATGAATGATAAGAAGTTTGTGAAAATGGTAGGGAAGTAGAGGGAGAAACGGTATGAATGCAAGGGAGTATTTGGAAATTCTACATGTTGCTGAGAGGTTGAAGGATACGCCTCGCCATTGTACTACAACTAATGGACGTACAGAGAGTGTTGCAGAACATAGCTGGCGTATTTCACTTATGGCATTTTTGCTAAGACACGAATTTAAAGATCTGGATATTGATAAAGTTGTTGATATGTGTCTTATTCATGACCTTGGCGAGTGCTTTACAGGTGATATTCCAACATTTATAAAAACAGATTCGGATAGGGAAGTTGAAGATTCCCTTTTGAACCAGTGGGTTAAGACTCTTCCCAGGGAATTATCGGATGATATGGCAGCTCTGTATAAAGAAATGGATGCCCAGGAGACAAAAGAAGCAAAGCTATACAAGGCTTTGGATAAGCTTGAAGCCCTGATTCAGCACAATGAATCGCCTATAGATACCTGGTCAGAAAATGAGTATGAGCTTAATAAGACATATGCATTTGATACTGTTGCTTTTTCAGAGTGGCTCACAAATCTTCGAAAAGCTATTCTTGACGATACGCTGGAAAAAATAGACACCGAAGGACAGAATTCTGGGTATCAATCGGACTTTGAAAAGCATTTCGTGGAAAAGGAGGGAAATATGAGCATTACATATAGAAGACTTAATAAAGATGACTTGGACACTTTCATACAGATGAGGATTAATCAGCTTAGAGAGGAAGGTGCTAAGGAGGATATTGACCTAACGCCTGCGCTAAAGAATTACTATAATAGGCACATTTCTGACGGAACCTTTGTGTCATGGCTTGCAATTGATGGAGAGAAAATCATTGGAACCAGTGGAATGTCTTTTGTAGAGAAACCACCGTATTTTGGGTGCCCGTCAGGAAAGATGGGACTTCTATCAAGTATGTTCACGGATCCTTCATACAGACGTCAGGGTATTGCAAAAGAGTTGTTGGACAGAGTGATCAGAGAAGCAAAGGAGTATGGCTGCGGAACAGTTCAGATTACAGCATCTGATATGGGTGTGAAGCTCTACACTGCATATGGATTTGTTCATAATGGAAACTTTATGCAGTATAAACTATTTTAGGCAGTTGCAATCAGGCAAAACATGGTGATAAATATAGATCATCAGCTCGTAGTTTTATCGCATTTAAAATATATGAAATAGTACTTTGACCCAGACAGGAAAACGATTTGATTTTATCGATATTTTCTGATAAAATTTTGCAGTATTACATTTAAGGAGGGAATATATAATGAAATGTATGAAAAAAGTCACTAGTTTATTACTTGCGGGGATAATGAGTATCACACTCGCACAGCCGATTGATGTTAAGGCAGCAAGCCCTACAATATCGTTCGGTACAGAGTACACGGAAAATAGCAACGGGGGTACCTGGAATTATAAGTCTGCGTACAACAATTCACAGGAGGCAGAAAACTGCAGAATCATTAATACTGAATCTGCCGGACGTATTACAATCACCGGTAATACAAATGCAGATGTTAGACTTTATCTCTATGATAGTTATGGCGGATCAGTGTTTGAGAACAGATCAACAGACAAGGGCAGATTCACTATATCAGCCAATGTTGCAGCTGGTACACATTACCTGAAGTTTTGGGATACATATCAACGCGATATTACTATAAAGTACAGCGTAACCTTCACTCCCAACAAGATATTTACAAATAAGAAAGGCCTTGCATTCAATAAGGAAAATACGGAATACTTAGTGGGGTGCACCTACAATTCCGCAGAAAATAACCGTAAGTCAGAAGAGAATTGCCGTAAGGTTGTAATAACCGGCAAGAAGAAAAAGCTGAAAATCACAGCTTATGCTCTGGGCGATAATAGTTCCGATGTTCGTATATATGTATACAATAGCAAGGGCAAAAAGCTTCTCAGCAACTGGTCTGTAAGAGACGGTAAAAAATCCACAACAATTAAAGTGAAAAAAGGCACTTACTATATTAAGTTTTGGGAATGCTGCGGCCGTAATACTGAATTCCACTACAAACTGAAGGCTAAATAATGGATAACCTTTGATAATTTAGGTTTATGGAGGATGTAGTCAGATTGGCTACATCCTTTTAAATATTCAGAATGTCTTAAAACATATTAAAAAGTAGTCAGTGAGTGAACAAAATAATAACTATTGAGAGCAGTAGATTGTAAAAGATCTGCTGCTTTTTTGTTGCAAAAAGGGGGTGTTTCTTATGCAGGAGGAGGTAGAGCAGAAAACGATAAACTTGGCTGTGCCAACGACTAAGCTTTCATGGAGAGTAAGAGTATTTAATTTTCTTTGAGTTTATAATTTTATATAATAGAACTAAAAAGGATGATTTACGTCAGGAGGATTTGTTTATTATGCACACAGGAGATATGTAGTAGGTAACAGCGTACATGCCCACTTTGCAGGAAAAGACCATGAAAAGTACAAGAACCCTAAGGACATAAAGCTTGGTGCAAAGACCATAACTCTTGACAAGGGACAGAGTACTAAGATCAAGGCATCAGTTAAGATGGAGAATGGCAAAAAGAAGGCTCTTCCTGATGACCATGTAGCAAAACTCCGTTACAGATCAAACAATCAAAATGTAGCGAAAGTAGACAGCAAGGGCAATGTCACAGCAGTTGGAATCGGAACCTGCACAGTATATGTATATGCAAAGAACGGCTTTGCTAAGAAGGTTGCAGTGACGGTCAACTGATATGTCTGATTTAGGATAAGTTTGTAATGGCAACTAACCAATTAGTGTAATTGAAAACTAAATAATTGCGAGGGCCTCCCTTTAGCTATAGTCTGGAATTCCGGATACGAAGCTAAGGGGAGGCACTTTTTCTATAAAGAAATTAATTGTTATTGAATCATATTTTGATAGCGCATTGACAAAATAAATCTATTTGTGTATTATCATGGGTATCAGGCAAAGGAAAACGTTTTCTTTTCTACGGAAGCCTCCGCGGGAAAAACACATGCTGTCGGAGACTTTGGACGCGAAAGCTTTCAAAGCGTTGGGAGTGGGTAATGTCCCCTATTCCTCCGGCAGCCAATTAGAAGAAGATGAATATAGGGAGGTAATGACAGATGAAACAGAAAATGAAACAGTGGTTAGGCGCTTTGCTCAGTATGGCGTTGATACTGTGCTTGATGCCGGGGATGAGTTTGACGGCGTATGCGGATTATCAGAAAGCTTATGCCGACTATGATGTAACAACAACTACTAACAAAGTTAAAAGCGGCGATGATCTGACGGCGTTGCAGGTGAAGTTCAACGAGAAGCCATGGTATATCATCGCAGACAATTCTACAGCGGTGAATGCAGGTACGGTAACGCTGCTGGCAGCAGAGAGCTTAGGTACATCCAAGTTCCATGGTTCCAGCAATAAATACAGTACTTCAACGATAAAAACTTACCTGGACGATATGACAACAGCCAGCGACGACGCTTTTGTCGAGGTTGCAAGCGCGATTAACACTGTTAAGGTGAAGGGATCGGACAGTGATACCGAAGTTGATGCAAAGTTGTATTTGCTGAGCACAGATGAGGCGGGAAATGTGCCTGAGAATGTCCGAAAGTTCAGCACAGTATGGTGGCTCCGCTCGTCCGGCAACTTTGATGATCGAGCGGCGTTTGTGTACGGCGGGGACGGGCGTGTCTTCGGTTATGGTGACGGTGTCTACGGAGAGTTTGGGGTCCGCCCCGCTTTAAAGCTCAATCTGGCATCTGTCAGCTTCTCATCTGAATCAAAAGAATTTTCGCTGAAGCCGGAGGGATATAGTGTGATTCTTTCCGGCGGTGCGTATGCAACAACAAGCGGCGGGGCAACGAGCCAGACCAGGCTGACAGGCGCTATGACCACAGTGACCTATACGGCGAACACCGGATATTACTTTGCGGAGTTTACTGATATTACTGACAATGGTATTACTGCCACAAGAACGAGTAGTACGGTTGTAACGGTTTCGGGTACGCCGACTTCGGATGCGACCATCACGGTTCCGGACGCAGTGGAGAAGACAGCGGCCACTGTTACAAAGGCTCCGACAGCCAAGTCTCTGACCTACACCGGACAGGCTCAGGGGCTTGTAAACGCAGGTGAGGCGGAAAATGGCACAATGCAGTACGCCCTCGGTACAGCGACCAAAGCCACACAGCCTTATACCACATCCATCCCTACATCCACCGACGCCGGAACCTATTATGTCTGGTACAAAGTTGTAGGTGATGACAATCATACTGATACTGAACCTGAATGTGTAACAGTTACCATTGAAGACAATAGTTCTATTGAACCTGAGGTAGACCAAAAGGATAATACTCCAAAAGCTGAGGTTGAGGGGCTTGATGAAGACCTGGCGACAAATGTCATGAACGATGACGAAAAGAACAAGGTTAAGATAGATGCAAGTACAGGCTTCTACTCAGGTTTAAAGATTTCTCAGAAAAACGGCAAGATAAAGGTATCATGGGATAAGGGAGAAGATGCTTCAAAATACGCAGTATATGCTGCATACTGTGGCAAGGAATTTG
The DNA here is from genome assembly GCF_000424145.1 of Butyrivibrio sp. AC2005. Classification (GTDB taxonomy): domain Bacteria; phylum Bacillota; class Clostridia; order Lachnospirales; family Lachnospiraceae; genus Butyrivibrio. The sequence goes on from NZ_AUJI01000022.1 coordinate 46,911, forward strand.
CAAGTAAGCCTGTAAAGACTACAAAATCAACTTCTGCTACATTCAAGAAGATTAATGGAAAGAAGATAGACTTCTCCAAGAATCTCAAGATCTATGTAACAGCCTACGACGCATCCGGGAAGAAGATAGGAAACACGGTATCTGCCCACTTTGCCGGAAAGAATAATAAGAAATACAAAAATGCTAAGACTTTAAAACTTTCCACAAAGACATTGACACTAAGCATAGGCAAAACTGCAAAGATAAAAGCTTCTGTGAAGATGGAGGAAGGTAAAAAGAAAGAACTGTCTGATGGACATGCAGCTAAGTTCCGTTACAGATCCACAAATAAAAATGTGGCAACCGTAGATAAAAACGGCAATGTCACAGGTGTAGCCGCAGGAACCTGCGAAGTATATGTATATTCAAGGAACGGTCTTGCAAAGAAATGTACAGTAACGGTTAAGTAAAGAAGTGTACAGTGACAGTTAATCGAATTCCAAATTGCCGATTGAGTGTGAAGCGAAATATGCATAATCAGTTAAAAGGCGTGTCGGATAATTATTGCTTATACTTAGAACGTAGTCAATTTAGTTATGTTAGACCAGGTCCTCGGTTTGCGAGAACCTGGTTTTTCATTATATAAATATATAAGCTTGAAGCGGTATAGCTGAAGTAAGAAAACAGTGAATCGGCTATAAGCGGGATATGATGATCCTGAAGGATGACCCGCATCCGCTTGCCTATCTCAGAGTCAACACGGTCGTCCAGCAGTTTGACGAATTCTATGAGCCCTATGATGTTAAGGAAGGAGACGGAATGTATCTTGCGCCGGAAGACAGAATTGTCGTCTGGTAATCACTGAAGAAGACCGTGATAGACATAGTTTCCATTGCGGATTCACTTGATGCGGCGACGGATTCTGTGGGAAGAAGCTACAATACGGAAAAGACCTTCACCGAAGTCATAAAAGAACTGACAGACGGCGCAGGGAGCAGGTACGCCCCCCTTTGCCGCCGGTCTGTTTGCTGATAAAAAAGTCTGCAGTGAGATAGAATATCTGCTCACCAGCGGAAGAAAAAAGCTCTACAGTGAGACCTACAGGACGCTGCGGAAATAGACGTTACTACTCGGTCAGTAGCCTGCAGCCTACATCTTTGTGACCGGACCGAAATCCAGGCTTCTGAACCTGGACATTGATCTCCAGAAGAAGGGACGGGGATATAGTACAATTCATTCTGTGAGAGGTGTGCTCAGACCGGCATTTCAGATGGCATTTGTTGATGATCTGATCAGAAAGAATCCTTTTGATTTCCAGCTTGCCAGCGTTGTTGTTAATAATAGTGTTACTATTATGGGACATTCAGACATAGGTGTAACACTTAATACTTATACACATTTTTCTATAGAAGATGCCAAAGAAGAGATGGGAATAATCTGTGCAAATGCCTGATAAATACTGAGTTGTACGGAGCAATAAATTTACAACTTTTTTACAACTTTTGCAGGCAAAAATTTGCCGATTTTTGCCAAGATATGCCAAATGGCTATATAATACCAATGTGCTCTAAACCGCATGGTTGAGCTAAAAGTTAGGAGAATACAGGGATGATAAGAATACTATTCGTCTGCCACGGCAAAGTACCGACTTGAGCGCTAAAACCCCATATTTAAAGCATTTCTTAAACTCTTTATCATCTGATTTGCACCTCGTTTGCACCATTTACAGTAACAATTAAATCCGGCTCCGATATGGCTAAAAAATGTAAACGATGGTGCCATTTTCATTTGATACCAACTTGTAATAAGCTGGTACAATTTGCAGAGCTATTTTCTAACTTTGTATTTTAAAGCTATTTTCTTATCTGAGATCAAATAAAAAGTAACAGTGGCACTGTCATCCGTAATCGGAATGAGCACTCTGTCTGGAATGGATCTGCCAGGAAGATTCATGCTTTCATAAGCGCGAATTGTTATATCGGTGGCAAAATTAGGCAGAATTGAGGATTCTATAAGTTGTCCAAGAGCGTCATAGTCGTTTTGTATAATGAACTTAGAATCAGGCATTTCTTCTCGTACAAGCTTATCCCATATTCCAACTTCAGACAGCATTAAAAAGCTTTCGCCGTTTAGTTCACGGAAAGAAAGCTTTTTCTTTTTTGCAAACCGATGGCTCTTTGGCAGTGAAACGTAAAGCTGTTCAGAATCATATTTTTCACAAATGAATTCATCATCCTCTAATGGACGGGAAAGGATAATGAATTGATATTGGTTGTTCCTTAGACCGGATATCAGTTCATCTTCTGACTTGTTTTCTGAGATTATTGACATGTCAGGAAACAGTGCTGAAAGAGAAGGGATAAACTCCATAAGAGGTCCCGGACCAACAGAACCGACTGCGATAGTTTTCTTACTCCTCTCAAGGGCACGAAGGTGATCTATCATGTGCTGTTCTTCATTTAGTATGCGTCTCGCGTAATCTGCAGCCAGCAATCCATTCTCGTTTAATGATAACTTGTTTTTGGTGCGCTCAAATATTGGAACTCCGAGAAGCTCTTCTAATTTCTGCATGGATCTTGTCAGTGATGGCTGAGTCAGATGGAGTTCTTCAGAAGCCTTTGACAAAGTACCGTATCTAGCGAAAGCATCTAATTGTTCAAGTAAATATATATCTATCATATGAAAACTCCTTGGAATAACATTACTATACGTTTTAAGTATAGCACAATACGCAATTGGCATTGTACATATAAAAAAGCTGCTGATAAGATGAGGTTGTAGAAACAAAAAATATTTGACTCATAGGTTTTTATATTAACAGGAGGTATACAAAATGGAATACGTAACACTTAATACAGGAGCAAGAATGCCACTTGAAGGCTTTGGAGTTTTTCAGATTCCAGATGCAGCAGAATGTAAGAGAGTAGTTTACGATGCCATAAAGACAGGCTACAGACTTCTTGATACAGCAGCATCATATATGAACGAAGAGGCTGTCGGACGAGGAGTTAAAAAAGCTATTGAAGATGGCCTTGTGACAAGAGATCAACTTTTTATCACAACCAAAGTATGGGTCAGCGATATGAAGACTGAAGAGACTGCATATGAAGCAGTAAAGACTTCCCTTAAAAAGCTTGATATGGATTATGCAGACCTTATTCTTCTTCACCAGCCTATGGGAGATTACTTTGCAGCATATAGAGGAATCACAAGAGCATATAAGGAAGGTCTTACAAAGGCTATCGGTGTTGCCAATTTCTACCCTGCCATTCTGGCTAACTTCTGTGAAACCGTGGAAGTAATCCCTGCAGTCAATCAGGTGGAGCTCCATCCTTTCTTTGCACAGGAGGGCGCCCTTGAGAACATGAAAGCCTATGGAGTAGTGCCTCAGGCATGGGGACCTCTTGCGGAGGGAAAACACGGTATATTCACAGACCCTGACCTTACAGCAATTGGAAATAAGTACGGAAAGAGTGCTGCACAGGTAGTCCTTAAGTGGAATGCTCAGAGAGGTGTATCTATTATTCCAAAGTCCACGCATGTAGAGCGTATGGAACAGAACATTGATATATGGGATTTTGATCTTACAGATGAAGAAATGGAAAAGATTGCGTCAAAGGACCTTGGATACAGCGAAATTGTAAATCATGATGATCCCGGTTTTGTAAAGTTTGTACTCAACCTGCACTAAGAAAGAGGAGGAATATGATGAATCCATTTAATTACAGCTATCCTGTAAATGTATATTTTGGAGAGGGCGCTGCAGCAAAAAAACATGCCAGCAGAGCTTTCAAAGGTCGGTGAAAATGTGCTCCTTGCTTATGGCGGAGGATCAATTAAGAAAAACGGCGTCTATGATGAAATGATAAAAATCCTTAAGGATGCAGGAAAAAACATAATTGAATTTTCCGGAATCATGTCCAATCCAACCTATGGTTACTATAAGATCATGAACGGACAGATGAGTTTGTTTTGATAACAAGGGCGTTTTTTCTCAAATCAAAGCATGCTAATTGGAGGTGTTGGTATAATGAATGAATATGGAGAAGTTATCATCTACCAAACAGATGATGGCTTAACGAAACTTAATGTAAGTCTTCAAAATGAAACAGTATGGCTTACTATTGATCAAATGGCAGAATTGTTTCAGAGAGATAAATCTACAATCTCTAGACATATAAATAAGATTTTAAAGAGGGAGAGTTGGTTCGATTTGAACTGTTGCATTTTTTGCAACAGAATAGTTATGTCTGTGCAAGACCATCTATATTGCACCTTCACTTGCACCTTTTGCCGGTCAAACTTTGCCAAATATTGCCAAGGATTGCCACGAAAATGAGAAAAATACGTTGGACAAAAATAGGCTTAAAGCCAGTAAATACGTGAGAATAGAGGTTTTTTACTAAGATGATAAAGATATTATTCGTCTGCCACGGCAAGGGTAAAGTTGATAAAGGATAAGCTGGATTGTTTAGGGATGGCGCAGAATTAACGTGCTTTTGTGCATAGGAGACTACCAAAAAACTACTCTTGGGTTGATTAAAAATTGTTTCCAACATTATGAATAATATTTATGGTAAAATATAGCAAATGCGAGGTAAATGCTATGTGTGATGTTAAGAAATATGGAGAAATTTACAAGGAAATAATAAAGCTTAATGCTCAAGATACATTACAGCTTGTGCTAGAGAGCGAGACAGAAGATGAGAAGGATTTCTATGAGATGATAGGAGACTATCTTCTTCAAAAAAAGCAGCAAGAGGTACTAGAGAGGAATACAAACTGAAATGAAAAAGTACACTATTGTTGCTGGCGTCAACGGAGCGGGAAAAACTACTCTTTATGATAACACTGAAGGGTTTAGGAGATTTGCGATTTATAAAGATGGTGTGCTTGTAAGGAAATCTCATAAAGTTCCGGACTGGTTTGAAAAAGTTTGCATATAATAATGTCGGGTGAAAAGAGGCTTTGGCGATAGCTATTCTTGAAAACCTCTTAATAAAGAAAACCTAATATTATTGATAAAACGCAGTATATAGGAAGGCTAATCCAAATTGATTTAGGATTGGCCTTCTTTTAATACAAATAAAAGGAAGCAATTGCATTTTTTAATGCCTTGCAGATAAGTCAAGACTGTCCATACTAAAGTCACTTATGGTAGAAGATATGTACGTTGAGCGCCTTGCAGAGCGACTGGAGCTGACCTCTGCCACAGTTTCTTTTCACCTGAAAAAACTCGAAGATGCCGGGGCTGTTAAGTCTTACAAAGATCAGTACTATACTATGTACTCCATCAATAAGGATCTTTTTGAGGTTAATATTATTGATATCTTAAGTGAAAAGACATCTGAGAGTGAACTGCAAAAAGAGCGCGACGATGCATATCGCAAAAAGGTAATCGATGCTTTCTTTGAATACGGCAAGCTAAAATCTATCCCCAGTCAGCGCAAGAAGGAAAAGATTGTTCTGGAAGAAATCGGAAAAGCATTTAAGAAAGGCAAAAAATATTCTGAGAAAGAAGTGAACCTGATCATCGCTGATTTCCATGATGACTTCTGTACCATTAGAAGGGATATGGTAGCAGAGGGAATATTGGATAGAAAAGACAGCGTATATACTATTACTGATACCCTAAAGTAGATGCCGGATAATAAGCAGAAAAAACATTGTTATACAGATTTGAAAGATTTGATAGAACTGGCAGAAGGTCAAATGTTTAGAATATGGGTAATAAATTGTATAGGAATGACTCATATCATTATTTGAAGTATTTAAGTCAACGAATTTGGAAATCTTTTATGACCGCAAATCGCAATGATTGAAAAATGAATCAATCATATGGTTGGAAATTATTGACCGCAAATGAAGTTATGAAGTTTTTGAGTCATCTGACAATATGATTAGACATGACCGCATAATGCATAATTGAATAATGAATCAATTGCAAACACTTATCATCATGACTTCAAATGTAGAGATTGGAAATTGAGTCAATCGTAAGCACTTATCATTTTGACTTCAAATGAAGAAAACATCAAATGAAGTCAAACTGCAAAGCCAGAAAAGAGACCATCACGGTCTCTTTTTCATTTCTCCGAATATCTCGGAATCAAAATCCCGCATTACTACTTTTTGACTACTTTTCATGTCCATGATTTTCCCAGACATTCCTTTTTATTACACAAACTGTGATATGATAGTTCTGTCACCGTGATATATGCCGCGTTAAAGCAGACCGTAACGGTGTGCTTTATTTTGATAAAATGGGCCACTAACCCCGTCCCCCAGGACCAAAAAGGAGCAAAAAAATGATAAGAATACTATTCGTCTGCCACGGCAATATATGTACCCGCTTCTAAAAAGTGGCATAAATAAGCCATTTCCGGGTAGATGGATATCTGATTTACACCTCGTTTACAACTTTTGATGGTGAACTCCCGACTGTTGTATAAAACGTAACTAAAAATTCAATTATTGTTGGATATATTACGCATTGATTTTATTGTTTATAAAAGGTATATTTTATTTAAGAAAGCGTGCTTTCTTAAGTGAGGCTAACACTATAATCTGAAACACTTGTCGATTGATGATGCAATCGATAGTTGGCAGGCAACACTAAAACCTGTACTTTGCTTTATAGCAGTTGGCAGACAACACTAAAATTAGCCATTAAAGAGAGCGAGTCACACAATGGTGTGACCACTCTCTTTTAAAATGTAAAGATTTTTTAGGAGCTTATATGAGCGGATATACCATAGATGAAGCTAGAAGAATTGCTATAAATTGCGCGTAAAGTTATAAATCATCTCTTGAGGATAAGCAGTTTATCATTATCTATATAGACAAAGATACAAATATGATTAAGCACATAGAAGTTGTTTTTCTCGCAAGAAACTATCAGCATTTAACAGGTCTTAATATGATTGATGAGGCTGGCAAACTTCTTGATCATCATTCAGAATTCTTTTATAAAAAATGTGTTGAGAAAAAGCTTAGCTGTGATGAAATAGTAATGCGAATGGATGGAACCACTCAGCTTAAGTGGTACCATCTTTTTTATGTATATTTAACAATTGAAAAAAATATATCCAAATAATATAATGTCGATTTGATATGCAAGTGTGAGTTCATAATTTTTACCTATATATTTGAACTCCATTTATATCAAGGAGGTTATGAATGAATAAAATAAGAAAAGTAGTCGTAGGAATAATGTTTTCATTACTGATTATATTTGCTGGCTTGATATTTGTTGGAGATAGTGCTCATGCTGCTTCATCAAATGAAGTGACTATAAAGGTTGCACCAAAAGCAAAAAAGAAAACAATAACTATCTATGAGGGACAGAAGGTTCAACTAGTTGTTAAAGATGGAAAAAAGAAACTTAAGTCAAATAAATTAACATATAAATCTGATAATACGTACTACGCGAAAGTTAGTAAAAAGGGTGTGATTACAGCAAAGAATGGTGGAAAAGTTAAAATTACAGTTACCACAAAAGATAAGAAAAAAAGTTGTATTATCAATTTGAAAGTAGAAAGACCAATCAGTGCAAGTTCTATTCAGTTGTCTGATGAAGAAATAAATCTGAATCAGGGTCAGACATATAGGCTTACGGCGGTTATTTTACCTGATAATACTTTTGATAAGACAATAGAATGGGAGTCAAGTGATCCTTCAATAGCTACGGTTACTAACGATGGTGTTGTTATAGGTGTTAGCAGTGGAAGGACCTCTATATGGGCATATAATAAGAAAAATGGAGCTTATGTTTCTGATTTTTGCTACGTTAATGTGAAGGGCTATGTATACCAAAGTGGTATGGCAGGGGCTAATGTAACATATTCTTTAAGCGGCTATGAGGATGATCTTACACTGGAATTAAGTGGAAGCGGGCTTATGACAAATTATAGCGGTGAGAATCAGCCGTGGTATGACTATAAACACCAGATTACAAGAATAGTTGTAAATAACGGAATTACCTCTATTGGTGATTATTCATTTTATTTCTGTACAGCGCTTAAAACAGTGGATCTTCCAGGTACAGTTTCGAGGATTGGAAAATTGGCATTCTGTGATTGTAAAGAGCTATCAAGTATTACATTGCCAAATTCGTTAACAACAATTGATAGTAGGGCATTTTGGGATTGTTACGGTTTGACAAATGTTACAATTCCTGCATCTGTTACATATATGGGAGATGAAGTATTTCAGGATTGTAAAAATATTACATATGCAAATATTGAAGCGGATTTTTCAACATTACCTGAGGGAATCTTTTGGGGATGTTCAAATCTCTTAAGCGTAAGAATTCCAGCTGTTTCATTTGTTGATTCTTTTGCCTTGTATGAATGTCCAAATCTTACTACTATCTATTATCGTGGAACATATGAACAATGGCAGAATGTTCAATTTAGTAATTATAATGATTCAATGAATGGAAAAGCTGTATATTACAATTCCTAAAACAAAAGGGGATGGTACTATTTAGCGTTTGGACTAAGTAGTACCGTCTTTTTTATTGAAAGTTTAGATACCACCTGCCTTGCCAATGATAAAATAGTTATATGGCAAAATACAGAAAATAAGAAAATTTAGATATCCACTGAATCTTTTACGCGATATATGTAAGACTTGGGGAGCAGATAATCTTCCGGTATCTGCTACTTCAGATGTTAGGACTAATCTTTTGAATGTTGTTAATGGTCTTTCCAATGACGAGATAGAGCTTATTAGGCTTCGCTATGAGGAGGAGAAGACCTTTGAAGCTCTTTCTGGCTATTATGGAATATCTGCAAGTGCTGTTCGTGGGCGTATTCTAAGATTTTGAAAGTGCTTGGTACAAAGCAGTATTCTGATATGATCTACAAGCCGCGGAAGGATAAGTGCGAGATTAAGACTCTGGAGGATCTTAATCTTTCAAATCATGCCTATCGTACACTTTTGCGGAATAATATAACTACTCTGAATGAATTAAGGGAGATTGGACTTGAAGGGATACAGGGATTAAGGAGCGTAGGGACGAGTACATATAATGAAATACAGAAAAAAGCGGGATTTTTGTGGAGATAAAAAACGTTGCATTAATGAAAAGGTTTTCTGCAATTCACATCATTTTTTCGGACAGTCCCAAAGTCCTGAAATTAGGCTATTTCGTCCAATCTCTTTTTAAAGAACTGTGTTCTGGTGATAATTACAAAGAATAATATATCGATTACTATTTCAACAAAATCTACAACCATTGCATAGGTATCACTAAACGGATAAATCATTGCACCGGTTAATATAATGTTCTTAAACATATGTAAAAAGAAAATCGCAAATACTTTTCTTTTTGCTATCACATAGATTGCTGTATAAGCAAGCGCTGAACACATGCAGCAAACAATGAATGATAAGCTCAGGATTGGATTCATCACAAATCTTTGATGCTGTATCTGTGCCGGATAAAAATACAATGGCAGGTGCCATACACCCCAGATAAATCCTATGAAAAGTGACATCTTAAGAAGCTTTTCCTTATTAAATAAACGGTCTGTTAAGAAGCCTCTCCAACCAAATTCCTCAGAAAAAGGACCTGAAATAATGCCCCAGAAAAGAAAATAGAAAAAATACAATGGATTGGATGCAATCAATTTCAATCCTTCAAATCCAAGGTCAGCGCCGCCAAGGCTTTTTGCTATCATTTGTGTCACAAAGCTTTCAAAGCAAACCAGGCCCAAAGCTAATAATATAGCTGTAATACATTCCTTATTTGGTATAAAGCATCTTTTCATGAAGTCTTTAATACTATCCTTTGTATAAAAGATAAGGACAAATATAACTCCGATAAGCGTCGGCATTACACCACCGATTCCAAAGAACAACGATGCAAAATCAAATGAAGAAATTGACGTATTTTCTATATCAAGCCCCATCATAATTGGCATAAACTGAAACAGCCAAGTTAAGGCTATCGTTATCACCAAATAAAGTATAGTGATTTTCTTATTTTGTTTTTCGTTTTTTAGTTGCATAAATCCTCCACCCAACTTACATTAAAATTATTTATTGCAATTTCTTTTGATTATTTTTCTTATTCCAAATACCAAAAGAATAACTGCCAAAATCAGATATACAATCTCCAGATATATCATGAAAAAGATGTAACCCATGTCATCTGACATAGGATAAAACTTTCTAAAAATAATATGATAAAAAAGATGATAATGATTGAAAATCGTGAAATGAGTTATCTGGGCTGTAATAAACCCGATAATTACAGATATTATCCCTAAGAAACCTTTATTTTTTTGCAAATCAAAAAATATAAGCGCTAGGAAACCTATAAGAAAAATGATGCAATAAATGATAAAGCCAAGAAATGATTCTATGTTAAGAAAATCTATAAGCGTTACATATATAACGTCAAGAATTACCCCAATAATTGCTGCTAACAATATATTGATAACAGAACTCTTCTCTTCCCGTTTCATCTACTCTCCTCACTTTTTATACAGCCCCTTATCAAGCTTATCAGTTCCCTTTCTTCTGTCAAGATATAAGTTAATAAATAACATAAAAGAGGCTTCACTCAAATGATTAAAACCTACGTGGAAATGCGTAGGTTTTTTTATGCTATAAATCCCGGAATTCTGTCTTCAAAATCCCCTTAGTAATTTAGAAGATTTTTTCCAAAAAACCGGAAAATCACATCACTCGGATACCTAACTAGTAGAGAGGTACGAAATTTTAAATATTTGTTTCTTAAAACCGGAAAATCTATATTCCTCAATTACATAACTATTAGAAAATATTATTTTTTCTCGTTCATTTCGAGTAGTTCTGTAATTAAGGAATATAGAAGCTTTGTTAACGAGATTATTTAGGGAGGTTCATTATGATAGAAAATAAAAAGACTATGGTGGTTTCGCTAAGCGAAAAGTATTTGCTTACAGTAAAAGAGGCGGCAGCCTACTTTGGTATTGGTGAGAAGCGAATAAGATTCCTTGTAAATGAGAACCCTGACCTGGGACTTCATAACGGGGATAGGACCATGGTGCACAGAAGAAAGTTCGAGAAGTACATTGATGAAACTTCTTGTATTTAATCCCTTTTGTCTGCCGATAGTAGTTGATAAGCACGGCGCTTAGAGTGATATATAGACAAAAGGAGGAAAGCAGCATGAGAAAACCATCACCAGGGGATAAACGTATTATTACACCGGAGGAAGCAATTACATTTTATGTACTTAGCAGAAGAAAAATGTGGAAGCTGATGGATGAGCATACAGACTTTACAGTTAAGTACTATGACGGCAGAAACCTCATAATACGAGCAGAATTTGAAAAATACTTAGAAAATCATCCAGAACTGCGGAGGAGGGCATATGGCAAAAGGTAGTCAAAGAAGAGATAGTAAGCATAGAGTTTTAAGGTGCGGAGAGTCAATAAGAGCAAATGGAAAATATCAGTTCAAATACCATATTGGTGGTAAGCCACATTTCGTTTATAGCTGGAGGCTTGAGCCTACGGATCCACAGCTAAAAGGTAAAAAGCCGGACCTTTCCTTGAGAGAAAAGGAAAAGCTTATCGGTTATGATCTTGATTCACAGATAGACTCTACGGGAAAGAACATGACAGTTCTGGAACTCGTGGAAAGATACTTGGCTACTAAAACTGGGGTTAAGCATAATACACGAAATAATTATAACTTTGCAAAGAATATACTTGCTAAAGAACCCTTTGGAGGAAAAAAGATATCTCAGGTAAAAACTTCTGATGCAAAGTTGTTTTTAATAAAATTACAGAAAGAAGATGGCAGGGGATATAGCTCGGTAAAGACAATAAGAGGAGTGCTTAGGCCAGCATTCCAGATGGCGGTTGATGATGATTGTCTGCAGAAGAATCCATTTGGATTTGAGCTTTCTGGAGTTGTGGTTAATGACTCAGTGACAAGAGAAGCAATCACAAAAGATCAGATGAAGAAATTCCTTAAGTTCATACATGACGATAATGTTTATTATAAGTATTACGACGCGGTTTATATTCTTTTTCATACAGGCATAAGAATTTCTGAGTTTTGTGGTCTTACAGTAAAAGATGTTGATTTGGAAAACAAGGTGATAAATATAGATCATCAGCTTCAGCGAACCTCGGAAATGGAGTATGTAATTGCAAGCACAAAGACAAATGCCGGAACAAGGAAGCTTCCTATTACAGATGATGTGGCTGAGTGTTTTAGGCGGATACTGGAAGAAAGAGAAGATTACACTATTGAAAAGATGGTTGACGGCTATACCGGATTCCTGTTCCTGGATGAAAATGGAATGCCACTTGTGGCCCTGCACTGGGAGCACCGCTTCAATCATATGGTGAAAAGATACAATAATATTTATAGGATCCAGCTTCCAAATATCACGCCTCATGTATGCAGGCATACATATTGCAGCAATATGGCCAAAGCAGGAATGAATCCTAAAACGCTTCAATACCTGATGGGACATAGAGACATAAGCGTAACACTTAATACGTACACTCATTTGGGATTAGAGGATGCAGCTGATGAGCTTTTGAGACTTGAGGAAACAAGGAAAGAACTTGATGGTGGGGAGAGTAAAGAAGAGGCTCCAAGCATCAGGGAGTTTAAAATTTCATAAATGAATGTGTTTTACCTCGGCTTCGGCTGAGGTGTTTTTTTATTTATGTTTTATTATTTGTTAAGAGTATTTAATTTTCTTTGAGCTTATAATTTTATTTAATTGAACTAAAAAGGATGATTTACGTCAGGAGCATATGGATATTTTTCGATTAATAATATATGAGTAAAGAATATGAATAAACCAATAGGGAATTGATTTTATGGAGGTGCAGTTATGAAGCTTATAGGCAATCTTAAGAAACAGGTTGAGAAGGCTGAAACAAAAGACGCAAAGAAGAGCCTTATTGAGAAAGCAGGGATACTTCTTACAGATGACGAGCTGGAGCAAGTGTCGGGCGGTGGGTTTTATTACGGTGATTCAGGTTCAGGGACTTGTGATTTCGATAATGATAACAGCTTCATTGGAGACCATAAATAGGAAGGTTGCGGAGGTATGAGTATGAAGCACACAGGAGACCTTAAGAAACAAGTGGAAAATGCACGGTCTTATGAGGAAGCTAAGAACGATATCAAAAAGACCGGAATGCTCTTAGGTGATGACGAACTGGATATGGTTGCAGGAGGTGGACTTCAGGAAAAGCTTAAGAAATTAGAGCAAGAAGCTATGGAGGATAAAAACGGTGAACTATTCCATGCTGAACATGCGACATTATAAAACAGTCAGTGTCCATCAGTAAGTCTTAGGATGCAAAAGTGTTGGTGTAAAGCTTTTGGGGAAAGTGAGATTATAGATAAATTGCTCGAGTAGTTTAGAAGCATTATATGATGACACTTTATACGTTGACGCTTGTTATGTAATTTGTTACGTTTAGTTTTAGAAAGAGCTTGTCCAATGTGCGTGTAAATACGTTGCGAAGGGGTGAAAGACCATTGGCGGTATTGGTACGGCTCTTTCTTTAATTTGAAATACACAAGGCCAATTGAATCAACCTCGGCATCTGCCGAGGTGTTTTTATTCCCCAAAATCCCCAGTAGTCTGAATCCCCAAAACTGACTACGATTTGACTACGTTTCAGCGGCATAATATAAGAAGCTCTCATATAAAGTGATAACGGACTGGCTCAAGAAGAATGGCTATCTGATAGAAAAAGAGGATAATCAGCTTGGTAAAAAGGTAACATTGACTACAGAAAAGGGGCAGGCTGTTGGGATAACACATTCTTTGCAAACAAGTATGAGCGGAACAGCATATTACAGAATTGAATATGATAAGGCAGGTCAAGAGTTTGTTTTGCAAAATCTTTCTGAAATTTTAGAAGCTCAACATTCAGAATAAGGTAACATAAATCCTATTTTAGTCAATATGGCTTTGCTATTTTTGTGCCATCTAAAAGAAGCAGAGAGTATGATTTTGGGATATGGTATAATAGAAACAGAGATAAGGATATAGAAATAAATGCAGGCAAGCATAGTTGCACAGAAGAAAAGGAACAGGCCAATAGCAATAACGGATGTTGCTATCGACAAAGTACCAAGAACACATATATTTGGTTTTACAAATGAACAGAATATGTTTATCCAGGAGATGCATAGGGAAGTACTGAGGGTGGCTAAAGAACTATGTGAGAAATATAATAGTAACAGCATGGAAGCAGTCATACTGTTGGATACACATACATGGGACAGTTGGATTATTAAAGGGAAGAAGGACAGAATCGTAGATATAAAGAATAATCCAAAGGCTAAGGAAGTGCTTGACACAAGCGCTAAGAACTCGCTAATTTTACTGCATAATCACCCAAGTACAGGAACTTTTTCAGCAAGGGATTTAAGGACATTTTGTAACAATGATTCGTTATACATAATGACTGTAGTTGGAAATGATGGCTCAGTGTATGTGCTAATGAAAAATGTGGAATTTGATCCAAGTGCAGTACTGGAAGAGTATGGGCGTCTTGCAGAACTATTTGAAAAGCAGGGGTATAAATATAATGCTACTGAGGCAGTAAAGTATATGCTGAAGAATGTCGAGAAGTATAATATGTCATATAAGAAAGGTAGGAAAAAGATATGAAAAAGACAAGTAATAACGTATCAAAGCCTCAACCTTTTATAGCACCAGGTTCGGAAAAAAAGCTGACTCCTGAGGAAATAAATAAAAGAAAAGTTAAGTTTGAGCGGTTGGAAAAGATTGGTGAAAAGCATACCATTATAACAGGGTATGATGGAGAGGGGGAAACGGAGAATCCCTATAGGATAAAGGCTATGATTTTAATAAATCAGGATAAGGATGTGCCTGAGGAACTGATTAAGCAGATTGAAGAATATGATAAGCAACTATTGAAAACGGAATAATTCAGAATATTCGAATATATGAACAAGAAAAGTTATGCCGGGTGCAGCTCCTGGCTTCTCCGCTGCGGAGACGTTAAATATGAGCAGAATAAATATAGCTGTGTAGTTTAAAGGGTTCTGGAAACAGGACCCTTTAAATTATGAAAGAAATATGATATTGGATATGCGTAGTATTGGGAGAATAAGGACGCTTGTTAAGAATTATGAATAAGTATCAGAAGTGGCATTTTACCATGAAAAAGTGGTAAAATGCCATATGGCATACAAACATTAAATTCATAAAGCCAGTAATAGCAAGGTTTTGAAAGGTATATAAATATGATCAGAATATTATTCGTCTGCCATGGCAACATATGCCGTTCCACAATGGCAGAATTTATAATGAAAGATATTGTGCGTAAACAGCACATGTCAGATAAATTCCATATAGAGTCATCAGCTACGCATACTGATGAGATTTGGAATGGGCAGGGGAGCCCGGTGTATCCCCCTGCGAAGGCAAAGCTCCGCGAGCATGGAATAGGAACTCCTGAAAACGAGCTGGGTGTTTCTGAAAAACGAGCAAGACTTACTTCCAGAACTGATTATAATAAATTTGATTATATTATCGGAATGGATAGTGCAAACATTCGTGACCTAAAGCGTCTGTTTGGAAATGATCCGGATGGTAAAGTCTATAAAATGCTGGAGTTTGCAGACAGGACAGGAGATGTTGCGGACCCCTGGTATACCGGGAATTTTGATGATACCTGGCGTGATTGTTCAGATGGATGTCATGGACTTTTCAGAAGCATTATTACAGATCCTGCATACATCGATGAGTTAAGTGAAAATATGGATAGCACAGATTACGATGATGACTATATGGATCGTGGGCTTATTCATGATGACTTTCCAAGAGGATGAGTTTTATAGACCATTCAGATAATAACGTATAAGATTCATGTTTTTCTGATGAGAAACAATAGTATATGAAAAATAATAAGCCAGTATACATCTGGAGGAGAAATATACCAATGGGTTTTTTATATGAAACACATTTACATACCACCGAAGCGAGTGCCTGTTCGCCGACGCCGGGAGAAGATTATGTAGAATACATGATGGGACTTGGCTATAGCGGAATTATAGTTACGGATCATTTTTTCACAGGTAATAGCTGCGTTCCAAAGAACCTACCATGGAAAGAAAGAGTGGATATATATTGCAGCGGTTATGAGCATGCATTTAAGAAAGCAGAAGGTCTCGATTTCAATGTAATGTTTGGAATAGAGTATAACTTCCAGGGAGATGAGTATCTGCTATATGGAGTGGACAAGGAGTGGCTCCTTGCAAATGAGGATATAGAAGAGAAGTCCCGCAGGGAAATCTATGACATGGTACATGCTGCAGGCGGAATTATGATTCAGGCACATCCGTACCGTGAACGCGGCTATTTATCAGCGATTCATCTGATGCCCGCTGTATGCGACGGGGCTGAAGTTTATAATTCGGGAAATCCGGACTACCAGAATGCTTTGGGATATCAGTTTGCAAAAGAGCATAATTTTCTTATGTCGGCAGGATCGGATATTCATTCATTTCCTATGCTTTCCATGGGCGGCATGAGCTTCCCGTATAAGATAAACAGCATACAGGAATATGTGAAAGCTTTCCTTGCAGGTGACGGAACTCCCGTGTTCAGAATTAATCCCAAGGATGAAAACACTGTTTTTACGGAAGTGGAAAAATCCCGGGCGCTTACAGTTATTTCTCAGGGTCCGACACTACCTGTTATTATGCATGAATAAGGAATTTTTATGATTCGAGATATAGATTTAAAAGAGATTTCAGACGGAAAATTATATGATCTAAACGACATGGCAAAACTTGGAGTGGATGACTGCAGCGGTTGCCATGCCTGTTGCTGCGGAATGGGAGATAGTATAACCCTGGATCCGTATGATGTTTACAGACTTGAGAAGGGCCTGGGAAAAAGCTTTGAAGAGCTTCTTGCATCAAATCTGGAACTCAGGGTTGCTGATGGTATCATCCTCCCCTGCCTTAAGATGAACACAGGTGATTCCAGGTTTATTGATGGCAAAAATGAACGTGAGACCTGTTCTTTTCTTGATGAAAAAGGGCGCTGCAGCATTCACCGATTCAGGCCCGGAATCTGCAGACTATTTCCTCTGGGCAGAATATTTGATGATGCTACGCATAAATATTTTTTGCAGGTGCATGAATGTCATAAGGAACGCCAGACCAAGTATAAGATAAAAAAGTGGATTGATACGCCTGAGCTTGGAAGATATGAGTCCTATATAGACAGATGGCATTTTTTTATAAAAGCTATTTCTGACAGAGCACCGCAAATGCCTGAGCAGGACCTTAAGGCAGTTAATATGAAAATTCTGCAGCTGTTCTATATTACCCCATATGATACAGGTTCAGATTTTTACGAACAGCTGGATCAGAGAATAGCTGCGTTTGAAAAATAAATTTTCTCATGTTGGACATTTGTTGGACGATGCTATTTATACTGACAATGTACAAAGAAACTATCAAGTTTTTGAAAGGGGAAAATTTATGAAAAAGAATGCACTTGTTTTACTTATTGGTACTATGATGATTCTGGCAGGTTGCGGAAGTAAGACTGTGGATAAGGCTGATGCAGTTGCTGCAGAGGTAATTGAAGAAGCTTCAGATGCAACTGATGATGCTACCGAAGAGGTTGCAGAAGCAGTAGAAACCATTGAGGATGAGACTACAGCAACAACAGCTGAGGCAGCTGAGAGTTCAGTAGCAGATGAAGTGGTTGAACCTGAGCATACTCCCATGGATATTTCAGACTGCGCTACATTTACAGATATTGTTAACAAACTTCAGAAGGATCAGGGCTATACAAATGTGACTATCGATGGTACGGATGTACTTATGGTTACGGATTACGCTTATGATTACGATGGAAATGGCGAGTTTGTCAGCATTGAGGCTGATGTTTACAGATACAATGGAGACCAGATTGAGTATCTTGGATATGTTTGCTCAGGTGGTACATCCTATCCGCTCACGATTTATGATGAGAAGCTCTATTGCTCAGGCAATCATTATGTGAGAGCTTATGGCATGGAAGACGGTCATCTTGAAATCGATAAAGAGGTTTATGTAAACTACGATGCTGATGGAAATGCAACATATTACAAGGTTGATGATGGAAAAGAACTTGTTATTCCTGAGACCGATGAAGATGTTGTAGAGATGTATGATTTTCTTGACAAGGGCTAATTCATCAAATTTGATGTTATACAGTAATTAGCTTTTTACTCATTCTTTCTCTTCTTTTTACGGGCAGTCCGAGGATTATATTCTCGGGCTGCTTTTTGCATGAAATATCTGTCAAAAGTACATACTGTCTACTTAAAGTATATAACTGTCTACATAAAGTCTATGGCTGTCATCTTGAGGTCCATAGCTGTCAACATAGGTATATTCCTGTCTGTTTCGATTCCATCAGACCTTAAAATCTGTCATAAAAAAGTCCTTGATTTTTGAACCAGTATACCAGCTTTTTGCATCTGTTTTTGATTTGCGGAAAATAATTATCGAATAACAATAAAAAATTATTGACGCACAAAAGTAAGCATGATATAACGGGATTAGCAAAAAAATGACATTACAAAAGCTGACATTACAAAAAAATTACATAAAAAGCATAAGGAGAAAACAGCAGAAAATGGACAATAGGCTGAATATCTGGTTTAAAAGATTTCTCGACATCAGTTTAGGCATAGGACTTCTGATCGAATTGTCAGTGCCTATAGGACTTAGGAAGGCAGTCGATATGACTATGATGACACTTGGTGATACAACCGAGTATGCCGCAATTAAGGATCATTTTGTTTTTGCGGTTGTATCAATAATGATGGCCGGGGCTTTTGCACTTCTGATTTTGTACGAGCTTCGGAAGATGATGAAGACGGTTATTGAAGATAACTGTTTTATACAGGAAAATGTCACAAGCCTTTACCGAATGGGAAACTATGCATTTGCCATCGCACTTATCAAGATACTGAGATGCTTCGTATATTTTACACCCGCTGCAGTAGTCACTTCCGGAGTATTCCTTTTTGCCGGAGTATTGAGTAAGGTCTTGGCCAGGGTGTTTGACAGAGCAGTCAGATATAAGGAAGAAAATGATCTCACGATCTAAATGGTAAGTGGAGGAAAAGATGGCAATCATTGTGAATCTGGATGTAATGATGGCAAAGCGGAAGATAGGTCTGACTGAGCTTGCGGGGAAGGTCGACATCACACTCGCCAATTTATCCATATTGAAAAATAACAAAGCAAAGGCAGTACGTTTTCAAACGCTTGAAGCTATATGCAAAGCGCTGGACTGCCAGCCGGGAGATATTCTTGAATATGCACCGGATGAAGAGTCTGATGCCGACCAATAACGATAATCGTGATTGGGTAACCCTATTGGCAGCAGACTGGTCTTAGGCAGTTGTAAATATACGTTTACATAAGTGAAAGAGTAAAAAATATAGAGACAAATTATGGAGGAAAAGCATGGAAAATCAAAATTTGGGAACAAACTATACTAATAATTCATCTCAGGAGCAATACAATAACTCAAATCTTGCATTTGAACCGGGAACAGCTAATGCGAGACAGTATTATGGAACAGATAATGCTTTCGGTGCATACTATGCAGCGCCAAATACAGCAAAAGTAAATAAAGCTAAGACAGCGGATGTCGAAGCCTTCAGAAAATATGGTCTTATAGCAATTATTTATGCAGTGTGGCATACTTTCTGCCTCTATGATAACAACTCCGGGATAACATATCCTTTTTATATGCTGGGAACATTGATCCTTATTGCATGGGCAAGAAAACGTGACGGACTGTCCATTTTAAAGGACAGAAATGGAAAAGCAGGGCTTAATATTTTTTACATTATTTCGTTAATGCTTCTTTCGATTTCAAAGTGTACCACTGCTAATTTTGATTTGATTTGGATAGATGAATTTGCAATTACTCTTCTTGTATTCAGCTTCCTTGTACACATGTATGTTGATACGAGAGAATGGGATATAATCGGATGGATATTCGGAATAGCGCTTACTGCGTTGAAACCTTTTAGTCATTTCGGTGATCCTATGGAGGATATGGCAGCCTGGGTTAAAAGTCGCGGCAGCAAAATGAATGGAGAGAAAAAGGCTAACATCATGGCAGTTATAGCGGGTCTTGGCATAGGACTACCGATGCTATTTGTGGTGGTAGCATTGCTTGCATCCGCTGACGCAGTTTTTTCCAACACCATTACAAGTACCTTCGAATTTATTTTTGAGTTTGATTATATCTGGGATCTTATCGCAATTACATGGATGATATTGTGGTCAATATGGCTTTTTTACACAGTTATAAAGGGACTGAATAAAAAGGGAATAGAGGTGGATGTGACAAAGCGCTCAGGCTTCAATCCGATAGTCGGAATTACTTTCACTAGCCTCTTATGTGTGGTTTATCTTTTCTTTAGCGTAATACAGATATTTGGTCTTTTCATGGGGAAGATGACTCTGCCCGATAACTATACCTATGCCGAGTATGCGCATGAAGGCTTCTATCAGCTGCTCGCAGTCAGTCTGATGAATCTTGCTTTGGTGACATTGTGCCAGAGACTTTTCAAGAGAAGCCTTGTACTTAAAGCATTACTGATGGTAGTCGGAATGTGCACATATATAATGATAGCTTCCAGCGCATTTAGGATGATAATGTACATTGGAGCATATCGTCTGACATTCCTGAGAGTGTTTGTGCTTTGGTTTTTGGTAGTAATTTCACTGTGGCTTGCATATCTGCTTGCCAGTCTTATAGATGAAACGTTTCCGGTATTTAACCTTTGCATGATCACCGTTACGGTAATGTACATTGCATTTGTTTTTGCAAACCCTGACTATCATATTGCAAAGTATGATCTTCAGTATCTTGGAGATACTACCATGGATGGCCGCGTCGACAGGTATTCTTCTCAATCAATGCAGAGTTATTTGACAATGGATATATCCATGGATGCTGTCCCTGCAATGGCAGGTAACAAGGAACTCTTGAAATTGTATGGTGAGAATCTTGCTGAATCCAGGACGGAAAAATATAAACTGAATCTTAATACTTTAAGGAAATTCAATTTTTCAGAGTATAGGGCATATAAACTGATCAATGAGGTTTATGGGGAATGATGATATAAAACAGATATTCATAAACAAGAGATGTGGCTAATTATGAATAAGATAGTATGTTTACAGCTTTTGTTATTATAGTAGATATTGGATTATAAAGAAGGATGGCATCTTTCGGTTGGAAGACGCCATCCTTTTATGTTGGACTATAGCCATAAGTCAAGGCATGAAATCTTGTTTTCTCTCGATAAAAAACAGGATTTGTATAAATCTATTTTCATGCTCAAGATGTTTTTATACAAAGACAATTTTAAATATCCTGGCTTAAAAGATAATCTTAAATATCTGCCTTCCAAAGTCCGTGAAGATTGCAGAATTCATAGGCAGCGATAGCCTTCTCGCCATCTGCAAGAACAAATTCAGCTACCGGTTTATCGGAAGGAGAGAGGTTCTTCTGCATAAAGCCTTTATCTGTTACAAGCCAGATGTACTGAATGTAGTGATTGTCCATCATGGGATGTTCTACTTCGCCAACCTTTACGGTAACCTTGTTTCCATCCACTTCTACAACGGGAACATGCTTTTCATGAGCACCATCGGAAGTTCCGGGAGCAAGAGATGTCATGGGATCACCACAGCATACAGGAGTGCAGGCTGCGTCATTGATCTTGATTACCATACTGCCGCATTTTTCACACTTGAAAATATTCATAAAAAACCTCCTTGATATATGATTGGTATTCTTGGTTTCAGTTGGAAATAAGTAAATAATTTTAAGCTTTCTGATAGAAAATAAAACTAAAAATCTTCAGGCTTCATTTGAAATAAATTAGTAATTCTCAGGCTTCAACTGGAAATATGCCTGTGGATGGTTACATACAGGACAAACCTCTGGTGCATCAGGCCCGATTACGATATGTCCGCAATTACTGCACTGCCAGATGCAATCGCCATCTCTTGAGAACACAAGCTTATCTTCAATATTTTTAAGAAGCTTCCGATACCGTTCCTCGTGCTCCTTTTCAATAGCAGCAACGCTTTCGAATAGTTCAGCAATCTCATCAAAGCCTTCTTCACGGGCAGTTTTTGCAAAAGAGGGATACATTTCTTTCCACTCATAGGCTTCACCCTCTGCCGCATCTTTCAAATTTTCAATTGTGCTGCCAATACCCTTCAAAATCTTGTACCAGATTTCAGCATGTTCTTTTTCGTTCGCAGCAGTCTCGGCGAAGATATTTGAAATTTGAACATAGCCATCCTTTTTTGCCTTTGATGCGAAGAAAGTATACTTGTTCCTTGCCTCGGATTCACCTGCAAATGCCTCCTGCAGATTCTTCTCAGTCTGAGTCCCTTTTAAATCTTCAGCCCGACATCTCCATTTGTTTTCTGCCATTATGTCCATCTCCTTCCCATAGAATGTAACACTGTCATAGATACATTTTGTGCAATTATTTCATGTAATTGCCTTCCGCATATAATTTTAGCATATCCTTAATGATGGAATTATTAGATTTTTATAAAATTTAATGTCGATATTCCGTGTTAGAAATATTAGATTATCAGAAAGGTGGTTCGTTTTTTTACAAAACTATACTTTATTTGTTTGATACGGTTTTACAGGAAAAGGAGGAGCATTATTAAAACATTTCCTAAGTGCGATTTTGTTTCGCAATTAAAAACAAGAGAAAGATTATGGATACAATTATAAGAAAGTAAGCACAAGGTTAGGTTCATCTCATATCTATATTAATAAATATCAAGAAAACTGATTAAATTCGTCACTATAAAAATAAAATACAAGTGTTAAAATAAAAATCATCAATAATCGTTGATGAATTTTATTTTTGTGTCGATAACAATAGAGAATATCATTAATTCTACTGCAGATAAGCATTGTAATTGTAATGAATCGACTGAAAATAGCCAATCGACAGAAAATAATGAACAATATCAGGAGGAGCATTATGAAGAACTACGAGAAGTATCAGAGACAGTATTTCATGCCACCAAAGGCAACCTATGAATGGGTGAAAAAAGATTATCTTGATAAACCACCGATATGGTGTAGTGTTGATCTTCGAGATGGAAATCAGGCACTTATTGAGCCCATGAGCCTTGATGAAAAACTCGAGTTTTTCACAATGCTTGTTAAGCTGGGCTTTAAGGAAATTGAGATCGGATTCCCGGCTGCTTCTGAGACAGAGTTTGAGTTTGCAAGAACACTTATTGAGAGAAACATGATCCCTGATGATGTGACAGTACAGGTTCTGACACAGGCCAGAGAGCACATCATAAAGAGGACCTTTGAGGCTGTAAAGGGAGCACCTAAAGCAATAATTCATCTTTATAATTCCACATCTGTTGCACAGCGTGAGCAGGTATTTAAAAAGAATAAAGAGGATGTTAAACAGATAGCTATCGATGGTGCGAAGCTCCTTGATAAGCTTGCAAAAGAGACTAACGGCAACTTCTCATTTGAGTATTCTCCAGAGAGTTTCCCCGGAACAGAGGTTGATTATGCAGTAGAAGTCTGCAATGCAGTACTTGATGTGTGGAAGCCTACTAAGGAAAACAAAGCAATAATCAACATTCCTACTACAGTAGAGATAGCTATGCCTCATGTGTTTGCAACACAGGTTGAATATATTCACAAGAATCTTAAATACCGTGACGCCGTTACACTTTCACTTCATCCGCACAATGACAGAGGTTCAGGAATCAGTGATGCCGAGCTTGGATGCCTTGCAGGTGCAGACAGAATAGAAGGAACACTGTTCGGAAACGGTGAGAGAACAGGAAATGTAGACATCGTGACACTTGCACTTAACATGTACTCACATGGTGTGGATCCGAAGCTTGATTTCGCAAATATAAATGAGATCGGTGAGACTTATGAGCGTCTTACAAGAATGCGTATTTTCGAGCGTCAGCCGTATGCCGGACAGCTTGTATTTACAGCATTTTCAGGATCACATCAGGATGCCATCAGCAAAGGCTTCTCCTGGCGTGATGCAGGAAAAGATAAAGGAATATGGTCAGTTCCGTATCTGCCGATCGACCCCAAGGATCTTGGAAGAGAATACGACGGAGACGTTATCAGAATCAATTCCCAGTCCGGAAAGGGCGGCGTAAGCTACATCCTGAAGACTAACTATGGAATGATGGTTCCGAGAGAAATGCAGACAGACATCAGCTATACAATGAAGGATGTATCCGACAGAGAGCATGCTGAGCTTGCACCCGGAAGAATTTATCAGATATTTGAGGATAAGTACGTTCACAATGATTCTGTATTCAGAGTTGTGGATTGTCACTTCAAGCAGGTTAACGGAATCCTCGCAGAGGTTACGATCACTCATGCAGGAAAAGAACATATTGTAGAGGCTAACGGAAACGGACGCCTGGATGCTGTAAGTAACGCTTTCAAGCAATACTTCAACATAAGCTATGAGCTTTCGGTTTACGAAGAGCATGCACTTAGCCGTGGTTCTTCATCAAAAGCCGTTACCTATGTGGGAATTACCTGTGGCGGTAAGAAATTCTGGGGTGTAGGAATTGATGAAGATATCATCAAGTCTTCCATCAACGCACTTACAATTGCTGTAAATCAGCTTGATGATGTCAAGGCAAGTACTGACGCAAAGGATGAGAGAATCAGCGCAATATTAAATTACATTCAGGAAAACTATCTGTCTGTAACACTGGATGATCTTTCCAAGGAATTCTATCTCTCTAAGCCGTATCTTTCCAAATATATAAAGGAAAAATCCGGAATGACCTTTGGGGAAAATGTAAAGAAAATCCGACTTAAAAAAGCAAGCATTCTTCTTAAAAACGGCAACATGAAGGTTGAGAGAGTGGCTGAAGCTGCGGGATATCAGAATGTTGAGCATTTCAACAGACTCTTTAAAAAGAAATATGGTATGACACCCGTTCAGTATCGAAGCAATAGCAGATAAACAAAGGCTGTTTTTTGCGATAAACATGCCAAAAAATCCAAATGAGGTATTTCATGCAGGGGATTTTGTGGTATAATGTACATGTTTTTTGGGATTAAATTTTTTATGAAGTGGAGGAAAAAATGACTTACGAAGAAGTAGTAGCAAAGGTAAAAGAAGCACTTAAGGATGCTGATGTTAGCAATGTTAAGGAGCATGCAGCTTACCAGTTTAATATAACCGGCGAGGGCGAAGGCGCTTTCTATGTTGAGATTGCAGATGGAAAATTAAATGTAGAGCCTTACGAGTATTTCGACCGTGACATTCTTGTTTATACATCAGCAGCTGATCTTATGGATATTCTTGAAGGCAGAGATGATTTTGTAAACGCTAATCTTTCAGGAAAAATCAACGCAGAGGGTGACCTTAGAAAGGCTGAGCTCTTAAAGAGCGTAAGCATTAAGGCTGAGACAAAAGAGGCTCCTGCTGAAGAAGCTACTGATAAGAAAGCTCCTGCCAAGAAGGCTACAGCAGCTAAAAAGCCTGCAGCTAAGAAGACTGCAGCCAAGAAGGCTCCGGCTAAGAAGGCTACTAAGAAGTAATAGCTTATTACAAACTGGATGATCAAACGAATTAATGGCTGCTGCAATTATTATTGTGGCAGTCATTTTTAACCCTTAAGCCCTTTTATTTATTATAGAAGAAACAGTATAGAAGGCGCCGGTGAAAGCCGGCAAAAGAGGAAAATATATAATGAGGTTTAATATGGCAAAAAACAAAGAAGTAGACGTTTTAATAATCGGTGCGGGCCCGGGTGGTATTTTCTGTGCTTATGAACTTGCAGAGAAGAGACCTGACCTTAAAGTAATGATTATAGAAAAGGGCAGATCTATTGAGAAGAGACAGTGCCCCAAGAGAAAGACAGGAAGATGCATGGGCTGTAAGCCTTGTTCAATCACAACAGGCTTTGCCGGCGCAGGCGCTTTTTCTGATGGAAAGCTTTCGCTGTCACCTGATGTAGGTGGAACACTTCCTGATATCCTGGGATACGATGAAGCAACAGCTCTTATCAGGGAATCTGATGACATATATCTGAAATTCGGTGCTGACACCAGTGTATATGGTGTCGATAAGGCTGAGGAGATCCGCGAGATCAGAAGGAAGGCTATAAATGCCAACCTCAAGCTTGTGGAGTGTCCCATCAGGCACCTTGGAACAGAGGAAGGCTACAAGATTTATAAAAAGCTCCAGGAGCACCTTGAGGAAAAGGGTGTAGAGCTTATGTTCAATACAATGGTTGAAGAAATCATTGTTGAAGATGGTGTCTGCAAGGGTGTAAAAACTCAGGACGGCAGCATTATCACAGCAAAGGAAATAGTATCAGCTGTAGGACGTGAGGGCGCAGACTGGTTCCATTCACAGTGCGACAAGATCGGAATCGAGACCAAGCCCGGCACAGTTGATGTGGGTGTGCGAGTTGAGGTCAGAGATGAAATCATGCAGTTCCTTAATGAGAACCTGTATGAGGCCAAGCTTATTTTCCATACTCCTACCTTTGATGATAAGGTGCGTACCTTCTGTACAAACCCTTCAGGTGAGGTGGCTACTGAGTACTATGAGGGCGGACTTGCCGTTGTCAACGGACATGCATACAAGAGTCAGGATTTCAAGACAGACAACACCAACTTTGCACTTCTTGTATCCAAAAACTTTACTAAGCCCTTCAAGACTCCTATTGAATATGGTAGGAAAATTGCGGAGCTTGCAAACATGCTCTGTGATGGTAAAATTTTAGTACAGACCTATGGTGACTTCAGAAGAGGCCGCAGAACTACAGATGAGAGACTTGCCAGAAACAACCTGATTCCTACACTTAAGGATGCGGTTCCCGGAGATCTTTCACTTGTATTCCCTCACAGAATCATGGTGGATCTTGATGAGATGATCCAGGCACTTGATAAGGTTACGCCCGGAATTGCCTCTGACGAGACTCTTCTTTACGGCGTTGAGGTTAAGTTCTATTCTAATAAGGTAATTGTTAATAAGGACTTTGAGACCAGCGTTAATCATCTTCGTGCGATCGGAGATGGAGCCGGAATCACAAGAGGCCTTCAGCAGGCCAGCGCCAACGGACTTAAGGTTGCGCGCAGTATCCTTGCTTCTATCTGATTTAGATTCTGATTCCATTAATATGCCTTCCCCTTGGGGGGAAAGGTGTCAGCAGAGCTGACGGATGAGGGGATATACATGAGGTTATTGTTTTAGTATGCTGACAACTTTTTTAACTGAAAAAAGAATAAAAATAGCGCGGTCTCTGGCCGCGCTTATGCTTGCTACCGGAATGGCATTTTCCCTTACAGGCTGTGCCAGTCTTGAACATACCAAGATTGTACTTATAACCGGTTTTACTGAAAATGAGCTATTCAGGATTGAGGACAGATCCTGCTCAAAATCTGAATTCATGGTGTATCTTGTTAATACGCAGAACTCCTATGAAGCAGGCTTTGGTGATGGAATCTGGAACGTGAATATCGGTGATAATAGCATGGAAAGCTACGTCAAGGATAAATGCCTTTCAACATTAGCACAGGTAAAGGCAATGAATCTGCTTGCTGTGGATTCCGGTATAGAGCTCAGTGAAGCGGAAATATCCAGTGCTAACTCTGCGGCATCCGAATACTTTTCATCACTTACGGATGATGATAAAAAGGCGATGTGTGGAATAACAGAGGAGACACTGCAGGAGATGTACCAGGAGTATGCAACTGCTGCAAAGCTCTACGACTACATAATCAGAGATATAAATCCCGAAATAAGTGATGATGAAGCACGCACTATAACTGTCGAGCAGATTGTTCTAAACGCATGGGAACTGGATTCCAAGGGACAAAAGGTTGCACTCGAAGGAGAAGCGAGACAGTCTGTAAAAAACAATGCACAACAGATTTTGCATCAGCTTAACGAAGGCACGGACTTCAGTGTTCTGATGGAACAATATAATGAAGCTGAGGAGAGCACTGTTTCTGTCGGTAAGGGTGATGTCGCACCTGAGATAGAGACTGCGGCGTTCAATCTTGATAACGGCGAAATCAGCTCAGTTATTGAATCAAACGATACATATGTTATACTTAAATGTATCAGTACTTTTAATCGCGAAGAGACTGAAGCTAATAAGATAAGAATCGTCGAAGAAAAAAAGCGAGAGGTTTTCGGAGAGCAGTATGATGAGTTTGCTGCCAAGTTATCCAAAGTCCTGAATGAGGAGCTTTACAAGAAAATCCATATTTCAGAAAACGTGGAAATATCAGACACAAACTTTTTCGATATTTACAGAAATCACTTCTCAACAGAATAATGAGGGAAAAGAGGGGGCTCTTATGAGGATTGGTAATAAAGCACTTACATTATTAATGGCAGCTACAATAGCAGTACCTGCCATTTCTTTTGTTACACCGACTGCTATCAAGGTTCAGGCTGAGAATGTGTACAGACCTGAAGACTATGGTGCAAAAGCCGGTGATGGCATCGGTGACAGACAGGCAATAAAGGACGCTGTGGAAGCAGCAGCCCAAAACGGTGGCGGAATAATTGAATTTGGCCCCGGACAGTACGATATAGATATACTTAATTTCAGCGGTACAGGTATTGGCGTTTATGTAGATAAACCTAATATTACCTTCAGACTTCAGGAATCGACAGTTTTAAATGTCCTTCCGACATCCTTTGGCGAGTTCTGCGCTATTCATGTAAAGGGTGATAATTTCAAGATTTCAGGTGGTAAGATCATTGGTGACAGATCCGGTCATAAGGGATCAGACGATGCTGACGGACATGGTATTGGGGTAACAGACTGCAGCCATGTTGAGATTACGAATATGACAATTCAGGATAACTGGGGCGATGGAATATATCTTGGCTCAGCTGCTGATGATGGTTCATATCCGGGAAGCAGTGATGTCAAAATCACCCACTGCACAATAAAAAACAACAGAAGAAACAATATTGCAATTGTTGATGCTGATCATGTGACAATCGACAATTGCAATATCAGTAATGCAAGCGGTGCATCCCCCTGCAGTGGTATACAGATTGAACCCAATACCGACGAGGGAAAGGTTCCGGGCAAAGCAGTATGCTCATCTATTGTAATCAAAAACTCAACTATTAATGCGAAGAAAAAACATCAGAAAAACGGAAAGTATTTTGCTCTGAATATCCTTAATCCTTATTACCAGACCAACAATAAGGTTGTCGCCAAAAACGTAAAGATAACAAACTGCAAGATAAAAGGCGATATGGGTAACTATTCAGGTAAAAAGGTTGTTTTGAAAAAGACAACTGTTACAGGTACTTTTTATGATCATAAGAATACCTCCTGTAAGAAATGCAAAGTGAAGAAACACTACAAATTCTGACTGTAGCTTTGGAGTAGACTATGATTAATGGCAAAAAACTGGTTGCTTTATGCACCTACAGAATATACGATTCGCAGGTTTTTAGCTTCATTACAGAGCTGAACAGACTTTTGCAGGCTGATGACTGTTACCTTTTTATCTACACCCTTAATTCAGAAATCGGGAACAACGGAGATGAATCTGATGAGACAGCAGTTTTTGATCTCGTTCCTTTTGACAAGACTGATGCAGTTGTAATTATGGACGAGAAGATAAAGAGCCGCGAAGTGGTTCAGCATATTCTTGACAGGGCGAATGAACATGATGTTCCTGCAGTCATTATAGACGGCGAATATGAGAACACATCAATAGTTAAGTTTGACTACGCCAAAGGTTTTGAGGCTGTAGTACGTCACATAATTGAGTATCACAAGGTTAAAAGACCGCATTTTATGGCAGGAAAAAGGAAGAGTCCTTTTTCTAACGAAAGAATAGAAGTATTTAAAAAAGTAATAACTGAAAATGGATTTACCTTTGATGACAGCATGATAAGCTATGGTGATTTCTGGGCTGAGCCTTCAAGGAAGGCAACTCTTGAACTGCTTCAAAGACCTATTTTACCTGATGCAATTATCTGTGCTAATGACATAATGGCGATAAATGTCTGTGATGTTCTTCAGACAAAGGGCATAAGGGTTCCGGATGAAGTTATAGTTTCCGGCTTTGATGGTGTCGAGGAGGCGTTCTGGTCTAAGCCGGGAATAACAACGTCAAAGTGTGACAGCATAGAACTGGCAGTAACCATAACTGATGTGGTGCTTTCTCTTTTCAAAGGAGAGAGGAACATTATAAAGTGGATACAGCCCAGGTTTATTGAAAACGATTCATGTGGCTGTCCGCATAGTGATGCAGATCCGCTTCTTACGGTCAGCGGAATAAATGACAGGTTTTATCATCACCAGGATGATGTTCACGTTATGCAAGGGGTTACTGCCAAAATCATGAGCGGCAAGTCCTCTGATGAGAGCATTAAATATATAAGAAATCATCTCACCTCACATATGTGTATTGTTGCTGAAAAATCCTGCTTTGATCTTGAGAACAACTTCCTTTTTGAGAATGTTGAAAAGGGTGAGAAGGTAGTCATTTATGACTGGTATTCCAAAGATGATGAGGTTAAGCCCTACAACCCTGATGAGATAATTCCACATTTGATGGATGTTCTGGATAATGGATATCCGCTTATTTTCAATTGCCTTGAGTATATGGGCAAGGCCCCGGGATTTATATGCTACTCATACCCCAGGGCAGAGACTATAGATTATACTAAGACCACGAGCCTTACATATTACCTTGGAATGGCGCTTGGTGGCTACGTAATTAATAAGTATCAGAAATATCTTCGTGATAAGCTTCAGAGAACCTATCAGCATGATGGTCTGACAGGACTTTACAACAGACTGGCTTTTCTTGAAAAATTTGAGGAGCTACATGCTGACAGCACTAATCACGGGAAAAAAGCCACGCTTGTAATGCTTGATTTAAATGGTCTTAAACAAATAAATGACAGCTTTGGTCATCTTTCCGGGGATGAGGCTATAGCTACTGTTGCAAAGATTCTTAAGGATTCATGCCCACCTGATGCTCTCTGCGTAAGAATAGGCGGAGATGAGATGCTGGCTCTTATTCTTGGAGAATGTGACTGGGATTTACTTAAGAAAACAATGACAGCCAGGATGGAAGAAGCTACCAGAAAGCTTGGATACACAGTCGCAGCCAGCATGGGAACGGCTTCCACCGTTTTTGATGCAAATATGAATCTTGATACTGTTATCGGACTTGCTGATGAGCAGATGTATAAGATGAAAAAGGAAAAACGGAAATAATGAAGGATATATCATTATTAATGGGACTGGTGGATTTTATTCCGGTAATCTTATTTGCTGTTGCATCCATAATTTTGCAGCGCGATTTATATAACAAGATGAGCAAGGGGGCCTTCGCATTATTTGCAATGGGAACTCTGGATATTATTTTTGCCGGGGGCTGTAAAGCTGTTTACAAGGTTTTATATGGCGCTGGAATTTGCGATTTTCAGGCTCTTAGTCAGATGTTTTTTCCCTTACAGGCAATTGGATTCCTTATGGCAGGGCTTGCTTGTATTGCAATGATTTTTTTCAGGCAGGGGAATACATTATATTCAGCAGCGCCACCTGTATTTGCAGGTACTTTTTTATTCATAACTGCGATATGCCTTGGACTTACTATGCTTTTTGTTTCACTTTTTATTTTGGCTGTAAAGCTTAAAAAGAAATTTGCGATCACCATTTTTACCTTAAGCTTTATTTTTTCTCTAATTATGGGGTATTTTTCCTCAAAGGATTTTACTTTGGCAACCGTAAACTGGACTGCACAAGGCATAAATATTTTGGCACAGATATGCCTTTTAGCCGGAGTGGTTTCTCTTCACAAGGCAGGACTTGCTGATTTGGTTATTGAGAGATGAGGAGAAAATACAATTATTAGCACTCGTTATAAATGAGTGCTAATTTTTTATTGACTTTTGCCGCCTACGGTTTTAAACTCATATTTGTGGGTATTCTATATTTAGTAGAACACCCCTGCATTTATTATATGGAGGCAATACAATGGAGAAAAAAGGTAATCTTTCAATTAATAGCGAGAATATGTTCCCTATAATCAAGAAGTGGCTGTATTCTGACCACGACATATTCTATCGTGAAGTAATTTCTAATGCCTGTGATGCCATCACAAAAATCAAGAAGATGGACATGATGGGTGAGTATACACTTCCTGATGGCTTTAAGCCTCGTGTTGATGTTGTTCTTAATGATAAGGACAAGACTATTAAGATTATTGATAATGGTATCGGTATGACAGCTGAGGAGGTTGAGGAGTATATCAACCAGGTAGCTTTCTCAGGTGCAACTGATTTCCTGAATAAGTATAAGGATAAGGCAAATGCTGACCAGATTATCGGACATTTCGGACTTGGTTTCTATTCAACCTTCATGGTTGCTGACTATGTGGAAATCGATACACTGTCCTATAAATCAGACGCTGCATCCGTTCACTGGACCTGTGATGGCGGCTCTGATTTCGAGATGAAGGATGGAGAGAAGACAGAGGTAGGAACAACAATTACAATCCACCTTTCAGATGATTGCCTTGAGTTCTGCAACGAATACAAGGCACGCGAAGTTATTGAGAAGTACTGCTCATTCATGCCTTATGAGATCTACCTTCAGAGAGAAAATGAGGAAGGCACAGAGACCATCAAGGAATCCGAGAAGCGCGATGATGACATTGTCATCGAAGTAATCGAGCCTGAGAAGAAGGAAGAAGCAAAGAACGATTCTGAAAAGGAAGGCGAAGAAGAGAAGAAGGAAGAGGAGAAGAAGCTCAAGATTAAGAGAAGACCTCAGCTTCTTAATGATACTCATCCTCTCTGGGGCAAGACTCCCAAGGACTGCACAGATGATGAATACAAGGAATTCTACAGAAAGGTTTTCCGTGATTACAAGGAGCCTCTGTTCTGGATACACCTCAACATG
Organism: Butyrivibrio sp. AC2005; assembly: GCF_000424145.1. Classification (GTDB taxonomy): domain Bacteria; phylum Bacillota; class Clostridia; order Lachnospirales; family Lachnospiraceae; genus Butyrivibrio. The sequence goes on from NZ_AUJI01000022.1 coordinate 79,896, forward strand.
GACTATCCTTTCAACTTAAAGGGAATCCTTTACTTCCCTAAGATCAACATGGAGTTCGAATCGGCTGAGGGTGTTATCAAGCTTTACAACAACCAGGTCTTTATTGCAGACAACATCAAGGAAGTAATTCCTGAATACTTAATGCTTCTTAAGGGTGTGATCGATTGTCCTGATCTTCCTCTTAACGTATCAAGAAGCGCACTTCAGAACGATGGCTTTGTAAAGAAGATTTCAGACTACATTTCCAAGAAGGTTGCTGAGAAGCTTGCAGGACTTTGTAAGACTGATAAGGAAAACTATGACAAATACTGGGAAGACATTTCTCCCTTCATCAAGTATGGCTGCTTAAAGGACGACAAGTTCTGCGAGAAGATGAATGACTACATCCTCTTTAAGAATCTTGATGGAAAATACTTAACACTCCCCGAAGCACTCCAGATTAATAAGGAGGCAGAGGAAGCTGCAGCAGCTGAAGAAGCTAAGGATGAGAACGGAAATACAGTAGAGGCTGAAGTTGTCGATGAGAATGGCAACACAGTAAGCGGCGATGATAAGGCTGATGCTGATAAGAAGGACGAGGAAAAAGAGCCCCGCACCATCTATTATGTAACAGACGAGCAGCAGCAGAGCCAGTACATCAATATGTTCAAGGCTCAGAAGATGGACGCATTCATCTTAAATCACAACATAGATGTTCCTTTCATCCAGCAGTTGGAGTCTAAAAATCAGGACATCAGATTCCAGAGAATCGATGCTGATCTTACAGATACCTTCAAGAGCAAGACTTCCAAGAAGGCTGAGAAGGAATTCGAGGAGATTGAGAAGAACATCGGTGAGAAGATGAAGAAGGCTCTTAAGAACGAGCAGCTTGTAGTCAAGATTGAGAAGCTCAAGGATAAGAAGATTTCTTCAATGCTCACAGTATCTGAGGAGACACGCCGTATGCAGGATATGATGAAGATGTATGCTGCTAACGGAATGATGATGGGCGACCTTGGAATGGGTGGACAGACACTCATCCTCAATGCTAATCATCCTCTTGTTAAGTACGTCATGGACAACAAGGAAGGTGACAATGTAGACACCATCTGTGAGCAGCTCTATGACCTTGCCCGTATCCAGAACGCACCTCTTGATGCAGACGCTATGACTAAGTTCATCCAGAGAAGCAATGACATCATGATGCTTCTTGCTAAATAATTAGTGGTCAACTATAAATAGATCAGTAATAATAAAATAAGTGTAAAACAGACCGAAATCAGTGCAGGTTTCGGTCTGTTTTATAATTGCCCCGATTGATGCCCTGAGACAGGAATAAAGTATTAACAAAATATAAAATGGAGCCCTTGAAAAATGGTATGTTTGACAGAATGTAAGCCCAGTATTTATGAAGAGAATAGAATTTTGATAGCGGCAATCCAAATTATTATAAAATCATAAAATGGTGTAAAATTGTTGACGAGGGATAAAAATATGAGTATAGTCAAAGCATCACAGGTGATCAACACGACCACCAAAAAGTTTTTAGACCTTGTCAAAGGAGGGTTATTTTATGAGGATTTTAGAAAAGATTTCAAGACGTTTATCAATAACATTAGCAGGTGTTATGGCTTGCTCATCATTCGCAATGGCACCTGCAATTACAGCTTTTGCAGCAGAAGGAACACCTACTCAGGCAGACATCCAGAATGGTGCTACAGTGCTTCAGAATGATGCTGATTACACATCAGAGACAACTATTACCGCAACCGATGGTAAGGCATACAAGATTAAGTCAGATATTGATGGAAAGTTCAGAGTTTTTGTAAAATCTAAGGATGCCAGCAAGGTTACCGTTAGGGTTTGGAAAGAGAATGAAGCAACAGACCTTTTCATAGATGAGAATAAGGACATTGCAGCAGGCAAGACTTATGAGAACAGTAAGGATATTAAAACAGGCACATATTATATAGCTATTAAGCCTGAAAAGGATGCTGTACTTCAGGTTAAGGCTGACATTATCACAGATAAGGACAGCAAGATCCGCAATGCTGAGTCACCTGCTAAGAAGACAGCAAAGGTTACAATTAAGAAGGCTAAGGATGTTGACGGATACGAAGTAAGATTCTCAACAAGCAAAGACTTCGACAAGAACGTAAAGACAAAGAGCGTAAAGGCTAAGAAGATTACTTTCAAGGATAAGAAGGGCACAATCGAGAAGAGCGGCCTCAAGAGCGGCAAGAAGTACTATGTTCAGGTTAGAACATACGTTAAGGAAAACGGCGTTAAGTACTACTCAGACTGGTCAAAGTCAAAGAAGATCTCAAAGGTTAAATAATTAAACCTGATAAAATGCCATAAATAAAGGATTGGAGTCACCTATAGGAATCGTATAGGTGGCTCCAATTTTTGTGAAGGTATTTTTATGGTACATCAAAAAAATATAATAAAAGTATGGAATTAAAGAAAAAACTGTTCTTTAGCTTCAAAAAAACAGTAAGGTGGGGATGAATATGGTGAGTATCCTGAGTAAAGAAGAATTAGTACAAAAAATACAAATAAGCAATTTGGATCCGGAGACAAAAGAAAAACTGCTAAAGATTTTTGATGGGTCAATTTTGGCAGATTTGTACGATGATGCTATAGCTAAAAGGGCATTTTCTCCTGATATTCATCCGGAGAGGTTGGATTTTCTTTTACAAAGGATAATGAAAGGTCCATATGAAAATGTTGAAAAATCAGCATCCAATGAAGGAATGGTGATTAGCAAGTTCTCTAAGGCTATTATTACAGATATTCCTGCATGGCTGAGAGATGGAAGAAGATTTGATCTGGAATTTCAAGCTGTTGCGCAGGATTATATTTTTAACCGAGTAGATATATATGCATCGAATATGTTGATGATTCAATATTCGATAGAAGAAGGGCAGAGGAAAAAAGAAGTAGACTATGAAAATGTTAATGGGGTTATTGTTATAGTATTGATGGTCAAGAGTCCAAAAGTGTTTAAGGAATTTAAGTCAGATCGGTATATACATAGAGTGAAAAGGATTGTGGCGGATTCTGGCATGGAGTTTCCTGCACTTAAGCAAATGGCTTTTGTGCAGCTTGATAAGGCACTTGAACTCTTTTTAACTGATAGCTACAATAAAGATGAAGATATTGAATTATTAAAGCTGCTTGCGATGATTGCTGATATTAATAATGACAAAGTGTTAGAAAAAACACAGGGCAATGTGATGTTTGATGATATTCGTAAAGAAGTAGATGCATTTTCAAAGGATAAGGAGGTGCAGGCTATGCTATTGGAAGAGAAGATGGCAAGATCCGACTGGGTTACAGGAATAAATGCAGCAAGGCGTGAGGGCCGTGCAGAAGTTCAAAATGTATATGCATGGCTTATCAGTATTGGTAGATCTGATGATGTTTCTAAGGCTGTTACCGATGATGGCTATTATCAGACTGTTCTTGCTGAGTACAAAGAAGCAAACGGAATTAAGGATGAGTAAAAATAATCAAACATAAACAGATTTATGCCATAAATAAAGGATTGGAGTCACCTATAGGAATCGTATAGGTGGCTCCAATTTTTTGCTATAAAAATAAAATAATTAAATAGTAATTCTTATAAAATCATAAAATAGTCACAGAATGTTGACACAATATACAAATATGATTAAACTCGAAATTAGCACAGGTAATCACGGCGATTACCAAAAAAAGTTTTAACCATACCAAGGAGGGTTATTCTATGAGGATTTTAGAGAGACTTTCAAGACGTTTATCAATTACATTAGCAGGTGTTATGGCCTGCTCATCATTCGCAATGGCACCTGCAATTACAGCTTATGCTGAGGGAGGGGTTAAACCTGCTGACGCAGAGATAATTCAGAAAATTGATGAGGGTACTCCCATTAAGCTGGAAAATGATGCCGATTATACTTCTGAGGTTACAATTTCCGGCGACACCAAGAGACAGACTTATATAATTCACTCAGATATCGATGGAAAATTAAGAGTAAATATTAAAGCTACAGATACAATTAAAAGTGCTTTTGTTGACATTTATAAAGCCGGTGAAACAAGTTTTCTTTCAAGTGAAGAATTAAAGGATTATGCAAAGGATAAGATCTACGAAAAGGAACTGAACGTAAAAAAGGGTGGAGATTATAAGATCAACGTCTTCAGAAATAGCGAAGAGGCAGTTAAGTTCCAGATCAAGGCTGCAATTCTGACAGACAAGACAATAAAGATCCGCAATGCTGAGTCACCTGCTAAGAAGACAGCAAAGGTTACAATTAAGAAGGCTAAGGATGTTGACGGATACGAAGTAAGATTTTCAACAAGCAAAGACTTCGACAAGAACGTAAAGACAAAGAGCGTAAAGGCTAAGAAGATTACTTTCAAGGATAAGAAGGGCACAATCGAGAAGAGCGGCCTCAAGAGCGGCAAGAAGTATTATGTTCAGGTTAGAACATACGTTAAGGAAAACGGCGTTAAGTACTACTCAGACTGGTCAAAGTCAAAGAAGATCTCAAAGGTTAAATAATTAAACTATATAAAATTTCATAAATAAAGTAATGGAGTCACCTATAAGAAACGTATAGGTGGCTCCGTTTTTTGTTTATCAAAATATAATAATTTATTCGGAAAGCCTTAATAATCGCTATGTTAGAATTAATTAAGCGTATACAATTGTTTTTTGTTCGGTATGAGGTAGTGCTTATGAGAATAAAGAAAAATGTAGTATGTATTCTTGTATCGATTGTTTTAGCCTTTTCTACAATAACGGGATTTGCTAAGCCAGTTGAGCAAAGCGAGAGTGACTGGGAAGTAAAATTAACTACGCAATATGAAACTCTTTTGCCTGACCTGGGGTATCGCGCAGATGAATGGGAAAAGGAGTATGAGAAGTGTACCGACGAAGAAAAGAAGATCATGCAGTACTATTTTATTACCACATCCATGACTGATCTGTGCAGTATTGATTTTGCACTTCTTCATAAATATGCGACTCATGCAGTTAAGGTGAGAAAAACATTTGATTGGGCAAAAAATCTGCCCGAAGATACGTTTTTGTGTTATGTGGCTGGTTACAAGATTAGTATAGAACCCATAGTTGATTACAGGGATTTCTTCTATGATCAGATAGTTGACATTGTGAAGGATAAAAGCCTGACCGAGGCAGCTCTTTTGGTTAACTTCTGGTGTGGAGAGCAGGCTACCTATTCGGATACCGACCAGAATGAATTCTCACCACTTGGAATGTATAACAGTGGCAAGGGCAGATGCGGCGAAGAAGCTATGTTTGTTGTCAGTGCACTTCGGAGTGTGGGAATACCATCAAGAGTTTGCAATGTGTCCTGGACAGGAGTACCCGACGGGCACGCATTTCCGCAGGTTCTTATTGATGGAGAGTGGCATTACATGGGCGGCTGTGAACCTGAGCCGGCGATGGACTGCGGATGGTTTGTAGACAGACTGGGGAGCATTCTTACTACAGCTTCTTATGCGCAGAGTGATATTGGTGTCGATGGAGGAATGGTTTATTCCGACTACGGCTATACGATAGTAAATGATATAGAGGATTTTGCTAAGACGAAAGAGGTTACGCTTACAGTCCTTGATAAAAAGGGGAAACCTTTGGAAGGTGCAAGGGTTGATATAATATTGGTTCAAAATGGTGTATACGAGTCCACGGAGCTTACAGTGGTAACGGATGCTGAAGGAAAAGCAAAGCTTACCCTGGGAAAGGGCAGTGTGTCGGCGGTTTGCTATCAGGATGATGATTTCCGCGCCATATGGATTGACCAGGATCAGACTGAAGGAACCATTTCTTTTGCAGAAGAACCTAAATATGATGAATGGATAAGCTGCAGTGTTAAATATAATGATGCCAAGACAAAGAGATGGCAGAGTGCTACCGATGAAGAAAAAAATGCTCTTTTTGGAGAAAAATCTGCTGATGACTTAAGAGCAGAAAATCATGAAAAAGACTTTGATGAAAAGCGAGCTTCCAAGTATCCGGACTGTGAAGATAACTTAAAGTGGGCAGGAAAAAATTTTGACGAGATCATGACCTTCCTTGAAAAGGATGATGATCCTATGCGCGTAGAGCTTGTTAAAAATGTTACGGGCAGGTACTGCGGTGAAGTTAGTGCAGAAACGTTGGAGGATATATTACAGGGTGCAGAAAAGGTACGGGGAGACTTATCAGATGAGGATTTTGTAAAAGGAATTCTGTGTCCTGTACTTGAATGGGGTTATTTTGTTCCTCAAAGACTTGAGGTGCAGGAGCTGTTTACTGAAGAGCAGATAAGTGATTTTAGAGCAGACCCCGATAAACTAAAGAAATGGTTTGACAGTAATTTAAGCGATGATTGCATACGTGAGATAAAAGGGAAGAATCCAAATCTTTTAGCATCAATAAAAATGGGCTACTGTCCGGAAAAATATAAAACTTTTATGCTCATGGAGCTTGCAAGAACTCTGGGAATTCCTGTATCGCAGGAAGAGGATGGCGATTCGTGGTATTACCATAATGGGAAAAACTGGGAAATAGCTGACTGGAGTCCGGAATATAAAAACGGCGATGATGATTACGGTACGCTTAGGTACGAGGTGCCTGATAATAATAAGCAATATCAGGGACTTTCCTGGGCTTGTATGTACTATCAGGATAACCAGCCGGAATATGCACTGTATTGGATTGTGGAAGATGATGATACAGATTATGACATGGATCTTCCTGCAGGTGATTACGTTATAGTTTTGCTGGATCAGACAGAGGATACTTCAGGAACTTTATATTACAGGCGCGTTAAGGTTGAAGAAGGGAAGACTACTTTATTTACGCTTCCTGAATAATGATATTTATGTTTTTTTACAGAATTTTCATTGGAGTGAGTTGTTGTAGAAAGGAGATTCCAATTATGGGAAAAGCACAGGAAATGTTGAAGGAGTTAATTGATAAAGGTGATATTGAGGCGCTTGCATCAAAGGAGAATCTTGAAAAGACCCTTAATGCCATGGGATGTGTTCAGGAGGAAATAGAAGAGGTAATCTCTGAGTTTAAGGGATTTCCACTTGACGATGAGGACCTGATGGCTGTAACGGGAGGTGGTGGATCTTCCCATGCTGCAGGGCAGGATCCTGTTAAAACAGTGCGTTATTAATATGTTGAATTTGAAATAAGCTATGGAGGACATCATGCCTGAGAGCTCAGATTCAGTTTCTGTAAGTGTATGCATGATTGTAAAAAATGAAGAGGCGGTTCTTAGGCGCTGCCTTGAGTCATTGCAGGGAACCTATGATCAGCTGGTTATAGCAGATACAGGTTCAACGGATGATACCATAAACATTGCCAGGAGCTTTACTGATGAGGTGTACGCTATCCCCTGGGAAGATGATTTTGGCAAAGCCAGGAACATTTCTTTTTCCTATGCCAAATGTGACTACATCATGTATGTGGATGCAGATGACATTCTTCCCAGTGAGGAAAAAGAGAAATTCCTGCAATTGAAAAAAGACCTTTCACAGATGCCGGTTGATGAGAGACCAAAGACCATTATCATGGCCTATGATGCTCCGGAGGGTGGCGGTTTATCCTATCGCCATAGAATGGTAGCAAGGCACGACGGTCCCTATTGGGGTGGAGCAATTCACGAACGCGCCTTTGTCTTGGAACCTGAAATGACGACTGAGATAAAGTTTCTTCACAGGAAACTGGTTAAGCCGCCAAAGGACAGGAACTGCAATATTATCCGCAAGATTCCAAGGGACGAGCTAAAGGAGGATTTCTGGCTTTGCATTCAATGCTATCTGGATATGACTCTGGCAGAACATCATGAAGAGGCAAAAGAGTATTATTTAATGGCTAAGGCAGCAAAGGAGCATAATGCCAGCTATTGCGTCTGGATTGCCAGAATACTGATTATTAATGAGTATTTTGAAAATGCTCTTCTTTGGCTTGAGATGGCTCTTGAATCAGAGGATAATACCCCGGATCAAAAACTGTGGATATATCAGCAGCTTGTTAAGGCTTATATTGGACTTGGCAGAATACAAGAAGCCATAGATTATAATGATAAGGTTTTGGAGATTAATCCGGCTAACCTGGCTGCCAGAACCAATCGATTAATTCTTGAAAAAAAGCTTAAGGAAGAATAGAGGAGAGTTTTGGAGGAACAGGTATGGACAAGGGCGTTACACTGAGTGTATGTATGATTGTCAGGGATGAATCACTGGTTCTCGCCAGATGCCTTGATGGAGTCAGAGTCTTTGCAGATGAGATTATTATTGTAGATACAGGGTCGGTTGACGATACTCGCGAGATAGCGCTTCGATATACTGACAAGGTCTATGATTTTCCGTGGATAGATGATTTTTCCGCTGCAAGAAATGCCTCTTATTCACATGCCACCATGGACTATGTCATGTGGATTGATGCTGATGATGTGGTTTGTCCGGAGGATGCAGTAAGATTAAATTCTCTGAAAACATCTATTTCTCCTGAAACAGATGTTGTATTTTTGCTGTATGGAAGTTCTCCGGACCAAAATAATATTTTTAATAACTCGTTTGTTTTTCGTGACAGATGGGCAAAAAGAAGCTTTAACCCCACATGGCACGGACGACTCCATGAATGGATAGAATATCCCAAAGGAGCAAAAAAGTATTTTGCACAGGATATTATGCTCCGTCACTGTAAGGTCAGGGTAAATGATCCCGATAGAAATATGCGTATTCATAAGCTATGTCTTGCTGAAGGAACGGAAGCCCCCACCAGAGACCTTTCTTTTTTATGTGGTGAATATAGTTCAAAAGGTAATTTTGAAGCATCGGTCGCAGCTTTTTATGAACTGGCTGAAGAGGAGCCATTTCCTGAGTCTGATATATATAATTCACTTTTTTCCTATATCTGGAGCATGAAACAGCTAAAGAGAAACGATGAGCTGATAGATAAGCTTGTTCTATTGGAAGAAAAGGGCATCGCAGGCGAAATGCTCCTGTGTGAACTTGGTGGTCTTTATCTTGCCCGTGAAGAATATGACAAGGCAGAAAAGTATCTTTTAGAAGCTCTTGATACACCGGTGGACTATAAGGATATGAGAGTGCATTTTGAGCCGTATCATGAGTTTATACCATGTCAGAAACTCAGTAAGCTATATGCTGCGCTGGGGAAAATGGATATTTCATATGAATATTTCAAGCGGGCAGAGAAAATATATCCTGAAAATACTTCTATACGTTTGAGCAGAATGTATTATAATAGACTTCGCGCTTCCACAGGCAACTGATGGTAACGAAGTAGATTTAATAAAAATGGGGAGTTAATATAGCATTAACACTGATGAGAAACAAAAGTATAACATCCGGCTCCATATGGAAGAACATGCTGACATTTTTCTTTGCACTTCTCCTGGGAGCTTTTTTTCAACAACTTTATAATACAATAGACGCCATAATCGTGGGCAGAGCTGTGGGAAGCGATGCACTGGGAGCTGTTGGCGGATCAGCAGCGATGGTGGTAAATCTTTTCCTGGGCTTTTTTCTGGGGCTGTCTTCCGGAGCGACTGTTGTCATTTCTCAGTTCTATGGTGCGGGCAAAAGGGAAGAGATTGATAAGGCTGTACACACCGCAATAGCGCTTTCCATAGCAGGTGGCGCAGTTATTACTGCAATAGGAGTACTGATATCGCCATGGCTTATAAGTGTGATGAAAACACCGGTTGAACAGGCTGAAGCAGGCACTATGTATCTCAGGATTTTCTTTCTTGGAATGATACCTAATCTTATTTACAACATGGGAGCAGGGATACTGAGAGCTGTAGGTGATTCAAGAAGACCGCTGATTGTATTAATTATTAGTTGCATAGTTAATATACTTTTAGATATTATATTCGTAGTTGGTTTTGGTCTTGGCAGAATGGGAGATGTCTATGGAGTAGCCGGAGTTGCGGTTGCAACCATTCTGTGCCAGCTTATTAGTGCCGCTATTATTATCTTTATTCTTGTAAGGAGCGACGATAGCTACAGACTTGATATCAGGAAAATCAGATTTGACGCTATTATGCTCTCCAAAATAATAAAGATAGGTATACCTGCGGGATTCCAGACTACCACCTATACACTTTCAAATACGCTTATACAGGTATCTATTAACAGCCTTGGAAAGGATGTTGCATCAGCATGGGCAGCATACGGCAAGGTGGATGTACTATTCTGGATGACGATTGGCTCACTGGGAACAGTGGCTACTACCTTTGCCGGACAGAATTATGGAGCCGGTAAATATGACAGAGTCAGAAAAAGCACCAGACAGGCTCTGGCGATAGCGACAGTTATTACGATTCCGCTTAGCATATTCTTTTGCGTCTTTGGGAATATTTTGCTCGGAATATTTGTAGTGGATAAAAACGTAATAGATATAGGTGTACAGATGATATATTACCTGGCTCCCTTCTATATAACATACGTTTGTGTGGAAATATTTGCGGGAGTTTTGCGGGGGATGGGAGATGCATTTATTCCGATGATGATAACTCTGTTCGGAATCTGTGTACTTCGCGTAATATGGATTTTGTTTGTTTTCCCCATGCACAGAACAGTAGAAATGATTGAAATGAGTTATCGGGTAACCTGGTGTACTACATCTGCTATGTTTTTAGTGTATTACTTAATTTACATTAACATGAAGGGGATAAAAAATGAAAAAGCACGAGGGGAAAATGACTGGAAAAGGGCACATAAGCTTTAAGGGGTTTATGTGCGCTTTTTTTATGCTACTTACTGTGGGTAGTCTGTTTTCGGATTCAATGAGTGTTCAAGCAGAAGAGCCTGGGGAGATATCATGTCCTACAGGGGATAGGTTTGAGCCCAGAATTCCCAAAGGTAATGGGAAAATCGAGCAGATATCTGAGGAAGAGTATTACGGATTAGTCGAAAAAACATCTAAAAAAATAGTTAAAAACGCAAATATTAACGAAGATGATTACTATTATAATCAGCTTGATGACAACGATAAGATGTTTTATAACGCTTTCCTTCAGCTCATGAGGGAAAACAAAGGCGCGGCACCTGAGGCTAAAGCTGAATACGTGGCTGATTATGGATTTCCGGTTTTTGAGGAAGTTACTGAACCGATGAATATTGATTGGGCTTCGGTGTATACTGCACTGGAATTTGATCATCCGGAGGAACTTGAACTTATTGTTTATGATATAGATTGCGTTTTAGTCACTATAGAAAATGATGGCCAGAAAAGATATTCCTGTTTTGCAATATTTATAAAAGGTCAGGGGACTGACTATTCTGGTGCACAGATAGCACAGATGGAAGCGAAAACGCAGACAGCATGCAATGCATTTTTTAATAAACTGAATCTCACCGGGGATGCATTTAACAAGGAACTCATAATTCATGACGCCATCATGGAGAAGATGGAATATAACTATGACGCGCTGAATCATCGTTATCCCAATCACGTATGTCACACATCTTACGGTGCATTTGTGGAGCTTTTGCCTGTGTGCGATGGCTATGCAAAGGCCTTGAAGATGCTGTTAAACAAGGCCGGAATAGAGTGCCATATTGTTGCGGGACTTGGAAATGGTGGCGGTCATGCCTGGAATATCGTAAAGCTTGGAAATGATTATTATGAAGTTGATGTTACCTGGGATGATAATAGTGCCCGCAATGGCCGTATCTATGGCTACATGATCGGACATGATTATTTCAATCGTACGACAGATAATTTTACAAAGCATGTTACGGATATACCGGGATATGCCTCCGGAAGGACAACAACTCACATCAGGGATCAGAGATATTATGGATATTTAAATCCTGCTATTGCAAATGGGGAAGAGTTTTCTTATAGCAATATTAAACAGGTTTATAAAGTTACTTTTTACAAAGTAAAGGATGAAGCAACCTTCAACATGAAAGCTGCTCCCGCTGCCTTTACCTACGAAGGCAAGATACAGGATATGCCCACAAATGCAAGGCTGGAAGGCTACACTTTTGAGGGCTGGTTTACGGAAAAGGATGGCGGAACACCTATAACCAAAGACACGATCATAACTAAGGAGTCCAAGGCTTATGCCAATTGGAAACCGGTTAGCGTATGTGTGAACTTCTATGCGGATTCAAGCAATGTGCCGGTTCAAACTGTTTATGCTGATTTCGGCTCGACCTATGGCGACGTAATGAAGAAGATAAAGCAGCCTGAATATGAACAGGGTGATTTTACCGGATGGTTTACCGGATATGATACGGATGTAAAAATTGATCCCGATGCAGTAATCAATACGACGGAAGAAATAAATCTATATGGTCAGTGGGTTAAGGTTGAATACACTTTAACCTATAATGCTAATGATGGTAAGTTCAAAGATGGCGCGGAGGTTAAAACGAGAAACGCCATTAAAAATGAAACTGTCGATGTGGATGATATGGAAATCCCTGAGAGGGATGGTTACATTTTCCGTGGATGGAGTAGAAAGCAGAATGATTCTGAAGCTATAAGTCAGGTGAAGGCTGATGAAAATATGGACTTCTACGCTATATGGGAAGAAGAGAAAAAGCCAGAGGATGAGCAAAATGAAAATCCTGAGCCTGAGGATCCTACAGTAGAGGAGCCTGAAAAACCTGCGGAAGGTGAACAAGAGAAACCGGCAGCAGAGGAGCCTGAAAATCCTGCAGAGGATGAGCAGGAGAAACCGGCAGCAGAGCCTGAGAATTCCTCGGCAGATGGCCAGGAGAATCCTTCAGGAAGTGAGCAGGGTGCTCCAACAACAGAGGGGCAGGATAATACTACAGTTGTAGAACCTCAGAACTCTACACCGAGTGAACAGGTGAATCCTCCAGTTGTTGGGCCTGAAACGCCTACGACACAGAATACTACAGCGGAGGAATCTCATAATCCCACGCCTGTAGAACCACTGAATCCTACTATGGGTGAGCCTGAGAATTCTACAACAGTTGAACCTCAGCCCTCCACAGTGGTAGAACCTCAGAATCCTACAACATCTGAGCAGCAGAATCCTACAGAGGCTGAGCAACAAAATCCTACAGTAAGTGAGACACAAGCTCAGCCTAGTGATGAACTTCCTCCGGGTGGAATAATTGAAAATGGCGAAGCTACATATTCAGTATCTGCAGAAGGATCAGCTACAGCCACCCGTACAAATAATGCAAAGGTGAAGAATGTACGCATTGGTAACGAAGTGTCTTATGGCGGGAAGACCTATAAGGTAACCAGGATTTCAAAGGGGGCTTACAAGAATTGCAAAAAGCTTAAGAGTGTAAGGTTAGGCTCAAATATTACAAAGATTGGTGCAAATGCGTTTAAGGGTTGTAAGAGACTCGGCAAAATCACAATCAGAGCTAATAACCTAAAGTCCGTAGGACGTGGAAGTTTCAAGGGAATTAAGGAAGGCGCTAAATTTACTATAATATGCAGAAATAAAAAGACCTACGGGAAGGTTGTGAAAAAGCTCAGGAGAGCAGGAGCTACTACAGGAAGTTTTAAATTTAAAAAGGGATGATAATTCATTAAGGTTATAAAAATATGATTATAGGTTAGTTCAAGACGTTAGAATGGATAGATTGTTTTGGTATAAAATGTGCATTGATTTTTATATTCCTGTCGATATAATGAGAGTAGAAACAGAGATGTTTCCGATGTAAGAGCATCGTAAAAAGTTGTGCTGCGGATGGAGCAGGGTAATCTTTCCATCTCATAAGATACCATTTGCAGGTATCGAGCCCAGCAATGGGGATAAACGTTGTAGTCCAGGCAGGGGACTTAATTATTTCTGCACCTTTAAGGCATCTTAACTGGATGCCAAGGCTGACAACCAGCAGAAAACTCTTAACAAAAAAATTGAGGAGTGTGTTTAACCGCACACTCCTTTTTATAACATATAAATTAAGTGTTACTAATTTGGAGTTCACTTTGGGATTGGTACAGCAAACTGATAATAACGGAAATATAATGCCTAATAGGTTTATTCCTATGACATTGCGCGTAGAAGATTCATCTGTAAACAAAAGTGGTGGTGGGGAAATAATCGATTTTATTTTTTCAAAAGATGCAAGTAAATCAGTATATGATACTTTATCAGTTAGGGATGAGCGTAAAGATATACCCAAATGCATACGGGCACTTTTGATTAAAGATTTCTATGAGCCTGAAGGAATTAAACAGGAATGATTAAGACTTATGTATAGTTGAAAACATGTTCAAATTCAAATTAAGTGATGCTCTATTTTTACCAAAAAATCAGCATTATGTTTGGCTAGATTGATTAGAGTTTATAAATTATTCAAAAACAAAACTTATAAAATCATAAATTGTTTCAATGTTGTTGACTACAGCAAAACACATGATTATACTCAAAAGTGACCGGGGAAATAATTCCCCGGTTTTTTTTCACTTTTTTTCTTTAAAAGGAGGGAATTCTTATGAGAGTATTCGAAAAGATTTCAAGAAGACTGGCAATTTATATGGCAGGTGTTGTAGCAGCATCAACATTCGCAGTTCCTATGGCACCTGCGATCACAGCCTATGCAGAAACAATAGATCCACCCAAGGATGCTGATGAGTTGAGTCTAAATAAGGATATAATTGCAAAATTGCAGGCTGAAGCAGTTCAATTAGAGAATGGAAAGGCTGTTACAGTAACTCTTGAACCTGAGCCGAAGCCGGATGCTAATGCTGAAAAACCTAGTGAAGAGCAACTGGCAGAACTTATGAAGACGCAGCCTAAGATGAAGAATGCTGCTGTATACAAAATTAAATCAGGTATCGATGGAAAGTTCCATGTTACTGTAAAGGCTACAGAAACAGTCAAAAAAGTTTGGGTAGAAGTTTTCAAGAAGGATGCTCAGGAAGCTACAAAACGTTATCCTATTGATAATTTGGCTAAGGATGCTGAAAAGGATGAGGAAGTTGATGTTAAGAAGGATGAAGAATGGTTTATCCTGGTAACAAATTCTGATGAGGCAGCAGCAGCTAAGTTTGAACTTACAGCTGAAATCAGACAGAACGGCAAAAAGACCAAGCTTCGCTCTGTAGAATCTCCTGCAAAGAAGACTGCCAAGGCTACATTCAAGAAGGTTAAGGATGTTGATGGCTATGAAGTAATGGTATCAACAAGCAAAGACTTCGATAAGAATGTTAAGAAAGCTTCCAAGAAAGCTAAGAAGGTTAAGTTTGATAAGAAAAAGGCTGGCTCTATTGAAGTTAAGAAGCTTAAGGCTGGCAAGAAGTATTATGTAAGAGTAAGAACATACGTTGAAGAAGGCGGTGTTAAGTACTACTCAGACTGGTCAAGTGTAAAGAAAATCAAGAAGGTTAAGTAATTTAACCTGACGCTTGCCATAAGAAAGCAGAGACACTCATGATTTATTTCATGGGTGTCTTTGTTTTTATCATAAATTAATATACCTTTTAGCCTTATTTAATATTGATAATGGATAATGAAAATGCAGAATAATTCATTTCTTATGAGGGAAATATGATGAAGAATTTTTCAAAGAGAATTATTGCAACAGTATGCACATTATCCATGACAGCAGGGCTTTTTACTATAAACAGTGGAACTACTGCAGCTGCTGCAGGAATCAAGGGGAGTCAAAAATCTGAAGGAACGAAAAAGGAATTTCCTCTTTATATAGCTGATACTGAAAGCAATGAGGATATTGAGCTGTATTTTTTTGACAAGTCAAATTCTGTACCATATATTTCCGTGAAGGATACGGGATATCTTCTAAAGCAGATCGGGGATTATTTAGGTTATCCGGATAAATATGATTTTGAGTATTCAGAAGAAGGGAGCAAAGCGACACTTACCAGGGAAACAGATTACTCTATGATAGTTGATGCTGATAAGGATACCATAAACTTCCTTGATTATGATGCGTTCATGATGCCGCCAAATTCAGTAAGACTGATTGATATGCTTGGTGAATTTGAAGAAAATGATGAAGGCACTACAGAACTTTTTATGCATTCGGATTATGCATACGAGAGATATGGGGATGAGATTACGCTTAACCTTTCCGACTATGATATTGATATAGTCCGGACTGATAAAGGATGTTTTCTTCCTCTTGCTACAGTTGGGGATTTTCTTGTATCACCCACGTATCTGAACATTCTCTATAATGAGGAGTCCGTGATTATCATGCCTTACATGGGCTTTATAGATGACGACGACAATATTACCAGGCTGGGTGAACTTTATTATTCCGGTTACAATGAGGAGCTATCGGAGGAGATGGCTGCCTTTTCCTATAATGAACTTTGCCTGGCAATGGATCATCTTTATGGGTTAAAGGATATACACGGAATAAAGGATTTTGACACGCTTTTTGATAATACAGGTATTAAAGAGGGAATGCTGAGTACTGATCCTAATGATGTTGATAACTCCCTCAACGAACTTTTGACCGTTCACATTGATGATTTGCATACTGTTTTTCTTGCACCTACTTATACTAATGGAAAAGTTGAATTTGATGAGGCTGAAGGCAGTGCTGACTTGATTTACAACATGATTGAGGAAAAATTCGGGGTAGTCAGGGAACGGTACTATCCTAAAGGGGTTCCTTTCTATGAGGAGATTGGCAACACAGCATATATCACCTTTGATAGTTTTACACCTGCTGTGCCCGAGCTTGATTACTATAGGAAAAAGCCCACCGAAGCTTCTGATGATACCATAGGTATCATGCTTTATAGCTTTTCGCAGATTACACGAAAAAACAGTCCTGTCAAGAATGTGGTGCTTGACCTGTCGATGAATGTCGGTGGTAACATACAGTCTGCAAGCTTTGTAGTAGGCATGTTCCTGGGACTTGGAAGATACTCCATAAGGAATACCTTGACAGGAGCACTTACGACAGACTTTTTCTATGTAGATGCCAATCTTGATCATAAGTATAACGAGAAGGACTATTTGTCAGATTACAACCTGTACTGCATAGAATCACCTTTAAGCTTTTCATGCGGAAACTTTGTTCCATGCATCTTCAAGAGCAGTCATATGGTAACGCTCCTGGGGCAGACCTCCGGTGGTGGTTCCTGCGCTGTTCTTCCTATGTCAAGTGCAGCAGGACAGATCTTCCAGATGTCCAGTCCTTACCAGCTGTCCTTTGTGAAAAATGGAAGCTTCTACGATATCGACCGCGGCGCGGAGCCTGATTATTATATTTCAAATCCTGATAATTACTATGACAGAAAAAAGCTGACAGATTATATCAATAGTTTATATTGATAATCTGACCCAAAAAAACATTTTATGTTATAATATTTTGGAATATGTTTTCTTTGGGGAATCTTTTTAGTGAATAGTGTTATTGACCGAATTTTAAATGGACAATTTGAGAATACAGAAAGATCATTAAGTTTTTCTCTTCCGCGTCTGGAGCTGAATATCAAGCCGGGCGAGATTTCTGAGGGAAGCTTTATTATCTATGGACCTAAGGACAAAGCAGTGCAGGGGCTTATTTCGACCTCTGAGCTTCGTATGGAGGTTCTCACAGCTGATTTTTCCGGATACGAATTTGAGGTTGGATATCGCTTTGATGGTACAGGGCTAAGCCCCGGAGATGCCATTAAGGGCGAGTTTAACGTCATTTCCAATCAGGGTGAATATCAGCTTCCTTTTGTTGTGAACGTAGAGATTAGCCATGTTATGTCAAGCATGGGACCTATCCGCAACATGTTCCACTTCGTTAATGTAGCTAAAAATGACTGGGATGAGGCTAAAAAGATCTTTTACTCAGAGGAGTTTATAGAAGTCTTTGAGGAAAACGAGCCGGGGTTTGAGAGCCTTTATCGTGGTCTTAGTGCTGTTCCCGGCTCAGAAGCCAATATGGAGGAGTTCCTTATCTCCATTAAAAAGAAGCAGCCTATTGAATATATTCCGGACAGACCGGTAATTGAGGTGGACAATCCGCCAGCTGATTCAGAGCATACGATAATGCTTGTCCGTAATGGCTGGGGATATACTAAGCTTGAAGTGGAATTTGACGGCAATTTTATGTCCTCTGATTCTTCAGAGCTGTCTGACAACGACTTTATCGGTAACAATTGCTTTTTCAAATTCAGAATAGATGCTTCTCTGTTGCATGATGGTAATAACTTTGGAGCTATTATTTTCCGCACTCCTTATGTAGAGGTGAAAATTCCGATAACCGTAAGGGTCAACTTAGGAATAGAGCACCTCAGTACCATCGAGATGGAGAAGAAGAAGCTCACTGTTGAGCTTGTGAAGCTTTATGAGGATTTCAGAGCCAAGAAGATCGGCTCCAGGGACTGGATTGCAGAGACCGGAAGACTTGTAAATAAGATGAATGCCACGGATGCCAAGGATCCGGCATTCAGACTTTATACATCCCAGTATCTTATTACTGCAGGGAGAGTCAGCGAGGGTAAGTGGATCCTCGATCAGATGAAGACTGTACTTGAGGATGAATATCCGGATAATGATACGCTGTTTTGCTATTATCTTTATCTGACAACCCTTGTTGAGCGTGATGAATACTCGACAAATGAAGTATCACGCATGATGGAGGGAATATTCTCGAGGAATTCAGCTGACTGGCGTATAGCATGGCTGCTTTTGTACATATCGGAAGAATATTCGTCCAGCCCTACCAGCAGATGGATTTTACTGGAGCAGCAGTTTAACGAGGGCTGCAGAAGTCCGATTCTTTATATTGAGGCTCTTAATCTCATGACGGAAACTCCTACAATGCTTTCAAAGCCCGGAGATTTCGAGCTGCAGGCACTTAAATATGGTGTGAAAAAGGGAATTCTCCAGCCTCTTCTCATGGATCAGGTTATTTATCTTGGGGCCAGGGAGAGGAACTATAACGAGAGACTTCTTAAGATCCTTATGGCCTGCTATGAGGAGAGACAGGACAGGGAATCTCTCGAGGCAGTCTGCTCACTTTTGATAAAGGGCAACAGGACTGATCCCGAGGCCTTTGACTGGTATGCTCTGGGAGTTGAGGAAGAGCTTCACATCACGAGGCTTTATGAATATTACATGGCATCCATCTATCTTGATGAGGATGGAATGCTTCCATGTGAAATCTCTAAGATGGTGCTGATGTTCTTTTCATATCAGAGTAATCTTGACTATGAGAAAAATGCCATACTTTACAGGTATCTCCACGAGCACAGGGATGAGTATCCCGATCTTTACGATTCCTACAGACTTCAGATTGAGAAGTACCTGCTGGAACAGCTCGACAGAGGCCGTATAAACAAGGATCTCGGATATTTGTATAAAAACCTTCTCACCAGACAGATGGTTGATGCGGGTAACTGCGATAAAGTAATGCGTATTCTCTTCAGTAATGAGATAAAGACCGACAATAAGCGCATGACTAAGGTTATCGTCGTATACGATAAGCTTGAGAAGGAGCTTGAGTATCCACTGGCTAACGGCCTTGCTTATGTTCCTTTATATGGAAGTGATTATTCAGTTTTCCTTGCAGATGCTGATGACAACAGATTTGCAGAGGGTATACCTTATATTAATTCCAAGCTTATGCTTGTCGGACAGCTTGCATCCTATGCTGTTCCTTACATTAAGAAGGGCGAGGAGAGTATAGAGCTTTTCCTTTGTGAGATTGAGAAAAATTCTTACACCATTACTATGGAAAATGTGGGAAGATACAGGGCTCTCGCAAGTGATCCGCAGATTCGCAGCATTTGCAGACATAGAATCAGAGAGAGTCTTATAAGATTCTACTATGATAACAGCTTCGAGAGACAGCTTTCGGAGTATCTGGATGAGGTTGATACCGAGAGACTTGGAACAACTGACAGAACAGCCATGTTTGAGCTTATGGTTATGTCCGGTAACTACAACATGGCGTATAAACTTGTGAGCAGATTCGGAACCTATAAGCTTGATCCGAGAGTTGTAATGAGGCTGTGCGGAAGACTTATGGACAATGAGTCCTTTGAAAATACTGAAGCAAATGCCAAGATAGCATGGCACGCTTTTTCCAATTCGAAGTATGACTCGCAGCTTATTACTTTCCTCTGTGACAGCTACACAGGCACCATCAAGGAAATGAGGGATCTGTGGAAAATAGCCAGCAACCAGGGCGTTGATGTGTTTGAACTCTCGAAGAGAATGCTTACGCAGATACTCTACACTGGAGCGCATATAGGCGATAAGATCGCGCTTTTCAGAGGCTATGTTGAAAAGAGCGGTGGTGGGGACAAGCTTGAAAAGGCCTTCCTTGCCAAGTGTGCCCACGACTATTTTGTTGATAATATGGTGACCGATACATATGTATTTCAGCGTATCGGTGAGCTTGCCAAGTCAGGTGCTGAGCTCCCTGTTGTTTGCAAGATGGCTTATCTTAAGAGCTTCACCGAGACAGGACACGATGAGCTAAAGCCTTACAATGAAATAATAAAAGAGTTCCTTATGGAGCTTCTTGATAAGGATATTTATTTCTCGTTCTTTATGCATTATCAGAGCGAGTTTGCAGAGATGCATCAGTTCTGCGACAAATCAATTGTCGAGTATCGCACGACACCCGGTACCAAGTGCATCGTTCACTACATCAGTAGTGAGGATGATACCGAGGATTATAAGACCAAGCCTATGCAGGAGATGTATCCTGGCATATATGATGCAGACTTTATCATTTTCTTTGGTGAGCAGATTCAATACTACATCACCGAGGAGAATTACAACGGTCGAGGCGAGAAGCTGACCGAGAGCGGTACCATCTCCAAGAGCGATATAGTTCAGGAGACCGCCGCAGGAAGATACTCCATCATAAATGATATTATGATCGGTAAGACACTACAGGACTACGACACCGTCGACAGACTCCTGTCGGAGTATTACAAGAAGCGCTTCTTAACTAATAAATTATTTAGAACAATTTAAAGCCTTCCCTATGGATGGATGAAAATAATAAAGCCTTCCCCTTTGAAGATGAACATTTTCAAGGGGAGGATAAATATTTTTAATGCCTTCCCCCTCCGGGGGCGTAAATCGTCCGGGGGACGATTGCTTTGCGCGGACCGAAGCGGAGCGAAGACAGGTGGCGCGAAGCGCCGGATGAGGGGCAAAGTAAAGCATTCCAAAATCTATAATCGAAGACAGCTGCCCGAAGGGCGGATGAGGGGAACCTGAAACATGTCAATATTCAAAGAAACAAAAACCGCAAGAAGATATGTACTTGGCTACGATCTGGGAGAAGAAGTCTCGCAGATCAGTTTTCTTGCCTCCGATTCCGACCTCCCCGAGACTCTCTCTGTCCTTGCAGGTGCAGAGGCCTACAATATTCCCACAGTCCTTGCCAAGAGGAAGGAAGTAAACCAGTGGTTCTACGGTAAGGAGGCCCTGGCCAAAATTGAGGCAGACGAGGCAGTACGTGTAGACTGTCTCATAGAGAATGCCAGAATGGGAAAGCGTGTTAACGTAGACGGTACAGGCTACGATCCGGTATCGCTTCTTACACTTTTCGTTAAAAGAACCCTATCACTTCTTTCTATGGAAATGTCCATGGATATGGTTGATGCAATAGCTTTCACTACAAGAAATATGGACACCAGAATGATCGAGGTGCTGTCTGAAGTAACAGGTGCCCTGTCACTTCCCGTTAAGAATGTCTTTTATCAGAGCTATGAGGACAGTCTCTATCACTATATGCTTTATCAGCCGGATGACCTGTTATCACATGCAGTAATTGCCTGCGATTACAGCTTCGGGGAGATGATGGTTTACGACATGAAATTGAATCACAGGACAAAGCCTGTAGTTGTAACCATCGATAAATATTCCTACGATGAAATGGCACTTTCTGAGGGCAGGCTTTCGGATAATGCAAATGACCGTGCAGAGCAGGTTGCCAGACTCGATAACAAATTCCTTGAGTTTTCGGAAAAAACAATGGAGGGCAGAATTGTAAGCTCTGTTTTCCTTCTTGGAGAAGGCTTCAGGGAGCAGTGGATGCAGAAATCCCTGGAGTTTTTGTGCAGAACAAGGCGTGTATTCCAGGGGAATAATCTTTTCAGCAAGGGTGCCAGCATAGCTGCAAGAGAGAAGGTTGGTCCCAGTGGACGAATGGAGAAGTACGTCCTTCTTGACGGAGGAAAGCTCAAATCCAATGTGGGAATGATGGTGAAAAAGCAGGGGCAGCAGGTGTACCATGCACTTCTTGATGCAGGTGAGAACTGGTATGATCTGAGCACTGGACTTGATGTTATTTTGGATGATGAAAATGCCATAGATATAATGATAACTCCTCTTACGGAAGGGGAAAAACATATACACAGAATTGATCTTGAAGGGCTTCCGGAACGTCCGCCGAGAACCACAAGACTTCGCATGAAGGTAGTGATGAGTGCTGCCGATAAAGTCAACATTCATGTGGAGGACATGGGCTTTGGCGAACTTTTCGAAAACTCGGGAATGTTTTGGGATGAGGTGATTCCGGTATGAGCGATTTAATTCTTTGTACCGGAAGGTACGCATTAAAACCATATTATATGGAAAAAATCGGAAGACGAATCTATTCAATTGAGGAGCTTTGCTACTGCATTACTCAGAATGCATTTTTGATGGATTCGGATTCCTTCGAGATGGGGCTTGTGGACTGGATAGGCGATGAGCTTGGACTTTCCAAGCTATCGGATGAACTTAGGAAAATGCTGGTTCATAACTGTTCGGCGGCCTCCTTTGCAGGTCTTCTTCTTGAGTACGTGGGATATTCTACCAAGGAAGAGGTGGATAATACCGAGGAGATACTTAAGAACAACGCCGGCATGGACGTTTTCGACAAGCGTATGGCGAGAGCAGACTTTTTGATGAAGCAGGGGCATCTTAAGCAGGCCTTTGCTGAGCTGGGATATCTTACTAAACAGGTATCGGACCTTGATAAAAATGTCCGCGCCAAAATTGAGCATAACCAGGGTGTTATGTTTGCACACCTTTTCATGTATGACAGAGCGGCTGAGTTTTTCTATAAAGCCTGGGAGGACGGCGGAGATGATGAGTCCTATCTGGGATTTCTTGCTGCCAAGCGAATGACCATGAATGAAAAGGAATACGTGTCCTTTGTGAGTAACCACAAGGAGGCGCACAATCTGTCTCTTAAGCTGGAGCAGCGCATGGATGAAGCGAATGATCTCTATGATGCCAGCAGTGCTAATTTCAAGATACGAAGTCTCGAATTGTACCGCTCAGGGGCCAAGATGAGTGAGTATTACGAGGAGATAGACAGAATTACCGAGGATATGAAGGAAGAGTACCGGGGATTAGTTGAGTAATGGGGTTCTTTGATTTTTTTAAGAAAAAAGATACATATCGTATAGAGCGCCATCAGCAAAATGAGCTTGAGAATTGGAACGATATTGCCTACTCCAGGAAGAATATCGATATAGACGATCCTGCTCAGCGACGCGAATATGTGCAGAACTGCCTTCAGCAGATGGCTGAGGCCAGCCGCGACATGGATTCACTGCAGTTTGAATACCGTGTTGTGACATCGCATCTTCGTGATATGGAGGAAATTGATGCACTTCCACCTGAAAACAGGGAAGAAGTTAACGAGTGCGCAAAGCGCATCATAGACAGTGAAGAGCTGCAAAAGAGATTCAATAAGCGCAAGAGCAGGATGACGGACCAGGAATATGAAAAGATGGAACGCCTGCATAATGACGCAAAAAAGGGAGCTAAGGCACTGCTGGATGCTGAGGAGCACCAGAAAAAGGTAAAGAATGACCTTCGAAGACTTGATGATGAGAGAAAAGCGTACGAATTCAGAAAGGCTGAAATCGAGATTTCTCTGGATAACATGCAAAAGCTTATGCTGGTAATTGCAGGGGCGCTTGGCTTTATAACGCTTGTCTTGGCGATTCTGTCACTTGCATTTAAGCTTAATGTAACCTATGGCTATATGGTTGCTATTGTAGTAGCGGCCGTATCCTTCTTTTTCATAAATCAGAAGATTCATGAGCAGCGAAGGGAGAAAAAGGTTGTACTTAACAGTATGGCAAGACTTATTCAGCTACAGAATACTGTTAAGATAAGGTATGTGAATAACAAGAATCTTATTGACTACGAATGCCTTAAATATGGCATTTCAAATTCCAGGGAGCTCACAAGTCTCTATAATAAGTATTTATTGGAGAAAAAAGAGCGTGAGAGATATGCTGCGGCAACTCAGGAGCTTGATGCCAATCAGAGGGCACTTGTATTTACTCTTAGAAAGTACCGCATCAAGGATCCTGAGATATGGGTTCATCAGGCTATTGCTCTTATTAACCACAACGAAGAGGTTGAGATCCGCCACGAGCTGGTTGGTCAGCGTCAGGCTCTTCGTAAGCAGATGGATTATAAGCGCGATGTTGTTGCCGGTAATGCCAAGACTGAGATAGAAGAACTTGTTAGGCAATATCCTGCATACAGACAGGAAATTCTTGATATGGTTGATCGATTTGAACAAAGATATCCGGGAGCATGAAAATGCTCCCATTTTTTTGTTGCTAATGAGAATAAGATATTGTAGTATGTTTGGTGTTGGGCAGGGGATGTCTAATAAGAAACTTGAGTTTATTTATTATAGGTAAACATATGGCAAATTATTATTACAAAGAAACTGACAAGATTGGCGAGGAGTGCGGCGTTTTCGGGATGTACGATTTTGACGGCGCGGATGTGGCACCCTCAATTTATTACGGACTGTTGTCGCTTCAGCACAGAGGGCAGGAGAGCTGCGGTATAGCGGTCAGCGAGACAATGGGTCCAAAAGGAAAAGTAACGAGTCATAAGGACATGGGACTGGTTAATGAAGCGTTTAATCATGACATCATTTCAGGGATGCATGGTGATATAGGTGTAGGGCATGTGAGATATTCCACAGCCGGCAGCAGCACCAGAGAAAACGCTCAGCCCCTTGTCCTTAATTACGTTAAGGGGACTCTTGCGATGGCGCACAACGGTAACCTGGTTAATGCACCGGAGCTTCGGGAGGAGCTGGCATATACTGGTGCAATTTTCCAGACGACCATTGATTCCGAGGTCATTGCGTACCACATCGCAAGGGAGAGACTTAATACTCCAAACGTAGAACTGGCGGTGGCTAATGCCATGCAGAAGATAAAGGGAGCGTATTCCCTTGTTATCATGTCTCCCAGAAAGCTTATCGGTGCGAGGGATCCTAATGGATTCAGACCGCTTGTTATCGGAAAGCGTGATAACTGCTACATCCTTGCATCTGAGACCTGCGCCCTTGATACCATAGACGCCGAATATATCAGAGATGTAGAGCCCGGAGAGATTGTTACCATATCTCCTGAAAAGGGCATAGAGTCCAACAGACAGATGTGTAACAGTGTAAAGCATGGTCATTGCATTTTCGAGTATATTTACTTTGCAAGACCTGACAGCGTTCTTGACGGAGTGAGCGTATATGAATCCAGAATTAAGGCAGGAAGGTTCCTTGCCATGGATTCACCTGTTGAGGCAGATGTGGTTGTGGGTGTTCCCGAATCCGGAAACTGTGCAGCACTTGGATATTCCATGGAATCAGGAATTCCTTACGGACAGGCTTTTGTGAAAAACCAGTATATAGGAAGAACCTTCATAAAGCCCGGACAGAAGAGCCGTGAGAGCAGTGTACAGGTAAAACTTAACGCTCTTGGTAACGCTGTTAAGGGAAAACGTGTTATCATGATAGATGATTCAATTGTCCGCGGAACAACCTCCGACAGAATTGTAAGAATGCTAAGAGATGCCGGAGCAACAGAGGTTCACATGAGAGTGAGCTCACCGCCGTTTTTATGGCCCTGCTATTTCGGCACGGATGTTCCCGCAAGAGAGCAGCTCATCGCATATAACAGAAGTATTGATGAGATCTGCGAGATAATCGGAGCGGATTCCCTTGGTTATCTCAGGGAGGAACGCCTCGAGGAGATCGTAGGACATAAACTTGATATATGTAAAGGATGCTTCACAGGAGACTATCCCGTCGCTCCCCCGGAAGAGGATATTAGAGGAGAGTTCGAAGCATAAAGGAGGATTAATATGAGTACAGATCGTTACAGCAGCCCGCTTTCAGAGCGTTACGCAAGCAAGGAAATGCAGTACATTTTTTCACAGGACATGAAGTTCAGAACCTGGAGAAAGCTTTGGATTGCCCTTGCTGAAATAGAAAAAGACCTCGGTCTTAACATTACACAGGAACAGATTGATGAGCTTAAGTCCCATCAGGACGACATCAACTACGAGGTAGCGATTGCCCGTGAGAAGGAAGTTCGTCATGACGTAATGAGCCACGTTTATGCATATGGTCAGCAGTGTCCTAAGGCAGCAGGAATTATCCACCTTGGAGCAACAAGCTGCTACGTTGGCGATAACACAGACATCATCATCATGACAGAGGCTCTTAAGCTTGTTCGCAGAAAGCTTCTTAATGTTATCAGCTGTCTTGCAAAGTTTGCCGATGAGTACAAGGATCTTCCTACACTTGGTTTTACACATTTTCAGCCTGCACAGCCTACTACAGTAGGTAAGAGAGCATCCTTGTGGCTTCAGGATTTCACAATTGACCTTGAGGATCTGGACTATGTTCTTGATAACATGAAGCTTCTTGGTTCAAAGGGTACAACAGGAACACAGGCTTCCTTCCTTGAGCTTTTCGACGGAGACCTTACAAAGGTTGATAAGCTCGATCCCATGCTTGCTGAGAAGATGGGCTTTAAGGGCTGCATGGCAGTTTCAGGTCAGACCTACAGCCGTAAGATTGACATGAAGGTTGTTAATGTCCTTGCAGGTATTGCATCCTCAGCAACCAAGATGGCTCAGGACATCAGACTTCTTCAGCATCTTAAAGAGGTTGAGGAACCCCATGAAGCTAAGCAGATCGGTTCTTCCGCTATGGCATATAAGAGAAACCCCATGAGAAGTGAACGTATCTGTTCACTTTCAAGATACGTGATTGTAGATACACTTAATCCTGCAATCACAGAGATCTCACAGTGGTTTGAGAGAACCCTTGATGATTCTGCTAATAAGAGACTTTCAATTCCCGAGGGCTTCCTTGCAATAGATGGTATTCTTGATCTTTGCATGAATGTCACAGACGGACTTGTTGTATATCCCAAGGTTATCGAGAAGAGACTTATGTCTGAGCTTCCTTTCATGGCTACAGAGAACATCATGATGGATGCTGTTAAGCTTGGCGGAAACAGACAGGAGCTTCATGAGAAGATCAGAGAGCTCTCAATGATCGCAGGAGACCATGTAAAGAAGGACGGTCTTTACAATGACCTTCTTGAAATGATCGTTAAGGATCCCGCCTTCCATATGACTGAGGAAAAAATCAAGGAGTGCATGGATCCTAAGAAATACACCGGTTGCAGCGCTCATCAGGTTGAGAGATTCTTAAGCGAAGTTGTTAACCCGATTCTTGAAGCGAACAAAGAAGAGCTTGGCCTCACCGCAGAGATAAACGTATAAGACATCAAATAAATCCTTATTAACTGAGGAAGGAATGCAAATAATAAAGCCTTCCCCTTGGGGGGAAGGTGGCACGAAGTGCCGGATGAGGGGATATAAAAAAGCTGACGGATTTTTTCCGCCAGCTTTTTTGTACACACATTTTTTATCTATATAATCTATTATATTAATCTATTTTTCGATAAAGTTTCCCTCTTTCTTTTATCCCAAAAACTTAAGTTACTTATTAAATCTGTCAAGAGCAGCCTGCTTGAGCTCAATTACGCGCTCCATGTTCATGCTCTTAACTGTATCAACGAACTCATCATACTCGCTGAGGCTCTTTGAACCGGTTACAAAGGAGAGAAGATTCTCTTCCATGTAAGTGCTAAGATCTGAGAAGATATCTGAATACTCAGCTGTCTCTTCAAGGTTCATGGTAGCATAAGCAGGATAGTATGTAGCCTCGTGATCGAAATCATTCCATGTATCACACATCTTGAAATCGTCCTCAGATACGAACTGAAGCTCTCTTTCCCAGTCATAGTAAATACCGGGCCATGAAGGCTCATATGTGTAAATGCGCATTGCCTCGTCATAAGAAAGGCCATCTGAATTGTTTGATATTACATCTGTAAATACAGGCTTTCCGTCATCACCCTTTGTGAAGGTCTCACCCTCTTTACCATAGTTACCGAAAAGTGCACCCTCATCTGTATACATGTAGTCAATCCACTTAAGAACGAGCTCAGGATTCTTGCAATCAGCAGAGATAACCCATGAAGCATTTGTATCAGGTACTACATAGCCTGACTTCAGCTCATCACCCTTATTCTGAACAGGATACTTAAGAGCTGAGAATGAAGCATTATCATCAGACATTGAAGGGAGGAACAATGCTGAAGGAATTGTATACATTGTGCAGGTTACGCCTGTGCTGTCATTTGACATAAGTACTGAGTTACCCCAGGGATTGGTCTCTGAAGCAAAGTCAGGATCGATAAGGCCTTCTGTGTACCACTTATTCATAAGAGCAAGGAATTCGCGAACCTTCTCGGGCTCATCAACGATTGCCTGCTTAACCTTTCCATCCTCCTGATAGAAATCGAGAGGACTGTAAACGCCCATACCGATTCCCAGGTTCCAAAGCCATGCCGGGAAAGGACTAAGGGGAGCAGATGCATTGTATTTCTCCTTAAACTGTGTAAGCATGTTTTCCCAGTCTTCGTAGGTCTCAGGTGTATCGAGTCCCAGCTCATCAAGCCAGTCCTGACGAACTACATATCCATAGAAGGAAGGCTGTGAAGTCTGAAGAATTGAGTAGATCTGAACATATCTTCCTTCGTCTGTAACAGCTGCCTTCTGTACGTTCTCGCTTGATTTCTTAAGTGCCTCAAGATAGTGAGGAGCATATTTAGGTAAAAGATCTGTCAGATCAAGGAAATATCCATCGTCTACTGCTGCATCAAGACCATCCTTATATGAGATGTTCTGACCCGGATAATAGTACATTACATCCGGAAGCTCTCCTGATGTAAATAAGAGATTAAACTGCTCGGATTCTGTCTGAGCTGCAGGTACCTGCCAGTCTACATGGACATTTGTGCGCTCCTCCAGTTCCTTAAAATAAGGATTGTTGTTGTAGTCACCACCATTTTTTGCCATTGCTGTTGAATCGTTGGCCATCCATACGGTGATTGTTTCTTTTTCATCTGTAAGTGGAAGTGTGAGCTCTGCTGAAGCGTCTACTGCGGGGGCTTCTGAAGATGAAGCTGATGCCTTATCAGATGATGAAGATGATCCGCAGCCTGCTACAGTAGAAGCGGTCATCATCAGTGAAAGTAAAAGTGCTATACCTCTTTTTTTCATTGTTACCTCCTAAAACGGTTTTTGTTTGTGAGCTTAGTATATTTTTTGGCCCCTGTGCGGGAGTTTGACACCTAAATCATATCAAAAATAGTTGCAGACCACATCTGGTCTGTATTTTTTTGTCAAATTTTTATTCTTAATATATAGTAATATATAGCGATATGTGTTATAATAAGGGCTGGGGGATACTATTCATGAAACTTACAATCTCAAAGTCCAAGAATTCAGAATCATTCTATATTTCCAAATCCTTTATTGATAATTCTGGAAAAAGCACCACTGCTACTGTCCGTAAACTTGGCACACTTTCAGAATTAATAAAGGATCATGGCCCAACTCGTGATGATGTTATTGCCTGGTGCCGCAGCGAAGTTGCTGCCGAAACCAAGAAGTACAAACAGGCACGCAAAACAAAGTCTGTTCAGGTTGTTTTCCACGCAGATAAAGAATTAGGCTATGCACAGCGCAAACTATTTGAAGGCGGTTATCTGTTTCCTCAGGCTGTTTACTACAAGCTCCAGCTGGATAAGATCTGTAAGACAATCAAACAACGTCATCAGTACGAATACGATTTAAATGCCATTCTTTCTGACCTGGTTTATAACCGCATCCTTGATCCACGTAGCAAACTTTCTGCATATAAAGCTGCCCAGTCATACCTTGAAGCTCCTACATACGAACTTCATGATATCTACAGAGCATTATCAGTACTTGCAGAAGAATCGGATTTTATCCAGTCTGAAGTTTTTAAGAACAGCAACTATTTTGGTAAAAGAAATGATCGAATACTTTACTACGACTGCTCTAACTTCTATTTCGAAATTGAGCAAGAAGATGGTAATAAAAAGTATGGCAAAAGCAAGGAACATCGGCCTAACCCAATCGTTCAGATGGGACTTTTCATTGATGGAGACGGTATTCCTCTGGCATTTTCAATTTTTGGTGGGAATCAGAATGAGCAAAAATCATTAAAGCCTTTAGAATCAAAAATCCTTCAGCAGTTCGGTCATGATAAGTTTATTTACTGTAGCG
>NZ_AUJI01000023.1 GCF_000424145.1 Butyrivibrio sp. AC2005
GCTATAGCAACTCTCTGCTGCTGTCCACCTGAAAGCTGACTGGGATATTGGACTATTTTTTCCTTCATTCCGACCTTTTCAAGTACGCTCAACGCCTTTTCTTCAGCATCATGCTTCGGAACATGTCTCGCTGAAGTAAGTCCCAGCGTCACATTCTGTAACACAGTCTTGTTGGCAAACAGATTGTAATTTTGAAAAACAAATCCGGTTCTTTTCCTGATAAAAGATATGTCAGATCCGCTTATATTCGTCAGCGCATACTTTTTCCCGTTAAAATCCATCTCACCATCATCAGACTTTTCCAGAAAGTTTATACAACGAAGAAATGTTGTTTTCCCCGAGCCGGAAGGTCCAAGGATTGAAACGACATCGCCCTTTTCTATATCCAGATTTATTCCCTTTAGCACCATATTGCTGCCAAAGGATTTATGTAAGTTCTTTATTTCAAGTAATGACATAATAAACCTCTGCTACTTCCTCACGCCGTAGCTTCCAAGCACCAGCTCTCCCCTCTTCTGCATAAAGGTCAGAACTGTACAGAAAAGCAGGTAAACAACCGCAACTTCCAGGTACAACGGAAGGTAATTATATGACTGTCCCGCTATCTGCTTGGTACGTGTAAACATCTCAACAACTGTGATGCTCGAAGCAAGAGAAGTATCCTTGACCATGCTTATAAGAGAATTAAACAATGACGGAAATGCTGTTCTGAAAGCCTGCGGTAAAATAATATGCCACATAATCTGCATATAATTCATACCGACGCAGTAGCCTGCTTCAAGCTGTCCCGCAGGAACAGCCTCCATTGCCGCCCTCATGGTTTCTGCACTGTATGCACCTTCATTGATGGTAAAAACAATTACTGCCATAAGAAACGGATTAGAATGAACCCCAAGAAGCGGTAGTCCGTAAAAAGCAACCATCAGCTGCACCAGCAGAGGGGTTCCCCTGATTATCCATATATAAAATCTGCAAATCTGCCTTAAAACAGGTATATTAGCGTATTGTACCATTGCCACAAAAACCGATAAAACTGTGGAAAGCACAAATGCTATAGCCGCAAGCGGCAGCGTAACTCTTAATCCATATTCAAGTATCTTGGGAAAAGAGCCAATTAGTAGTTCCAATGTATTCTGATCAAACATATTATTTCCATGTGAGCGTTACATATGTTTTATGCAACTTATTTGTATAAAATACTTTATACTCCTTTTCTTTTATCAAGTCAACTTTTTATCCTAAGATGCGAATAATCCCTAGTAAATCAGCCATATGAAATCATGAGCGGGTATCACAATATCCTTTGCCACACACTTCTTGCCGGTTAATGCATTTTTGTAGTTACCTTCCTCATTAATCCACGCAGTTTCCTCATAATCACCGAAATTAAACAGCGCAATCAGTTTCTCGCCGTTATAATATCTTCCAATTCCAAGAACATGCTCATTCCATGTTTCCACGATCCAGGCATCCGCAGCACTGTCAAATACGCGATGCTTCGCTCTTATGGTAGTCAGCTTCTTTATTCCATCAAACAGCCTCTTTTGTCTGGTTCCCTTTCTACGTCTCTGCTTAGCACTTTCCCAGTCAAAGTTACCCCTGTGGAGATATCTGCTGTCTCCCCATTTTATCGGATCCTCATGATAGGTGTAATCATTTAGCTGGCCTATCTCATCCCCACTATACAAAACCGGTATTCCACTCTGCGTAAGCAAAAATGCATGAAGCATAATATCCAGCGTAATTGCCCAGTCAAGCTTCCTCTCATCAATCTCATATTCCGCAGCCTCAATTCCGCAAAGAGACGCCGTTGTACCACACAGTCTCGCATCGCCGAGCTTGGGATCGTCATTGTAGAGCTCTCCTCGCGAAGATGACCCCCATAGCGCACCTCTAAGGTAATCATTCAGATAGCGTTTATGCGAAACCTGCTCGACGCTAAAGCCTCTCAAAAACTGGTAATCCAGCCCCCATCCGATATCATCATGACATCTTAGATAATTCAGGAAAATATACTGCTTGGGAAGATTAAATACTATTCCAAGCTGATGTTTAAGAAGCCTTACATCCTTCGTCGCAACTGTATGCCAGGTACTTGCCATGGTAGTTACGTTGTACAGCATGTGACATTCCGGCTTTTCAACTGTTCCGAAATAAGGTACTACCTTTGAAGGTTCCATTACGACTTCTCCAAGAAGAAGCGTTCCGGGGCATACTATCTGCGTGGCTATTCGCATTATACGCACAAGTGTATGAACCTGTGGAAGATTTCTGCAGTTGGTACCAAGCGTTTTCCATACGTACGGAACCGCATCAAGACGAATGATATCAACACCCTTGTTGCATAAAAAGAGCATATTGGCTGTCATATCATTAAAAACAGTAGGATTTCTATAGTTTAAATCCCATTGATAGGGATAAAACGTGGTCATTACAACTTTCCCGGCTTCGGAACACCAAATAAAATTACCTGGAGCAGTCTGCGGAAATACCTGAGGCACTGTCTCCTCATAGTCGTTTGGCTCGTTCCAGTCATCAAAGAAGAAATATCTGTCCTGGAACTCCTTCTCACCTCTTCTCGCGCGTATAGCCCACTCGTGATCTTCACTTGTATGATTCATTACAAAATCGAGGCATAAACTCATATCCCTCTCATGAAGGTCCTTTGCAAGATCGTATAAATCCTCCATGGTACCCAGCTCAGGCTGAACCTTCCTGAAATCCGCCACAGCGTATCCGCCGTCACTTCTATCCTTCGGACTCTCCAAAAGCGGCATAAGATGGATATAATTGACGCCAACTGACTGAACATAGTCAAGGTGGCTCCTTACTCCCTGCAGGTTCCCGCCAAAGCATCCGGTATACATAAGCATTCCTAGCATATTGCAGCCGGTGTACCACCCGGGATTCTTTTCCTTTTTTTCATCCCATTCCTTAAGATCTTTGTCCCTCTCATCATAAAAATGCCTGAGCATTGATACAAAATAGGAAAAAGCCTGCTCATCTCCATGATAAAGCTCGCCGTAAAGCCATTTTAATTCATCATAAAATTTGGAAAGTCGCTGATCGAATACGGATTCTTTTTTTCTTGCCATAATTACCCTCTTATCTAAGAAAAATTAGTATAACACATTAATTATATGGTTATTTAAGTAAAAAAGCGAACAAAATGTATCCAATACACTTTGTCCGCTTTAGCATTTTTTGCATAAAATATATCAGTGAACAACTACCGGTGTTCCGACATTTACTCTGTCAAAAAGAGCAACTGCAACATCGTGCGGAAGATTAACACATCCGTGAGATCCGTTTGACTTATAGATTTCTCCGCCAAAAGAACTTCTCCAACTTGCATCATGAAGTCCAATATGGCAAGGATTAGGAGTAAACTGCATCCATCTGTCAACCCATACATTCCAGGTGGGTCCTATAAGGCGTTTTCCGGCAATATGGGACTGAATCGTGTATGTTCCGGTAGGTGTTCCGTTACCACGGTTAGGATTTCCGGAAACTATAGGTGATTGCAGTGCAACCTGACCATTTTCATAATAGGTCATTGTCTGAGCAGCCAGATCAATGTCCACGTAGGTGCTGTAGGGAAGTCCGTTTACCGGCTGATTCGCAGGTGCTGCAGGAGCTGCCGGTGCTGCGGCAGGAGCCGGAGCCTGTCCATCCAGAATAGCCTGGTACTTTGCAGTATCCTCTGCCTGATTCTGTGATCTGCCTTCCTTTGCCCCATAGGTAACATAATGATTATAAAGAGCTGCGGGGTCATTTCCTACGACCGCAACTACATCCGGATACTTTTTTGCGTAAAAATTGGCATCAAATCCGTCTGCCTTAGCAGGTAAACGTAAAGTCGTTAATACCAAAACAGCCAACAACGCCACTGATAAAAACCTTCTCATCTTACACATCATTCCTTCCCCCTCATTTATAAACACGATATTGTGTGAATAATCGTATTTTATCATAATTGATTAGTGCAAAACCAGTGTTTATGCTTTTTTTATAGAAAGCTGATACTTGCTTAATATTTTATCTACTTATTATTAATAATCAAGTGTTTATCTGTTCTTCAGCAATCTTTTTGCATTTTTCCAGCAGTCTTTCCATACGTTTTGCAATAGCCTTTTCATTTGATCCGATATGCTCTGCAATTTCCCCATAAGATAGCTCCATTCCGTATCGGAGCATAAGCAGTTCCCTTTCCGAATCTTTCAAATCTTTTAAAATAGTATAGGCGTATCTTGCATTTTCATCCGTGAGGTTAAGAAGCTCTTTGTCCTCGACCCCGGTTTCATATCCTGACTCCACATATTCATCAAAGGATATTATGTCCTGTTTTGCATTTTTTCTTAAGTAATCGGTCACCGAATTGGCCGCAATTCTGGAAAGCCAGGTAGATGGCGAGGCTATTTCCGGATCAAATCGCTCATAAGCATTCATTGCTTTTATGAACACTTCCTGTACAATATCCTCGGTATTCTCCCTGTCCAGAATGCGCATATATACTATCTTGTACACCCTGTCATAGCAGGAAAGATAGATTTCTTCAAATGTCGGTTTATCCATCATTTTCTTCTACCTGCTGGCGCTTAACAAGTTCTGCAAAATAGCCGTCTTTAGCTATTAATTCATCATAGGTTCCATCTTCTACAATTTTACCACTATCAAGGACAATGATTCTATCACAATGTTTTATCGTAGAAAGGCGATGTGCAATCACAATTCTTGTACAATTAAGGGATTCCAGTGAATCCGATACCTGTTTCTGTGTTATGTTATCAAGTGCACTGGTGGCCTCGTCAAACATAAGAATCCTGGGCTTTGGTGCAATGGCTCTGGCTATCATTAGTCTCTGTTTTTGCCCACCGGATATTCCTCCGGAGCCCTCAGCAATCATGGTAAACATTCCCATTGGCATTGCACGTATGTCATCTGCCATACCTGCAAGCTCAGCGGCCTCCCAAGCCTCATCAAGCGTAAGCTCAGGTTTCGAAATCACTATATTTGAGTATATGTCACCCATAAAAAGTGATCCACTCTGCATTACTGTTCCAATTCTGCTTCTAAGAGACTTTAAGTCAATGGACTTAAGGTCTTTTCCATCATAATAAACCGCTCCTCGCTGTGGAACCTCGAATCCCAGCAAAATTCGCATAAGTGTCGATTTTCCACACCCGGTTTTCCCTGTAATCGCTATGTATTGTCCGGATTTTATTTTAAGACTTAAATTATCAATTACAGGCGGCATATCATCACTGTATCTGAAAAACACGTTACTGAGTTCAATATTTCCGGTGAGTTTATCTATTACAGGCTTGTCTTCAGATATCTCAGGTTCAGCCTCCATAATGGGGCGTACCATCTTCAAAATCGGGTCAATCTGGGCTATACTTGCAGCCATGAGAGAAAATACTACAAATGCCCCGTTTACCATGCCAAATGCCGCATTAAATGCATAATATTCAGGGATATTCACATGAGTTTTTACTGCAATCCCATATATTACGATTGTTCCCACAAGCGAAATGGCTGTTGTCAAAACAGTGCTGGTCTTTACGAGTAATGGCGGATCGTATTTGTATATGGCCTGCTCTGAGTATGCTCTTCCCCATTTCGCAAAGGCTCTTCTCTCCGCTCCCGACAGTTTAATCTTCTCTATTCCCGAAACCAATGCATAAGCAAGGCCGCTCTCTTTTACCGCAAGCTCCATTTGAATACGGTTTACCCTGGACGCCGCAAGAACAGCGATTACAGTCACTATAATTACAAGCAGCGTCACTGTAAGCGCCGGAATCGCAAGCGAAGGAGTAAACGAAAAGATTTGAATAATATAAACAAAAGATAACAGAACCGTAATCCCTGTAGACAGCCCGATACTTACCAACTGCGTCACCAGAATATTCATATACTCAGCGCGGGAGGACAGATCTCCTGAGGCATAATCCTTAAAAAATCTGCCCGGGAGTGTCAAGATCCTCATCATGGTTGCTGCCTGCACGTTTGTATCAAGTTTTAGGGCAATACGCTGCAGAAAGAGATCTCGCACAGTACCAAACAAGAGACTGCTAAGAGAAGCGCTTAGCATAAAAACTGCAATGGCTATAAGTGCCATAACGTTTGTAGATACTGCCACATCTGCAAGCAGGCTTTTACTGAGAACAGGAATCACCATTCCTATAACTGCAGCTATAATCGCAAACAATATGTAGGCATTAAGGCTCCCTCTGTCAACATTTTCCAAAATATATTTAAATAGATCCATGCCATCCATTTTTCTTAATGGAAATGGCTTATAGAAGGCAATTGCCACTTCTGAAATGAGGCTTTCGGAAGCGTTCTTTACCTTCATCTTCTTTCCTGTTTCAGGATCCGTATATCTATAGCCTGACATCCCTGTGGGTATGAGCGCGACAGCTTTATCTGTCCCTTTTACAGTAGACAGCATGGCACCTGATGCGTCTTTTCTCCAGTCTTTCCTTAAGGTTACTTCTCGCGTCATAATGCCGTAAGGTCTTAGGAGATATTCAAGAATTTCATCGATGGTTTTGAGTTTTTCCGGAATTTCACGGGGTGCCACATGGTAATATTTTAGGATTTCACCTATTGCATCCTTTGTCTGTTCTCTCTCGTCATGCAACGCTGCCGTTAGTTTTTTCCCCATGACGGAGCCCGCGATGCGAAGACATGAATCTTCGAAGGCATCCATGTCGGCATTTTCTCTATGCTCTATTTGTTCATCAAACCAGTTCATAGGACTCCTTTTCCCCTCATCCGGCACTTCGTGCCACCTTCCCCCCAAGGGGAAGGCTTTATGTTTATCTTTTTTTCCTTCCTCCATAAGGGAAGGCTTTATGTTTATCTTCTTTTCCTCCCTCCATAAGGGAAGGCTTTATGTTTATCTTCTTTTCCTCCCTCCATAAGGGAAGGCTTTATGTTTATCTTTTTTGCCTTCCCCTTGGGGGGAAGGTGGCAGCGAAGCTGACGGAGGAGGGGACTACTCACTCGCTACAAGTTGCAAATATACGCCGCCGTTCGCCATAAGCTCACTGTGAGTGCCTCTCTCCACAACCTCGCCATGATCAAGGACAATAATTTCATCACAATCGCGA
Source organism: Butyrivibrio sp. AC2005 (assembly GCF_000424145.1). GTDB lineage: Bacteria > Bacillota > Clostridia > Lachnospirales > Lachnospiraceae > Butyrivibrio. The sequence continues at coordinate 7,119 of NZ_AUJI01000023.1, forward strand.
ATGGTGGAAAGTCTGTGAGCTATTACCACACAGGTAATTCCCCTGTCTTTGATTGCCTTTACTACGTTGTATTCTGTCTGTGCATCAAGAGCACTTGTTGCCTCATCCATAATTATCAGGGTTGGATCCTGAGCCAGAACTCTTGCTATCTCAAGACGCTGGCGTTGTCCACCGGAAAAATTCTGTCCGCCTTCTGTAAGCTTGTACTGATATCCGCCATCTCGCTGCATCACATCATCATGAATCTGCGCATCTCTGGCAGCAAGTATCATTTCAAAATCCTCGATGGACTGGTCCCACATCTTTATATTATTGGCAATAGTGTCCTCAAAGAGAATTACTTCTTGATTGACAACAGCAACAGAACCGGTAAATACCTCTCTGTCTATCTCATCCATGGGTTTTCCATCAAAAAGTATCTCCCCGCTCCAAGGCTGATACAACCCCGAAATGAGCTTACTTAAGGTACTTTTACCACAGCCTGATCCACCTACAAAGGCCACACTTTTCCCGGGTTGTAATTCCAGATTAAAATTCTGAATAAGTGGCGGAGAAAGCTTTGAATAGCCAAATGATATGTCACGCATTGACAGCCGTCCAGAAAGTTTTGCTTTACTCTCATCCGCAGACTTAACCGCAGCAGGCTTCTCCACAGCCGGATCCAGCGGATATTCCATAACATCCTGAATACGTTCCATTTCGGTACGCATCTCCTGAAGGCTCTGTCCCGCATTTACAAAGGACTGAGCAGGCCCGAGAAACTGTGCAAAAAGTCCCTGAAAAGCAATAACTGTACCTGCAGTAAACTTACCGGTCATGACATAATAGACGCCGATTATCAATATTAGATTATTTGTCAGATTCATAACTATAACCGGCAGTTTTCCAAAATAGGCATTAAGCTTTTCAAGCTTCACATTCTGAGCATTAACACTTGCCTGAAATCCGGACCACTTACGGAAAAATCCATTTTCTGCACCACTGCTTTTTATGGTCTCTATCATCTCTATTCCGGACACCGTTGTTGAATAGAGCTTCGCTGCATCCCTCATCTGAACACGCGTAATATTAACACGCTTATCACTTATCAGTTGAGAAACTAACAGATTAACGATTATTGCACTCACCCCGATAAGCGTCATTACTACTGAATAATTAATCATGAAAATCAGATAGAATACAAGCATTGCGGCATTAATAATAAGAGGAGCAAAGGTATTTACCAAAAGATTGGCAATGACCGCATTTGTAAGTCTCCTCTGTTCAATGTCGCCTGCCATTCTCTGTGAAAAGAATCTCATAGGGAGTCTTAGAACATGCCAAAAATATGTGGCATTACCCACTGCATCAAATTTACCGCTTATCCTTAAAGAATAAATAGCACAGATCCACTGAACTATGATCTGAATAGCCGCAACAAGGGATATAACCACGAGGAATGGAACTACCATATTGGGATTATTACCTGTAAGCAGGTAATCCATAAAAAATTTAGCCAGTCCCGCAGTTATTAAAAGGCACAATGAAGCTGTACCTGTAGTTATCGCAACAAAAGCAAAGGCCTTACCTGTACCCTCCATCCTCTTTTTGGCAAAATCAGCCATGCTTTTTTTCTTGCCTGATGGCTCAAAACTCTCTCCGGGCGCAAACAGCAAAGTCACACCTGTAAAGCCTTCATCAAATTCTTCTTCCGTAAGAACTACGTCACCTCTTGCGGGATCATTTATGTAAGCATGCCCGTTTTTAAAGCCCTTTAGAACTATAAAATGATTGAAATTCCAGTGAACAATACAGGGATATGAAGCCTTTTCTTTTAACTCCTCCGGCTCAAAGCGATAGCCCTGTGCTTCCAGCCCATAAGATCTGGCGGCTCTTGCGACATTACCTGCTTTTGAACCGTCACGTGATATTCCGCAATCCTCTCTGGCCTGCTCAAGCGGAATCCATTTTTCATAGTATGCCAATATCATGGTAAGTGAAGCGGCACCACATTCTAAGGCCTCCATCTGCATTACTACAGGGACCTTTGCAACCCCACCTGTCACCGGAGATTTAATTTTTCTATTACTCCCCTTTTCCATATAGTTTGTCATTCCTTTATCATTCAAGAATTGTTGTAATAGGCGCCACTACCTTTTCACCCTGTTCGGTTTTTACATGAATCTCTCCAAAAATTCCCCATATAAGCATCCCTACAATAAGAATTATTACTGCAAGCAGAATAATCCAGACTGAAGGTGTTGTAACCTGAATATAGTCATTAAGTTGTTCAGGAGACGAAACTCTCTCTATACTCTTATTTCTAAATATGGAATTTTCAGCCATTGGAATAACCTCCTTCACCATAAATCACCACTTTCATTTTACCCTATCCCCTGATCAAATTTATAAATTATGTAGGAATATTTCATAAAAAAATTTATGGTTTCCAAAACAATTATGCAAAAATAAAACCTTGCCGGTAATGAATGGCAAGGTTTTACAAAAATCAAATATTAAGTTTTCAGCAAATTGTAGTACCATCCGGATTCGGACCCGGTCCACCTGAAAGTGTATTCGCCTGATTATTCTGTCCCTGAATAAATATCGCATTAGATCCTTTTGCCTGATTTGAACCAAGGGGTGCGCATCCTAATTTTGTTGCGATCCTTGAAGTATTTGCAATACTTGGTCCACCACCCAGACTGGCAAAAAAAACACCGGCTGCAGCATTATCAAGATCATCGTCGGTTAATTCATTACCTAATGGTGTATTGGAAAGATTCTTATCATCTGACATATATTTACCTCCATTATTATTTCTTTTATATGAAACTATTTTGTCATTAAAAAGTTCTTCATGCAATCGTGATTTGTGTCCATCATCAGAAAACTTGGCGTTTTTAAAAATATACTCTATATCCTTCATCCCATTCAATGCCACCTCCTGATCTGTTCTTTTATATTTATATACGAATATGGCTATGAAAATGCGACATTTTTAATAAAAAATTTTTTTACTGAAAATTTTTTCAAATATGTCGCCATTTGAATATCTGAATCGTATATATATGTAAAAGAATAAAACATCAACTTAAGTTACTCATAAAAAGGAGGTATTGTAATGGAAGCTAAAAATGCTAATGAATTAGATAAAAATAATCGTTTATCAGATGATGATCTTGACGCTGTCGGCGGTGGAATGCTCCAAAGTACAAAACAGACCCGTGGTGCAGATCCAGTCGCAGCATTAAGGCAAGCCAATGCTCAAGCTACCTTCTCCACCAACGATACACAGCAGAATCGATAAAAATTTAATTTATATAATATCCCCGATACCATATCAAAATAGTATCGGGGATATTTTTATGCCGCTTTATTTAAAGCCTTTTTCTGCAAGAAGCTCTCTGTTCGTTTACGGACATTATCCTGCAGAATTGTTCACATGAAAAAGCATGTTGCTTGCAACATGCTCGCGCCGAGCGCGGTTGCATTTATGCAACAAATACCATACGCGCGAGTGCGCATCCATAGCGGAGCGTTTTTTATATATTAGGAAATCCGGAGGAATTTCCTAATATATAAAAAAACACCCCATTACCATTGTATCAATGATAACAGGGTGTATATTCACTTGATTTTTTCTACTCCGTCACACTTTGGTATCGTATTAATCGAGCCATCTTCATTGTATTTAAATTCCGCAACACATACACTTCTGTGGAACAGGCTTCCACCCGGAAGGTCACCGGTATGATAAAACAGATAAGAATGTCCTTTAAAATCTGCGATTCCCGGATGATTTGTAAAGACACCACCTTCTTCCGTCATAAGAATTCCACCATATTTCCAGGGTCCTGTCGGTGAATCTGATGTAGAATATGCCAGATGTTCATCCCTTTTATCTACTCCAAATGCAGCATATACCATATAGTATATACCATTCTTTTTATAAAACCACGGGCCTTCGCCATAGGATGTCCCGGTATCATGGCTTCCTTTTGCAAAGGATTCCTCCGTCATGGGGATCTTAACCACTCCGATTTCCTTATCATATGAAATCATATCTTCATTAAGAAGTACGTATCTAAGCTCGGGGTTACCGAAGTAAAGATATGCCTGGTCGTCATCATCTATGAAAACCGTCGGGTCTATATCATTCCAATCCCCTTCATCAACAAGAGGGTGTCCCAGATCCTTAAACGGACCTGCCGGGTTGTCAGATATTCCCACTGCAATCGCCATCCCTCCATTTCGTTTATGAACAGGACAGTACAAATAATATTTTCCATTTCTTTCAATGGCCTGAGGCGCCCATGCCCTGTCATCAGCCCATGCGATGTCATCAAGTGAAAAAATCACACCATGATCTGTCCAGTTCACCATATCCTTTGTAGAAAAGCATCTCCAGTCCTTCATGGTGTAAAAATCATTTATCAGCTCATCCTCGTCATGTGTGGTATAGAGATAAAGAGTATCCCCATATACCGTAGGAGCGGGATCTGCTGTGTAGATATCAGTAATTATCGGATTTTTCCTAAAATTCTGTTCTTCCATTGTTTTATCCCTTCATTTGTATTCCTGAATTGCCTTAATCAAATCAGGATACGGAACTTCAAGTGTCCTGCGGTCGATTATTCCAAAATTCTCACCGCTTCCGTCAAACTGTCCGTTGTCCCACCAGATACATGGAATGTTCATCTCTCTTGCTTTTTTAAGAAAATAGCTTACCCATTCTGCTCTCTCAGATTCATTATCCTTATTCATTGCGCCAAATTCTCCGATGATAACAGGAACATTTTTGAAGAAAAAGATTCTGTTTATATCTGTTAAGAGTCTGTCCAGATCACCATGATCATTGTCATAGGTTGTTCTTCCGGGAATCTGAAGAGCAAATTCGTAAGGTGTGTAGGAATGAACAGAAACTGCAACACAGTCATCATTTTCAGGAAGCTTTATTGCCATAAGACAGTTGGTCTGATTGCTGGCAGCGTAGCCGGGGAACATGATAAGGCGGTTCTTATTGTTTCCTTCGGATGCTCTTATTGCTTCATAACCTGCCATATTTACAGCATTTACTACTTCTCTTCCCTCTTTATCACCGCCATTCCACTCAAGATCTGTGCCAACTTTTCTGGGTTCATTCTGAAGCTCGAAAATAAGGTGTGTATCATAATCCTTGAATCTCTCTGAGACCTGTGTCCAGATAGCAGCCAGCTTCTCAGATGCAGCATCCTGATTATCGTAGTAAGGATAGTTCCAGTCCTCATGATGAACGTTGATAATTACGAAAGCCCCCTTATTGTATGCGTAATCAACTACCTCCTGGACTCTGTCCATCCATGCAGGATCTATGTTGTTATTCTCATCAATATGTGCCTTCCAGGTTATCGGTATTCTTATTGTATTGAAGCCAAGATCCAAAACCGCATCAATAATTTCCTGTGTGGTCTCGGGATTTCCCCAGCAGGTTTCCTGCTTCGAAGGTGCATCTGTGATTTTGATGCTATCTTCATGTGCATCCAAGGTATTTCCTAAATTCCAGCCGATTGTCATCTGGCTTACTATTTCCCATGCAGGGGTCTGTGTCATATCGTCCTCCCCGGTTGAATTGTCAGAAGATGTTGTTTCGGATTCTGGTTCTTCCTCTGTCTTTTCTGTTGTTTCTTCTGTGTTGTTACCATCTGATTCTTCGGTATTTTCAGTTTCAGATTCATCCTCAGATTTTTCAGTTTCTGCATCTAATACTTCCTCAGAACTGTTATCTTCTGCCTCTTCGCTTACAGCCGCGCTACTTTCTGTATCTTCTGTTTTTTCAACACTTTCTGTACTTGTTGTCTTTTCTGAATTTGCTCCGCTCCCACCGCAAGCGGTTGTTGCCAACAATGCCGTCGCAAGCAGTAATGCCATTACTTTTCTTTTCATAATATTCTCCCTTTTTATGTTGTATATATATCATTCAACTATACGCCCATAAAATCAAAAAAGGTACCATTTTCATGGCAAAAATGGCACCTTTATGATCTAATATGACAAATTAACTCATCCTGCCTACAAGGAAAATCAGATCTTTACATCCTCAAACACGCACTTATGTCCTGTAAGCTCCTCCGAGCGGCTATCAGGCTGGGAAACACCTGCATAGATACGGAAGGAATCACTGAAAATCTTTCTATTGCCATCACCATCAACAGAAGTAAACGCTCTTGCATCAACTGATATAGTTACTTCTTTCTCCTCTCCCGGCTCAAGATGAACTCTCTTAAATCCGCAAAGGCAGGGATTTGGAATCGAGTACTGTGAACCGGTATCCTTGATGTAAAGCTGTGCAACATCATCTGTTGCAACAGATCCGTTGTTAGTTAATGTTATCTTCACAATAACTCCCTGGAACTCAGTGCCATCCGCCTTACTAAACTCGCTTTTAACGTTACCCTGATCATTTGGCTCTACTACCAGGCTCTTAACACTGCAATCTCCGTAGGTAAGACCATATCCGAAAGGATACAGAACCTCTCCCATAAAGTATCTGTAGGTACGGTTTTTCATGGAATAATCCCTGAAATCCGGAAGATCCGCAGATGACTTATAAAATGTTACAGGGAGCTTGCCTGAAGGTGAAAGCTCACCAAACAGTACCTTTGCAACCTCTTTTCCTCCTCTTGCACCGGGATACCAGGTCTGTAGTACTGCACCTGCCTTGTTCTGAGCCTCAGAAAGGTTAATTGCACTACCTGACATGTTAATGACTACTGTAGGCTTTCCTGCATCTAAAACGGCTTTAAGGAGCTGTCTTTGTGACAAAGGAAGATTAAGATCAATCTTATCGCCGGAAGCAAACTGGTTACCTGTATCGCCTTCCTCTCCCTCAAGAGTCTCATCAAGGCCCACAACAACTACCACAACATCAGAATATTCAGCAACAGTAAGTGCTTCTGACATTCTGTCAGGCTTATTGGGATCCGCAAGACCGCTTACATTTTCCTTCCAAAGATCACATCCTTCGGAATACATAACTCGTGTATTCTCCGAAACATAGTCCTGGATGCCTTCAAGAACAGTTACATATCTTGATGATGTGCCATGGTAATTTCCTACAAGGGCAGATCTTGAATTAGCGTTAGGACCAATTACTCCGATGGTTCCGATCTTTTCCTTATTAAGCGGTAAAAGTCCGTCATTTTTCAGAAGAACCATACTTTCAGCTGCTGCTCTGTGAGCAACATCCAGGTGCTCCTTGCACTCTACTACTGTATAAGGAATCTTGTCATACTCTGTCTCATCAAACATTCCAAGAAGGAATCTTGTGGTAAAGAGGCGCTCACAGGAAGCTGTGATTACGCTCTCATCAAGCATTCCAGCACGATATGCATTCATAACCTTCTGGTAGGTGCATCCGCAGTTAAGATCACAGCCTGTCTCAAGAGCAAGCTTTACTGACTCCTCCGGAGCTCCTGTTACTTTGTGATTTTCATGGAAATCACGCACTGCCCAGCAGTCTGATACATAGTGACCTTCAAAGCCCCATTTTCCACGGAGGTATCCATTCATCAATTCCTCATTAGCACAGCAGGGCTCATCATTTGTTCTGTTGTAAGCACCCATGACAGCTTCTACATTTGCCTCTTTTACGCAAGCTTCAAATGCAGGAAGGTAAGTCTCTTCCAAATCCTTCTTGGATGCAATTGCATTAAAGTGATGGCGCTCACCCTCAGGTCCTGAGTGTACCGCAAAATGCTTTGCACATGCAGCTGCCTTTAAATATTCACCGTCACCCTGCATTCCTTTTACAAAAGGAACCGCAAGTCTGCTTGTAAGGAAAGGATCTTCACCATAAGTCTCATGTCCTCTTCCCCATCTGGGATCACGGAATATATTTACATTGGGAGCCCAGAAAGTTAATCCCTTATAGATATCTCTGTCCCCACGTTTTGACTGCTCATTGTACTTTGCACGTCCCTCAATTGCAGTAATCTCACCAATACATTCCATGAGCTCTTCATCAAATGCAGCTGCAAGTCCGATGGCCTGAGGGAACATTGTTGCAGTGCCTGCACGGGCAACACCGTGAAGTGCCTCATTCCACCAGTTATATGCAGGAATCCCCAGCCTGTCTATTGCCGGAGCATCAAATTTAAGCTGGGAGGCCTTTTCCTCCACAGTCATCTTACTGACGAGCTCTTTTGCTCTTTCTCTTGCTTCTTGTCTGTTCATACCATACCTTTCCTCATTTGAGCAGCTATTATGAACCCCTTCTCATATAGCCGAGCAAACAATAACGTAACCCTTATTAAAATATCTCTCTTCCCTTTTCATCAGGGATACCGCTCTTTCTGTAAAAATATGAGTTAACCTGATCTCGCCATTCTTTAGCATTTGCTATCTGCATCTCAAATCTGTGACATACTGATGCAAAAACCTCAGGCTCCACATGAGCTTCCATGCCTTTCCAGGTCTCGTAAAGCTCCTCTGCTTCAGCTTCTCCTTCAAAATGGCTATCATAGATGTACTGGATGAGCGTTCTGCCATCCCCCAGTTTTCTATCATAGGCTATATGATGGAAAAACAGTAAAAGCTCCTCAGGACACTTGTCCGGATCATTGTAGCTCTCAGCATTTTCAGGATAATACTGATGAGCATAATCCGTACCTTTATCTGTTCTGTCTACACCGATTCCAAGATGATCTGCTCTGTGATAGGTTCCCCATCTTGAATACTCATATCCGTCTACACTGGGGCCATAGTGATCATGCGGTGTAACCATCCATCCAATTCCAAGAGGACTTGTGTACTTTTCATAAATCCCTCTGGAATTCAGGAGCATGGAAACCAGTTTGTCAGTTTCATCTTCAATAAGATTGAATGTCATCTGTACCCACTCTCTTGCTATTTCCTCTGAAGACAATTCCGTGTTATAGGCAAGTCTGCCAAAGCCGTAAAGATTAGCCGCTGCAAGATAGTTACCTGTCCAGTTTGTATCATCTCCTGTGTTTATAACAGCCGCCATTCCCGCAAGCTTGTTACCAAAAGTTCTTCCGCTTACTACGTCTGCAACCGTATCCTTGTCCTTACTACAATATGTCTTAAAATCCAGAACCTCTTTGAACATAGGCATCAGGTAACATAAATCTATCTGGTGTCCTGTGTACTCCTGAGCTATCTGTACCTCAAGCATCTGATTTGTCTTCGTAAGGCCTCCGATAAGGGGTGAAACAGGTTCTCTTATCTGGAAGTCCATAGGGCCGTTCTTTATCTGTAAAATGACGTTATCAAGGAATTCTCCATCCAATCCCTTAAAGTAATCGTAGCCGGCTCTGGCACGGTCTGTTTTGCGGTCTCTCCAATCCTGAGTGCAATTGTAGACAAAGCATCTCCAGATTATAATTCCACCATAAGGAGCAATCGCCTTTCCAAGCATATTTGCACCATCTGCCTGGTTTCTGCCGTAGGTAAATGGTCCGGGTCTTCCCTCAGAATCTGCCTTTACAAGGAATCCCCCAAGAAGAGGAACATTCTTGTACACTTCGGCAAACTTTTCATCCCACCATTTAATCACTTCTTCATCAAGAGGATCGCATACTTTTAATCCCCCCAGCTCAATGGGTGATGCGAAATTAAGTGAAAGATATAACTTAATACCGTAATCAGCAAACAACTCGGATAACTCTGCCACTCTGAAGAAATATCTGTCTGTGATAAGATCAGTAGCTGCATCCTTAACATTAACATTGTTAATTACTATGCCATTTATTCCGGTGCTTGCCATCATCCTGGCATAATCACGTGTTCTGTCATTGATATAAAAGTTGTCATTTTCGAAAAAGAATGATCTTCCGGAATAGCCTCGCTCAATGCTGCCATCCATATTATCCCAGTGGTTCATCATTCTAAGAGGATTGGAAGGTTTACACTCAGCCTTGATCTCTCTGAGTTTAGTTCCGCGCATAAGTTCACGAATCACATGAAAAACGCCGTATAAGGCTCCATTTTCGTCAGAAGCATTAATCACTATACCTTTGTCTTCTGCATCAATAAGATAGCCCTCTGAAGCCATATTTTCGCTTTTTGTAATAGCTATCCTATAGGTACTCTCATCTATGCTACTTTCTTTTTCAGCAAAAAGAATTTCCTTCCCATAAAGACCCTTAAAGGCTTTTAAAAGCTCATTCTTAATACTTTTGATAATCCTGTTATTCTCTGTAAATCCATCAATCAGAACGGCTATGTTATCTTTGTCTAAACTTACTTTTCCCCTCTTTTTTTCGTAATCCAGCCATAGCTGAGTCCATGAAGTATTATTCATTTATTTATCTCCTGTACTTGATAGAACATTATTGACATCAAGACATCATATTAGCATGATGTCTTGATGTGTACTTTGTCCGACTCAAATCATACAACACCAAATCCAAGAATAGTAAACTTCTTTCTCTCATCACCCTTTGTCATACGTACCTCTACCTCGTGAAGTGATGCTTCAGGTCCGTTCAGAATAATGAGCGGATTGCAATGAGTCCAGCCATTTACATGCGGATCCACATCCAATACTTTCCTACCATCCACAAATACTTCTGCCGTTCCAAAATCATGTTCCCCTGAGTCTTTATTCACGATAAGTAGCTTCTTACAGCTGATTTTCATTCGGAATGGCACCGGATTATCCGAGCTTCCATCGTAGTACCAGTTGTTAGGGAACTCCGCTACAGGCACAACCTCGCTGTCCATCTCGACCATCTGCAGCATCTTATCAGTACCTGAAAATGCACCTACTGATACCTCAGCACTGCTAAGGTCCTTACTATCAATAAGGTATACCTTTTCAAAATCAGCCCCGAGAACAGGCTCTCTATCAAGAAGATTGCCCTCTTCTGCGAACTCTGTGCATTTATCAGCCTCGTCTGTCATGTCCATCAGGCAGTCACGCATCACCATATGGCCATAATTACTTGGATGATAGATATCATAGAAAAACTGCTTTTTAGATATAATTCTGCCTTCTCCCGGCATAAGTCCAAACTGGGGAGATACCGCATCTAACACACTTACCATGGGAAGCTCATATCTCTCACCGATGGGAGATAGTCTGTCCTGAAGGTTCCAGTCATATGAAAATACTGCAAATAAAAGCACAACAGCGGGTTTCCAGGGAAGTGCCAGACATTTTCTTACCAGGCTCTCATAGCATACGCCCTTTGTCTCATCACCCTCATCATTAACAGCAAATTCTATTACGATAAGGTCAGGTTTTTCCTTACCATCGCGAAGTACATCTCTCTCAAAACGGATCATGCCAAGCTCAGAAGGAGTTCCACCCACTCCTGCCTTAATAAGGTTTACTTTTCCGCCATTCGCATATTTTTCCTCAAAAGCATCCGCGTAAATACGCGCATAGCATTTTTTATGAATCGGAATAGCACCAGCTCCCTGTGTTATGGAGCCTCCGATAAAGGAAAGTGTAACATCCTCTCCCCTTTTTGCCTTTTCGGTAACCTTATGAAGTCTTTCCAGGTTACCCTTCTGCATAATAGATCTGTGTATCATCTGCTTATAAGCATCTGACTCAAAATCTATAGCACTGTCTGTAATCTGTTCCGGTGCTTCATAGCCATCGTTTAAATAAAGGCATACGTCAACCATTGACTGAATACCTGATCTGTCATATTCAAATCTGATCTGTCCCGGAACCTTATCAGTCTCGCACCAGGCAATATCTGTAAGGTCAATGACCTGCTCTGATCCGTCAGCCACAAACCTCTTGCTTACTGTTGTTGCGGGATCCCCCTGATTCTGTCCATACATCTGAAGTACAAAAGTAACCTCTTCTTTTCTGGTTTCTTCGGTTACAGACACTCCAATACTGTGCACAAGCTTTCTAAAGCCTTCTGCTGTTGTGAGCATATTAAGGATGTTTTCATCAGTTACATTACCCTGAAGCTTTGCTGAATCCGGAAGTCTGCCCATATCCTCATAAATGAACTGAATTCCTCTTCCATCGGGTTGTGGTGCAGCAAATATCTGCTTATCCTGCATTATGTAAAAATATGGTCTTTTCCTAGTAGGGTCTTTAGGGGCTACAGGTCCCTTTCTTTCTTCTGTACTCATGGTCTCCTCTTTCTGCTGATGGCTGAATCCCCTCATCCGTCAGCTTCGCTGACACCTTCCCCCCAAGGGGAAGGCATAAAATTATATATCTACTCTCTCTGAAAGGGCATAAAACTATATATCTACTCTCTCTTAAAGGGCATAAAACTATATATCTACTCTCTCTTAAAGGGCATAAAACTATATATCTACTCTCTCTGAAAAAGCATAAATTATATATCTACTCTTCCTATAATCTTATATCACGGCCATCTGCCGGGTCTTGGTTTGTTAACGGTTATTATTCCTGAGCTTTCAAGATTTCTGAGAAGGAGCAGTCTTGCTTCACCAACCTTCTCAGGCTTAAGCATGTAAAAACTATAGGTTTCTATAAGTGAAAACAGATTTCCTGTTCTACCTTCTATCTTGAAGTTATTTATACCCATAGGCACATATTTCTCCCAGATCATTTCCGGAGAAACAAATGTGGAATACTCCTGAATCGTATAAATACAGTTTTTGTCGCCATATTCGCAGGTCCAGGGCTTTATGGGCTTTTGTTTATCCTTGGGAAGTTTTCTGTTCTCAAGGGTTGTTCTCTGATTTATAGCTATATTTTTGTAGTGGTCTCCTCTGCGCTTGCAATCCGGTACACAGCAGGCGTTTATAAGCACTTCAAGCTTCTCTTTGTGCTCAACCTCTTTAAGTAAATCCCACTTATTATTTAAATTGTAATCAAGAACTACGTATTTATAGTCCTTTTCCATCTCCTGATTAAGTGACTCAACATCACGAATCTCTTTACAGGTAGTACTGTTGAAATGATATGAAGGATATTTTTCCCTCAGGTATTTCTCCAAAATCTCTGAAAAGACAAGGACTTCATTCATTCCGTTATCGCCAACTTCCATACAGAAATTGCAGAAAGGATCATCCAAATCTTCCTCGGTAAGAAGCGGATTAGTAAAGGTATATCTGATTGGTATTCCCTTTGAATTTATAGTTTTTACAACATTTTTTACAAATCCTGCATCACATTGATCGTTTCCTAAAAAACGTCCTCCGTTCCACAATGCAAGGGGAAATGCTCCAAAAAATGATGCAATCTCCACTCCTTCTCTGAAATATTCAGGATGCTGCTCCATCATGCTTATCCAAAACATGTTTAACGGGAAATTATAGCGTAATCCCGGAAGATGAAATTTAACCTTGTTACTCATAACTTATTTCTCCATTTTTACTGAAAATAGCTTTTCTCTCGCGAAATCCCTACGCTCGCGCAAATTGGATTAAAAAAGGGGCGACCATTCAAAGCCGCCCCTCAAATTCTCTACTTATCTGGTTAAGCAGATATTATTTATTTGCCTCATCAATGTAAGCCTTCCATGTATCAGCAATAGCTTCAACCTGCTCAGAAACAACACAATCAGGTGTGATGTTCCAGATGAAGTCTGAACCAATGTTCATGTTAGGAATCATGCCGTGGTAAGCAATTGTGCCGTACTCAGGCTGAGTCATCATTGTGATTGTCTCGTCAACAGCTCTTGTATCGAAGATACCGTTACGTGCTGTTGAGATGTTACCATTGAAGTCCTCATAGCCTTCAGGCTGGTTTGTCCAAAGATCCCAAGCGAATGCAAGCTTCCAAGCCTTGTCAGCATCATAGCAAGCAGGAATTGCAACCGGGTTGTTTGTCCATACGTTGATGTAATTCTTACCCTTAGGTCCCTTAGGGAACATTACGAAACCAACTTCATCAGTCATATCCTCAAGGAAGTTACCAGGGCATCCTGCGTACTCATCCTCTACAAGGAAAGCTGCCTGACCGTTAAGGAACTGCTCTTTGTAGTAATCCCACTCAGCTCCCTCAGGATTAGCCTTCTCTGCATCGTAGTTAGAGAAGATCTTTACTGTCCACTCAAGAGCTTCAAGTGTCTCAGGGCTCTCAAGATCATATGTGTACTTACCGCTTGCATCCTTACCTACGATGTCACCACCGTTTGCAAAGATAGCTTCAGTTGTCATAACACCTTCGTTAAGTGTCATACCATAAACATCGATAACACCATCGTTGTCTGTATCGCGCTGAACCTTGGAAAGGAGATCTTCGAAAGCATCCCATGTCCATGTTCCGTCTGCCTGCATGTCATAAATTGACTCAGGATCGATACCAGCTTCTGTAAGAAGTCTCTTGTTGAAATATACACCTGTTCTGGGCTCTGAATAGCCAGCATACATAGCATAGATGTGACCATCCTTACCATACTGCTCGTGGAGCAGGTTTCTCTGGAACTTATCCTTGCTGAAATCAAGGCAATCAAGTGTTGAAAGATCATACATAAGTCCGCTGGAAATAGCAGATGTAATAGCCGGATCATCACGAAGGATCCAGATATAGTTCTCATCGCCACCTGTTGTAGCGTAGTCTACGAAATCTGCAGGTGTTGAACCCCAGTCAGAAATAGCCTGCTGCTTGATTGTGAAGTTGTAGGTCTCCTGAGCCCAATCTCTGTACTCCTGCTGAGCCTCTTCATAATCGTTTGCGGGTTCTGTCGGGTCGCCTGACCACCAGTCACGAATGATGATTTCCATACCGCCGAGATCGATAGGGTTACCATCTGCATCTGTCTTTACTTCATAGAGATCGCCGCCTTCAGAAGATTCTGCCTCTTCTGTGTCCCCAGCGTCTTCTGCATCAGCAGTCTCAGCGTCAGCATCTGCATCAGCTGCATCTTCTGTTGAAGCTGCTTCGTCAGTTGTCTCTGTAGCAGTTGTGTCCTCAGTTGCCTCTGTAGATGTTGCTGTAGTAGCGTCGCCACCATTTGATGTTGCGCCACATCCAACAGCACTCATAGTCATTGCTGCAAGTGTAATAGCAGCTGTAACTTTTTTGGTTAATGCCCTTTTCATTTTCTTCCTCCTTTGAAAGTGAGATATTTGTATCCCTTTTTGTTATATAGAAGCCATCTGCCCCGGCGCATTCCCGGGTGCTGCCAGAGCAAATGGGCATTCCCATAAGAAAATTGTATTATTTTACTCTTCCGTTCCTTCTGCGCGAAGAGATTTTTTACATCTTAATACCTGTATTAGCAATACTCTCAACGAATGCACGCTGTGCGAAGAGGTAAAGGATAATCAATGGCATGATGATCATCAAAGTACCTGTCGCAAGAATACAGTTAGAATATGCAACCGATATTGTTGTCTTTACACCATTGATACGCTGAATGTATGCACCAAGACTATCAATAATTCTGGAAAGGCTGGTACTTACAAGCTTTGTATTTCCAAGGAACAGTCTTGAATAGAATCCGTCTGTCCACTGCCAAACAAAGGCAAACAGGAAACATGATGTAATAGGCGGCTTAGCCTGAGGAAGCATGATGCTTACAAAAGTCTTAAGCATTCCGCAACCATCAACATATGCAGCTTCTTCAAGATCTACAGGAAGGCCTCTGAAGAACTGTCTGATAATGAAAATGTACAGTCCGTTCTTAAGTCCCATGCAGCCTGCACTCATAAGGTAATAAGGAATTGCCGAACCTCTGAGGTTTAAGGTGCTTCCGGTAGTTAGTTTAACCAGGCCCAAAACATCGAAGAATCTGAAATGCAAGTGAAGTGAACTTGCAATTGTCTGCGGCGGAATAAGGATTACAAGGATAACTGCTGCAAACCAAAGCTTTTTAAGCGGGAAATCAAATCTTGCAAATCCATATCCTACGAGTGTACAAACCGCAATCTGTAACACTGCTATCGTCAGAGCTATAATGATTGAATTAACAAGTGCCTGGCTGTAATTCATAAGCTCTGCAGCAAGTCTGTAGTTTTCAGTTGTGAAATGTTCAGGTATTGCTATAACAATAGGATTGTATAAATCCTTCTCTGTCATGAAGCTTACAGAGATCTTGTTTAAGATGGGCTGCAGGATCATGAAGCACATTCCGAATAACAGAATAAATCTTACGATACTGACACCAATATCCATTATACGCTTTTGTAAGAGATATCCACCAGAAAGTCTGTTTCTTTCCCAAAAATCTCTGTCTGCGTGAACATTTGTATTCTTTTTGTTTTCTTTGGCACTCATTTTCTGTGCTAATGCCATATCAGTCATAGTAATAAACTCCCTTCGAGATAACAAGAGATGTAATTCCGACAAATGCTAGTACAACCAAGAAGTAAATCCAGGACATTGCTGAAGCATTACCATACTGCATCTGCTCAACCATAACCTTCTGAATCTTCTCAATAACTCCGTTATCGGAACGCATACAGAAATCTACTACGGTGTATAACCAGTTAACAAGGAAAAGTGAACTGATCATAGGGAAAGTAATCTTCCAAAGGCTCTCCCACTTTGTACATCCCTCAATATCAGCTGCTTCATACATACTTGATGATATGCTCTGAAGTCCTGACAGGAAGATAATGATCTGGATACCTGAAGCAATTGCTACATCATAGATGTTATCAATAACCTCGAATACCTTTTCATAAGCCCTTACACCGACACCTGCTGTACGAAGGACACTCTCAAGAGCGGCTGTTACGCTAACGCCCTGTGTTGTCTGTTCAATTGTCTGTGCAAGAGAAGCCATGAGCTGGTTGTTTGATTCAAGTCCTACGATTACACCTGATGAAAGGATAACCGGAAGGAAGAATATTGCTCTTACAAGCGCACGTCCCTTGAACTTCTGATTAAGAATCAGAGCTACAAAGAAACTAAATACTATGATTGCGAGTGAATACACTATCATTCTTGAGAGCTCTTCAACCAATAGTCTGTTGAATTCCGGATCTACTCTGAAAGCATATATGAAATTGGTAAGTCCAACCCATGTTTCCTTAAAATCTCCGGCTCCAAGTTCGACGTTGCAAAAACTCATATGAAGTGACTGCCAAAGCGGCTTTACCATAAATACCAGAAATCCAATAATAAAAGGTGCTATGAATGCATATCCGGCTTTTGCTTTTCTCTTTTGCAGTCCAACTATTTTCTTCTTTTGCATCTGCTTTTCCATAAAACCATTTCCTCTCATCTGACAACCAGATAATCTCTGGCAGGAACTGTCTTTCCGTCCGGTGTCTGTGCATCACTGTATCCGTAATTTACATAGACATTTGTTCCATCCGCGTACTCTGTGCGGGATAAATCTTCTGTAATGTTCTCGTGATCAACCATTTCCTGATTGAAAGTATGTCCAAGTTCGTTGTTATATCTTGTGCAGATATCAACCATCTTATCTTTCCATGCAGAATAGGTTGCTCCGTAATAATCTGTGTAGAGTGTCTTCTGTGTAGCAAATGAAGTTTCATTCATGAATGCAAAGTACAAACCTGCGCCATATTCTGCGCTGTAGAGAACTTCATTTTCCTGATTGCCACCGATATTTACCGGATCTCCTGTGTAGTTAACTCTACCGTGTACTGCTATCTGGTAGAAAGGTACACACTGGTCAAGTATTGTATACTCGCTTCCTCGTAAATCCATTCCGGTAACCATGCTTGCATAAGGAACAGCGTAGTCATTACCCATGTTGATCATTATGGGAGTTCCTTCGCTCTGAACCTTCTTGAACTCTTCCTCCTGGAGGCTCTTAACGCTCTGTCTGCTATGAGTGTTCTTTCTGTAGAAATCTGATGAAAGATCTTTACCCATATCCTGATATGAAACGCCTGCTCCGTAGGATGCTGCTGTATCAGCAAACTTATCTGCAATATTCATTGCAAGATTTGTATGTAAGAGATAATACAGATGATCTGAGTTTTCTCTCTGTGCATAGGTTATGTGGCTGTAATCATAAAGCTTAGCCTGTTCCTTACTGATCAGCTTGGCTGCATCTCTGTATGAGAAGAAACCATCAAGCAGATTAGAATCGTTTGCATACTGTGTTATTCCATCGAGATATACCTTAGCTCCGGTATCTTCTCCGGTTTTTACAAGGTTCTTTAAATCTTTCTTACTGCCAAGCGCTCCAATGGTCTTTGCTGACTTCAGTAATTTCTGATCCACACCACCGTTACACCAGCCGGTAAGCTTTACTGACATATTTTCTACGCCGCTTTCATCCAAATCCTTAATGATATCAGCTGCTTCCTTGTAGCTTGTGAGCTTAACAGGTCTCTTTACAGGTATTCCAAGAATCTGCTTTACCTTATCGATTGCGCCTATCATCTCAATTGCAACAGGTGCGCTTGTATCATCGTTCATTGAAAGAGAATCGCCATATTTATCCTGTAAATATGTGCCATATTCTTTAGCCATATCTACATAGCTTCCGGAGTTAATGAATGTATATCTTCTTGTAAGTGTCTCATCCGGGAGACTGGGAACATATTCGTAAACATCACTGTTTGCAATATCACCTACATCATACTGTTCTCTCTGACATATGCTGTATACTGCATTTACATAATTATAGCTGTTATTTTTTCCACTGATATCTGCCTGAATTGATGCATAAGGACTACCCTCTTCAAGTGTGCAGATAAAGGAATTATCACCCTCAGATACACCAAATACTCCGTAATATGCTCTGGTGTTATGTACTACTGCATCTCTGCTCAGACACATATCCCAGCCATATACATTTGTGTAGTAGCTACTCTGAGAAACTTTTCCGTTATTGAAGTTAATCAGTGCACCGCCACCTTCAGGAACAAACATGTATCCATCTTCATCCTGGCCGCCTGCTCCGAAGTACGGAAGAGGTGTAAGTGTGTAGATCGGTGAATCCTTCTTATATTTCAGATCCTTCATAGGGATCTCTACAACAAGATCATTTCCTTCAAGCTTATAAACAACGCTTACATTAAAGATGGGCTTATCAGAATTCTTTACTGACATATCCTGTGCTTTATCTGCAAGATAATCATCATATGTATATCCTGCATCCGCAAAAGACTGTTCCATCTTCTTTCTAACATTTTCCTTTGTCTTATCACGAAGGACATAAATAATGTTATTTTCAAGAATCGGATAATTTGCAAGTAGCTCGTCTTTATTATCCTTTTTGCCAAGCTTGTTTATATCGTACTTTTTATAGTACTGCTGGATAAAGTTAACTGCGTCCTTATCCATCTTTGAAAGCCAGCCATCAAGACTATCTTTCGTGATTACCGGAGGGATAACATATTCTTTGATTACATCACCCAGTGAATAATCTACTCTTAACGAGTCACCATCCTGTGTAATGTTGTAAATCTGGTTCGCTGTACTGTAGGTATGCGTATCATATGTTGTCTCAAGTCCGGTTACTACTGCGTATGACATAATGAGAGGAGACTGAAGATTTGCTTTTTCCTCAGGAAGAGCAACTGTATCATTTGCTGCATTCTCCGGATTTGATCTCCAAACCTTGCCGGTTTCCTTAACAGTCAGTGTAAACTGTGTTGTTAAAGGATCCATTTCAAGCTTCAACTTGTCATTCTCAAGGACTACCGTGTCTTCTCCGCCTTCGTAAGAATACGGAACAATAGCTTCCTCATTATCATTAGAATTTTTATGATTTATTATGAAAAGTACGGCAGCTAATATCAAAAGGCATATTATTACAGGAGCTGCTAAGCTCTTTAATATCTGTCGTATTTTCTCTTTCTTCATATCTTTCATGTCTGCTCCCATCCGTAATTCCTATAGTCGGAACAATAATTCCTTACCCAGAGATATAAAGTAGGAAACTCCCTGAGATATCATACTGAAGAAGATCATCAGTATGAAAATCATAACAAGCATTGCAAAAAGTGTTGCAACTGTAAAAAGTAGGTTCTTACCTGCTGAATACTCGTGTATCTGTCCCATAGCTGCTATAACAAGGAGTGCTGCCCAAACCAGTGATATTGCACTCACCATAGCGTAAAACTCTTTTTCATCCACAGTAACAAAGTTACTAAAGATCATAAGTGGGAATTGAATGAGCGGGTATGGTGTAAATGCGTAACATGTGGCCATATATACCTGCCCTAAACGTCCTTTACCATCAAACAACGTTGTTAATCCCCAGTTTCCTACAACCCAGAGGGACAAAGGAAACAGAATACTTGCTATGTATAAGAAGATGTTCAGGTCTTCCCAATATACTGTCATGAATATGAAACTCGTATATCTGAGCTTTAATATTCTTATGAGCACTGTAGCAATCAGTATGGTGTTGGCTGCTGCATAGGTTCCTCTTTTTTCGTGTGTCAGATCCCAAAATCCGTCAAGCGGATGTGAGATACAGTAAAGAGCAAACTTCAGCGAGTCAATATATCGATCATATTTCTCTTTTGTGATAGCTGCCATTATTTTTCTCCGTCCTGTAAATTCATGAAAATATCTGCAGTGTCAATCTCATGCTTGATTCTCTTAATTCTTCCGGATCCAAGCGGGATTAAGAACAGTGCCAGAATAACAAGTACAATCCAAACAATATGATCTTCTACCCATTCCTTACGATACTGCTTATAAGCTTTGGAATAGTTCTCATCGTCATATTTAAGCTCGAAGTACTCCATTGCTTCCTTATAACGTTTCTGGCGAAGAAGAGATCTTCCTATTCCTATGTATGCCAGGTCGTAGTTACCATTCTGGTTCATTACGTTTTGCCAGGACTCACCGGATTCTGTGTATTTACCCTGATCAAACTGTTCTATTGCGTTATAAACCATTTGACCAAATTCTGTAGGAACAAATACTGTAATAGAATTATCTAAAGCATCTACTACATATATATCGTGACCTATGCAGTCAATAGCTGTAGGTTTACGGAAGTATCCATTCATATTACCGTTTCCACCGTAGCAGAATACGATATTACCCTGATCATCATAGCCAAAGCATCTTCCACGGTTCCTATCAAGACATACATAGATGTCATTTGTCATGACGGTAACATCTGTGAAAACCGAAGGTCCTTCATATCCACCGCCGGAACCCCAGTAAAGGTCACCCAGAATTCCCCATTCTCCGTTATGAACAAGAATGTCATTTCCCATAAGGTTAAGCTTTCTTACCGCATTATCGGTTTTTGAAGCTTTGTCCTCGTTTATTGCCATTGTTGCATATATGAATCCTTCATAATCCATGAAGATATTCTCATATTCGGTAGGAACAAAAGATTCCATCTTAGCTCTCTGTTCCTGAGAAGCAAACTTTTTCCAGATATAATCAGTCCAGTCAAAAGTAACAGGAGTTGCTCCTACAAAGCCCGAGAAAGATCCATCAGCTTCATACTTTATAAGACCTTTGTTAATACCTGTTGCAATACAGTAAACTCGACCTGCTGTATCAATTGCGAGTTTCTTGGGCTGGAAAACAAGACTGGGATCAAGTGTATTATCATCAGGTTTTGTGAATTCCATAATGTAATTCAGATCCTTATCGAGTTTTAATACTCTCGCATTACCCTGATCAGCGATGTAAAAATCTCCCTCTTCAGAAACAGCAACGTCTGTTGGATTGGAGAAAGTCTTAACTTCGACATCTCCCTCAAAAGAATCGATGATTCTTACAACCTCCAATTTTTCGGCTGAATCTCTTTTAAGTTCGATAATACGATTGTTTCCGCTGTCACAAAGGTATATAAAATTGCCATAAGTGAATATTCCATCAGGACTCTTTAAGTTTGTATCAAGTCCTAAGTCTGATCCTGTAAACACCTTACAAACATTGTAGAAATCAGGACTTTCCTGAACATCTCCCCAATAATCGTAATTGTAGGTGTATCCATATTCACCTGCGTATGCCGTCAAAGGAGTGGCCGTAACTACCATCATTCCTGCAAATATTGCAGCAGCTCCTTTTACGATTTTTTTCATAGTCTGCATAACTAACACCTTTCCAAGTATGGTATGGTAATGTCTTTTATCAATCCTTAAGACCTGAACTAGCCATTGTCTCGAGGATCTGGCTCTGAGAGAATACGAAGATGATAATCGGAACGATCATTACTACAACCAGTACGGCTGCACCCTGACCTGTTCTTGCAATACCACCACTCTGAATCTGCTGAAGTGCAAATACCAGTGTCTTCTTTTCCTCTGAATAAATAAAGGTTGCTGCTCTGTCATTCCAGAGTCTCTGTACTGAGAAGATGATAAGTGTCATCCAAGCGGGCTTAACATTCGGCATTACTATTCCTGCAAATACCTTCCACTCATTAGCTCCATCTATCTTGGCAGCTTCAATAAGTGATGTGGGAAGACCTTCCATGAACTGCTTCATAAGGAAAAGCCCCATAGGTGCTGCGAATGCCGGTATAATGATTGCCCAGTATGTATCAATCCATCCGAGTTTGTTTAGAATGATGTAGTTCGGGATGGCTGTTACATAACCGGTGAACATCATAGCAACTGTTACTACTTTGAAAAATGCCTGATTTCCGGGGAAATCATACTTAGCAAGTACAAACGCTGCCATTGATGAAATTATCAAATGTCCGAATGTTCCTACAAATGTGATAAACACTGTATTGAACAGATATCTTGAGAAGGTAACCCAGGATTTTCCCATTGTTACGAACAGATCTGAGAAGTTATCCAATGTAGGATGCTTCGGGAAAATCGTTGGCGGGAACTTAAACAGTTCATCCAAAGGCTTCAAAGCACTACTAACCGCATAAATAATCGGGAATGCCATTACAAAAGCCAGAAACAATAAGAATAAATATAGGAAAATGTCACCAATTATTGAGCGATTAGGTTTTCTTTTCTTAATCAGTTTCTTACGATAAACCTGTTCCTTCTCTGCTTTTTCAATTTTTTTCTTGCTACTTTCTTTACTCATGTCAGGTTCCTACTCTCCTTAAGAGACTTTGAATTGCTTTGTTGCATAAGATCATCATCAGGAACAGGATAGTTGCTATTGCACATGCATATCCCATCTCATATCTTGTTGAACCGTAGTCAATAAGGTGCGCTACGATTGTTCTTGCTGCGTAATCCGTACTGGGGAATCCGCAAAGCTGCATTGTAACATCAGCAACGTTGAATGCCTGTGTTATTGACATAACCGCACCGAACATAAGCATAGGCTTCATGTTGGGCAGCGTAATGAACCAAAGCTCCTGCCAACGGTTCTTAATACCATCCATGTATCCGGCTTCAAACTGTGATCTGTCAACGCCCTGTAGACCAGCTACGAAAGCAAGGAATCCTGAACCAAGGCTCATCCAGAGGATAACTACCATACAAATAGGTAACATATATGCCGGATTTACAAGCCATAGGATTGGTTTATCAATTATTCCCATGTTCATCAAAAGTGCATTTACATGACCATACGCATCACCTCTGAAAAGTACAGAGAAGATAACGAAACAGTTACCCGCGATTGACGGTGCGTAAAACACTAAGACCGCTATACTTCGTACCCATCTTGGCAATTCATTTATCAGCCAGGCAAAAAGGAAGGACATTATATAGCCAAGAGGTCCGGTAATCACTGCAATCAACAATGTGTTTTTCACACCGATTAGGAAGATGTCGTCCTGCAGAATCAGGCTGATATAATTCTGCAGACCGATAAATCGCGGTGCTTCCAATACGTTATAATATGTAAAACTAAAATATATGGATGCCAAAACCGGAAAAATGTAAAACATTGTAAACAAAATCGCGTAGGGTGCCAGAAAGAGATAGCACATTTTTCGATTTTTTGCTTTTTTATATGCCACCTTTGCTTCATGTTTTCGCAAGGTGAAGTATTTTTGAAGATACTCTTTCATTCTTTCTCTCCTAAATTTCTCGGATTAGTGTGCTTATGCCTTCTTTATTCAAGTGGCATTCCGAACTCTTTCCTCTTCTTCACGATCTCTTCATCTATCATGATTGAGTAATCAATGATTGTTTCTCGTGAATCAACTTTTTCATTTATTACCTTACGGATCGCGTTGGAAATGTGACGTCCTGTGAAATATCCACCGGGAACTTCTCTAATTCCAACTGTCTGATCCCACTGATCATCAAGTACTTCTATATCATCTGCGCTCCAGGACAGATTTCTGAATGCATCTCTGTTTGCTGTAGCATATCTTGCAGAAGATCCAAGTAGGGCCTCGATCTCTCGACCGAATCTAACTTGTGTATCCGGTTCTGCCCACCACTTCATGAACTCCCAGGACTGATTCCTAAGCTCTTCATCCTCAGTTTTGATCATCATAGTCGCACTACCTGTGATGAAGTCTGAGCGGTTGATAGTACCATCCGGCATCTCTGTTCCGGGGATAAGTGTGAAGTCCCAAAGGCCTCTGATCTCCGGTGCTGATACCATAAGTGTGTTATATGTTGAGTACGGAGAAATACCTATCGGCATCTCACCTGATCTAAATCTACTTACAAAGTCATAAATAACCGGCAGACCATAGTCATTGAAGTATCTTACATAATCATCAAATGCTCTGACACCTGCTTCTGTATTGACTGTTGTCTTTGTACCGTTTTCATTGTACATATCCCCACCATACTGATAGAGAAGTGAGAAGTACATTGAAAGATCCGGCTGGCTCGACATAATTGATGTTGATGCCTGTGCAGCTCCGCTGTTACCGGCTGCTGTCGGAATTCCTACTGAAAGGTTCTTACCCTGGATTGTAGGCATCATTTCAATAAGTTCCTGCCATGTCTGCGGAGGTTCAAGTCCCAGTTCTTCAAGTACGTCCTTTCTATAGAACATAACATTGAAGGTCTGTGTCTCCGGGAGACCATAAATATGTCCATCAAGTCTGTACTGCTCGTATGAACTCTCTGAATAGTGAGCAATTACATCCTGCCAGTCAGGGAACTGTGTAATATCCTCAGCTGCACCACGGAGTGCGTAGTTGACAGGCTGGTCTGCTCCTACGGAAAGAACTACGTTCGGTCCTCTTCCTGCAAGTACTGCATTAAGAAGCGCATCCGGAGCAACAATTTCTACGTTAACCTTTACTCCGCTTTCAGGTGTGAACGTATCATCTACCATGGACTTAAGGATTGTACCCTGATCACGTCCGGTAAGTATCCATACCTTTACTACCTTATCTGATCCATTTGAATCATATACATCACCGACTGAGTTATAATCTACAAAGAAGGATGCAACGAAGGATTTAATCTCATGTCCGCTCTTTGTAAAGAAATTTGCTTTATCTTTCTTCGGTGATACTCCGGTTCCTGATACTACCAGATAATCAATATCCAGCTTTGTATCACTCATATTAAGTGACGCTGTACCAAGTGCAGTTATGTTATCCTTAAAGGATGTAAACTCTGTTGTAATCTTCTGAGGCTTAGCACAGAATCTTTCAAGCTGCTGTGCAACAGTCTGTGCAGAAGCTATCTGGTCTGCTTTCTGTCCACTGTATGCAACCATATCATCTACTATTTTATAGAGACGCTTGGATTCAAGATCCATAGCCTGCATGATTTCCGGATATGTCTTTTCTATATGATAGTCTCTGTAAACATCCGGCGTTGCACCTGTATATACAAGGATTCTTCTATATATCTGATTAAGTCTGTAGGTTGAATCCTCAAGTTCCTGAAGTATTTCACCAACTCCACCGAGAGTTGCTTCTAATCTAATAGTATGTGTTCCCTTTGTAAGGAAAATGTTGTAAGGTGTTCCGTTATCATCTGCAAGTGTCAGGCAATCCCAGTCATTTGCGAACGGGAATGACACTTCATTTAACTCATCAAAAGGAACCTCACCATCTATAAGAACTCGTCTGTTTGATACGATACCTCTGGAGTAATTCTGACGTCCTTTTACCATTATGTTGTAAAGGCCATCTTCGGGAACATCTATGTTCCACTCAATCCACTGTCCTGAGCTTCTCCATGTATCTCCTCCAACATAGTTGAGAACTGTATGAGTTACGCTGTTAGGAACAGTTGTAGGTGAAGATCTGTCATACTTAGCATAAAGTGATGATTCTGATCTTAATGTTGAAGCTTCACCCTGAACAGTCTGCATGTATGTCTTTGCTGTATCGGAACCATCTTTTCCTGCAAATTCTGCTGAATACTCTTCGTAGGTCTTCGCTTTCTCTATTGCCTTCAACTGAAGCTGAGTTATCAGCATTGGCTCGTTAGCAGCTTCAATTGTCAGCTCGTTTTCACCTTGTTCGAAAAAGAACTGATAAGGTTCTGTAATGAATCCCATATCATCTCTGAAGTAAGCTTTCTGCCAGTCAAAAACCTCTACCTGTGTAGGTCTTATTTCATTCTTCTGATTATCAACCTTAACTTCGCCGCCATCTGCCCAGATTCTTGTAAATGTAATGTTCTTTGCATCTTCAAAAGGAGCTTCGCCATTTATGAAGACTGATCTCTCAGCAGCAACTCCTCTTGACTCAGGCAGGAAGTAATTTATATAGAGGTTATATAATCCTGCTTTTGGAACATTGACCTTCCAAGTCACTTTTGATCCTGTTCCTGTATAAAGAGCTTTATCTGCATCACCCTCGGGATTGTTCTCTTCATGAACATCTCCCTCACTCTGATTGTTATACAGATCCACATCTATTGACTCACTCGGTTTATCTGCATCAGCATGGTCTTGCAGGTAATTGGTATATGTTCCTGTCCTCTCCATACCTTCAACATCTACCGTAAGGTCTGTTCCTTCATATTTATTATGGAAGTCATCCACATCTCTCAGCGACAGAAGCACGCAGATTCCTGCGATAACTGCTAAAACGCCGATTATTATTAAAATTGTCCTGGAAGTCTTTTTCATGTTATCCACCAAATCTCTTATTCTGCTTTTGTTTCTGCAAATACCCAGAAACTCGGTTTAGGCTCATATTTACTATCAAACAGAAGCGGGCATTGAGCCTGTCCTGATTTATTTCCGCCGCCCACATTTGATCTGAACTGAAGCCATGAATACTTATCAATTGTTCCCCAGAATGTCATTCCGGTCACCTTGGCTTCTCCTGAATTCTGCGCTGCCTGAAGTGTATAATATAGAAGATTGTATTGCTTTCTGTTCTTCTCATATTCTGCTTCCACAGATTCCGGATCTGAACTGTCATACTGATCACTTGCGGATAAATCCCATTCTGTAATCTGTATATTTCCTACAACATCGCCATATGCTTTAATCGCACTCTCAAACTCTGTTGTCGATGGTCCGCTTACACTGTAATGCCCTTGCATTCCCATCGCTGTA
This sequence comes from Butyrivibrio sp. AC2005, assembly GCF_000424145.1. Taxonomy (GTDB): domain Bacteria; phylum Bacillota; class Clostridia; order Lachnospirales; family Lachnospiraceae; genus Butyrivibrio. The sequence goes on from NZ_AUJI01000023.1 coordinate 34,309, forward strand.
ATTCTTGTTCCTTCTCCGGGTGCTCCCTCTTCTGCTTTAACAGCTTCGAGCAGTTTTATGATTCCGCCTCGCTTTTTAACATCACACTCGTTATAGTCGTTGTAGTAAAGCTCAAGGCTCTCAGGCGCATATTTATTTGCGTATTTAAACGCATTAATAATGAAGCTTTCATTCTGATATACATGCCACCAACTGGAATTTCCTCCGTGAGTGTCCTCTGAAAGATCTTCATCAGGCCTTTCTGTGTCTGTCCTGTAGGTTCCTGTCGAATCTGAAACAGCTTCATTCACAACATCCCAGCCATAAAACAGATCTTTGTACTTACTGTCTTCACCAACGAAATGTTCAAGAACTGATTTAATGTACCATTCCTGACGCTTATCCATCTCATCGGCAGATACGTACGGTTTTTCCTTATCATAGTCTTCATGGAAGAACCATTCAGGCGTCTGTGAATGCCACAGGAGAACATGTCCTCTTACCTGTAATGACTGATCCGGATGTGTTTCATTCCATTTAAGGATTTTATCCAGGATTTTTTCCGGATTTTTAAAACTAAGTACCGGGACCGTTATCGTTTCACCATTCAACTCTGTTTCTTCCGTTCCCGGACACTTTCCATTGCTATATCCGAAAAGTGAATCCGGTTTTAATTCATTTCCCAATGTCACGCAGTTGAAATGCCTGGTAACTATGTCCCAAACTCCGAGATCCCAGGGTTCCTGACCGGTTATCGCACAGCCAAATCTGCATCCCATTGTTTCTTTTACGCTATCCTTTAATGCGGGCACGTCCTCTTCCTCACTCTCGGCAGCACTTTCATCAGTGCCGGCAATCTCCGTATCCTCTGCTTTTTCTTTATCATCTGTTTCCGCAAAGCCTTCTATATTATCTGCATCTTCTGCCATGTCTTCTTCCATATTTGAGGCATTTTCAGCAAATTCTTCCAAATTCTCATCTTTTTTATCTGAATTATCAGATGTTGCGGAAATTTCATCTGCGCTTTTTGTATCAGTAGTGCCTCCAGTTGAAGGCTGGCCGCATCCTGCGCTGATAATTGCTGCTGTTGCAAGCAATACCGCTGCTCCAATCCTCCGGCGCTTTATAAGATCATATTTCTTCATGAAATATTCCTTTCTACTTCTCAAAATTTGCTAAAAGTCTTAAAAGCTTTGCTGTTACTACAGCATAGACGTTTATTAGGTATTGTGCTTATCATATTTTGCTTTTCCATACGCGCTTATTGCTATATAGTTTCCAAAATCTCCCTCCACTTTTTGTGAATATTTTACAATATCATTATTTTTGTTTCATCTCTTGTTTATAATTATTTTATATGTAGAACATATTTCGTTCATAATAGCAAAATATGAGTGTAGTATGTTACTGAATCTTTCTTCCTTTTTGTTGCTATTTACTTCTCAATTATTGCTTTTATTAGCACAAATTTTAGCACTATTTCTTGTAAGCATTTCACAAACTTGCTAAAATAGGGCATTTTCTATTTACTACATCCCGCAATATATGCTAAAGTACGAAAATATAAGATTGCGTTTCGCAATTATTGCATAATCAATGCAAATATTTGTTTATCAGATTTTGAGATTTTAAGAGGACGCTATGAAAAACAAAAAAGAGAACCTTAATCTGAATTTTTATCAGCAAAATACCGACTTCCGTAACAGAGTAATGGTAGCCGAGAAGGAGAACAGCATTTTCCCCAAGGACGCTTCTGTCCGCATCTGGTACAATGTGCAGACCAGCGATTATCTGCCGCATTGGCACGATGCAATGGAAGTAATCATTCCTATAGAAAACTATTATGATGTAGATATCGACAACGAACCTCATCATATCCTTCCAGGAGAGATCCTTATGATTTCTCCCAGAAAAATGCACCATTTACACGCGCCGGAAAGCGGAGCTCGCTTTATATGCCTGTTTAATGTAGATTTCTTTTCACAGGTTAAGGATTATACCGGTATGCTCTTTGTGAAAAACAGTTGTATACATATCACACCTGAGACATACGCTCCTGTTTATAGTGAAATTTACGATCTCTTTACTCAGATTTGGAACGAATATTTCCAAAATACAGAATTTTACGAATTCTCAATATATGCAAATCTTCTTCAGGCATTCACTCTGCTTACCAGATGCCAGCTTAATCAGATACATCTGTTTACAGAAAGCAGCCCGAATAAGCGCAGGGACTATTTCACAAGACTTAATGGAGTTCTCGAATACATAGATGAACACTACACCGAGGATCTTACACTTGATGAAGTCGCTGATTTCAGTGGATTCTCCAAGTTCCATTTTACAAGGCTTTTCAAGGAATATATGAATTGCACTTTTTATGACTATTTGATAGGAAGAAGAATTAAAGCATCCGAAATCCTGCTCTCACAGAACGATCTATCAATAACAGACGTTGCGCTTCAGGCAGGATTTTCAAGCATTTCAACCTTTAACAGGACATTTAAAACAAAGAAAGGCTGTACTCCGGGAGAATACAGAGCACTGTTCAGGCACAACAAGAATACTACCGATGATGGGCCTATTTCAGAAGAGGATGCAGTTGCAACCAGAATTATATAGTTTATAAAAATAAAGCCTTCCCAAAATGGGAAGGTTTTATTTTTTAATACACTTCATATTTAAAATCAGAAAACGACACTTTTCCACCGGAATTCTTCATACTAAGAATAAATAGCGCAAACCTACATCCCACAAAATGTGCAAGTGTAAATTGAAGACTTTTTGAGAATGGAACAGGTTTAAACTCATTTTCTGAGAGTTTCTTCCAAAATACTGTCGCATTTCCCACAGGAGCATAGGTATTTGCATCTACCCTAAATACATAAGACTCCTCATCTCCCAACGATTGCGTGTATTTCACAACTTCATCTCCATTTTCTTTCGATATAAGGAGCAGTTGCTTTCCATCATCAGTTTTTTCTATTGCGAGATAGCAATACTCTTCACACAGAATTCCAAGGCCTGCCCTGTCTCCGACTTTGAGCCCCGATGCATTTACAATAACACTTGCTCTGCTTCTTGGCAGCGTCATTCTCTGCGTTAATGTATTTATCGCCTGATCAAATTTGTCACAAATTCTATCTGTAGAAAGAACAAGTTCTCTTTTTCTGGTATCCACTTTTACAAGAGATATCTCCGGCTGATGGTTCCATTGCCAAAAGCTTCTCATTCCAAAGCTGTCAAAAGCAGCATCCGTAGTTACTCTTCCATCTTCAGTATTGGAGATTTTGCCGGTCTTGCTAAAGTCATCACTTCCGGTAAGTGATAAATACTTATGATCAGGATTTGTGTTACAAATTTCAATCTCTGACGGAAGTTTTCCGTTCTCTTCTATGTAAGGGTTTGCACCTTTAAAACGTAAAGGAAGCAAGAACGGGGTTCTTCCAACACCGCCTCTATCCTGGAAAAGCATCGTGAACCAGTGTCCTTCCGGAGTATCTACTATTCCTCCCTGAGCAACACCCTGTCCGAAATACCCCATATCATCACAGAAAAGCTCTCCGCCACGGAATTCTCCTTCAAGCGAAGTTGCCATAAAATAATTCTGAGTTCTCATCCATCTGTCCGGAAGCGAATGAATAAGAAAAAGATAATATCTGTCATTAATCTTATAAAAATGGCATCCTTCGTAACCAAGTCTGGGGTTATTCTCATCTCTTAGAAGAACCCTTTGAAGGCCGCCTTTTTTAGGTCCTTTAAGCTCGCTGTCCAATTCCACAAGCTTAATCTCTCTGTTGCCAAATGCTATAAAAACCCTGTCACCATCAAACAAAATGCTTCCATCGTGATAAAAGCCGTCTATGTATTGTTTTTTCCATGGTCCGTTTATTGAGTCAGCTTTGTATAAATATGTTTTCTGCGTATCATTAGCACAGAAGCTTAAATAAAAGCATCCGTTATGATATCTGAGACATGGTGCCCACATGCCTTTTCCATAAATATTTTCCCCATTGCTAAGGCATTGTCCCTCAGTGCTATCAAGTTTGTCATAAACGTATGCTGCATGCTCCCAGTGTAGCAAATCATAAGATCTTAATATTTCGCACCCCGGAAAAAAATGCATTGTTGTTGAAGCCAGATAGTATACATCTCCCACTCGGATCACATCAGGATCCGGATAATCCGTTGGTATTATCGGATTAATTGTCCCCAAAGAAACTTTTTCACTAATCATTTTATAAATCTCCACGTAATCAAATCGTAATCTTTCCCCACGAAAGTGAAGAAAATATCATGCACTCCGCCCGGTCTTTTTTCCAAAGCCACAAACGTGTCTTCAATCTCATTGTCTGTATCCTCAATCGGAATATATGCCAAAACATCTCCTTCAGGTGAATCCAGACTTACTCTTACTGCACCTGTACCTCTGCTCTTATATTTAAGGCTTATTTCAAACGGATCGCTGTTTCCAAAGTCAGCGCCTGTAACGCTAATCCAGCTTCCATCACTTATTCCGGTGACAACCATATCTCCGGATCCGCACTTTATAGCCTCTTCACCATACTGAACTGTATCGATTCCTGAAGAATTTGACATTGTTACTGCCGATACTTCATCGTATGGATTTAAATAAGAAACCTGCTTTACTCCTGTTTTTGTTCCCTTTGAAACGGCAGGCGCATTGTCTTTTATTTCCAAAACATCTATATTAGTGCTTCTGTATCCACCAAGATATCCTTTTTCCTTTTCAAGAATTCTGGAATGGTAGGTAATATACCACTGATCCTTAAATTCAAACATGCAATGATGATTATTACCGCCAAGCCCAAAGAAAACTTCAGGATTCTTAAGAACCGGTGAGAAATGCTCAAACGGTCCCATGGGAGAATCAGAAACAAGTGTTATTATCTCACCCTGCTCAAATCCTCGCTCTTTTTCTGCTTCAGGAGTCATACTAAAATTAGAGCAATAAGAATAATAATATTTATCTCCTATTTTATTAATACCTGAATCTTCAAACAGATACGCTACATTCTCAATTGGTAAAGGATCGCCATCAAGGCTAATCATGTCTTCTCCAAGCTTTACCACCCTTGCTGTCCCCGGGTTTGATGCCTTTTCAGGACTGGGTACACCACCACCAACATACAGATAAGCATTTCCGTCATCATCCATAAGAACAGCAGGATCAAAAAGCCATGTAACCTCAGCACAATTAGGTGTTTCTCTTGAAATAAGCGGTCCATTAATCGGATCTGTAAAGGGTCCTACAGGACTGTCCGCCGTTAGCACCGCAATTCCATTTCCATTATTTGCAAAATACAGGAAAAATTTGTCTTTTCCATCTATATTCTTATAAGCTGCTGCAGGAGCCCATGAATTAGCTCCCCATTTCGCAGCACCTGTTACCGATGCAGCATAGATAGTTCCATGATCCGTCCAGTTAACAAGGTCCTCAGAAGAAACCACATTAATTGTATTTATATTGCTATAGGTATTTTCCTTTGCATCACCTTTCTCATCAAATACCGGATCATCGCCGGTCATATAAAGGTACACCCTTCCCTCATATACCAGCGCATACGGATCCGCACCATATCTCTGTATCATAACAGGATTATGCTCGGAATACTTTTTATATGCAGGACTGATCTTCAGCCCTTCAAACATCTCTTCCATTGTCTGTGTTTCAAAAACTTGCATTGCTACCTCCCGAATATTGCGAATGTCGCAAAACCCTATGTTTATCCCAATTTAATGTAATTTTATTGTTCCTGTAAGATTCTTTCCACAAAGTAATTGCTCATTTTTTTGCACAAATTGCGTAGTGCATAGCAATCTTTTGAAACGAAATAGCAAGATTCGCATAGACCATACAAAATGCAAATCATTAAAATTGATATGGGAATTACAAATTATTGGTATATTGAAGAAACTTTTTTGTATGGAGGAACAATAAACATGTTAAGACAGACTAGAGTTGAAAACGGCGAAGTAAAAGGTCTTCCCGGCTCCGACCCCAGAATTACAGTATATAAAGGTATTCCTTTTGCTGCACCACCGGTCGGAAAAAACAGATGGCGATCACCTCAGCCCTGTGAGGATTGGGACGGTGTACTGAACGCCTTTGAATATGGTCCTATTTCCATGCAGGACACACCGGGTCTTGGTACTGATATTTACTGCAAGGAATGGCATGTGGATCCCGATATCGCAATGAGCGAGGATTGTCTCTATCTTAATATATGGACGCCTGCCAAAAAGGCAAATGAAAAGCTTCCTGTGCTTGTATGGTACTTCGGAGGAGGTTTTCAGTGGGGATACACGGCAGAAATGGAATTTGACGGAGAAAAACTCGCAAGAAGAGGCATAATTGTCGTAAGCGTAAATTATCGCTTAAACCATCTCGGTTTCCTTGCTCATCCGGAAATAACAAAAGAAGCTCCTGAAGCTCCCGGTAATTTCGGCCTTCTCGACCAAAAAGCAGGACTTGAATGGGTATACAGAAATATTTCTGCTTTTGGTGGAAATCCCGATCAGATTACCATCGCAGGACAATCCGCAGGAGGCGGTAGCACTATGCACCAACTTGCCTGTGAGGACAATTATGACAAAATCAAAGGCGCTGTTGTTATCAGTGGTATGATTCACAATCCTAAAGTAACAGACGATATCTTTAGACCGCTTGACTTATCCGCCGCTGAGAAAAAGGGTGAAGAATTTTTTGATTTCATTGGAGCCAAAAGCCTTGATGAAGCAAGAAAAATTGATGCAGAAACTCTTAAAGCAAAATATGCCGAGTACGCTGCTTCACACCCCCGCATGTTCCCTATAGTTGATGGCGTTTTCAGCAAGGAGGATCCTGCTGTTAAATTCCTCGAAGGAAGAAATGCACCGGTACCTGTTATTTCAGGAAACACTACAGATGAATTCCAGATTGATGGAGACAGTAGTGTTGAAATATCCGTAAAAACCGTATTTCTTGACGCTGAAAAGAACGGAAGAAATCAGAACCACTACTATTACAGGTTCGATCCGGATATTCCGGGTGATGATACTCCCGGCACCTTCCACTCCGTAGATCTTTGGTTTTTCTTCGAATCTCTCGGAAAATGCTGGAGGCCTATGGAAGGTCGTCATTTTAAACTTGCAAGACAGATGTGCGACATGTTCGCCAACTTCATAAAAACAGGAAATCCCAATGGAAAAGGATGGGACGGCTCAGAACTTCCTATTTGGGAGCCCTATACAGATAAAAATCGCGCAGAAATGGTATTTGACGGCAGAGGTGCTGTTCCTCAAAAAGAAGGCGGTATAAGACTTGGAATTACCGGTAAAAAGCAGGCACTTAACCCCTATCTTCCTTCCTGGGAGTATATTCCGGACGGGGAACCTTACGTATTTGGAGACAGAGTTTACGTTTATGGCTCACACGATATTTATAACGGCGAGACCTTCTGTCTTGGGGATTATGTATGCTGGTCAGCACCTGTTAACAGTCTGGGGGACTGGCATTATGAAGGAGTTATTTATCCTAAAACAGCCGACCCACTTAACAAGGATGGCCATATGTGCCTATATGCACCTGACGTTACAGTAGGTCCTGATGGCAGATATTACCTCTATTATGTACTGGATAAAATATCAGTCGTTTCTGTTGCTGTTTGCGATACACCTGCAGGAAAATATGAATTCCTTGGATATGTTCACTATCCGGATGGAACAAGGCTTGGAGAAAAAGAAGGCGATGAGCCTCAGTTTGATCCAGGCGTCCTTACTGAAGGAGATAAAACCTATCTTTTCACCGGATTCTGCGGACAAGGGGACGTTTCAAGACATGGCGCTATGTTGACAGTACTTGGTTCCGACATGCTAACTGTTGAGAAAGCACCTGTAATTGTTGCTCCAGGCAGTTGTTACAGCAAGGGTACTGAATATGAAGGACATGCTTTCTTTGAAGCTCCCTCTATACGTAAAAAAGATGGTAAATACTTCTTTATTTACTCCTCTGAGGTCATGCATGAGCTCTGCTATGCTATTTCCGACAGCCCTGAGGGACCTTTCAGCTATGGCGGTGTTATAGTAAGTAACTGCGATCTGCATATTGATTCATATAAAAAGCCGGAAATGGCAATGGCAAAAGGTGCCAACAATCACGGAAGCATGGTTCAGATTGGCGAGTCATGGTATATCTTTTACCACAGGCATACCAACAATACCTGGTACAGCAGACAAGGATGTGCAGAGAAGCTCACATTCAACCCTGATGGCAGCATAATACAGGCTGAAATAACATCCTGTGGCCTTAATAACGGCCCTTTATCAGATATTGGTGAATATCCTTCATATATTGCCTGTAACCTCTTTACGGACGAGCACGCAATATATGTTGGTTCAGCAGGTCCGAGAGTTGTTCAGGATGGTGGTGATGGCGATCCAAAGATAGGATATATCAGAGAGTTTTGTAATGATTCCACAGCAGGGTTCAAGTACTTTGACATGAAAAATGTAACTGGCGTTATGATAAAGACCCGCGGTTATTTCAATGGAAAAGTACAGGTAAAAACCAAGTGGGATGGCGAAGTTCTTGGTGAAATCAATATAGAAAACCAGAATATCTGGACAGAAGGCTCTTGCAGTTTCGCACCAATTACAGGTGTTAACGCGCTTTACCTTACCTTTGTAGGAAACGGAAGCTGCTCCCTTAAGAGTTTTGAATTATTGCATTAATATCTGACAAAAAAGCCGTGGCATTGGGGAACGCCACGGCTTTTCTTTTTACTAACGCTTATTAAAAAAGAGTAAGTATAGATATTTTTTAGCTTATATCAGCCCTTTACACCACCAAGTGTAACACCACCGACGATGTATCTGGAGAGAACAAGGTATACAACGATTACAGGGAAAATTGAGAATGCAATCATTACGTAAACCTGTCCCATATCAAACTTCAGCCAGTCTGCTGAACGAAGCTGTGCAATAAGAATAGGCAATGTTTTCTTAGTATCAGTATGAAGTACCAGCGCAGGTGTGAAGTAGTTATTCCAACTGCTTACAAAAGTGAAAATAGCCTGAACAGCTATAGCCGGTTTCATCAAAGGTAATACTATACTGTTAAATGTTCTAAACTCGCCTGATCCGTCAATTCTTGCTGCCTCTATAAGAGAAAGCGGAAGTGTTGAATCCATATACTGCTTCATATAAAAGAATACTGAAGGAGCAGCAATTGCAGGAATTGTAAGCGGAACAAATGAATCATCAAGTCCCATCTTACCGATTAACTGCAGGAATCCAAGCGCTGTAACCTGCGCAGGAATCATCATTACCATAAGGATAAATGTAAACATAAAGTTCTTTAACTTAAAATCATATGCATGAATTGCATAGGCTGTCATTGTTGAGAAATATGTTGACAAAACAGCCGTAACAACTGCTATGAAAAGTGAGTTAAAAATACCGTTAAAAATCGGTAATGTACCGTTTTTAAGATTTGTCCAGTTCTCGATAATGTGTGTACTGGGTATTGCTGTGAAACCTGAGCTAAGCTCCTGATGAGATCTGGTCGAGTTGATAAATAATACATAAAACCAGAACAAGCACAGGAAAGATACCAGAACCAGTACCACATATGCAATTATTCTTCTGGCCTGTACAGAAGCACCATTTTCCTTCTGACCTGCCATTAAGCTTCTATTAGGTAAAGCCATAGTTGTATCAGCTGCCATATTTTTTTCCTCTCTCTAAATCATTGTTAACAAAAGCATCTTATGCTTTGTTTTTGCTTCTCTTCTTTTCTTTCTCACCTGAAGCTGTAAACTTAAATACGATGAGACTCAGAATACCTGTTATTACGAACATGAATACTGAAAGTGCACCGCCAAGTCCATAGTTCTTGCTGTACAGATGCTTATTCAGGTACATAATAAGTGTCATTGATGAACGCATGGGATCTCCGGTTCCGTCTGTCAGGATCTGAGGAACATCGAACATCTGAAGTCCACCGATGAGTGAAGTAATCATAACAAAGATAAGAATAGGTTTAAGCAGCGGTAATGTTATTTTATAGAAAATCTGAGTAGCCGTAGCTCCATCAACCTGAGCAGCCTCGAAGAGTGAAGGGTCAATACCCATCATTCCAGCCATCAGAAGAATAGTCGTATTACCAAACCACATAATACAGTTCATGAATGCTACAAGTGAACGAACAGACCATACATGAGACATAAACTGATATGACTCCTTTATAACACCAAGCTGTAAAAGCAGAGAGTTAATCGGTCCTGTGTTTGCAAATAATGTAAAGAACAGCATTGAGAATGCAGATGCCATAATAAGATTAGGCATATATATAACTGTCTTGAAAAATCCCTGTCCTTTAAGTCTGAGTGAAGGATCTGTGAACCATGCACCAAGCAGAAGAGACAAAATTATCTGAGGCACAAAGCCCATAACCCACATGATCAGAGTATTTACAAGATAAGTCGGCAAATCGCCGTTTGTAATAATAGTAGCGTAATTCTTTAAACCTACGAAGTTAGGTCCAATCTGAGTAAGACCTGAACGATAATTCTCAAAGAATGAATTATAAACAGTAGTTACCAAAGGTATCATTTGGAAAACAAGATAAACAACAATAAAAGGAATAAGGAAAATATAGCCCCATTTATTGTAGCTTACTACTTTACTCTTTTTTTTCATAAGCGTCCCCTTTTCAATCTAGCGGTTTTCAATATACAGGGCGCAGAGGAATGTCCCTTGCGCCCCGCAAATGTTTGCATAATCGTAAGGCCTTTTGCCTATCGATTTTTAAAAATATCAGTCAGCTGTAACTTCAGGATACTTCTCAACTACAGCCTTCTTGAATACCTCAAGTGCCTCATCAAGAGTAGCGTTGCCTTCGAAGTAGTTCTTTGCAGCGTTCTGGAAAGCTTCGTTACATCCCTGATCGTATGCAGAAAGGTTAGAAAGGTCTATCTTCTCAGCACCTTCAGCAAGCTGCTTGTAAGGATTCTGTCCACCAAGAAGTGCAAGGTTACCTGAATCATCAGAAGCAAGCTCTGCAAGAACTGTCTTGCTGTTTACACAGTCAGCATCCTTTGTTGCGATTTCCTTAAGAACGTCCTTATCTGTTGTCATTGTAAGGATGATATCCTTAACAAGACTAGCATTGTCTGTACCTGTAGCTGCGCAGATCCATGTGCCGCCCCAGAAATAAGACTGAGGTCCTACACAGTATCCCCAACCACCCTGGTTAGCGATTGTGCCTTCCTGATCAGCATCAAGACAGAAATTGAAGAACCAAGCGGGTCCAAAGTAGCAGAAGATCTTTCCATCAGGAGTCTTACCCTTTGCCCAGTCATCACCCCAAAGGTCATATGTGTTCTCAGCCTTAGCATCAACAAGTTCCTTAGAATCATTTATCCAGTTCATAAGGTTGTCATCAATTACGAGCTTACCATCCTGTACCCACTTACCTGATACGTTGTTAGAATATGTACGATATGTATCGTTTACAGAACACATTGTGTAGCCAGCTTCCTCTGCCTTCTTAGCTGTCTCAACATACTTGCTCCAATCAGCTACTGATGCCTGAACTTCATCAGGATCATCTGTTCCAAGAACTTCCTTAGCAGCCTCACGGTTGTAAATAAGACCAGCTGAGCATGCCTGCCATGAAGATCCCTTAAGCTTACCGTTGCTATCTGTTACGATAGACTGTGTATATGTGTACTGGTCAGCAAGATCAGCATCTGAAATACCAAGATCTGCTAAAGCCATTGTGTAATCTGTATCTACATACTTAAGAGCGTAGTCAGCCTCAACAAGGAAAAGATCGATCTTGTCATCATCAGCTGCATCAGCCTGCTTAAGAAGTGTCTCATCAAGGTTGTTCTGATAAGCGTTGTCATCACTGGGAGTGATGTTCCAAACTACATCTACATCACCGATCTTACCGTGTGTAGCGTCAACCTCTTCATAACCCTTGTAATGATCTGTAAGTCTTGACTTAAACTCTTCGTTCCAGGCATAGATGTTGAGAACCTTGCCCTCATCAGCTGCAACCTCTGTTGTCTCCTCTGTAGCAGCCTCTTCTGTAGCAGCCTCTTCTGTAGCAGCCTCTTCTGTAGCAGCTTCTTCAGTTGAAGCTTCTTCTGTAGCAGCTTCCTCTGTAGCTGTTTCAGTTGATGCTTCTTCAGCAGGAGCATCTGTTGCAGGTGCTGCATTGTTTCCGCCACATCCAGCGATCATTCCAGCTACCATAGTTGTTGAAAGTAATACACCAAGTAACTTTCTTTTCATGAAATTGTACCTCCCTGTTTCATTAAATAATGAAAAATGATTAGTTGTATTTTTAAAACAGCTTTTGCTGTCTTAAATCGTTATTAAATGATTTTTTTTACAGTTTCACCTTTGTTGAGATGGCCCGGAACTATAACCTGTTCACTAAGGGTGGTCCTGGGATTCTCTATGGAATCTATAAGCTTTTCAGCTGCCTTCCTACCCAAAAGATCAGTATCCTGAACTATTGTTGTGAACTGTGGACTGTATTTCATAGCTATATCGATTCCATCGTATCCGGCTATTGAAATATCATCTGGTATTTTTAATCCCTTCTGTTTTATTGCGTTTATGCCACCGAATGTAGCAAAATCATCGGGATATAATATGCAAGTTGGTCTGTCACTTAATTCCAAAAGTTTCTCAGTTGCTTTCTGAGCACCAACGGTGTCTCGATATTCAACCTCCAATACATATTCGTCAGGGATCTCAAGGTTCAAATCCATCGCCGTCTTATAAAAACTTTTCAAACGGCTCTGAGTAACTGCTGAATCTGTACCATGTATATAGGCGATTTTCCTATGTCCCATTTCATAAATATATGTAAGCAGATCCTTCATCCCCATGACGTTATCCGATATAATAGCGGATCTGTCATTGAAAACATGGTCAATGGTAACAACCGGTATGTTTCCTCTTACAAGCTCCTCAACCTCGGGTTTGTAGAAGTCAACGCAGGCAATTGCCACTCCGTCGAAGTTTCTGTACCTTGCATGTGCAAGATATGACATATACCCTTGAGAACTTCTGTTATTACTGATAAAGGTAAGGTCGTAACCTTTTTCTTCAATCTTTTTCTTGAAGCTCTCGATGACTCTGGCGAAATAATTATGTGTAAGTCCGCTCTGTGAATCATCCATGAATAAAAGGCCTATATTATAAGTACGATTTGTTTTTAACGCTTTAGCAGCAAAATTGGGAAAATATCCCATAGCCTCTGCTGTTTCTCGAACAAGATCCTTTGTCTCCTGACCAATGTCTGCCTGGTCATTTAATGCCTTTGAAACTGTAGCGACAGATACCTTACACGCGGCTGCAATATCTTTCAATGAAACTCTTTTACGTGCTGACATCTGTCCCCCTTAACTTTTCTAAAACGTTTTCGTAACTTGAATATACAACACAATTTCCATCAAATCAATATATTATTTTAATTTTGTTGTGCATTTTGTATCTTTTTGTGATTAATTTACAAATTTTAACTTAAAAAATGTATTACTTTTCATAAAAACCAGTCCAACTCCGCATATTTTCTTAAACGTAGCGAAAAAAATCGTTATGTTAAGCTTCTGCGACAATAAAGAAAATGTCTTGAAATATCGGAAACATCACTATATAATCGTTTTAGCAAATAATGCTTAATCGTTTAAGATTTTTTTAGGAGGAATATCGATGAAATACGGATTTTTCGATGACAAAAACCGCGAATACGTAATCACCACACCTAAGACTCCCCTGCCCTGGATCAATTACCTTGGCAATAAGGATTTCTTTACACTTATTTCTAATACATGTGGTGGTTATTCTTTTTATAAGGATGCTAAACTTCTTCGCCTTACCAGATATCGTTACAATAACGTACCTTACGATAATAATGGTAAATATTTCTATATTAAAGATGGCGAAACAGTTTGGAATCCCGGCTGGCAGCCTGTGAAGGCAGAGCTTGATTCCTATGAATGCCGCCATGGTATAGGATATAGTAAGTTCACTTCTGAAAAGAACGGCGTTAAAGCTTCTGTTCTTTCTTTTGTACCCATGAATGATACTTGCGAGATATCTCATGTAGAGCTCACAAATAACAGCTCTTCTGAAAAGAGCATTCAGCTTTTCTCATATGTAGAGTGGTGTCTTTGGAATGCAGATGATGATATGAAGAACTTCCAGCGTAATCTCAGTACCGGTGAAGTTGAGATTGTAGACTCCACAATTTTCCACAAGACAGAGTATCGTGAGAGAAGAAACCACTACGCTATATATTCTGTAAATACTAAAGTAGATGCAATCGATACAAGCCGTGACGCATTCCTTGGCTTATACAATGGTCCCGATCATCCGGATGCCGTATTTGCAGGTCAGCTCACAAACTCTGTAGCAAGTGGCTGGTCACCAATTGCAGCACATCAGATTAACATAACACTTGCTCCCGGTGAGACAAAGACCTTCAACTTTGTTCTTGGCTATGTTGAGAACCCTGAGGAAGAGAAATGGGAATCACACGGTATTATTAATAAGAAGCGTGCAAATGAACTCCTTGCTAAGTATCAGTCAGATGCTGATGTTGAAAAGGCACTTGCTGAGCTTAACACCTACTGGGATAACCTCCTTTCCATCTATCATATTAAGTCCGGAAATGAAAAAGTTGACCGTATGGTAAATATCTGGAACCAGTATCAGTGCATGGTTACATTCAACATGTCACGTTCTGCTTCCTACTATGAGTCCGGAATCGGCCGTGGAATGGGCTTTAGAGATTCTTGTCAGGATCTTCTTGGCTTCGTACACCTCATTCCCGACAGAGCAAGAGAGCGTATCATTGATATCGCTTCTACACAGTTCCAGGATGGTAGTGCATATCACCAGTATCAGCCTCTTACAAAGAAGGGTAATTCCGACATCGGATCCGGATTTAATGATGATCCGCTGTGGCTGATTGCAGGTACCAGCGCATATATTAGAGAAACAGGTGATATGTCAATCCTTGACGAAACCGTTCCTTTTGATAATGACATGAGCGTTGCTACTCCTCTTATGAACCACCTGAAGAGAAGTTTCGATTACACAGTTAACCATAAGGGTCCTCACGATCTTCCTCTGATCGGACGTGCAGACTGGAATGACTGTCTGAACCTTAACTGCTTCTCTGCTCACCCGGGCGAATCCTTCCAGACCTTTGGTCCCAGTGAAGGACCTGTTGCTGAATCAGTATTCATCGCCGGTATGTTTGTAAAATATGGTGAAGAATATGCTCAGTTATGTGAGCTTAAGGGCGATAAGGCTGAAGCAGACAGAGCTCGTGAAGAAGTTAAAAAGATGTATGATGCTGTATGTACAGCAGGTTGGGACGGCGAATGGTTTGTTCGTGCTTATGACGCTTATTCCAACAAAGTTGGTTCTCATGAATGTAAAGAAGGTCAGATATATATCGAGCCTCAGGGCTTCTGTGTACTTGCAGGAATCGGTGTTAAGGAAGGTCTTGCCGAGAAGGCCCTCAAGAGCGTTAAAGAGCGTCTTGATACCAAATATGGTGTAATGATTCTTCAGCCTGCCTATACAGAATACCATTTAGAGCTTGGTGAAGTTAGTTCATATCCTCCGGGATACAAAGAGAATGCCGGTATCTTCTGCCATAATAACCCTTGGGTTTCTATTGCAGAGACAGTCCTCGGACATGGCGACAGAGCATTTGAGATCTATAAGAAGACATGCCCGGCTTATGTAGAGGAGATAAGTGATATCCATTGC
The DNA here is from genome assembly GCF_000424145.1 of Butyrivibrio sp. AC2005. Lineage (GTDB taxonomy): Bacteria > Bacillota > Clostridia > Lachnospirales > Lachnospiraceae > Butyrivibrio. Next base: position 50,095 of record NZ_AUJI01000023.1, read on the forward strand.
ACAGAGCCTTATGTATACTCACAGATGGTAGCAGGAAGGGATGCTAAGTTCCATGGTCAGGGTAAGAATAGCTGGCTTACAGGAACTGCTGCATGGACCTTTGTAAATATCTCACAGTATATCCTCGGAATATATCCTACACACAAGGGATTATCAGTAGATCCTTGCGTTCCTGCTGATTTTGGTGATTTCGAGCTTACAAGAAAATTCAGAGGAGCTACATACAACATCTCTGTAAAGACAAACGGTGCTGAAAAGGGCATCAAAAAGCTTATTGTAAACGGTCAGGAAATCGCCGGAACAGTAATTCCTTATGATCCTTCCGTTTCTGAGTACAATGTAGAAGCTATTATGGGATAAGAAGATTCCTTCCTTCTTGTCTATAACTCCTAAAAAACCCACAGTCCGCATGGACTGTGGGTTTTATCAATTACATGCGCTATGATTTTAATATAAATGATTTTATTGTTTCTATTGTACTTCTGAGCTGATATTTAATTAAAAAAACCGCATCGTTATACTCCGGATTATCATATTTCATCTTTTCCAAAAGAGGATATACATAGTCCTGAGTCTCCTCTACATATTCAATGATCTTTTTTGTAGAAAATGATAATGACATGAGGCAGACATTATTGCATCTGTCTAGCGCTTTTACTATAGATGCAATACTATCCGTTGCTATCCCGTCAAAATAGCGTTTCTTCTCTTCTTCTGTATTAGAGAAGTTGTCCGGTTTAGTCAACAATGCAACTGCCCGCTTTACCGGTTCCGAAAATGGTAATTTTTCCGGTTTTACACCGCAATCCTCACATACATCATGTAAAAGAATTGTAGCTAATACCTGATCATCCTTTATTCCCATTGCATGTGCGTGACAGGCCATCATTAAAGGATGCGTTATATATGGAATATCTTCCATTGTAACAGCGTTTTTCTTTCTTTCCTGACCTTCATGCTTATCTCTTGCGTAGTATAAGGCCTGATAAGTTTCTGAGAGATTTTCGTTTAAAGCATATCCCATCAGGCGTGTAAACATGTGATCCTCTGAAAAAATTTTTTCCTTCAGTATCCATGCCGGCTTATCTGTGTCCATATTGCTCTCCCTATCACTCAAGAAAAGTTCCCTGCATAGAAAGAATATCACATGATACAACCTTTGTGAGATATAGAAATATAAAATCTTTATAACGCGTTTATTATTTTCACCGGCTTTCCTGAACTATATTTCTTACCCAGACACCCTTTTTCACAAGAATAAAACCAATTACACATTTTAAAAATTCAAGGGCACATACACAAAAATACACGTTCTCCACAGGCATTACTGTATATCCTGCCAGAATTCTTGATACAGGAACACTTACAGCCCAGGTAAAACAACTGTCAAAAAGAAATGTAATAAAGGTCTTTCCGCCTGATCTAAGGGTAAAATAAGCCACATTTGCAAAAGCATTCAGGGGCATAACAACTGCTACAACCCTTATGAACTCTGTCGCAAGGTTACGGATTGCAGGTTCAGTATTATAAACCTGTGGAATAATCGGAGCCACAAGGAATAAAAGCGATCCCATAACAAGACAGCTGGTTATGCTAAGAGTCGCCATTCTCCAGGCATATATCCTGGAATTCACATAATGCTCAGCTCCAAGCTCCTGTCCCACCACTATTGATGTAGAATTACCCAGCGAAATGAAGGCCTCATTAAAAATCTGAGCAATTGTATTTGCAATATTAATGGCAGCAATAACCTCTATTCCTCGAATTGAATAGCTCTGCAAAAGTACCGCCTGCCCCATGCTCCAAAGACATTCATTAGCTAAAAGCGGAAGTGTTTTTGACATAATTGGCCAGATTAAATGTGTCGGAACATGGAAATTCTTATAAACTCCTATAAGAAATTCGTACTTATCGCGACTTAACTTCGCCCTAATCACAATTATTCCGGCCTCCACAAATCTTGAAATAACAGTCGCTATTGCCGCTCCTGTAACTCCAAGCTTAGGAAATCCCAAATATCCGAAGATCAAAAGTATATTAAAAACAAAATTAACTATCATGGCAGTCATACTTGCTGCCATAGGAAGAGTCGTTTTTCCTGATTCTCGAATTGTTCCGGCATACACCTGTGTTAAGGAAAACGGGATTATTCCTATAAGCATAATATACAGGTAATTCTTTGCAAGACTAAGTGTCATTGCCGCTTCCTCAGCTGAAGTATCTGCTGATATATATAAGTTTATAAGGTTTTCACCTGCAAAAAAGAATATCCCTATAGATGTAAAAGCTATAATTAACGCTACTATAAGCTTAAACCTCATAGTATATCTTACACCGTCATAATCTCCCTTCCCAAAATACTGTGTACCATATATTCCTGCACCAGCCAAAGCACCCCAAATACACAGCATAAAAACAAACATCAGCTGGTTGACTATGGCAACAGCTGACATCGCAAGTGTACCAACCTGCCCGACCATTACATTGTCAAGCAGGCTGACAATATTAGAAAGTGTATTCTGGATGATCATTGGTAATACTACCAGCGCGACCTTCCTATAAAAAAACGGTTCACCAATCAGGCATTCTTTTAACGAAAGCTTGGTATTAACAGCTTCGGCAACCGTCATATCATTTTTTCCCATATATTAGTTTGTTACTCCATCCAACTTTTCTGCAGCTTCAGAAGAATACTTTTCAAGGATATCTGTAAGTTCTGAATAATCCTCTTCTGTAAGCTTATCCTTGGCATATTCCTTAAGACCGTCAACATCCTGATTAGTTATGTATTCCTGAACATCTGAAATATCATCAATTGACATATTATCTACCAGAATATCTGCTACCTTATCTTTATCTTCCTCAGATACTGAGTCCAGCATTTCTTTTACCTGTGAGCTGGATTCACCTGCATACTGCTCTACTGCCTTATCTACTACTGTCTTAGCCACATTTTTAATGACTTCCTTTTTAGCATCTTCAATAGCACCTGTTATCCCACCATCCTTTGTTCCATCCGCATTTTTCGAACCTGTCTGTTCAGTACCATCTGCATTTTCACTCTTAAAAAGTGAATCCTTACTATAAAGGTAGATGGCACCAATTGCCAGTACAATTACAAGCGTGACTACAAATGACTTAATAAATCTTTTCATAAATAAATCCTCTTTTGTTAAAAAATAAAAAAACCCCGGAATACCAAAGTACTCCGGGGCCTAAGTTCATAATCCAAATTATTTCTTGTTTACAAGATCCTTCAGAGCCTTACCAGCCTTGAACTTCGGAGCAACAGAAGCAGGAATCTTGATGGTATCACCAGTCTGAGGGTTCTTACCTGTTCTTGCAGCTCTCTTTGTGGTCTCAAATGTACCAAAGCCAACAAGCTGAACCTTATCCTTCTTCTTAAGTGTTTTTGAAACTACATCAATGAAAGCCTTAACTGCCTTCTCAGAATCCTTCTTAGAAAGGCCAGTCTCCTTTGCAATAGCTTCTACAAGTTCTGTCTTATTCATTTTTATTCCCCCTTTTAGGTTTTTTTGAAACTAAAGCAATTCTACCACTACCTATCAGCTAAATCAACGATTTTATACGTTTTTTCGCACTTTAATGAAAATATATCCCATTTCCTTCAATAGTGATATTATATAGATATATCAGCAAACTCATATATTGGAGGGGATTATGGGCGCAGAAAAAACAAATGAAGAAGAATTACAGGATATTCCAGCACATCCTGAAGAAGGTATTAAGGCAAAAAAGTTAAAAGCCGCTCCGGACGCTGTATTGGCACAGGCTATTCATGAAATGCTCATGAAAGATCATCCCGGAGAATAGGTATTCTTTACATCAACACATCGTGTTGTCTTGATGTCATGTTGTTTTCATAATACATTCTCGATAAACTGCTCTGACTGCATTTCTGTATTCAGCTATATTTTTTGCGGTTCTAATCTTGTGAATCAATTGTTCCGCGCTTGATCCATCCTCTTTCGTAATAAGATTCCCCACGTAAAACCATATTTCTTTCATCTTATGCATTATGGATTCATCGGCAGGAATCTCTATCTTGTAATTATCCTGAAGATCTGTCATAAACCCTTTTAATTCTTCAAAAGACATTTTCTTACCATTTTTAATCTCTCTTGCCAATCCCGGATTTGCAACAAGCCCCCGTCCCATCATAACTTCGTATAAATTGGGGAATTTTTCCACAATGTTTTTATAATCATCAGGTGTGAATATGTTCCCATTATATCCGACAGGATTTTTACTATTCTCATATGCCCATCTAAACATATCCATGTCAGGAGTTCCTTTATACATTTGAGTCCGTATTCTTGGATGAATAATCACAGCCCCAAAAGGAAATTTGTTTAAAACAGGTAATATGTTTTCAAACTCGTGAGAATCCGCCAATCCAAGGCGTGTCTTAACTGTAAATTTAATTTCATCTGTTATATTATCATCAAATACTTTACTGAAAATCTCATACAGCCTGTCCGGATCCTGTAACATTCCTGATCCCTTTTTTTTACTAACCACAGTACCAACCGGGCACCCCATATTCAGGTTTATCTCATCATATCCACGTTCCTGAAGATAATGTAATGCCCAAATGATTTCATCAGCATCATTTGCCATTATCTGGGGAATAATACTAATTCCATGCTCAGCATTATTTTCAGGAAGTATCTCACGCATATCGCGTTTTTTTATAGAATGGTGCTTATAAATTGATAAAAATGGTGTGTAGTAATAATCCAGCCCCTCACCAAAATATTTATAATGTGTATTTCTATAGCAATATATTGTTATGCCTTCCATAGGCGCAAAAGAATTTCTCATTTTCCTAATATCTCCACAAGTTCTTGGACATCAGTATTTCATCATGATAGGTGCCATCCATCATTTTAAATGCCTGTGGGACCTGCCCACACTCAATGAACCCCTTCTTTTTATATAATCTCAATGCCCTGGCATTATCTGCATAAACACTTAACTCCAGGCGTTCATATCCGCATATTTCGGCAAGCTCTATCGCCTGATCCAAAAGATGTGCACCTAATCCCAGGTTCCAGTACTCTTTTCTTACAACAAGCTCTGCAGATGCCCTGTGACGCATTTTGAAGCATATTCCCACAGGACTCACTGATGTTATTCCTATTATCCTATTATTATCAAAAATCCCTATCATCCCTAAATTATCAGCTCTATAATAATTTCCAAGGATTTCGCGTTCTTTTTCTATAGAATTCTCTATCTCATAAGGATATCTCGTTAAATAAATAGTCTCTCCGGCAACATCCCGCCTGAATGCGAGAACCTTTTCTGCATCATCTCGCGAGGGTGTTCTGAGAATGAAATCTTCTCCTCTTTTTGTTGTAACTTTACTATCTACTATCTTCATTTTGATCCCCAAAAACTACTAAATTACGACCATATCAACAGCTATTTTTAAGTAAGTTATTGACTCTGTAGGTCATTATTTAGCTTTATTTCATAGTTCTATTATGCAATAAAAAATCCACAAAGTCGATAACTTCGTGGATTTTCTTGATATTTAAACATTACAATTATTATTATTTAGCCTTATGCAAGATATGCACATACATAATCATCTACTTCATGCCTTTCTGCTGTAAGATCTATCTTAGAGAGAATATCTGCCATTTTTTCTGCAAATAAAGCATGTCCCTCAGCTGACATATGTATTCCATCAAAAGACATATCCAGATCCCATTCGCTGGCATCTGCAAAGAATATTCCTACCTCCTGTGCTATAATATCGAGTTCTGATGTGAACCTTTTCCTCTGAGCCTCAGCCTCTTCAAGATGTTCATCCATATGAGGAAGAATTCCAGGCGGTGAAATTAAAAGAAAACCGGTCTTATTATCTATAAATTCTGTCCTATCAAGCTGACGCTCAATAAAATCTCTCATTTTTGATGCAACCGTTTCAGCATCCGGAACAGACATATTAATAAGATCATTAGTTCCAAGCATTACTGCAAATAAATCAAGCGGACTATACTCAAGCACTGATTTATCCAGTGACAAAAGTGAATATGCATTATCCGGAATAACTCTCCCATTCATTCCATCAGAAAAAACACGCCATTCACCATACATTTTTTTAGCAAGAATATCTGTCCATCTTTCTGTTTCCGGCAGGCGTCCCCCCATCATACCTCTGGGATCGTATCCATAGACATTGGAATCTCCGTAAAAAAGAACTTTTTTCATTTGCGTCACCCAGTCCTTTCTATATTCTTCTGATTTTTTACACAATCAATATACCACACAGATTATGAATAATCTGTGTTTTTATAGAATTTTTATGGAATTCAGCATTTTTTTCTGAATTTTTCGCAATTTACACACATATTGATGCAATATTGTTTCCTAAAAATCGATATGTTGTACTTCTTGTCTTATCATATCCACATATAGCTATTGCGTTTTTTTTGACTTTGTGATATCTTAGTGTCTGTATTTTTTTATACAAAATAATTTATAGGGGGATGCGTACAGGATACGCGAAAAAGAATATGACAAAAGATGTTACTATTAGCCTTGAAAATGAGAAACAGATTCTTAAATTTGTGCAGATGAATTCAAAATCATCTTGTCAGGTTGATGTGAGAAGCGGACACAGCTACATCGATGGGAAATCAATCATTGGTCTTCTTTCACTTAATCTTTTCAAACCTTTATATGTTTCTGTTATTGGGGACTCCAGTAAAATCTCCGATTTAATTGATGGTTATCAGGAATATCATTTGGTAGCCGGTTGATAAAGCTACAAAAAAGAGCTCTTTCGAGCTCTTTTTTTATTTTAAAAGTTATCAAGTAATTCTGATTCCATATCATCATATGAAAAGGATCCCTGAACATATTCACCTACAATAGGTTTTGCTGAGTAACCTGTCATTGTGTAATTATTTCTTATTGCAGAAATCATCCAACCAACAAAGTTTTCAACCTGATTACTCTGTCTACTATATAAATCATATGCCTGTCTGATCTTATCCACATTGTAATCAGCAGCCTTTAATATAGATCTAATCTCAGAAGGTTTAACTCTTTCATCTATAATAATATCCTGAACCTGATCCATATATTCTAATTCCTCAGCAGCACTGATCTTACGGTCCTTAAGATTTAATTCATTATAGGTGTTATTTTTATTCTTAACCTTAGGATTAACATCTATCTTAAATCTTATACTTACTACCTTTCCACCACGCCCTGCTTTTACAGGTTCATAATCAAACCATATACTTGTTGTTTCATTTAATTCTTTTTGCGCTTTATCCAGAGCAAATTTCTTAAAATTACCAAATGTCTTGAGCTTTCCTGCACCATCTGACTTATCTGCCTGTCTCTCTATTGCGTCATAATCCGGATTTCCCTTCTTTAACGCGCTTATTATAAGAGGATCAGCCTGCGAATCTATAATACCTAAACGAAGCTTCAAATCCGTTAAATGATACTGTATATAGTAAGGCCCCTCTTTCTTTGTAATGGCTCTCTGCTTATCCATTTCAGCTTTCAATATCTCATATAATCTGAAGGAATAAACACTGTTGAGCTGAACAGCTTCTGCAAGACTTAAAACCGTGTAATTACTCTGCAGATTTGCAAGATATGGTGTTATCTTACTATTATAACGAACATTAAGAACGCCATTTTTAAAGGAAGCGTCGGTAATAACATTTATAGCCTCTATTTCCTTAGTATCATCATTGGAATAAATAATTCTCCAATCCAGTATAGATGGCTTGGATTTCGCCGGTTCAATAGCAGATTTAATATGCTCATAAAATGAACCACCCTTTACACCAAAGATTTTCTTTAAATCCGTTCCGTATATGTTTGCTTCTAAAGTATTATCGTCGTGATTAAGCTCCGCCTTGGCAATACTTACAGCAAAGAGCTTCTGGACAAGAAGTGTAGATCTTCCCTTAGAATTAATAAGTGTATTAGCTTTTTTGTAATGCTGATTTGATAAAAAACTTTCGATAGCAGTTGTTTCTTCTTCAATCTGCTTTTTGGATTTACGCCCCAAAACAACCTCCTTAACCCCATAAGGTCAATATTCATACCTTTTTAGTACTAACTTATTATAGTGCTATTATATCATGCTGTAAACAAAAATACCTAAATTTATAAAACTTATACCTACATACATATAATATATACCTCTATGCTAATAACTTATGCAATATTGTATGATATCATATCGCATTAACGCGTATTTAATTGACTGTAATGGTCATCAAAATATTGACTAAACCAGTATTTTTTATTATATATCCCTAATTACTACTAAATAATCTATAAATGTACCCAAAAACTATTGAAAAACGACTTTATTATCCCCAATAGCTACTAACTATCATTATTTATCTCCCTAAATACTACTAAGTACACCCTTATTATTCTTTTTCCAGTCAATATTTTCTATAGTTCCAGGCATATAATAGCTAATTTTTTATCTATAAGGTTACTAACCTCCCCTAAAACTACTAAATATATTGTTTTCGTCCCCTATTACTACTCAATAAAACATAAATGTACCCAATTACTACTAATAAACCTATTATATAACCCTTTTTTCTACCTAAAATGATATAATCTGCCTTCGTTTATGGAGTGTTTTTTATATGAATTTACATATATACCTAAAAACTATCATAAAAAACCCTATTTCTTATTATCCATCCCAAAAACTACTAATAAAAACCGGTATATTTTCCTAAAAACTACTAACTAATACTAAAACACAACAAAAAGTGCATTAAATAGGCCCCCATAAACTATCGTCTTTAGCCAGAATTCTATAATACATAAACCCCTTTTCTATTATTCTTCTCCCATTCAACTATATAAAAAACTCACGAAAAGCGCATATTTACTGGCTCTTCGTGAGTTCTAATTAATAAGAATTTTGTTGTTAATTAATATATTGTAACAACATAGTGTTGTTACATATTTAATTGTTCCATAAAAGACTTGTATTTAAGGTAAAGATCTTTGTTTTTCTCATAATCCTGTTGAATTAAATTACTAATATATTGTTGATAAGAGATTTTACCAGATTGAGTCATAAAATCAACATAAGATCTTAATTCTCCTAATCTAATATGTAATACACCACTACTCTTTTCCTCAGGCATAAGAGGAATTGATTTTTTTGATAACTTTGGAGCAGATAAAGTATCTATAGTACTTGTAATACTAGAAACTTCAGGCATTACAGGTGTTATTGTAGGAGCTTGTGTAGGTACTTCAACAACAGTAGGATTTACAGGAACTTGTGCATATACAGGCACTTGCTGTTGTACCGGAATAGGCTGTGGTTGTACAGGTACTATGGGCTCCACAACTTGTTGTGCAATAGGTTGCGGTATTGATTGTGCTATAGGCTGTGTAACAGGTTGTGGCTGTACATTTACAGGTGTTTGAGTTTGCACAGGCTGTATTTGCTGCACAGGTTCAGGTGTTTGAGCTTGTACAGGCTGTATTTGCTGCACAGGTTCAGGTGTTTGAGCTTGTACAGGCTGTACCTGTTGTACAGGCTCTGGTATTGTGTCTACAGGTTCATTCATAACAGGTGCAACCTTAGAAACTGGCTCAGGATCAGGAGTTACAGACTTTTTTTGTTCTTTTTTTTCAGAAGTTGTAGTCGTTTTTTTGCTAGGTGTGTCCTCCGCAGGCTGCTCATTTACCATTTTTTGGAAGTTTTTTGCCATTGCGGTTTGAAGATTTTTTTTCATTTGGACTCTCCTTTCAAAAATTCTTTTACAAAAGCTTCATAATCTTTAGTTGCCCTTGCATTAGGCGCATATTCAAATAAGGATTGATTTAGGGTCTGTGATTCCTCTACTGCTACATTTTGGTGAATTTTTGACTTATACACCTTTATTTCATATTCCTTTGCAAGCATTTCTATACCTTCAAGCCATATATTAGCGTTATTTGTATTTCTGCAATTAGTTATAAGAATACCTGCTACATCAAGATCAGGGTTATTTAAGCGCTCTGACATTACTGAAATCCATGAAAACAGCATATTTGCTCCATTTGTAGCAAATGCTTCAGGTGTCATAGGAACTACAATTTTATCTGTTATAGCGAGTACATTTTGGGTTATTAAAGCAAGAGTAGGGCTACAATCAATTATGCAATAATCGTAGGTTTTATCCAGCTTTTTAAGAGCTCTTTTTAACATGAATTCTCTGGATGTAACTCCAGAATAGTCAAGATCAGCAGAAGTAAACTCAATACCGCCTATAATAAGGTCTAAATTCTTACTTATTGGTATAACCGCCTCATTAATATCTGCTCCAGGCTCTCCTTTTTCTGTTTTAAATACATCAGATAAGGTTGCAGCAGGTATATTGTATAAATCTATTCCTGCGGCCTGGCTAAGGTTTTCCTGTGGATCTGAATCAATCATTAGTACTGAGTGTTTTTTCTTAGCCAAACCGGATGCTAATGCGTAAGTTGATGTTGTTTTTGCAACTCCACCCTTTTGGTTGCAAAATGCAATTGTCTTCATTTTCTCCTCCCAGATGCGATTTTTATTTCTTATTTATATTATCATTGATGTTACGATGTGTAAAGAAAATTGTACATTGATATATCAGTTTCATGTTATATAGGTATATCTATATTAATATATAAGGCTAAATCGATATATAAATACAAATAGAAAAGGACATAAATATAATAATATATTAAAATAACAAGTGTTTATAATACAAAGATATATTGTATACATGATAGAAATAAATAAAAATATCATGATATTTAAATAACATAATATTATGATAATATGTGACTAATATACAAAAATAAAAGTATAACAATATAATATGATACATAGTAACAGTATATAAACACATCATGATGTATTATAAAAAGTTCAACATGATATTTAGATATAATATAACAAGATGTAATGATAGAACTATAACATTATATAAATATAATAAACGATACATTGATGTATTGAAGTAATGATACAATTAAGAAAATATATCATCATGATACAATGATGTAATGCTGATAATAAAATATATTATAATAATTTTATTAAGTGATTATAGATAAAATGATTCATTAAGAGATTGTTGATTTATTTGCAAAGAAAGACATCAACACATCATTATATATACAACACTACATCATGATATATACAAAATATAGTAATACAAAGTTTATAACCACTATATATAGATTTCTTAAAGCGGTATTAGAGAAAAGGTTATTTTGATGAAAGTTGCAAATAATATATTTATATAAAAATACTAATATAATAATATATCATAGTATAATGATGTAATGAGATACTAAAGTGATAAATAGAAAAATATATAATGTAATAACGAGGTAAGTACATCATGATGTATATGTACGATGCTGCTATAATATATATAAATATAAAAGTATATAATGATGTCATATTTCTGTTGATGTTTGATGAAGATGTATATATGTAAAATGATGTATAAATACATTACTAACAGAATAATTTGATGACAATATATTAAAATATAAAAATAAATATATATCTAAATACATTTATGCAATATTGATAATATATGTAGATGCAAATATACATATATATTTAAGTATAAAAATACAAATATGATAATAAATAAATATTTATATATATAAATATATAAAAAGAACATAGGATTAAAATATATGAATATATTAATATATTGATGAGCTTATATATAAGTACAAAGATTTTATGATAGCAAAATATATTGATATTAGTATAAATTGATGATAAAATAAGAATATATATGATTATAATTTCAACTTTGTATTTTGATACGAATCATGTTTTTTATGGTAGATAAATCATGAAAAAATACAGACGAAAATCACGAAAAAATCCACAGAAAAATCCAGGGAAAAACCACGGATTTTTTCCTGATTTTTCATAAGAATTTTTCAAAAAGGGAGTCTGGAAAATGGCCAGATCATTTAATGCGAAAAGCTAAAATAAATGCTGTGAATATATAAGAATAATTTTGCTTTAAGAAAAAATATTAAAAACAGGATTGATCTCAAGGAAAAATCACGGAAAAAACCGTAAAAAAATCCATGAAAAAATCCATGAAAAAATCCGCAAAAAATCACAGAAAAATGCATAAAAAGATCATGAAATAAATACATAATAATTACAAAAAAATATATAAATCAGATAAATGAATATATATCATAAATATACAGATAATAATGATAATTCAAACAATTTAAAATAAACATAAAATACATCTGAAATATAGTAAATTAAATACACAATTATAAAATAACACAAAATATCAATGGCTAAATGCAGATATATAGAAAGATTTGGCATATAATATATGTATATATAAAATAATATTTTAAATATTGTCCATATAAGTCAATAAGCATATATTACATATGTTATAGATTGATTAATAAAGCTAATAACGCGCTATAAATAAATACATTTGTTATATAAAATAATAACAACTTAAATATACGAAAAATAGTGACTAAATAAGTCAATATACAATTGTATTTAATGTATAAACAATATAAGGAGAATATACAATTTTGCATGAATTAAGTTATATATTAGATATTGTTAATACAGTAATGGATGAGATGGATGCACAAAACATTGAAAGTGTTAAAAAAATAGTAGTAGATGTTGGGGAAATGAGCGGAGTTGTGCCATATTATCTGCATAAGTACTATCCAGAAGCAATTAAGAATACTAAATTAAGTGAAACGGTACTGGAAATAAATGAGATACAGGTAGAAATACAATGTGAAGGATGCAATAGAGTATATCATCCTGATAAGAATAATAAATACAGATGTCCTTATTGTAGTGAACGAAAAGGAAAACTACTCAAGGGAAAAGGAATAATGATCAGTAGTATAGAAATAGAGGAGTAATAATATAAATTTTTTAAAAGATTAAGCCGATAAAACTTCATATAAAGTAATAGCAATCCTAGATGTTGCGACAACAAATTATATATATAACATGATGTTATGATGTGTTTATATATAGGAAATTTAGAAATAATTTCGAAACGGAACGAAATTTTATCATTTTTTAATTGTTTGAGCGACGATTTAGGGTTTTTTTTGACAAATTTATGATAAAATAGAAAATGAATTCGAGAGATATACCGGAGCGCAAATGAAGTCCGGAATAGAAAATATGGAGGTTCAAAATGGCTAAGAGAGTACTTATTACAGATGATGCCGCTTTTATGCGCATGATGTTGAAAGACATTCTGACAAAGGGTGGTTATGAGATTGCCGGAGAGGCCGAAAATGGTAAGATTGCAATCGACAAGTATAACGAACTTAAGCCTGATCTTGTAACCCTTGATATTACCATGCCGGAGCTTGATGGTATTGGTGCTCTGAAGGGTATTAAGGCTGCAGATCCGAATGCTTGTTGTATTATGTGCTCCGCCATGGGTCAGCAGGCAATGGTTATTGAATCAATTCAGGCTGGTGCAAAAGACTTTATTGTTAAGCCTTTCCAGGCAGATCGTGTTCTAGAGGCGGTAAAAAAGGCAATCGGATAAATAATAAAATAAATCAATAAAAATGCACTAATATTTTTAAGGTAATGCACCGATATATTTATTAGCAACGGAAAGCAACCTGTTTCCATGGAAGGGAAACGACATGGAAACAGGTTTTTTGTGCCCTTTTCTAGGGCCGTTGCGGTGATCAAAGGATGGATCGCAAGCTTGATAACCATATAGAAAGCTGCCAGGCTGCCCCCTGGCAGCTTTCACGTGTTATAATACTAAAAAAGAAAATGGAGGACGTAGAAAGTGAGTAGCATTAAAGAGTTATACAACAAGGGGAAAACCGTACTTTCGTGCGAAATATATCCGCCAAAAAAAGAAGATGAATTTGCAAATATCTATTCAAAATTAGACAGATTGGCAGAAATAAAGCCGGATTTTGTAAGTGTTACCTATGGGGCAGGTGGATCAAATGCCGGAAAGGCAGTTGAAATCGCTGATTATGCTAAGAATAAGGCAGAGCTGGAAGTTGTTTCTCATATAACAAGTGTTGGCTTTAGCAGGGAAAAACTTACCCAGGGACTGGATAGATTCAAACAGATAGGAATAGATAATATTTTGGTTCTTAGAGGCGATAGACCAAAGGCAATGACTGATGAACAGTTTAATTCAAGAGACTTTCTTCATGCAAGCGATATGGCTCATTTTATCAGGGAAAAAGGCATGGATTTTACATTACTTGGAGCATGTTATCCACATAAGCATCCTGAAGCCTTAAATGAAGATGAAGATGTAAAAAATACGAAGGTTAAAGTCCAGTGCGGCTGTGATGTGCTTATTTCGCAATTATTCTTCGAAAATGAGTACTTTTACCGCTTAAAGGATAAATTATATGCCCTGGGGGTTAAAACGCCTATTTCGGCCGGAATAATGCCTGTAACAAGTGCAAAACAATTGGGAACTACAGTTACCTTATCCGGAACTACCGTTCCTGAAGAATTATCATCAATAATATCTAAACATGGCGATAATCCGGAAGAAATGAGAAAATATGGCATAGAATATGCTATTAAGCAGGCTCTGGATCTGAAAAATAAGGGAGTAGATGGTCTTCATTTTTATATTATGAATAAGCCTGAACTAGCAAAAGAGCTCATGGATGCAGTAAAATAAAAATAAAAAAATCCCGTTGCAGGCAACGGGATTTTTTTATGTAAAGATATAATTAAATATTTAAAGAGAAGTAAAGCGTTCAGTGGTTTCGCTAAGCTGTTCAGTAACATCTGTATTTTTATCAATAGCGAGCGATATCTTTTTAATACCACCAACAATTTCAGTCGAACTTTCAGCTGACATAGATATTGCAGACGAACTTTCATGTATGGATGTTGTAATCATCTGTATGGATTCAACCATTTCCTGCATAATATCATTAAGATTGTCAGCCTTTTGTGTGAAGGAGGTGAGCATATCGTCCATAATATCGGCTGTATGCTCGTATTTTTCTCCTGTATCAACAAATTCATCATAATCACCCAGAACAGTACCATTTATGAAATCCAGGGCATCCTGAGCGTTTTTGGCAAGTGCATTGACTGCATCGGTTACTTCGTTACTGATCTCCTGAATGGTACCGGCAGTTTTTCTGCTATTATCGGCAAGTGCACTGATTTCAGTAGCAACAACGGCAAATCCTTTACCGGCTTCACCGGCTCTTGCAGCTTCGATTGAGGCATTAAGTGCAAGCAGATTAGTCTGTGATGCAATGTCCAAAATAACATTTGTAAGTTCATTGATCTGGCCAACCTTTTCAGAATCCTTAACCGACTTTGTAAGAGTATCTGACAAAGAAGCCATTTGCTTGCCTGCGTCTGCTTTTTTGTTTGTGACACGTGATTTGAGAGTGTTTGCTTCTTCTTTTATCGATAGAGCAGTAGTAGTACCTGTAGAGGCCTCATCGGTAATGGCCTGCGCTGCGCTCTTTACAGCATCTACTTTACCATTGATGGATGATACAGTATCTGCAAGGGTTTCCATATTGGCAGATAATTCCTCAAGTGCTGCAGATGTATTAGTAACATTATCATCAGCTATACGAAGCTGAGAAACAACTTCCTCTGAAGAAGAGGTAAGTATTGTGGATCCATTCTTGACATCGCGCATGATACCTTGCAAAGTCTCAATGAAGTGATTGATACCACATGTTATGAATAGCAATTCTGACTTTGTTTTGGTCTGGATTCTTGCAGTCAGATCACCTTTTCCTTGTTCAATGTTAGATATAATATCATTGACTTCATCACTGATTCTGCGGATTTTCTTAACAATATTTTTGTAACTGATCAGGAAGTTGATTATTATCAGAACCAAAATAACAACCATACCTACAATAACAACAACACGACCTGACTGAAGGAGCTCATTCATCATGTCTGTAGTATCGGATGCTGCATTTGATATAGCGTTATCAAGGGCTTTTGTTGAGTGAAATATCGCTATTTTCTGGATTTCGGCTTTATCAAAAAGTGTAGTGTAAGCTCCATCCTGATCACCGGAATCGCAGCGTGATATAGCGCTGTCAATAAGTGCGGTAAGCCTTGAATATTGCTCTGATATTTCTTTTAGCTGAGCCGTGGCTTCCTCATCATTAAAAGTGGAAAAATCCTGATTTAACTGGCTTATATCGGACTGTATGGTGGATTTAGCTACTTCAATCTGAGGTAGTAGTGCTTCTTTGGTTTCTACAGCATCTGCGGCTATATATCCTGTTGTCTGATCATATAATGACATGACATCAGATTTTAGCGCTGCTTCATGCTGCGTAAGGCTCATCATCTGTCCAAACATTTCTATACTGGTATTTGTGGATCTTTGCATGGATGTCATTACAAGAAACATGACAACCACAAATGCAATTAACATGAAAAGATTAAGGGTTAAAACTTGAAATAGGATTGAATTAACTTTCTTAACTGTGATATTTGTTGCGCCTGAACTTTCATAACGTGTGTTATCTGCCATTTTCTACACCTCCTTAGAGCTTTGAATACCATTCGGAAGTGATAGATTTCACTTCGTTAATGAAACCGGCTTTATCAAGCTCGCCATTTGCAAATTTGAAAAATGCAAAGGCCAGTCCTTTTTGGCCTAATCCCTCAGGCATATTTTGCCAATGCCAGTTTGAAGTTTTACCTGAGGAAATATAACTGGAAATTACTTTAGCAAAGGGATCTGAAGCAACATATTTGCAATCTGTGAAAGGGCTAATAAATCCAGCATCCTCAACTAATATTTTTTGCGCTGTATCTTCAGAGCACCACTGCAAAAAGGCTTTGGCGGCATCAACGTTGGCTTCCTTTGGTATCGCCCACCAGGAGGGAGCGCTTGTAAGGATTGTGTCCTGACCATCCATGAAACAATAAGGAAGCATGCCTACCTCAAAGTTGCCTGCAGCCGCGTATGCATCTGCAGCATCGCCTGTCATGGTTGCGCCAATCCAGGAACCTTGTGTGACAAAAGCATATTTTCCTGATGCAAAGCCCATAACCTGTGCGTCGTAAGCGCTTTCAGTAAGTACAGCAGGATCGGAGTACTGGTTAAATAATTCGATCATATCTGCAAAAGCAGAAAATCTGGTGTCATCTAACTGACCACCTTTATTTAGCATATCTATATAGGTTGTATCAGTACGGGCAAGTCCGGAATCAATATAAGTACCAAAAATATGGTTTCCGCTTGACCAGCCAACATCGTTAGGTTCAGCACAGTATCCTATAACAGCTGTGAGACCAAGCTCAGATTTTTTGGAATCAATAGTCTCAAATGCTGATTTTAGCGCTTCGGGGCTTTTGATACTGGCGGGATCTATACCACATTTAGAAAGAATATCAGCATTATACGCAAGACCGATGGCTTCTGTTGTGTAAGGAAAACCTATGGTTCCATAGGTTGAGTCGACATATGCTGCATCGGTACGGGTTGCCCAGTTTTGATCGCTCATATCTACGAGAAGACCATCCCAGTTGCCAAAACCCGCTGCTTCGCAGGCTATTATGTCGGGCATCTGATCAGAAAGATAGTATCCTTTCAGAGTAGCCTGAGCATCAACGCCTGCTGCAACATTTACAACAGATACAGGGATACCTGTTTCTTTAGTATATTGTTTAGCGAGGTCTTCGATTTGGCTACTTACTTCGCTTTTAATGTTAAGGAGCGTTAAAGAGCCGGCATCTGTTTCCTCGACACTTGCAGGTGCTTCTTTACCACAACCAAATGTAAAAAGCATAAGCGCAAGTGTAGTTATCATTGAAATAAAGCGCCTTTTTTGCATACTTAAAACCGTCCTTTCCGTGATAATTGCGTAATTTGCTACTTATAATTATATGTAGTAGCGTAAAAATATAGGATTAAATAAGTATAAAATTATGATAAATAATGTACTTAAAAGTAAAAATTGTATAAAATATGATGATAATAAATGAATACATCATGACAGCATGATGTACAAACAATTTTATTGTTAAACGGCAGTATAGATACTATAATTGAAGAGCAAATCATTAAGAAAGGTTGGAAAAATCTATGAAATTTTCAGAAATGCCATACAGGCATATTGATATGGATGAGGTAAAGAGCTTCTTTGAAAAACTGATAGAAGATAGCAAAAATGCAAAAAGTGGTGAGGAGCAGTTCGAACTTCATAAAAAATATTATGATTTTCATAATGAAATTTATACATTGATGAGAATTGCATCATTTCGTCATGATGTAGATACCAAAGAGGAGTTTTACGCCAAAGAGCAGGAATATATTGATGAAATCACTCCACTGATCTCACAATACAACAATGAATATCAAAAGGTATTGTATAAATCCCCTTATAGAGCATATTTGGAGGATAAGATTGGCAAGGTTGCTTTCAAAAATATGGAATTAAACTTTGCATCAATTGATGAGAAAATTCTGCCTCTTATGCAGGAAGAGAATGCGCTTATAAACAAATATGATCAGATCATCGCATCTGCAAGAATTCCTTTTGATGGTGAGGAATATAATATTTCACTTCTTAGGAAATTCCTTACAGGCAATGACAGAGATACCAGAAAACGTGCCTGGAAGGCTTTATCAGACTATTTTATGTCAGTTACCGATGAAATAGATGATATTTACGATAAACTTGTTGAAAACAGGACAAAACAGGCTAAAGAGCTCGGCTATGATAATTATATCGAACTTGGTTACAACAGGATGATGAGAAATTCTTACAGAAGAGCCGAGGTAGAAAGCTTCAGAAAGCAGGTAAAAGAGTCATTTGTTCCTCTTGTGACAAAAATACAGGAAAAGCGCAGGCAGGAAATAGGTGTAGATGAACTGAAATATTATGATAACGAGGTTTATTTTAAGAACGGGAATCCGGCACCAATAGGCACTCCGGAAGAAATTATGAAGGCCGGACAGACTATGTATCAGGAATTGTCACCTGAAACAGCTGAGTTTATAGATGTAATGATGGAAAACGAGTTGTTTGATGTCCTTGGAAGAAAAAATAAGAAACAGGGCGGATATATGGATTTTCTTCCGAAATATAAAGTACCTTTTATATTTGCAAATTTCAACGGTACAAGTGGAGATGTCGACGTTGTGACGCATGAATGTGGACATGCTTTCCAGGGATATGTAACAAAAGATGATGAGATAATTGAGCATAATGATATAACAATGGAAACTGCTGAAATCCACTCAATGTCCATGGAATACTTTACTTACGGATGGATGGATAAGTTCTTTGGTGACAGAGCAGATGATTATTTTAAGATGCATCTGGAGGATTCAATTACATTTATTCCTTATGGATGTATGGTGGATGAATACCAGCATATTGTCTATGAAAAACCGGAGATGACACCGGCCGAGAGAAAACAGGTATGGAAGGAATTGGAGAAAACCTACAGACCCTGGCTTGATTTCGATGGAGATCCGTTCTTCGCTGAAGGAGGTTTTTGGCAGAAGCAGGGGCATATTTTCTGGAGTCCGTTCTATTACATCGATTATGTACTTGCAAGTGTTATTGCTATGCAGTTTAAGGTATGGATGGATAAGGATTATAAGGACGCATGGAAGCACTATTTACAGCTTTGTAAGATATCTGCAGGCGAATTTTATGAGGATATGCTGTCTGAAGTAGGACTGAAGAGTCCTTTTAAGGATGGAACAATAGATGAACTTGCAAAAAATATGGCTGAAAAAGTTGAGTTATAAATATATAATACTTCAAAAAAGAGGATGCACTAGCTTTTTAGTGCATCCTCTTTTAAAATAACAATTGTTTCAAAATTATTTTTTAAGAAGAGATGCCAGTTTCTCTTTGTTAATCTGGCCATTGGCAACTGTATTAGCCATCCAAATCTTTAGGGATTCAACAGTCTGGTCAATCATAGCGAGCTGTTTCTGAATATTAACAAAATCGGGAAGCTCGTCATCAGAAATAACTCCGTCTGCAGTGATGTCTATAAGTCTGTTACGCTGCTCATCAAGTGAGTTAAGTGAAGAAAGCATAGCAAGTACTATCTCGGATAATGTAGACTCTTTTGCAACTGGCACAGAATCCTGTCCGATACGACATTCATGAGTACAGTAGTAATTGCATAATTCGGGCTTTCTATAAGCTTCAGCCATAGCTACAACGTCTTCAGGCTGGATAGCTGTCTTTTCAGATTCAATCTTCTCAAGACGACTTTCACTGATAAAACCTATACGCTCACTTGCCTGAGCCCTTGTTAAGCCCGCTTCTTCGCGGCTTTCGAAATAAATGTTTTTGTTTTCTTTAATGGACTTCTTCCCCATTTGTATTCCTCCATAACTTCTTTGCATACCACAAAAAATCATACTGAATTAAAGTTTAATACAATATATCAGTTCAGGTCAATTAGAAAAAGCTTCGGAACACGTTCCGAAGCCTTTTCCAAGGAAAAATATAATGATTAAACAGAGACAGAACTTCTATTTAATTCAATCCAACCTTTTATGTCAGAAACGCCTGGATATGAGTGAAAACCATCATTATCGGTTACTATTAACGTAGGCGCCTGCATAATACCGAATTTCTCGACTAATTCAGCATTTTCATTAGCATCAAGGATATCATATTTTATTCCTGAGCTGTCCATAAGTGCACATGCTATCCTGCAATTAGGACATGTTGCGGTTTTAAATAAAAGTACAGATTTTGCAGATTTTTCTATAGGTTTTATGAGATTGCCTTCAAGCTCAGCAGCAGTTTTGACAGTTGTTTCCATGGCAGGAGACTGAACAGATTCGCCGGTAGGACGTATTATGCTGTGCTTGTGCGATAATTTTGAATTTGCAATATCGTAAACTTTTCTGTCTTTATATTCCTGAGCCTTTCCATCATTCCAGTTAGCAACCGGACGATAGTAACCGGTTATACGGCTGTATACTTCTGTTTTCTTGCCGCAGTGAGGGCATACAGCCTGCTCACCTGACAGATAGCCGTGCTCCTTACAAACTGAGTAGGTGGGTGACATGGTGTAGTATGGCAGTTTGTAGTTTTCTGCAATTTTTCTTACTAAATTTGCTGCAGCTTTCCAATCAGGAAGCTTCTCGCCCAGGAATGCATGAAATACAGTTCCTGAGGTATAAAGAGTCTGAAGCTCATCCTGAATGTCCAGAGCTGAGAAAATGTCTTCGGTATATCCAACAGGAAGGTGCGAAGAGTTAGTATAATACGGGGTTCCATCCATATTGGCTGTTATTATATCCGGATAAAGCTCTTTATCATGCTTTGCAAAGCGATAAGTTGTTGACTCAGCGGGTGTTGCTTCCAGGTTGTACAAATCACCGTATTGCTCCTGATAATCGGAGAGGCGATCTCTCATGTGAGTAAGGACTTCCCTGGTGAATTCCTGAACCTTTATATCAGTCATGTCCGCACGAAGCCAGTTGGCGTTAAGACCTACCTCGTTCATACCAATAAGACCGATTGTTGAGAAATGATTGCTAAAGGATCCAAGATATCTCTTTGTGTAAGGATAAAGGCCTTGCTCAAGAAGTTTACTTATTACCTGCCTCTTAGTATTGAGACTTCGTGCTGCAATATCCATAAGGTGATCGAGACGGTTATAGAAATCCTTCTGATCCTTTGCCTGATATGCTATTCTGGGCATATTTATAGTAACTACGCCAATAGAACCTGTTGATTCTCCGGAACCAAAGAATCCACCGGATTTTTTGCGAAGCTCCCTAAGGTCAAGGCGAAGTCTACAGCACATGGAACGTACGTCGCTGGGTTCCATATCGGAATTAATATAATTTGAAAAATAAGGTGTGCCGTATTTGGCAGTCATCTCGAAAAGAAGCCTGTTATTCTCTGTTTCGCTCCAATCAAAATCACTGGTTATTGAATATGTGGGGATTGGATACTGGAATCCTCTGCCGTTTGCATCACCTTCAATCATTATCTCAATAAAGGCTTTGTTAACCATATCCATCTCATGCTGACAGTCACCATATGTGAATGAAACTTCTTTTCCACCTACAATGGCATTGAGATTCTTAAGATCCGCAGGTACAGTCCAGTCAAGGGTAATATTAGAGAACGGAGCCTGAGTTCCCCATCTGCTGGGGGTGTTAACACCATATACAAAGGACTGTATGCACTGTTTAACTTCATCCTGTGAGAGATTGTCTATCTTAACAAAGGGAGCCAAATATGTATCAAAGGATGAAAATGCCTGTGCACCTGCCCATTCATTCTGCATAATACCCAGGAAATTAACCATCTGATTGCAGAGAGTAGACAGATGATTAGCCGGGGCGGATGTTATTTTTCCGGGAATGCCACCAAGGCCTTCCTGAATCAGCTGTTTTAAGCTCCATCCGGCACAATAACCGGAGAGCATGGCGAGGTCATGGATATGAAGAGCAGCACTTCTGTGTGCTTTTGCAATTTCATCATCATATACTTCTGAAAGCCAGTAATTTGCAGTAATAGCACCGGAATTAGAGAGAATAAGACCACCTATTGAATATGTAACGGTAGAATTCTCCTTTACACGCCAATCGTTGATCTTTAAATAATCATTTACAAGATCCTTGTAATTAAGAAGTGCAGAATTAACGTTACGAACCTTCTCGCGCTGCTTTCTGTACAGAATATAGGTTTTGGCGACATCAGAGTAACCGGACTCTGAAAGTACCTTTTCTACGCTATCCTGAATCTGTTCAACTGTTATTTTATCCTCAGTTATTTTGCTCTCAAAATCTGAGGCAACGCGCAGAGCAACCAGATCTATCACGCTTGTGTGATAGGGTTTTTCAAGTGCCTCAAAAGCCTTAATTATAGCTGCCGAAATCTTGGAAATGTCGAATTTGGCGATACTGCCGTCACGTTTTACAACTTCATACATAAGAAATACCCCCCAATAAAAACTTTAACACCCATATATAAGTTAACACAGAACATAGTGGTGGTCAATATATAGACAAAGCGCATAAAATGGACACTATATATTGTATCTTACCGGAAATATCCAATATTTCTAAATTTTTTATAAAGAAATGAATTTTTTTGATATACTTAAAATGTTGAAATTTTATTTTAAATGAGGGTGAAACTATTGAAACAATTTAATTTTGAAATAACTGCCGTAGCAGATGTGCATAAAGCACTGCAGGATATTTATTCCTATACGCAACATCATAAGTATAGCTCTATTCTTTTTCATCTTTATACAATGAAGTTTGGGGAGGAAGAGATAAAAACCGTTCAGAACGAAATTCTGGAAATGTATCCGGATGCAAATATTGGGGGAACCAGTTCCAACGGTGATATTTGTGATGGTCATCTTGCTGAGGATGGTCTTGTAATGGCGGTTTCTATTTTTGAGACATCTGAGGTACATACTTATCTGTTTGAGTGTGGAGAAGGGGAAGAAAGCGAAGTAGGTGCACGGATAAGGCGTACTATCGATACTTCAGATAAAGTTTGTGCTGCTGAGATTTTGATAACGTTAAAAGCAATAGATAGTACCGCCATTTTGGATGAAGTTGAAAAGCTTGAAAAGAAAATAAAAATATTTGGTGGAGGAAGTGCAGGTCCTAACATAGAAGATACAAAAACAAATGTTATAAATGAACAAAAAGTATGTAGCGCTGGGGTAGTACTTATTACTTATGCGGGAGACGATCTGCATATAGATGTTCATCATGCAACCGGATGGAAACCACTTGGAAAGGATCTTGAGGTAACAAAAATTGTTGGTAAAAGACTGTATGAACTTGATGGTGTTCCGGCAGGTAAAATATACAGTAAGTATCTTGATATTCAGGCTGATGAGAATTTCTTTGCGAACATGCTGGAGTTTCCATTATTGTCAAAACAGCATGGATATGAAGTGTTAAGATTACCTTTTTCATGTGATACGAAAGATAATTCCATAATTCTTGCAGCAAATATTAGGCAGGGTACCAAGGTGAATCTCTCGTACGGGGATCCGGATGTGATAAAATCCGATGTTGAGGATCTTGTCTGGAATGTCAGAAGCTTTGCTCCTCAGGCAGTATTTCTGTATTCATGCGGAGTAAGACGCTTGTACTGGAAATATCTGATAAATAAGGAAACAGGACCGTTTAGTTTTATTGCGCCTGTGAGCGGTTTTTATTCCAGCGGTGAGATTATGAACATGGGAGACTATATCATTGAGCATCATGTTACGCTTATTGCAATTGGTATGAGGGAAGGCGGACAGGCTTTATCTCAACCTACAGGAATCGGCTATAAAGAGATAGAGGTTCCTGAAGAGCAGAAAATACATGGTCAGATTTCCATGGTAAGACGGCTGGCTAATTTCATTAATGTTACGGCTGCTGAGCTTAGGGAAGCTAATAGTGACCAAATGGGTTAACTGTATATAAATAATTAAAAATGGGAGATGTATTAAAAGAAATGAAGAGTAAAAAAAGTTTTGTTGTTTCGGGCATTTTTGCCATAATTTCGATTTTGTGGATCGTTCTGGTTAAAACCTATGATGTTGCACAGATAGGACCAATGGATACAAGTATTGGATTTTCCCATCTCAACAGTTGGTGTCATGAGTTTTTTGGAATAAATATCATATGGTATAAAATAACCGAAGTGTTAGGAATACTGGCACTTATGGTATGTGCAGCTTTTGCACTGGTTGGTATGCTGCAGCTTGTAAAGCGGAAAAGTGTTGCAAAGGTAGATAAAATAATTCTTAAACTTGGCGGGTTATATGCCGTAGTTATAGCACTTTATGTTATGTTTGAGAAAGTAATAATCAATTACAGGCCGATTATTATGCCTGATGCGACAGAGCCGGAAGCATCTTTTCCTTCATCCCATACAATGCTTATTTGTGTCGTAATGGCAAGTACCATTATGGTTCTGGATCAATATATAAAAAATAAACGACTTGCCTTAATCGTGCGAGTCGCTTGTGTGATAATAATGGTTATAACAGTAGTAGGCAGACTTGCCTGTGGAGTTCACTGGCTTACAGATATAATCGGAGGAATACTTATCAGTATCGCCCTGTTAACAGCCTTTTCAGGAATAAAGGAATTGTAATATAGTATTTATTGACTAACCCAGTCGGCAATGATATCTGCTGTCTGGGTTATTTGTTCATAGTTGGTTATTTCAGGTACGCCATCTTTATCCTGGATTCCGTAACTTCCAAAATAAGAGTGTATTCCGCCCTGAATGACACATTCTTCAGAATCTATTGGCCACAGTTTTTTGCTGGCTTCATATTGTTCCATATCCAAAACTTTGTCATTAGATCCATAGATGGAAAGAAGGCGCAGATCTGTATCGGATAAGTCCACAGTCGGATAAGAAGCGCATAGAATAACACCGGTGTATCCTTTTTTGGCCACAGAAGATGTGGATGCAGGAGTGCTGCTCTTGGCAATTGTATTATTATTACCAATATGTGCACAGGCTGCAACACCGCCAAGGGAGTGTCCTGCAATATACCAGTCGACATCAGCCACTTTGGCTGTGAAATCGGGATAGCCGGCAGTAAGGGTATCAACGGCATTGATTTTAAGAACTGCAAGATTTTCAGGCATTCTGGTCAGAAGACATAAATATCCCCTTGATGCAAGCTCATACATAAGGCCGTTGTATGAGGAATATTCAACTTTTCCGCCCGGGTAAAACACAATTACAGCCTTTATTTCCTGCTTTTCAGGTATAAAAACCGTTCCATTCTTATCAGAGTAAGAGTGGACTTTTCCGGAGAGTACTTCCTCAATATTTTCGATAATACTTAAGTCTGCTCTGTAGTAATTTGTAGTATAAATCTTAAATGCTATTATCCCGGTTACTACGAGAACAAGCAAAAGTACTATGAGCCATTTTGTAAATTTCTTAAACTTCTTCAAAGTATTACGCCTTCTTTGATTGATATTTCATAAGTCAGTATACCATAAATTCCTGATTTTCTTTAAAAAACGAGGACCGTATGGGATCAGGTCCTCGCAGAAAACATCTTTAAAAAGGTAGACTCGGGTATTTTAAATACTAAGCCTGAATACTACAGGAAGGTCTTTGGAATCCTCGGTTGCACATGTAATGTGAAGAGCCTCGTTGTCATGAGCAAAATTCAATGGAGAATTGTCACCAAGGCGCACTATTTCTGAGATGCAGCTATTAAATAACCCCTGTTTTTTTGCAAACGATTTCACTGTATAATGCCCGTCCGCTGAAGGTCTTAAAGCTATAATGTAAATATGTCCTTTTCCGGCAAGGAAACGAAAATCTTCGCATGAAAAGGCCTTGACGTTGCCATCCTGGAAAGCTCCTTCTACTATTGATACATTACCTTCGCCAAAATTTCGGTAAGGCATAGTATCATATATTGCCTCGTGGTTTGTATTCATCCATGTGCCAATTTCATTTAATATGGCAGATTCTTCATCTGAAAAAGTGCCATCAGCTTTAGGACCAATATTTAAGAGCATAGTTCCGTTTTTTGAAATGATATCTATGAGATCGCAGAGAATATCCTTGGCTTCCTTATACTTGTTCTGCTCAGTATAGCACCAGGAGTTGAAGCACATAGCTGTATCGCTCTGCCAGCGATATGGCTTCTGGGCTGCGAGCTGACCACGTTCGATATCCGGAACAGCAATGCCAAAAGGAATGGCGTCATGCTTGTAATTAACGATGACCTCTTTATTCCATGATGCGGCACGATTGTAATAGTAAGCCAGAAGCTTCCTTAAATAGGGTTTAAGCTCGACACGCTGTATCCACCAGTCAAAATAAAGAATATTTGGCTTATATTTATCAATAATCTCACAGGTTCTGACCAGCCAGTCCTGCATGAACTCTTCTGTTGGTACACATTCACCGTCGATGGCATCAAAATCAGAAGGACCTTTAATGGAAGGCCAGTAAAGGTCTCCCCGGTGGAATTCTCCATTTATATCACTGTCAAAATCCCTTCCGCCGCCTTGAAAGAAGAGGTGCTCAATTCTATGGGAGGAAGTACCAAAAATAAGGCCTCCATTTTCACAGCTTTTTTTGAGTTCCCCCAGAATATCTCTATGGGGGCCCATATCCTTTGCATTGTAAGAAGAAAGGTCAGAATCATACATTTGAAAACCGTCATGATGCTCAGCAACAGGTACAACATACTGTGCACCTGCGTTTTTAAAGGTTTGTATCCATCTGTCCGGATCGAAATTTTCGGCCTTGAACAACGGGATGAAATCCTTATAACCGAATTCTGTGTGCTTTCCATAGGTTTCAATGTGGTGCTTATAGGCTACGGAATCCTTTTCATACATGTTGCGGGAATACCATTCGTTGTCATATGCAGGAACCGCAAAAACGCCGTAGTGAATAAAAATGCCAAAACGCATATGGCTATACCATTCAGGTACTCTGTATGCAGAAAGTGATTCCCAGGTATCAGTGTAGGGGCCCTGCCCTATAACTTTTTCGATTTCCTGAAGCTTTTCATCCATGTTGTAGTTTTTCATACCGAATCTCCCCCTTTTGACTGATTACTGACCGTTGTTAATGTTCATAATTGCCTGAAAAGTGTCTATATCATTCTGTGTGATTTTGATATTGCACTGTTTTTCAACGCCATCGGGAGTTGTGACCTTCATATCGATGATAGTTCCAAGCTCCATGGAACTGTCCTTTATAGCGTGAAAAAAAGGCAGTACGCGAGGATGCTCCTGCTTAAATGTATTAAATTTCTGTTGAAGGGCCATAATTGCCATTGGATTAATGTTCATAATGAATATATATCTCCTTTTAAAAAATCTGTCTTTCTATTTTACCTTAAATCAATGCATTTACAAGGGTAATAACTATACTTGTAGTTTAAAAATCCGGTGAATATTATACATTCAGGCTTCACAGATACCTATTATGCAATTTGATGATATGTGATATACTTAGTCACTGAAATTAATGGTCAGATACATAGGATAGATAGGAGAGTACAGACTATGGTATACAAAACAAAAGGAACCTGCTCAACACAGATAGATATAGAGGTTGAGGATGGAATTATAAAAAGTGTGGCTTTTACAAATGGCTGTAATGGAAATCTTCAGGGAGTATCAAGGCTCGTTGAGGGAATGAAGGCAGAGGATGCTATAAAGAAGCTCAGGGGAATCAAGTGTGGTTTTAAAAATACATCCTGTCCCGATCAGCTGTCATATGCAATTGAACAGGCTGTGCAAAACGGTTGATATTATATAATTGCAGTAAAAACAAGAGGTTCGCCACTTTAATAATTGTGACGAACCTCTTGTTTTATTGGTAGGATTTTTAAAATTGCAAAGAAATATATTTACGCTACGTTCTTCTTGTCTGCGTTCTTCTTTTCCTTATACTGGTTTACAAGAACCTTGGCTGCAATAGCTGATAATACAAGTGAAAGTACAACAAGCAGAATGGCGATTCCGGCCTGAATAAGTGCCCATACATCGGCAGCACCTGAAGTGTAAGCAGTAAGCTTTGCGGTGATGGTCTGAATAAGTGAGCAGATGGTTACTACAAGCATGAATACCATAGGAATGTAGAACATCTTGTTATTCTTACCAACTGCGCCGAGCCATGTGCAAACAGCGATGAGGCCTACAGCGGCAAGGAGCTGGTTTGCAGCACCGAAGAGAGGCCATATCTTGGTGTAACCTGTCATACCAAGGCTGACACCGAGAACTACAGTGATAACTGTTGCTACATAAGGATTAGCAAGAACTTTCTTGTATCCTGTAGCATCTTTTGCTGTCTGACCCTGCTCAAGGAAGAATTCCTGGAACATATATCTTGCAAGACGGGTAGCTGTATCAAGTGATGTAAGGCAGAAAACCGAAACAGCAAGGATCAGCATCTGATACATGGTATTCTGCACGCCGGGTGCGAAGCTGCCAATCATGGCTGAAAGACCGCCGGCAAATACCTGTGTAGGACTTGCATATGTTCCATCTGCAGCGGATGCCCATACAAATCCGATTGCGCAGAGTGAAATTACAGCTACTGTACACTCAATAAGCATAGAGCCATAAGCTACAGGGCGGGCATTTTTTTCATTATCAAGCTGCTTAGCTGTTGTACCTGATGAAACAAGTGAGTGGAAACCGGAAATGGCACCACAGGCAATTGTTACAAAAAGAGCAGGGAAAGCAGTTCCTGTTGTGAATACGCCTGTTCCCTTAAGTGATGCATCACCCATGGCAGGAACGGCAAACTGACCGTGACCTGTTACAACTGCACCGATTACTGCGATTAAGCCTGCAGCAATCATGAAATAAAGCAGGAAAGAGCTAAGATAGTCTCTGGGCTGCAGAAGAATCCATACAGGAGTTACTGAAGCTACAAGAATATAGGCACCAAGTACCCACATCCATGTGTTGTATGTAAGTGCAACAGGATGGAAGTTAAGGCCGATTGCTACGATTGCTGCAATTCCCACACAACCTAATACTGAAGCAATACCGATATTAACGTTTTTTCTGTAAACAAAGTAACCAAAAACAATAGCCAGAGCAATGAAAAGAAGTGAAATCATGGCTGTGGACTCGTTCGCAGCAAGGGTAGCACCTTCTACTGCAGCACCGGCAGCTGTGGTAGTACCAAATGTACTTGCAACGATAGAGCTAAAAGCTGCTACTACCAAAAGCAGTGTAAGATAACCAAATGTAAGGAAAAGCTTTTTAGCAGCACTGCCCATGGAATCGTCTATGATTTCGCCGATTGATTGTCCCTTATGACGAAGGGAAGCAAAAAGTGCGCCAAAATCATGCACGCCTCCAAAGAAAATACCACCGATTAAAACCCAAAGAAGTACAGGTACCCAGCCGAAGACTGCGGCCTGAATAGGTCCGTTAATAGGGCCTGCTCCTGCGATTGATGAAAAATGGTGCCCCATAAGGACAGGTGTTTTAGCCGGAACATAATCCATACCGTCCTCTAATTCATGTGCGGGTGTCTTTCTGTCAGGATCGATTCCCCACTGCTTTGCAAGCCAGCCGCCATATAAAACATATCCGGCAACAAGGATTGCAATGCTTACAATAAGTAATAATGCTGCATTCATTCTTTTTCTCCTCCTTTTTCTCCCCCCGTAGGGTATATATCAACTGACATATTCATAAGAATCGTCAGCTGCAGCCTCTGTCTGCGATGTGCCTGCACTACCTGTCTTTGCGTAGGCATCTTCAAGAAGCGCTTTCATGTCTTTTCCGGAATGGTTAGTTACTACCTTGCCGCTTTCTATGGAAATAACGGCAAGTCGCGCTTCGGAGTGTCCCCGGAAATTAAACAGATATCCTTTATCATAGTGAAACTTCTGTACCGCTTTGATGGTGTTTACATCAAGATCATTTGATGTCATGACAACAAAGGTAATATATGAACACATATGATCTTTTTCAGGATACTTGTCATTTTTTCTTACAAGTACAGGCTCAGCCTGCCTGGTGATAACATCCATAAGCTCGGACAGCTTTTGAAGATCAAACTGATCCTCTTTAATGAAAAGAACATGTTCATAAGCCTTGATAGCCCAAAGCTTCGCTTCCTTCTTTAGTACATATTTTTCGCTGAGTGAATAAAACCACGCATATGCAGGGTAAATTCTGTCGCCCAGCTTGAAGTTTTCAGTTATATCGAAGTTTGCCTGATAGCGGCGAAGAAGCTCCCCTAAATATTTGTCAGAAAAACTCATACAAAACCCCTTAAAAATAATCAATTAATTAAGTGCAAATACAACTTAGGGTACACTTTATCACTTTGACGCGTTATTGCAAGATGACAAATTTAATCAGTTTTTTTGATGGAGATTAATTTTGTAATGTATTTTGTTCTGATAAGAAAGAATCTGGTTATTTTTTTTTAATAAAAATAGAACAATATTATTATTTATGGTGACTGACTATAATGATAAAATTAATTTATCTATCTATGCTTTTACGCTTCTTAAGAGGGATAGGAGAAAAAGCAGTGAACAGCAACCAAAAACCTTTGAAACGAAGTATTTTCATAATTACAATTCTATTCATAACTATGTTATGTCTGGTATTAAGTATTCTGGCATATTCTACATTTACCAGTTCAATTTATCGTGCATATGATAAGCGTATGGATGATATATTACAGTATGTATGCAGCCATATTGATATGGAGGATCTTTCTGAGTGCGTTGATACAGGTGTGGAGTCTGAAAAATTCAAGGAAATGGGTTCTTTTATGGATTCCATTATGGAAGATTTTGATATCCATTATTTGTACATTGTAAAACCTGATTTGGATAGTGAGCAGCATGGAATGATGAATGTATTCTCTGCTGATACCGCATATGGAAGAGAAACTGACCCTGATGGTTATTATCTGGGACTTATGCTTTATGACGTTTATGAAGAAACTGAGCTACAGGTGTATCAGGCTGCTATGGAAAGAAATACGGTTTCGCGGTTTAAGAATTTCTCTTCCTGGGGATATGATTACACAGCAGCCAAGCCCCTTGTAAACAGCGATGGCAAACATTTCGCACTTCTCTGTGTGGATATAGAAGTGGAAGACGTTCAGCTGGCTATAACAACTTATACGACCATTACAGTTCTTTTAATAGGCTTTATGGGACTGATATTCCTTGGACTTTTTATAAAATGGATGAACTACAACATTACAGAACCTATAGGCCAGCTTGAGAAAAGTGTGGTTGCATTTGCAAAGCTCAGCCATTCAAGGGAAGATCCTAATCTTCTTAATTATACTCCGCCTGTCATTCATACCCGAAATGAGGTAGAGTCTCTATCAAAGGCGATAACACAGATGGCCAAGGATATGCGTATGTATGTCAATAATATTCTGGAAGCCGAGGGAATGGTTGAGGATATGAAGTCCCAGGTTAACCGGATGGATATGCTTGCTTATCAGGATGCACTTACAAATGTAAAGAATAAGGCATGGTATGACAAAACAGAGATACGTATAAATGAAGACATTGCAAATAATACTGCATGTTTCGCTATACTAATGGCAGATATAAATCATCTTAAAAAAATAAATGACCACTATGGACATGAACACGGAAATGATTATATTCTTGGAGCATGTCATATGATATGCAGTACCTTTAATCATTCTCCTGTGTTCAGAATCGGTGGAGATGAATTTGTTGTACTTCTTGAGAACCTGGATTATAGCAACAGAGATAAGCTCATTTCAAAGCTGAAAGAACTATTTGAAAAATCCGCTTCTGATGAGAGTAAAGAGCCGTGGGAACGTTATTCTGCAGCAATTGGAGTTGCAGTGTATGATCAGTATATTGATACTTCAATGAATGACGTCTTCAAACGGGCGGATGATTTGATGTACAAAAACAAATTGGAATCCAAGATGGCAAGAGAGGATTAATTACAAGTCAAAATCTTCCTTATCCTGTGGAGACATGATTCTTCGTGATAATTCCTGCTCATTATCGAGGATGTAGTCAATACGCTGGCACCATATCTCATATAAGATATTTATGATTTTTTCAGGATCATGTCCGAGCTTTTCGATTTCTTTGCGCTCCTTATCCAGTTCATCATGGTAATGTTTAAAGTAAGGATCGTCTATAAGATCAATTTTGGCACAGTTTATAAATGCATTGGCTCGTAGTGTATCCATAAAAATGCTCCTGTTTTTAGTAATGATTGAGTGTTTACATTTCTGATTTTATTTTATCACGGTAATATATTGGGTTTTATAAAGCTTTTGTAAAATGCTATGGAAATTAGTGTAAAAATGAAGAATGCAGAGGATAGGACATGAATGATAGAAGAGATTATAGCAGAATCATGATGAGCAGTAAGGTAATGGTTTTTGTTGAAGGCTATGAAGGTGAGATAGATGGGGTTGTCTCTGACCTTAGCGAGGAGAGTATTGGCATAAGGTGCAATATTACCGAAGAGCAGAAAAAGCTGATCGAGGCGCACCAAATGATAACCTTCCAGTTCGTTGATGCATATATGGTAGGAAAAAGGAAAAAGACTGATGTAGTCCAGGCATGTGCTTTGATAAAAAGAGTGAAATATTCTGATGGAGAATGTTTCATAGGAGGCTATGTGAGGGATGAAAATTACAGAAGATATGTCATAAGGAGAAAGATGTCTGCATTTTACAAATGGTAAGATGAAGGACCAAGGTGATAATATATGTCGTCTAAAAAGCATCAGAAAAGATTTGTCAGGAAAAGAGTAAAGTTTCAGGACGAGCTTAAAAGTGCCGGTGCGGTTTTTCCTGTGCAAAGATTTGATGATTATTGGGAAAAAAATAAAAACGAAATGGGACGTATTACGCTTTCTGCCTGTAAAGAAGCGCTGCGCACGGATAAGTTTTTTGTAAATGGTAAAACTGCTTTTGGAAGGGTGCAAAAACAGGAGCTGTATAAGGGAAATATAGAAAAATTCTGCAGACAGCTCTCTGAAGATTTGCATCCTTCGGCACTTTTTGAAACATTTCCCGGAATATCACATGCTATTTATATACATATGCTGGAAGCAGACGATACTGCGCTGGCAGGTTTTGTAGGGAAAAACAGAGAAAAAGTTGCTTCAAAGCTGATTTTAAAACATATTCGTCTTTCAAGGAAAATTTGGGATTTAGTCACATATGTTAAGGCAAATCTCACAGAAGAGATTATATTACGGGAACTTGAGAAAAATCCCAGGTATAAATATCTGACTAAGCGACTGTTACAGGCTGTTAAAGCCAAAAAGCTTCTCTATGAAAATATCCAGACATCTACACCGGATGATCTTACAACCCTGTTTCCTCTTGCCAGAAAGATGGAACGGAAATTTGTTATGCATATAGGACCGACAAATTCCGGCAAGACGCATCAGGCAATGGAGGAACTAAAGAAAGCTCCCAATGGGATATATCTTGCACCACTCCGTCTTCTTGCTTATGAACAGTATGAGAGAATGAACAGCGATGGCGTACCGTGCTCGATGATAACAGGCGAGGAGAGGATACTGATGCCGGGTTCTTTTCATCAGGCATCCACCATTGAAATGCTGGACATAAATGAAGAATGGGAAATGGCTGTCATCGATGAAGCTCAGATGGTAGCAGATGAACAGCGCGGCGGATCGTGGACAACAGCTATTCTGGGCATCAGGGCTAAGATGATACATCTGTGTGCTTCTCCTGATGCGGAGGAGACACTGAAGAAGATGATAGAATCCTGTGGGGATAAGTATGAGGTTACTTATCACGAACGAATGACACCGCTTGTTATGGATAAAAATGCTGAGAATTTCAGCTTTCCGGATGACGTCAGGGATGGTGATGCGCTGATAGTTTTTACAAGAAGAGACGTGCATAGTGTAGCCGCGGAGCTTCAGGATAAAGGTACTAAATGTAGTATAATATATGGTGCTCTGCCGTATGATGTAAGACATAGGGAAGCCGGCAAGTTTGCAAGTGGAGAGACAAAGGTCGTTGTGGCTACTGATGCCATAGGAATGGGTATGAATCTGCCTATTCGACGCGTAGTATTTCTGCAGACCGCAAAGTATGACGGAAAAGACGACAGAATGCTTACTTCTTCCGAAGTAAAACAGATCGCAGGGCGGGCAGGAAGATATGGTATATATGATACCGGATATGTTACCTCGTATTACGATTATGAGATTATAAAACGGCTTCTGTTTGCAAAAACCGTGCCTTTGGATAAGGCAATGGTAAATATTCCGGAAGAATTCCTGGAGAAGGATGGCAGGATATCTACAATACTTGAAATGTGGAACAAGATACCCGCAAGTGATTTTTATGACAAGGGAGATATCGATGAAAAGATACAGATTGCCAAGGCACTGGAGGGAATTGCAGATAACAGGGCTCTCATAAGAAAATTCATAAGAATTCCTGCTAATCCCGATAACAGAGAGACTTTTTCAATTTATATGGATTATTACAGGGATCTGGAAGAAAAAAGAAAGCCAAACCTGAAGGCGACTATGGATGATTACTGCGCTGAGAATATTGGTGAAGGAGATAACGAAGCCCTTCAGCTATTGGAGATAAGCAGTGCTGTATATGATTTTTTATATTCATTTACCCGTTTATTTGGGGAAGAGGAACAGTTACAGGGAATTCTTAACGGGAAAAGAAAGATTTCGGAAAAGATATTTACAATACTTGATAAGCAGAATTTGAGTCTTAAATCCTGCATATACTGTGGGAAAAAGCTTAAATGGTCTTATAGGTACACTATGTGTCAGGAATGCTACAGAAAGAAACATGGACATAGAAATTACAAACAGCTAAAGTAATATAATAGCATAATGAAATAATAATGAGAAGAGGACATGACATGAAGACAGGAAAGCTTACAGGTGCAAAAAAGAATGAAAACAGGGTGGAATTAACTTTTGAAGAAGCGGTAATTACTATTGAGGTAATCACTGAAAATATTGTAAGGGTATTGAATCCATGCTGGAAGGCTGATTATGCTTCTATCGCTATTGAGAAAAATGTGAGTATTGGCACGGAATTCAGTTTTGCAGAGGAAAAGGACAAAATCTGTATAGAAACAAGTGATCTTAAGCTGGAGGTTGGAGATGACTTTGCCTTTTCGTTTTATGATAAGTCCGGCAAATGCCTTCTTTCATCCTATAGTGGTAAGCGGGTAATAAAGGAAACCATCTCTGAAAAGACCAAAAAGCTCCTTGAGGCTGAGGGACATAAGGCTGCAGGCGGATCTAAGGATTATGCTGTTCAGGTTTTGTTTAATCGTTGCGGCGATGAGTTTTTCTATGGAATGGGTGATAAGACAGGTTTTCTTAACAAGGGCGGATATGCTTATGAAAACTGGAATTCTGATATTCCGCAGCTTCACAATGAGACAATGCCCGCATTATATAAATCCATACCTTTTGTTATGGTTAAGAAAACAGAGGGACAGCCTTACGGACTTTTCTTCGATAACACATTTCATAGTTATATGGATTTTGGAAAAGAGAATAGTTCATATTTTTACTATGGCGCCGATAATGGCAATTTAGATTTTTATTTTATGACAGGCGATCATTTGAAGGATATTGTCGGTAAATACACATATCTTACTGGAAGAGCGCCTATGCCACAGCTATGGACACTTGGATATCATCAATGCAGATGGGGATACGAGAACGCAGAGGATATCCGCAAGGTTGCACATCTTATGAGAGAAAATCATATTCCCTGTGAGAGTGTCCAGTATGATATTGATTACATGGATGGATTCAGGGTATTTACCTGGGACGAGGAGAATTACGGTCCTAAAGGACAGCTTATAAATGAGCTGAAGCAGGATGGCTTTAAGGCGGTATGCATAATTGATCCGGGTGTTAAAAAGGATGAAGGATACTTCATGTATGATGAGGGAATCCGCAATGATTATTTTGCCAAGGACAAGGATTCTGAGGTTTATGTTAATGAGGTTTGGCCCGGGGATGCGGTATACCCTGACTTCGGACGAGAGGAAGTAAGAAAATGGTGGGGTGATAGCCATAAAATCCTGACTGATATGGGCGTTCAGGGTATTTGGAATGATATGAATGAACCTGCCAGCTTCAGAGGACCTTTGCCGCTTGATGTGCAGTTTCATATTGGTGACAGGCTTACGGATCATAGCGAGGTACATAATGTATACGGACACTTTATGAGTATGGGTACTTATGAAGGAATGAAGAAGATTACCGGTAAGAGACCGCTTGTTATTACGCGTGCCTGCTATGCAGGTTCCCAGAAATATGCTGCTGTATGGACAGGCGACAACCAGAGTGTATGGTCACATCTGAGAATGCTTATTCCACAGCTCTGTAATCTTGGGATGAGTGGTTTTACCATTGCAGGAACGGACATCGGTGGATTTGGAGGTGATTCCAATGCCGAGCTTATGGTGAGGTGGGTTCAGGCCGCAACCTTTAGCACATTTTTCAGGAATCACTGTGCAAAAGGTCAGATTATGCAGGAACCCTGGGAATTTGGCGAGAAAGTTGTCCGTATTTATCGAAAGTATGTGGAACTGCACTACAGATTTTTGCCTTATATTTATGATTTACTGCATGAGAGCCAGGAAAACGGGCTTCCGGTTATGAGACCATTGGTGCTTAATTATGACGATGATGCAAATACCTATGAGCTAAATGATGAATATATGGTGGGAGAAAATATCCTTGTTGCACCTGTTGTTGATCAGGGCGTGACAAAGAGAATGGTTTATCTTCCCAAAGGAACATGGGTAGATTATTGGACTAAGGAGAGATATCAGGGAGAAAGCTATATCATAGCGGATGCACCTATTGATACATTACCCATGTACATAAAGGAAAACAGTATTATTCCTATGTATGAGAATGTACAGTATGTTGGGGAAAAAGCATACGATAAGCTTGAGCTTCTCGTTGCAGGAAAAGAAGCCCATTATACCCATTACCAGGACAATGGAGAGGACTTTAAGTACATGGATGGTGAATATAACCTTTATACCTTTGATTGGGAAAACGGAGAGTTAAAAACCAATCTGGTGCATGAGGGTTATGAAAAATATAAAACAGTTGAAGTGAATGTTATTTAAACGTTTTTCTATGAGGGGATTTGATTATGAGTCAAATGAAAATGTTTCAGGTATCAACACTTCAGGCACTAATGCTTGGATATTCAAGGCCGGTAATATCTGTAAATGAGCTGCTTTCCCATGGAAATACAGGGCTTGGGACATTTACGGATGTTGATGGTGAGATGATAGTACTTGACGGTACATGTTACAGAGCGACTGAAAATGGTGATGTTGTTATAGCTGAGCCGGAAAGGGGTGTACCCTTTTCGGCTGTATGTAATATGGAAGAATCTAATCCTGCAGAGTTTGGCAGGATGGAGAACGTAGGGGAATTAAAGACAGAACTCAACAATATCATTGACTCGCATTTTGGGTTAAATAGTATGCATATGGTCAGGATAGATGGTGAGTTTGAGTTTGTGGACGCAAGATCGGAATCCGGCTACACCTCTAATCATATTTCTTTAAAAGATATCCTGGGTAAAACGCAAAAAGCGTTTAAATTCGAAAATATCAAAGGGACACTGGTCTGTGTCTATTTTCCTGATTTTATGGATGGGATAAATGCAGCCGGATGGCATCTTCACTTTATTTCTGATGACAAAAAACATGGAGGCCATGTTTTTGAAATTGTGATGAAATCCGGAAGCGGATTGATCTCAAAGATTAACTCAATAGAAATTAAGCTTCCTGATGAGCCAGTATTTGACACTTATTCTTTGAAACAGGCTTCCGACAATGAAATAAAGGAAGTAGAGCAGGGAAAAGGCTGAGGGGAGGATATTATGAAAAGAATTCTGTATATCCTTGCTTTTGTGATGATTTTTTCATGTCTTCTTTCTTCCTGTGGAACAAATGGAGGCAAATCAGATTCATCTTCCGGTGCGGCTGCAGTAGCGTCGGGACCTGAATACACAGAATACTCTGATCTTAGGGGCAAGACCGTTTCGATGCTTACCGGTGCCCCATTCGAGGAGCTGGTTTTAAGTAAGGAACCGGATGTTGGACAATTTACCTTTTTTAGCAATATGCCGGATATGGTTCTGGCACTAAAATCCAAAAAGACGGACGCTGTACTTAATAACAACGCACTAGGTTCCCTGGCGGTCAATCGAAATTCTGACCTGGCTCTGTTTCCTCAGAGTCTTAAGGACGGCGTTTTTGGATTTGCCTTTGAAAAGGGTTCGCCGGAGCGTGAGAAGTGGCAGGCGGCCTATGACACGATTTCTGAGGAGACAAAGCAGGCTCTTTGGGATAAGTGGACAGGCTCTGATGAGAGCGCCAAGGTTATTCCTGATCAGGACTGGCCAGGAAAAAACGGAACGGTGAAGGCTGCGGTATGTGACACATTGGAACCAATGAGCTATGCCGGCGAGGGTGGAAAATTACAGGGATTTGACCTGGAAATGATACTTCTTATGGCAAAGGAACTGGACGTGCATGTAGAGTTTACCGGTATGGAGTTTGCTGCAATCCTTTCTTATGTACAGTCAGGAAAAGCTCTGCTGGGAGCCGGATCCATAATAGTTACCGATGAGCGAAAACAGGCTGTGGATTTCGTGGAATATTATCCTGCAGCTTTTGTGCTGATAGTAAGAGGGACAAAGGCGGAGAGCACAGATCATAAGACCATCAGCAGTTTTTCTGATCTTGAGCATGCCCGTATTGGCGTTCACACAGGTAGCATTCAGGCGGCTCAGGCGGAGGAGCGCTTTCCTGGCGCAGATTTCTTGTATTTTAATAACGGTGTGGATATGCTGGAGGCACTGCGGTCAGGAAAAGTTGATGCCTATGCAGACGCTGATGCGATTGCCAAATTCATGATGGCTCAAAATGAGGATATTACCGTGCTGGATGAGCGGCTCACTGAAGGAATGCACGTGGGGGCAGTCTTTGCAAAAACTGACAGAGGACAGGCGCTTTGTGATGAGTTCAGTGCTTTTATACGGGAAATTAAGCAAAATGGCGTATACGATGAAATTCAGGGAATATGGTTTGGCAAGGATGAGGATAAGCGTGTAGTTCCGGATTTATATAATCTGACGCCAACTAACGGCACACTGCGAATGGCGGCGGACACCGCACTTGTTCCGTTTGTTTACATTAAGGACGGCAATCCCGTGGGAATTGACGTGGATACGGTAGTTCGTTTCTGCAAGGAATATGGGTATGGTCTGGAGATTGTTCCCATGGATTTTGGGGCAATAATTCCGGCTATAGTCACCGAAAAGGTGGACTTTGCAGGTGGTGGAGTTGCTTACACGGATGAACGTGCGGAAAGTGTGCTCTATTCAGAGTTTACCTATGAAGGAGGCTCTGTAGTAGTGGTGCTTAAGGGTGCGGAAGGAGTTACAGAAGACAGCTTCCTGACAGAGATAAAAGACAGCTTTGAAAAGACCTTTATAAGGGAAAATCGCTGGATGCTTTTCCTTGAGGGTATAGGCACTACACTCCTAATAACGGCACTGTCCATTTTATTTGGAACAATCCTTGGCTTTTGCGTATTTATGCTCTGCAGGAAAGGAAACCCTGTTGCCAATTCCATTACCCGTTTTATAGTGTGGCTTGTTGAGGGGATGCCGGTAGTAGTTCTTCTGATGATCCTTTACTATGTTATTTTTGGAAAAGTGTCTATTTCCGGTACGATGGTATCGGTTATTGGTTTTACACTGCTGTTTGGCGCGCAGGTTTACGCCATGATAAAGGGAGGCGTGGCCACCGTGAATAAAGGGCAGACAGAAGCTGCATATTCTCTTGGTTACACTGATCGGAAGGCATTTTTCAGGATTGTATTTCCTCAGGCTCTGCCACACATCATGCCATCCTATAAGGGACATATTACAGCACTCATCAAGGCGACGGCTATTGTAGGTTATGTGGCAGTGCAGGATCTGACCAAGATGGGAGACATTGTCCGAAGTCGTACCTACGAGGCGTTCTTTCCTTTGATAGCAGTTGCTATTATTTACTTCATCCTTGCTGCGATCCTGACTTTTATTGTGAACAGGCTGGAGTTGCGCATTGATCCCAGGAAAAGGAAGAATTTTCTTAAAGGGGGTGAGGACAAGTGATTGAACTGGTGCATTTGGAAAAGAAATTTGAAGACAGCACTCCACTCAAAGATGTGAATACTGTCATCAACGATGGAGATGTGATTTCGATTATAGGTCCTTCAGGTACAGGAAAATCCACATTGCTGCGCTGTATAAATATGCTGGAGAAGCCCACAGGAGGGCAGATTCTGCTGGATGGGGTGGACATCACCGATCCGAAATATGATGTGACTATGGCAAGGCGCAAAATGGGCATGGTGTTTCAGTCATTTAATCTGTTCGGTCATCTGACGGTGATTGAAAATATTATGCTTGCTCCGATGGATATCCTGAAAAAGTCTAGGCAGGAAGCCTATGAAACCGGTATTGCTTTACTGAAGCGAGTTGGTCTTGCGGGACGCGAGCATCAATACCCGGAGCAGCTCTCAGGAGGGCAGAAGCAGAGAGTTGCCATCGCCCGGACTTTGGCTATGGATCCGGATGTGATCCTGCTGGACGAGCCTACCAGTGCCCTTGATCCGACAATGGTGGGTGAGGTACAGGCTGTAATCCGGGATATGGCCGGAATGGGCAAGACCATGATGATCGTTACTCATGAAATGAGCTTTGCCCGCGCTATATGTAACCGCGTTTTCTTTTTGAACCAGGGTGGAATCTACGAGGATGGCACACCGGAGCAAATATTCGATAATCCGCAAAAGGATCTGACCAGGCGATTTATTCACAGACTTAAGGTGATGGAGCTGTTTATTGACAATCCGGACTATGATTTCATCGGTGCAGGAAGTGAAATCGACCAGTACTGCATGCGCAGCGACATTTCGCCAAGAGTTAAATACCGGATCAGGCTGACCTTTGAGGAACTGACTCAGCAGATGCTTTTCCCTGTGCTTAGCCGAACGCCAATCCAGGTGACTGTGGAGTATTCCGAGGCAGAGGAGAAGGCCATTGTCAATGCCTGTTACGGAGGAGGACGTTTTGATCCGGCAGAGGGAGAAAACAGCCTTTCATATAAAGTGTTAAAAGGATCTGTGGAGGAACTGTCCTAT
The DNA here is from genome assembly GCF_000424145.1 of Butyrivibrio sp. AC2005. Classification (GTDB taxonomy): domain Bacteria; phylum Bacillota; class Clostridia; order Lachnospirales; family Lachnospiraceae; genus Butyrivibrio. The sequence goes on from NZ_AUJI01000023.1 coordinate 91,854, forward strand.
ACCTATAATGAGAACGAAGAGTTATCTAATACAGTTCGTGTGGTGATATGCGAAAAGCAGAAATGATGTATCCGGGAGAGATATATGGATTTTAATGCAATAAGTAATCAGCTGTTAAAGGAACTTGGTGGTAAGGATAATATAGCTGAAACGGAAGCCTGTGTGACAAGGCTTAGGGTCAGCATAAAGGACATGTCTAAAGTTAATCTGCAGGCTATCAGAGAAACAGAGGGTGTCCTTGGAGTTATAGAATCAGAAACTTTGCAAATAGTTTTTGGGCCGGGCACTGTTAATAAGGTGTATGAAGCTTTTAATGAAGCTTGTATGGCAGATAATAAGGCAGATTCTACCAAGGAAAAGGCAGATGCTTTTACTGTTGCAAAGGAAAACAAGGCAGAACAACGACAAAAGTATGATAAGCCCTTGCAGAGATTTCTTAAAAAAATAGCCAGCATTTTTATTCCGCTTCTTCCGGGAATAGTTGCTGCGGGCCTTATAAATGGTGTTACAAATGTAATCAATTTTGCTACTAAAGGAGCTCTGAGCGGAATATGGTGGTATGAGTGCATAAGAACAATGGGATGGGCGCTTTTTACATATCTTCCCATTTACGTTGGAATGCTTGCGGCTAAGGAAATGGGTGGTTCAGCCATTTTGGGCGGTATTGCAGGTGCTATGTGCATATCGAATGCATCGATGCCTTTGCTTACAACCTTTGGCGATAAGCAGGTGACTCTGCCTTTTACAGGGGCTGTATATGTTCCGGGAAACGGAGGAATAATAGCAGCTGTTATTGCATCAAGTGCCTTTGCTTTACTGGAAAAGAAAATCCGTAAGATTATGCCGGATTTATTGGATACGTTCATCAGTCCGCTATTGGTTTTGATTATAGGATCACTTGCGATTATACTTGTCATCCAGCCTATAAGCAGCTGGCTGGCAAATGTCATTTACAATGTCATTGAAACAGTCTACGACAAAATGGGTATGATAGGCGGATATATACTGTCTGCCGGCTTCCTGCCGCTTGTTGCCGTGGGGCTTCATCAGGCGCTGATGCCTATACATGTAATGCTAAATGACCCGTCCGGTCCTACAAAGGGCATCAATTACCTATTGCCGGTTTTGATGATGTCAGGCGGTGGACAGGTCGGTGCAGGATTGGCATTGTATTTTAAGACAAAAAATAAAAAGCTTAAGCGATTTATTCGGGATTCAATCCCGGTAGGAATTTTAGGAGTGGGTGAACCCCTTATGTATGCAGTTACCCTGCCTCTTGGAAGGAGCTTTTTAACAGCCTGTATCGGCGCAGGATTTGGCGGAGCTCTTGCTGCAGCTTTCCATTTAGGGGCAGTCAGTCAGGGCCTGTCGGGATTGTTTGGACTCCTTATTGTGCAGCCCGGGCAACAGATCCAATATGTCATAGCGATGCTGGCCGCGTATTTAGGAGGATTTGTCCTAACGTGGTTTTTTGGAGTTGATGAAAAGAAAATCAACGAGATTTATTCAATAAATTAAAAGTAAATACTCAAAAAAGGAATGGCGATTATGTCATTCCTTTTTTATAATAGCAATGGGAAAGAGAGGACGGTAGAGATGATAAACACAGTGATTTTTGATATAACAGGTGTTCTTGTAAGTGGGGGACTTGATGATATGCTTGTGGAGAAGGGCTTTTCAGAGGATATAAGAGAGAGAATATCAAAAGCATGCTCTATTCCCGGTGTATGGGATGAGTTTGACAAAGGTATTGTTGGCCTTGAAGGAGCTATAAAGAATTTTGCAATGCATGACCCGGAGTTAGAGCCGGAAATACGGGAGACCTTTTCTGATCTAAAAGGAATTGTAAAAAAGAGAGAGTATGCCATTCCATGGATACGTTCATTGAAGGAATCAGGTTACAGGGTTTTGTGCTCTCAAACTTTACCATACAGGGACTTGACGATAATCCGTTTATGAGAGAATTTCTGGAGGAGACGGATGGGGGAATTATCAGCTATGAAGTTGGAAGAGTGAAGCCTGATCCCGAAATATACCGATTGCTCATGGAAAAATACGATTTGAATCCACAGGAATGCGTGTTTATAGATGATATGCCCCAGAATATTGAGATGGCAAAGTCCCTTGGGATAAACGGAATTGTGTATAAAAATTATGAGCAGGTGCAAGATGAATTGCATTCACTGCTCATAAATTAGTGAGTTGTATCAGATTGAAAGACACATTTTAAGCGCGTTTTTCATCTGCAGCATAAATTGCTTTTAGAATAATGGGGGTCAGTATAGAGCTGACAACAATAAGCAGGATTACGGATGTAAAGTACTTACTGTCTATTATTTCAGCTTTAAGACCTCTCTGTGCTACGATGAGGGCGACTTCGCCTCTGGTCATCATTCCAACACCTATCTTAAGTGCATCAGAATTGTTAAATTTTAAAACCTTAGCTGCAAGTCCACAGCCTATAATCTTTGCTAACAGTCCGACCAGAACAAATCCTAAGGAAAAGGTCAGGATTGAAATGTCCACGGTCTTCAAATTGGTTTGCAGTCCTACACTTGCAAAGAATATGGGACCGAAGATCATATAGGAGCTTATGTCCATTTTTCTGTCAATGTAAGAAGAATCATCGAGAGAACTTAAGATGATTCCGGCTACATAAGCACCTGTAATATCAGCTACACCGAAATATTTGTCGGCAACATAGGCAAGAACAAGAGCAAGTGCCATGCCCATGATAGGAATTCTTCTTGTATGCGCCCATCTGGCGTCAAGTCTCTGCATTATCTTGAAAATGATAACACCAGCTACTATTGAAACAGCAAAGAACGCTACTGTCTTTATGCAGACTGCACTCAAATTTGCATTTGGATCCTTTAAACCGAGGACTGCGGTAAGAACGACAATACCAATAACGTCGTCAATGATGGCGGCACTCATTATGGTCGTTCCGACTTCAGTGGATATTTTTCCAAGCTCCTTCAAGGCTTGAACCGTGATGCTGACAGATGTGGCTGTGAGAATTGTTCCAATAAATACAGCTTCTATAAAGGTGGTGGAGCCTATGGGTGCAAAACCATAGAAGCACATGTACAGAAGTGTTCCAAAAACAAGAGGAACAATTACCCCGGCAAAAGCAAGGGCTGTAGCCTTAAGTCCGGATTTTTTTAGATTGTCAATGTCGGTTTCGAGGCCTGCACTGAACATCAGGAGGATTACACCGATCTCTGCCATTCCGGCCCAAAAGTCATTATCTGCAACCAGATTAAAAAGTGATGGCCCGATCAGAAGACCGGCTATGATTTCTCCGGCAACCTGAGGGGCTTTGAATTTACGAGCAACTAGACCAAAGAGTTTGGCGCTAATGATGATGATAGCAAGATTTTTTAATATTTCTATTGTATCCATGGTAATGCCTTTCATATGTTGATTGAATGCAACGTTTTCTATTATATGTTTTTCGTTACAAAGATTCAATATTATCCTTTATTTCCGATTTATTTTTATATTTTTATATTTAGAAGGTATTAATAGAGGGTTTATTTCTTGATGCTATGATTAGCTTGTATAACTATAAGGTTTTAAATAGGGATCTTCTATGATAATTAGATTTATTATGGGGCAGTCAGATTGGCCGCTCCTTTTCTAAACTATACATTTAGCCCTTATATAAGTCAAATATTATTTGGTTTCCTTATGATTCATATGATTTGGAATGGAATATTTCAATATTTCAAATACCCCGCAGAAACCTCTAAAAAGCGTCAAATTCAGGCGTAAAAGAATACTAAAAATCCCCCGGAGCGATTACTCGTCCCGGGGGATTTATCATACCAGGCATTGAAAAGACTTTGTCACGAGCCAAATCATTTTTTATGATGGAAATAATCATATATGGAGCCTGATATAAAGCTTGTTTAATTACTTCTGAACCTTGTGAATGGTAACAACTGTTCTATGTGTAGTCTTATTCTTCTTATCGTAATATGTAATTCTTACATATGTAGGAGTTGTTGCACCTTTAGTGCTCCATGTGTAACCTGAATTTGAACTGTGTATGCCTATCTTTTCAGGATCTTCCTTAGCAAGCTTTATCTTTTTGCCATTCTTTACTTTCTTCCATTTGCACACAACTGTCCGGTCTTCATCTGATCTCCATGCTCTCTGCTCGAGATCAGTTTCTTCAACAGTATCCAGACTTGATGTATAGTCATCTCTATAACCAATACTTGTCCAATTACCTTCTGGTTTTGTCACTATATCGGGTGTACCAACTTCAATCTTCTTAAGCTTAAAGTTCTCATTCATAGTAACTCTGATAACTCCGGACTTAGCTGTTGTGGTAAACTTACCAAAACCTTTTGACCAAAGCTCGTTAGTAGCTGCAGCATCGGCGTCAAGCGACTGAGCAAGACTCTTTCCTGCAAAAGTGATAGATTTGAATGGATATCCATCAGCTTTAGCTATAACCTTAATTGATTTCTTAACAGTAGTCCCATCCTTAAGGATTGCATCAAACTTAAGCTTATATGTTCCAGCCTTCTTTGTATAAAATCTTACTGTGTAGGATCCCCAAGAATCTCCTTTAGGAAGTGCTGCCTCATCAGTAGTAGAAACTATTTTATCCTCTACATTTCGATAATAGAAAGTTTTTCCATCCTTTGACAAATAATCATAAACAGGGTCTTTATCTGAATCTGTAAGCTCATTAGTAGATACAACCTTAACCTTTAATGCCTTTTTATTTGACTTAAAGTTAGCAAATTTTGCTACGTCTGCAGTTGTATCAAATACATGTCTGTTTCCATAGGTATTGGTAGCAATTGTAATCGTCTTAGGAAAATGTAGCTCAACATCCGATTTGCCTATGCCATAATAATCAGCTGTTGAAAGTGTTTCCTTCGTATCCTCGTTTGTATAACTTTTCGCTGACCGTACACCATCCTTATACTCATACTCGGTAATAACTTCAGCATTTGCACTTATAGGTGCAGCCAATGTGATAGTAAGCGCAGCAGCAAGTGCCATCGCTCCAAATTGTTTCAATCCCTTCATAAGAGACCCTCCTTCATAAGATAAAATATACGGTTTAACGTAACCGCTTCTTTGTGACAATTCCAATTCTACCACCCCCCTCGAAATTGTCAAGGCGCACAGATAGCGGTTTTATGCCATTTAATAAAATTTATAAAATGTTTATAATTACGTTTATTCAAGAACCATGATGAAAACACACTTTTTTCACATTTAGGCTTCAATCACACTCTATTTGCCATTTACAATATTTAATAATTTTAATATTTTTTATACTAAATAATCAGCAAAACAAATAGCAAAATAGGGATAAGGCGCACTGTTACAGTAATTACAGCCAGCGCCTCCCGCAATTATCTAAGGAAAGTTGTTACCTTCTCAATTGTCAGATTTCATGTTTGTTTTACAAATTCATAAAAAACTCTATGGTAAGATGATAGTGGGGGATACAATATATCCTCCTTTTTCTATAAATATACTCTCGGAATCTATAAGCCAGTAACAATGCGGCTTTCAGATTCCTTTTTTATTAAAATCCCCCACTTTTTTATCAAAAAACACTTGACATTTACCTCCAAAAATGCGGCGCTTCGCGCCCTTGTTAAAAAGGATGTGTCGTTACGGCGCGGCCGTAAGTTTTTTGATTGGAGGGCGATTTTATGTTACCTGTTAATTGTGGCAGTCATGCCGACTACCAAAACTTTGTTGTTGAAAATCTCCGCAAATATTACCCTGATCCAGATGCTATATCTCAAAGCACCTGGGATATCA
>NZ_KE384141.1:0-23310 GCF_000424145.1 Butyrivibrio sp. AC2005
AAGTACCAAAGACAAACAAGAGCTGTAGCTGGCGGGAGTTCTCTCCATAGGGCATAGACCCTGTTTGAAAGCTTTGCTGGCACTTGGTGTATGAATAGGTGGGACGAAGGAAGTTGGGACACGATCCCTTTAGACACGGAAGGTTCACCATCATAGTTGATCAAAGGGAAAATAGCCTTTATAGAGCAAACAAAGGGATGCTTTATTAGTGCTACCTTCAATCAGCTATTCAGTATATGATATATGACTATTCATCACCTCTGGCTCCTGTTAAAGAGGTATATCAACAAACAAAAAGCTCATAAATACTGAAATTTGAGCTTGAAATTATAGGAAGGAGAGTAGTCCGAAAACTTGCGCAGTTTTTGGATGAAGGTAGGTATATGAAGGGTATGACATGGATGAAGTATAGAGTATGAAGGTAGAGTATGAGGTGCAGGTTTCGGGCGTGGGATGCTCGGTAGATCTTACTACAAAGGACTATAGATCTCGTGGCTGACGCTTTAAAAGTGGTATAAAACTTAATGCGAAAAATGATCTTGTGGCACTCGGTTAAAAAGGCATATAGCGGAAAGCCCATAAAATAAAGGCTTTTAGAAGGAGAATATACAAATATGAAACTAGGAATCGAGGCAACTAGCCGATTTCACGTGTTGTCACGCCTGGTTACATATCTTCATTTTTCCTAACAATTCCCAAATCTTAATTTTACATAATTTCACATAAATTCACGTGAAGTAGGAAATGCTGGTACATAGCTGGCACAAATTTGGTACATAGAAGTGTTCCTACGCCATTATAGTTTGGTAAGCCTAGGAGTGATAGTTTCACCCGTGGTTTTGATTTTTGGAGCAGTTATCTCAAACGAGGTAGCTGTTTTTTTACACATGATATAAGCAATACTGTATAATTAAATTTGCTTGATAGGAATATTTGGAGGCGAGATATGAGCAACCTTATTAAAATTGATAATGAATATAAAGACTGGATTACAGAAGTATCAAAACGTTTCAGACAGACCCAGCTAAAAGCTGCTGTGAAAACTAATAGTGATATGCTCAGGTTCTATTGGTCTCTTGGTAGGGATATTGTTGGATTGAGCGAAAAAAATAATTACGGATCTGGCTTTTATAAAACAATTAGTGAGGATCTTAAAGATATCTTTCCAGATATTAAATCGTTTTCGCCTACAAATCTTAAATATATGAGATATTTTTATGAGATGTATCCAGAAATATTAAATCGTCCTCAACTTGGGGACGATTCAGAAAATGAATTAAATCGTCCCCAGGCTGGGGACAATTTGGAAAATGCAATATTTTTTATTCCATGGGGGCATAACAAAGTTATCATAGATAAGTGTAAAGGAGATTCCGCAAAGGCACTGTTCTATGTGAAGAAAACATTGGAAAACAATTGGTCAAGGGATGTTCTTTTGAACTTCCTTGATACTGATCTGTATGAGAGACAAGGTAAGGCAGTAACCAACTTTGCATTAACATTACCAGCAGAGCAGAGTGATCTTGCGCAGGCTATGACGAAGGATCCATATAGATTTGATTTCTTAACATTGAGAGAAAAGTATGATGAGAAAGAGCTTAAGGATGCGCTTATAAACAAGGCCGAGAAGTTCCTTATGGAACTTGGTACAGGCTTTGCATATATGGGTCGAGAAGTCAGGATTGAAGTAGGTGATACTGAGAAGTTTATTGATATGCTCTTTTACAACACCAAGCGACACTGCTATGTAGTTTTGGAAGTGAAAACGGGCAAGTTTGATTCTTCATATGCTGGACAGCTTGGCACATATGTTGTAGCAGTAAATCACCAGATTAAGTCAGAAGAAGATAATCCAACTGTTGGCTTGTTGATATGTAAAGATCTTGACAAAGTAGAGGCTCAATATGCGTTGGAATCAAGTAGCCAACCTATTGGAGTATCCAGTTACGAACTTTCAAAGTTGGTACCGGAAGAATTCAAGGGAAGTATGCCAACTATTGAAGAGATTGAAGCCGAGTTTGGAGATGTTGATTGAGCAGGGAATTAAACAATGAAAGAAATAAGATAAATTTCACAGTTGCATGTGTAAATGCTTTTGCAGAAACCTATAATATGAACGTAAAAGAAGCATATAGGTATCTAAGGGATTTCAAAGGAATAGAGTTTCTGAAGGATTTTTACGATGTAGAGCATGATCTTGCTTATGCAGAAGTCATTGGGTACAACAGAGACAATGAACAGCGTGAGCATATGAATGAAGTCAAGCAGAAGGAAAGAGAGTAGGAGCGCTCACACAATGACTCTTGTGTTTAACAAGAACATTCCTGCAACAGAACTGATTCTGAGAATTATTTTGAAGAGAAATATTAGAGTTACTTCTGTTGATGCACAGGAAGAGATGCGTAGTCCTATTGTTGGCGGTAGAGATATTACACTTGATATTCATGCTATTGATGAAAATGGTGAGGAAATCAATGTAGAAGTACAGGGGAGCTCTGAGGGAGCACATGTACGAAGAGCCAGATTCCATAGTGCAGTTATGGATTCCAGAATGCTCAAGGAGAATGATCCATTCAAGATATTAAAGGACTCTTATGTAATATTTATCTATAAGCATGATAAATTTGGTAAGGGGTTGCCGATATATAGAGCGGAAAGCGTTATCTCAGATATTAATGAGCCGCTGAATGATGGATCACATATTGTGTATGTAAATGGTAATTACAAGGGAAATGATGAAATCGGAAAGCTTATGGCAGACTTCCGTTCAACCTCATCAGAAGGTATGAATTTTAAAGAGTTAGCTGATGGATTACATCATTTTAAAGAGACTGAGGAAGGACGTGATATTATGTGTGAATCAGTAAAGAAATATGCAGAAGATTATAAGACAGAAGATAAGATTATTACAGTTCAGAATCTTATGACAAATATGAAGTGGACATTGGATGAAACATTGAATAATATGGGTGTTTCAGATGAGGATGAGCGTGCCAATATAACCAAGCAGCTTCAGAAGCAGTAAGTAAATACTTTTTTTGAAATACTTAGCAGTAGATCAGTAAAACGGTCTGCTGCTTTTTTTGTGCCCCAAGAACACGATAATCCGGTAAGAACAATAGAACATTCAGTTTGTTTCTTTTATGTTAGGAGGTATTTCATTGTGTAAGACAAGTTTCAAAGTGACGGTTTTTTATGATGGCACGAGGACTGCCAAGGGCTGCCAGTGAACGCATGAAGAAGATGAACGATGAGAGATATCACAAAAAGTAAATGTTCTAGGTGCGTATTCTGTGATGGATACGCACCGAATACAATTATCATAATATGGAGCATTTGTTAACGAATACGTATGATATATTTTGTTATAAGGTTTAAGGAAGATGAATAATTTCTGCTGTAACAGAATCATTTCAGGTATGAAAAAGGTCGTTTCGTGATGAGATCATAGTTTTTCTTATGTATTTATGATACGAATAACTTGGAGGATTATTGCCTTATGAAGATAGCAGTATGTGATGATGAAGAAAAAATAAGAAACATAATAATGTCGGAGCTGAAATCATCATTTCCGGATGATGAGATTATAAGCTTTGGTATAGGGGAAGATGTGCTGAGATCTGTTGAACAAGATGGTTATATGCCGAATATTATTCTCCTGGATATTATGATGCCCGGCGTGTCCGGAATGGATGTCGCCAGGAAACTTCGTGATATTAGTGATGATGTTGTTATCATTTTTATAACAGGTGAAAAGCAATATGTATTTGATGCTTTTGATGTGAGAGCTTTCCATTTTCTTGTAAAGCCATTCTCAAATGAGAAGTTGGTAAGCGTGATAAAGGCTGCAAAAGAGGAAATAGCCAAAGCTACATTAAAGCCTCAAAAGAAGTATGTGATGTTGAACTCACGAGGCAGTCATATAAGACTATGCGCTTCTGACATTATATTTGCAGAAGTGTATGGGGCCAGGATAATCGTACACACAAGAACCGATGAAATTGAGTATTATGGACATCTTTCAGAACTGGAAAAGCTTGTAGGTGATGGCTTTTTCAGGACTCATAGAGGGTATCTTGTAAATTTGCGATTCGTAAAGAAGTATGATGCAGGAAAGTGCTATATGTCTAAGGGGGAAGCACTTATTTCAAAACAAAACTATAAGGTTTTTGTAAAAGCTTTGATAGATTACAACAAAAAGAGAGCGGAGTAAGCAGCTTTTCCATAATTTTATAGAGGTTAAGAGAATAAATGATTACAGAAGCTATGTGGGATCAGGTAAATCAGATATCAATGATTGCAAATGTATTGTTAAATGCAGTACTTGTGTCAGTATTTTACATACCATTTATGAGAAAAAGAGTACGTGCTGTTATACTCGGAGCGGTTTATGCAATGGCGATGTCTATACTATATTTTGCTACCATAAATTTTTCAGGTGTGACTGCTTATGCTCTTGGCTGTGCTGCAGTATGTATTATCTCCGCTATAACGGAGAGGATAAATATACCGCAGAAAATTTTTTTATCACTAACTATGTATTTGCTTTTGTGGATATCAATGGAACTGGCAATCTTACCATGGAACTTAATATGTTCTGTGACATTTTTGAATCCTAAAGTGGTAGGGGATTTACAGCAGATTATGCTTTATGGTTTGGCACAAGCTATTCATGCTGTAATAAGATGTGCTTTGTTGGTTATAGGAATACATCTGATTAAAACGATGTACAGCCGTAAAAAAGAACTTATGGAATGGAGAGAATTAGCTTTTTTATCAGCAACGTACATAACAATAATAGTATCTTACTGGATATGTACATTTATGGAAGAAGCTTTTGAAAAAGCTTCGGGTGAATATTTCTGGAATAGATATCCTGTATATCATGAAATGCGTGCATTATTTGGTGTGGTAGCTTTTCTCACTATGATTGCAGTGATCTATTTTTATCAAAAGATTAAGACTTCAGAGGAAGAAGTACTGCAAAACTCTCTTGTAAACAGTCAGATTGACGAGTTGTCAGGGCATGTTCATTCAATGGAGAAAGTTTATTCAGATATTCGTGGGATAAGGCATGATACTAATAACCATATCATGGTACTTGGTAATCTAATAAAAGAAAACAATAGTGATCAGGCTTTACAATACTTACATGACTGGTCTGAGGATTTCCATGCAGTAGATATAAATGCAAAGACCGGAAATCCTGTCACTGATATAGTGATTTCAGAGAAGCGGAGACAGGCTGAGGATGTTGGAATACGATTTGTAGATGATTTTCACTATCCGAAAGAAGGTAAAGTGGAATCCATAGATGTGGGCGTTATTCTGAATAATGCTCTTTCAAATGCTATAAGGGCTGCAGAAAACCTGGATAAATCTTTCGTGGAGATAAAATCCTGGCGTAGTGGTGATATGTTCATGATCCAAGTCAAGAACAGCTATAACGGACTGTTGCGGTCTTCTGATGAGAACGGACTTATGGAAACATCGAAGACAGATCGTGATAAGCATGGTTTTGGCTTGAAAAATATGCGAAGGATTACAGAAAAGTATTATGGAACTACCCAGCTTGAACAGGAGGGAGATGTGGTTATATTCACTGCAATGATGGTTATTTGAGTCCATTCATGATTGAAAAAGGTCGTTTCATGAAAAATCTATAATGGTTTTTGGTTAACTTTCCGAAGCCTTTGTTAGATAACAAAGAATCTATTTCCATATTATGTACAAGGAGGTAAGTAAGATGGCTTTAACAAATGTAATGACTCAGTCTCTTATATCTGCCAGTACATCCATGAAACAGATACAGCTTCAGCAGGGAGTGAAAAAGCAGATGGATGGTAAGGCCGGTGTTTTGGATGCTGAGATCAAGAGAGATGAGGCATCCGGCGCGGATACCACAAAAAAGAAAGAAGAACTGGCTGAAACTCAGAAAAGATCTGAAGACATAGCAAATAACAATATGGAGCAGATTGCTGAGACTAATAAGGAAATGCAGAAAGCCAGGGAAGCTGATGCGACCCTGCAGAAAGAGAATGAGAGAGATGAAGCAGCGCGTGAAAAGAAGAGAGCTGAGAGAAGGTGGCAGGAACAGCATCTTCAGGAGGCTGCATCAGAAAGAAGAGCGGAAGAAGCAGACAGAGTTGCAAATGCACAGGCAAGTGCATCAGGATTCTCAGACGAAGAAAATGCAAAGGCACAGCAGATCGATGTCGGTGGCGTGAAGGTTTCTGTGGTTTCAGAGTCCACACATAATACAAAAGTGCCTCATATTGATGAAAAGATTGCAAAATCCACCGGAGCAGAGGTATCTGCAGCAGAAGGTGTCAGTGTTAGCATTGATGTAAAGACTTGAGTCGAAAAAAATAAAAAATCCAAAAAATCATTAACAGCTATTAATTATTAACACACATTATCCGATATGTTATTATGAAAAGGTAACATATCGGATTATGTGGCATTTTGAGGAGGTTTTCATGAAAAGAGAAGAAATGCTTCCTAGTGAGAGTGAATGGCTGATAATGGAGACACTTTGGGATGCTGGAAGAGACCTTACTTCTGTAGAGATATGTGAGAAACTTCCCGGACAGGACAAAATGTCGCAGCGAATGGTGAGAGTTCTTATCAACAGGCTGTGCAAGAAGAATCTTATTTCATATACAGTAGATGAAAAAGATAGCAGAGTTTATCATTATCTTCCCATAAAGACAAAGGAAGAATGCAGACGTGAAAAGAGCATAGATTTTGCCAATAATTATTTTGGAGGAAATAAACTAGGTGCGGCTTTTGCTTTTCTGGAGGCAGAGTCACTTACTGAAGATCAGATAAAGGAACTTGAAAACATTATAAAGAATGCAAAGAAGAATAAGTAGCTCACGGATGAGCAGAGGTATGTTATGCAAGGACTGCAGCAATTCTTTACAAATTTATCACAGTTTTTTGAATTTTTGGTCGTTTATTATTCGATCATTTTAGGTTTCTGTGCGCTTATATCAGTACTGGTTTTGGGGATCATTATGTTCCTTAGAAAGACTGTCTTAGCAGATAGAGTATTTGCGAAGGCTGCTTCTTGGGGACTATTGATCCTTTGTTTATTTTGCGGAAAACTTAAGCTTATTTTCGAAACCAAAGCCGGGTGGTATACATTGGGCAGATGGAATCTGTTATGTGCACACAGGATCGTTTCAATTATCTATATAGTTGGAATATTCATATTTGCGACATATTTTATATACAGAAGAAGGCGACTAAATAAATTTGTGAAGGGGCTGGATAAAGCCACGACCTGCGGCTTTGATAATGAAATCAGAAAATATCCGGGTACTATTTCCCCTTTCTGCATAGGTTGTATCCACCCTATAATAGTTATTCCGGAAAAGCTTGACGTGCAGAATGCTCTTATAGTTATAAAGCATGAAGAAACTCACATTAAACTGGGACATCTTTGGATAATTGCCGGATATGATATGGTGCGGTGTCTTTTGTGGCCTAATGTTTTTCTTCATATTGCTGCAAAGTACATAAAAAGGGATCTTGAAGATGTTTGTGATGCTGTGACTATGCAAATGAATGGGATTGATCCTTTTGATTATGGTGAATCACTTCTGGCAAATGCCAGGGAAATCATGTTGTCCCGAAAAAACATGAAGTGCGAAGAAGGGTTCCTTTTTGCATGGGATGATAATTATAAGGTGCTAAATAAAAGGATCCACAGGATACTTGAGAGGAATGGCTATAACAGAAAAGTGGTTTTAGCCGGTGGTGTCCTTTTCATAATGGCACTTATAGCTTCAATCTTTGGAATAAAATGCTTTTCGTACAAGCGTACAGGTGCATGGGGGAGAGAGCTTCCATCCATATGTAATGAAACATTGAAGGCAGCAAACAAGCTTTTTGATGATTATTATAAGTCGAAGGAAGAGGAGACTGCAGCTACTACAGCAAATGCCACTGAGCAATAATCTATGGGAGAATCTGCATATGGGATGGATTAAGAGCATATATGCGAAAGCAATAGCATTGCTGGAATCTTTTTTCTCAATGGAAAAGGATTCATATATCACACAAGAGCAGATTGAAGAGTTAGAAAGAGTAGTCAAGAGAGTGGGCTCAAATAAAAAAGGTGAATGGATTTTAGTAAATTTTAAATAACGAATGCAATTAAATGCTGGAAAGACAGGTAATACAAGGTGAAATAAATAATTCATTTCAACGCAGAGTTTTTTAATAATAATTTCAGAGATATTTACTTATGAGAATTTGCGGAATTTAGTAAAATGGTTGTGGTAATCTAGTTAACATAAAACATTTATCTCAGGAGGTAATTATCAATGAATAAAAAATCTGCTTTTGAAGTATACCTGTCTGCGGTTTTTAAATGGGGTATTACTGCACTGGTATCGGCCTGTATGTTTGCTACAGCAATGTTCATAGTAGAAAAGACAATTGGCTTTTATCAGGTTATCCCTTGGATCGCAGTAATAATTTTCGGTATCATGGATGTGTGTTTCTTTATTACAGGAATGCTGATTCTTAAGTCTTCATTTGATGAAGATGGATATTTAAAAGATGGAAAACTTCAAATAGGAAAGATTTTCTGCTCAGTTGTTCTTATCCTTCAGTGGAACTACATTATTTACATGGTTCCGACCAGAACATTCTGGGGATTTTTATGTTTCTTCCTGATACTTATCGGATTCTTTATGGATATTAAGCTTCTGTCCGTTACCGGCAGTATTTGTATTGTTTCTATGTTTATTGCATGGTTTGTCAGAGGCACAGCTCTTTTGCCAGTAAAAGACGAACTCTTTATTACAGATGTAATCATGTGTGTTGTAGGCCTTGTGCTTTCGTTAGCCGGCCTTGTAATGTTCTTATTCTTTGTTTCACACTTTTTGATTACTGCCAAAAAGGATGAGCTTGAAGAGAACAACAGGCGTGTTACAGGTGTTATGGATGCTGTTCGTTCAATATCTTCCAAGATGGTAACTGCAGGAACAACTCTTTTGGATATCTCATCAAGTGAGAGCGCTTCAGCAGAAGAGCTATCAGCAACAAGTGATGAGCTTGTTAAAAACAGTAATATTCTTGGTAATAAAGCAGATGAGAGTATGGCAAACTTGTCAGAGCTTAATGATTGCGCAAGCATTGTAGAAGAAAATGTTGAGACTGTTGAGAAGACATCTGACAACCTTCTTAAGAAGTCAAAAGAAAATGAGAAATCATTAAATGATCTTCAGGGAATAAATTCTGAAGTTTCTGATTCTATGGCAGTTACAACAGATATTGCAGACAGACTTCTAAAGGCAGTAGAAGAAATTGGAACAACGCTTGAACTTATTCAGGGAATTTCGTCATCAACAAGCCTTCTTGCTCTTAATGCTTCAATTGAGGCCGCAAGAGCGGGTGATGCTGGAAAGGGATTTGCTGTTGTAGCAACTGAAGTTGGTAAGCTTGCAGAAAACACGCAGAGCTCACTTAAGGACGTTGGTGCAATAATTGAAAGAGTTCAGAAGAACGTAGAAGAGATTACAGGACAGGTTGAGATAAATGCCAATAAGCTTGCTGAACAGAATGAACAGTTTAAGACAGTATTTGGCGACATAAGTGAAATGACTACAATGCTGAATGATTCGGTTAATGCAATTGAAGAGATGAATGAGGCACATAAACGCCAGTCAGAAATCATCAAAAAAACTGTTGAGATTAACCAAAATATCGCAGAGAGTATCAGAAGTGAGAACGAGCAGTTTGTGGCTATCAGTACCATGGCTGGAAATAATGCTACAAATACTGAGCATGTTGCACAGCAGGCTAGTGCAATCAATGACATGGTTGATGAGATTAATCGTCTTCTAAATAATTAAAAAGATGTGAGTGTCAAAAGACTGTGCCTTCTAAAAAAGAGGGCACAGTCTTTTTTTATTTAATACGAGGAGATTATAGATATGGAATTTAATAAAGTTATTCAGAAGAGAGAGTCTGTTCGTAAGTACAGCGATACAAAGCCAACAGAAGATTAAGTGAAATATATTCTAGAAGCGGGGCGCTTAGCACCAACAGCTTTTAATAAACAACCACAACGAGTGTATATACTAAAAAGTGGAGAAGCTCTTCAGAGGATGGACAGTGTTCATCCATGCCGTTATGGAGCACCGATGGTAATTCTAGTATGTTCCGATAAAAATGCTGCAAGTAATTTTCAGGGTGAGGAAACAGGAGTAAGCCGTAATCAGATTCAGAGATATATAAGGCTTACAAATCTGATTCCGGAGATTCTTGATATGGTGGATAACAAGCAGATTGGCTTTAATCCTGCAGCAGAGCTTTCATTTCTTGATGAAAACCAGCAGAGACAGCTTCTTGAGGCTATGGATTTTTCACAATCAACACCATCACTTGGTCAGGCTCAACGTATGAAGAAGCTGGCGCTGAATGAAGGAATAACTCATGAGGATATGAACGTCATAATGTCAGAGGAGAAAAAGTCAGATGTAGACAGAGTTACGCTAAAAAATGATGTGCTCAAAAAGTATTTTCCCAAGTCTTATACGCCTAAACAGATGGAGGATACGATAGTGAAATTGCTTGACCAATGGCAGAAGAAACGGTTGCATGATCATAATATAGGCGAATAAATGTTTGTTGTATGAAAATGTGCATTAAGATATAATTAGAGGCACAGAAAGGAGCAACGAAGTATGTTGACTAAGACTGATTTACAACAGGAAGCGTACAAAAGAATAGAGATGCTATCTGATGATGACATAAGACTGATAATCAATCTGATGGATAAGATAAAGCCGTCTTCACCATCTTCAAATGATGAAAGAAAAAAGAAAATAAGAGATATGGCTGGAAAGTATGATTTTGACGAGACAGCTGTGGAAGAATTAAGAATGGGGAGCATGATTTGAAAGTACTTGTAGATACTAATATCATGATTGATTATATGAAAAGACCGACAGAAAAAATGATCGAGGTCTTTCAGAATGAAGATATTGTCATCAGTGGAGTTGTTATTTCTGAATTGTTTCATGGAGCTCTTTCTGAAAAAGAGCTTGACTCATTGGAAGAGGACTTATCAGTTTATGAAAGTCTAAATATAACAGAGTCAGATTGGAATGAATTTGGGAGATTTTTATATACTCTCAGAAAGAGTGGGTTAACAGTTCCATATCCTGATGCAATTATTTCTTATGTTGCAATAAAAAATGATGTGCCGGTTTGGACAAAAGACAAGCATTTTAAGCTTATACAAGCAGCTGAGGATAAACTCAAATTGTACGATTACAGTGAGTGAACAAAATAATAACTATTGAGAGCAGTAGATTGTAAAAGATCTGCTGCTTTTTTGTTGCAAAAAGGGGGTATTTCTTATGCAGGAGGAGGTAGAGCAGAAAACGATAAACCTGGCTGTAACAACGACAAAGCTTTCATGGAGAGTAGTCATTGGCGCAGTCAGGGCGTTTATAAATCACAAAAGGCGAAAACAGATGATGGGGCCAAAGCATTACAGAGGCAAGCAAACTGTAAAGCAGCTCCTTAGTCAGGATCAGGGTGCTACCAGCATGGTAGTCGGTGATGAAGGAATTAAAGATTTCGAGCGAATAGCAAAACGTTATGGTGTGGATTTTGCAGTAACAAAGGATGGCTCTGTGAATCCCCCGAAGTATACAGTATTTTTCAAGGCGAAAGATATGGATGCTTTGGAAGCTGTGATGGATGAGTTTGAAAAAGTGAAGGCATTCAAAAAAGAGCATCCCAGTGTTTTGCACCAGCTTGGTATTTATAAAGAAAAAGCAAAGGAACAGATGGTAAAAGCAAAAATCCGTGTAAAGGAGATGATCAGATGACACGAAAGCAAAAGCGTATTATTCTTTTGAATCTCCCGTATGTGTTTATAGGGCTTATTGCAACGGATCTGTGCAGAGAGGTGAACGTCCTGTTGTAATAGTACAAAATAATAAAGGAAATAAGTATTCACCTACAATTACCGTAATACCCATAACCACAAAGATTCATCGTAGCAAAGGGTTTCCTACGCATGTGATACTGGATCATATAGGAGGCCTTGATGAGGAGTCTGCCTCTATGGCAGAACAGATAACTACAATAAGTCGGAGCAAACTAATAAAGTACATTGGAAGTATTCCTGATGACTTCATGAAGACAAGAATCAATAAGACAATACGTATACAGCTGGGACTCGATAATATAGAAAGAGTAGATAAAAAAGAACGGTCGAAGCCTGACACATTGAATGTACCGATTTGGCATAAGACATCAATGACAGTAGAAGAAGCTTCTGAGTATTCCAATATAGGAATAAACAGAATAAGGGAATTATGTAAAGATCCGTTAAACAAGATTTCCTTTCAGGTAGGCAGAAAAATATTGATTAAAAGAGAAGCATTTGACGAGTATTTGAATAACGTGGAGCTCATTTGACGGAGGCTGATATGGTTGAAAAAATGGGTGTTCTATGTTATTTTTATACACGCGTGATGATGCTTCTTTTAATATGAAGGAGTATTATTTTGGGCAAAGATTTAAGAGGCCGAGAGATCGGTGAAGGTATTGTGCAAAGAAAGGATGGGTTATATTCAGCCAGATTTACGAATAAGAGTGGAAAAAGAGTAGAAAAATATTTTGATGGTGTAGCAGATGCGAAAAAGTGGATAACAATCAGTAAACTTGAGGATGAAAAACATTCTGACACAGCTATTGAATATAATATGACTGTAGACGAGTGGTTTTTGTACTGGATAAAGACTTTTAAGCAGGGGCTATCACCCAATACAAGGCAGGAATAAAACCTTTTTGTATGCACGCATTAAGACACACATTTGCAACCAGATGTATTGAGAGAGGAGTCAATCCGAAATCTCTTCAAAAGATTTTGGGACATGCTCAGCTATCCACTACGATGGATACTTATGTACATGTGACTGATGATTCTTTACTTCTTGCAATTAAACAGTTTGAGGCTGCTGATAAGCCTTAATTATTTTTTGCAAAAAAATTGGGAAGTAAAAAAATAATCAAAACTTATCATTTCTGGTGTAAAATGGTGTAGATTTTATAGTAATAATGTTAAGAAATCCCTTAAATAAGGGAAAAAGGAGATAAAAGATGAAACTAGGAATCGTCGGGCTTCCGAACGTCGGAAAGAGTACCCTTTTTAATTCACTTACAAATGCAGGAGCACTTGCTGCTAACTATCCTTTTGCAACAATTGATCCTAACGTTGGAATCGTTGCAGTTCCGGATAAGAGACTGCAGCTCCTCGGAGACCTTTATCATTCTAAGAAGGTAACACCTGCTACAATCGAATTCGTTGATATCGCGGGACTTGTAAAGGGAGCATCCAAGGGAGAAGGACTTGGAAACCAGTTCCTTGCCAATATTCGTGAGACAGATGCAATCGTTCATGTTGTAAGATGCTTTGATGATCCCAACGTGGTTCATGTTGACGGTTCAGTTGATCCTGCAAGAGATATTGAGACAATCAATTTAGAGCTTGTGTTTGCTGATCTTGAGGTACTTGAGAGAAGAATTGCAAAGACCACCAAGGCTGCAAGAATGGACAAGACAGCAGCTAAGGAGCTTGAGCTTCTTAATAAGATTAAGGAAGTTCTTGAAGGCGGTAAGATGGCAAGAGAGCTTGAACTTGATGACGATGATGAGAAGGCTCTTATGAATACCTATGACCTTCTTACCTGGAAACCCGTTATTTATGCAGCTAACGTTCTTGAGGATGATCTTGCTGATGATGGTGCTTCCAATAAATATGTGGCAGCAGTTCGAGAACTTGCAGCAAAGTCCGGCAGTGAGGTTTTCGTAATCAGTGCTCAGATTGAGGCTGAGATTTCAGAGCTTGAGGCTGATGAGAAGGCTGAATTCCTTGAGAGCATGGGACTTTCAGAATCAGGCCTTGATAAACTTATTGCAGCAAGCTACAGAACACTCGGACTTATGAGCTTCCTTACTTCAGGTGAGGACGAAACAAGAGCCTGGACTATAAAAATCGGTACAAAGGCTCCTCAGGCAGCAGGTAAGATCCACACAGACTTTGAGAGAGGCTTCATCAAGGCTGAGGTTATTAACTACGAGGATCTTCTTCGCGAGGGTTCACTTTCTGCAGCAAGAGAAAAAGGTCTTGTTCGTATGGAAGGTAAAGAATACGTCGTACAGGACGGAGATGTAATATTATTTAGATTCAACGTATGATACTGTAAAGCATCGCAGCGAAAAATAAAATGCACCGGTATAAGAGCTTGCGCTCTAATTCCGGTGCATTTTTATTTTTCGGTATGAGGCGTGCAGCATTTTTATACAAATTTAAGAGTTATTTTATGCTAAAAAAGCCATGAGATTCTATAATTATAATTGTATAAGAAGTATAAGGGGAAAGTATGTATTATTCCGGATTCGGTATATTATCTCTTGTTTTATACATAATTATTAATAACAGAATCCTAAGGCTAAGTCTGCGCAAAAATCAGGCTGAAGATATTGCTTGCTATAAATACTTTTTGCTTAGTGTAATTACATATATAATAACCGATGCTATATGGGGAATAACCTATGAACGGCATGCCATGGTGACCGTTTATCTTGATACGGTTTTCTATTTTCTGGCTATGGCAACTTCTGTATTGCTGTGGGCAAGATTTGTAATTGCTTATCTTAAGAACGAGAATTCTTTTAATCTGGTGCTAAAGTTTGTCGGATGGTTAATGTTTACCTTTGTGCTAATTTGCCTGATTGTAAATTTTTTTACACCGATTTTGTTCTCGTTTGATTCAGAGGGTGTTTATAAACCTCTTCCTATCAGATACTTTTTCCTGGGATCTCAAATCCTTCTTTTCGCGCTGACTGCGATTTATACATTCATAACCTTCCTGAAATCGTCGGGAGCAGACAAACGTCATAATCTGACTATTGCAATATCGGGAATGACTATGACTTTGTTTATTGTTCTTCAGACATCGAATCCCTTTTTGCCTTTTTATTCAATAGGTTGTTTATTGGCGGCTGCTTTGATACACAGCTTTGTTTCTGAAGAAGAGCTTCAGGAAAAGAATATAAATCTTGAAAATGCACTTGCGGAAGCAGAACGTGCCAATAAGTCCAAGAATGCTTTTTTGAACAATATGAGTCACGAGCTTCGCACTCCTATCAATGCTATTCTTGGTATGAATGAGATTATCAATCGTGACTGCAATGATGAAAAGATAAGAGAGTGCACAACCAGTATTCAAAAAGCCGGCACAACACTTTTAAATACAATAAGCAGCATTCTTGATTATTCAAAAATAGAATCAGATAGTCTTGAGCTTGATAACGGGGAATACTGCTTTGCTGATATGATCAGTGATATCTATAGCCTGATATATTTACGTGCAGAGGAAAAAGGCCTTGAGCTTAAGTTTGATATTGATCCGGAGATTCCGCGAAAACTAAATGGTGCCTGCTTAAGAATTAAACAAGTGATAGACAACCTTTTGACAAATGCGGTGAAATATACTGAAAAAGGAAGTATTTCTTTTATGGTCAGGCTTATCAGCGAAGAGAGTGGCTTTGCCAGAATATACTTTTCAGTAAAAGATACAGGAATAGGAATAAGAAAAGAGGATAAAGAGAAACTTTTCAAGGCGTTTGAACGGGTGAATATGAGTCGTACACGTACGGTGGAAGGCGCAGGACTGGGACTTACGATATCTTCATATATTTTGAACCTAATGGATTCAAAACTGTTTGTTAAGAGTGTGTATAATGAAGGATCGGAATTCTATTTCGAGCTAAGACAGAGAATTTTGGATAATGCTCCTATTGGCGATGAGTGGAGAAAAACCATATCTTCGGAAAAAATATCTGAAAAGGCTGCGAAGAAATCCTTTACATCACCGGAGAGTCATATTTTACTTGTGGATGATACGGAATTGAATCTGCGGGTTATAAAAGGCTTGCTTGATCCCATGAAAATGCAGATAGATACTGCTGAGAGTGGTGAACTCGCCATCGAGAAGTTCGCTGCAAACATTTATGACATAGTTTTCCTGGATTACATGATGCCACACATGGATGGTATAGAAACACTTGCGAATATTAAAAGAGATTATCCGGAAAAAGCGGATAAGACTCCTATAATATCGCTTACGGCAAGTGCTGTGGCCGGTGAACGGGAGCGTATGCTGGCTGCAGGTTTTACGGATTATATGACTAAACCGGTAGTGCTGTCTGTGATGGTTGAGATGCTGCAAAGATACTTGCCGAAGGAAAAAATACATACCGCGGATGAAACGGGGAAGATTCCGGCAGAGATTCATGCAAGTGAAAATGCCCATGAGACGCTTGATGAGCTTAGTGCTATCAGGGCTATTCCATGGATAAATGTTGAAGAAGGTATTGAGTACTGCGGATCAGTGGAAACCTATCTGATTGCGCTTTCAATGTTTGTCAATTCGGTTGATGATAAGGAAAATCTTTTGACAAACTCTCTTATGACTCATGATATAGAGCTTTTTACCATCACGGTCCATGCGTTAAAGAGCAGCTCACTGACCATAGGAATGCCTGATTTTTCTGCAAAAGCCAAGGAACTGGAGCTTGCAGGCAAAGAAAATAATGTGGATCTGATAGTAGAAAAATACCCTGCTTTTATAGATGAGTACAGAGGGATTAAAACAGCGTTGGAAGGGAAAATACCAAATTAAAATCTTCTTAATGATATTACTTCTTGTGTGAAAAAAAGAGGAAATCGATTTGTAAAGAGTTCTGGAAACAGAGCTCTTTTTGTTTTGACTATTATTTGTAATCCGTGTTTTATTTTGCGGAATTAGGAAAATATGGATGTTGACTTGTGAAATATTAATGATATCATTATGATATCAAATAGATAAACATTAAATCCGGATTCACCGGAAACTATAATTGGAGGTATGCTATGGAAACTTTACAATATGACAACAGGACTTTATATAAATACCTTCGCTGGGTATTTATCATTGCCTGGGTAATGCAGGTGGCAGTGTGGATGCTCTACCAGAATGGTGGGACCGTGCCCGGTCAGCTACTGATGGCAGTAATGATGTATGCACCGCTGGTAGCTACGCTGATTGCCGGTGTGAAGCTAAAGGGTATGGGATGGAAACCGAAACTTAAGGGGAATATAGGAACACTTTTGTTTGCATGGTTTGCGCCCTTCATACTTACTTTGATAGGTGCAGTTTTGTACTTTGCTATTTTTCCTGGTCATTTTGATTTAAGCGGTGAAGCTGTTTTTGCCGCAGCAGGTGAGAATGGGAAGGCTGCACTTGAAGCACTTGAAGCACAGGGACTTACCTATCCTGCATATTTTATTATCAATGCTGTAAGTGCTGCTTTGTACGCACCTCTTATCAATATGTTTGCTGCAGTAGGTGAGGAGGCAGGCTGGCGTGGATATATGTATCCTGCATTAAAAGAGAGGTTTGGCAGAACAAAGGGAGTTGTGATCGGCGGATTTATCTGGGGTGTATGGCATTGGCCGCTCATCGGATTTATCGGATATGAATACGGAACGGAATACTTTGGATTTCCGGTGACCGGAATGCTGATGTTTTCCATATTTACAATTGCTCTCGGAGTCCTTTGTGACAGAGTTTATGAAAAGACTGAATGTATCTGGATACCTGCAATTTTACACGGCTCAATAAATGCAGCAGCTACGTTACCTGTCATGATTAGTAAACCTGACATAGGAAAATACAGACTCCTGGGACCTTTTCCTAACGGGCTGTTGGCAGGACTTCCGATTTTTATTCTTGGCGGAATTGTTTTATACACAAAATACAGAGAAAATGCAAAAGTTAACCAGTTTTCATGATATGTGATAAAAAATCAAAATGGGTTTTATGGGAGTAGATGATTAAGGAGGCAATAATTATGAATGAAAATGTAAAAGAAAAAGTATTACAGGGACACAAAAACGGAATGGCTATGATGCTTATCATTGTAGCAGCTTATATTGCAGCTATAGCACTTGTGGTAATTACGGCAATCGGACTCGATGATCCGACTGCATTTATTGCAGGTGCGACATCTGATAGATTAAACCTGATTATATTTGTGTTTAGTATAATATATGTGTCAATCGGCTGGTTTCCTTTCCTTGGACTTAAGGTTTTGAAACCGGGTGAAGCACTTGTGCTTACACTTTTCGGAAAATATATAGGAACATTAAAAGAGGATGGATTCTACTATGTGAATCCCTTCTGTACAGCCTTCAATCCTGCTGCCGATACGAAACTTGGTCAGAGTGGGGATATTGCGGAAGGTAAGAAGATTGCGGGGATAACCATTAATAATTCCGACCTGCAGTTTTCAGGTGCGGGTCAGTCAAAGAAGATTTCTCTTAAGGTTATGACGCTTAGTAACTCCAGACAGAAGGTAAATGATCTGCTAGGTAATCCTGTTGAAGTCGCTGTCGCTGTTATGTGGAAGGTTACTGATACTGCAAAAGCAGTGTTTGCTGTAGATAACTTCAAGGAGTATTTATCCCTTCAGAGTGACACGGCAGTAAGAAACGTTGTAAAGCTTTATCCCTATGACATCACTGAAAATGTAGATACAACAGGCGATGGCATAGCAGATGACGGTAGTCTTCGCGGATCAACAGAGCTTGTGGCACAGCGTATTAAAGAAGAAATTCAGTCTAAGGTATCAGATGCCGGTATTGAAATTGTTGATGCCAGAATCACATATCTTGCATATGCTCCTGAGATTGCAGCTGCAATGCTTCAGAGGCAGCAGGCAGCAGCTGTAGTAGATGCCAGAAAGCTCATCGTCGATGGCGCAGTCGGAATGGTAGAGCTTGCGCTTGAGAGACTTAATGAAAAGGAACTGGTTGAACTTGATGAGGAGAGAAAGGCAGCAATGGTATCCAATCTTCTCGTAGTTCTTTGCGGTAATCATGATGCTCAGCCGGTGGTTAATTCCGGCAGCCTGTACTAATGGCAGAAAAGAAACAGGTTCCGCTTCGCCTCAGCGCTAAATTGTATGATGCCATCGCTGCCTGGGCTGAAGACGATTTTCGCTCGGTGAACGGACAGATAGAATATCTGTTGACGGAATGTGTCAAGCAGAGGAAAAAGGACGGCAAGTATGTTTCAGAACATCTTGACGAGCCTCCGGAATTTGACATTTAAGTAATCACCTGGCGAGGTATTATCGAGCCTGGTGTACTACTTAGTTCTGGCGAGTGAAACGAGAACAGAACTTCCTTTAAAATATGGAAACATATTGCAATTTGGTGTAGACTATCTCTTCGGAGCCATTTTTTATTATTTTTCGATGGTAAAAAATGACATTTATTTTTATACGTAATAAGGAAGAGGAAAATGAAGTCTATACCATTAAAAAATATTCTCAGGAAATTAAAGTCCGATCCGGTACTTATTTGCGCGTGGATTCTTGCACTATTGTCCATGTTTGCAGTAAGACCGGATGCGGACTATTTTTCATACATTGATTTCAGGTCCCTTGGAATTCTCTGGGGACTTATGATTGTTATTCAGGGATTCCGTGAGAATTCTATTTTTGAAAAGATTGGCGAAAAGCTTCTTGGCAAAGTGACAACAGGACGACAACTTGCAATGGTTTTGATACTCATGTGCTTCTTTGGAAGTATGCTGATTACCAATGACGTAGCACTTATTACTTTTGTCCCGTTCGCGCTAATGACGCTTCACAGCTGCAGAAGAGAAGATATGATGATTCCTGTCATTGTACTTCAGACAGTTGCTGCGAATCTGGGAAGCATGCTCACACCGATCGGAAATCCACAGAATCTCTATCTCTACGGGCTCACCGGAATGGGAATCGGCGAATTTGTCCTATGTATGCTTCCTTACAGCGTAGCTGCCCTGGTGCTCCTGCTGATTGCTGCTTTTTTCATAAAAAATGGAAAAAGTAACCTCGGAGAAAGAACAGACAACTACCAGGTGGTAAAGAGCTTTGGCAGTAAAAAGCAGGTTGCTGTTTATTCTGTTTTGTTTATCCTTGCGCTTCTTACTGTCTTAAGAGTTATGCCCTGGTATACTATGGCTGCTATGATTTTTGTTGTAGTAGCAATAATGGATGGGAAAATACTCTTAAGAGCTGATTACATTTTGCTTCTTACTTTTATTGGATTTTTTGTTTTTACGGGAAATATGGGAAGAATTCCTGAGGTTAGCAATTTCCTTCAGACTGTTTCGGAAGGAAGAGAGTTTCTGATGGGTGTGGTAGTTAGCCAGTTTATCAGTAACGTGCCTGCAACACTTATGCTGTCAGGATTTGTTTCCGATTACAAGGAACTTCTGATTGGCGTCAATGTCGGAGGACTTGGAACGCTGATTGCGTCCATGGCAAGCCTTATTTCCTTTAAGGCCTACAGCAACGATTATAAAGAAAACAGAGGAAAGTACATACTGGCATTTACATTTGTGAATGTAGTGTTCCTTGTGGCGCTGGTTGTCTTTAAAAGCTGTTTTTAAATGATGTCTTTAAAAGCTGTTTTTAAATGATGTTTTTAAATGATGTTTTAAATGATGTTTTTAAATGATGTTTATCAAATTAGTATATAAGAATTGAATTGGAAATGCCTGAATAAAACCATTTGATTAGGGTGTGGTTTTGTTCAGGCTTTATACTTATTAGAGAGGTTATGATTTCTTGAGGACATAATACGGAAAATGTTCACATGAAAGCTCATTTTCGGGGCATAATTTTCCTTTCGAAAGAATTGTCCTAAAAAGCAAATCTCTTTTGAAAGAATTGTCCTAAAAAGCAAATCTCTTTTGAAAGTATTGTCCTGTAAAACAGAGTTCTATCAGAAAACATTGACCATGTCCGGTTCTTTATTTGCTGAGTAAAAAAGGAATCTATAGTCTGGCACATTCATAAGCATCCAAGTTATGTCCCAGTAGCTCCATTATTTTTAATTCATCCATGGCATCAATTACTGCATTGTGTGTCTCGCAGTAGCTTACGTTACCGCTTATCATTCTTAGGATACTTTCTACGGAATAGCCTTTCTTAAGGCGCCCGCTTTTACATACCTCAGCACCCACAGGAATGAAACTGTTGAATTGCTTGTATGCTGCAAGCCTCATGATATCAAACCATTCAAATTCAGAAAGTTCTTCCAAATGACCATAGTCGAATTTTGCATTGTATGCATACAGGCTGTTTGCACCATTTGATCTTAGATATTTGCGGATATCATCCATTGCTTCCTGCCTGGAAGTCACTACCTTCGGAATACTTTTTGCAATATTCAGAACTTCAGAATACATGCCGCCTTTCCTGTATTCGGGATCGATGATGTAGTATTTTGCACCGATACATTTAAAGGTGCTGTTATCCGCCAGGGCAATTCCAATCGACATCACCTCGTTGTACCAGTTGGTTTCGGTGTCAATAACAGCAAAAGTGTTTTGTGTAGAATGTCTTGATATGTTGCGCTTTAAGGAATTGCTGTCAGGATTATTGTGCAGGATACCGGCACTGCTTATATTATTTGCGATAATGGTTTCTTTTTGCCCGGAGTTACAATTGCCGGAGATTGTGCTTGTTTTGAGGCCTGTATTTACGTTACCGGAGACGGTGCTTGTTTTGTGACTTGTATTTGCGCTACCTGAGATGGACTTTGCTTTATGGCTTGTATTTGCGCTACCTGAGATGGACTTTGCTTTATGGTTTGTATTTGCGCTACCTGAGATAGCCTGTGTTTTATGGCTGGTGTTGCAATTATCGGAAGATGCTTCTTTTATCATATTCAGAAAATCAAGTGATGCGTTATGACCCATTTTTCTACCTTTACTTTCAAAATAATAATGATGATATCTTAATGGATTTTTGATGTAGTGACAATACAGCATTTGGACATGTGATAAATATGGTTAGTGAAAGTATGAAAGCCTTATTGCAATTCTGCTCATATGAGATTCAGGAATGGCTTTTTTTCAAAAAAAATCGTCTTTAATAGAACATAATCATACAATATACAAATAATGCTCATGTTGACAAACGATATGATTTGTGTAAAATATACTCTTGTCGCTATTCAGGAGCGATTGGTGTGCGTTCAGCATGCTATTTTCACTATGTATGTAGGCAGTATAGATATGTAGCTATGAATATTTTTGTTGAAAAGATATGGCATTTTATTATCTCAGGATATGGTGATAGCCAAAAGCCTAAAAGACAGAAAACAACGCAGGAGGAATTATTGTATTGAACAAAAATGATGAATTTTTAAAAATGTTAAAGGGGAGGGAAGAATTTTTAGTTAAGGAAATTGAAAAACGTGAAAAACGCTTGGATAAAGCACCGGCCGGTACACTTAGAATATCTAAGAAAGGAAAAACAATTCAATATTACATAAGAAGACAGACAGAAAAGAGTGGTAATTATTTGAAAAGGGCTGATCAAAAGCTGATACTGACACTGGCTCAAAAGAAATATGATGAGAGATTTATTAGATTGGCAAAGTCTGAGCTTAAGCATCTAAGGACATTTGTTGATCATTATTCAACACAAATAAGGGGATTAGCGCTGCCATTTCCATGGGAGATTAAGAAGGATATGGATATTGCAGAAATGACAGATGAAGAATATGTACATTATTGGCAAAGTATGGAGTATAAACCTAAGAAGATAGATGAGGGTGTGCCTTTTCATGTTACTGCAAGAGGCGAGCGCGTTCGGTCAAAGTCTGAAGAATTAATAGCAAATGCACTATTTTCTCATGGTATTCCATATAAATATGAGTGCCCTGTCCGTCTATATAATGGAGAATTTAGATATCCGGATTTTACTATTTTGAATCTGCGCACTCGCAAAGTTGTATTGCTCGAACATCTTGGAATGCTCGATGATCCTGATTACATTTATGCCAATTTGAAGAAGGTTAGAGAATATGAGAAATCAGGCATTTTTCTAGGAAAAGAACTACTTATAACTGCTGAAAGTCAAAAGATGCCGATGAACACAAGGGTAATAAATGCATTTATCACTAAGCATTTTGGTAATTGAGGCATTAGACACTGATTGTGCGATATTTTTGATAAATCAGGGTATGAGAAAGGCATCAGTTAGCCTGAGAATATATTATTTATAGAATATCAGGGTATGAAAAAGGTATCAGTTACCCTGAGAATATATCATATATAGAATATCAGGGTATGGATAAAGAATAGCTACCCAGAAAGAGAGAAAACTAAGAGAAATCAGGGGATAGAGAAAAAATAACTACCCTGAAAAATAGAAAATAAAGAG
>NZ_KE384141.1:23455-91559 GCF_000424145.1 Butyrivibrio sp. AC2005
AAAAAATAACTACCCTGAAAAATAGAAAATAAAGAGAAATCAGGGTACGAAGGAAAATATCTCCCCAGAAAATGTAGAAATGCAAAAATTCAGAAATCTCCCTAACCTCCAATCAGGACAATGAAGCCATTTAAACCAATCAAACCGAAGTAACAACATAGGCTCCCTGACTATTACAAGTTTATAAAAAAATCACAAATTTCCAAAAAAGACCTCAAAAGCAACATATGCCACTCAAAATAATCAGACCACAATATCTTGTATGGGCGAGCCTCCCACCGGACGGTGAGAGGCTTTTTTGCGCATGAAATCAGTCCATATGCCATTTCCGGGAGGTTGTTAAATGAAAAAAAATAGTATATTATACATATAGGTGGTAAAAAGTGTCACAAAGTGGTGGAAAGTGGTACAAATAAATTAACACACCAAAAAGCAACCACATAAACCGGTGAGAAACTATGGGAAAGGCGTACAAAGGCGAATACAGCCATTCAATCGATGCAAAAGGACGACTGATCATCCCGGCCAAGTTTCGCGAACTCTTGGGAGAGCAGTTTGTCGTAACGAAGGGCTTTGATGGATGTCTTTTTGCGTTTGACCAGGAAGGCTGGGATGCTTTTGAGGAGAAACTCAAAGCGCTGCCTATGGATATACCCGGTGCCAGACAGTTAGGAAGATTCTTTATGGCGGGAGCCGATGATGTTGAGCTTGATAAGCAGGGAAGAATTCTTCTGAAAGCAAACTGGCTTACGCATGCTTCTATTGAAAAAGATGCAATTGTCGCAGGTGTCGGCAACCGCGTTGAGATCTGGAGCAAGGAGAAATGGGAAGAAGCTACTGCCTTTGATGACATTGATAACATTGCAGCTAAAATGAGCGAATATGGATTAAGTATCTAAGCCATGCATTTCCGGAACAATCAACAGTCCGGATTGCTTGCAAGCCGGGATACTGATTGTTCCGGAAATATAGGGCGGATGCCCTCCAGCGAGGAATGCGAAGCATTTCGAGCCTGGAGCATGGCTTAGATAAGTACAGTAGTCCGGATTGCAGATAACGCAAATAATAAGGAAGCAACCAATATGGAATTCAAACACTACTCAGTACTTCTTAATGAGGTGATTGAAAATCTGAATATTGATCCTGACGGAATATACGTTGACGGAACATTGGGCGGGGCAGGACATTCAAGCCATATTGCGGCAAAGCTGTCTGATAAAGGAAGACTTATCGGAATTGATCAGGATGAAGATGCCATAAAGGCTGCTACAGAGCGACTTGAACCTTATAAGGACAGAGTTACCATTATTCGTGACAATTATGAAAACGCTGTAAGCAGAATAAAAGAGCTTGGAATAGAACATGTAAACGGAATACTTCTTGATCTTGGAGTTTCATCATTTCAGCTTGATAACGAGGAGAGAGGATTTACATACAGATTCGATACCCCGCTTGATATGAGGATGGACAGACGGCAGGAATTGACTGCCGGAACAATTGTCAATGAATTTTCCGAAATGGAAATCTTCCATATTATAAGAAATTACGGCGAAGACAAATTTGCCAAGAACATTGCTAAGCACATAGTTGCAAGGCGCAGTGAGAAGCCTATTGAAACAACCTTTGAATTAAACGAGATAATAAAGGCTGCAATACCTGCGAGGATGAGAGAAAAGGGAGGACATCCGTCGAAGAGAACCTTCCAGGCGCTGAGAATAGCCTGCAACAGAGAACTTGATGTTCTTGAAAATTCGCTGGACGGAATGATAGATTTTCTGGCTCCGGGTGGGAGAATATGTGTGATAACATTTCATTCTCTTGAGGACAGAATTGTAAAGAATAACTTCAGGAAAAATGAAAATCCCTGTACCTGTCCGCCAGAGATACCGATATGTGTCTGTGGCAAGAAATCAAAGGGAAAAGTGATAACAAGGAAGCCAATACTTCCGTCTGAAAAAGAACTGGAAGAAAACTCGAGAAGCGCTAGTGCAAAGCTTCGAGTGTTTGAAAAAATAAAAGAATGAAAGGACAAAGACTGCATAAAGAACAGGAAAATCAGGGCAGTCGGGGGGAGCTGACCGCGGATATTCAGTCATAAAACTGTCGTGGGGGCACTGATATTACTTTAGGCAAAACGCACAATTACATTCTGATTCAAATAATAAAATTGCCAAAGTAATAAAGAGGAACTGGTTATGGAAAAGAGATACGTATACGGAAATACTGCAAGAAAACTGAATGAACCCGGAAGACGGGAGGAAATGCCTCTTCATGTGCAAAAACGCGCACAGGCAAAAAGAAGAGCTCATCGTATGAGTTTTGGATATTTGTTATTTTTGTCACTTGCAGTTTTGGCTACAGGTATTATACTGACATGGTATATAACTCTTCAGGCAGATATAACAGCGAGCGTGAAACAGGTTTCAATTCTCGAGGCTCAGCTCAATACCCTGAAGCAGGACAATGACGAAGCTTATAACAAGGCTGTAAGCAGTCTTGATTTGGAGGAGATTAAACGCATAGCCATAGGAGAGTATGGCATGACTTATGCGACGGAGGGGCAGATCATAACATATTCCGATGGTGGCGGAAATGACTATGTAAGGCAGCTGGCTCCTATACCGGACGGAAATTGAAGTTATGAGAAAGAGAAAAAGTAAGGCACAAAAATTTACGATAGGAATGAAAAAAAAGCTGGCAGTGCTGTTTGTGATAGTACTGACAGCTTTTGTTGGTTTGAGTATCAGACTTATCCTTATAAACAGGGATAACGGCAAGGAATATGAAAAGCAGGTTCTGTCACAGCAAAAGTACGATTCCAGTACAATTCCCTACAGACGTGGGGAAATACTTGGTGCTAACGGGACTGTTCTTGCCTACAGTGAGAAGGTATACAACGTAATCCTAGATGCAAAGCTTGTTTTATCAGGTAAAGACAATAAATATCTGGATCCTACGGTGAATGCACTTGTACAGCAGTTTGCGTTTGATGAGGGTGAAATAAGAAATTATATATCCGAACATCCTGATTCACAGTATTACACACTTGCCAAGCAGCTGACCTATGATCAGATTAGTGATTTTCAGACTATGATAACACCGGGGAGCGAGACCTTTGATGAAAATGTTCAGGGTGTCTGGTTTGAGGAAAGCTACGTAAGAAAATACCCGAACGGTTCCATGGCATGTGATGTTATAGGATTTACAACAAGTGATAATAACGGAATCTTTGGACTTGAAGAGTATTACAATGACACACTTAGCGGAAGCAATGGCCGTACATATGGTTATATTGATGAGGATTCCAACTTAGAGAGAACGACAATTCCTGCAACCGACGGTAACAGCATAGTTACAACAATTGATGGCAACCTACAGAGTATAGTTGAGAAATATCTGCAGGAATTCAATGATACCTACAAGGATGCTTTTCGTGAGGGGAATGGCGCCAACAATATCGGATGCGTCATCATGAATGTTAACAATGGTGATGTCCTTGCAATGGCAAGCTATCCTAAGTTCGATTTGAATGATACTAAGAACACTGACAACCTTATCGGAATGCCCAGAGTGGATGAGAGAGGTTTGAAAATTGCAGGCGAGAGCATATATGACTCCGGCGTTTACATTACTCAGCAGATGATTGATGAGATGAGTGATGAGGAAAAAATGTGGAATCTCAACGCTCTTTGGAGAAATTTCTGTATTTCTGATACATACGAGCCCGGTTCAGTTGCAAAGCCTTTTACCGTAGCAACGGGATTGGAGTCCGGATGCATTACAGGCAACGAAGTTTATGACTGTACCGGATACATGGAGTTTGGTGGTCATAAAATATACTGCCATAACAAGTTTGGTGATGGCGCTGTATCAGTTGAGCGAGGAATCGAGATATCCTGTAACGTTGCCATGATGAAAATCGGACAGGTCATCGGTGCAGATACCTTTGCAAAGTTCCAGAAATCCTTTGGCTTTGGACTTAAAACCAATGTTGATCTTGCAGGAGAAGCAAGAACAGAAGGACTCACATACGCAGCACAGGATATGGGCTCATCAGAGCTTGCTACCGGAACCTTTGGCCAGGGCTTCAATGTGGATATGATCGAGATGATCACGGCATTCAGCTCTCTTGTGAATGGTGGAAAATACTACGAACCACATGTTGTCAGTAAGATTCTTAATTCTTCGGGTGCTACTGTAAAAAGTATTGAACCCAGAGTGCTCAGACAGACAATTTCAGAGTCTACATCTGAGAAGATTATTCAGTACTGTAATCAGGTTGTTGCCGGAGATGAAGGAACCGGTAAAACCGCAAGACCTGCAGGATATATGATTGGCGGAAAAACAGGTACAGCAGAGACTATACCGCGTAAAAACCGCCAGTATGTCGTATCCTTCATGGGATATGCTCCTGCTGATGACCCTCAGATAGCAATCTATGTTGTAGTAGACAGACCTAACGCAATGGATCAGGCGGACGCCAAGTTTGCAACCAGAGTTGTAAGAAAAGTGCTCACAGAAGCGCTGCCTTACCTCAATATTCCCATGACAGAACCTGTTACAGAGGAAGAACAGGCAGAGCTTGATGAACTCAGGGAAAAAGAAATAATGATGTCAGCTGCTCAGCAGAGTGAAGCCACAGTGGATGCAGACGGTAATCCGATAGAAACCGAAGGTGGAACACCGCTTCTTGATGAGGACGGTAATCCTGTACTGGATGAGGATGGTAATCCTGTTATGCAGGAAGCATCAGATGGTGATAATTCTGAAAATGCTGACGGTGAGAATGGCGAAAATTCTGAAAACAGCGAAGGAGACGAGGGTATTTGGGAGAAAATACCTGAGGATGAACTTTCGACAACAAATGATGAGAACAGTGAACCTGTCTGGAAGTCGTTTGAAATAGACGAAGAAACGGGGTATTATATTGACCCGGAAACAGGCGACCTGATAAATCCTGAGGATGGCCATTCAATTGGCGGAGATGGACTCCCGGACTACAATCCTCCGGAAGAAGATAACAATTAAAAAGGAATAAATATGAACGCAAAAGACATAATAAATAAAAAAGTACTGGTAATAGGAACCGGGATTTCCGGTATAGGAAGTGCCAGACTTCTTGGAAAAGTAGGCGCAAAGCCTGTGATTTTTGATGAAAATACAAAGGTGACGACAGAAACAGTAAAGGAAAAGCTGGGTGACTACGAAGGTGCGGAACCTGAGATTATAATAGGAGAACTGGCGGATGATGTCATTAAAGAACTTGTACTTGTTGTCCCGAGTCCCGCGGTGCCTCTTGATTCTCCTCTGATTATGCGTCTTAAGGAAGCAGGACTTCCAATCTGGAGTGAGATAGAGCTTGCTTTTAATTTTGCAAAGGGCCAGCTTGTTGCCATAACCGGCACCAATGGTAAAACAACCACAACCACGCTTGTCGGCGATATAATGAAGGCACATTTTTCATCAACCTATGTTGTTGGAAATATAGGATATTCATATGCAGAGAGAGCACTGGAGATGACTGATGACACGGTTTCAATAGGTGAGATCAGCAGCTTCCAGCTTGAAGCTGTAGAGAATTTTCATGCTAAAGTCTCAGCTATACTCAACATTACACCTGACCATCTTAACAGGCATCATACAATGGAATGCTATGCATCCATGAAGGAGAATATCACAAACAACCAGACGAAGGATGATACCTGTGTCCTCAATTATGATAACGAATACACCAGGGATTTTGCGGGGAGATGCCCTGCAAAGGTTGTACTCTTTTCATCAAAGGAAAAGCTTGAAGAGGGCTTCTATCTTGATGGTGAAGATATTATGCTCGGAGAAAACGGCGAGACCAGAAAGATAATGAACGTTCACGAGATGAACCTTGTGGGCACATGTAACTATGAAAATGTTATGGCTGCCATTGCTATGGGCATGGCTATGGGAGTTCCGCTTGATACAATCCTTTCTGTTGTAAGGTCCTTTAAGGCTGTGGAACATCGTATAGAGTTTGTTGCGACCAAGAATGGAGTTGATTACTACAATGATTCAAAGGGCACAAATCCTGATGCTGCAATACAGGGCATAAAGGCTATGTGCAAGCCTACGTATCTCATTGGAGGAGGCTATGATAAGGGCAGTGAATATGATGAGTGGATTGAAGCCTTCGATGGCAAGGTGAAAAAGCTTGTTCTCATCGGTGTTACAAAGGAAAAAATAGCAGAATGCGCAAAAAAACACGGTTTCAATGATTATGTTTTCATGGAAACTTATGAAGATGCGCTTAAGTTTTGTAGTGATAATGCAGTATCAGGCGAAGCGGTACTTTTATCGCCTGCTTGTGCGAGCTGGGATATGTTCCCCAGTTATGAAGTAAGAGGGAAAGAGTTTAAGGATTATGTAAATAGTCTGTAAGGGGGAGTGCTTATGGAAGCTGCAGGAATGGCAAGAACAGCCGGGTCAGCAAGAGCAGGGGGATATTCTGCCAGGGCTATGGACCGGGAGATTACGAAGAAAAGGGTGAAAAAGGATGCCTACGTTGACTACAGCATGGTATTCGTGGTGCTCTTTTTGCTGGTTTTCGGCCTTGTAATGCTATATTCTACAAGTTCATACGACGGGAGACTTAAGTGGGGGGATTCCGCTTATTATTTGAAGCATCAGCTTCTTCCTACGGCTCTTGGAATCGGACTTATGATATTTGTTTCAAGGATTCCGTACCATTTTTATAAAAAAGTTGCAACATTGGCGTATGTGCTCGCCATGGTTTTTATTCTGCTGGTAAAATCGCCTCTTGGATTAGAGGTCAACGGTGCAAGAAGATGGATAAAAATCCTTGGCATATCAATACAGCCAGCAGAGGCTGCGAAGCTTGCCATGATCATAGTTCTTGCGACCTTTATCAGTAAGCTTGGAAAGGGGATTATTAATCCCAAGGCGTTTTGGATAGTGCTTGGAATGCCTGTCCCTGTATGCCTGCTTGTGTGGCGTATAACGAAAAACTTAAGCTCTGCTATCATTATTTTCGGAATAGCTTTTCTTATGCTTTTTGTTGCAACACCCGGTTATAGAAGGTTTATTGCAATAGTAACATTTCTTGTAGCTGCTGCCGGAGGAATTGTGGCACTTATAGTAAAGGCGGGATATCACAGTGAGCTGAATTTCCGTTTTGCCCGTATCCTTGCGTGGCTTGATCCTGAGGCTTATGTTAATGATAAGGGATATCAGACGCTTCAGTCTTTGTATGCGATAGGTTCCGGAGGATTATTTGGTAAAGGCCTTGGAGAGAGCATGCAGAAGCTTGGATTTATTCCTGAGGCTCAAAATGACATGATCTTTTCAATTATCTGTGAAGAGCTTGGGATTGTCGGTGCTATTGCTGTAATGCTTATGTTCGTTATTCTCATTTACAGAATGATGATCATAGCGCAGAATGCACCTGATATGTATGGCGCACTCCTTGTTATCGGAGTTATGGCTCATATATCAATCCAGGTAATACTTAATATTGCCGTTGTGACCAATACAATTCCGAACACCGGTATTACCCTTCCGTTTATCAGCTATGGTGGAACAGCGATTCTTTTCCTGCTGACAGAGATTGGTATTGTATTTAATGTTGCAAGGCATATTGAAGTCTGAAGGTTTTACTAAATGGCAAAAAAACGTAGAAGAGTAATAAAAAAAAGAGTACAGGCTCCTCGAAAGACCTTTGGGGAGCTGTTTTTTCTTCATAAAAGCCTGTTTATTATTGGTGCTGTGCTGATTGTAATCCTGATAGGATTATTTTCGGCATTTTTGTATGTCTCCAAAAACTACACTATTACTAAAGTGTATGTGGAAGGAAATATTCATTACACTGATGAAGAAATAATGAACATGATAATGACGGATAATCTCAGCAAAAATTCTATTTATCTGTCGCTCAAATATAAAAATAAAGACATTACGGGTATATCATTTATTGAAAAAATGGATGTGGAGGTTCTTGATCCGCATACCGTAAGAATTAATGTCTATGAAAAGGCTGTCGCAGGTTATGTAAAATATCTTGACAGATACATATATTTTGACAGGAATGGGTACGTGGTAGAGACTTCAGAAGAACCTTCGGACGATGTTCCTCTTGTGCTCGGGCTGAATTTTGAGTATATTGTTCTTCATGAGAAGCTTCCTGTTGAGAATGAAGATGTGTTTGCGCAGATACTTGATATTACTCAACTGCTTAATAAATATGACCTGAATGCAGATAAAATCTTCTTTGACAGTAATTTTCATTTATATGTTTACTTTGAAAATGTAGAAGTTAGTCTTGGAACTAATGACAACATAGATGAAAAAGTGATACAATTACAATACATTTTGCCAGAACTCCAAGGAAAAAGCGGCATCCTGGATATGTCAGAATATGATGAGAATACTCAGAATATAACTTTTGAAGAAAAAAAATAATATTCTAGGTTGTAAATTGTATAAAATAATTATAAAATGGCTTGTAGGAGTTTTAGGTTATGAAGGAGGAGCACTAT
Source organism: Butyrivibrio sp. AC2005 (assembly GCF_000424145.1). Lineage (GTDB taxonomy): Bacteria > Bacillota > Clostridia > Lachnospirales > Lachnospiraceae > Butyrivibrio. The sequence continues at coordinate 31,981 of NZ_KE384141.1, forward strand.
CTTGCTTGAACTTAAGTCAAATGAGGCTGAATCCGGCGCCAAGATTATTGTTGTTGGGGTAGGCGGCGCAGGTAATAATGCTGTAAATAGAATGGTAGAAGAAAGTATTTCCGGTGTAGAATTCATCGGAATTAATACGGATAAGCAGGCTTTGCAGCTTTGCAAGGCACCCAAGCTTTTGCAGATCGGCGAGAAGCTGACCAAGGGACTTGGTGCTGGAGCTAAGCCTGAAATCGGTCAGAAGGCCGCAGAGGAGAGTAAGGAAGAAATCACAGAAGCTCTCAAGGGCGCTGACATGGTTTTTGTTACCTGTGGAATGGGTGGCGGTACCGGTACCGGTGCGGCTCCTGTTGTTGCCGGTATTGCTAAGGATATGGGTATTCTTACGGTAGGTGTTGTTACAAAGCCTTTCGCGTTTGAAGCTCGTGTTCGTATGCAGAATGCACTTTCAGGTATCAATACCATCAAGAATAATGTGGATACTCTTATCGTTATTCCTAACGATAAGCTTTTACAGATAGTTGACAGACGTACAACTATGCCCGATGCTTTGAAGAAGGCTGATGAAGTCCTTCAGCAGGCAGTTCAGGGTATCACAGACCTTATCAATGTACCGGCAGTAATCAACCTTGACTTTGCTGATGTACAGACTGTAATGAAGGATAAGGGAATTGCTCATATCGGTATTGGATCCGGTAAGGGTGATGATAAAGCTGCTGACGCAGTCAAGATGGCTGTTGAGTCTCCTCTTCTTGAGACTAAGATTGACGGAGCTTCCAATGTTATCATCAATGTATCCGGTGATATCACACTTATGGATGCCTCAACTGCATCTGATTATATTAGAAATCTTGCAGGTGATGATGTTAATATCATCTTCGGTGCTATGTATGATGAGTCTATGTCTGATACATGTAACATTACTGTTATTGCTACAGGTATCGACGATAAGGCAAATGTTATGCCGGCCAGACCGGTATCCAAGCCTGTCAGTGCTCCTCAGCAGCCCACAGCTGCCCAGGTAACACCGAATGTGGCTCCTCAGCCGCACGTGCAGCAGATTCAGCCGCAGGTACAGCCTGTTGCTCCGGAACCGACAATTGACACACTTCGTCCGGTTCAGGCTGCTCAGCCGCAGAAGCCGGTTACACCTCAGCCGACAAGACCTACTACATCAGGTCTTAATCGTACACCTGAGGTAAGGAGTTCAGTAGAGGCTAAGAGCCTTAAGATTCCGGATTTCTTACAGAAAAAGTAAAATAATTACGATGTTTGAAAGCAGTCACTGCTATAGTGGCTGCTTTTTTCTATATTTTATGCGTGATTTTGCGATATTATTATGGAAAATTGCGATTAATAATGTTACAATAACTTGTGTGGGTAAAATGTCAAGACCCTAAATATAGGTGTGCATATTGCACAGAAAGGTTAATGTTATGAAGTGTCCTTTTTGCGGTAAAGACAACACTCGTGTAATTGATTCCAGACCTGCTGATGAAAACACCTCTATAAGGCGCAGACGTGTCTGCGATTCGTGCGGAAAGAGATTTACAACCTACGAGAAGGTTGAAACGATTCCGCTTATTGTTATCAAGAAGGATAACAATCGTGAACCCTACAATCGCGCTAAGATTGAAGCCGGTGTTCTCAGAGCATGTCATAAGAGACCTGTTAGTGCGGAACAGATTACCGCTATAGTTGACGCAGTGGAGACAGAAGTATTTAATCTTGAACAGAAGGAAATTCCAAGCAGAATCATTGGTGAGCTTTGCATGGAGAAGATGAAGAACCTGGATCCTGTTGCTTATGTAAGGTTTGCTTCTGTATATCGCGAATTCAAGGATGTTAATACCTTTATGGATGAACTTAAGATTGTCCTTGAGAAGGAAGAAGAGGGCGTTATTACCGACGCTACAGATAAAAGTACACCTTTGTTAAAAAGAGAACAATAATCATTGACATATGAGACTTCTTTACGTATAGTTTTATAGGCACCATAAAAACTACATACAGAAAGAAGGATTGTAACATGATGAAGAAAAGTATTGGAAGGAGAAGTCTTTCCTCTATTCTGGTTGTGTTAACGACACTGACTCTTACATTGAGCGGATGCTCAAGTAAAAAGGCAGAGGAGTCTACCCCGGATGTGACAAATGCGACCGAAACCGCTAGTTCAAGCGAGAACAGTGAAACGGAGACCGCAGACAGCACCGCAGGAGCAGATGATCTTTCTAAGATTACCATAGGTATTCCCCAGGATATCGACAGTATGGACCCGCACATGGCAAAAGCGGCGGGAACCAGAGAGATACTGTTTAATGTATTTGAGGGACTTGTAAAGCCTGATCAGGACGGTAATCTTCAGCCTGCTTTAGCCAGTGATTACACAATTTCTGAAGATGGAATGACATATACTTTCACACTCAGAGATGGAGTTAAGTTCCATGATGGAAGTTCGGTTACGGCAGAGGATGTTAAATATTCAATAGAGCGCAATGCCGGTACCGATGGAACAGATCCGTTGATATCGGCATTTTCTAATATCGATAAAGTCGAGATTCAGGATGACTCCACAATTGTACTGACACTTAAGGAAGCAAACACAGAATTTTTGGCTTACATGATTGTGGCTATTATTCCTGCTTCAAATGAGGATCCCGAAGGAAATCCTATCGGAACAGGTCCTTACAAGTTTGTATCACGTTCACCCCAGGAGAATGTAATACTTACAAAGTTTGATGAGTATTGGGGAGAGCCTGCATATATTCAGGACATCACACTCAAGATAGAGGCAAATGCTGATTCAGTTGTGATGGATCTTGAGGGTGGCTCAATCGATATGTATCCACGTATCACATCTGCACAGATGGCTCAGCTCTCAGACAAATTTGATGTCTACGAAGGAACAATGAATCTTGTTCAGGCACTTTATCTGAACAATGCAGAGAAGCCTTTTGATAATGAATTGGTGCGCCAGGCTCTTTGCTATGCAATTGATCCTCAGACTATCATGGATTTTGTATCAGATGGTAAGGGAACCGAGATCGGAAGCAGTATGTTCCCTTCATTTGGAAAATATTTTGATGCATCACTTAACGATACCTACAATCAGGATATCGATAAGGCAAAGGAACTTCTTGCAGAGGCAGGATATCCGAACGGATTTGATTTCACAATAACTGTTCCTTCAAACTACACACAGCATGTAGATACAGCACAGGTACTTGTTGAGCAGTTTAAGGAGATCGGTGTTAACGCTACTATCCAGGAGGTTGAGTGGAATTCATGGCTTGATGATGTTTATACTAATCGTAATTTCCAGTCAACCGTAATCGGTGTAGACGCATCAACACTTACAGCTTATGCGCTTCTTAGCAGATTCAGATCCGATGCACACAACAACTTCATCAACTTCAGTGACGCTGATTATGATGTTGCACTTGATGCAGCCATAAAAGCTACTGATGATGATGAGAAGACTAAGAACTACAAGGAATGTGAGAAGATTCTCTCAGAGAAGGCTGCAAATGTTTACATTCAGGATCTTCCCGAGTTCGTAGTACTTAACAAGAAATTTACAGGATATACATTCTATCCGCTTTATGCGCAGGATTTCGCAAAGATTAAGCCTGCTAACTAATTGAAATACGAGGAACACGCATATGAGATATATACTGAAAAAGGTTTTGAGCATGGTGCTTACTTTAATTGTTGTATCTTTGTGCGTGTTCCTTGCTTTTAGTTTAATACCCGGAGATCCGGTCACAAGAATGTTCGGCACAGAAGCTACGCCCGAACTTATAGCTCAGTACAGAGAGAAGATGGGCTTCAACGATCCCCTTCTCGTTAGATATTTTCGTTGGTTTACTTCATTCTTGCAGGGGGATATGGGAACTTCCTATGATTACAAGGTACCGGTTGCAGGTATGCTTGCAGAAAAAATCCCGATCACACTTACCCTTGCGGTAATGTCTTTTGTTATCATGGTTATTATTTCAATTCCGCTTGGAATATATACAGCAAAGTATGAAAATGGAATAATCGACCATATCATTTCGGTTATTAACCAGATCATAATGGCTATACCGCCATTTTTCTCAGGAATATTATTGACCTTCTTTTTTGGTGTTATTTTAAAGATTTTTACGCCTGGAGGTTTTGTATCATATACAAAGGATTTGCATGGATTTTTGAAATACCTGATTCTGCCGGCTTTTGCCATAGCCCTTCCAAAGGCTGCGATGGCAACAAAGCTCCTTCGAGGCTCTGTTATTGAGGAAGCGGGTAAGGATTATACGAGAACGGCCTATAGCAGAGGTAATACCACCAATGCAGTCCTTTATCTTCATGTTTTGAAAAATGCCATGATTCCCGTTATAACCTTTATGGGAATGGCTCTGGCAGACATGGTTGCAGGAAGTATAGTAATAGAGCAGGTTTTCGGTATTCCCGGAGTGAGCCGTATACTTCTTTCTTCTATAAATAACCGCGATTATCCGGTAGTTGAGGCCATTATTATGGGCATTGCAATAATGGTGCTTGTTATTAACCTTTTGGTTGATATTATCTACAGAATTATTGATCCCAGAATCGAGGTGGAGGAATGATGAAAAAATTCTTTTCGCTTTTTAAAAAGAATAAGGCCACCGGAGAAAGGAATACCTTTCTGCTGCTGGGAGCTATTATTACAGGACTTATGCTACTTATGGTAATTGTGGGACTTTTTTATACACCCTACAATCCTACTAAGATGGATGCATCCGCCAAGCTCCAGGGCATTTCCCTAAAACATATCATGGGTACCGATAACATGGGGCGCGATGTATTCAGCAGGGTTATGTACGGTAGCAGAATTACCGTTGCCATTGCTACATTTACAATTATTATAGGGGCCGGAATCGGAACTATAATCGGAGCACTTACCGGATATTTTGGCGGAATTGCTGATGAAATTACCATGAGAATAATTGATGCCATGCTTGCATTTCCAAGTATTCTGCTGTCGCTTGTATTCGTGAGTCTTTTTGGTACAGGCACTTATCAGGTTGCCATAGCCCTGGGAATATCATTCATTCCCAGCTTTGCCAGAATTGTAAGGGGAGAGTTCCTTAGATGTAAAAACATGGATTATGTAGAAGTTGCAAGACTTCAGGGGGTATCTGATATAAGAATCATTTTTGTTCACATACTGCCTAATACAGTAGGAGTTTTACTTTCTTCAGTGATGATTGGTTTTAACAATGCGGTTCTTGCGGAAGCGGGCCTTAGCTTTTTGGGAATAGGTGCTCAGCCTCCTCATGCAAGTCTTGGAAAAATGCTCTCTGATGCTCAGGGCTACCTTTTTAACAGACCCAGTTATGTAATCAGCATCGGTGTTGTCATTGTTTTGATGGTTTTGGGATTTTCCTTCCTTGGAGAAGGTATAAAGAGAATCAAGTAATAACTTAGTGGGTGCTTTCGAGTCTGGGGAGATGCTTTACAGAGGAGAACAAAACTTCACTATATAGGAAGGTAATCTATGGGAAATGTAATATTGGACGTTACCGATCTTCATATTGAATTTCATGATCATGACAGGCCTGAGACGGTAGTTGAGGACTTTGATCTCATGCTTGAAGAGGGTGAAATAGTAGGAATTGTAGGCGAATCCGGCTCCGGTAAGAGTATGAGTGCCCTTGCTATTGCAGGACTATTGAAGAGACATGCGCTTACAAAAAAAGGCCGAATAATGTTTGATGGAACAGATCTTCTTACCTGCGACAGAAAGACGCTCAGGTCCTATCAGGGAGATGAAATCTCCATGATTTTCCAGGAGCCCATGACATCACTTAATCCGGTGAAAAAGATTGGCTGGCAGGTAGAGGAATCCTTGAGAATCCATCATAAGGATTTGGATAAAAAAGAGAGAAAGCGCAGAGCGATAGAGATGCTGACAGCCGTTGGACTTGGCGATCTCGAGAGACCATATGAGAGGTATCCCCATGAATTATCCGGAGGGCAAAGACAGCGTGTAATGATTGCTGCTGCCATGATAGGAGAACCCAGAATACTTATAGCAGATGAACCTACAACCGCACTGGATGTGACGATTCAGGCACAGATTGTGGAGCTTTTGAGAAAAATGAACAGGGAAAAGGGAACAGCGATTATTTTTATATCCCATGACCTGTCACTTATCAGGCAGATTTGCAAGCGCGTAATTGTTATGCAAAAAGGCAATATTGTAGAGACGGGAAGTGTTGAGGAGATTTTTAAGAATCCCCAAATGAGCTACACAAGGAAACTGATTGCAGCAATCCCTCAGATTGATTTAGGCGATGATGATCTTAAAGGTTGATATATGGAACAGGAAAAGGTAATTCAGATAAAGGATCTGAAGGTTTATTATAAAAATCATAGAAAAAGCCCCTTTAGCAAAAAGAGAAAAAAACAGGTTTTAAAAGGGATTTCCCTCGATGTTTACGAGGGAGAAATTCTTGGAATAGCAGGTGAGTCCGGATGCGGAAAGTCTACTCTTGCCAAGGCTATTGTCGGTATGAACAAGGATATTGAAGGCGAGATATCAGTAAAATATACTGACACGCAGATGGTTTTTCAGGACCCCTATTCATCCCTTAATCCAAGTAAAAAAATAGGCTGGCTCCTGGAGGAACCGCTTAGAGTGGATAAGGAGAAAAACTGGACCCCAAAAGAGAGAAAAGATAAGGTTCTTGAAATAATGAAGGCAATAGGTCTTCCACAGGAATTGCTTGAAAGATATCCGTCACAGCTATCCGGAGGACAGAGGCAGAGAGTCAGTATAGGAGTTGCTCTTATGAGATCTCCTAAGGTGATTATTGCAGACGAACCTGTTTCAGCTCTGGATGTGACGATACAGGCCCAGATTCTTCAGCTTTTAAGGCAGCTTCACCAGGAATACGGGATAACTATTCTTTTTATATCCCATGATCTTCGAGTTATTTATCAGATTTGTGACCATGTTGCTATCATGAAGGAAGGAACAATCAGGGAATACGGGATTCCGCATGATGTCTACAGGAATCCACAGAGTGAATACACAAAGGAACTCCTCAGCGCAGCAGGGATACGGTAATATTAAACAAAAATTTCATTTAACCCTAAAGATTTTGAAACTATATACCGAAATACATTCATGAATGAAGCCAGATAATTGATTTGCCCTATGCTTTCGTGTAAAATGGTAGCGTATGAAGAGAGGAGGGGCATATGAGAATAGATAGCTTTGGCAATTCTTATATGAATGACAGGTATCAGGGGATTCGGTCTGCAGAGAGTCAGAATAGAGACAGTTCACTTTCGGGACTTGGAGATCTTGGCGGTATACAGTCCAGCGTAATGCAGAAGGCAGTTATGGATATGGAGAAGGATTCAGTTCTTCATGAGTATCAGTACTTCGTTGGAAGCAAGGTCATCAGCGGAGCAGAAAAACTGCAGAATGCGAAGGTTATATCCAGTGATGAGGACGGAGTTGTACTTCAGCTGGACTAAATAAGATTCAGCACTTATCGGACAGAAATTCATTTCTGTCCGTTTTTTCTTTTTATTGACTTATGTGAATGAACATTATCTTTTTTCATAAGTTAAGTGTGGCAGAAGGCTGCTCTAATATGGTATAGTTCTTTCTATGAGACATTTACTTTATCCGAGTGAGACCTCGGAATCAACTTATTTAATTCCATTTGAAAATTATTATGATGAAGGCTACAGAGGTATTATCTTTGATATTGATAATACACTTGTTCCTCATGGTGCACCTGCAGATAACAGAGCAATAGAGCTTTTTGATAAACTTCACGATATTGGCTTTAAGACTCTTCTGTTATCAAATAATAAGGAGCCCAGAGTTGCTCCCTTTGCTCAGGCAGTGGAGGCAGAGTACATCCATTTGGCCGGTAAGCCTATGCTTAAGGGTTATATGAAGGCAATGGAGAAAATGGGAACTACACCTGAAAATACGCTTTTTGTAGGTGATCAGATATTCACTGATGTCTGGGGAGCCAACAGAGTCGGGATGCATACTATCCTCGTTGGGCAGATTGATAAAAAGGAAGAGATACAGATTGTTCTGAAAAGGTATCTTGAGTCCATAGTATTATTTTTTTACCATAGACATATTAAAAAGCATAAGCGATAATACACAATAAAAATGCGCAATCCTGCGCTATGGGAGGCCGGTATGAAAAGAGAGGTAAAGGGGACGACAAGGGTTTGCGGACTCATTGGAAATCCGGTGCATCACACTCTGTCACCAGCGATACATAATACATTAAATGATATTACCGATACAGATATGGTCTATGTTCCTTTTGAAGTAAAGGGAGAAGATGTTGAGGCAGCTGTAAAAGGGGCTCTTGCACTTGATGTACTGGGGCTGAATGTTACAGTTCCGCATAAGAGTGCAGTTATTCCCTTTCTTGAGGAAATAGATCCTGTTGCAGAGAGAATAGGCGCTGTAAATACCCTGGTCAGAACTCAGGATGGAAATGGCTTCAGAGGATATAATACAGACTATTCCGGACTGAACAGGTCGCTGCGTGAGGCCGGTGTAGATATGCTTGGAAAACCTGTAGTAATTCTTGGAGCAGGCGGTGTCTCAAGACCGGCAGCTTTTCTTGCAGCCAGCGAAGGAGCAGCTGAGATTTTTGTTTTAAATCGCACCTTGGAAAAGGCTGAAAAGCTCTGCGAGGATGTGAACAGTTACATTGGAAAAGATGTTGCAAAGCCGATGGAGCTCGGTAAATATAAGGAACTTCCGGATGACAGGAAGTATATATGCCTCCAGATGACAATGGTTGGAATGTATCCAAATGCTGAGAATGCAGTAATTGAGGATCCTGATTTCTATAAAAAGGTGGAGATAGGCTTTGATGCGGTATACAGACCACTAAATACCAGATTTTTAAGGCTCTGCGAAGAAGCGGGTGCAAAGTGCATATCCGGTCTGAAAATGCTTCTTTATCAGGGAATTGATGCCTATGAAATGTGGAATGGTGTAAGAATAAAGGAATCTGTTTGCAGTAAGCTGTATGGCAAGCTCCTGGGTGAACTCATGGAGGGCAGAAGCATAGTTCTTACAGGCTTTATGGGAAGCGGTAAAAGCTCAGTTGCTGTAAGACTATGTGAGATACTTGGCTATGAGATGCTTGATTCGGATGCTGAGATAGAGCAGATGCAGTCAGCTACAATAAATACCATCTTCAAGGAACAGGGAGAGGGTGCTTTTCGTGATATGGAGACAGAGTTTGTTAAGGAACTCGCAGAGGAAAATAGAAAGCATATAATTCTTTCAGTTGGCGGAGGATTACCCATTAAGCCTGAAAATCGTGAATACCTTAAGAAAATAGGAACGGTGGTGTTTTTAAAAGCTAAACCCGATACTGTTTACGCGAGAGTAAAGGGTGATAAATCGAGACCACTTCTTAAAGCGGATGACGTACTGGGAAAAATAAAAGAGCTTCAGGAAGCGCGCAGAGATGTTTACAAGGCGGCCTGCGATCTTGAGATTGATACGGATGATAAGACCATAGATCAGGTCGCAAACGAGATAATAGAGCTTATGCTGTGAGATAGTTTATGATGAATAATAAATTGTTTATTTTGAACGGAGCTTACCATGAAAATACTTGTCATTAACGGACCAAATTTAAATTTCCTTGGCATCAGGGAAAAAAGCATCTACGGAAAAGAAGACTATAATTACTTACTGCAGATGATAGAGGATAAGGCAAAGCTTACAGCCTGCGAAATAACAACATGGCAGTCAAATCACGAAGGCGCTATCATTGATAAGCTTCAGGAATGCTATTTTGATGGAACAGAAGCTATAGTAATAAATCCGGGGGCTTATACACATTACAGCTATGCCATCCATGATGCTCTTAAAAGCCTTGAAAATATCATCAAGGTTGAGGTACACATCTCCAATATTAAGGAGCGGGAAGATTTCAGGGCAAATTCAGTTACTGCACCTGCCTGTGATAAGCAGATATACGGACATGGGCTTAACGGATATCTCGAAGCAATAGATTATTGCATAGAAACGCCTAAGAAATGAAAGATTCTCTCAAAAAAAGGTGTTGAAAAAAATTGAACATTAGTATAATATTAGGTAGTTGTTTGATTTGTATATATTAGGAGGATTTTTATGATTTCTGCAAGTGATTTCAGAAACGGTATGACCATCGAAATCGATGGCAATGTATGTCAGATAGTAGAATTCCAGCATGTTAAACCCGGTAAGGGCGCAGCATTTGTAAGAACAAAGCTCAAGGACATTATCAATGGTGGTGTTAAGGAGACAACTTTCCGTCCCACAGAGAAGTTCCCTGCAGCTCGTATTGATCGTAAGGATATGCAGTATCTTTATGCTGATGGTGATCTTTACAACTTCATGGACAACGAGTCATATGAGCAGATTTCTCTTACAAAGGATCAGGTTGGCGATTCTATGAAGTACGTTAAGGAGAACGAGACAGTTCAGATCAACTCTTACAATGGTAATGTCTTTGCTGTAGAGCCTCCGCTTTTCGTAGAGCTCGCTATTTCTGAGACAGAGCCCGGCTTCAAGGGTGATACAGCTACAGGTGCTACTAAGCCCGCTACTGTTGAGACAGGTGCTGTTGTTCAGGTTCCGCTTTTCGTTAACGAAGGCGACGTGATCAAGATTGACACAAGATCAGGAGAATACCTCTCCAGAGTTTAATTACCGTTTTTCTGAAAATTGTATTTATAGACTTGTAAGGCAATGAAAGTAATTTAAAAGCTTTCGTTGCCTTTTTTGTGTGTTAAGCAATTTTTTATTTGCCTTTGCTTCACACATGCAGCTACAATTTAAGGAGATAAACATAATGAATAATGAAAAGTTTTATAATGACGTAATGGAAAAGGTTAAAGAACACTATGGTGAAAAGGCGAATGTCTTTTTGTCAGATGTTACAAAGAATAACGGACTTATGAAAAAGGGCCTTTGTGTGAGGATAAACGGAAGTAACTGCGGCCCTACAATATACCTTAATGATTTCTATGAGGATTTTAGAAAAGGAAAAAGCCTTGATCTGATTATGGATGACATAATTAAACTGTTCGAGGAATATGCAGTGGATGGAAAGGTGGACCTTTCTTTTGTTTCGGATTTTAATGCCATTTATAATAAGATATGTTTCAGACTTGTGGATAGTGTAAGAAATGAAGAAAAGCTTAGAAATATGCCATACAGACTGATTGAGGATCTGGCTGTAACATATTACATAGCACTTGAGACCCTTGGAATAGAGGGGAGCATTGCTATAAATGATAAGCTTATGAGCGTTTGGGAGGTAACCGAGGAGGATTTGTTTGAGGCAGCAATTGACAATACTCCGAGATTTCTGCCTGCAGAGATTATCCCCATGGGAGAATTTCTTGGAGAAAGGACCGGGAGACCGGAATTGGCAGTTGTTTTCCCAAAAGACGATTTTCTTGTTGCGAGCAATGAGAAGTATTTTGGAGGCGCGACTGTAATATTGTACCCTGGTCTTCTTGGTGAGGTTGGTGACAGAATCGGAAATGATTTTTATATTATTCCGTCTTCAAGGCATGAAGTAATACTTATTTCTGAGACTGCTGTCAAAAATGGAGCGTTTAACTTAAAAGATATGGTAAAATGTGTTAATGATACTTGTGTTCTGCCTGAGGATGTATTATCAGACAATCTGTATTACTATGACAGAAGCGGTGATAATATAAAAAAGGTTGAATATGTCGAAGATACTATGGTATTATAGTCGGGTACGTAATAAATCTGTAACAATTTGTGCACCCGTAGTCTAATGGATAGAACGGAGGCCTCCGACGCCTTTAATGCAGGTTCGATTCCTGTCGGGTGCATCATCTGTTACAGGAAGGAAATATATCTATGAATTTTAAAGGAATGAATTTTAACAAAAAGAATACAAAACCGGAAAACCCGTTTGCCGCACAGGATAAAAGAAATTTTTGGGAGTTTATTTCAGACAATAAGAAACTTGTAATGCCTATAGTTCTGGTGGTTGCGGTCGGACTTACCATAGTAATAGCGCTTAGCGCAAATAACAGAACTGTTCCAGCTTCGACTGATAATGATCAGGTGACGGTAGATGATAACGGAAGCTATGTAGTACCTGAAGTTGATCTTGAGAAGAATGCATATGAAGATGTAAATGAGCTTATGCGTACATATTTTAATGCGTATGCTTCAGGAGATATGGATACTATCAAGACTATTTATACAGGCCTTGAAGCAACAGAAGAGCTTAGACTTAAGGAAGTATCACAGTATATCAATGATATTCCTACAGTTGATGTTTATACTAAGCCCGGACCGGTAGACGGAAGCTACGTTGCTTATGTGTACACAGAGGTTCTTTTCGGCGGTTATGATACACCTCTTCCGGGCATGCAGACAATGTATGTCTGTACAGATGAGAATGGTAAGCTTTATATCAATGGTGATGTTGTCGATGATAAGATTACCGAATATATCAGTAATATTTCACTTCAGGCAGATGTTGTTGATCTGAACAACACAGTTGCCGCTAAGTATAACGATATTATCGCAGGTAACGAGGGACTGGCGCAGTTTCTGTCCGATATGAGTGCCAGCATTCAGGTATCGGTCGGAGAGGCTCTTGCAGCCATCGAATCCGGAGATACTGTTGCAGCTGAGGCTCCTGCAGAGGGCGAGAATGCTGAGGCCACTGCCGAGGGGGCAGCTGAGAATACTGAGGGGCAGCCTGCGGAGGCGACAGAGGGCGAGAATACGGAACAGCCTGCAGAGCAGACTGAAGAACCTGCTCAGCCCACAACAAAGAAGATAAGGGCAACAGATGTAGTTAATATTAGAAGCTCTGATTCAGAGACAGCTGATAAGATTGGTAAGACTGAGATGGGTCAGGAATTTGTTCAGCTGGAAGCTCTTGAGAACGGATGGAGCAAGATTGAGTATAACGATGGAACCGCTTATGTAAAGACTGAGTTCTTTGAAGAGGTTACTGAAGATCAGGCTAATGCCGGAAACGAGACTACTGAGGAGACTACAGAAGAAACAGCTGAAAATACCACTGAGAATACTACAGAAGAAACAGCTGAAAATACCACTGAGAATACTACAGAGGAGACAGCTGAGAATAATACTACAGAAGAGACCACTACTGAGGAAACAGCCAATAACGGTGGTGTGAGCATCTATGATAAGGGTAAGATGCAGGTTTCCGAGGCTGTTAAGCTTCGTAAGGGACAGAGTACCGATACAGAGGCTATCACCACTATATATGCAAACGACATTATAGATGTTAAGGAACAGTACGCAAGTGGCTGGGCTAAGGTTGAGTATAACGGCAAGACCGGATATATAAAGTCCGAATTCCTTAAAAAAGAGTAAATATATGATATAATAAGCGCGTGACACTCAGTGTCACGCGCTTATTTGCGTTACTGTAGATTTTGTCTATGTAACAGTATATTGTTAAGCTATATTATGGAGAAATAAATAAAATAAAGCCTTCCCCTTGGGGGGAAGGTGCCCCGAAGGGGCGGATGAGGGGAGGCGAGGAATCATTATGTTTAATAAGAAAAAAGTCGGAATAATAGGAACAGGAGACATCGCCAGAATGATGGCAACAACTCTTGCTGGAATGAGAGGAACTACCTGCTACGCTGTAGCCTCCAGAACCAGGGAGAAGGCTGAGGCTTTTGCCAAAGAATTCAAGATAAAGAATTTTTACGGCTCCTATGAAGAGCTCTGCCAGGATCCTAAGATTGATCTCATATATGTGGCAACACCACATTCAGCGCATTATGAAAATGTAAAGCTTGCGCTTGAAAACGGCAAGAATGTTCTTTGTGAGAAGGCATTTACTCTTAATGAGGCACAGGCTAAGGAACTATTTGACCTTGCGGCAGAAAAGGACCTGCTCCTTACAGAAGCGATGTGGACAAGGTATGTACCACTTGCAGGCAAGCTTAAGGAAATCATTTCCAGCAATATAATAGGTGAGATATCTATGGTAATGGCTGACCTTAGCTATAATATCGGATGGAAACAGAGAATACAGGATCCGTTACTTGGTGGAGGGGCGCTTCTGGATTTAGGCGTATATGGTCTGAATTTTGTTTCGCTGGTACTTGGAGAGGATATTACAGACATTCAGAGCTCTGCGGTACTTAATGACCGGGGAATGGATATACAGGACGTTATCACCCTTAAATTCAGAAGTGATCAGATGGCTGTAGTAACCTGCTCTGCAACTTCCTTTGGACCATGTAAGGGCATTATATATGGTGCTAATGGCCATATAGAGGTACAGGACATCAATAACTTCTCGAGCATAACCGTTTACAACAACGCAGGTGAGAAGATAGGCTTCTATAAAAAGGAAAAGCAGATAACAGGATATGAGTATGAAGTTCAGGCAGCTTTTGATGCGCTCGATGAGGGGTGGAAGGAATGCCCTGCAATGCCGCACGCTTTGACGCTTAAAATCATGAATGAGATGGATTATATCCGTAAACAGACAGGTGTTGTTTTTCCTCAATTATAATATTTATCAATTTAAAGCAATAAAGTGCTTGACGATTTTTCTTCTCTGTGGAATAATACTTGTCAGACAGTGGTGTCTACGCAAGGGAGCGTAAAGACCTTTAAAGCTTTACGCTCTTTTTTTGTACACTTTTAGAGTAGGGCTTAGGTTTGAAACGCCCAAAAACAATTTATCTTTAGGAGGAACAAAAAAATGTCATACGTTGATGAAGTCTACAATTATGTTGTTGAGAAGAATCCCGCACAGCCGGAATTCCATCAGGCTGTAAAGGAAGTACTTGATTCCCTGAGAGTCGTTATCGATGCTCACGAAGACGAGTACAGAAAGGATGCACTCCTTGAGAGACTTTGCACTCCCGAGAGACAGATTCTTTTCAGAGTACCGTGGGTTGATGACAAGGGACAGGTTCAGGTTAACAACGGTTTCCGTATCCAGTTCAACTCAGCAATCGGACCTTACAAGGGAGGACTTCGTTTCCATCCTTCAGTAAACCTTGGTATCATCAAGTTCCTTGGTTTCGAGCAGATCTTCAAGAATTCACTTACAGGCCTTCCGATCGGCGGTGGTAAGGGTGGTTCTGATTTTGATCCTAAGGGCAAGTCAGACAGAGAGATCATGGCATTCTGCCAGAGCTTCATGACAGAGCTTTTCAGACACATTGGTGCAGATACAGACGTTCCTGCCGGTGATATCGGTGTTGGCGGACGTGAGATTGGATATATGTACGGTCAGTACAAGAGAATCCGTGATACATATGAGGGAGTTCTTACAGGTAAGGGACTTACTTATGGCGGATCACTTGCTCGTACACAGGCTACAGGTTATGGACTTCTTTACCTTACAGAGGAGCTTCTTAAGTGCAACGGCTCTGATATCAGTGGTAAGACAGTAGTTGTTTCAGGTGCTGGTAACGTTGCTATCTATGCTATCGAGAAGGCACAGCAGCTCGGTGCTAAGGTTGTTACATGTTCTGATTCTACAGGTTGGATCTATGATCCCGAAGGAATCGATGTTGAGCTTCTTAAGGAAGTTAAGGAAGTTAAGAGAGCACGCCTTACAGAGTACGCTGATGCAAGAAAGTCAGCTGAGTACCACGAGGGCAGAGGCGTATGGAGCATCAAGTGTGATGTTGCTCTTCCTTGCGCAACTCAGAACGAGCTTCTTCTTGAGGATGCTAAGCAGCTTGTTGCTAATGGATGTATCGCTGTATGTGAAGGTGCTAACATGCCTACAACAATCGAGGCTACAGAGTACTTACAGCAGAACAAGGTTATGTTCGTAGGTGGTAAGGCTGCAAACGCAGGTGGTGTTGCTACATCAGCTCTTGAGATGAGCCAGAACTCTGAGAGACTTAGCTGGACCTTCGAAGAGGTTGATGCAAAGCTTAAGAGAATCATGGTTGACATCTATCACAACATCGATGATGCTGCTAAGAAATATGGCCAGGAAGGCAACTATGTTGCAGGTGCTAACATCGCAGGCTTCCTTAAGGTTGCTGAGGCTATGAAGGCTCAGGGTATTGTATAAAAAAATGCCTTCCCTAGCCTTCCACCTTTGGTGGAAGGTGGCACGAAGTGCCGGATGAGGGGAGTATCAAAAATCATCGCATGGTTGCGAAACTATGCGATGATTTTTTTATATATTAGGAAATTCCTCCGGATTTCCTAATATATAAAAAACGCTCCGCTATGGATGCGCACTCGCGCGTATGGTATTTGTTGCATAAATGCAACCGCGCTCGGCGCGAGCATGTTGCAAGCAACATGCTTTTTCATTATTTTAAACGCTATTTTGTATGAAAAATGTATCCTTATTCATTATTTTCAACTATAATTAAATCATAAAAAGAATAGGAGGGGAGTTGTTATGTTCGCTAATAGTTTTTGGGCACTTCTACCGGCTATTATCGCCATAGTTCTGGCACTGATCACCAAGGAAGTTTATTCATCCCTTTTCATAGGAATTCTGGTTGGTGGTCTTCTCTACACAAACTTTAATTTTGCAGCAACCATGCAGCATGTATTTGTTGATGGTATGATAGGACAGCTTTCGGACGGCTGGAATGTTGGTATTCTGATATTCCTTGTCATATTGGGAAGTATAGTAATGCTGATGAACAGAGCCGGCGGTTCTGCTGCTTTTGGAAAATGGGCAATTACTCATGTGAAAACCAAGGTAGGTGCGCAGATTGCGACAATAGCACTTGGCTGTCTTATTTTCATCGATGACTATTTCAATTGTCTTACAGTTGGTTCGGTTATGAGACCGCTTACTGATAAGCACAAGATTTCCAGAGAAAAGCTGGCATATCTGATTGATGCGACAGCAGCACCTGTATGTATCATAGCTCCCATATCTTCGTGGGCGGCAGCTGTAACCGGATTTGTTGACGGAGCAAACGGACTTACACTTTTTGTGAGAGCTATCCCTTATAATTTCTATGCGATACTTACTATAGTAATGATGCTTACTCTGACATTTGCCAAGATTGATTATGGTCCCATGAAAATGGCAGAGCATAATGCACGGGTCAAGGGTGATAAGGAGATGGAAAAGATGCACGCCAGCATGACCGGTGCTGAGGATCAGCCTGAGCCTCCGATATCATTAAAGGGTAAGGTTATTCATCTTGTACTTCCGATAGTAACACTTATCATATGCTGCGTAATTGGAATGATCTATACAGGCGGCTTCTTTGAAGGAGCAAGCTTTGTAGATGCCTTTGCGGGGTCTGATGCATCCGTAGGACTTGTATATGGCTCTGTAACAGCATTGATTATCACTATTATATTTATGCGTGTGACAAAGGTTTTGAGCTTTACAGAGTGCATTAGTGCTATTCCTGACGGCTTCAAGAGCATGGTACCTGCAATCCTGATTCTAACCTTTGCATGGACACTTAAATCGATGACAGATTCACTTGGGGCAGCAGAATACGTTGGTGGCCTTGTTGCCGGAGTGGCTGATAATACTACCTTTATGAGTTTTATTCCCGCTTTTGTATTTGTTATCGGTACTTTCCTGGCATTTGCCACAGGAACCTCCTGGGGTACTTTCGGTATTCTTATCCCCATCGTAGCACATGTATTTGGAGCGGATATGGGTAATGAGCTGATGATAATATCTATTTCAGCCTGCATGGCAGGAGCCGTTTGCGGAGATCACTGCTCACCGATTTCCGATACAACCATAATGTCAAGTGCGGGAGCAGAGTGCAAACACATTTATCATGTATCAACGCAGTTGCCATATGCATTAACAGCAGCAGCAGTTTCATGTGTGGCATATATTATTGCAGGCTTTATCCGCAACTGGCTCATATGCCTACCAATAGGGGCGGTTCTTATGATTGCCACAATATATGGAATTAAAAAGGTGGCAGCTGATTAATGATTTTTTGTTTCAAAAATAATTGGAATTCAGGTAATAAAATTTTAAGAATTTCTTAAGTTTTTGTTCCTTGTATGAGAAGCGGCAATGCTTTAATATTAACCTTGCATCTGAAATGTATGGTTGTCTTCAATCTGGGGGGAGAAAAGACGGACGTAGTATTCAGAATCTGATGGTGGGGACCTTCAGATTAGCAAGGAGAAAAGAGTATGGAATGGAAAAAAGCATTTGACCGCATCATGGATCAGTTGTACAATCACCCGGAAGAAATGAGGTGCAGACTGCTGGGAAAATATGATTCACCTGCAAGTACAGTTAGCAGTGGAGAGAGCAGAACAGCAATTGAGATGCTTCAGAGCCTTCAGAAGGCTTGATAATATGGTGATTTTAAGGGATACCGATATATGTTCGGTTATCCCTTTATTTATTGCAAATATATTTAATGATATATTATATAGAAAAAATCGCTCAGATTGATGTGAATCAATTTCGAGCGATTTTTGTTATTCCTTATTTTCTTCAAATATTCCATGAATGATGGTGGCGACATCCGTTAGGGCTTTTTGCTCCTTGGAATTGGAGTTATCGATTATTTTCATAAGATATTCAGCATATGCATTGAAACGAACCTCTGAATTATCCTGCAAAAGGTAATCAACACTAACTGTCAGGACGTTGGATACCCGTACGAGAGCAGGAAGACCAATCTTGGTTGAACCGCTTTCGATATGGCTTATATGTGAGGTTGATAGCTCGGTTAGCTCAGCAAGCTGCTCCTGTGTCAGCGCCTTTTTTATACGTGCTTCGCGTATTCTGCTTCCGATTTTTTCATAATCAATTATGTTTTCCATTTATAAAAACTCCTAATAAATGACGTTTTAACAAATAGTCTAAATATATAAAAATGAAATAAACTTTCAAAAATGTAGTATATATTATTGTATTTTTTCTTTTATAAGTATAGAATGCTAAATATAGGCAATTGATATAATTGCAATTGCTTAAATAAAGATAGATGTAAAATGCCATGATAGATTTTTACACACATATCTTGCCGGGTAATAAAATTGTTGCTATCACACCAAATGAAATCGCTGGAGATTGCTTTAATGCTACAAAACTAAATAACAAATAATCGCTACACAAAATATACTTAAGCGCATTAACGTCGAATTGCAGACTCATGTTATAAGCGATTACTGTCAACAACACAACAATACATGATATAGAAAAAATAATACACGTTCATCGTTTGTAAACATATGTAGAAAATCCACGATAAAATTTTAGCCAGCTGTAAATGGTTTTTCCCACATATTTACAAACCTAATTGTATAATGTCGTCTATCCGCAGAATATATTGGTGGTGATATCCAAACAGAATATAATCCAAATACAATTGCTAAAATAATGGACTTGGGCGAGTTATTGTATGCGAACTGCTAAAACGTCTTTCGGCGAAAGCTGATTTTGCTACAGTCTCAGGACGTATCGATAATCCTGACAATCCCTTTGCACTATACAGTTCATGTGGTTTTGTTCATCCTGTATTATGGCATATTTTGATAAAGTAGCAGAAAAAACTTAACAGCATCAGAAATAAAAAACGGTGATCATGTTACTATGACCACCATTTTTTTGATGATATTTTTGTTATTTTCCCTATCTACTTGACAGGGGGCTGTTCATTATGAGCAGATGCTTTATTGTTTTAATTGTTATTCTTATGAATTATTTGGTAATGCCTGGTTGATATCATCCAATGCTTCGTCAGAGTATGCAACGACTTCATTATTTTTATAATTATATAGTTTCGATCTCTGATTAGCGAGTATGAGTCTTATGATGTGATTTGAATCCTTTGCATTACGCTTTAATTTTGGAACTCTGTTTAATAAGTCTTCATACTGTGTTTCACCTTGAGTGTAGAGAGTGGCTATGCCTTCACCCGAAAAGTACTGGTTCTTTCTGGAGTCACAAATACCTACTTTAAGGGCGGTGTCAGAAGAACCGACTAAGTGATCCATGTTTTTGGAATACAGGTAAAGGGTGCCGTTATCATCAAGATAATTTACTAATATCTTACTTCCATGGAAAACAGCGAGGTCGACGTCACATATATTATGCTTGCATATAAACTTGTTAATTGTTTGAGGGTTTACATTTCTGGATGAGGCTTCATTTTCAGAAGCGTTTTCCGGATAAATTATTCTAAAAGAGACAGAATCTTTTATCAGATCTTCTTTTTTCATGGGGCGGAGCTTTTTGCAATTTTTCATTATTCGGTCTTCACCACAAAGAATCGTATTATCATCGATTTTTCTAAGATAATATAAGATGTTGTTATCTGTAGTTATTTCAAGCGTGGATTCCTGAGGTATTTGAGAATCGCTGATGATCATGGTTATTATTGATTCGATTACGGATGCCATCAGGATAAGCGAAATTGTTTCACGCCTTATACTGATGTGTAAATAAGATATTACAAATTTATGTGCGACGGGGGTTGCCATAATTAGACATATGAGCCAGGTCTGGTAATCTTTACATAATGTTGTTATACGATTGATAAATGGTCTTAATCGCTCTATTTTTTTTGATAGAAGAATAAATAGTTCATATAAAGAGAAGAGAACTACGCTTACTGTAGTAAAAATAAAACAAAGAGCAAAAGAAGTCTGGGACGAAGAGAAAATTAAGTTGGCAAAGAAATATGTTACTGTGAATATAAGTGTAAATGTAATAGATTTATAAGTCTCAAATTTTTTTTCTCTGAAGATCATTTCAATCACAGATATTGACATGATATTTTTGGTAAATAAGAAGCAGCTACATAAAGCAAATATTGATGCAAAGATTATAAGTACATTTACATTGTTTTTTAATAGTTCGATAATCCAGGGATTTGAACTAAGAAAATCTGATAGTGAAAAATCCACTTCCATAATTTGAAACATTTTTTTTATTCCTCCCAATTCAACTGTATTTTTTCATGTATTCACTATTTTAATACATTTATATACTAAATAATACATTTTTTATGCTCTGATCATGAAATTAATTATTTCTGTAAGTACTCTTGCTGCATAAAAAAGCATCTGCCCTGGGTGAGCAGATGCTTGGATGAATAGTAGTATTATTGGTAATTGGATGTTTATTGAATAGAGATATTGCCCTCTCCATCACAGCTTACAGACCAGGAGCCTGATGTTTTGGCAGCAGGCTGTGTTATACCGCTTTCAAAGTTGCTTGGAAAACCGCAGAAAGTAGTAGGTTGTTCACTTTTTAGACATTCATCCTCATCATAAAAGGAGCACTTTGAGTCGGACAGTTTTTTCTGCGCTTCATTAAAAGTTGTTGAGCAACATACTATAATATCCAATATGCTACCATTTTCTTTAATTGATTTATCAAGTGATATTATTGGACTTATAGCATTATTATTATCTTTACCACAGGATATGATGAAAAGGGATAGTACAGCTGTTGTCAGAATAGATAGTAAAGCTTTTTTCATACATGCCTCCGATAGATGCCTAAATTAGGATAGACATAACCAATGAGGGATGTGCCTATTCTATATGAATAGGAGGGATACTCCTATGAGGAATCTTGGAAATATTATAACAAAATATGTTAAATAAAGATATAAAATAACAAAAAAAAACTACAGGGAAACGATTCCCTGTAGCTATAATGGAGAATGATGTTTTTTATTCCTTCGCAGCTTCTTTGAGGGCAGCTACGATTTCAGCTTCAGTATCCATTGCCATCACCTTTTCGGTAAGGGCGTCAGCCTCGGCTTTGGACCACTTGGAGATGATGCAGCGGGCTGTAAGAACAAGTACAGGATTTACGCTGTATTCATCGAGACCAAAGGACATAAGGAGCGGAATCATAAGAGGATCTGCAGCAGCTTCACCGCACATTCCTACAGGAATACCGGCCTTTTTACCACACTCGATAATATACTTTATTGAGCGGAGTACGGATGGCTGGAAGGAAGAATACAGGTAAGCAACCTTAGGATTTCCTCTGTCGACGCTCATCGTGTACTGAGTGAGGTCGTTTGTTCCGATTGAGAAGAAGTCAGCTTCCTTCGCAAGAAGATCAGCAATGAGAGAAGCAGAGGCTGTCTCTATCATGCAGCCGACTTCGATATTCTTATCGAAATCGATTCCTTCTGATGAAAGGTTTTCTTTGATCTCAGCTACAAGTGCTTTTACGCTTCTTACCTCATCTACAGTTGTTACAAGAGGCACCATTATCTTTACTTTTCCAAAAGCGCTGGCTCTTATGATGGCACGGAGCTGTGTTTTATACATATCCTGGTTTCCAAGACAGTAGCGGACAGCTCTGTAACCGAGGAATGGATTCTCTTCCTTCTCAAGCCCCAGATAAGGAATGTCCTTGTCACCGCCGATGTCGAGAGTACGGATGATTACGCATTTGCCATCCATTGTCTGAACAGCTTCCTTGTATGCTTCGAACTGCTCATCCTCGGTAGGAAGGTGTGTGTTGTCCATGAAAAGGAACTCTGATCTGAAAAGTCCGATTCCTTCACCATCGCATTCGATGGCTTTCTTTGCATCCTTCGGTGTGCCGATGTTGCAGAAGAGTTCAAGCTTTGTTCCGTCAGCGTTAACTGTTTCCTTGCCGATGAAGGTCTTAAGCTCTGACTGCTTACGGATGAATTCCTCACGCTTTAGCATATATTTTGAAAGAACTTCGCCATCGGGATTTATGAAAACATCACCCTCGGTTCCGTCTATTATAGCGGTATCCTTATCCTTTACCTCATCAACTATTCCGGGAACGGAGAGTACAGCGGGAATCTCAAGTGCTCTGGCAAGAATGGCAGAGTGAGAGGTCTTGCCGCCGATTTCTGTGATGATACCGGTAACATTCTCCTTGATAATCTGTGAGGTCATGGAAGGAGTAAGATCCTTACAAACGAGGACTGTTCCGGGTGCAACCTTGCTGATATCAATATCCTGGATTCCGAGGAGCTTTTTCAGTACACTCACTTTTACATCGGAAATGTCTGAAGCACGCTGCTTCATCATTTCATCATCCATCTGTGAAAACATGTTGATAAACATATCACAGACAGCGGTGAGAGCCGTTTCAGCGCACTGTCCCTGATCTATCATTTTATCCATTTCACCGGACATGGCAGGGTCTGAGATCATCACCGCGTGGCCCTGAAGAATTTCTGCTTCTTTGGGACCTATGCGCTTTCTGACATCTTCAGCCATGGCATTTGTTTCGTCTACAAAATCCGAGATAGCCTTGTGAAAGCGTTCTTTTTCCGTAGCAGGGTCATCAATCTTTTTTGCTTCAAAAGAAAGATCATGCTCAATTATACGGCAGATACTTCCGATGCCGATACCTCTTGATGCAGCTATTCCTTTGTACATTATTTACCTCCATATGTATAAATTACAAATACTCCCCTACTATAAAGAATGACAATTTACGTTTGTCGTTCACTATAGTAGGGGAGCAGAACAACGTATTGGATTAATTAGTCTCCCATACCGGACTCGATAAACTCTGAGAGTTCAGCGAGAGCTTTTTCTTCATCGGGACCATCACACTGAAGCTCGATTTCAGATCCGCACTTGATACATGCGCTCATGAGGAACATAACGCTCTTGCAGTCATAGCTGTTTCCATTGAAGAGAATCTTGACATTGCTGTCAAAGGGAGTAGCTTTCTGAGAGAGAAGACTGGCGGGACGCATGTGCATGCCCTGCTCGTTTTTTACTGTGATTTTTTTTGATACCATAATTTATTTCCTTTCTTGTTAAAACCCTCATCCGTCTGCTACGCAGACACCTTCCCCCAAAGGGGGAAGGCTATAAGATGATTATCTGCTACGCAGACACCTTCCCCCAAAGAGGGAAGGCTATAAGATGATTATCTGCAACGCGATATATTACTTAGTTATCTGCAACGCGATATATTACTTAGTTACGTCCTTCTTGAGGATGCCGAGCAGTACTGCTGATACTACTGAACCAACAAGGAGAGCAACGAGGTACATTCCTACGTTACCTACAACAGGGAATACGAAGATTCCGCCGTGAGGAGCCATAAGTGTGCACTTGAAGAGCATTGAAAGAGCACCTGCCACGCCTGATCCAATCATAAGAGAAGGGATTACGTGGAGCGGATCTGCTGCAGCAAACGGGATAGCACCCTCTGTGATGAAGCAAAGACCCATGATGAAGTTAACGGGACCGGACTTTCTCTCGCCTTCTGTGAACTTGTTCTTGAAGATAAGTGTTGCAATAGCGATTGCGATAGGAGGAGTCATACCACCAACCATAACTGCTGCCATGATCATCCAGCCTGTCTGATCGCTCTGGCTTGCTGTTGCAAGTGCTGCTGTACCGAATACATAAGCTGCCTTGTTGAGCGGGCCACCCATGTCTGTAGCCATCATTCCGCCAAGGATAGCTCCGAGGATTACGATTGAACCACTGCTCATTCCGTTAAGAACACCTGTGATCCATGCGTTAAGAGCACCAACGATAGGATTGATAGCACACATTACAAGACCGATTATCAGGATACCGCAAAGAGGGTAGATGAGTACGGGCTTGATACCTTCAAGTGCTGCCGGAAGACCATCTGTAAGCTTTCTGATAGCAAGTACGATGTAACCTGCTGCAAAACCTGCAACAAGAGCGCCAAGGAAAGCAGAAGGAATATCACCGCCGGGAGCTGCAAATGTAGCACCTGATGCAGCGAGAGCACCACCTACGAAACCAACTGCAAGACCAGGACGATCTGCAATACTCTGTGCTATAAATCCTGCAAGGATAGGAAGCATGAATCCGAATGCTGTTCCACCGATTGACTTAAACCATGCAGCAACAGGAGTGTTGGAACCGAAGTTGCTGGGATCGATTGAATAGTCATCGAGAAGGAATGCGATAGCGATAAGGATACCACCACCGATAACGAAAGGAAGCATATGTGATACACCGTTCATAAGGTGCTTGTATGCTTTTCTTCCAACGCTCTCATTGTCGAGAGATGCATCAGCAGATACCTTGCTGCCTGTGTGTTTGTAAACCGGAACATCACCTGATGAAGCGCGCTCGATAAGATCGCTTGAATGATGAATGGCATCAGCGGTAGAAGCTTTGATAACCTTCTTGCCATCGAAACGGGCCATCTCTACATTTTTATCAGCTGCAATGATGATTACATCAGCTTCTGCGATTTCAGATGCAGTGAGAACGTTCTTTGCACCGCCTGAACCATCGGTCTCAACCTTCATTGAGATGCCGTTGTCCTTAGCACACTGTTCAAGGGCTTCAGCTGCCATGTAGGTGTGAGCAATACCTGTGGGACAAGCTGTAACACCGAGGAACTTAAGTCCTGACTTTGAGGGAGCAGGAGCAGCTGTCTCTGAAGCAGAGCTCTTCTTATCGCGCTCAGCTTCCTGCTTGTCAATGATATCAAGGAACTCATCGGGAGTCTTGGCATCGATCAGAGACTGTGTGAAGCTCTGATCCATGAGCATTGTCATGAGCTTTGACAATACTTCAAGGTGTGTGTCAGCAGCACCATCGGGAGCTGCGATCATGAACAGGAGCTTGCTGGGCTGATTATCAAGTGATTTGTAATCAACACCAGAAGGAACAGTGATTGCTACGAGACCGGCCTTTTTAACAGCTGATGTCTTAGCGTGCGGAACAGCTATCCCCATACCTACCGCAGTTGAACCTTTTGCTTCTCTTGCTTCGATTGCTGCCTTGAATGCAGCCTTGTCGTTAAGATTGCCTACCTTGTCGTGAAGCGCTACCATCAAATCAATTGCAGCATTCTGGTCTGCAGCGGTCTGATTTAAGCTAACCCCATCTTTGCTTAAAAGATCTTTGATTTTCATTATTCTCCCTTTCTATGCCTTAGCATTTAGCGATTGAGGATACCCCCAATACATTTTTATTATTTATATTGACGAAACGTGTATATAAGTGATTATTTAAGCGTTTCGTAAATACTGTTTATAAGCTCGCCTGTAGCGAGATCGTCTGAAAAAGCAGTAGCACTGCCTGCTGCGGTTCCCATGTTAAGAGCTACCTTGTAATCCTTTGTTTTCATGTAGCCTGCAACAAAACCTGCAACCATTGAATCACCGGCTCCAACCGAGTTTTTAACTGTTCCCTTCGGAACACCTACACGGAAGCGCTCACCGTCCTCTGTGATAAGCATTGCACCGTCGCCGGCCATTGAGATGAGGACGTTTCGGGCACCCATTTCCTGGAGCTTTTTAGCGTGAGCCTCGATTTCATCATCGGTTTTAAGCACTGTTCCGAACATTTCACCAAGTTCATGATTGTTCGGTTTTATAAGGAAAGGATGGTATTTAAGGACATTCATCAGAAGATCCTTGGTGGCGTCAACTACGAAGACAACGCCCTTATCCTTTAACCTGTCCAAAATGATTTCATACACATCGCTTGGAAGAGTACTGGGAATGCTTCCTGCAAGAATAAGCATGTCACCTTCCTTAAGCGAATCAAGTTTTTTGAGAAGCTCGTTATAAGCCTCGTCGCTTATTGCAGGTCCCTGAGCGTTTATCTCTGTTTCCTGCTCAGATTTTATTTTTACATTTATTCTTGAGATTCCTTTGTCGAGCATGATGAAATCTGCAAGAATTCCCTTCCTTTTTACATCTTCAACAATTGCTTCTCCGGTAAAACCTGCCGCAAAGCCAAGAGCGGTGTTT
The DNA here is from genome assembly GCF_000424145.1 of Butyrivibrio sp. AC2005. Taxonomy (GTDB): domain Bacteria; phylum Bacillota; class Clostridia; order Lachnospirales; family Lachnospiraceae; genus Butyrivibrio. Next base: position 58,696 of record NZ_KE384141.1, read on the forward strand.
TCTATTCCAAGATTCTTTAATATGGTAGAAACATTGATGCCCTTACCTCCAAAGAAGCAGTCCTCAGATACCGAGCGGTTTGTCATGCCGGGATCAAGTGGCTTGTCCATGCGGACAATGTAGTCAATTGCCGGATTGAATGTAACTGTGTAAATCATGTTTACCTCCATTTTTAAGATACAGCTTTTATAATTGTCTGATCCTTATATTTTTTAGCTGGTTCTTCATCAGTGATGATGCAGCAACTTCTGAGGTCTGAAAAAGTAACCGAGCTTACTACTCCGAATTTAGTGTGATCAGCAAGGATGTAGGAGAGGTAAGTGTGCTTTATTGCCTCAGCCTTTACCAGTGCTTCATCCACATCGGGAGTGGTAAAACCTGCCTGTACCGATACGCCGTTAGTTCCCATGAAAGCTTTTGTGAAATGGAACTTACTAAGTGCCTCCACACAATCAGGGCCGATTACAGCCTCTGTGACAGGCTTTATTCTTCCGCCGATGATCATTGTTGACAGCCCCCGTTCAAGAAGTCTCTTGGCATGAACGATACCATTGGTGATATATTTTGCTTTTTTATTGGTTATGTGATCTATCAGGTGAAGAGTGGTTGTACCGGAATCAATATATACAAAATCGTTATCCTGTATGAGAGAGGCGGCATATTCTGAAATAATGTCCTTCTCCTCAGTATTCTTCTGTATCTTCTCAGCAACCGAAGGCTCTATAGTGTTGACGTCCTTACTGCTAAGAGAAGTTGCACCTCCGAAAACCTTGAGTATTCTGTGCTCAGCATGAAGTGCGTTCAGATCACGTCTTATTGTGGCCGCAGAGGAATCAAGTGCATCAACAAGTTCCTGTACGGTTACAGCTTTATGTTCTTCTACATAAGAAACGATCGCAGATCTTCTTTCTTCTGTAAGCATGTGTTTTCTCCCCAAAATGATGTTGATGGTGAATGATAAGCATGAAAAACGCAAGGTGTAATCACCATCTGAGAGTAGGATAGCATCACAAAAAATCAAAGTCAATCAAAAATAATCAAATTAAGAAAGGATTAATAAACAAAAATAATCACAAAAAATTGTAAAAAATCACATGTTTCGTGGTAAGGTAATGTAATATTCTAGTCAGGTGTCAGCGAAGCTGACGGATGAGGGTAAGGAGCGAAGATGGAAGTAGAAGCAGTATTATTCGATTTAGACGGCACTCTGATAGATACAGAGCGCATTTACCAGACAATATGGCCCAAGGCAGTGGAGCACTTCGGCTACAGCATGACAAGAGAGCAGACTCTGCAGCTGCGCAGTCTCGGCAGACCGTTTGCACCACAGAGGTTTAAGGAATGGTATGGTGAGGACTTTGATTACCAAAAGGTAAGAGAGTACAGAAAGCAGTTGTTTGAAGAATATATAAAGGAAGAAGGAATAAGTCTAAAGCCCGGCGCGGAGGAAATACTTAAATGGTTAAAAGAGCAGGGAATACTTATATCTACAGCGACAGCCACCGACGAAGAGCGCACTGAGCGATATCTGAAAAAGGTTGGCCTCGTTGATTATTTTGATAAAATATGCTGTGCCACCATGGTTAAAGAGGGAAAACCAAAGCCTGATCTGTATCTTTATGCCTGCGAGCAGGTGGGAGTGCCGAAGGAAAACTGCATAGCAGTAGAGGATGCGCCAAATGGGGTAAGATCAGCAACCGCTGCGGGAATAAAAACAATCTATATACCTGACCAGAATGATGATGAGGAAGAACTTAAGGGACTATATTATAAAAAACTTGGTTCGTTATATGAACTGCAGAATTTTATGCAGGACTTGATAAAATAGGCACGCCTATCATCTAATGAATAAATAAAAAAATCAAAAAAAGGTTATAGAAAATTAAGAAATCCCACATTGAAACTTTCTTTACACTCATCCTTTATTAGCATAAAATAGTAGTATATCCGTGATATCTAGCGAAGTATTACTCTAAACGGAGTAAAAAAACTGATTATACAAGGAGCGAGGGGTTCTTATGGATCAGGTACTTACAAACGTACAGATAGACACTTTAGGAGAAATTGCCAATATCAGTATGGGTAATTCAGCTACCACTCTCAGTATGATGGTAAACAAGAAGGTTGATATTACCACTCCTAACGTAAAGATTATCAAGAGAAGTGAATCACTTGATGACTATGAAAAAACCTGTATTTTCGTTCAGATACATTATGTAAAGGGACTTACAGGTAACAATGTCCTAATCCTTAAAGAAAATGATGTCAAGGTTATGACCGATCTGATGATGGGCGGTGACGGAACAAATACAGACTGTGAGATTTCCGATCTGCATTTGTCAGCTGCTTCTGAGGCCATGAACCAGATGATGGGCGCTGCTGCTACATCTCTTTCCATGATGCTTAGCGTTCCCACTGATATCAGCACACCTGTAGTTAACAGAATTGACGTGGATAGCGTCAAGATTTTTGAAAAGAGTTTTGAAACAGAATACGATAATTTCGTCAAGGTTGCTTTTAAGATGACTATTGAAAATCTTATAGATTCAGTTATGGTGCAGCTCTACCCTGTTCAGTTTGCTCGCGAGATGTGTGATAAATTTATAGCAAAGGACTAAAGTTACTTCGTGGCTGTTAATTAGCCGGGGTAATGGTGAAGCGCACATGAACAAAGCAGAAGCATTAGAAATAAGGAAACAATTCACACCCGACAGATGTACGATTGATCACATCTGCGGGTGTTATGTTGATGGGGAGTTGAACAAGCGCCTTGTATCCAAGAAGGCGTTTGGAAGTATACCCGAAGAGGAGATGTTTAAATATCTCGACATTTTCAAGCACACTCTCTCAGGTGTTTTCGGGAAAAGTCTTATAAATCTTGAATTTCCAATCGATCAGGAACAGGAAGGTGGAACGCAGGAGTTTTTGCTGCGCCTTAGAGACTCTCATCTTGAGGATGACAGTCTTATTGACGAGTTCTATGACAAGGTTATTGGAAATCTTTTCATGGAAGACAGTTACTATATTATTCTTGTTCATGCCATTTATGATGTTCCCGGAATCACAAGGGACGGAATCGAGATGGAGGATGCCTCTGAGAATATTTATGATTACATACTCTGCAGTATCTGTCCTGTAAAACCTTCCAAGGCAGGTCTTTTCTATAATGAAAAGACCAATGAGATAGAGGACAGGTACCGTGACTGGGTTGTTGACGGTCCTTCAAAGGGATTCCTTTTCCCGGCATTTATCGATAGAAATGCAGATATTCACAATATGCTTTATTTCTCAAAAAAGGCAGATGATCTTCAGCCTGAATTTATACAGGCACTCTTTGGAGGAAGACCGCCCATGTCAGCACCTGAGCAGAAGAACCTGTTCCAGGCACTTGTCGAGGAGACAATAGGTGAGGAGGCTGACTACGATGTTATGAGAAATCTTCATGAAAATCTTGCAACGATGCTGGAGGATCATGAGGAGGATGAGGTTCATTTTGAACTTTCCAAGGATGACGTTAAGCACCTTCTTGCAGACAGTGGTGTTCCTGAAGACAGAATGAACTATTTTGATCACAATTATCAGGAGATATTAGGAGAGCAGGAGCAGCCATTCCTTGCTACCAATATTGCCAACACAAGGAAATTCGATATCACAGCACCTAACGTTGTGATCAAGGTTAAGCCCGACAGAGCGGACCTTGTTGAATCAAGAATAATTGACGGCAGGCAGTGCCTTGTAATTGCGGTAGATGACCACATCGAAGTTAACGGTGTGAATGTACGAACCTTTATAAAAGAATAAATCTTTGATTCAAAGATGAACAAGTAAAAAAATATAGCCTTTCCCTTGGGGGCGCACATCGTCCGGGGGACGATGGCTTTGCGCGGACCGAAGCGAAGCGAAGACAGGTGTCAGCGTAGCTGACGGATGAGGGGAATACAGTTTAAAGTGAAATAGATATCATATATTGCTTACAAATTGTGTGCAATATATGATATACAATCTTAGTGTAAGAGAGCGCTTCGGCGCCTCTTCTATTTTTTATAAGGAAGGTGAGTAAATGGTAAAGAAGATACTTGGGGAATTACATGAATTCAAACTGCCAAGCATACTTACTCCCCTGTGTATGATAGGAGAGGTTATCGCAGAGATGATCATCCCTGTACTTATGGGAAGAATAGTTGACCTTGGCATCAACGGTGCGGATTTAGGCTACATTATTCGCACGGGTATTATGATGATAATTGTGGCAATCTTAGGGCTTCTTGCCGGCATCGGAGGAGCATTTTTCGGATCGAGGGCATCCACCGGTCTTGCAAGAAATCTCAGAAAGAGAATGTTTGATAATATTCAGACCTTTTCATTTGCAAACATAGACAAATTCTCATCATCAGGACTTGTGACAAGACTTACAACGGATGTTACAAATATCCAGAACTCATACATGATGATACTCAGAATGGCAATGAGAGCACCTGCATCAATGATAATTGCACTTATTATGTCATTTGTTATTTGTCCTAAGCTTGCAACAGTATACCTGATTGCAGTGCTCTGCCTTGGAGTTTTCATTGTTTTCATAATGAGCAAAGCTACAAAGTATTTTAAAGAGGTTTTTGAAAAATACGATAGATTGAATGAAAGTGTTCAGGAAAACGTATCCGCGATCCGCGTGGTCAAGGCTTATGTACGTGAGGAGTACGAGAACAACAAGTTCAAGATTGCAGCGCTTAATATCTATGAGATGTTTGTAAAGGCAGAAAAGGTTGTTACCTTGAACGGACCGGTAATGACAGCAACAGTTTATGCCTGCATCCTTCTTATAAGCTGGATGGGTGCTCATATGATAGTAGCAGGGGAACTTACAACCGGTTCAATGATGAGTCTTCTCACATATTGTATGAATATCCTTATGAGCCTTATGATGCTGTCAATGATATTCGTTATGATTACAATGTCTCAGGCCAGTGCCAAGCGTATTGCTGAGGTTATTGATGAAAAGACAAGTCTTTCAAATCCTGACAGCCCCATTATGGATGTGAAGGATGGAAGCATCAAATTCAATCATGTTGATTTTGCTTACAACAAAGAGTCCGAGGAGCCTGTACTTAAGGATATAAATATTGAAATTAAATCAGGTGAGACCATAGGTATAATCGGTGGAACGGGTTCTGCCAAGTCTTCACTGGTTAACCTTATCAGCCGTCTGTACGATGTGGAAAAAGGAAGCGTAAGCGTCGGCGGCGTGGATGTAAGAAAATATGATATGGAAGCCCTTAGAAATCAGGTTTCCGTAGTACTTCAGAAAAATGTCCTATTTAGCGGAACAATATATGAGAACCTTCGCTGGGGTGACAAGAATGCAACTGATGAGGAAGTAAGAAGAGCCTGCAGCCTTGCATGTGCTGATGAGTTTATCGAAAAAATGCCGGATGGTTACGACACCTACATCGAGCAGGGTGGAACCAATGTATCAGGTGGTCAGAGACAGCGACTTTGTATTGCAAGAGCACTTCTTAAAAAGCCTAAGATTCTTATTCTTGATGATTCTACAAGTGCTGTCGATACAGCAACAGACGCTAAGATAAGAAAAGCTTTTGCGGAAGAAATTCCCAACACAACAAAGCTTATTATCGCCCAGAGAATATCGAGTGTTCAGGACTGCGACAGAATAATTGTTATGGATGACGGTAAGGTTGACGGTTTCGGAACACATGAAGAATTACTTGCAAATAACACAATCTACCGTGAGGTTTATGAATCACAGGTCGGAAGCTCAGGAGACGCTGATTTTGACGAAGGAGGTGATAACTGATGGCAGAGGAAAGAGTAAAAGAAGTTAGAGGCCCCGGTAATCGTCATATGCGCGGAGGCCCGAGACCTAAGATAAAAAATCCCGGCAAGCTTTTCATGAGACTTATGTCTTATGTGTTCAAGGATTACGGAATTCATATGGTGCTCGTAGTTGGATGTATCATCCTTTCGGTTGTGGCAAGTGTTCAGGGAACAATGTTTACAAAGACACTTATCGATACTTACATCACACCTCTGATAGGACAGGCAAATCCCGATTACGGACCGCTTGCGGGAGCAATCAGAAACGTAATTGTTTTCTATGCAGTCGGTGTTGTAGCTGCTTTTGTTCAGGCGAGACTGATGATTTATGTTGGACAGGGAACTCTTCGTAATCTTAGAATAGAGCTTTTTAACCACATGGAATCACTCCCTATCAAGTATTTTGACACTCATGCCCGTGGCGACATAATGTCAATTTATACAAACGATATAGATACACTAAGACAGATGATTTCAATGAGTATTCCTCAGCTTTTAAACAGTGCGATTACTATTGTCAGTGTATTTGTTTCAATGCTCATTCTCAGTGTTCCGCTTACTATAGTGACACTTATCATGGTTGCACTTATGATTTTCCTTTCGGCAAAGGCAACAGGAGCTTCAGGTAAAAACTTCGTGGCTCAGCAGAAAAATCTGGGTGCTCTCAATGGTTACATCGAGGAAATGATGACAGGACAGAAGGTTATCAAGGTGTTCTGCCATGAGGAAGATACAATAAAGAAATTTGATGAGCTTAATGAGGAACTTTACCAGAGTGCATATAAGGCTAATGCTTATTCCGGAATTCTGGGGCCTATAAATGCACAGCTCGGTAACTTGAGCTATGTTGTATGCGCGATTGTCGGTGGTGCCATAGCGCTGAACCAGTACCTTGGGTTTACAGTTGGAGGACTTGCAAGCTTCCTTACTTTCAACAAGAGCTTTTCAATGCCTATAAATCAGGTGTCCATGCAGTTTAACAGTATTATCATGGCACTTGCGGGAGCAGAGCGTATTTTCAATCTTCTTGATGAGAAGCCTGAGGATGATGATGGTTATGTTCTTCTTGTTAACGCTAAGGAAGAGAATGGCCAGATAGTAGAGTCTTCTGAATTTACAGGAAAATGGGCCTGGAAGCATTACCACAAGGCAGAGGGTACAACAACCTATCAGCCCATGGAAGGTGATGTTACTTTCAATGATGTGGACTTTGGATATACAGATGAAAAAATCGTTCTCCACAATATCCTTCTCCATGCTAAGCCGGGACAGAAGGTTGCTCTTGTCGGTTCGACCGGTGCAGGAAAGACTACAATCACAAACCTGATAAACCGCTTCTATGATATTCAGGATGGAAAGATCAGATACGACAACATAAACGTAAACAAGATTAAGAAGGCTGATCTTAGAAGATCACTGGGAATGGTACTTCAGGATACACATCTGTTTACGGGAACGGTTGCAGAGAACATCCGCTATGGAAAACTGGATGCGACAGATGAAGAGGTTAAGGCAGCAGCTAAGCTTGCCAACGCACATGGCTTCATTAAGCGTCTTCCTGAAGGGTACAATACTATGCTTACCGGAGACGGTGCGAACCTTTCTCAGGGACAGCGTCAGCTCCTTGCTATTGCTCGTGCAGCAATCGCCAACCCGCCTGTACTTATCCTTGATGAGGCTACAAGCTCCATCGATACACGTACCGAGAAAATTGTCCAGGATGGTATGGATAAGCTGATGCATGGACGTACAACCTTCGTAATCGCCCATCGTCTTTCAACCGTTAAGAACTCCGATGTCATTGTAGTTCTTGAACAGGGCAGAATAGTCGAAATGGGTAACCATGAAGAACTTCTTGGACTTAAACAGAGATACTATCAGTTATATACAGGAAATAAGCCGGAGATGGTTACGGCATAAAAATCAGGAGGCTGTCAAACGACAGCCTCTGATTTTGTATTGCTAATAAGCTCATCTATTGCGGCTTTAAATGAACCTATCTTTTCTGTTGAGAAGAAAACGCGGTCTGCTCCGGATTCACGGGCCTCCATGAATGAATCTTCATCGGATGCAACAGCGATAACGGGAATGTGCTTGAATCCGGCACGTTCCTTGATGTAGTGAACAACCTGGTCACCTGATATCTTTTCAAGATCAAGATCAACGATTACAAGGCGTATATTATCATGATACTGGCTGAGATTAGTCAGAGCTACATCACCGCTGTGCGCCTCGATTATCGAATATCGTTCAGAGGCATTGGTAACAAAAGGTGCCGAGCGTGGATTGTTTTCCGGAGAGGCAAGCAATATAAGCGGCTTGCCATAGGTTTCTGTTTTTGGAATTATCCAGGAGCTTACGCAGTTTTTACCCATTACCTTGGACTGGTACAGGGCATCGTCAGCCATTCTGAATACTTCGCCCATTGGATGATCTCCTGTATCGATGATTGCACCGATACTTAGTGTGAAAGGAGTACCGGTTCCAAGATCAAGATCCATAAGCATCATCTGCAGACTTCTGCAGCGCATCTCCACCAAATCCAGGCGGGCGATACCCGGCATGAAGACCATAAATTCATCACCGCCAAAACGGCCGATAAAATCCGAGGAACGGAAATTTTTGCGTAGCAGATCACCAATGTTTGACAGAAGCTGATCGCCTACATTGTGTCCGAAGTTGTCGTTTACATGCTTGAAATTATCCACATCAATTACGCACATACCACAGGGCTCGCCGGGCTTTCTTCTCTCAAAATAGGTATTGATGGAGGAGAGGAAAGCGCCTTTATTAAGAAGATAAGTAAGCTTATCTATGGTGCTTATTTTTGTCAGCTCATCAATGGCAAGACCTTCCTTTGCACGGGATACAAGGATTATCTGAGCGCAGAGAACGGAGGGGATGTACGATGCAAAGGCCAGGTAGACATCCCTTAAGAATATTTCGTGTGGTTTGTAAAAAAAAGAGGCAGTGCAGAAAATTATAAGAAGTATAAATTCAAAGAGCCCATACATGTAGATCCTGGCAATGTAGACTGTCGGGAATACCATTAAAAACAGAGGAAACCACACCGCCTGCATTCCCGGATCTGCCGTCATATCCCTGTAAATAAAGATTATGAACAGGAAAAAGTAGAAAATAAGGCATAAAGAGTCAGTGACAACAGGCGTGATGTTATCCTTTGTTCTTGTAAAGAGATTGATCAAAAAGTAAATGGCAAGGAATGGTATTAACAAAACATGGGCCAGACTAAGTCTGAAATCAGGCACGACAAGATAAGCAATGATAATCATCGCCACACTGACCATGGAAATATACATGCAGGATTTTCTAAGCGAATATCTGTTGCTTTCGCAGATGGAAACCTTGCACTTATCAAAGTATTCACGGATGAGTTTATATTCTTTTTTCAGGCTGTAATCACTTAAATCCAAATGCGCCATATTTTACCTCAAGCGTAAACGTGTTTCTTCAGAAAATAAATCCAATCATTTTAATACAGGTAAGGATTCATCTAAAATTACATCATCAGTGTGGGTTACCACTTTCCATTCAGCTATCTCGTAAGAGTTTTCGCTATCTTCCGAGGAAGGTCTTATACATACATCCAAAGTCTGAAACTGACTTAAGGGAATACTCCTTTTTATATCACCTTTTCCATGAGAACCATTGCGAAGTCCGGGCTCATTTTCCGCAATAAATCCGTTTGCCTCATGACAGGCTTTGTAATACGAAACCGATCGCTCATACATCTTTTTACTGAGCACATAATCTGCTCTTGAGTTCACCAGTGTGAGAGCAGCAAAGGAAATAAGGCTGAGTACCAAAAAAATGAGGAGCACGGAGGCTGCGCCGATATGGGTGCTGTAAACAGGATTACGTTTCATATGCATCGTCCTCCATTATTCCGATGTAATAGTCCGTGAATCTGTCTGAAATAATACTTGGATTATTCTCCTCCGGAATGTGATCAATTATTGTGCTGTCTTCCATTTTTAAAATTACAATTTCTCCGACTAACGCATTGCCATTCATAAGAGAGGTATTAGCTGAGGTGTCTGCATAAACCTCTGCAGCAGGAAGCTTTGATATGCAAAGAAGGAGCTCATATTTTGCATTTTCCAAAGCGCCATTTTCAGTGGGGAAGTTTATAAGCTCCCAGTCTTCATCAAAAAACATAACAAGGGTTCCGACCTCCGGGTTATCCTCGTAGGAGACAATAACAATGGAACTGTCTGAAAAGAAGTCGGCGATTGAGTGAAGACTTCCATGCATACCATGAAACGTCTCAGAGACATTCTGCGTCCAGAGCACGGAATTGTTCATCTCGACAGAGGCTTCCGAGAGCATATGAGCTTTTACAAAAAGCTGCACGCAGATAGCCCCTGATATCGAGAAAAACAGGATCGCTATGATGAGCTCCATTAGAAAGAGACTCGTTTTACTGTGTTGTGCCCGGTTCATATATAAGTATTAGTCTCCTGATCGTTTGGCGGTTATAAAGGTAAGGTCTTCTCCGCTGGTAAGTGTGATGGTTATTTCCAAAAGTCCGTTACTTCTTGAGGTTACAAGAAAATCTTCTATATCCATTATCTTCTGACCGGATTCCGGCGGGAGTTCACCGGCGTCAGCCCTGGCAAAGAGTTCCATCAGTGCGCCGTCGTAATCGTAAAGATAGGTTACGTAGGGAGTATCACCAATGGTTGTATCTATGCGGATGGCCCCGGATTTGTTGAAGATATCGGTACTGATACTTCCCTCGGAATCATATTGCCGCAGTTTTTCGGTTATATATGCATAGGCCGTGCGCCTGTCATAGCTTTTTGTGAGAGTGTCCACACCGCGTTTGTAAATACTTGAGCCAAGGGCAATCAGCATCAGCGCTCCCATTGCGAACAGGAAAAGGAGTGCTATTACAAAAAGCATATCCACGGTATGTCTGCTTTCCATATTTTTCTTCATGGATTAACACCTATGAACTTTTTACCTTTTCGTATTATGGTCACATCCGGATATATATTGGATGCGATGGGTCGGTAGTCTACAAAAAACAAATCCTTGTTATAAACAAGAGCATAGTGCTCCTCAAGGTACTCGAGGCTCGGAGGATAGATGCCTTCTAAGGAGTAGCATTGTACAATGTCTCGCTCTATAGCTGTATACAGGCTGTCCTCCTGCTTATCCAAAGTGCTGTCGCTTATTTGTGTTACTCCTATGAAAAAAAACACCACGACCGCAACAAGGATAACAGTGGGGATAATGAATCCAAGCACTCCGGACATAAAACTTTCTTTTTTTCTTAAAGTAATTTCTTCCATATATCATTAACCTATTGACGACATTATTCCCATAAGAGGAAGTATTACTGACAACAGGATGAGACCGACAATAAGTGACAGAATGATAACAAGTGTAGGCTCCAGGATGGAGATGAAGTTATACATTTTTCGCTGAGTCTCATCGGCGTATTTTCTTGCTATCTGCTTCATTACGGTGTCCATGGAACCTGACTGGAAACCTATTGCGACCATCCTTGAGTAAAATTTGTTAAATATACCTGCTTCCTGGAGAGCTTCAGGAAAACTGTCACCTGAAGCAATAAGGGAGCGGCAGGTGTCTATCTTTACGGCCATTTCCTTGTACTCAACAAGCTTACTCACAAGTCGCAGTCCCTCATAGGTATCCATTCCGCTTGATAATGTGAGAACCATACCATTGGCAAATCTGGCGGTGGATATCTCACTATAGATTTTTCTGATGGGCGGAATATGCATTCCTATCGATCTGAAAAGTGAGTGACCTTTAGCTGTTTTTACAAAGAAAATGCATGCGCCTGAAAAGAGCACCATAATTATTATGAAAACAATGGAGTATCTGTTCAGTGCGTTTCCAATGGACATAAGGGACCTTGAAAATGAATTCATACTTGTTCCAAGCTGGGCAAATACCTGCCCGAAAATCGGCAGCACCTGTGTGATAAGAACTATGATTACGACAATCATCATACCTATCATGATAAGAGGATAGGAGATGGCACTACTGATATTGTTTCTTATCGTATCCTCCTGCTCGTAATAATCCGCCAGTGAATCCATGACAAGATCGAGATTACCGGACTCTTCACCTATGGTTACCATGTGAATGACATAACCCGGAAAGGCACCGGACATCTGCAGGGCGATATGGAATTTTTCACCTGAACTGAGAATCTGTGAAATTGTTCTAAGAGTTGAATCGTCATCATCCAGTTTGAAATCCTGAAGCATGATTTCGATTCCCTCCAGAGGCGCAATTCCTGCCTTTATAAGCAGAGCCATCTGCCTGCAAAAAACAGAAATCTCATAATCATTTAAGACTTTATTGGTCTTCGTTTTCATTTGTGAGTGCTCCTAATAAATATACTTCCTCTGATAATTCTTCCCATCACCGATAAAGTTCGCAAGCTTCTCCGTATCCGTCGTGGACGCGAAGGTCGGATCCATAAGCGACCATTCTTTTCCGTCAAACTTGATCATTCCGTTTACCCAACCAATATCGGTTATATATGTACTGATCCAGGCGTGATAAGCAGTTCCGGCGTAGCCGACCTCCATTCTCGTCGGAATCCTCTGCGAGCGGAGCATAGCTGTCATCAGAACCGCATAGTCAAGGCAGATACCTTTTCCTGTGGTAAGTACCTCGTCCACATCAGGAATGTAACCACTCTGTACACTTTCAGCCTCCTCGTAGTCATAAGTAAGACTGCTAATCAGGGCGTTGTACACGTTTGAAACTACATCCAGGTCACTGTTAGCGGTATAGGCCAGGTACTCGCTGTAGGCGATGGCCTGATTACCTTCGTTGAAGTCCACATACTGATTTGGATACAGGAAGGGCAGGAACTTGTCCTCTATTGTCACGGTCACCTTTTTGGAAAATGCTGTTACATACTGAGTAGCAGCAAGATTCTCATATACACAGATAAGATATTCACCGTCTCCTGCCTGCAGAGGGAAAACCTCCTCCTTACCTCCGTCAACAGCGAGGTTATATGTATAAACTATTTCGTCGGGACCGGTTATTCTTAGCTTTACTTTCTTCGAATCTCCGGTGTATTTGACGATGATGTAGCCGTCTTCTGCGTTGGTTATGTCAACCATTGTTATGTCGTTTTGAAGAATATCCTTTCTTCCAGGTGTTGGTCTTAAACATACCGGAGTGTTATCGCGGGAGCCTTTTACCAGACCTGATACATCATAGGTTTCCCTGTTTGCCATGGCCTTTGCGGCCATCGCTCTTTCTTCGCTAATGACCGGTCCGCTCGGAAGAATAAGGAGCAGTAGGGGTGAGAAAAAGATGAAAACAAGCATGGCAAGACAGGCAAAAATCCTAAGGGTAAAGGGTTCTGTAAAAAAGCGCTCTTTTACAGGGGGGCTTTTTGAATTACCGTCTTCTGACAGAAAATCAGGATCCTTGCCATTGGCATAAAGGACATCTATCAAAATTCCGGAGGCCTCATCATCGCCTATATGAAATTTGTTTGCGCGGTTTTTTATGTATTTCATAGCGTTTCGGCTCTGGACATTTTCCGCAACTGAAGCATATGCTCACGCGCCAGGGAAAGCGTCCTTAAAACATGGCTTTTTCTTAAATGTAGTGCACCTGCAATTTCCTTATCAGTCAGACCTGTAAAGTCATGAAGGAAAAAAATCTGTCTCTCAAAAAAAGGAAGCGATAAAAGCTCCTCAGGATGAAGGAGAGAGTACAGGTCAGTCCTGGTTCCGGCGACAGCCCGCTGATAACAGACGTCAAAGGCAATGCGTCTTATCCATGCCGGAAAAAGTGCCGGATCCTTGAGCTTTAAAATGTTTCTCAGGGCTATTGAATAAATCTCTTCAACAGCCTGCAGGGTCTCTTTTTCATCATCCATGATATACCTGCAATAGTTGTAGGTGTCATCCACAGTGAGGCAGTAGAGCTCAGCAAAGCTTTCTGTATCATCATTCCATGCACCAAGCACAAGTTTTCTGATTTTTGAATTGGTATCACGTTTCAGCATGCCTGTTTTCCTTTGGTTATAGTTACACCAGTATCTTTGGGCTTTCTTCAAAGCGCTTATAAGCATTTGTTATCAGTGTATAGAAATGATCTGCATTGACTTCTGTTTCCAAAATGCTTGCATATTCAAGCTCTATGGCACATTCCGGACTAATAGTGTTGTGGTTGTGTATCCTTCTTTCCAAATCGCTTATGAAGGCATCCACGGCGTTGTGGTCACAGCCTTCTATTACTACGAGGAATTCGTTTCCGCTGTTTCTTCCGATCAGTCCGTACTGTGTGCCGACGGACTCAAGAATAGCGCAGAAATCGGAGATGACTTTATCGCCTCCGGATCTTCCGCTCTTCTCATTTATTTCTTTCAGGTTTTTTATTACCAATAGCACACATCCAAGTCCCACGAGCTTAGATGGAGTGTCATATTTTTGAGATATTCGGTCAATGCTGTATCTGTTTGGCAGACCCGTAAGCTTATCAAGAAAGGCCAGGTCGTTAAGATCACGGGCGATTTCAGTATTTTTCTTTAACAAAATAAAATCCATGAGTATATTCACAAATCCTGTCAGAAGGCAAATCCAGGTAATAAAAAATGTTGTGAGAAAGAACTTGTCATGTACAATCTGGCTGCGAAAATCCTTGTTGACGATAAGGATTGTAAAGTATAAACAGGCCAGGATTATGAATATTGTCATGATAATTGTTTTTGTTAAGCGTAGCTTTTTTACAAGCTTTTTTCTTGTTGGCATAAACTCCCCTTTGTTAACCCGGGTGATGTATCTTATTCACTTGGCCCCGGCAGGACGTGGTGTGATTTTTAAGTAATTAATTAGCGATATTTTGAGCGCATAAATCCCTCGTTATCATTATAAGATATAGGTCTTTTAAAAAAATGCATTAACCATAAACTAAGGATAAAGATACCCTAAAATATTGGGAAAGTCCGACATTTACTGAATTTGATTTGGTAAAATGTAAACTGAGGTGAACAGCTATGATCTTTTTGTTTGCAATTGTTGTAATTTTTGCTATTGGGATTGTAATTGCAGGCTATCTTTATGCAGAGGAGTGCTCAAGACTGCGCAAAAAGCTTCTTAGACTTGGTGTGAAAAAGGAAGAAATAGCATCTTTTTCCAGGAAGTTTTCATTGTTCTATCTGCAGGATATTCTCTATGAAAAGGAAACTGAGCTGGCAGAGGAGTGCTTTCTGACAGTTGAAAGGGATATATAAATCTACCCGGTAACAAACATCCTGTCTAATGAGGAGGTATATCATGGCAAAGGATAATAACGAAAAAGGAGCCAAAAAAGGGTTGAAGAGTGTGAAACCAAAGCTTATATGTGTAATGCTTCTTAGCTGCATTATACCGATTATGGTTTCTGTGATTGTGAGCTATGTAAGCTCTATGAATAAGTCACTTGAGGATGCAGAGACAATCAATATTAAAAAAGCACAGGTGATTGAAGAGCAGTACATGGGCTACCTCGAAGAGATGGTATTTTCTCTTGAGACGGCAGCGTCCAGTCCCTTGCTTGTTTCTTTTATGGAGAGTGCAGAGGAAGACAGAGACATAGAAGCAATGCAGAAATGGCTGCAGGCTATGGAGGCGAAGCTTCAGGGTGATAATTCCATCGTAGTTACAGCTCCTGACGGCCAACAGGTTGTCAGATCCTCGGGAGATCTTCAGAATATTGCGGACAGAGATTATTTTCAGGCTGCACTTAAAGGACAAACTCTTATTTCAGGAGTTTATGCCTCAAAGTCTACAGGAAGTGCCACTATTTTCATTATTGCCCCTATAAAGAATTCTTCAGGAAATGTGGTCGGTACAATTCAGAGAAGCTATGGCCTTGATGGATTACATGATTATCTGGCAAGCGTCGTCGATACTTCCAAGAACGAAGAAGTGATGGTTCTTGATTCAGAGGGTAATATGATCGGTAATTCCGGCTTTGAAGTTGACATAAATGATATGCAGAATTTTGCCGGTGTTGATTTTTATACTCAGACTAAGGCGAATGGAAGCAATAACTACATTGGAAGTAACAATGGCCAAAAAGTAGTTATGTCACTGATAGAAGCCGATCTTACAGGCTGGGTTATAGGATCAGTTGCAAACTACAATGTGGTTATGGCAGAAACTCAGAGAAGCGCAAATCTTATCATTGGTCTTGGACTCCTTATGATTGTTATTGCGGTATTTATTTCCTGGAAGATGGCAAATTCCTTCACACAGCCTCTTGTGGAAGTTAATAATACCGTAAGCAAACTGGCTGAGGGTGAATTCCTCAGGATTAACAAGTTTACCGGCAGGCAGGATGAATTCGGAGATATTATTAACAGTACAAATTCAGTTATAGATAAGCTGCAGTCTATTGTAAGCAGTATCAAGAGCTCAACGGTATCTGTGAACAGTTCCTCTGAGGAACTTGCTGATACAGCGAATCAGATTTCTCAGACCGCGGATGATGTATCCAATGCGGTTCAGGAGATAGCATCAGGTGCTACTCAGCAGGCAGATGAGATTCAGAGCGTTACTGAGAATGTTGGCAACATCGGCGAAGCTACGGGCAATGTGCAGGCAAGTACCGATGATCTGTCAAATCTTGCAAGCCGGATGCAGGAGGTCAGCACCGAATCTGCTCAGAGCCTTGCAGATCTGCAGCATAGTTCGGAGAACATGAGCGAGAGTATTGTACAGATCACCGAGAAAATCGGTGCAACAAGTAAGGCTGTTGAGAATATCAATGAAAAGGTTATGGGTATTGCTTCAATTGCTTCACAGACAAACCTCCTTTCACTCAATGCATCAATTGAGGCTGCAAGAGCAGGAGAAGCCGGTAAGGGCTTTGCGGTTGTTGCGGAAGAGATTGGAAAACTGGCTGATGACTCCAGAAACATGGCTGATGAAATCAGACGAGAGATGGATATCCTTCTTACAGAGTCACAGTCGGCGGTTTCAATGGCATCCGAGGTACAGCGCCAGAACGACGAGCAGCAGGCAGTACTGGGAAGCACAGTACAGAGTGTAAATGCAATGATAGAGGATATTTCCTCAACTGTAGTAAGTGTAAAGAGTATTGAAGCAGACGCCGGAACCTGCGTTGATGCCAAGAATGTGGTTGCGGATGCCATGGCTTCCCTGTCAGCAATTTCTCAGGAAAATGCTGCATCCTCCGAGGAGACAGGCGCTTCCATGCAGGAGTTGTCTGCTACGGTTACAACCCTTGCTTCCTCAGCTGACTCCCTTAAGGAAGTAGCAGAGAAGCTAAACGAAGAGATGGCGTTCTTTAAGTAAGGCTTTTGTTTTTTGCCTATGCTTCAAGTGAAGTTTTTTGCCTATGCTTCAAGTGAAGTTTTTTGCCCATGTTTTAAGATAGTTTTTTGTTTGTGTTTCAAGTGAGTTGACATTATATAAATATAGCCTTCCCCCTCTGGGGGAAGGTGTCAGCGAAGCTGACGGATGAGGGAAAATACCTACCGCGCGATTATATTTCGCATTGGCAGGTATTTTTTTGTACATTGCGAAATCGACAGTTTTCCTCTAGAATAATATGAGTTTTGATTTTGGAGGTTACAGGTTACACATGAACGATTTTAATGGATATAACAGTAAGAGCAGTAAGGCAAAGGGAATAATAGGTACGCTGGTTATTGTCCTGCTCATTGGCGCAGTCATGGCATTTTTGGCGCCTAAAGCTTTGGAATATATAAAGATTGCAATGAAGAAAGTAGATGCTCCCACTAACGAAGCAAGTCAGGAAATGGTTG
Organism: Butyrivibrio sp. AC2005; assembly: GCF_000424145.1. GTDB lineage: Bacteria > Bacillota > Clostridia > Lachnospirales > Lachnospiraceae > Butyrivibrio. The sequence goes on from NZ_KE384141.1 coordinate 76,337, forward strand.
ATTCCATGAAGCAGGAAGCTTCAAATATTGAAAACAGATGGCAGAGTATTATTTCGGAAAATCAGAAGTCAGTTCAGTCAGTTGCACTTTCACCGTCAACGATTGCTTATCTTGAAGATAAGGACAATGCTGAACTCATGGAGGCTGAGCTCGAATACATAAAAAGTTTCGATGCCATGATGGAAGATAACTCATGTACAATACTTTCCGGCACAGATGGAATGCAGGTTTTAAGAGCAGAGGGTAATCTTGTCGACATAGGTGACAGAGAATATTTCAGACAGGCTATGAATGACAATTCATACGTATCGGATATTCTTGTGTCCAAAGCAGCAGGGACGTCTTATGTTACATTTTCCGCACCGGTAAAGAGTAATGATGGAAAAATTATCGGAGTAGTGCAGAGAAATTATGATCTGTTTAATTTGCACGAAATGCTTGCTGAAGAAACATTAAGCGATGCATCCTTTATGGTTGACCGCACGGGATTTGAAGCAGCAAATTCCCAGTATGAGGTGAAGCCTGAAGATGCAAACGATTGGAGCAGTGCTGTTTTCATGCAGTCTGATTCAAAAGAAGAATGCTATAAAATAGATACAGGAAATGGAGAGAGGGCAGTTTATTTCATAAAGGATGATACCTCCGGCTGGACTATCTGCGTCGCAAGAGCCTTAGAATAAAAAGGGAGAGCAAAAAATATGGCAAAAAGAATACCCGCAGATTTTCATATGCATACGCATCATTCAGGTGATTCGGAAGCTCCGATGGAGATGATGATAGAAAAAGCAATCGAGAGGAAGGTGCCGGAAATCTGTATAACTGAGCATATGGATTTTGATTATCCTGTGAATGAGCATGATACAGCAGGAATATTCGAAGTGAATACAGACGAATATATGGCTGAAACCGTGATACTAAAGGAAAAGTACAAGGATCGTATCACTGTTAATTTCGGGATAGAGCTGGGATTACAGCCGCATCTTGTAGAGCGTAACAGTGAATATGCAAAAAGCTATCCTTTTGACTTTATTATAGGTTCAAACCATTTGTGTAATGGAAAAGATCCCTATTACATGTCTTTTTATGAGGAGCGTTCAGAAAAAGAAGCATTTACTGAATTCTTTGAATCAACACTGGAGAATATAAAGCTCTTTGATGATTTTGACGTACTCGGACACCTTGACTATATTGTACGATATGCGCCAAATCTTAATAAAAGCTACAAATATAAGGACTACAGTGATGTTTTGGATGAGATTTTAAAAACACTTATCAGCAAGGGAAAAGGACTTGATATAAACACAAAATCCATATATTCCGAACCCTCATTGGGAGATCCTAATCCTTCCCGCGAAATTATATCGCGCTACAAGGAACTCGGAGGAGAAATCCTTACCTTTGGGTCAGATGCCCACAAACCGGAACATGTAGCTCTTGGCTTTGAAACGGCAGTACATATTGTAAAATCCTGCCATTTCAAATACTACGCCACATTCTCGCAGCGCAAAGCTTCATTTCACAAGCTATAATGATACATTGATAAAATTAAGCCCCCGGAATGAATATCTTCCGGGGGCGTATTTATGTCATTATTCTACCGGTGTGTATTATTCAATTATGAACTTGCTCAGTTCGTCGTTGATGGAAAGTGCGGAATCTGATACGGAGTTTGCAACATCCTCAACGCCTCTGGATTCGTTAGCAATATCCTGAGCACTCTGTGCAAGTGAGGTGACAGTAGCGGTTACTTCCTCGCTGCTTGCTGACTGCTCTTCGGAGATCGCTGCAACGCTGGATGCTATGTCGTTAACATTGCCCATCATTCCGATCATATCCTTCATGGTGTCAGCAGTTGTATTCAAATCCTGATAAATCTTATTGAAGCTGTCACCTGCCTTAGCAACGGCCTCGCTGTTCTGGTTGATTGCCGCCATATTGTTCTGGGACTTATCAGCCAGGGTACGGATGAGCTGTGTGATCTCTGAAATGATCGCACTGATTTCCTTAGTAGCATCCTGAGAATTCTGAGCCAGTTTTCCGATTTCATCAGCAACAACCGCAAAGCCTTTTCCTGCTTCTCCTGCGCGTGCTGCCTCGATGGAAGCATTAAGAGACAGGAGATTGGTCTGCTGTGAAATAGAGTCGATCATTTCCACGATTTCCGTGATCTTGTCAGCGGATTCACCTACGGTGGTAACAACATCGTTCATTTCGTTCATGGATGCTGTGATTGTTTCCATGTTCTGCTGTACTGTGTTCATATCATGCTGGCCAATGTCTGCCTGGTCTACCAGCTCAAGCATGATTTCATTTGTCCTGTTTCCGCTGTCTGTAAGATCTGCAACTGCTCCCGCAAGCTGGGTTGCGTTGTTTGCAAGCTCGCTGACGGCGTTAGCGATGTCATCCATTGTTGTCTGAATCTGGCCCATTGAAAGAGACTGCTCATTGGCACCTTCTGACATTTTACCGGAGGCATCCAGGGAGGTTGAAGAATCGGCTTTTAACTGCTCGGCTTTTGACTGAATTGATGTTATGGTACTATTCATGATTTTTACATAATTATCCATTTCCCTACTGATAAGACCAATTTCATCACCAGTGTCTTTTGGCATCTTTGCAGTGAAGTCACCGCTGGAGATTTTGCTGATGCTGTCTGAAAGACCATGAACAGGCTTTGTGATAACTCTGTTTATTGTAAACAGAATAATAGCAGCAATTATTAAAATCAGAATAATCATGGCAATGATGCCGACTTTCATAAAATTGTTGGCAGTCGCTTCAACGTCATTTACGTTAACAGATGAAACCAGTGTCCATCCTGTGCCCTGAATAGGAGAAGTTGCAATATATAGCTTGTCCTTAGAACCCTCCTGTGGAACTGTTATTATCTCACCTGAACCACTGTCTATATGTGACTTGATTGTCTTAAGATAATTGTTGCCTGATTCTGAGACCTTTGTTCCGACAAGTGAAGGATCAAAAAATGAAATGATATAATCGCCGGCAAGTATGAAAGTACCACCGGTGTTAAGCGGCTTTAGTTCATTTGCACGTTCTGTCAGATCATCAAGGAAAACATCAGCGGCACAGACACCTATTTCGCCATTATAAAAATCGTTCTGGCGTACAAAGGTAACACAAAGAGAATTGGTGGAAGCATCGACATAGGGTTCTGTCTCTACAAAGGTTTCATGTCCGAGACCTGCCTTGTACCAGTCACGCTGCGTGGGTCGCCAGTCAGCAGGCATTTCTGAGTGGTTTGCGAAAATGTAGCTGTCATCTTCGAAACCAATATAGATACCGGTGTTCTTTATTGCGCTGTAGCTTGCTGAAGGCTCTATATATTTCAAAAGTGCATCATGATCCTCGAAGGGAACCTGCTCCATTGTGTCACAGTATTCACCGAATTTTGCAGTCAGCATTCTGAAGGAAGTACCGAGCTCTAAGGCATTGGCATTGGTTTCTGCCTGAAGATCCATAAGTGAAATTTCAGTTATGGTATTTTTAGCACTGATTGTCAAAAATAAGATGATTGCCACAATACCGACAGTGATAACAGGCATTAGCCATAGCAGAAGAGTAGTACTGATACTTCTTTTTACTTTCCGTCCTGAACCATTTGCTGAATTCGATACATCACTAGTGTTTTTTCCAGACATTTCCAGACCTCCATTCATTAACGGCTAATCGCCGGAAGATTGACATTTATAGTAATATTTTAGACGAAAAATCAGAAAATAAAATGGAGTTTATAGAATTCTTACTGATTTTAGAATTATTTAATCAACTATTAATATGCATATGAAAAATACAGAAAAATTGAATATCTTCTATTATAAATATGAGTGATTTTGGAATGTTGTGTTTTTATTGTGATTATTTTATGTTTTTGCCCAAGATTACTTGAAAAAATGTGAGAAGTTAGATAAAATAGTTTTGCTGTCAAATTTTTGACAATCACGTTGTAAAGAATTAGTAACAGCAAATAAATTTTTTTAATCATTTTAGGAGGACTTAAAATGGCAGTAAAGGTAGCAATCAATGGTTTTGGCCGTATCGGTCGTCTTGCATTCAGACAGATGTTTGAGCACGAGGGAACAGAGATCGTAGCAATCAACGATCTTACAGATCCTAAGATGCTTGCACACCTTCTTAAGTATGACTCTTCACAGGGTAAGTACAAGTATGCTGATAAGGTATCATTCAGCGATCATTCCATCACAGTTAATGGTAAAGAGATCGAGATCTACAAGGAAGCTGATGCTAATAACCTTCCTTGGGGTAAGATTGGTGTAGACGTAGTTCTTGAGTGTACAGGTTTCTACACATCTAAGGATAAGGCTCAGGCACACATCAACGCTGGTGCTAAGAAGGTTGTTATTTCTGCTCCTGCAGGAAATGATCTTCCTACTATCGTATATAACGTTAACCACGAGACACTTACAGCAGATGACAACATCATCTCTGCAGCTTCTTGCACAACAAACTGCCTTGCACCTATGGCTAAGGCTCTTAACGACTATGCACCTATCCAGTCCGGTATCATGGCAACAATCCATGCTTACACAGGTGATCAGATGATCCTTGACGGACCTCAGAGAAAGGGTGACCTTAGAAGAGCTCGTGCAGGCGCTGTTAACATCGTTCCTAACAGCACAGGTGCTGCAAAGGCTATCGGCCTTGTTATTCCTGAACTCAATGGCAAGCTCATCGGCGCTGCTCAGAGAGTACCGGTTCCGACAGGTTCAACAACACTTCTTTTCGCTGTAGTTAAGAGCAGCACAGAAGTTACTAAGGACAGCATCAACGAGGCTATGAAGAAGGCTTCTGATCCTGAGACATTCGGTTACAACGAGGATGAGATCGTATCTTCTGATATCGTTGGAATGACATATGGTTCACTCTTCGATGCTACACAGACAATGGTAACAAAGATTGGTGACGACCTTTACGAGGTTCAGGTTGTTTCATGGTATGACAACGAGAACTCTTACACATCTCAGATGGTTCGTACAATCAAGTACTTCGAGAAGTTCGTTAAGTAATCATCCCACTCGGTTGATTCGAACTTAGTAATTGATTCTAAAGAGGGTCCGGTCCGTATGGACCTGGCCCTCTATTTTTTTATCCAGGAGGAAAAAATAATGTCACTTAACAAAAAGTCAGTAGATGACATCAACGTAAAGGGCAGACGTGTACTTGTTCGTTGCGATTTCAACGTACCGCTTAAGAATGGTGAGATCACAGACGAGACAAGAATCGTTGCAGCTCTTCCCACAATTGAGAAACTTATGAAGGATGGTGGCAAGCTTATCCTTTGCTCACACCTTGGTAAGGTTAAGAATGGTCCCAACGAGGGCGAGTCACTTGCTCCTGTTGCTAAGAGACTTTCTGAGAAGCTTGGCAAGGAAGTTAAGTTCATTGCTGATTACAATGTAACTGGCGCTGATGCTACAGCTGCTGTAGAGGCTATGAATGAAGGCGATGTAATCCTTCTTCAGAACACAAGATTCAGAGGTAAGGAAGAGACAAAGCCTGAAGAGGCTGGTGAGGCATTTGCTAAGGAACTTGCTGATCTTGCAGATGACTATGTATGTGACGCTTTCGGTTCAGCTCACAGAGCACATGCTTCTGTTGCAGTTGTTACAAAGTACATCACAGAGAAGGGCGGTAACAACGTAGTTGGTTACCTTATGCAGAAGGAGATCGATTTCCTTGGTAACGCAGTTGAGAATCCGGTTAGACCTTTCGTAGCAATCCTCGGCGGTGCTAAGGTTGCTGATAAGCTTAACGTTATCAATACTCTTCTTGAGAAGTGCGATACACTTATCATCGGTGGTGGTATGGCTTACACATTCCTTAAGGCTAAGGGATATGAGATTGGTAAGTCACTCCTTGATGAGACTAAGGTTGATTACTGCAAAGAGATGATGGAGAAGGCTGAGAAGTCAGGTAAGAAGCTTCTTCTTCCTATCGACACAGTTTGCATCGATGATTTCCCGAATCCTATCGATGATCCTTCAATCACAACTATAGTAGTTGATGCTGATAAGATCCCTGCTGACAAAGAGGGTGCTGATATCGGACCTAAGACAATTGAACTTTATGCAGAAGCAGTTAAGTCTGCTAAGACAGTAGTATGGAACGGACCTATGGGTGTATTCGAGAACCCTGTTCTTGCTACAGGTACTAAGGAAGTTGCTAAGGCTCTTTCAGAGACATCTGCTACAACTATCATCGGTGGTGGTGACAGTGCAGCTGCTGTTAACCAGCTTGGCTATGCTGACAAGATGAGCCACATCTCAACAGGTGGCGGTGCTTCACTTGAGTTCCTTGAGGGCAAGAAGCTTCCCGGCGTTTATGCTGCAGACAATAAGTAAGGAGAGATAGAAAATGGCAAGAAGACGTATTATTGCCGGCAACTGGAAGATGAACATGACACCTTCAGAAGCTGTAAAGCTTGTTGCTGAGCTTAAAGATTTAGTTAAAAATGATGATGTAGACGTAGTTTACTGCGTACCTGCAATTGATATTGTTCCTGTAGTAGAGGCTGTAAAGGGCACAAATGTTAACGTTGGTGCTGAGAACTTCTACATTGAGGACAAGGGTGCATTCACAGGTGAGATTTCCGCACCTATGCTTGTAGATGCAGGCGTTACATACGTTATCATGGGACATTCTGAGAGAAGAGATATCTTCGGCGAGAATGATATCCTTATCAATGCAAAGGTTAAGAAGGCATTTGCTGCTGGTCTTACACCTATCCTTTGCTGTGGTGAGTCACTTGCACTTCGTAAGGCTGGTACTTACAAGGAGTGGATTGAGAGACAGATCACATGGGATCTTAGCGGTGTAACAGCTGATCAGGTTAAGAAGCTTGTTATCGCTTACGAGCCTATCTGGGCTATCGGAACAGGTGAAACAGCTACAGCTGATCAGGCTGAAGAAGTTTGTGCATTCATCCGTGAGCTTATTGCTAAGCTTTACGATCAGGCTACAGCTGATGAAGTTCGTATCCAGTACGGCGGATCAATGAATGCAGGTAATGCTGCTGAGCTTCTTTCAAAGCCCAACATCGATGGCGGCCTTATCGGCGGTGCATCACTTAAGCCTGACTTCGGCAAAATCGTTAACGCTTAAGAAGTATAAATAGGAAAAGCTTGTGAACGGGTTCATTTGAAATAATTTCATATGAACCCGTTTGTTCTTGCTTATGCAAGAGCATGACGGGAATGATTTATGCAAGAGCATGACGGGAATGATTTATGCAAGAACATGACGGGCTTGATTTAAAGCCTTCCCCTTTTTAAGGGGAAGGTGTCACCGAAGGTGACGGATGAGGTTATAGTAAGGAGAATGAAAAATGTCTAGAAGACGTATAATAGCCGGCAACTGGAAGATGAATATGACACCTGCGGAGACGACAGCATTTATAGCAAAGCTTCGTCCCCTGGTTGAAAATAACGATGTTGATGTGGTTTTATGTGTACCCGCAATTGATATTATCCCTGCAATTACAGCTTCACGTGGGACCAATATAGAAATTGGTGCTCAGAACATGCATTTCGAGGAAAGCGGAGCCTATACAGGAGAAATATCACCTAATATGCTGACAGATGCGGGTGTTAAGTATGTAATACTTGGGCATTCGGAGCGCCGTGAATATAACCACGAGACAGACGCAGAACTTAATAAGAAGGTTAAGAAAGCATTTGAGCATGGACTTACCCCGATCCTTTGCTGTGGTGAGACCCTTGATCAGAGAAATAAGGGTATCACCCTTGACTGGATAAGGATGCAGATAAAATCAGATCTCGAAGGAATCTCTGCAGAGAATGTAGAAGAGATGGTCGTTGCTTATGAGCCTATCTGGGCTATCGGAACAGGTGAGACAGCGACTGCAGAAGAGGCAGAGGAAGTATGCAAAGCTATTCGCAACTGCATAGCTGAAATGTATGATGAAGATACTGCTGAGAAAGTTCGCATCCAGTATGGCGGATCCGTAAACGCGGGAAATGCTGCAGAGCTCTTTTCACAACCTGATATAGATGGAGGCCTTGTTGGTGGAGCATCACTCAAACCTGATTTTGGAAAAATTGTTAATTGTTCATAAATAAACTGTATATTAAAAAATGTGCAGTGAAAGCTCCCTGTGTATAGCTCATAGGGAGCTTTTTTACGTAAAAAAATTTATGAAAAATTCATCAAATGCCGAAAAACTTAACATTTTTTTAATGAGATAGATTTTATAATTATATGTGTAGGAAAAAGTTGGTTATATGGGGGATTCTGATTTATGAGTAATGCATTACATATAACAATACTGGTAATTATAAGTATTATTGCATTCGTCTTTCTTGGGATTATCAGGAATAAAACCAGTGTAGCTAAAGTCCTTCCCAAAAAATATACTATTCAGCTTATTCAGCTGGGAATCATTTTTAATTGCTTTCTTAGAGTGTTATCTATTTTATATCCAACTCTTAATCCGCAACGAATATTATTGACAGGTTCTGCACTTATTGTTGCTATTGTAGGTTTTGCAGCGCAGACTGCCATTGCTGACGTAATTTGCGGACTCCTTATAAGTATAAATAAACCCTTCGAAATAGGAGACAGAATTATAATAGATGGTCTTGATGCGGGTATTGTTGAGGATATTACATTAAGGCATATAGTTGTTGCAATCTATGACGGGCTAAAAATAGTTGTCCCCAACAGTCAGCTTAATACAAAGACAGTTATCAATCACAGTTTCAATAATAAAGAGCGTAATGGAGTTCATCTCCAGTATGCAGTAGGCTATGATACTGATGTTCAGATGGCAATGGATGTGATAAGGGACTGTGTGGCAGAAAGTCCTTATACTCTTAATGTTGAAAGAAATGGTATAAAGGAAGACTCGGGACCCGTTTATTTTTTGAAAATTTTAGATAGTTCATTTGTTCTTGAAACGACTATTTTTGTTCCGAAAGGAACAAGTACCTATGTGGCGACTACCGATGTAAATATGCGCATAATAGAAGCTTTTAGAGAAAATAATATTGAGATTCCTTATAACTACATAAATGTTGTTGATACTGATGCTTTAGAAGATAGAGATGCATATTCAAATAAAAAGTACTTATCGAAAAAGAAATCTGCACCTGAGAAAAGGCATTACAGGACCAATAACCTTAAGCTTAACGGAAATGATGAGGATATTGATCTGGCTAAGAACCTTGCAGATAATTTTGCCAAAAGACAAAGACTCTCGACAAGGGATACTCATAAGCTTGAGCTGATGACTGAAGAAACCATAGCACTTATGGAAGCATTGATAGGTGAGGTAAAGTCTTCATTCTGGATTGAAGGAAGTGGGTTTGAATACAGAATACACTTAAGTATTGATACAAGGGTCGGCACAGAAGAGTATAAGCGCCTTATCGGAATTTCAAGTTCGGGAAAAAACGAAGCAATCAGCGGCCTTACAGGCAGGATATTTGATGCCATGCAAAGAGGCGTTAAAACTATTAACAATGGCGATAATAATCAGAAATACGAGTGGGATATTAATCGCAAAGAGATGTCGCAGGATGAGATTAGTGAGTCGATTCTTGCTGCTATTGCCAGTAAAATCAAGGTGGGTGTTACAAAGGAAAAGGTAGAATTTGTGGTGGTAAAGAAGCAATAAGCAGGCTAATCAAATGCTAAAGCTGATTCAAGAGATATCGGATAAGAAGTAAACGGAGAAGCTATGAAACGATTTGTCAGTAGCAGAGCAGTTTTTACCATAGGAGAGAATAAGGATTTCTCTGAGGCTCATGCGTATATAGAGAAAGAATTAAAAAAGATTGGCTGTGAAAAAAGACTCATGCTAAAGGTCTTGATTTCGGCTGAAGAAACTTTGACTGCTATGATAAAATAAGGACGTAATAGTGATATTACAAATATATTTTTTTTTATGAGAGGAGAAACAGATTAATGAAAAGAAGGATGATAGCAGCATTTTTGTGCACTGTGCTGGTAATAGCCGGATGCAGTAATAATGGTTCAAATTCAGATGTGGGAAGCGGTGCTCCTGCTAAAACTGAAGAGACTGCCGAGGCAACGACTGATAGTGTTGAAGCAGAGAGTACTGAAAGTGATACTGCAGAAGCAGAGAGTACCGAAAGCGAAACGGCCCAAGCGGACAGCTCAGAGGAAGGCAATTCCGAATCAGATAGCGACTCTGCAGAGGCAGAGGGCACAGGCAAATACGGCAACGACCTTTTTGAGATTACTATTCCCGATGAACTTAAGGATATAGTAGAGGTGGATGTATCCGAGGATAGGATTGATGTTTTTCATAAGGAGTCAAAGGATGCCGGTTATGGTGGCTATGCATTCGGAGTGTGGGCTGCTAAGCTTCCTGGCGAATATGCAGGTGGGCCATATACAAAAATCGGTGAAATTACTAATGGAGATGCAGAGATTTACGATGTTGTAAAATGTATGCCTACAGAGGTTCAGTGGGATTATAACGAGGATGAACCTGAAGACTTCGTTAAGATTGATAAGGCAGAGGACGCTATTCTAAGTTCAGTTACAGGTGTTAATGACTTTAGTTATGTGAAGGGTGCCGGTACCAAAGGTGAGGATATATATAAGGATGTTCTCGCTAAATATGTGCAGGCTGTAAACGAAGGCTGGGATGCCGATAAGCTTGAGAGCGAGGGCATGAGTGCTGAGTTTAATAATGTTGCATCAGCTGATGAAGGAAATGGACTTGATGCAATCGGTTTTGCCTATGCTGATACAAATATTGATGGAATTGATGAACTCTTTGTTGGACCCATTGATGAGGGAGATGCAAAGGGAATTGCCTATGATATTTATACAATGGTTGATCGTAAGCCTGCGCTTGTAGTATCAGGTGGAGCCAGAGACAGATATTATAACTATGATGGCCACTTTATATGCAATGAGTGGTCAGGCGGAGCAGCTCAGAGCGGCTACGATTTATATGCACTTATGTACAATGAGACAGAAATGGTTCTTCAGTATGGTTATAAATATGATGGCTATGAAAATGAGAATGAGCCATGGTTTAAACAGGAATCCAAAGACAAATTCGAGAGTATAACAGAGGATGAATTTAACAAGGCTATTGATGAAATGACAGAGAAATATGTGAGATTTGATTACACGCCTCTGTCAAAGATCGGGGATTCGCAGGGGGCAGCAGAAGGTGGAGAAGCACAGGATGAAACAGGCGCTAAGCTTCCGGCATATGAATATCCGGGACCTGAGCTGTTTTATTCAGTTCTTTATCAGTACATCATAGATGAGTGTGGATCTCACTTTGAAAAAGCTGATGTTGGAATTCCATGTCCGATCATCGTAGCTATGGATGAAAGCGATAAGTCAGATATAAAGGTCTGGGGCGATTTCTGGTATTACAATTACAAGCTTGACGGAGATACCCTGGAGATGGTATCCGGCGGTTCATTCCCCGGATGTATACATATCAAGAATACAGATGAAGGCTATGAAGTTACCAATATGGAGCTTGTAGGAGACGGCTCTGACTGGGAACCCACGGCTAAAAAGATTTTTGGTGATCATTATGACGAACTTATTAAGTCTAATGCTGATACAGATGCAAATGAGAAGACAAGAGCGCAGATCATTGCCAATTACGTTGCTGCCAACAATCTTTCAATAACTCAGTATAAAGACTCCGGATGGGATCCGGTTAAGCTTCCTGAGGAGAATATTGACAGCTTTTACAGCCAGCTTGATTAAAAATTTGGTTATAATTTTATAAAGGAACCTGGTAGGAGAGACTTTTCGGTCTCTCCTTTTTATGCTATATTTTTAGGTGTTTGAGTGAATGACTCAAGCGGGGATGACATTGTTTTAGGAGGAGAAGAAAACATGTTGGAAAAAGTTTTTAAATTAGAGGAGCACAATACTACGGTAAAAACCGAGATTATTGCCGGTCTTACCACGTTCCTTTCAATGGCCTACATTCTGGCTGTTAACCCCAGTATCCTGGGTACTGTAATGGATGCCGGTGGTGTATTTGTTGCTACTGCGATTGCATCAGCTGTTGCTACATTTATCATGGCATTTGCCGCAAATTATCCCATTGCTCTTTCAGCAGGTCTTGGTCTTAATGCATACTTTGCTTATACCGTATGTCTTGGTGAGCTTGCATCAGAGGGAGAAAATGCATTTAAAATCTGCTTAACTGCAGTATTCGTAGAAGGTGTTATCTTCCTTCTTATGTCACTTGTTAAATTCCGTGAGAAGCTTATAAACAGTATTCCTCAGAATCTGAAGTTCGGTATTTCTGCAGGTATTGGTCTTTTTATTGCCTTTATTGGTCTTCGCGGCGCTAATGTTATTGTTCCCGATGAGTCAACAACTGTTGCGCTTGGAAGCTTTAAGGATGCAGATGTTGTACTTTGCCTTATTGGTATTGTTATTGTTGTTGTTCTTGAACATTTCAAGGTTACAGGTTCTGTTCTTATAGGAATTCTTGCTACCTGGGTGCTTGGTATGATTGCTCAGGCTACAGGCTGGTATACAGCAGGTAATGTATATCCTGATTTTTCACAGGGACTTGTACATCTCAGTGGTATTTCACAGACAGCATTTAAGTTCAATTTTGGATGGGCTGCTTCACACTTTATTCAGTTTATAGCAATCGTATTCAGCTTCCTCTATGTTGATATTTTTGATACTGTAGGAACAGTAGTAGGTGTTGCTGATAAAGCAGACCTTCTTGATGAGGATGGTAACCTTCCCAGAGTAGGTAGCGTATTTATGTCAGACGCTGTTGGAACAACTCTTGGTGCATGCCTTGGTACTTCTACAATTACATCATTCGTAGAGTCCGGAGCAGGTGTTGCTGCCGGTGGTCGTACAGGTCTTACAGCACTTACAACCGGTGTTATGTTCCTTGTTTCACTTATATTTAGTCCTATATTCCTTGCAATTCCTTCCTTTGCAACTGCTCCTGCGCTTGTATATGTAGGAATGCTTATGGTTTCAAGTGCTAAGAACATCTCATTTGATGGCGACATCGCGGATACACTTGGCGCATACTTGGCACTCGTTATGATGCCTCTTTCATATTCAATAGCAACAGGTATCATGTTTGCAATCATTGCATGGGTAATCGTTAAAGTCTTCATCGGTAAGGCAAAAGATGTATCACCTGTTATGTGGGTTGTATTTGTTCTGTTCGCAGCACGTATAATCGCACTTATAACAAACTTCCAGTAATAAAAAAGGGTGCTGTGCAAAAATGCTCGGCACCAATTTTTAATATTGTTAATTATTTCAATGTTTCGGAGGAGAATCCGATATCTTGGAATATAAATAGTATTTATGGCGTAGACGATACTGGTCTACGTCATTTTTTTAGTTAAGTGTGCGACTTCAAAAGTTTCAAAAGGTAACAACATATAGATATAAAAACCAATGAATATTATGTTTTTAAACCCGGTTAAGAAGCATAATACAGTCATAAGGAAAGTACAAACAACCAAATTAAAAACATTTGAGGAGGTAATACCATGAGATTTAATGACGTTCAGGATACAAGAAAAGCAGAAGTAAGAAAAGAGCAGAGAGATGCAGCAGTTCATAAGATCTATGCACAGTTTGTAGAGAGACTTTCATGCATAACAATGTGCAACAGAAAAGTCATCATGGCATTTGGAGCTACCTTCACAATTTGATATAATATCATCAGTAGGAGCTGGGGACCGTTATCGCACGTACTTTGGGCGATTACGGTCCCCGTATCCGACCGGGCTCAGTCAGATATGAATTAGCGTTTATAGAGGTGACGACATTTTATGCAGGATAAAGTGATTAAAAAAATGGATGCTGCGCTTTCGGACTACCTGTTTAAGCAGCGCGAAGAGGAATTTGTTCACGCGACATTAAGCCAGGAGATGTCATCTTTTGAGCTGGTCAAAAACGGAGAAATAGCTGCACTGAAGAAGGCTCTTGTAAGGCACAGAAAGCAAACTTTCCCAATGCTGTCAGAATCTCCACTTCAGCAGCAGAGATATCTATTCGTTTCAACCATAACGACCTGCTGCAGATTCTGCATTGAAGGCGGTATGCCGTCAGATGAGTCCTATGGTCTGTCGGATCTGTATATACGCAGAATGGATGCCATGAATTCAGTAGATGATATCAAGGCATTATATGAGGAAATGATGCTTGATTATGCTGAAAGGATGAAGGTGTATCACGACCAGTACAGGGAGTATTCGCCAAAGATTCTCCAGTGCATGGACTATATTGAAAACCATTTGCATGACAGGATAACTGTACAGATGCTTGCTGATGAGCATGAGATGAATGCGTCCTGGTTGTCAACGGTTTTTGCAAAAGAGGTCGGGATGTCAGTATCGGATTATATCAGGCATAAGAAACTTACAGCAGCAAAATATCTTCTTTCCTACAACGAGTACAGCTGCACAGATATAGCTGAATATCTGGGATTCGCTGGGGAGAGTCATTTTTCTACACTTTTTAAAAAATATGAAGGCGTTACGCCTAAGGATTACAGAAGGAAAACCTATAACAAATCATTTACCAGCATTGGCAAACAGATTAATTTGAAAGCAGGTGGATAAGAATGGCAGAGAAAATAGTACAGACAGCAGGCAGAGCAGGATGCCGAAGGGCTTCAGACCATGCGTGTTCTAGCAAGGAATATGTCTTTCCTTATGAAGAGTATTGCACTTGGAAAAGAAAAGTACGGACTGCCTGAGAGGGAAGAGCATCAGTGGACACATTTCATTAGATAGAAAGCTATGGATTGATCTGCACCTCCGTAAAAATGTCTTATAATCAAGGCGCGGCAACATTTTTTGACTGACTTGTCAAGCGTTTTTAGCCATAAAAACGAAAAAAGGGGCTGTCGCACTAAGAATTAGTGCGAGGCCCCTTTTTAGTGCTAAAAGTCTTGATTAACACAAAGACCAGGCTTCGAAAAGCCTGGTCTTTGCTGTAAAATATATTTATGCTACTAAATAAAATCTTACAAGGAAATTATAGCCTTTCTTCCTTAAATCATCAAATAAAACTTCCGCTCGACATAGACCTATCAGTAGCAGATGACGATCCGGTACGCCTGGTAAGCGCATTCGTGGAGGAGATGGACCTTTCTGATCTTTATGCAACATATGAAAGAATCAGAAAAGGCCAGGCAACGCCCCGTCATATGATGAAG
>NZ_KE384142.1:0-57304 GCF_000424145.1 Butyrivibrio sp. AC2005
AGCGCCGCCCTGTCACGGCGGAGGTCAGGGGTTCGAACCCCCTTCGGGTCGTTCAACAATCAAATATTTGTTTAAATCTGGGGTCTTAGCTCAGCTGGGAGAGCATCTGCCTTACAAGCAGAGGGTCATAGGTTCGAGCCCTATAGGCCCCACTTTTTCTGAGGATTATATCTTCAGAAATAAGCCGATGTGGCTCAATTGGCAGAGCAGCTGATTTGTAATCAGCAGGTTAACGGTTCGAGTCCGCTCATCGGCTCTTTATATGGATGGCTTCCCGAGTGGCCAAAGGGGACAGACTGTAAATCTGCTGCAAATTGCTTCGGTGGTTCGAATCCACCGCCATCCATTCAATTAAATATCGCGGGGTGGAGCAGTCTGGAAGCTCGTCGGGCTCATAACCCGAAGGTCATAGGTTCAAATCCTGTCCCCGCTACTCAAGTTTGCCTAGATAGCTCAGTTGGTAGAGCAGAGGACTGAAAATCCTCGTGTCCTTGGTTCGATTCCGAGTCTAGGCATCTTTTTTATTAATTTTTATAATTCTTTCAAATGTAGTTATCTAAAATAATTCCCAAATGATATTTTATTTCAATTAGGTACTGATTTTACTAATTCTTTATTGATAAATAAATTATATGATTTTAAAATGAACTTTGGATTTACTTTTTATGTTGGAGTTTTTATATGACAAGAGAAGAAAAGATAGAAAGAAGAAAGAAGATTAGAGAATCTCTTAGAAAGCATGGACAAGAGATCCTTTCCGCTCATTCATTTATAAAGTCAAACGGTTTTATTCAGCATGGGGATATGTCAGTATATGAACATAGCATCAATGTTGCTGAGAGGGCCCTTAGAATAAACAGATTTCTTCATGCTAAGTGTAATGAGCGTGAGTTGGTTAGAGGGGCTTTATTGCACGATTATTTCCTATATGACTGGCATATAGATGGTAAAGATAAAGGGAATATACATCCTAAACTTCATGGCTTTTATCACCCCGGTACAGCCCTCAAAAATGCCAGTAGGGACTTTGTCCTGACGGAGCGTGAAAAGGACATAATTAAGAAGCATATGTGGCCATTAACCATAATACCACCGCTTTGCAGGGAAGCATGGATTGTTACACTGGCAGATAAGTATTGCTCGACCATGGAAACCTTTGGGCTTCATAAGGCAAAGGTTAAGAACAGGTATATTGAAGTACCACAGAATAAATCATTTTAACATAATAGAGAAAGATGCTTTAATAACAAAATAATACGAGTTGATAATAAAACAGGCGAATGCGTTATGCATTCGCCTGTAAATAATTAATGCTTAATTGTACTGATATCAAAGCTTGGGGCCAGCAGCTACAAGAGCCTTACCAGCGTCATTGCCTTCATACTTCTTGAAGTTCTTAGTGAATCTCTCTGCAAGATCCTTAGCCTTTGCTTCCCATTCAGAAGCATCTGCATATGTATCACGAGGATCAAGGATTGCAGGATCAACTCCGGGAAGAGATGTAGGAACTTCGAAATCGAAGATCGGGATCTTCTTTGTCTCAGCCTTGTTTACATCGCCGTTAAGGATAGCATCGATGATTCCACGAGTATCCTTGATGGAGATACGCTTGCCAGTGCCGTTCCAACCTGTGTTAACAAGGTAAGCCTTAGCACCAGACTTCTGCATCTTCTTAACAAGCTCTTCACCATACTTTGTAGGATGAAGCTCAAGGAATGCCTGACCGAAGCAAGCTGAGAATGTAGGTGTGGGCTCTGTGATACCACGCTCTGTACCAGCAAGCTTAGCTGTGAAGCCTGAAAGGAAATAGTACTGAGTCTGCTCGGGTGTAAGGATTGATACAGGAGGAAGTACTCCGAACGCATCAGCTGAAAGGAAGATAACGTTCTTTGCATCAGGACCGGCAGAAATCTTATTAACCTTAGAAGCGATATTATCAATGTGATCGATAGGATATGATACACGAGTATTCTCTGTAACGCTCTTATCGTCAAAATCAATCTTGCCGTCTGCAGCAACGGTTACGTTCTCAAGAAGAGCATTTCTCTTGATAGCGTTGTAGATGTCAGGCTCAGCGTCCTTATCAAGACCGATAACCTTAGCATAGCAGCCGCCTTCGAAGTTGAATACGCCGTTGTCGTCCCAACCGTGCTCATCATCACCGATGAGGAGTCTCTTAGGATCTGTTGAAAGAGTTGTCTTACCTGTTCCGGAAAGACCAAAGAAGATAGCTGTGTTCTTACCTTCCATATCTGTGTTAGCTGAGCAGTGCATGGAAGCCATGCCCTTAAGAGGAAGATAGTAGTTCATCATTGAGAACATACCCTTCTTCATCTCTCCGCCGTACCATGTGTTGATGATAACCTGCTCGCGGCTGGAAATATTGAATGCTACACATGTCTCAGAATTAAGACCGAGCTCCTTGTAGTTGTCAACCTTAGCCTTAGAAGCGTTGTATACTACGAAATCAGGCTCGAAAGAAGCAAGCTCTTCGTCTGTAGGAACGATGAACATGTTCTTAATGAAGTGAGCCTGCCAAGCAACCTCAACGATGAAACGAACTGCCATACGAGAATCCTTGTTAGCACCACAGAAAGCGTCAACAACGAAAAGTCTCTTGTCGCAAAGCTCTTTCTTAGCGATATCTTTAACTGTTGCCCATACATCCTCACTCATGGGATGGTTATCGTTCTTGTACTCATCAGTTGTCCACCAAACTGTATCCTTGGAATTAGCATCCATAACGATGTATTTATCCTTAGGTGAACGACCTGTGTAAATACCGGTCATAACATTAACAGCACCGAGTTCTGTATCCTGACCTACTTCATATCCTTCAAGACCAGCCTTCTTCTCTTCTTCGTAGAGAACTTCATAAGAAGGGTTGTGCACGATCTCAGTTGTGCCAGTAATGCCATACTGTGTTAAATTGATTTCTGCCATTTCTTTAACTCCTTTTCTTTTTCTATTGTGATAGTCGATGTTGTAGAACATCGGCTAAACGCTCATACACTACATTATACAATATTTTGTTAGAAAAATAACGCATATAATAGAAATTTTACAAATACTTCAAAACTAGGACAAAATCAATGAATTATCAAATAAAATCGATTAGTTAGAAAATATTTTCTACATGAAACGATATTATCGAGAAAAGTTATCTTTACGAAACAGTATTATAGAAGAATATTGTCTATACTAAACTACTTGATCTTGAGATATATTCTACATGAAACTGCTGCATGTCAGGCGTGGTATCAAAAGCTGTAATAGCTCGGGATATTCTTGTAAGACATGCATCTGCCATCTGTTCAATCGGAAGACCAACGACAGAAAGAGAAGGGATTGAATACTCTTCGTGCTGTTTCATACCATTGCCGACACTAATGATTTCGAGCTGTTGGGGAATGAGTATCTGCCGTTCGTTAAATGCCTTTAAGGCACCAAAGGCAATATTATCGGAGGTACAAAACAGGCAATCAGGTAAAGTGGAAGAATCCAATAACCGGAGTGCACCCTGATATCCACCTTCAAGTGTGTCGGTTACTTCTATTTTTTCTAATATATTTATTCCGGATTCATTAAGAGTGTACTTAAATACATTCTCTCTGATATTCATTCCGTTAAAGGTAGCTTTTGAGGTAAGCAGCGCCGGATGTTTTTTTGAATGACGCAGAAAAACTTCGGCAGGAATTTTTCCTATTTCTTCATCGTTCATGGTTACAGTAGGATATTTTTTTGAATATCTGTTATATAAGACGATCGGAATAGGAAAATCGTTCTGCTCGAGATATTCCATATCATTTTCAGAAGCATTACAGATTATTATGCCATTGCTTCCGGTCAGTGTTCTTTGAGTTATGGCTTCATCGAGATGACCGATACGATATGGATTTATAAGAAGACCATAATTATAGTCATGCCTGTCTAATGAATCCTGGAGTCCTGCAAGAAAACGGGAAAGCGTATCCTGCCTTGCGGAGGCATCCCAGAAAAGAGTAATTACAGGCAAATTGGGAAGGTTACTACGTAATAGCTTGGATTGCATGTTTGGAGTATATCCAAGTTTAACAGCAGCCTCTGTGACTTTGTTTATAGTTGATTCCGAAATATTCCTTTTTTTGCCAAGACCTCTTAGAACTATTGAGACTGTACTTGGCGACAGTTCTGTATATTTGGCTATATCCTTTATTGTGACCATGTTATTCATCCTCAGTTTCAATTTCACCATAAAAAGGCGAAATTATCTTTTAATCAAAACTAATTATACATAAAGCATCTCCAAAATAAAACAGGAAAATGAACAAATAATACAACGATGTACTATTGACAAATATGAGTATTGAGGTGTATTTTGTAATTCAGGTACAACGTTGTAGTATACGCGAGGAGGCAATATATAATGAAAAAAATAGCTATAGGCGGTGGTCAGGGATTCTGGGGAGATTCACCTGATGCTGCAATACATATGATCAGGAAAGCAGATATTCAATATTTGGCTTGTGACTATCTTGCCGAGCTTACGTTATCAATTATGGCAAGACAAAAGATAAAGGATCCGTCAAAAGGATATGCACCGGATTTTGTAACAAGACTTCTGAAGGAAGCAGGCAGAGAAACCTTTGAAAAAAAGATAAGAATAATTACTAATGCCGGTGGAATGAATGTCCAGGGATGCGTTGATGCAATAAAGGCTTGGGCAGAAAACGAAAACCTTAAGGGATATAAAATTGGCTATGTTACAGGTGATGACATAAAGGACAAGATTCCACAGCTGATAGCGGATGGATGGGAATTTCCCTCTATGGATACTGCGGGAAGTAACGATCCGGATGGAGTTACCTTTTCAGATATAAAGGACAAGATATACAACTGTAATGCATATATCGGACATGAGCAGATTCAGAAGGCAATCGCAGATGGTGCTGATACGGTAATTACTGGAAGAGCAGCAGATTCAGCACTTTTCCTGGCACCCTTTGCTCATGAATTCGGTTGGGCAGATGACGACTGGGATAACCTTGCAAGAGGAATAATGGCAGGACATCTTCTTGAGTGCGGCGGACAGGGAGCCGGCGGTAATTTCATGTATGACTGGAGATCGGTACCTGACATGGAACATCTGGGATTTCCTATTGCTGAGCTTACTGAGGACACCTTTGAAATAACAAAGGCTCCGGACTGCGGAGGTCTCATTTCAGAACAGAGTGTTAAGGAACAGTTCCTCTATGAGGTTCTTGATCCGGCAAATTATTACACACCGGATGTAAATGTAGATTTAAGTCATGCAACCATTACTCAAAAAGGCGAGAACAGGGTATCCGTTGCAGGAATAAAGGGTAAGGAGAGACCTGATACCATAAAGCTTTGTGTAGGATATCACAAGGGATGGAAAACAGTATCTATGCTCTCATTTGCATGGCCTGATGCATATGAAAAGGCGAGATATTGCGCGGACATAATCATGAAAAAGATGAAAG
Source organism: Butyrivibrio sp. AC2005 (assembly GCF_000424145.1). Classification (GTDB taxonomy): domain Bacteria; phylum Bacillota; class Clostridia; order Lachnospirales; family Lachnospiraceae; genus Butyrivibrio. The sequence continues at coordinate 5,484 of NZ_KE384142.1, forward strand.
AACGCGGAATGAAGGCGAATGATGTACATATCAGCTTTATCGGACTGGATTCACTTCATCTCGGAGTAGCTGATAAGAGCCCTGAAACTATCGCAAGACTAAATGAGTGCGTAATGCGAATCGCTGTATTTTCAGAGGATAAGGCAGAGTGTGCAAAGATAATTCCTGAGATCAGCCCTCTTCAGCTTAACGGACCTCAGGGAGCATCATTCTTTGGTGGAAGAGCACATGTACAGGAAGTTATGGCACTGTATCCGACAGTGATTCCAAGAGATGCGCTTACTGTTGAAAGCCATATTATCACAGTATAAGAAGGGAAAAATGTTATTAAGAAGCAGCTTTTTGTAAAAGTTAGAATATAGCTGATGATATATAGGAGGAGTGTAATGCCTAGAATATATTTGTATGATATCGCCCATGGAAGAAGCGGCGATAAGGGAGATACAAGTAATGTCTGTGTGTTTGCAAGAAAACCCGAATACTACGACATTATTTTAAGGGAAGCAACCCCTGATAAACTAAAAGACTATTTTGGAGACATGGTAAAGGGTGATATTACAAGATATGAAGTTGAGTCCCTGCAGGGAATGAATTTTGTAATGCATCACGCACTTGGCGGCGGAGCAACCATGAGCCTCAGACTCGACTCCCTTGGAAAATCCATGGGATCAGCAGTTATGAGAATGAAAATAAGTGTAACAGAGGATGAGCTTAAGAGTCTTCTGGAGAGCGGGGTTAAACTTATGCCCTATGAAGATCCTTATGCGGAGGAAGCATGATGGAACAGGAAATAAATATTACAGATAAGAAATCAGATAATTACGGACAGGCACTACAGGATGTGAGAGTCCTTGATCTTACAAGAGTTGTGGCAGGACCATATGGCGGATCCATATTGGGGGATTTTGGTGCTGATGTAATAAAAATAGAAGTTCCGGGTAAGGGAGATGACGCCAGAGGGTATGGCCCTTATCGAAACGGCGAAAGCATGTACTATGCCAACCTTAATAGGAACAAAAGAGGTATTACCCTAAATCTGAAGAGCGAAGAAGGAAAAGAGATTTTTAAAAAGCTAGTAGCAAAGGCAGATGTTCTCCTTGAAAATTACAGACCGGGAGTAATGGATAAGCTTGGCCTTGGCTATGATGTGCTAAAAGAAATCAATCCCAGACTTATTTATGCAGCATGTTCAGGCTTTGGCAGTTACGGAAGATACAGCCAGCGCCCGGGATATGACATCATTTCCCAGGGAATGGGAGGTCTTATGTCCATAACAGGAATACCTGGAGGGGAACCCACAAGATCCGGAAATGCCATGGGAGACATTCTTGGCGGTATGAACATGGTAATGGGTGTCCTAATGGCACTTCATGCAAGAGAGAGGACCGGCCTTGGGCAGAGAGTTGACGTGTCTTTGGTAGACTCTGTTGTCTCAAGCCTGGAGAATGCATATATACGCTATTTTGATTCGCAGGAGATTCCGAAGAGAAACGGAAATGCCTATGCATCAATAGCACCTTACGACACATACCATGCTAAGGACGGATTTGTCATCATCGCCTGTGGTAATCAGAAGCTTTATGAAAAGTTCTGCAGGCTGATAGACCGTGAAGACATGATTACGGATGAAAGATTTCTTACTGTGCCGCTAAGAGTAAAAAATAATCTCCTGCAAAAGGCAGAGATAGAGAAGTGGACATCAGAGAGAACAGTTAAGGAAATAGTGGATATTATTCTTGGAGCCGGCATACCCGCAGGACCGATTTATGATGTCAGGCAGATAACAGAGGATGAGCATATCTCTGATGACAGGGAAATGTTTATAGATATAGAGCACCCTGTTATCGGACCGATGAAGGTAAACGGGAATCCCATTAAGCTCATGGATATGAAGCCGAGGATTAACAGACCTGCACCGACGCTTGGACAGGATAATGTAAGTATTTACAGGGATGTTCTTGACTATTCTGAGGACGAGATTAAGCATTTAAAAGAAAAAGCAGTAATTTAATTTTATAAAATCGGAAAAAGAATCTGATAAGGATACAGCTATGTATGACTTTTTGCATGTTGTAAGCTATACAAAAAGTAAATTAGGAATTTGAAGATAAAATAAGCTATAATTGGAAGATCGGTATAGCTACGCTTGAATATGACATTCTTCGTATTACTTTAAATTATTGGGAGAGACTAGATGCTTGGACGAATTACTAAATACTTAAAGCACCGTCCAATTTTAAAAAGATGGATTATTTTAGGGCTGGCGATCATTCTCATAACAGGGATGGGAATGATTGCTTCAGCTTTTTTTCTCGTGCATGCATTGTATGCCAAGGAAGAGGATATTGAGGAGAAGCTTGTAAGGGAAAAGGTATCAGTGGTGGAGAGTGTATGCCAGGAAGTGGTTCTTGGGGCACAGACCTTTATCACAAATAACCTTGTTAAGGTCGCGGCCAAAAAGCACGATGAGACTGTGGAAGACAGAATGAGACTTGCCGAGATAGCTGACCTTATGAATGAGTATGGAGCGGTACATTCTGCCTTTGATAAAGTATATCTGTTTTTTCCTAAGGGACAACCGGCTGTACTTACCAAGGAGGAATTCATCAGGATTGGAGACGGAGTACATATAGTTTCCGGACTTGATATTGAGGCTGAGGAGAATAAGGCTCTTTTTGGTGATAATCTCTACAGTAAGTTTAAGATTGTCGGTCAGTCAAATGACAAGCAGCTCTATTATTCCATGGCCACCAGGTATGCAGTACCATTTGAGGATCAGGATGCAGTACTTCTTATAAAAATTGATATGTCGGAGGTTCGAAGTGCGCTAAGCGATGAATACCAGTTTTTACTGGTATCGGATGACGGGACATATATAAAACTTGGAAATGAGGAAATAAGCGACACTTTTGTGGAAAAATGCCTTGAGGTTCAGGAAAAAACAGCTGTTGGTAAGAAAGTGATCTATCCTTACTACCTAAAGCCATATGGACTAAGGCTCATTGCGATAATGGATTCCGGGATAGCCATGAGTGCAATAAGACCCTTCATTATCGGAGTTGTTATATACGGAGTGGCACTTCTTATCCTGATAGGAATAGTTTTGACCCACCTTTTACGTGTTCAGTACAGACCGATTGAGTCCATTCTTGAGTTCCTTGATGAGCATGAATCCGCAAATATGGCAGATTCAGAGCTCAGCGATGAATTTAAGAGGATAGAAGACGGTATAAGCAGAACGGTAAACAGTCTTAAGCTTTCGGAAAATGAATTCAGGAAATTCAGGACTGATACGGAAACGAGACTGATAAAGCTCTTAAATTACGGTACGGATACGATAGAGACCGAGAACGATGATAAAAACCGCTATCTTGTAGTGAGCTATGATATTGATAATCCGACGGATAAGCCAATGGACCAGAAGGAAAGAGACCAGGTGTGGTTCATCATACACAATGTATCAGAAGAGCTTATCGGGAAGGAGAACCTTCTTATAACAGGAGGACTGGCTCACTGGTTTTATAACATAGTGCAGCTGACAGGTACAAACGAGATCTCTTTGACCGAACTTACTGAAAAGCTGAATACAGTCTGCAGTTTTATACGTGAAAAATTTGATATTGCGCTTGTTGCAAATATTTCTGACATTCATCACGGAATCGGATCAATTCCCACAGCAAACAGGGAATCCATGCTGGTAAGGGAATACAGAATATATGTCGGAAAGCTGGAAAATGTAGCCTTTTATAAGGAACTGTCTCTTGATGATGAGGCGAAGGCAACTCTTACTAGCTGGGATCAGATGGAACAGATCCAGAACATGTATCGAATGCACAGGGGAATCGAAGCTCAGAGCATGCTGGATGATATTGTGAATGCAGCTGTGGAAAACAGTAAGGATCACCAGATGACAGAACCACTTGAACATGAGAATAGTGGAAAAAGTATTCTTCTTGTGGAAAAGGCAAAGGAATATGTGGATAAGCAGTACGCTGATAAGGATATGAACGTCAATAGTGTGGCTCTTGAGCTTGGCGTCAATAATTCTTACCTGTCCAGGACCTTTAAACAGGTTTACGGCATAGGAATGCTTGAATACATTAATAATGTCAGACTTGAAAATGCAGAAGGGCTAATGAAAAAAGGATTCACCGTTAAGGACGCAGCCGATATGGTCGGATTTACAACCCCAAGACCACTCATCAGATGCTTTAGGGAAAAGCATGGGACAACTCCCGGAGATTACTATAAAAGCAAGTAAAAACCTAACGAAAAGGTTATAGTAAAAAATCGTACATAGGTAATAAATATACAGATCGAAGTCTTATGACAGATTTCGGTCTGTTTTTTATTTTGCGCGTAGATGGCGGATTCTGGTCAATAATTGCTTTGAAAATGGTCAGATATTGCCACTAAAACAAGGTACTATTTTTTACTTTTTACAAAAATTGGTCGCTGAATGTAAAAAAACGACTCTTTATATGGATATGGTACAACGATATACTAACAACCAGTTAAGGCGACAACGCCGGGAGAGAGAGTAAAAAGAGAAAAGGAGTTTTAGTTATGGAACAAGTACTAATGAAAGATAAGCTTGTACGTTCTGAAAGAGTCAGCAGGCAAAAAGAAAAGCCAGAGATACCTGCAACAGGTTATGTAGAGCACGCCGGATTCGCCGGATTTTTACATAATCTGAAAATAGACTTTATCAGGAACAAGGTTATCTATATTATGTGCATTCCGATAGTGGTATGGTACATAATCTTCCATTACATACCGATGGCAGGTATTGTGATGGCTTTCCAAAAATACACACCCGCACTTGGAATAAGCGGAAGTCCCTGGGTTGGATTTGACAACTTTGTACGATTTTTTACCGGACCGTATTTTGGAAGATTACTTAGAAACACAGCAATGATTGGAATTCTGGATGTGCTATTCGGATTTCCTGCACCGATAATTTTCGCACTTCTTCTTAATGAAGTAAGAACAAAGGTATTTAAAAAGACAATACAGACAGTTTCATACATGCCATATTTCATATCAATGGTTGTTGTCTGCGGTCTTATTGTTGATTTTACACAGAGTGGGGGACTTATTTCTAATGTAGTAGCTAAGCTGTCAGGCACAACAGTACAGAACCTTCTGGCTGATCCCAAGAACTATTGGGCAATCCACATTCTGTCAAATATCTGGCAGGGAATGGGATATGGATCAATCATCTATATAGCAGCTCTTTCTGGTGTAGACCAGCAGCTTTATGAGGCAGCAGTTCTCGACGGAGCATCAAGATGGCAGAGATGTATTCATATTACAATCCCGTCAATCATGCCTACAATCATGATCATGCTTATTTTGAGAATGGGTTCACTTTTACAGGTAGGTGCAGATAAGATCCTTCTTCTTTATACACCTGCAACATATGAAACAGCGGATGTAATAAGTACTTATATATACAGATGTGGTCTTCAGCAATATGATTATGGATTCTCAACAGCAGTAGGTCTGTTTAATTCAATAATCGGAACGACCTTCCTTCTTGTAACAAACGCAATATCAAAGAAATATACAGAATCTAGCCTGTTCTGATTGGAGGATACAAAAAATGGTAGTTAAAAAGACAATAGGTGATTGGATATTTGATACACTTAATCATTTGTTTCTGCTCTTGATCGCATTCTTATGTGTGGTTCCGATTATTCATGTATGCTTTGCATCAATATCTGAACCTGCATTGGTTGATAAGGCAGCAAGCTTCATACTTTTCCCTCTGGGAAAGCCCTCATTGAATGCCTACAAGATCATCATGAGATATAAAAACATCTGGATCGGTTACAGAAACACAATAATTTATGTTGTTGCACAGTGCCTTATAACAAGCGTGCTTTCAGTAATAGCAGGATATATTACTTCCAGAAAAAGATTTCGTTACAGAAATGCACTTATGATGTTCCTTGCATTCACAATGCTGTTTAACGGCGGTATGATCCCGACCTACATGGTTGTAAATAAGCTCGGACTTCTTAATACAAGAGCAGCACTTCTTATTCCTCAGGCAATGGGTGTTTTCTACATCATCATCATGAGGACTGCAATCCAGGCTATTCCGGATTCTCTTGAAGAATCAGCCAGAATGGACGGTGCAGGCGAGCTGACAATAATGTTTAATATCATTCTTCCTTTGTGTAAGGCAACCTTTGCGGTAATCATTCTCTTTATCGCAGTTGGTAAGTGGAATGAGTGGTTTTCAGCACTGTTATATCTTCCTACAGCAAGAGATAAGTATCCTCTTCAGATGTTCATGAGAGAAATCCTCATCTCTGCACAGAACTCCACAAGCTCAGTTACAGCAAACGCCGGAGATCTTATGGATAATGCTCAGATGTACAAGACACTTGTAAAGTATGGATCAATCGTAGTATCCACACTTCCGATACTTGCAATCTATCCTTTCTGCCAGAAGTACTTCGTTTCAGGAGTAATGGTTGGATCAGTTAAGGGTTGATGTTAATAAAAAAGTTTTAAATTTAAAAATGATATAAATGAAAGAGAGGTATAGTTTATGAAAAAGAAGGTATTGGCAATGCTTCTGACAGCAGCTGTGATGGTTGGAACAGTTGCTGGATGTGGCAAGGGAGCTTCAACAAGTGAGGCAGCAGGCGGTTCAGGGGAAACTGCAACTGCATCAGAGTCAGGCGAGTGGACCTGGCCCCTTAGTGAAAAGAAGGAACTTAGCATCTGGATCGTATGGAGTAACGATTATGTAGAGAATCCTAATGATCTTAAGGCTATCCAGAAGATGGAAGAAGAGACGAACGTACATGTAAACTGGCAGGTAGTTGATGCTGCATCTGCACAGGAGCAGTTTGGTCTTATGCTTGCATCAGGCGAATATCCGGATATCATCCGTGATTGCGGAACCTATTATCCCGGTGGAACAGAGAAGGGTGTACAGGATGGCGTTCTTGTAGACCTTACAGATATAGTTGATAAATATATGCCTACTTACCAGGCACTTCGTAAGAGCAACGAGTCTCTTGAGAAGGATACCGTTACTGATGAAGGAAAAATCGTTGGAACACGTACAATCGCATCATACTTTGGTGATGTAAGAGGTGAGAGAGTTTGGGCCGGCATGGCACTTCGCGGAGACTGGCTTAATGACCTCGGCCTTGAGGTTCCGAGAACAATTGATCAGTGGGAGACAGTTCTTACAGCATTCAAGGAGAACTATCCTGAGTGTGAAGCTCCTCTTATGATCGGTACAAACGGCTATGATTATTTCAGCCATTTCCTTTCAGCTTATGGCTGCCTTGGTGAGTTTTACAAGGACGGAGATACAGTTAAATATGGTCCTCTTGAGGATGGTTACAAACAGTGGCTTACACTTTTCCATGACTGGTATGAAAAGGGACTCATTGATCCTAACTTCATGACAAATGCAGCTGACATCATGAGCCCTGCTGATTACATGGGAACAGGTAAAGCAGGCGCAGGTATCCAGCTTTGGGGTATGACTTCAGACGTATTTAAGCAGCAGGGTTACACAACAGATGAAGATTTCAATATCGTAGCAACATCTTCACCTGTTCTTAAGGAAGGCGATACACCTGAAATCGGTTTTGCAACATCTGACCTTGTAAAAGAAGAGGTTGGAATTTCAACATCATGTAAAGACATTGAGCTCGCAGCAAGATATCTTGATTACTGGTATTCACAGGATGCAATGATGCTTGATTCACTTGGTATCGAGGGTGAGTCCTATACAAAGGATGGCGACACATATCACCTCACAGATGCTATGCAGCAGATGGTAGATGAAGGCAAGGTTAACACACTTTCAGAAGCAGTATACACATATTCACTTGGAACATCAGATTTCGGTCTTTACAACTGGGGTATGTTCGATCCTATCTATGAGGGACAGGATGCACTTAAGGCATATGATGAGTTTGATAAGGACAAGTTTGATCTCATGCTTCCTTCCTGCATGACAATGACAGATGCAGAAAATTCTGAATATGTAACACTTTACACAGATATCCAGACACTTGTTCAGGAGAATACAGTTAAGTTCATCACAGGCGAGCAGTCACTTGATGACTACGATGCATTTGTTGAGCAGCTTAAGACCTACAACATCGATCGTTGTATCGAGCTTAAGCAGGCAGCTCTTGACAGATACAACGCACGTTAACTCATAGGGGAAAATATATTGGAATAATGATTATTAGGCGTGACGGTCACAAAAATGGCCGTTTCACCTTGTATATGACAGAACACGGAGAGTAGATACATGAAATATTTTAAGCAGGATGAATCAACAATAGTAAGCACAAAGGCCGGAAAGCTTCAGGGCTATTTCTACGATGGCACATATATTTTCAAAGGCGTACACTATGCTGAGGCTGAGCGTTTCTGCCAGCCTACAGATGTGGAGCCCTGGGAGGGCATAAAGGATGCAACATCATTCGGAATGGTTTGCCCTTTAATGCACCAGGATACACCTCGCGGAGAGCTTATGGTTCCCCACGCATACTGGCCCCAGGATGAGCATTGTCAGAATCTTAACATCTGGTCAACAAAGCTCTGCAAGAATGCTAAGAAGCCTGTAATGGTATGGCTTCACGGCGGCGGATTCTTCGCAGGATCCTCTATAGAGCAGCTTTGCTATGACGGTGCGGCAATGGCAAAAGAAGGTGATGTGGTTGTTGTTACCATTAATCACAGATTAAATCTTCTCGGATACCTTGACCTTTCTCCCTTTGGTGAGAAATATAAGAACTCAGGTAACTGCGGTAATGCAGATATGGTAGCAGCTCTTAAGTGGGTTAAGGAAAACATCGCTGAGTTTGGCGGAGATCCTGAAAATGTAACAATATTCGGACAGTCAGGCGGCGGAATGAAGGTTACATCCCTCATGCAGACACCTGCTGCTGACGGACTTTTCCACAAGGGTATCGTAATGAGCGGTGTTCTCGGAAAAGACTTCATGGACACAGGAAAAGGCGATGGAAAGCCGATTGTAACTGCTATGCTTAAGGAACTTGGTCTCACTGAAGACGATGTGGATCAGATGCAGACACTTCCCTACGAGAGACTGGTAGAAGCATATGAAAAGGTTCTTCCTTCAATCAAGGAGCAGGGACTTTATACCGGTATGTCACCTATGATAAATGACTGGTACCAGGGTGAGCCTCAGTTTACAGGCTTTACAGAGAATGCAGCCAAGATACCGCTTATGGTAGGTAGCGTTTTCGGAGAGTTTGCTTTCATGCCTCTTGATTTTGATAAGACAAAGATGACAGAGGACGAGATGAAGGAGAGACTTAGCAGGGTATTTGGAGATAAGACAGATGAGCTTATCGAAAAGTTCAAAGAGGCATATCCTGATAAGAAGATCATAGATGTTATGTCATTTGACTCAATTTTCAGAGCGCCTACAAAGGTTCTCATTGAAGAAGCAAGTAAGAGACCAAATGTACCGGTATATTCATACCTGTTTGCACTTGAGTTCCCTATTCAGCATAATAAGCCGGCATGGCACTGCTCAGATATTGCATTCTTCTTCCACAACATTGATCTTGTCCCTGTAGCTAATGTTCCGGGTGTTTCGGACAAGCTTCAGGAGCAGATATTCAGGGCAGTCATGAATTTTGCAAGGACAGGAGATCCGAATCATGATGAGCTTCCGGTATGGGAGGCTTCCAAGCCCGGTGATGAGGCAACCATGGTATTTGACAGAACCTGTGAATGCAGGCACAACTTTGACACTGAACTCGTAAACCTTCATAAGACAATCATTCCGAAATTTGAGTTCGGCGGGGATGTAGAGATTCAGCACTAATATCGGTTACTCTCTTTTTCATACACCATAATGAGAAGGCTACTGCTTAATTGCGGTAGCCTTTTCATATTTGATGCATGGTATAATGAAGTGGTAATTTTTCGATATTTTATGAAAACAGGTTAAGGCAACGAATGAGGAACTAATGAAAAAAGAATTAGAAAGCTTAAGAGACAGCGATCTGTATCCTTTTCACATGCCGGGGCACAAGCGCAACCCTGATGCGGGAGCCATGGCAGGATATATGGACATAGATATTACTGAGATAGATGACTATGACAATCTCCATGATGCAGAGGGCATAATCCTGGAAGCGGAAAAACGGGCAGAGAGATTGTACGGAGCAAAGGAGACGCATTTTCTTGTAAACGGAAGCACAGCGGGGATTCTCTCTGCAGTGTCGGCAGCAGTATCTGACGGGGGAAAGCTTCTTGCGGGAAGAAATTCACATAAAGCGCTTTATCATGCAGCATATTTAAGACAGCTGGAGCTTAAGTATCTAAAACCGGGGAAAATAGAACCGGGAAATTACGGAATCCTGTGGGGAAAGATAGATCCTGGAGAAGTGGAGGAGTCGCTAAATATCGATAGGGATATTGAGGCGGTTTTTATTACATCTCCGACCTATGACGGGATTTCTTCAGATATAAGAGCAATTGCCGAAATCTGTCATAACCATAATGTGATTCTTATAGTTGATGCGGCCCATGGCGCACATTTTGGATTATATAAGGGATTACCTGAAAATGCAGTGAGAGAGGGAGCGGATATTGTAATACACAGTGTTCACAAGACTCTTGCCTCCATGACGCAAACCGCACTTATTCATGTACAGGGTAAGCTGGTAAACAGGGAAAGGCTTCGCAGATACCTAAGGATTTATCAGTCAAGCAGCCCTTCATATGTATTAATGTCATCAATAGATTCGTGCATAAGAGATATTGAAAGCAGAGGAGATGAAATATTCTCAAGGCTTATAGGTTTTAAGGACAAAATCCTTAAGGAGACAAAGGATTGTAAAAAGCTTTTTATCCCGGGAAAAGACATAGTGTCTGATCCCTGTAAAGTCCTTGTCTGTGCGAAGGATGGCGCTATCACAGGGCAGCAGATATATGATATACTTCGATTAGATTATAAGCTGCAGCCTGAGATGGCAGGGGACTTCTATTCGCTGATGATCATAACGGGATATGACACAGATGAAGGGATAGACAGACTTATAGCGGCGATAAAGGACTTAGATCAAAAGCTTATAAAAAAGGCTGATGACAGAAATGAGCCTAAAAAGGCATCCGGTAATTCTTATGGGGGAGCAGGGGATTATCCGAAGGCACTTTTTCCTATATATAAGGCGTGGGATGCAGAAAGTGAGCTGATGGATATTTCTGCTGCAGGCGGAAGGATTTCCGGAGAATTCATTAATTTATATCCTCCGGGGATACCACTCATAGCACCCGGGGAAATTTTTACAAAAGAACTGATTGCTGATATAGGAAAATACATTAATGCAAAAATGAATGTGCAGGGAGCCTTCATAACAGAGAACGGAGAGAGAAAGGTAAGCGTATTAAAAAGCGCTGATTGATATGGGAAAGATATTTGAAATAATGGGCAGAAGCTCATGCGGTAAAGATACAATTTATAAGCACCTTCTTGAGAGGGGAAATGTTCCTCTTAATAAGGTAATAATATATACGACAAGGCCCATGCGCGAAAAAGAAAAGGACGGAGTTCAGTACTATTTCTGCAGCATAGAGCGTTATGAGAGCTTAAAGGCAGACCGAAAAATAATAGAGGAACGCACATATAATACCATGTATGGACCCTGGCATTATTTCACGGTTGATGACGGGCAGATCGATTTATCAAAGGGCAATTACCTTATCATCGGAACGGTTGAGATGTATGTTTCCATGCGTGATTACTTTGGAGAGGGAAATGTTGTTCCGCTCATGATAAGTGCTACTGACGGAGCAATTATGCAAAGAGCCATGAAAAGGGAGCTTAAGCAGGAGGAGCCAAAGTATGACGAGATGTGCAGGCGCTTCCTTGCAGATAAAGCGGATTATGCAGATGAAAAGCTTGAGGCAGCAGGCATCACAAGGACTTTTGACAATAACGGAGAGCTTGAGGACTGCATAAAAGAAATTGAGAAATTTATCCTGGAAGAGACAAAGTAAAAAAATGACTTTGCGCTTTCCACTCTTAAGCGAGGCTATTTATGGATATCAGGATTGATAATGTTCAGCAAACAACACAGGTTCAACAGACGCAGGCTCAGCAGGAGGTAAACGGTGACTTTAAGTTCACACTTACCAGCAAGATAGAGGATGCATCACTTGCCGAGCGCCTAAACCTCATGATGCAGGATATTGTCCAGCAGGGAAAACAGATTTCCAAAAAGAATGATATCCGCGATATGCAGAGATACAGGATTTTAATAAAAGATTTTTTGAACGAGATAGTTACAAGATCCCATGCCTTTGCCAGAGAAAACTTTTTGGACAGAAGGGGAAGGCACAGGGTTTACGGCATAATAAGACTGATTGATGACAATCTTGATGAGCTGGCGCAGGAGCTCGTTAAGGATGAGAAGGATAATATAAATATCCTGGCAAAGATAGGACAGATTGAAGGACTTTTGCTGGATATTTTTACATAATGTACAGGGGAGGAGCTGCCGCTCATGGCGCGTTTTTCAGACATAATAGAGCAGGATCAGATAAAGGAGCACATGCAGAATGCTCTAAAAACAGACAAGATATCGCACGCATATATAATCTCCGGTGACACCGGCAGCGGCAAAAAAATGATCGCGAATATATTTGCGGAGGCGATATTATGCGAGGATAAAAAAGATATAAATGGCTACATAGAACCCTGCGAAGAGTGTCATTCCTGTAAACAGGCGCTTTCGGGTTCGCATCCTGACATAAGAATTGTGAGGCATGAGAAGCCAACATCCATCGGTGTTGATGAGATAAGGGTTCAGGTTTGTGACGATGTATATATAAAACCCTATTCGGATCACAAGATTTATATCATTCCGGATGGTGAGCTTATGACTCAGCAGGCCCAGAATGCTCTTCTCAAAACCCTTGAAGAGCCGCCTGCATATACAACAATAATAATACTTACTTCAAATATAGATGCATTTCTTCCGACCATACTCAGTAGATGTATAGTTTTTCCCATAAAGTCAGTCAGGGACGACCTCATACAAAAATTCCTTATGGAAAAAAGAAAAATAGTCGATTACAAGGCAAGGCTTGCGGTTTCCTTTGCTCAGGGAAATGTGGGAAAGGCCATTCTTTTAACGGAGAATGAGAACTTTGAGAACTTAAAAAACGGAGCAATCGATCTGTTGGAGCGGCTTCCGAGGACCCAGGCGGGAGATATATCAGACAGGCTCCTTGCACTGCTGACTCCTGAGGATTCAAGTGAAAAGAAACCTGATGTGATAATGACGGGTGACTTTTTGGATATCCTTTTGTTTTACACGAGAGATCTTCTTGTCTACAAGGCGGAGAAGAGCGCGGATCACTTGATTTTCGCGGATAAACTGTCGTATATTAGTAGTGTTACGGATAAATGTTCGTTTAAACAGATAGATAATATTTTAAACGCAATCGAGGGGGCGAGAGGCAGGATTCGAGCCAATGTTAACAGTATGATGACTCTCGAGATGCTGATGCTTGATATAAAGGAGAATTTATAATATATGACCAGAGTTATCGGCGTAAGATTCAGAACGGCCGGCAAGATCTACTATTTTGATCCGGGTAACTTTGATATAAAAAAGGGTGACCATGTAATCGTTGAGACAGCAAGGGGAGTTGAGTACGGCACAGTGCTCTCGGATCCTAAGGACGTTGACGACGAAGAAGTGACAAAGCCTCTTAAGGCAGTACTTCGCATGGCTAATGACAAGGACAACGAGCAGGAAAAAAATAACAGAGCAAGAGAGAAGGAAGCCTTCAGAATCTGCAAGGAGAAGATCATCAAGCATGGTCTTGAGATGAAGCTTATTGATGCAGAGTATACCTTTGACAACAATAAGGTTCTGTTTTATTTCACAGCTGATGGAAGAATTGACTTCAGAGACCTTGTTAAGGATCTGGCATCCGAGTTTAAGACAAGGATAGAACTCAGACAGATCGGTGTTCGAGATGAGACCAAGATCATTGGCGGTTACGGCATATGCGGAAGACCGCTTTGCTGCCATTCGTATCTGTCGGATTTCATTCCTGTTTCAATAAAAATGGCCAAGGAGCAGAATCTGTCCCTTAATCCCACCAAGATATCCGGTGTGTGCGGAAGACTTATGTGCTGTCTCAAAAACGAAGAGGATGTATATGAGGAGCTCAACCGCAAGATGCCCGGAGTCGGAGATGTTGTAAGAACAAGTGATGATCTCGAGGGTGAGGTTGCAAGCGTAAATATTCTCAGACAGACAGTTCGTATCCTTGTGGATGTTGATGATGAGAAGGAAGTTCACGAGGCACATGTGGATGATCTTACACTTGTAAGGAAAAAGCAGAAGCATAAGCAGAACGCACCTAAGGAGAAGGATGCAGACGAAGAGGCTGCAAAGGCTCTTGAACAGCAGGACAAGGATCTGAATACTTCTGAAAAGCCTGCAAAGAATAATAATAAAAATAATCAGAACAGAAACAACCAGAATAAAGATAACCAGAACAGGGATAATCAAGGCAAAGATAATCAGGGCAAAGATAATCAGAGCAAGGACAATCAGAACAGGAATAAGCAGGGTAGAGAGAGCCAAAACAAAGACAACCAGAATAAAGACAATCTGAATAAGGATAGTCAGAATAAGGATAACCAGAACAAAGACAGCCAGAATAAGAACAACCAGGATAATAAACAGGTTTCCGGGAATAATTCTGCAGGACAAAATAATGGCCAGAATGCACCTCAGCAGAACAAAGAAGAAGGCGGACAGGGTAATAAAGGCCAGAAGAATTTCGAAAAGAAGAATAACAGAAGAAAGAACTTCAATAAGAAGAACCACAACAATCGCGGACAGAACAACAACAAACCTAATCGCGGTGAGGAATCCAATGGAAAGAACTGAAGATAAAGAGCATCTCCTTAAGGAAGGAGAAAGACTGGATGATCTTCAGAGAAACGGCTTGATGATCATTCAGGATCCCGACAGGTTCTGCTTTGGAATGGATGCTGTTCTGCTATCGGGGTTTGCCACTGCGGCAGCAGGTGACAGGGTGCTTGACCTTGGAACCGGAACCGGTATCATTCCACTGCTGATGTCTGCAAAGACAAAGGCAGAGCATCTTGTGGGACTTGAAATTCAAAAGGATAGTGCGGATATGGCTATGCGAAGCGTTTTGTACAACAATCTTACAGAGCGTGTCAGCATAGTGGAAGGTGATATAAAAGAGGCGGAGAGATTATTTGAACCTGCCTCTTTTGACGTTGTAACAACAAATCCGCCATATATGATAAAAGGTCATGGACTCACTAACCCGGACAGTCCCAAGGCAATAGCAAGACACGAAGTGCTGTGTGACCTGGAGGATGTTCTGAGAGCTGCAAAGATCATGCTTCATCCCGGTGGGAAATTTTACATGGTACACAGACCCTTCAGGCTGGCAGAGATTTTTGAGTGCATGCACAAAAACAGACTGGAACCAAAAAGAATAAGAATGGTTCATCCATATATTGATAAGGAACCCAGCATGGTTTTGATAGAAGGTGCAAGGGACGGGAAACCCAGATTATCCGTTGAACCGCCGCTCATTATTTATGAAAAGCCCGGACAGTACAGCCGGGAAATAAAGGAGAATTATGGCTTCTAACACACAGGGAATGCTGTATCTATGCGCAACACCGATAGGAAACCTTAATGACATCACTGCAAGGGTTCTCGAGACTCTTCAGAAAGTAGACATCATTGCTGCCGAGGATACCAGAAATAGTATAAAGCTGCTGAATCACTTCGACATTCATACGGAGATGACAAGCTATCACGAATACAATAAGGTTGAGAAGGCTGAGTACCTTATAAAGCTTATGCAGGAGGGAAAGGATATAGCACTTATAACCGATGCCGGAACACCTGCCATTTCCGATCCCGGAGAGGTCCTTGTAAGGATGTGTCATGAAGCAGGGGTTACCGTGACGTCCCTCCCGGGACCTGCAGCATGCATAACAGCTCTTACCTTGTCAGGACTTAATACCAGGAGATTTGTATTCGAAGGCTTTTTACCTGGACTGGATGATAAAAAGGAAAGAAGACGTATACTGGAGCAGCTTCAAAACGAGCACAGAACGATAATAATGTATGAGGCACCGCATCATCTTAAGGGAACTCTCAAGGATTTAAGGGAGGCTCTGGGAGAGCGAAAGCTTTCCATATGCAGAGAGCTCACAAAGAAATTTGAGGAAGTGATGCCAACGACACTGGACGGAGCTATAGCTTATTATGAGGAAAATGAACCAAGAGGGGAGTATGTTCTCGTAATAGAAGGTGTCAGCCTGGAAGAACTTGACAGACAGAAGCAGGAAGAGTGGACTAAGATGAGTCTTGAGGATCACATGGCTTACTATGAAAACAGCGGAATGAGCCATAAGGACGCTATGAAACAGGTTGCTTCCGACAGAGGAGTTGGGAAAAGAGAGATTTATCAGGCACTTTTGGAAAAGACCGGAAAATAAATAATTGGGGAATTACCATAGAATGTTAGAGAACAATTTAATGATTTTGGCAGCAGTTGCAGGACTTTTATTTATCGTGCTGCTGGCAGTAGTTATCATACTGCGTATCCGAAGCAGAAGACCCCTCCCTATGGATGAACTGGAGGGACATGAATTCGAGTATTACTGCGCAGATCTGCTAAAAGAGCATGGGTTTACGGATGTTGAGGTCACAAGGGGAAGCGGAGATTTCGGAGCGGACATCCTTGCTGAAAAGGACGGAGTAAGCTATGCAATCCAGTGCAAATGCTATGATAAGCCCATAGGAGTAAAGGCAGTCCAGGAGATATACGCGGGAAGAGATTACTACGACTGTATGGTAGGAGCTGTGATGACAAACCAGCACTTTACAGAACCTGCTGTGGAACTCGCAAAAAAATTAAAGATATTGCTATGGGACAGAGAGTATATAGACAGTATGGAAACTTAAAGAGCCGCCGGAAAAAAACCGGCGGCTTCTTTTTTCGAACTATTCATAGTTACAAATCCGATAATTAAGTTGTTTGTTTTCCTAATTACCTAATAATATTACCATCCAAGGCAATCTTTGTATGTCTCTTCTGTTCCGGCTGCGATCGTGCCACCCTGGAAGAGATAAATATGGTTATCGGAAGCATTGAGATTAAGAGCAATCTGTCTGTCGTTAATTTTCTCAACGGGAAGAGTATTGAACTTTTCGCCATGCATTGAAACAGCAATAAGATTAGCAGGCATATCAAAACCATCCTTAACATGTAAAACTACTCTGCCACCGGGAATAAGGGGCGGAAGCTTAACGCCAAAAGCACAAACGATTGTTGCGCCATGTGTATTGGCGATAGATTGAGCTGTACGTGTATAACGGGGATCTACATGGAACAGATCTGCTGTCATTCCGGATTTCTCCTGGCCTTCAATAGTGCAATCACCAACACCTGAAGATACAGGAACGAAATCATTGGTCTCAAGCCAGAGTCCACTAAGAACTGCATTGTTTGTGTACTCACCGGGAATAATTCTGCCGGGGGTCATGGGAGCTGCGCATACGGAAACAGACATAGCGCAAAACATAACTGCTGCTAAAGCGAAAGAAACAATTTTCTTCATCTAAATTCCCTCCTTAATACGATTAAGTTTCGGATGTAACTACGTTACTGCCATACATCATAGCGTATAGTCATAAATTAGTGATTTATTTAGTATAAATTTTTTCTAAAAAAGGCAGGCATTAAAACGGATTCCACAATATTTGAATCGGATTTAAATGTATCAACTTGTACATATACAACTTTGAAATCTTGTACATAATCACAAGAGAAAATGTATTGACCTGACCAGCCAGGATGGTTATGATTTTTAGGTAATCACTTGGTGATTGCCGGAGGTAAAACGTGGCGAAATATCAGGAGGTCGTCGACTGGATTCAAAAGCAGGTCAGCAGCGGTAAGCTGAGGCCCGGAAGTAAGATCCCGTCTGAGAATGATCTGTGCATACAATTTAATATAAGCAGGCAGACCGCAAGACATGCCATAGGGATACTTGTACAGGAAGGAATTCTCACAGCTGAGCGCGGAAGCGGAACCTACGTCACCGACGAGAGGGTAAGGAGCGGTGAGAGAAACAGGATAGCTGTAATAACAACTTATGTTGACAGTTATATCTTTCCTAAGACAATTCAAGGGATTGAGAACAAATTAAGAGAACTTGGATATTCCGTACAACTTTTTTTCACAAACAACTCATCAGTAAGAGAGAGGGAGATTCTCTCGGAGATAATCGATAAGGATGAGGTTGCAGGAATAATACTTGAGCCTACGAGAAGCGCACTTCCAAATCCGAATACGGATCTTCTGTCTGAGATTTCGGAGATGAATATCCCTATTCTTTTTATGAACAGTTATTATCCTGAGATTTCAGGGGGATGGACTCGGGGAACGCAGAGTGGACGAGGGATTCCGCATGTATCCATGAATGATAAAAAGAGTGCATATAAAGCTGTTAAAAGTCTCATGAAATGCGGACACAGCAAGATTGGCTGCGTACTCAAGATGGATGACAGACAGGGACTTGACAGATACAGCGGCTATCAGGAGGCAATTTCGGAAAAGGGACTTGCACCGGAGGATTCAAGGATAATATGGCTTGATACAGAGGATCTTAAAAAACAGGAGCATATCCGGGATAAGATACGAGACAGACTATCCGGATGCACAGCTGTTTTCTGCTATAACGATGAAGTTGCGGCTATGGTAATGCAGATTCTTGAAGAGGATGGAAGAAAAGTACCTGATGACATCTCTCTTGTCAGTATGGATGATTCGGATCTGGCCAAGCTTACAAGACCGCCGATAGATTCGATTCCTCATCCAAAGGAGAAGCTTGGAGAGAGAGCTGCGGAGAATCTTGTAAGGCTGATACACCATCCGGGATTTTCAGCTACCTATGAATTTGAGGAAGATATCACGGTACGAGGATCAGTCAGAACAATTTAGAAATTTTTAGATAAAAAATATATATGGGTAAAGGAGAAGAAGTATGGGAAATGCAAAACAGGCTATTGCAGCTGGCAAAACACTTTTAGGAATCGAGTTTGGTTCAACAAGAATTAAGGCTGTGCTCACGGATATGGATAACAATCCTATCGCACAGGGTTCACACAGCTGGGAGAACAGACTTGAGGACGGTATCTGGACTTATACACTTGATGATATCTGGGGAGGTCTTCAGGACTGCTACAAGAAACTTTCCGAGGATGTTGAGAAGCAGTACGGCGAGAAACTTACAAAGGTCGGAGCTATGGGATTTTCAGCAATGATGCATGGTTACATGGCTTTTGATAAGGATGATAATCTTCTTGTTCCCTTCAGAACATGGAGAAATACCATAACAGAGAAGGCATCAGATGAGCTTACCGAGCTTTTCGGTTATCACATTCCTCAGAGATGGAGTATTGCTCACCTATATCAGGCAATGCTTAACGGTGAGGAGCATGTTAAGGACGTTACATTCTTTACTACACTTGCAGGCTACATTCACTGGCAGCTCACTGGCGAGAAGGTTCTCGGAGTTGGCGATGCATCAGGAATGTTCCCGATAGATTCATCTACCTGTGACTACAATGAAAAGATGGTAGGACAGTTTGATAAGCTTGTTTCCGAAAAAGGCTATGGCTTTAAGCTCCGCGATATTATTCCGAAGTCACTTCCGGCAGGAGCAGATGCAGGAAAGTTATCAGCAGAGGGTGCTAAGAAGCTTGATCCTACAGGAACTCTTGAGGCAGGCATTCCGGTTTGTCCTCCTGAGGGTGATGCAGGAACAGGAATGGTTGCAACCAACTCTGTTGGTGTGAGAACAGGTAATATTTCAGCAGGAACATCAGTATTTTCCATGGTTGTTCTTGAGCATGACCTCTCAAAGGCATATCCTGAGCTTGACCTTGTAACAACACCTTCAGGTGAGCAGGTTGCCATGGTTCACTGCAATAACTGTACTTCTGATCTCAATGCATATGTGGGACTTTTCAGAGAGTTTGCCAAGGCAACAGGTAATGACATCGATGACGACACACTCTATGGAACACTTTATAAAAAGGCTATGGAAGGAGACGCTGACTGCGGCGGACTTCTTGCATACAACTACTTCTCAGGTGAGAGTATTACTGGCTTCAATGAAGGAAGACCGCTGTTTGTAAGAAGACCTGATGCAAAGATGAACCTTGCAAACTTTATGAGAACACATCTTTACACAGCGCTTGGTGCGCTCAAGGTTGGTAACGACATCCTTATGAAGGAAGAAAATGTTAAGGCTGATTTCTTCTTCGGTCAGGGCGGATTTTTCAAGATCAGAGGTGTTGGTGACAGAGTTATGGCAGCAGCACTTGATACACCCATCAAGCTCATGGAGACAGCAGGAGAGGGCGGCCCTTGGGGACAGGCTATTCTTGCAGGCTTCATGCTTAATAAGGAAGATGGCGAGACTCTTGAGCAGTATCTTAACAATAAGGTATTCAAGGACGGCAAGGTTGAGACCTGCGACCCTGTAGCCGAGGATGTTAAGGGATTTGATGAGTTTATGAAGGATTATAAGGCCGGACTTGCAATTGAGAAGGCGGCAGTTGAGGCACTTTAAAGGAGGATATATGTTAGAAGAATTAAAGAAGAAGGTCTATGAAGCAAACATACTGCTTCCCAAATATGGTCTGGTTACATTTACCTGGGGAAATGTCAGCGAAATTGACAGAAAATCAGGACTTTTCGTAATAAAGCCAAGTGGTGTGGACTACGAGACAATGACACCGGATGACATGGTAGTTATGGATCTTGAAGGCAACAAGGTAGAGGGAAAGCTTAATCCCTCCTCCGATACACCTACTCATGTGGAAATATACAAGGCCTTTAAAGAGGTTGGAGGAGTTGTTCACACACATTCATCCTATGCAACAAGCTGGGCACAGGCAGGAAGGTCAATCCCCTGCTACGGAACAACTCACGCAGATTATTTCTATGGCGAGATTCCCTGTGTAAGATGCCTTACCAAGGATGAGATTGAAGATGCATATGAGGAAAACACAGGACATCTTATAGTTAATGAATTTAATGCAATGGGCAAGGATCCCGTGGCTGTGCCGGCAGTACTGTGCAAAAATCACGGAGTATTCTCCTGGGGCAAGGATGCACACGAGGCAGTGCATAATGCGGTAGTAACTGAGGAAGTAGCAAAGATGGCATACAGATGTGAGGTTATAAATCCCAGAGTAATGCCCGCACCGCAGGAGCTGCAGGACAAGCACTATTACAGGAAGCATGGCGCCAACGCATATTATGGACAGGGATGAGGGGAAGGCAATAAAGCGCAAAAACATAGCAAAAATGTAATAGTCACATATTGCGATTTGTGTTAAATTTAAACTGCACGCGCAGAAGCAGGTATTTACTGCGCATAAAGAGAGATAGCAAAGGAAGTGGAGGAATTATGACGAACAAAGAATTGCAGAAGATTGCAAATGAAGTCCGCAAGGGCATAGTCACAGCGGTTCACGCAGCAGGTGCAGGACATCCCGGTGGATCACTGTCAGCAGCAGATATCTACACATATCTGTATTTTGAGGAGATGAATATTGATCCCAAGGATCCGGCTAAGGCAGATCGTGACCGTTTCGTACTTTCAAAGGGACACACAGCACCCGGCCTTTACTCAGTAATGGCACAGCGTGGATATTTCCCGGTAGAGGAGCTTAAGACTCTTCGTAAGCTCGGATCAAGACTTCAGGGACATCCCAGCATGCAGTACCTTCCCGGACTTGATATGTCATCAGGTTCACTTGGACAGGGTATCTCTGTAGCATGTGGAATGGCACTTTCTGCAAAGCTTGATAATAAAGATTTCAGAACATACACACTTCTTGGTGATGGTGAGATCGAAGAGGGCCAGGTATGGGAAGCTGCAATGTTTGCAGGCTTCAGAAAGCTTGATAACCTTGTTGTTATCGTTGATAACAACGGCCTTCAGATTGACGGACCTGTTGATCAGGTTTGCTCTCCTTATCCGATTGACAAGAAGTTTGAGGCATTTAACTTCCATGTAATCAATATTGATGCACATGATTTTGATGCTATAAGAGCAGCATTCAAGGAAGCAAGAGAGACAAAGGGACAGCCTACAGCAATTATTGCACACTCTATAAAGGGTAAGGGTGTATCCTTCATGGAGAATCAGGTTTCCTGGCATGGTGTAGCACCTAATGATGAAGAGTATGCTAAGGCAATGGAAGATCTTGAAAAGATCGGCGCTGCTTTAGAGGCATAAGATTTGGAGGTTAAAATGAGCGAAGTTAAGAAGATAGCTACCAGAGACAGCTATGGTAAAGAACTTATAGAGCTTGCAAAGGTTAATGACAAGATTGTTGTTCTTGACGCTGACCTTGCAGCAGCAACAAGAACAGGCTGGTTTAAGAAGGAATTCCCGGATCGTCACATCGACTGTGGTATCGCAGAGTGTAACATGATGGGCATTGCAGCAGGTCTTGCAACAACAGGCAAGATTCCTTTTGTAAGCACATTTGCAATGTTTGCTACAGGACGTGCTTTTGAGCAGGTTCGTAACTCAATAGGTTATCCTCACCTCAATGTTAAGATCGGTGGAACACATGCCGGAATTACAGTAGGTGAAGATGGTGCCAGCCACCAGTGTAACGAGGATCTTGCACTTATGCGCACAATCCCCGGAATGGTTGTTATGTGCCCTGCTGATGATATCGAGGCAAGAGCATGCGTGCGTGCAGCAGCTGAGCACGAGGGCCCTGTTTACATCCGTTTCGGACGTGCAGCTTGCCCTATCGTTAATGACAGACCTGATTACAAGTTCGAACTTGGCAAGGGAACAGTCCTTCGCGAGGGTACAGATGTAAGTATCATCGCTACAGGTATCGGCGTTGGTTCAGCTCTTGAGGCAGCAGAGAAGCTTGCAGCAGATGGCGTAAGCGCTGAGGTTATTAACATCTGCACAATCAAGCCTATCGACAGAGAGCTTGTTGTTGCAACAGCTAAGAAGACAGGTAAGGTTGTAACTGTTGAAGAGCACTCAGTAATCGGTGGTCTCGGAAGTGCAGTTTGTGATGTTCTTGCAGAAGAGTGTCCTACAGTTGTTAAGAAGATTGGTATGCAGGATCGTTATGGCGAATCAGGTTCAGCTGGAGAACTTGTTAAGAAATATGGCCTTGACGGCGAGGGTGTATACAACTCAGTTAAGGAATTTCTTAAATAAGCTATTACTTGGAAAAATATATAGAATTATTTAAGGTTGGTACCCATTTTTTCTCTAGAAATGGGTACCAAATTATTATATTGCGATTAAAAATACCAAATTCAATTAAAATGAGTTAAAATATGGGTGTTTTTGGGTACCAAATCAGAGAAAACGTTCTGAATTTACAAACACATGAATTTGAGGTTAAAACAGATATGAATATTCTTGCACCATCAATTCTTTCAGCGGATTTTACAATACTTGGACAGCAGATAAAGGAAACCGAGGCAGCAGGCGCACAGTATCTCCATTTTGACGTGATGGATGGGATTTTTGTGCCTTCGATATCCTTTGGGCTTCCTGTGCTTAAGACCATAAGAAAAGCATCAAATCAGGTTTATGACGTGCATCTGATGATTGAGGAGCCAATACGTTATATTGAGCAGTTCGCTGAGAGCGGTGCTGATATAATCACTTTTCATGTTGAGGCAGCCTCAGATTCGAGAGAAGTCATAGATAAAATTCGTAGCTGTGGGAAAAAAGTCGGCCTTGCGATAAAGCCCAAGACACCGGTAGAAGAAATAGAGATGTATTTAGAGCATATCGATATGCTGCTGGTCATGACTGTTGAGCCCGGATTTGGCGGTCAGAAGTACATGGACGATTGCACAGAAAAAGTAAGATATGCCAGAGAGCTTATTACCAAAGCCTGTTTAAATGTGGATGTAGAAATAGATGGCGGCGTAACAAGAGACAACATACAGGTTTCCATAGAGGCAGGTGCAAATGTAATTGTTGCGGGATCCGCGGTCTTTAACGGAGATATATCAGATAATGTAAAGACCCTGCTTGATAAAATGAACTAGAAGCAAACATTAATTTATTATAAAGGAAAGAGGAGCAAAGCATATAAATGGCGGAGCTCCTTAATTTTTTCTAAACTTTCTCTAAATATCGAGAATTGCTAAGCCTTATATCGTATAATTGAGTTGAGATAATGCCCATCTAGTGAAAGTAAGGGTGAGAGTATGGCGCACAATGTGAGAAACATATGCATGAATTGTGGAAGAATGTTTACTGCGAGAGAAAGTAACCATGCTTTCTGTTCGCTTGAGTGTAAACGGATGTACTCCAATCATTCAGGCTATAGATGCAGGGACTGCAGAAATGCAAGCTGTAAAGTGCGCAACGATTCACTTGTAAACTCTCCACCTGACTGTGAAAACCTCCAGTTGCACAAATCCTATAAGACACCGGGAGGTAAATAAAAAGATAAAAAATTCAAGATAGTACAGGAAGGAAAACACCTGCCTGTACTTTTTCTTTGCAACAGTACTTCTTTGCAAGTATAATTGTCGCAGTGAAATTTTTTGGAGGTTAAGGGGTGAAACCTAAGAAAAAATCTACGGTTCAGGTTATTCATGAATATGGGGAACTGCTTACAACTATTTACCTTGTTGTAATGCTTGCGGTATTACCACTTTTCTATCATAACGGATACAGTGATATAGCAAATGCGAAGTACAAGATGTACAGACTAATAACTATAGTATTTGTTGTAATCTGCGGACTGATATGTTTTTCTGCGGAAACCGGAATGTTCAAATGTGAGAATCTAAGGAAAAGACCGCTGGTGCCGGTTTCGTGTGTGATTATCCACTTTTTTTCTAATCTTATCTCATGGATATTTTCAAGTGATCACAAGCTTTCGTGGATAGGCAACGGCAGCTGGCATATGGGATTTTTATCGCAGCTGCTATTTCTGCTATCTATGCTTCTGGTTTTTTATTATTTTAAAAATAGGATAATAATCTGGGCAGCAGCAGGATTAGGCGCCGGAATTACAGGACTGCTCACCGTGCTTAACAGATTTGATATATATCCTCTTGATATGGGAAATAAATATCCTGGATTCATCTCAACTCTGGGGCAGACAAACTGGGCTACCATGTATGTGGCATGCCTCATGGGAGTGGGAATAGGCCTGTTTATAAATGAGGAAAAACTGATAAAAAGAATCATCATTCTGCTGGTGGATGCTCTCATATTCATGGGGGCCTGGGTTGTGGGAAGTGACACCATACTACCTGTAATCGTGGCGGAGTTGTTTATTCTTCTGGGGATCTGCCTGAAAAAGAGAGAATATATGAAAAGATTTGTTGTTATCCTTTCGGTGCTGGGCGTAGTGACAGAAGTCATATATTTTCTTGTATTCGAGTTTTTTTATGACAGATTCGTTTTCGTTGATGAGAACGATGCGGTGAATTCGCTTCTTAAAAAACAGATAGGCGTATGGTTTATAGTAGTGGCTGCGCTTATTTTTATGCTGATTTCTTTGATGAAAAATAAAGAGTGGGGCAGCAATATATTGACGAACCTTTATAAGCTTATGGTGGCGGGTGTTTTGCTTTCCGTAATTTTCATTATTATTGCAATGGTGGCAGTTACCAATACGCCTGAAAAGGCCGGGGCACTGGCAAATGTCAGAATGCTTAGATTTGATTATGACTGGGGAACCCATAGGGGACTTAACTGGAGATGTGCTGTATATGGCTTTGCCAGGATGTCGCCACTTAGAAAAATAGTAGGAACGGGGCAGGGAGGCTTTGAGGCATATATCTATTCCTTTCAGGATCTCAGCGATAGCCTGCACGAGATGTATGGAAAATATAAGCTCATGGTTGCCCACAACGAGTATCTTAACTTCCTGATTGAAAACGGTATCATCGGATGTCTTTCATATATGGGATTTATGATATCTTCCTTTTCATTACTTTGGAAAAGAGCAGGCGAAAGCAGGTTGTCACTTATGGCACTGCTGTCACTTTCGGGATATATTGCCTGCAGTATATTCTTTTTCCAGCATGTTTACGCAACTTCCTTTATGTATATTTTCATAGCCATGGCTTTATCTGAAGTGAGGAATGCCGGGACAGCATTATAATAAGAAAATACAGCGACTCTGCGTTGACAATAATAGAGCCAAAAGGCATACTAGATAATAGACTTTATTCACGAGAAGGACGGTAGGAGTAGAAAGGTCGAAAAATAGATAATGTATAAAAAGATGGATAGAAATGCACCGTGCTGGTGCGGCAGTGGTAAAAAGTATAAGTCTTGCCACGAAGCTTTTGATGAGAAAATCATCAGCCTTCAGAGAGAAGGGAAGATTGTTCCCCGCAGATCTCTTCTGAAGACAGAAAAAGACATAGAAGGAATCAAGGCCAGCGCAAAGATAAATATGGCATGCCTTGATGAAGTAGGTGAGAAGATTAAGGCAGGTATGTCCACGCAGGAGATTGACGACATAGTTGCTGATGTTACCAGGAAGATGGGTGGTATTGCAGCGCCTCTTAACTACGAGGGATTCCCCAAGAGTGTCTGCACTTCCATTAATGATATGGTTTGCCATGGTATTCCTTCATCTGAGGATATTCTTCAGGAGGGTGACATAATTAATGTAGACTGCTCAACCATTTTGAATGGATATTATTCAGACTCTTCACGAATGTTCTGCATCGGAGATGTGGATCCTGAATGGAAGAAGCTGGTTGATGTTACCAAGGAAGCAGTTGAGATCGGGGTTAAGAATGTAATTCCCTGGACTCCCCTTGGAAACATGGGCGACGCAGTTCATCAGCACGCTCTTAAAAACGGCTACACTGTGGTTCGTGAGATTGGCGGACACGGCTGCGGCAACGAGTTCCATGAGGAGCCTTTTGTAAGCTTTGTCAGTAAGCCCGGCACAGAGATGATTATGGTTCCCGGTATGGTATTTACCATAGAGCCCATGATAAATATGGGCGGGGACAAGATTTTCGTCGATGCGGATAATGACTGGACGGTTTACACCGAGGACGGTTCACCTTCAGCGCAGTGGGAAGTAGAGATAGTGGTGACTGAGACAGGTTGCGATATTCTTTGCTGGTGATCCCCTCATCCGGCGCTTCGCGCCACCTTCCCCCCAAGGGGAAGGCAATAAAAGTAGAGGAAATAAAAGAAAAATTCACCTCATTAAGCCTTCCCCCCAAGGGGAAGGCAATAAAAGTAGAGGAAACAAAAGAAAAATTCACCTCATTAAGCCTTCCCCTTGGGGGGAAGGTGGCGCGAAGCGCCGGATGAGGGGAAAAGGAGATTTATATAAATGCAGAACAAAGGAAAATATTACATCACAACAGCGATAGCTTACACATCAGGTAAGCCGCATATCGGCAACAGTTACGAAATCGTGCTGGCTGATGCTATTGCAAGATATAAGAGAAAAGATGGCTATGATGTTCACTTCCAGACAGGCTCAGATGAGCATGGTCAGAAGATCGAGACAAGAGCCATCGAGGCAGGCTGCAAGAGCCCTAAGGAATTTGTTGACGGCGTTGCAGGAACAATCAAGAGCCTCTGGGATATGATGGATACATCCTATGACAGATTTATCCGTACAACAGATGAGGATCACGTTCAGCAGGTTCAGAAGATTTTCAAGAAATTTTATGACCAGGGCGATATCTATAAGGGATCCTACAAGGGAATGTACTGTACAGAGTGTGAGGCGTTCTATACAGAGTCTCAGCTTGTTGACGGAAAATGCCCTGAGTGTGGTTCCGATGTGCATCCCGCAGAGGAGGAAGCTTACTTCTTCAAGATGAGTAAATACGCACAGCAGCTTATTGACCACATCAACAGCCATCCTGAATTCATCCAGCCTGTTTCCCGTAAGAATGAGATGATGAACAACTTCCTTCTTCCCGGACTTCAGGATCTTTGCGTATCAAGAACCTCATTTAAGTGGGGAATTCCTGTAAGCTTTGATGAAAAGCACGTAGTATATGTATGGCTTGATGCGCTTACAAACTATATCACCGGAATCGGCTATGACGTTGACAACAGCAGTGAGGATTATAAAAAGTGGTGGCCTGCAGACCTTCATCTTATAGGTAAGGACATCATCAGATTCCATACAATTTACTGGCCGATTTTCCTTCTTGCACTTGGTGAGCCTCTTCCGAAGCAGGTATTTGGACATCCCTGGCTTCTTCAGGGCGGCGAGAAGATGAGTAAGTCCAAGGGCAACGTAATCTATGCCGATGACCTTGTAAGCCTCTTTGGTGTTGACTCTGTTAAGTATTTCGTACTTCACGAGATGCCTTACGACAACGACGGTGTCATCACATGGGAGCTCATGGTTGAGAGATACAACTCAGACCTTGCAAACACACTTGGTAACCTTGTAAACCGCACAATCGCTATGTCCAATAAGTACTTTGACGGTGTAGTTGCCGATAAGGGCGTAGAAGGCGGAGTGGATGCTGACCTCAAGGCAGTATGCACAGGTGCTTACGATAAGGTTGAGAAAAAGATGGATGAGCTCAGAGTTGCTGATGCTCTTACAGAGATTTTTGCAGTATTCAAGCGTTGCAATAAGTATATTGATGAGA
Source organism: Butyrivibrio sp. AC2005 (assembly GCF_000424145.1). GTDB lineage: Bacteria > Bacillota > Clostridia > Lachnospirales > Lachnospiraceae > Butyrivibrio. The sequence goes on from NZ_KE384142.1 coordinate 34,221, forward strand.
CTGAACCGTGGAATCTTGCTAAGGATGAAGCACAGGCTGACAGACTTTCAACTGTACTTTATAACCTGGTTGAGGGTATTACTATCGGAACAAGCCTGCTTGAGCCCTTCATGCCCAGAACAGCAGAGAAGATTTTCTCCATGCTCAATACACAGAGCCGTGATTTCGATACTCTTAATACATTTGGTATGTTCAAGAGCGGCACAAAGGTAACAGATGCTCCTGAGCAGACCTTCGCAAGAAAAGACCTCAATGAGGTTCTTGCAGAGGCAGCAAAGATTACAGAGAAGCAGAAGGCTGACTTCATGGAGTCACAGAAGAAGGCTAAGGAAAATCTCACAAAAGCCGGAATGATAAAGGAAGCAAATGCCATTGTAATAGGCGGCGGAGAAGATCAGGCTGAGGAAGGCGAAGCTTCTGACGGAATCGATATTCCCGCAAAGGACGAGATCACCTTTGATGATTTTATGAAGCTGCAGTTCCAGGTAGGTGAGATTGTTGCCTGCGAAGCAGTAGAGAAGTCCAAGAAGCTCCTTTGCTCACAGGTAAAGATCGGAAGCCAGACAAAGCAGATTGTATCCGGAATCCGTAAGTACTATTCACCTGAGGAGATGGTTGGTAAGAAGGTAATGGTTCTTGTGAACTTAAAGCCTGCCAAGCTTGCCGGAGTATTATCTGAGGGAATGCTTCTTTGCGCAGAGGATGCAGAGGGTAACCTTGCACTTATGACACCTGAGAAGGCTATGCCTTCAGGTGCAGAGATCTGCTAAAGTAATCACTTGGCGAGGTCTTTTCAAACATATAAAGTATTTTTAAGCCTGTTTCAGTATAATGAAGCAGGCTTTTTAATATTCTTTTAAAAATATAAACGATTTAACGATTTTTTTAGAATATATGTGACGATATTGTGGTAAAATATTTTCAGAAGTTATATTTCGAAAAAGCTATGCATGCTTAAGGGGGTATTATGGCACGAAAAGAGGAACTTACCTACAAATCTAGAGACCGCGAAACTACTATTCATGCGATAAGATGGATTCCGGATGAGAAGCCGATAGCTATCCTGCAGATTATTCATGGAATGCAGGAATATATAGATCGCTATGATGAATTTGCCAATTACATGACAAAGAACGGAATCATGGTAATCGGAAATGATCATCTGGGACATGGTGATTCTGTTTCCACTAAGGTGCCCTATGGTTACTTCTGCAAGAATGATCCTGCGACGGTTATTCTTAGAGATGCACACAGACTTAAGAAAATGACTCAGGAAGAGTATCCCGGAATTCCGGTAATCCTTCTTGGACACAGCTTTGGATCATTTGTGGCAAGAGAATATCTTACCAGATATGGCACTGGTATTCAGGGCGCAATTATCCAGGGAACAGGCTGGCAGAGCCCAGGTACAATCAAGTCCGGCAAGACAATGTGCGCTATACTTGGTGCGTTCTTTGGAGAAAAGCATCGTTCAAACTTCATGAACAATATGGCTTTCAAGGCTTATAACAGCAGGATTTCCAGTCCCAAGAGTAAATTTGACTGGCTCTCCCACAACGAAGATAGTGTAAAGAAGTACGAGAATGATCCCAAGGACAATTTCGTATTCACAATAAATGGTTTTGAGACCCTGTTTGAGCTCCTGTCCAGAGTTCAGGATACAGGCAAGATGGAAGATATTCCCAAGAAACTTCCTATTCTTCTTACAGCAGGAAAAGAGGATCCGGTAGGCGAATATGGAAAGGGTGTAGAGCATCTCTATGGAATCTGGAAGGATCAGATCGGTCTTCAGAATCTTGAAATCAAACTCTACGACGGCTTCAGACATGAGCTTCAGCAGGAAATCGGACGCGAGAAGGTATTCGCTGATCAGCTTGAATGGATTAAAAAGACTATCGCTTCATAAATTTTATAAAATTGAAATGCAATTAACGCTCAAGCATGGTATAGTAGTGCTTGAGCGTTTTTTTTCTATTTTTAAGGAGTAATATTGTTATGGGAAAATTATTTGATTTAGATAGTCCTTTCATAAGAGCTCTTAACAGAGTTGCCGATCTTATGATTTTAAATTTGGTTGTTTTGTTTTTTGTAATCGTTCCGTTTACCGGCGGCGCAGCACTTACAGGAATGCATTATGTTCTTCTGAAAATGGTAAGGAATGAAGAGACATATGTGGTAAAGGGGTTTTGGAAATCCTTTAAGCTTAACTTCAAGCAGGCGACAATCATTTGGATAATTATCATGGCACTTGCAGGAATTATCGGAGTTGACTTTTTGTGGGTAAAAGCCAATGCGACAGTACTTCCGCCAATCTATACATATATAATGCTTGGAATCACACTTATCCTTTACATGATTTCACTTTATATATTCCCGCTTCAGGCCAGATTTGAGAATCCTATAAAGAACACACTCAAAAATGCGTGCATGTTCTCAATTCTCGGACTTCCCAGAACAGTGGCAATGGCAATTGTTTCAGCTATTCCGCTTGTGCTTTTGTACTTCTTTGATATGAGGATTATTCCTATACTTATTATGTTTGGTATTACAGGTCCTGCGTACCTTATGGCACTTTTGTACAACGGACTTTTCAAGAAGTTTGAGCCTCAGGTTGAGGGATTTGATGACGGCGAAGAGGTTCGCACTGACGATGACGACGAAGAGCTCCAGGCAGCGATCAAGCGTATGCAGGAGGCGAGGGATAAGAAGTGATCCCCTCATCCGTCGCTTCGCGACACCTTCCCCCCAAGGGGAAGGCAAAACAGTTAATGAATATAAAGCCTCTCTCTAGGTGGGAAGGCGAAACAAATAATGAATATAAAGCCTCTCTCTAGGTGGGAAGGCGAAACAAATAATGAATATAAAGCCTCTCTCTAGGTGGGAAGGCGAAACAAATAATGAATATAAAGCCTCTCTCTAGGTGGGAAGGCGAAACAAATAATGAATATAAAGCCTCTCTCTAGGTGGGAAGGCAAAGCAATTAACGAATATAAAGCCTTCCCCTTGGGGGGAAGGTGGTCCGAAGGACCGGATGAGGGGACAATTTGCACACAAGAATTCATAAAATTTGTGCAAACTTTCCTAAAGAATTTATAAAGAAAATATTAATAAGCAATTTATACAACGATTACCGAAATCTTTGTTTAATCGCCACATAGCCAAAGCAAATCGCTTTGGCTATACTTTTTATATCGTGAAAAACGGTATTGAGGGTACTCGGTATCCTAGTTTGCCAGTATAAGAGGAGGAAAATAAAAATGGCAAGTTTAACACTTGAAAATGTTTGCAAAGTTTATCCTAACGGTTTTGAAGCTGTTAAGAATTTCAATCTTGATATTCAGGACAAGGAGTTCATCATCTTCGTTGGACCTTCAGGATGTGGTAAGTCAACAACACTTCGTATGATCGCTGGTCTTGAAGATATTTCTTCAGGTACACTTAAGATTGGTGATCGCGTAGTTAACGATGTAGAGCCTAAGGACAGAGATATCGCGATGGTATTCCAGAACTACGCTCTGTATCCTCATATGACAGTATATGATAACATGGCATTCGGTCTTAAGCTTCGTAAGGTTCCGAAGGCTGAGATCGACAAGATGGTTAAGGATGCAGCTAAGATCCTTGATCTTACAAACCTTCTTGATCGTAAGCCGAAGGCTCTTTCCGGTGGTCAGAGACAGCGTGTTGCTATGGGTCGTGCTATCGTTCGTAATCCTAAGGTATTCCTTATGGATGAGCCTCTTTCAAACCTTGATGCTAAGCTCCGTGTACAGATGAGAACTGAGATCGCTAAGCTTCACCAGAGACTTGGTACCACAATCATCTACGTTACACATGACCAGACAGAGGCTATGACACTTGGTACAAGAATCGTAGTTATGAAGGATGGTGTTGTTCAGCAGGTTGATACACCTCAGAACCTTTATGACAAGCCCACAAACCTCTTCGTTGCAGGATTCATGGGATCACCTCAGATGAACTTCCTTGATGCAGAAGTTGAAGTATCTGGCGACAAGGCTAGCCTCAAGATTGCTGGTCAGTCAATCGAGCTTCCTCCGGCAAAGGCTAAGAAGGTTATCGAGGGTGGTTACGCTGGAAAGACTGTAACATTCGGTATCCGTCCTGAGGATGTTGATGATTCTGAGATGGTTGTTAGCACATCTAAGGCAGTATTTGAGTCAACAATCAACGTATACGAGCTTCTTGGTGCAGAAGTTTATCTGTACTTCGATCTTGCAGGCTTCCCTGTAACAGCACGAGTTGATTCTCGTACAACAGCTCGTCCTGGCGATAAGGTTAAGTTCGCATTCGATGTTGAGAAGATTCACGTATTTGACAAAGAGACAGAGAAGGTTATCACAAACTAATAAGATTTCTCAAGGGGAGATGCATTGCATCTCCCTTTTTTTTAGCTTATTATGTATTCATAAATAACCCAAAACATGATGGAGGCGGATTAGATGATAACAGCGCAGATTATACAAAATAGCATTGATGAGCTTTCAGCCATTACAAGAGTGCAACTCAGTGTCATGGATTTAAAGGGAAGAACTGTTGCTACGACGGCAGATGTTCCTTTTTTTGACACAGAGTTTATAGCGGGTTTTGCTGAGTCGCCTGTTGAATCTCAGGTTATAAGTGGTGTACATCTTTTGAAAATATTAGATGAGGGTGAACTAGTATACATCCTTCTTGCTTCAGGGCAGGGAGAGGATGCATATATGGTAGGAAAAATCTGTGTAAGCCAGCTTCAGAATCTTATAGTGGCTTATAAGGAAAAATATGACAGGAATAACTTTTTCCAGAACCTTCTTCTTGATAACCTGCTCCTTATTGATATTTACAACCGTGCAAAAAAACTTCGTATAGATGTAAATGTTCCCAGAGTAATAATCCTTGTTGAGACGAGGGCTGAGAGAGACAGCGGCGCTGCGGAGCTCCTTGGAAGCATGTATACCTCACAGACTGGTGATTACGTCACAGCTGTTGATGAGTCAAGTGTGATACTGATCAAGTCGCTTAAAGCCGGTGAGACATATGAGGATATTGCGGGAATTGCCACAACAATTGTGGACATGATGAATACAGAGGCCATGCTTGACGTCCGTGTTTCGTTCGGAACAATTGTCGGAGAAATCAAGGACCTCAGTAAATCCTACAAGGAAGCTAAGATGGCACTGGATGTAGGAAAAATATTCTATGCTGAAAAGCACGTGATTGCCTATAATACACTGGGCATCGGAAGACTCATTTATCAGCTTCCCATAAGCCTTTGCAGAATTTTCATAGATGAGATATTCGGTGACCGCGAAGTACCGGAAAATCTGGATGAAGAGACTTTGAATACAATTAATAAATTCTTTGAAAATAACCTTAATGTATCCGAGACTTCAAGACAGCTTTTCGTTCACAGAAATACTCTTGTGTACAGAATAGAGAAGCTGGAAAAGGCGACAGGCCTTGATATCAGAACCTTTGATGAGGCGCTGACCTTTAAGATTGCGCTCATGGTTCTGAATTACATGAAATATGTGGATTCAAATCAGTTTTAATATATTATGAGAAATTACCCGGAATTAAAAACAAAGACAGACGAAGAGAAGATTAATGAAAAGTACATGAAGGCCGCTCTGAAACAGGCGCGGAAGGCCATAGAGCTGGGAGAGGTTCCAATTGGCTGTGTCATTGTGTACGAAGGAAAAATTATCGGCAGGGGATATAACCGCAGAAATACAGATAAATCCGTGCTTTGTCATGCAGAGATCACAGCGATAAAAAAGGCCTGTAAGAAAATCGGTGACTGGAGACTTGAGGACTGCACACTCTATGTGACACTCGAGCCCTGTCAGATGTGTGCGGGTGCGATAGTTCAGTCGAGGATACCACGAGTTGTTATGGGGGCATCAAGTCCCAAGGCGGGATGTGGCGGAACAGTACTGAATATCCTGGAGAATCCGGAGTTTAACCATCAGGTTGATGTGACAAGGGGAGTACTTGAGACCGACTGCAGCGATATTTTAAAGGAATTTTTTAATGATCTTCGAAAGAGAAATAAAGCGGAAAAGGAAGCAAGAAAGCTTGCTGAAGCGGAAAAAGAAGCGAACGAAAATAGTAATCTATGATGAATCAGAAGGTAGATTATTTTGGAAATAGATAGACAGGGAAAAATATATTTAGAAAATTGTAGGATATGCCCTAGAAAATGCGGTGTGGATAGAACCCGGGGAGAGCTTGGATACTGCAGGCAACCTGCGCATTTGACAGCTGCGAGGGCATATCTCCACGCCTGGGAGGAACCGTGTATTTCGGGAATGAATGGCTCCGGAACAGTGTTTTTTTCAGGCTGTAATATGCACTGTGTTTTTTGTCAGAACTCAGAGATCGCCTTGGGTGATGTTTCAAGAGAGATATCCTTGGAGCGGTTATCTGAGATTTTTTTTGAACTTCAGGAAAAGGGCGCTTCAAATATCAATCTAGTGACGCCGACGCACTTTGTTCCGCTTATTGTGCCGGCTTTGGAGAGAGCAAAGGGGCAGGGACTTTTCATTCCTGTGGTCTATAACACAAGCGCCTATGAAAATATTGATACCTTAAGGATGATGGACGGACTGGTGGACATATATCTGCCTGATTGCAAATATTATTCCGAGGAGATTTCACTTCGCTATAGCAATGCACCGGGGTATTTTGACATTGCGATAAGTGCGATTGATGAGATGCTAAGGCAGGTCGGTGAGCCAAGGTTTATAAGACCAAAGCAGGTTGACAAGCCACGGTTTATAAGACCAAAGCAGGTTGACAAGCCACGGTTTATGAGGCCGGAGCAGGTTGACAAGCCTAAGCTTATAACAACGGAACAGATAAATGATACCGTGGTTTGTGATAATACACAGGGGAAATTGTTGGATGCGAAGGAATATAACCGCATTATCGAGGATATCCCCGGAGACTCTGATGATTATGCAGGCCCGCTTATGGCAAAGGGGGTTATTATCAGACACCTTATGCTACCGGGACAGCTTGATGATTCTAAGAAGATTGTTTCGGAGCTGATTAATAGATATGGGGACAGAGTTTTTCTGAGCATTATGAACCAGTTTACTCCCCTTGGAGATTTGTCTCTTTATCCTGAACTATTGAAAGGGATTAACCCGGATGATTATGAGGCTCTGATAGATTATGCGATTGATTTGGGTATCGAGAATGGATTTTTCCAGGGTGAGGGAACGGATACCGAGAGCTTTATTCCTGCGTTTGATTTTGAGGGGCTATAGATTCCGGTTGACAATCTGCCCACTTCTGCGTATTATAAACAAATGACGGTCTTGTGACGGGTGCACGCTCGTGCGGGATCGGGTCTTATGCAATGAGAGCCTGCGAACCGTGTCAGGTCGGGAACGAAGCAGCACTAAGCGGAATCTCTCATGTGTTGTAAGGTAGCCTGGTTTCGCCTTGCGTGTGTCCATCACAGGATCGTTTTAAATTAATTTGAATTTTTGATTAGTGCAGAAATTTGAATAATAATCATATTTAAGTTTTTACTTCGGGCACCAGTACATATTTCTGAATTCTGTCGGTGTACATCCCTTGATTATCTTGAACATTCTGATAAAGGAAGAGAGTGACGGGAACCCGCAGTTTAATGCAACATCCGTAACAGAATTGCGAGGATCCGTAAGATAAGTCTCTGCCTTGGCAATACGTTTCTGGTTTACATATTTATAAAATGAAACGTTGGTAAACTGCTTAAATCTCCTTGAAAAATAAAACTTACTAAAACCGCTTCTGTCGGCAATATCATCAAGGCTCAAATCCTCGGAGCAATGTTCCTGAAGATAATCGCAGATCTCAATGAATTTCTCAAAATACTCATCGCCTCTTGAATAATCGGATGAGTCGGAAGCAGTTCTTGTGCTTACGTAATTTTTTCCGATGCATGATAAGAACTCCAACAGCTTACAGAAGATATCAACTTCTGAAAAGGAGTTGTTCTTTTTATAAATCTCGTTAATCTCAAGCAGGAGTGCCTGGGCATGATCATGAACCTCAGGATAATCCTCAGGTGTGACCACGATGTAAGGGGACATGATGTTTATAAGGCTCTCTATCTCATTCATGAATCTGAGCTCAGTAGTATCAGGCTGGAAAATGATGCGCTCTCCAACCTCGGGAGCCTTAATCGAATGAATGCAGCCCGGACATATAATAATAATGTCACCTTCGCGAAGAACAACATCCTCGCCGGCGCAGTTGAGATAATACAGATTGTCTATGGGCATGATTATCTCGATAGCAGCATGCCAGTGGGGCGGATAGTCCTCGTATTCATCATTGTAGTAAAGTTTTAATGAGGTGCTCTGTTTAAAATTAACTGTTTCTACAAGTCCGTTTAAAGTTTCTATCATAGGCTTATCCTCGGCAACAATTTCAGTAAAAACTAACATCAAGTTTCTTCTCAAAAATTGCGTTAGCAATTTTTGGTAACTATATGGATTATTTTATTATAAAAAGGTGCTCAAATGACTATCAAAAATTGCTCTTAAACATTAAATTATTGCGCATAAAAATATACAAGTTGTTAAAAATCCACAATTTATGGGCTTAAAGTTGTATATGATTGTAAAGTTGTATTCTTTTTTCTAAATATAGTAAGCAATTTTTAATAACGTATTAACAACTATTGAAAAGAAAACCATATGGCGTCTGTGATATCTTTATTTCACTGAGTAATATTGGAAGGAGTCGAGATGAGTAAAGAAAGAGAGCCTTTAGTAACACATATTTTTACAGCTGATCCTTCAGCCCATGTGTTTGATGGAAAAATATACGTATATCCGTCACATGACAAGCCTCATGATGGGGAGGACAACGATAACGGTGATGAGTACCAGATGGAGGATTATCACATCCTTTCAATGGATAAGCTCGGAGGAGAGGTTACAGACCACGGAGTTGCACTCAGCATGCACGATGTGCCCTGGGTTAGAGACCAGATGTGGGCTCCGGATGCAGTATATAAGAACGACAAATATTATCTTGTTTTTCCTGCAAGAGACAAGGAAGGAAATTTCAGACTTGGTATTGCGGAGAGTGATAAGCCCGAGGGACCTTTTAAGCCCGAGGATAATTGTATAGAGGGAAGTTTCAGTATAGATCCATGTTCCTTTAAGGATGACGATGGCAAGGTTTATGTATACTTTGGCGGCCTTTGGGGAGGTCAGCTTGAAAAGTACAGAACCGGTACATTTGATCCTAACGGAACAGAACCTGAGAAGGATGAGCCTGCAGTATGCCCTAAGGTTGCGCTCATGAGTGAGGATATGAAATCCTTCACGGAAGAGCCCAGAGATGTGCAGATTCTTGATGAGAACGGCAATCCGATTCTTGCAGGAGATGAGGACCGCAGATACTTCGAGGATCCCTGGACCTACAAGTACAATGGAAAGTACTATTTCTCATATTCTACAGGAACAACACATTATCTGTGCTACGCAGAGGGTGACAATCCGTATGGCCCTTTCACCTACAAGGGACGCATTATGGAGCCTGTTATAGGCTGGACAACCCACCATTCAATCCTTGAGATCGAGGGCGAGTGGTACCTCTTCTATCATGACTGCGAACTGTCCAATGGCATAAACCACAGAAGATGTGTAAAGTATACAAAGCTCAATATAGCAGAGGATGGAACTATTGAGACAATTCATCCGTACGACCATAAAAAAGGAACCATGTGAGCGCAGCTCACATGGTCTTTTATTTTAAAGCCTTTTTGGTGGAATTCACTTTTTGAGACAACAATTTAAAGCCTTCCCCTTGGGGGGAAGGTGGCGCGAAGCGCCGGATGAGGGGAACCGGTATATGTTTCCTGGAAGTTTACGACATATGTGTATATAAAAAATACTTATATAAAATATACATATATACAATATATTTATATATAATATATGAGTATGAAAAACACTTATTAAAAATGCATGTTATAGATGTTTATCACTATTTACATTTATATCAAATATTATTTTATTATCCCCAGATGCCTTGCAATATCTTCGCAAACAGCTTCAAAATGCCTATTAATTTCGTTATTAGGATATCTTAAAACCACAATTCCCATTTGTTTTAAATAATTATCACGCTCTGTATCTGAAGCTTTTCCGTCTTGTTCAAAGTGCTGAGATCCATCCAATTCAATAGCCATTTTTGACTTCGCACAGTAAAAATCAAGTATATAAGGACCTACGATTTTTTGTCTGTTAATGGTTACAGGAAGAGTTTTTAAAAAGTCATACCAGAGATGACGTTCTTCCTTTGTCATATTTTTGCGGAGCTTTTGTGAATTGTTTTTTAGATTTGGATTATATGAGTTTGGCATATGGTACTCCTGTAAATAAAAGGAAATATGTGAGAAGGTCCTCTTATCCGCTTTCGAGTAGGATGTTGGTTATTTCTCTGTTTTGGTCAATGCTTAAATGGCATCACTAAGGAAAAGGCATTAGATGAAAGCAATAGGCAGAGTTCCCCTCATCCGCCCCTTCGGGGCACCTTCCCCCCAAGGGGAAGGCTTTAGGATTCCGTTCCCTAAGGGGAAGGCTTTAGGATTCCGTTCCCTAAGGGGAAAGCTTTAGGATTCCGTTCCCTAAGGGGAAGGCTTTAGGATTTACGCCCCCATAAAGGGTAAGACTTTTGGGTTTCATCCACCAGAGGGGGATGAAATAAAGGCCATGTGAGCGCAGCTCACATGGCTTCCTTTTTAATTCTCTACATTTGTCATATCGAGGCCGCTCATCTGGTCGAGGAGCTTCATCTTTGTATCATACAGGCGTTTGGACAGATCCACATGCACCTCATGAGGATTGAAGAGACGTCTTGTCTCATCCCAGAGGGTATCCTGCTCCTTCAGGCAGTAACCCCTGATCTCCATAGTCTTGGGTGAAGTGTAGACGCACTCACCGTTTTTGAAGATAGGAACCATAATCTCACGAAGAGTAAAGGAACCTGCGGGAAGTAAAGTCTTTTTCCAGGGCTCAAGCGGATCGAAGAGAAGAAGCTGCTTATCTTCCGTAAAGGTCTCATTCTCGAGACAGATAAGATCAGCCTTGATCTTGCCGCTGGTCTTCTCGTAGACACGATAAATCTTCTTGTTGCCGGGGTTGGTAACCTTCTCAGAGTTCTCAGACAGCTTGATCTTGGGGATGAAGTTACCATCCTCACCTTTAATGGCTGCAAGCTTGTAAACACCGCCGAAGGACGGATTGTCCTTAGCTGTGATAAGGTGGGTTCCAACACCCCAGGAAGTGATTGCGGCACCCTGAGTCTTTAAGGATGAAATAAGATATTCATCAAGGTCATTGGATGCGGAAATTACAGCATCCGGGAAACCGGCTTCATCAAGCATTTTTCTTGCCTTCTTGGAGAGATAAGCAAGGTCACCGCTGTCAAGGCGGATTCCGTAGAAGGAAAGATCAATACCCTCCTCTTTCATCTCCTTAAAAACGCGAATAGCGTTGGGAACACCGGAATTCAAGGTGTCATAAGTATCTACAAGAAGAATGCAGGCTGAAGGATAAAGCTTTGCATAAGTCTTGAAAGCTGTATATTCATCAGGGAAACTCATGATCCAGCTGTGGGCATGTGTTCCCTTTACAGGAATATCAAAAAGCTGACCGCAGAGCACATTGCTGGTGCCGACGCAACCGCCGATAACAGCAGCTCTTGCGCCATAGGTACCTGCATCAGGACCCTGAGCGCGCCTCAGGCCAAATTCCATGATACCGTCGCCCTGAGCTGCATAGCAGATACGCGCAGCCTTTGTGGCGATAAGCGACTGATGATTGATTATATTAAGAATAGCTGTCTCAACAAGCTGAGCCTCCATGATGGGAGCGATAACCTTTACAAGGGGCTCGCGGGGAAAAATAAGAGTTCCTTCGGGAATAGAATAAATATCTCCGCTGAACTTGAAATCCCTGAGATAATCAAGGAATTCTTCATCAAAAATGCCAACGCTTCTAAGATAATTTATATCCTCTTCATCGAAGTGCAGCTCCTTGATGTACTGGATAAGCTGTTCCAGGCCTGCCATTATGGAATAGCCGCCGCCGAAGGGGTTAGTTCTGAAAAAAGCATCAAATATAACTGTTTCGTTCTGAGACTTGTTTTTGAAGTAACCCTGCATCATTGTCAGCTCGTACAGGTCGGTTAATAGTGTCAGATTCTGTCTGTCCATAATAATACCCTCTTTTTTATTGTTTATAAGGTAAACCTCACGTACCATAATACCATAAAATTGCCAAAACAGATGAATTAAAGACGCGTAAGAAGTGCGCACTATCATTGTGTTTTGTAAAATCTTATTATAAAATGAAGACTGTGGATTTTTATTGAATTATATATATGAGCGGATGGTAAATTATGGGAGATTATGACAAGATTTACAACGCGAGCAATAAAATATTAAAAGAGGTTGAGAAAGCTGTCGAGACGGGCAACTACAACAACCTTAGCAGCTCGCTGAAAAATTCAATAGAGGACGCGGTTAAGGCAGCAAAAGCCAATCCTTCCCAGAATTTTAGCGGAAAAGCTTCTACTGTTAAAACTGTTAATTACGCAAGTGCGGGACGAAGAACACCATTCTTCACAAGAACCGTCGGCTACAACCAGGGAATGGGAAAAGTTGTATTCGGAATAGTCGGAGCATCCTTCTGGGGAGTGGCTGCTTTAGGAGCACTTATAGACGCAAGCATCTGGCCGGGAGTTCTTTTCCTTGCAATAACGGCAGTGTGCGGCCTCCTGATTAAGGCGGGATCAGATGAAAAGAAGCTGGCAAGAATTTTTAATAAATATGGAAAAATTCTTGGAAATGCAGAATACTTTGCGGTAAGCGACCTGGCAATAGCGGCTGGGGAGCGCTCTGACACAGTTCTTTCCAATATTAAGAAGATGATGAAAAAGGATTTCCTGCCCACTGCAAGACTTGATCAGAACGAGACAACAGTTATGCTTTCGGAGCGTGCCTTTGCACAGTATCTTCAAGCAGAGAAGTCAAGACAGGACAGAGAGTTTGCTGAGAATCAGGAAAAACTAAAAGCTGCTGCAGCTGCAAATGCAGGCGGAGTACAGACTGACAGTGCTTTAAATACTACTGATTCCCGTGCGAGAGCGGTAATAAACGAAGGAAACGCGTATATCAGACAGATACAGCAGTTAAATGACGCAATTCCCGGTGATGAGATGTCTGCTAAGATATACAAGCTTGAAGGCATCATGAAGAAGATATTCACTCAGGTTGAAAAGGATCCCGGATGTGCGGATGACCTTAAGAAATTTATGGAGTATTATCTGCCCACCACCACAAAGCTTTTACAGGCTTATGCGGATCTTGATAAACAGCCCGAGGTTGGTGTTAACATCACCCAGACCAAGAAGGAAATCGAGGACGCTATCGATGTTATAAACGATGCGTTTGAAAACCTTCTGGATAGTCTGTTCCAGGATATGGCGTGGGATATATCTTCTGATATTTCGGTTATGAAAACAATGATGGCTCAGGACGGCCTCACAGAGGATGCCCTTGATAAGATTCAGGCAGGTGAGCAGCCTGTTCCGCAGTTTTCAGCACAGCCACAGCCTCAGATGGCTACTCAGCCACTTGAGTTTGGAGGAACAGCTTTTCAGGCAGCACCCGGAGCGCAGGCAGCAGCTCAGCCTCAGTCACAGACAGCAAGTGACGGAAAAGTAGAGCTTAAGTTTTAACAATTATTTACAGTCGTAAATGTATGTTTTTTGGAACATTTTGAAAAGAAAAAATTAGTTGGAGGAAGTAAAATGGGAGACGAGTTTAAAGAGTTTGAGAATGCGGCACCGACATTATCTTTCGATGCACCTGTAGCGGAGGCTGAAGCACCCGCGGCAGCAGCTGCGGCACCTGCACCGACAGTGGAGCAGGCAGCTAAGGAAGCACAGCTTTCACCGGAAGAGATGAAGCAGATCGATGCTTTTGTAGATCAGATCGACTTAACTAACTCACAGGGGATCATGAACTACGGCGCAGGCACACAGAAGAAGATGGCAGATTTTTCAGAAAAAGCCATTGATAATGTGCGCACTAAGGACATGGGACAGGTCGGAGATATGATTACCGGACTTGTTACAGAGCTTAAGAACTTCGACGTTGAGGAAGACGAGAAGGGAATTAAGGCTCTTTTCAAGAAGAGTGCCAACAAGGTTACCGCATTAAAGGCGAGATACACAAGCGTTGAGAAGAACGTTGAGACAATCAGTAATGAGCTTGAGAGACATCAGATGCAGCTCATGAAGGATGTGGCAACTCTCGACAATATGTACAAGCTGAATCTCAACTATTATAAAGAGCTTTCAATGTACATCATTGCAGGTAAGAAGAAGCTCGAGCAGGTTAGAGCAACCGAGCTTGTTGAAGCTCAGAGGAAGGCAGAGCAGTCTGGACTTCCTGAGGATGCTCAGGCAGCTAAAGATTTGGCATCTCTCTGCGACAGATTTGAGAAGAAAATCTATGACCTTGAGCTTACACGTACAATTGCCATGCAGACAGGACCTCAGATCCGTATGGTTCAGAGTGCAGACACAGCAATGGCTGAGAAGATTCAGTCAACAATCGTTAACACAATTCCTCTTTGGAAAAACCAGATGGTAATCGCCATCGGTATCGAGCATTCAGCACAGGCAGCTAAGGCAGAGAGAGAAGTTAACGACATGACAAATGCGCTTCTTAAGAAGAATGCAGATATGCTTAAGGTTGCATCAATTGAAGCAGCCAGGGAATCCGAGCGAGGCATCGTAGACATGGAGACATTGAAGCACACTAACGAGACACTGATCTCAACACTCGATGAGGTTATGAAGATACAGACTGAAGGCAAGGAAAAGAGAAGGAATGCAGAGGCAGAGCTTTCCCAGATTGAAGTACAGCTCCGCGAGAAGCTCCTCCAGGCTGCTAAGAATTGATCTTATTAGATTAAGAATTGATCTTATTAGATTAAGAAAGAAAGAAAAAATATAAAGCCTTCCCCCTCTGGGGGAAGGTGGCACGAAGTGCCGGATGAGGGTTTAGGAAGGACAAAAAAATGGAACAGAACATGAAGGAAGCCGTACTCAAGGGCTTCGAAGAACAGTATGGAAAAAATGATGCCGTAAAGGCATACTTTGCTCCCGGCCGAGTTAATCTTATCGGTGAGCACACAGACTACAACGGAGGCCATGTATTCCCCTGCGCACTGACAATCGGAACTTATGGCGCCGCAGCAAAGAGAAGCGACAGAAAAATGCGTTTCTTCTCAATGAATTTTGACAATGCAAAGGTAATCGAGGCTTCTCTTGATGATCTTGACGCATCAAGAAACGCAGGCTGGACAGCATATCCTGTTGGTGTTGTATGGGCTTTTGAGAAGAAAGGCTTTAAGCTTGATACCGGATTTGACATGATTATTTATGGAAATATTCCTAATGGTTCAGGCCTTTCATCTTCAGCATCACTTGAAGTACTTACAGGTTTTATCTTAAGAGACCTTTACGGTTTTGATGTTACAAATCAGGATCTTGCACTTATCGGTCAGTACTCTGAAAACAACTTCAACGGCTGTAACTGTGGAATCATGGATCAGTTTGCTGTTGCTATGGGTAAGGAAGGAAATGCAATTTTCCTTGATACTGCGGACTTATCATTCGAGTATGCTCCTATCAGCTTAAAGGGTGCCAAAATTATCATCAGCAACACCAATAAGAAGCATAAGCTCACAGATTCAGCATATAACGATAGAAGAAGTGCCTGCGAGAAGGCTCTTGAGGAGCTTCAGGCAGTTGTTGACATCAAGACTCTTGGTGACCTTACAGAAGAGGAATTCGAGGCTCACAAGGATGCAATCAAGGATGACGACAGACGAGTTAAGGCTAAGCACGCTGTATACGAGAACCAGCGCACAATCGAGGCTGTTGCTGCACTTAAGGAAGGAAACCTTGAGAAATTCGGCGAACTCATGAAGCAGTCACATATCTCACTTCGTGACGATTATGATGTTACAGGAGTAGAGCTTGATACACTTGCTGAGGAGGCGTGGAAGATTCCGGGAGTTATCGGTTCAAGAATGACCGGTGGCGGATTCGGCGGATGTACCGTTTCTATTGTAAAGGATGAGGCTGTTGAGGAATTCAAGGAGAAGGTTGGAAAGGCTTATCGTGATAAGATAGGATATGATGCAACTTTCTATACGGTTTCAATTGGACAGGGACCGACGATACTATAAAAATACAGACGGGCGAGGGAGACCTCGCCCGTCTGCTTTGCAGACACTTGTCATCTAAGGGGAAGGCTTTTTATTTCAACTATGCCTCACTAAGGCAAGTCTTTTTAACATGCATTAAGGATATTAACTATATTATCCCGGCTGAGCGAGTTGAGTGATTCTGCGATGGGAAGGATATTCTCAATCTTTTTCTTTATCTCGGTGTCGCTGAGGGATAGCTTGTTTTTATACAGGTCGCAGAGGAGCTTATAGGAAGCGGTCACGTCGGACTTGGTGGAAATTGAAAATTCCAGGATGGAGACGGCTTCTTCATAAAAACCGGCGTCGCTGAGTTCCTTCGCCCATTTTTGCAGCATGGTCACCAAAGTGGTGTAGTTCTGGTCGTAGGTTGTAAGGAGTGTAATGTTTGGGGCGCCGTATTCAAGCTTAAGATCCGTGTTGGTTATACCTGTGAAATTGACAATCTTCTGGTCAGTAAGGCGCATGATGTTCTTTTCACAATAATCTATCTCGTCGTTATTTTGCACGACTCCAAAGGGGAGCCTCTCCACGGGAATGGTTATGTAATTAAGGGAGTCGAGGCTTTTTCTTCTGGTGCTGTTGGCTTTAAGCTCCTTGTTCCAGAAATCCTCCTCGTCCTTGCGGGCCTTGGCATTGCTCCTGCGGATAGCCAGGTTGGTGATAAGGACTATCATGATAAAACTTGTAAAAACGGGTAATCTCATTTATAATATCCTTTCAGAAAATGAGGAGTATACTTATGTTAAGATTTTTTAATTCCGGTAAAAACAGAAAGGTCATTTCTGCGATAATCATCGCTGTGCTGATTCTTGCATTGGTCATTCCGCTTGCAAGCAGTCTTTCATTTTGATTATATAACACCGGTATTTGCCAGAAAAGTGGCGAAATGGAGAAGTTTATGAAAAAATTTATGTTTCTTTGTCTGATGGCGCTTACGCTTGCACTTGTTCTTCCGGCAAGCAAAGCAGAGGCAGCTTCAGATACTATTCATCAAGGTGTTTTTATTGGTGATGTTGATGTTTCCGGCATGACAACTGCGCAGGCAACTGATGCTGTTAATCAGTATATTGAGCAGCTGCGAGCAAAGAACGTAACCCTGAAGGGTATGGAGGATAGCCAGACCGTTGTTGTGACTATGGCCGACTTGGGACTCGGATGGGCAAATACTGAGGTAGTGGATGAAGCCTACGCTCTTTGCAGAGAGGGCAACATCATTAAGCGCTACAAAGCTATGAAGGATTTGGAGCACAGCACCAAGAGATTTAATATAGAGTATTCATTCAACGATGATGCTATATATCAGGTTCTTGATGTTGACTGCGCACCCTTTAACGTTTCCAAGAAAAATTACACACTTACAAAAACTGAGAGCGGATTCACGGTTGCAGACGGTCAGACAGGATATATTCTGAATGAGCAGGCATCCCTTACTAAGATAAAGGATTATGTTAAGAACGAGTGGAACCATCAGGATTGCACAATTCAGGTAGAAATGGATGTTGATGAACCTCAGGGAAGCTATGAGGATCTCAGCAGAGTAGGAGATGTACTCGGTACATTTACTACAAGCTATTCGTCATCAGGTAAGGCCAGAAGTGCCAACGTTGCTAACGGATGCAAGCTGATAAACGGAACAACGCTATATCCCGGTGAGGAGTTCTCTGTCCTTGGAGCTATTACACCTTTTACAGAGGAAAATGGATATTTCCCTGCAGGATCATACCTGAACGGAATAGTTGTTGAAAGTGTCGGCGGTGGTATCTGTCAGGTTTCCACTACACTTTACAACGCAGTACTTAAGGCTGAGCTTGAGGTCACTGAGAGACATAACCACTCCATGATCATCAGCTATGTTGATCCTTCTATGGATGCTGCTATTGCTGAGAATGGCGGAAAGAACTTTAAATTCGTCAACAGTACGGAATATCCTATCTATATAGAAGGTGTTACCACAAGCGATAAGCATATAACATTTACAATCTACGGTGTTGAGACAAGACCTTCTACTCACAAGGTTGAGTTCGAGAGCGAGGTACTTGAGACAATACCTGCAGGAGCTGACCAGATAGTAGCTGATGGATCTTCACCTATCGGATCCGTAACTACTCAGGCGGCACATATAGGTTATAAGGCACAGCTCTGGAAGATTACTTATGAAAATGGCACAGAATCAAGCAGAGAAGTAATCAACTCCAGTAATTATAAGATGGTTCCAAGGATCATAACTGTTGGAACAGCTACCTCAGACCCGACAGCTGCAGCGCAGATTTCTACAGCGATTGCGACAGGCGATATCAACCAGATAAGAGCCGTAGCAGGAGCTATTGCAGCAGTGCAGCAGGTTGCGGCACAGGGCGGAGACGTTGAGGCAGCACAGGCAGCGGCAGCAGCTCAGGCTGCATCTGCACAGGCACAGCTCGATGCACAGCAGGCACCGGCTGAGACACCTGCCGAAACTCCGGCAGAAACGCCTGCAGAGACTCCCGCAGAGCAGACACCTGCACCGGCAGCAGAACCTACACCTGCCCCTGCACCCGCTGAGGGAGACACACCGGCACCTATCGATCCTGAACCGGAAGAGGTACCGGCACCTATCGATCCTGCGGAGTGAACAAACGGAGCAAATTAATACATGAGAATCGGAAAAGTTACTGAGAGCGTGCTTAAACGCTCAGTACTAAAGATAATACAGAGTGATTCTAATAAGGTAAGCGCAGCTGCAAAATCAGACTGCGCTTATTCTATAGATGAAAACGGGCAAAAGCTGCTATCCTCTATAGCTACATTTACTATAGCTTCTGAGGACGCAAGCTATTATGCGATGCACAATGCAGCCAATAATATATTTGCCATGGGCGGAGTTCCGCTAATGGCGGTCATTAGCATTTTACTGCCTGCGGAAGCTGAAGAATCAGAGCTTAAGAACATAATGAGAAGCGTAGTACACGCGGCAAATGACCTTGGTATAACCATTGAAGGCGGACATACTGAGGTCTCGGATGCTGTGAAGAGACCGGTTATAACAGTAAATGTGACAGGAAAAGAAGTCCTAACTATAAGTGAAAATGGGAATGGACTTTCCATAGTTATGACAAAATGGGCAGGAATAGAAGGGACTGCTATCCTTTCGAAAAACTGCCATGAAAAACTCTCAGAGAGGCTTCCTGACTACATGATCAGAGAGGCACAGAATTTTAAGGAGCTTATTTCCATAAGAAAAGATGCAGAGGTGGCCATTAAGAATGGAGCATATTATCTTCATGATATCTCAATGGGCGGAATTTTTGCAGCTCTGTGGGAAATCGCTGAGAGAGCAAAATGCGGCCTTGAGGTTGACCTCAAGAAGATTCCGATAAAACAGGAGACTGTGGAGATAACCAATCATTTAGGTGTAAATCCATATCAGTTGGTTTCGGGCGGAGCACTTTTACTGCTGGCACCTGACGGCGAGGCGGTTGTGAGAGCCCTTGAAAATGAAGGTATAGCAGCAACGGTCATAGGAGTAACCACAGATAAAAACGACAGGATTATCAGAAATGATGATGAAGTGAGATATCTTGATAAGCCTCAGGCAGATGAAATAGTGAGATTTATGGTATAATAGGTAGAATATTGCTTTATTAAAAGAGTTGGAGGAGAAGATAATGGTAAACAGAGACGAATTACTTCGCACAATTGACAAGAACAGCCGTATAGGTGTATCCGAGCTGGCGGTACTTTTAGGTGAGCCTGAAATAGACGTCGCGAATGAGCTTCGAGCGCTTGAAGACGAAGGAATCATCTGTGGTTACCATACAATGATCGACTGGTCCAAGACCTCAATCGACAAAGTAATGGCACTTATTGAGGTCAAGGTCACACCTCAGAGGGGCATAGGCTTTGATTCCATTGCAGAGCGCATCTACAAATATCCCGAAGTTACAAGTGTATATCTAATGTCAGGCGGCTTTGACCTCATGGTTATGCTTGAGGGCAAAAGTCTTAAGGAGGTTGCAAGCTTTGTGACAAACAAGCTCTCTCCGCTTGATACTGTTCTTAGCTGCTCTACACACTTTATTTTGCAGAAGTACAAGGAGCACGGAACAATTCTGACAAAAAAATATGATGATACAAGGGAGAAAATTACGCCATGAGGAATCCGCTATCTGAGAAAATTGTAGACATAAAGCCCTCGGGCATCCGTAAATTTTTTGATGTTGTTAAGACCATTGACGGTGCAATATCCCTCGGTGTAGGCGAACCTGACTTCGATACACCGTGGCATATCAGAGATGAGGGCATATACTCCCTTGAAAAGGGACGTACTTTTTATACATCCAATTCAGGATTATTAGAGCTTAAGGTTGAAATCTGTAACTATCTGAAAAGAAGACAGAATGTGGAGTACGAACCGGGTAAACAGGTTCTTGTTACTGTCGGCGGATCGGAAGCGATTGACCTTGCTATCAGAGCTATGGTAGATCCCGGGGATGAGGTACTTATCCCTCAGCCTAGCTACGTATCCTACGAGCCCTGTGCTATTCTGGCCGGAGCCAAGCCTGTAATAATAGAACTTAAAGAGGAAAATGAGTTCAGACTTACAGCTCAGGAGATCCTTGATAACGTAACGGACAAGACCAAGATTCTTGTGCTGCCTTTTCCCAACAACCCGACAGGGGCGATTATGGAGAAAGCAGATCTTGAGGCCATTGCCAAGGTGATCATAGAGAAGGATCTGTATGTAATATCCGATGAGATTTACAGCGAGCTTTCATACAGGGATAAACATGTCTCAATTGTGGAAATACCCGGAATGTATGAGAGAACAATTCTGATCAACGGTTTTTCAAAGGCCTACGCCATGACCGGATGGAGACTGGGATATGCCTGCGGACCGGAGATAATTATTGAGCAGATGACCAAGATCCACCAGTTCGCAATAATGTGCGCTCCCACAACCAGCCAGTACGCTGCAGTCGAGGCACTGAAAAACGGTGATGATGACGTAAAGATGATGAGGGATCAGTACAATCAGAGAAGAAGATACCTTATCCACGAGCTCAGGGATATGGGACTTCCATGCTTTGAGCCCTTTGGAGCGTTCTATATTTTCCCCTGCATCAAGAAGTTCGGAATGACAAGTGATGAGTTTGCCACAAGACTTCTTCAGGAGGAGAAGCTTGCGGTTGTGCCCGGAAATGCATTCGGAGACTGCGGTGAAGGCTTCCTTAGAATCTCCTACGCTTATTCACTTGATGACCTCAAGAAGGCCATGGAGAGACTTAGAAGATTCATCGATAGGCTAGAGAAAAAGTAATTATCAGAGGCAGTTATGGAAGAAAAAAAGCACGGTTCTGAAGATGAAAGGCTTGATCCTGAAAAAAGTCCTATAGCCAGGGCTGATTTCATGAGGGAAAAAATCAAGCAGCGACCCATAAATAAGAAAAAGCTCTTACGAAGGACACTGATAACCACGACGTTGGCAGTGGTGTTCGGTGCGGTAGCATGCCTGACATTCGTTTTTCTCTCACCTGTGATCAATAATAAGCTTTATCCAGAGGAATCTCCTGCGCCTATTGCGTTGACAGAGGAGACCGTAACGGATGAGATGAAGCCTGAGGATATGTATGCCGATGATAACGCCATAGCTGCTGAGGCTGCGAGTGTTGCTATAGACATGGCTTCCTCAGAGATATCAAGGATGCAGCAGGAGATGAGTTCTTACCATTTTGACTCCTCCGATTACATCGAGATGTATGCTTCTTTAAAAACAGTGGCTACAAATACTGCAAAGAGCATAGTTACGGTAACATCCAAGACCTCGGACACCAACTGGATCAATAACCCCTACGAGAGTGAGGGCCAGACTTCAGGTGTTATAGTCGCTGATAACGGCGCTGAGTATCTGATACTTACCCAGACTTCTGCGATAGATGACGCTGAATCAATACAGGTTACTTTTTTTGACGGAAGTACTACAAGTGCTTACCTGAAGATGAGCGATGGCATAACGGGGCTCAGCATACTTGCGGTAAAAAACAGGATTGTTGATGATACGACCAGGGAGAATATAAAGACAGCTCCCCTCGGAAGCTCAAGCTCCGGAGTTGTGACGGGTACGCCTGTAATAGCAATCGGAAGTCCCACGGGAATTCAGGGATCTATTTGCTATGGATTTGTGACTTCAGATAATTCTGTCCTTGACCTGCCTGATTCAAAATATATGCTGCTTACAACTGACATGAGCGGAAGCAGTAACGCCAGCGGAGCCATTATAAATCTGTCAGGCTCAGTAGTTGGCTTTATTGATATGAATTACAATAATTCAAATATGCCTAATACCCTTTGTGCCATCGGAATCACAGAGCTTCGCGCACTTATAGAGGATTTGTCAAATGAAAAGGCAAGAGGCTTTTTGGGAATTCATGGGCAGACCGTTCCCCAGTCTCTTCGTGACAGTGAGGAACTGCCGGAGGGTGTTTACGTAACAAGGACGGAGATGGATTCTCCTGCTATGCTGGCAGGTGTGCAGAGCGGAGACATCATAACTGCGATCAATGACGAGCAGGTAGATGGATATGATACCTTTATATCCAAATTGAGAAATATAAAACCCGGCGAGGAAGTGCACCTGGTGCTCATGCGACAGGCGACGGAAGGTTATGTTGATCTGACGATTGATATAACGGCGGGGAATTCAACTGTAAGTGGAGAATGATGAATCCCCTCATCCGGCGCTTCGCGCCACCTTCCCCCCAAGGGGAAGGCAATATTAGAAAGGCTTCTCATTTAAAGCCTTCCCCC
>NZ_KE384142.1:57449-91311 GCF_000424145.1 Butyrivibrio sp. AC2005
CCCCCAAGGGGAAATCAATATTAGAAAGGCTTCTCATTTAAAGCCTTCCCCTTGGAGGGAAGGTGGCGCGAAGCGCCGGATGAGGGGCAAGAATGGGAGAAACACATGAAATTTATCAAAGATCTAAACAGCGGCGACAGAGTAGCTGACATATATTTCTGCAAGCACATGCAGGCGGCAACCACGAAGAACGGAAAAACATATTATTCCGTGATATTACAGGACAAGACCGGAACCGTGGATGCCAAGGTATGGGAGCCAAACAGTGAGGGAATCGACGACTTTGACTCCCTCGACTATATCGATGTATACGGTGAAGTCACCAGCTTTAACGGGGCGCTTCAGATTAACATCAAGAGAGCACGCCTCTGTCACGAGGGAGAATACGACGAGTCACTCTATCTGCCCGTGTCTTCTAAGAATAACGACGAGATGTACAAGGATCTCCTTGCCATTATTAATACTGTTGGCAACAAATACCTTAAGGCACTACTCGATGCACTTTTTGTAAAGGATGAGGAATTCATCAAGGCTTTTCGTAAATCCTCAGCTGCAAAATCGGTTCATCACGGCTTTGTGGGCGGACTTCTTGAGCACACCTTAAGCGTGACCAGGATGTGCGACTATTTTTCAAAGGCATATCCTGCAATTAACAGGGACCTCCTTATTACGGCCGCAATCTGCCATGATATAGGAAAAACGCGTGAGCTCTCACTTTTCCCTATGAATGATTACACAGATGAGGGACAGTTCCTCGGACATATCGTAATGGGTAGTGAGATGGTAGCAGATAAAATAAGGGACATCGCTGATTTTCCCGTGCTCTTAAAGCAGGAGCTTCAGCACTGCATCTTATCCCATCACGGAAAATATGAATACGGCTCACCCAAAATGCCTGCAATCATAGAGGCCATGGCCCTTCACCTTGCAGACAACACTGATGCCAAACTCGAAACCTTTACAGAGATACTAAATAACACAAACGAAGTAGGTTGGCTCGGATATAACAGATTAATGGAGAGCAACCTATTTGATACCAGGGTTGAATCATAATGAATGAAAAAGTTTTACACGTACTTGAGTACGACAAGATTATAGAGCAGCTCGCAGACCATGCCTCCTCTGAACCCGGAAAGAAAATGTGCCGGGAACTCCTTCCCTCATCGGACATCAGGGAGATTCAGAGGAATCAGAAGAAGACCGAGGCTGCTATTTCAAGGATTTTTAAAAAGGGCTCCGTATCCTTTGGAAGTAACAGGGATATATCGGGGTATTTGAAGGCGTTGAAGATTGGAAGCTCACTGGATGCGCCGCAGCTGCTAAATATAGCAAGCTTTTTGGATAACGTTAACAGAGTAAAAAGCTACGGAAGATCAGATAAGGAAGAGGATACAAGGGACGTTCTTACGGATTTCTTTGACGGACTTGAGCCTCTGACACCTGTGTCACAGGAGATCAGACGATGCATAATATCAGAGGACGAGATATCCTCCGATGCCAGCCCGACACTCAGACATATCAGGCGGGACATACAGATTACAGGCGACAGAATTCATGATCAGCTGGGAAAAATGGTTAACGGTTCACTGCGTTCCTACCTTCAGGAGGCAGTCGTTACCATGAGAGGCGATCGTTACTGCGTACCGGTTAAGGCAGAGTACAAGAGCCAGGTCAACGGTATCGTGCATGACCAGTCATCTACAGGATCCACACTTTTCATAGAGCCTGCAGTCATTGTTGAGCTCAATAACAAGCTCAGGGAGCTGGCAGGAATGGAGAAGGCAGAGATAGATGTGATCCTCGCCCGCATTTCGGAGGAGGTCGGAAGCTACCTCACTGCCCTGTCTGACAATGCAAAGATAATGACAGAGCTGGACTTCGTGTTTGCCAAGGCTTCACTTGCGCTCACCCAGAACGCGATTACACCCATTTTTAATGAAAATCACTACTTCAATATCATAAAGGGAAGACATCCCCTTCTTGATAAGAAGAAAGCGGTGCCGATAGATGTCTACGCCGGCAAGGACTTTGATATGGTTATCATCACAGGTCCCAACACCGGAGGTAAGACGGTCACGCTGAAAACAGTGGGCCTGCTGACACTAATGGGGCAGGCAGGACTTGCAATCCCTGCAGGGGACAGATCTGAGCTGTCAGTTTTCAATGAGATATACGCAGACATAGGTGACGAGCAGAGCATAGAGCAGAGCCTCTCCACCTTCTCATCACATATGACCAACTGCGTGCAGATACTTGCAAATGCGGATGAAAACTCGCTCTGCCTCTTTGATGAGCTGGGTGCGGGAACGGATCCCACAGAGGGTGCGGCTCTTGCGATTTCAATACTGAACTATCTGCATGAGCGCGGAATCAGGACCATGGCAACAACTCACTACAGCGAACTCAAGGTCTATGCGCTTACGACGGAAGGAATACAGAACGCCAGCTGCGAATTCGACGTAGAGTCCCTCAGACCTACCTACAGACTTCTTATCGGTGTTCCGGGAAAAAGTAATGCCTTTGCTATTTCCAAGAGGCTGGGGCTTCCGCAGGAAATCATCGATGCCGCAGGCGAGCAGATAAGCCAGGACAACAGGAAATTCGAGGACCTTTTAACAGACCTTGAAAACAGCAGAGTCACCATAGAAAATGAGCGACTTGAAATCGAGAGATACCGCAAAGAGGTTGAGCAGCTGAAGGAAGAACTCCAGGGCAAGCAGACAAAGCTAGACGAATCAAGGGAGAAGATTCTTCGCGAGGCACATGAGGAAGCAAGGGAAATCCTTCAGGAGGCCAAGGACGCAGCGGATGAGACCATAAGAACCATGCGCAAAGCCGAGGCAGGAATCCCCATGCAGGACCTTGAGAGAGCGCGTCAGAGTGTAAATAAGAAGATCTCTGATAAGAACCAGAAGCTTTCCATCAAGAATAAGCCTTCCGGTGCCAATCACAAAAAGCTTAAGCCCACACAGATCCACCTGGGGGATTCAGTCAGAATCATCTCCATGGGAATGAAAGGAACCATCAGCTCAAAACCCGATAAGGATGGGAATGTTATGGTTCAGTGTGGTATTATGAAATCAAGAGCTCACATAGATGACCTCGAGCTTATCAAAGAGGAAAACGGCAAGGAGCAGATGAAGAAGTTCTACGGACAGCACAAAATGGATCTGTCCGGTGCCAGAAACATCAGAACAGAGCTCAATCTCATCGGCTTAAACAGCGCCGATGCTATAGCCGAGCTGGATAAATACTTAGACAGCGCTTACGTATCACACCTCCCTTCCGTGCGAATTGTCCACGGCAAGGGCTCAGGAATCCTGCGCCAGGCAGTCCACGACCACCTTAAGGCTGCACCTTATGTTAAGTCATTCAAGCTTGGGGAATTCGGCGAAGGAGACTCCGGTGTGACGATAGTGACATTCATAAAGTGATTGAAATTGATGCCATGTGCAGAGTATGAAAAATAAAATGCTGCATAGTATATGAAATAAATACTGTGTAAGGCGGATGAATAAATTAAAGCCTTCCCCCTTTCTAAGGGGGAAGGTGCCCAGAAGGGGCGGATGAGGGTTGTATGGTAACAAAGCAGAAAATTTTAATCGTCGACGACGACAATAACATCGCAGAGCTGATTTCACTCTACCTGATCAAGGAGTGCTTCGACACTCTCATAGTAGGTGACGGAGAATCAGCACTTTCAGCATTTGACACATTTAAACCAAACCTGGTTCTCCTTGATCTGATGCTCCCGGGCATAGACGGATATCAGGTCTGCAGAGAACTAAGAACCAAATCACAGACACCAATAATAATGCTCTCAGCCAAGGGCGAAGTATTTGACAAGGTTCTTGGCCTTGAGATGGGCGCGGATGATTACATGGAAAAGCCCTTTGATTCGAAGGAGCTTGTGGCCAGAGTAAAGGCCGTCCTTAGAAGATACAAGCCTGTTGTAACAGAAACAGAAACTTCAGATGACAAGGTCGTAAAGTACCAGGATCTCGAAATCAATATGACCAATTACTCTGTTAACTATCAGGGATCAAGAATCGATATGCCCCCCAAGGAACTGGAGCTATTGTATTTCCTTGCGTCATCTCCGAACAGAGTGTTCACAAGAGAGCAGCTCCTTGACCAGATCTGGGGCTATGAATACGTAGGCGACACCAGAACAGTCGACGTTCATATCAAGCGCCTCCGTGAAAAAATTAAGGACCACGACACCTGGAGAATCGCAACTATCTGGGGCATCGGATATAAATTTGAGGTGTCATAAGACTTAAGGCAGAAAAAGCCTTCGCAAAGCAAATATAAAGCCTTCCCCTAGGGGGGCGCTCGACGTCCGGGGGACGTCGGCTTAGCGCGGACCGAAGCGGAGCGTAGACAGGTGTCAGCGAAGCTGACGGATGAGGGGAATTATACTATCATACGGAACCACTTCTTCTACTGCGATACTGCAGTGGAGTGGTTCCGTATTTTTTATTAAAATACGTTATAAAACTACTTGTCGACGGAAACGCCAGCAAATCCGATATCGAACTCACCGGAAGTTCCGTAGTCTCCAGCATAACCCTGGCATATTCCAATTTCTTATCCCTTATAAACACAGTTGGCCTAACCCCCAGCTCCTTCTGGAACAGATCCGAAATATAATTGGCAGACCTGTGGGTAAGCTCTGCAAAGGTTTTCATACGGATATCATCATGAAGGTGCCTTAAAACATAATCGCAGCAGGTCTTGGTCACGAGAGAACAGTTTCTGAAATTGTAATCGTGCACAGCATAGGTAAAGGTGCGAAGCGCTTTATTGCTAAGCATATTTATCTTCGAAATATTAGTCAGCTTATCCATGTGACGAAGGAAACCATCACTTATAGCGTAGGCGATATGCTCAGCAAGCCCCCCGTCAATTGCTGCTCTTGTAGCCAGAGTCACACTGGCAATCAACATATATTTTGAATAAAGTAGGGGATCCTCAGACACCTCTCCATAGACATTACTGTCAGGTCGTGTAATCTTATCAGCATTTTCCACAGAAGAAGCCACAATCTCATCTATTCTCGCTATATCTCCCGATGAAACATAGTAATACAGAGCCTTCTCTTGAATACGCCTCGTTCCCGTGTCGGCACCCGGAGTATCCTGAGTCATGAAAAGATGAGAATCGATGGAAGAGATAATTTCCTTGTAATCGTCTCGTATGGATTTTTCAAGAAAAGCGAGATTCGATTGGATTTTTTCAGGTTCATTGATGTCCGGGTAGGGGACGGCGTCGGGGAGAATCTCGGGTTGGGGTGGGATTAGTTTTTCTGTGTTTTTCATGTATCCTCTCGATAGGTTCCCCTCATCCGTCTGCTGCGCAGACACCTGTCTACGCTCCGCTTCGGTCCGCGCTAAGCCGACGTCCCCCGGACGTCGAGCGCCCCCCAAGGGGAAGGCTTAAGGGAATTTAATAAGTGATATCATATATTTCAATGTGATTTATTATATCATCCAATCTCCTAAGATACTATATTTATATTGTTGGATTTCTTTTAGGAAAGGATGGATAAAATGGCAACAGACATTAAAAAACTAGTATCGGAAATGACACTTGAAGAAAAGGCAGGACTCCTTGGAGGAGCCGATTTCTGGCATACAAAAGCAGTAGAAAGACTCGGAATACCGAAGTTCATGATGTCGGATGGACCTCACGGCCTTCGTAAACAGGATGAGGAGGGAGACCACCTCGGCATAAACGATAGCATCAAGGCAGTATGTTTTCCTGCAGCATGCGCTACAGCATCAAGCTTTGACACAGACATGATAGGAAAAATGGGCGAAGCCATCGGCGATGAGTGCCAGGCTGAGAACCTTTCGATAGTACTTGGACCCGCTGTTAACATCAAGAGAAGCCCTCTCTGCGGAAGAAACTTCGAGTATTTTTCAGAGGATCCTTATCTTGCAGGAAAAATGGCAGCAGCTTACATCAATGGCGTTCAGAGCAGACATGTAGGCACAAGTATCAAGCACTTCGCACTTAACAACCAGGAATACTTCAGAATGAGCAATTCTTCTGAGGTTTCAGAGAGAGCAATGCGCGAGATTTATTTCCCTGCATTTGAAATTGCGGTTAAGGAATCACAGCCCAAGACCGTGATGTGCTCCTATAACAAAATCAATGGAACCTATTCTGCAGATAACGAATGGCTTCTTACCAAGGTGCTCAGAGACGACTGGGGCTTTGAAGGCTTCGTAATGACAGACTGGGGCGCAGTAAACGACAGAGTACAGGGCGTAAGAGCAGGACTTGAGCTCGAGATGCCCGGTGATTCATCCGTTAACGATGCTAAGATCGTTGCAGCAGTTAAGGACGGAAGTCTCGATGAAAAGCTTGTTGACAGAGCCTGCGAGAGAATTCTTAAAGTTGTTTACGATTATCTTGATAATAAGAAGGAAGGCGTAGTATTCGACAGAGATGCTGACCATGAAAAGGCAGTGGCAGCTGCTGTAGAGTGTGGCGTACTTCTTGAAAATAATGGAATTTTACCTCTTGATCCTTCCAAGAAGATTGTTTATATCGGTGAATACGCAGAAAGCCCCAGATACCAGGGCGGCGGTTCAAGCCATATCAATTCTTCCAAGGTAACAAGTGCCCTTGAATCAGCAAAGGCCAAGGGAAGAAATGTAGAGTA
This sequence comes from Butyrivibrio sp. AC2005, assembly GCF_000424145.1. Lineage (GTDB taxonomy): Bacteria > Bacillota > Clostridia > Lachnospirales > Lachnospiraceae > Butyrivibrio. The sequence continues at coordinate 64,123 of NZ_KE384142.1, forward strand.
TGTAATGGGATTCCCGGGACAGAAGGACGAGCCCCTTGATAAGGCTGAGCTTGAAAAAGCAGTAGCAGCAGCTAAGGGCGCTGATGTTGTTGTAATTTTCGCAGGTCTTCCCGACGTAATTGAATCTGAGGGATATGACCGCGCCAACATGAATATGCCCGCAGCGCAGAACGAGCTCATCGAGGCAGTGGCAGCAGTTAACGAGAACACAGTAGTTGTTCTTCACAACGGAAGCCCGGTTGAGACACCGTGGGCAGACGACGTTGCAGCAATTCTTGAGATGTACCTCTCAGGACAGGGCGTCGGCGAAGCAACAGACCAGCTCCTCTATGGTGAGAAGAACCCCAGCGGACACCTTGCTGAGACCTTCCCCTTAAGAGTTCAGGACAACCCTTCATACCTCAACTTCAACACAGATCCTGAAAAGTGCCGTTACGCTGAGGATGTTTATGTAGGCTATCGCTACTACGACAAGAAGATGATGCCTGTTAGATGGGCATTCGGACACGGACTTTCCTATACAACCTTTGAACTTTCAAACATGAAGCTCTCATCTGACAAGATGACAGATTCTTCAACAATCAAAGTATCTGTAGATGTTAAGAACATAGGTGATGTAGTCGGAAAAGAAGTAGTCCAGCTCTACATCGGCGACCTGAACGGAACCTTTGACAGACCTGTTAAGGAACTCAAGGGATTTGCCAAGGTAGAGGTAGCTCCCGGCGAGACCAAGACAGTTGAGATGGAAATTGATGCAAGATCACTTTCATATTTCGAGGAGAGCATGGGCGACTGGTTTGCTCCTTCAGGAAAATATGAGCTCCTTGTAGGAAATTCCAGTGATAACATCACACTTCGCGAAGAAATCAGCTTTGAGACCAATAAGGTTAAGCCCATGAGATGTGATTCTTCCATCACAATCGGAGAACTTCTGGCTAACCCTGTAACTAAGCCCATCGTTGACGAACTCCTTAAAAAGGCAGCTGAGAACTCACCCTTCGGTGAATCAAACGAAGCTGTCGGCGACGAAATGATGCAGGCTATGATGAGATTCATGCCACTTAAGTCTGTTATGTCTTTCGGAATGATGACTGAGAAAGATATGGAGCAGCTTTTGAGCGCAATAAGCGCTAAGGTACAGGGATGATAATTCCCAAGCAGTACCGTACTCGGCCAAAAGTAAAGAAGGCTCTATAATCTGATGGCTTCTTGTATGCATTATGCATGCAAGAAGCCATATTTTTTCTGAATTTGTTCGCGACTATACATTATATCTTCGTATAGTTATTCCCACACCGTAAAAAATCGCACACCATTTATTTTTGCGCACATCAATGCTTAATTTTTTAATCAGTTCCTATAATATCAATGCTTAGATTTCTATTAGTCTTCAAACATCAACGCTTAGACTTCTATCAGTCTTCAAACATCAACATAGACTTCTATCAGTCCTCCACATCAACATTTAAACTCCTACGCGCATCAGTCAACATTTCTATACTTGTATTATAGTGATGTAATCGATATTTAGGTGGTAGACCAATGTATCTTATATTGCATTTTTTGACTGATGTATTTTGGCCTGCGGCCATTATGCTTCCTGCATGAGTTCAGTCTGTTCGCGAACAATTATTAATATAGACGTAAGAGAAATTTGGGCGTTATTCCAACACTTGAATATTGCTGAATCTTGACGTAAATGTGCAGAGTTGGAAAAATTCATATTCTATGCATTTTAAGTCTATATCCCTTTATATTACCTTATTGGTATAACGCTCGATTTTTATGGTAGACCAAAATGTATGTTTTGACTTCCATTGACTGAAATGTATCAGCTTGCGGGGACGCACTTCCTCAATGAATTACGTCTATTCGCGAACAAATCAGTACGTAGGAATAACCACTATTTTTTAGTTAGACCAATCTTCTCTATAAAGCTTTTACTGACGTAAAAATAGCTTCCAGAATTTCTGACACCTTGTGAGGAGAATAAGGAATTCCAGAATTTCTGACACCTTGCGAGGAGAGTAAGGAATTCCAGAATTTCTGACACATTGCGAGGAGAGTAAGGAATTCCAGAATTTCTGACATCTTTTGAGGAGAATAAGGAACTCCGGAATCTAGTGTAGCTGTTTCATATTAACTCGACTATATATTTGCTAAAATCCGAATTTACTGCGTTGTCATCAGTCGCCGATGGAGCCCCATCGCCTCCTTCTTCCGCCTTGTAAATTACAGATTTTATCTAAATAATATAGTCGAGAAATATAAAAACAGCTACACTAGGACTTCCTGTGGGCGGAATAAGAAAAATCAAAAGACTATGTATAAATAATTAGATAATCTCCCCAGGTGCAGCATTTTGCCAGTAACACTAGTTGTTGTTATAATGATACATATTATATGCTTTTCCCTTGAGGACACCCGAAACCTGAGAATGCCTGTTTAGCGTAGATACCTCAGAAGTTAAGAATTCCAGAGAGAAGACTGGTGCCTGTCAGGGAAGATGAGGAGACATGAAACGTACATTATACCTTAAATTTCTAGTTGCATACCTTCTCTTTGCGATATTTGGCTTCATCATGGTGGCAACCTTTGTATCCAACATGACTGTGGAGCATTGCAGAAGAGAAAAAGCAGAGAGCCTCTACGCTGAGGCTACGCAGATAGCAAATACCTACGCTGCGGATCTATATAACAGTGAGACATCACTTGAAACTGTTCAGAGACAGCTCTATGCACTGTCCAAGTACATGGACGGAGCCAGGATATGGATTGTAAACCCCTCCGGACGATTGGTGCTTGATTCATCAAACGTAATTGCACAAGGAGAGGAAATCAAGGTCGAAGGCTTTGATCCGGCAGCAACTGCAGGAACCTACTATACCATAGGTAACTTCTGGGGCAATTTTGAAGAGGATGTCCTTAGCGTATTTGCACCCATAACAGCAAATTACAAGGTCCAGGCCTATGTAATCATTCATACCCCCATGAGCCAGATTAGGAAAAAAGCGGATGAATTCCTAAACATCTCATATCTGATGCTCATAGTAATGTTCCTTCTGTCATTAATTATACTTATCTTCTTTACGGAGCTTGTTTACATACCCTTGAGGCGAATAACACAGGCGACGGAGGAATACGCAGCAGGTAACATGGACTACGAGTTCTCGGTGGAGTCCGAGGATGAGATGGGATATCTTGCAGCCTCGCTCTCTTACATGGCAGGTGAGATTGCACGCCAGGAGGATGATCAGAAAAAATTTGTGGCAAACGTGTCACATGACTTCAGGTCGCCACTGACCTCAATAAGAGGCTACATTGAGGCTATGCTCGACGGCACAATTCCACCTGAGATGCATGAAAAGTACCTGGGCATAGTACTAAACGAAACCGAGCGACTTACCAAGCTTACAAACGGACTTCTCACCCTGAACAACTTAAACGCCAGAGGAATGCTTCTGGAAAAAGCTGACTTCGACATTAATCAGGTAATAAGGAATACAGCGGCGTCTTTCGAGATGACCTGCCTTGAAAAGAAGATAGCAATAGAGCTTGTTCTCACTGACGACAAAATGCTGGTTAATGCAGATATGAGTAAAATCCAGCAGGTGCTATATAACCTTCTGGACAATGCAATTAAATTCAGTCATCACGATTCAGTAATCAAAATAGAAACCACTGAAAAGAGAAGTAAGGTATTCGTCTCCGTAAAGGATAGCGGTATCGGAATTCCCAAGGAAGATCAGAAGATGGTATTCGAGAGATTCTATAAATCCGATTCCTCCAGAGGAAAGGACAAGAAGGGAACCGGTCTTGGACTCTCTATTGTAAAAGAAATAATAAAGGCTCACGGTGAAAACATTAATTGTATTTCAACTGTCGGAGTGGGCACGGAATTCATCTTTTCCATACCAAAGGCTGCAGCAATGGACAGCTATGAAGACTAAATTAGTATGAATAAGTCAAAAGTCAATATGCTAGTAATTTATATGATGGCATAACCAAGCATACAGGCTGGTTTAAGAGTTATAGATAATTTTTTTTTGGAGAATTAAACAATGCATATAGTACTGCATCAGCCGGAGATACCACAGAACACCGGCAACATAGGAAGAACCTGCGTAGCGACAGGAAGTTCGCTACACCTCATAGAACCCCTTGGCTTTGCGCTTCACGGCAAGGACTTAAAGCGCGCAGGCATGGACTACTGGGATAAGCTGGACTACACCCGCTACACTAACTATGAAGAATTTAAGGAAAAACACCCCGGGGTCAAGGTCTGGCTTGCGACTACGAAAGCAAAAAGATCCTACACAGAAGTATCCTTCGGCATGGATGACTACATAATGTTCGGAAAAGAAAGCGCCGGCATCCCCGAGGAAATCCTCGTTGATAACGAAGAGGACTGCATCCGAATCCCTATGGGACACGACATCAGATCCCTCAACCTATCCAACTCCGTAGCGATAGTCTTATACGAAGCCCTCCGCCAGAACAACTTCCCCGGCATGGAGGAAGAAGGCGAGCTCCACAGACTTCATTGGAAACAAGAAAACAATTAAGAACATAAGCATAGCGCAAGCGCTATATAACTAAAGCCTTCCCCTTGGGGGACAGAATTAAAGCCTTCCCCCTCCGGGGGCGCTCGACGTCCAGGGGACGTCGGTTCAGCGCGGACCGAAGCGGAGCGTAGACAGGTGTCAGCGAAGCTGACGGATGAGGGGAATCTGCTCGGCCAATTAACTATAGGAAACAGGAGAACCAAATGCCAAAGAAAACAAAAGAACCCACTCCTTACACCAAAGGAGACATTCTTGAACTCAATATAACTGACATATCCACTGACGGTTCCGGCATCGGCAAAATCGACGGTTACACCCTATTCGTCAAAGATGCCGTAATCGGCGACTTCGTCAAGGTCTCCATCATGAAGAGCAAGAAGAACTATGCCTATGCCCATCTTGATGAAATAATTAAGCCCTCTGATTTCCGCATAGAACCTCCCTGCCCTGTAGCAAGAGCCTGCGGCGGATGCCAGATACAGAACCTTGATTATACAAAGCAGCTTGAATTCAAGAACAACAAAGTCAGGAACAACCTTATCAGACTAGGCGGGTTTGATGCAGAATTCATCGACAGCATTATGGAACCCATCATCGGTATGAATGATGACCACTTCCGCTACCGCAACAAAGCCCAGTTCCCAATTGGCACAGACAAAAATGGCAATCCAATATCCGGATTCTATGCAGGAAGAACCCATGCAATCATACCGGTTCAGGACTGTCTTCTCGGAGTTGAAGAAAATAAAGAAATATTAAACATCGTACTGGACCACATGAAAAAATATGGCATTAAAGCCTACGATGAAACTACAGGCGAGGGCGTTTTTCGCCACGTATTAATTCGCAAAGGCTTCACCAGTAAGGAAATAATGGTATGCTTTGTTATCCAGCACAAAAATAAAAATAATCCTCAAAAAGGCAATTCTAGAACTGAAAATAAACCCAGCAATAATGCGGTATCAGACTATATCAATCATCAGGAAAAGCTAATTAATAAAATCATAGCTATTAATGGTGTTACAAGCATTTCAGTAAACATCAACAACGAAAAAACCAATGTCATCCTCGGAAATGAAATTCATACCATCTGGGGAACAGATTACATAACAGACAGACTCTGTGGAATAGACTTCAGGATTTCGCCGCTTTCTTTTTATCAGGTGAACCCTGTTCAAACCGAGAAGCTCTACAACACAGCGATAGAGTATGCGCAGCTCATAGGAAACGAGACAGTCTGGGATTTGTACTGCGGCATCGGAACCATCAGCTTATCTATGGCTAAAAAAGCAGGACATGTCTACGGAGTTGAAGTGATCCCTCAGGCAATTGATAACGCTAGAGAGAACGCAGTAAATAATCACATAGAAAACGCAACATTTTATGTAGGCAAAGCAGAGGAAGTACTTCCTGATTTTTACGAAGGAAAGCTTATTACAAAAACTAGCGCATATAATTCCACATCAGCAGAAGTCCAGCACAGAAAAGCCCTCCATCCCGATGTCATCGTGGTAGACCCCCCTCGCAAGGGCTGTGACATAAACTGCCTTGAAACTATGCTCAAAATGAAACCGGAACGAATTGTATACGTCAGTTGCGACTCCGCTACCCTCGCAAGAGATTTGAGAATCCTCGTAGATGGCGGATATAAACTGACACGAGCCTGCACCTGTGATTTATTCCCAAACACGGTTCATATAGAAAGCGTCTGCCAATTGATCCGCGAATGAAAATAATGGAATAAGACGCAGATATAGAATAGCTGGTAGAATTTCAAAAACAATCAAGGAGACCTGAATATGGGAACATATTTGAATCCTGGAAATAGCGGATTTAGAAGAATTGTTGCTAGTTTGAGAAATATGAAATTGCACAGGATAAAAGTTATGAAAAATACACGCATAAATATGATGTTATTTATTGGGATAAGGATACAGTAGATTTGTAGAAAATATGTGATATCATATTTATACATATTGTTAAAGGGGATACAGTTATGGAAGAGATTATGGACAATTACGCTGACAATGAGAGTATTAGGGAATCTGATGATGGAGTAGAAGACTATAACACCTTAACAATTGATAAAGATGATAATAACGAAGATAGTTCAAAATATCCAAATATTACTATAAAAATTGAGAGGGATCAGTATTCTATTTTCGAGATGTCTCGAAAATATAATAACGGGAAGATAAGTCTGGACCCGTCATTTCAGAGAAACTTTGTATGGTCTGGAAGACAAATGTCTGAGCTTATAGAATCTGTTATTATGGGGATACCGTTGCCTCTTATTTATTTGGCTGAGAATAAAGATGGAAAAATGATAGTTGTAGACGGAAGACAGCGTCTTACGACTTTTTTTAAATATTTAAATAATGAATTTAAATTGGATAAGTTAAAAATCCTGACAGAAATAAACGGAATGTCATTTAAAGATTTAGAAGAAAAATATCCTAAATATGCTGCATCAATAGAGGACTATCAGCTTATGATACAGGTTATAAAATATCCCACTCCTGATCGTATCAGGTTTGATATTTTTGACCGCGTTAATCGAGGCGGAACACCTCTGAATAAGCAAGAGATGCGTAATGCGCTTTATCAGGGGAAGGCTACAAAACTTTTAGATGAAATAACAAAGCTGGAATCATTTAACAATGCCACCGGGCGTGGAATTTCCGGTAAGCATATGAAAGACAAATATATTGTATTAAGAGCAATTGCGTTTTGTATGATAAACGAAGAAGAATTGTTGGATTCAAACGGAGTAGCCATAGAGTATAAAAGTGATATGGATGATCTTATGGGAAAAACCATGGATTGTTTAAATAAGATGTCAGAAGATGAAGTGAAATTTATTTCAAACAGATTTGATCGGATTATGAACAACATTTATGAGTTGTTGGGAAGCGATGCATTCAGGCTCAAGGGGAATTATGGAATTAGACGTCCTATCAGCATGACTTTATTTGAATCGCTATATTATTTGTTCTATCTACTAGATGGTAAGAACTACGATAAAGAGAAACTTACGCAGAGGATAGCAGAATTATTAACTGATAAAGATTATCTCGATTCACTACAGAGTTCAGTAGATAGTGCAAAAAGTGCGACAACACGATTTGACAAGGTTAAAAAAATCTATGAGGGGGTTCTTAATGATCAGACAGCTTGAGATAAAAAATTTCAAATGCTTTGAAGACGTAACATTTAATTTTAAAAACCTGAATATTTTGACCGGTCCAAATTCATCAGGAAAATCGACAGTTATTCAGGCACTGCTTGCAAACCAGCAGTCAGAAGTATCTGGTATCAATAATAGTTACAATGGCAGATATATAAAACTGGGACAGCTTTCTGATATAAAGAACTGCTATACAAGAGGAGATATTAGTATTAGTGGCGATAGAGATGTTGCTGCAAAAGAGCAAAAGGTTGTATATCTTACTACTGAGAGGCAGGGACCGGAAACGGATTATAAGCAAAATCTTGATGATGAGACCGAAATAGGAATTCGTGGGGAATATGCGTTTGATTTTTTGAGTAAAATGCGATTAAGCTCAATACGAGAACAGGATTTTATCTTTGATGATTCTTGGGGAATTAATTTAGGAAATCAGGTAGATTATTGGCTGTCATATCTATGTGGGTATACTGTTACAGCGGAGAGGATAGAAGGCACAACTACGGTTAAGGTTTCCTTTAGGACGGATGATAATGTAAAAGAATTTAAAGCTGTTCATGTCGGAACAGGAGTTACATATTTGGCAATAATCATTATTGCTGCGTTGTCATGTAAAAAGACAGATTTATTAATAATTGAGAATCCTGAGTTATACCTGCATCCTGCAGCACAGTCAAGGTTCACAGAGTTTTTTGTATTTATGGCTTCAAAAGGTTTGCAGATTGTTCTCGAAACACACAGTGATCATATTATAAATGGAGTTAGGAAATCATTAAAAAAGAAAAGAATTACACCTGATGATGTCGAGATATTTTTCCTTAAAAAGAAAGATGGAATATCATTACCGGTAATAATTGAGTTATCAGATGAGGGGGTTATAAAAAATCAAGAGCGAGGTTTTTTTGATCAATTCGATGATGACTTAGATATACTGTTGGGGTTTGATTATGAGTAATGATGCATATATAAATGAACTTTCTTTGCAGGGACAGTATGAAAGTATTGAAGATTTCCTTGAGTCTAACAGCGAATTTGTTTATGTGATAGGCTGGCTTGAAAAGCGAAATTATAAACTTTTGAAAAGATATGATTTATATGAATCAATGATAACTTCATCATATAATATGCTCTCATTATCGGGATATAGACCAGTTAACGCAGGGAAAAATAATGATCTATTAAGACGGCTGAAGATTGATTTTTTGAGAATGTGTAATGTGGAACCCTTCTGGCAGCCAGATGAGAATGATGTCATATGTTCATTGGGAGATATTGATATAACAGGTTCATCGGTTGCAAGAGCTTCTGTAAAGGATGGGCTGCTACTATCATTTGATAAGGACGATGACTATACAGATAAGGAGCTGTGTATTGACGTAGGAGGCACCTATATCAAAGAAGTATTCTCTATAAATAAATGCAGATTATTAGCTGAAGCTTTGTTTACAAAAGGGAAACTCAACAGAGATGAGTATTTGAAACTAAGGTACAGAAATACAAGACTTAATTTTTCTAAATTGCAGGAAGAATATGGAACAAAGCAGCTTCAGAAAGACGAATTTGATGATTGTATTAAGTCTTTTGACAAGTTTATTTCTTATGATAAGTGGAATGATATGCTTGAGGATAAATCTCTACAATATAAAGCATATCAACCTTCATCTAAAAAAGACAACTGGTTTGCTGGAACAGAATATAGTAAGATGTCCATAGATAAATTTCGATGCGTAAATCCAAAGAGATGTTTCGGATTCAGAGAAGGTGATACATTCTATGTTCTTAGGATAGAAAGAGATCATAAAGTTAGTGATAATGGATGAACACGTGCAAGGTTTTTTACCTATAAAATTTTAGTTCAAGAAACATCATAAGAGTTGAAGCAAGTGCAGGGAATGATCCCTACATAAAAGGACCAGGATTAGTCAGCTATAATAACTGATTAACCCTGGTTTTGTTTATTATCACGAAATAACCGGAGATTTTTGTTTTGGTATATATTTACAAAGAGTTAATGCATGAAATAAGACTTACACGATATAATATAGGAGTGATTAAACAATTAATGATATACAAAATCAGATATGAAATGATTATCAATGAGGGATTATGGAATGCTTGAAGTATACGCGTATAATGCAGGAAAAGGAGATTGCATTCGTCTTCACTTTGCGGGAACACATAATATATTTATAGATTCTGGCGTTAGTCAATTTGGGACTACATTTAAGGGCCTCTGCGACAATATTATAGCAGCAGGGGAGACCCTGGATGTACTCATATTAACACATGTTGATGATGATCATATAGGTGGCATTCTTTCAAATTTGAAAAAAAGATCCTATATATGTCCATTCAAAGAAGTGTGGATGAACAATTATGCGGATACGGTCAGCTTTGGAGACAGGAGACTTTCTGTACAACAAAATAACGAAGTATATGCAGAATTGCTTCGGAGAGGCGTTATCGTTCACGAAATGAAAAAGGGAAATACAAAAAATATTGCCGGGGCGACAATTGAAACTATATGGCCAGATAGTATACCACGACCAGATATAAGAGTGCAGAAAGATACGAACCTGACAAGACATAATGATTACAGATTTACACTATCAACGCTGGCGAACAGAAGAATAGTTAAGCATGATAGGAGTATAAATAATAAAAAAAGCATAGTATTTAAATTTACATATGATGATCATAAGTTACTCTTTACGGGTGATGCTTGGGCAGTGGATGTAATTAAGGCAGCAGGAGAATATGATTTAATTAAAATGCCACATCATGGTTCTGCGGGTAATATATGTGAAGCCTATCCTAAAGCGCTTAAGGCTAGCAATTTTTTAATATGTACAGATGGGAGTTCTCATCCCGATAAGCAGACCATTGCAAAACTTGAGCATTGGTATGGAAAAATAAATATTTATAGCCCAACTGCATGGTGGAATAACGGATTTTTTGTTGATTCTGATAAAACACATAAGATAAATTATTACAAGAAAGACGGTTTGGTGATTTCATGGTAGATGACAACACAAGGAAATACAGTGTCTATATTTCTGATATAAAGAACACAATTAGTGGAAGGCATTTGGAATGAATGCTGCAGACATAAAGACTATGGGAAAGGCGCTAAGCGATGATCTGAAGAATGTCAATACCACTAACGGAGCAAAGGAGGACTGACATGGCAAGGATAAGTTTAGAAGATAAGATAAAGAAGCAGGATGAAGCTGTATTTAAGGCTAAAGATAAATATGAAGCAGAGCTCAAGGAACTGGACAGGCTCCTGACAAAGCGAAGGGAGCTTGAGAGCAAGGAGCTGGTAAAAGCATTCGAAAAGAGCAAAAGGTCACTGAAGGAGATCTTGGAATTCATGAATGGGAATGAGGACGATGAAGATTAAAAAACATCAACCTTGTATGAAGAGTTATTTTGAGGGTAATATCCGAAAGTGGCAACGAGAGTTAAAATGATAGGAAGTTAACATTAAAAGGGTACTGAGAGCAGACGGTACCTGCTAAATTCAGAGGGCCTGTTTGTCAGCTTTTGTGAATGTTGATAGGACCTATCTTTTTAATATTGTTATACCCATTATACCCTTGAATCGCTTGATGCTAAAAGGGTATAATGGGTATAACAAATATTATTTGAGGTACTTTCCTATGAGTGAAAAAAATATTTATGACCAAATAGCCAAATTAGAACGAGAGATAGCACTTTTACCACCGGGCAGCATTACTAAGAAGAAAATCCGCGATAAAGAGTACTATTACCATCGTATTACGATTAATGGAAAAAGAACTGAGAATTACATAAGCTTTGAAGATGTTCCGGAACTTAAAGAAAAAATAGAAAAGAGAAAAGCATTAGAAAAGGAATTGAAAAAGCTAAAGAGTTCTATTCCTAAAATTGAACATCTTCATGCAGATAGGGAACAAAGTAGCCTAACATTCAAGACTATGGTCAGGATAGGGAAGCAGCTTGAAGCTCAAATTTCACAGACGAGAGAATATAAGAAGAGGGAATGCATAAAGATACTCAGGGATTACGTATTTTCTCCAAAGCAAGATAAGGTTTTGATTATTTATGGTCTTAGAAGGACTGGAAAAACTACGATGATCAGGCAAATCCTTACAGAGCTTTCACCAGAGGAATTTGCAAAAGCAGCTTTTATACAGGTAACAATGGGGAATACCATCGAAGACTTGGATTCAGATTTACGGCTTCTAGAGGAAAAAGGGTATAAATATGTATTTATAGATGAAGTAACCCTGATGGAAGATTTCATAGAAGGATCAGCAATGTTTTCAGACATTTATGCAAGCAGTGGAATGAAGATCATTTTGTCCGGGACGGATTCTCTAGGATTTGCTTTTACAAGAGAAGAACAGCTTTATGATAGATGCATATTACTTCATACTACGTTTATTCCATATCGTGAGTTTGAAGAAGTTTTGGGGATTTATGGTATTGACGAATATATACGATATGGCGGGACAATGAGCCTTAGTGGTATCAATTATAATGAAACGCCATTTGCAAATTCCGAGAGCGCTGAGGAATATATTAATACTGCAATAGCCAAAAATATTCAGCATTCATTGAAATTTTATCAGTATGGTGGACACTTTAGACTTTTACTGGATTTATATGAACGTGGTGAATTGACTAATGTGATAAACCGAGTAGTTGAAAATATTAACCATAGCTTTACAAAAAGTGTTGTTGAAAGAACTTTCAAGTCCCATGATATATCAGTGACAGCTGCAAACCTTCTTCGCGACAGGGAGGAGCCAATTAATATCAAGAAGCATATGGATATTGATGAAGTCACCCAGGGAATTATGAATATGCTAGAAATTCTGAATAAAGAGGATCAGAGTATAGAGGTTGATGAGGATCATATGATCCAAATCAAAGAATATTTGGCTATTTTGGACCTTATTATGGAAATTGATCTGGAATCTTTACCAGAAGTAAGCAAAAGGGAATCTATTACGGTCATTACTCAGCCTGGATTACGCTATGCACAGGCTGAGGCCATTGTTGAAAATATGATTCTTGATGAAAAATTCCAGCAATTATCAGCAAAAGAAAGACAGAGGGTATTGGACAGACTTTTATCTGAAATACGTGGCAGGATGATGAAAGATATTATTCTCTTAGAGACAAAGCTGGCATGCCCTGACAAAAAGGTGTTTAAACTTCAGTTCCCTGTCGGTGAATTTGATATGGTTGTATATGATCCTGAGGAGATTAGTTGTAAGATATACGAGGTAAAATATAGCAGGGAGCATGTTCCGGAACAATATCGACATTTGGTGAATGGTGAAAAGTGTGACATGGTAAGTCACAGATATGGTGATATTACTGGGAAATATGTGATTTATCGCGGAGAAGATATGACATGTGAGGATATTCATTACCTGAATGTAGAAAAATATCTAAAGTCTTTGAAGAAAAGTGAGATCTAGCGATTTATATAAACGCTAAGTGATCAAACCAATCAAGTTTACATGTATGAATGCCGGACTTAATATTTTCGATGTAAGGTCTAAATTGCTCTATTGAATTGATAGAAGCAGAACTATAGCAGTATCACGAAGCTCTATAGGCTCAGTGTGGCATTTGCGGAAGTCTTCAATTCTTTTGATCTGGTCCTTGGTTAATACATCAACTATCGTATTCTCAGGAGCACTTCCAGACATCAGGCATGCATTTGTTTTCTGTTACAATTCCTAACACTGTAACATCCATTGAGAATTGTGCATTCTATGGATGTACAAAGCTGACATCAATTAAGATAGGAAAGAATCTTGATATCATAGGATCAAATGCATTCAGAAAATGTACAAAGCTTAAAACAATCACTCTTCCTAAGAGTATAGACAAATTGGGAAAGAATGCTTTTTATGGATGTTCTAACCTTAAGACTATCATAATTTTTGAGAGTTTGCCAAAGTTTTTGAGGGTCTGACTGGAAGGTTAGATCCTTTTGACATAAATAAAATATGCTTTTGAACACTTCTATTTTCTATATACGTTTCCATTTACCTTCATTCAATAATGTGATATAAATTAATTACCTTTATGGTAATCAATTTTGAGGAGGCAGTAGCTAAATTGGGTATGCACATAATATACAAGAATGAGACAGCAAAGAAGCAGTTTTGTTCTGAGTATAAGAAGAAATGGAGGTATCCAGAGCAGGTTAAGAAGAAATTAGAGAGTGCAGAGAATTTTATTCTTAATGCAAATTCGCTTATGGATATAGCTAATTATATCCCGTTTCATTTTGAACACTTGCAGGGCGATAGAAAAAATGAGTGGAGCATACGACTTGGGAATACGGGGTACAGGGTTACTATGATACCTTGTGATGATGAGGGAAATGAAATCGTTGAAGGGGATATTTTAGCTCAGTGTAAAACAATTAAGATAGTAAAAGTGACGGAGGTGTCGAACCATTATGAGTAATGTTAAAGAGTATAAAGATATAGTGGCTTTTCATCCTGGATATTATATTTCGGATATTATTGAAGATATGGAGATAAGTCAGGCTGAGTTTGCGACTAGAATGGGAACAACGGCAAAGACACTTAGTCAACTAATAAATGGGCAAGCGAATATTTCTAATGATTTGGCTAAAAAGCTTTCTGTGATGATGGGAACAAGTGTTGAGGTTTGGCTGAATTTACAGAACGCGTATGATCAGAAACTTATTGAGATTCAGCAGGCTAAAGATATTGACGAACAGGAAGAGATAGTAAAGCAGATAGATTATAAGTATTTTGTTGAGGTCGTAGGTTTGCCTGTGGCAAAGACGATTAAAGAAAAAGTTTCAAATCTTTGCAATTATTTTAAAGTGGCAGATCTTAGAATAATGCTTCAGCCAGATTTTCTTGTAAATTTTCGACGAGGACAGAATTGTACTGCCGAGAAAAATATTATAAATTCCAGAGCATGGATTCAGACAGTTTTGAATATTGCTAAAGAAGTTGAAACAAAGCCATTTGATGCAATAAAGCTAAAGGAGTATCTTCCTGAATTGCGTAGTATGTCGGAACAAAAACCAGAACAATTTATGCCGAGAATGAGGGAGATATTTGCTGAGTGTGGAGTTGTGTTTATTGTATTACCTCATCTGAAGAATTCTGGTGTTAACGGAGCTGTTAAATGGATTAGCGAGGACAGGGTAGTTCTGGCACTGAACAATAGGGGGCTTGATGCGGATAAGTTTTGGTTTTCGCTTTTCCATGAGATTAAACACGTACTTCAACGGAAGACAAAGACAGTCTTTATAAATTGTAGTGCTGAAGAGATGATGGATATAAATAGTAAACTTGAAGAAGATGCTGATAATTTTGCTAGAAATTATTTGATTCCTCCGGCAGCATATAGAAAGCTTAATCCGAGCCAATACATATCGGATAATGAGATAGTTGCATTTGCAAATTCAATTGGCGTACATCCAGGAATTGTTGCAGGTAGACTACAACATGATAAAGTAATCCCACAGAATAGATGCTCAAAATTGAAAGAAAAATATGTAATAGTAATTGGTAGATAAGCATTATGTCAAAAATGGTTATAAAGAAGATAATAAAGGAAAAAGTAGTGGATCAAGAGTTGAGTATAAAGGAAAAGTAACTACTTTGCGTATGCACAAGCCACATGGAAGAAATTTTCTGCATGATTATCAAATAAAAGCAGTAATTGAGTTCCTTACGAAAGAAGGTGTTTTATGATGTTGAAATTGAAAGATAATATAATTGAATATAAAGGACATCAAGGAACATTTGAGGTTGACTGGACAAATAAAGAATTTCATGGACGGTTACTTGGAATCGACGCAATTGACGTATATGGTGGTTCGACCATGAAAGAATTTGAAGAAGCTTTTATGGAAGCAGTAGATGATGCTATTGAAGATGGTTATTATGAGAACATAGAGCTTATGGAAATGTAATGAAATGCTATTTTTCCAAGTATTATATTAGAGATAAGGGTGTTGCGAATATGCGGCGCCCTTTAATTATAGATGATGCAATTTGTGCTTGGGTAATAGCAAAAAGGAAGTTGTTAATCATACAGGCATAATACGAAAGAAAACATAGTATGCTTACAAGAAATAAAACTTTTAGAGATAGGCGTTCCAGACGTCTTCAAAATAAAAAACGTATTCATAGACTAAAATGTGGTAATACTGATAGTTTTAACTCTGAATTATAGTTATAGCGGGTAACAAAATCCGCGCGGATCTTATCAAGTATGCTGCTCACCTTGCTAAGTGAGAGTCTGGCACCAATGAGGAACTTATGGTGATGCTTCATAAGATCATTGATGTTCTTCTCACTGTAGAAGCCTCTGTCCAGGACAAGCTTTAGCTTATCGAGTTTAAGGAAATCAACATCCTTTATGAGGTTCTCTATGGTTTTAACATCCGTGATGTTGCCTGCAAGCTTTCTGTAATAAACAGGGAGCATTGATTCTTCTCCATACAGAAGTGCAAGGTTTATCTGCGGAAGGGAATCACCTCCTTTGTTCTTTCCATACTTCGCCTGCTTTATAAGAGTAGAGTATGAAGAGATAGATGTTGTATTAAATGCAAGATATTCATTCAGACCATGGCGTTTTGCCTGGTACCGGAAGTAAGCCATCTTTGCTTCCTCAGTAATGAGGCCAAAGAGCTCGCTGCTTCGCTGTGAAGGGATATCCTTGCCATATGGATGCCTGTGAGTCAGGCCCCACTTATGGAACCTGTACATGGGCTGGCCTTCTTCAAGCACAAGATAATAAGCAACAGACATTATCTGCGGTGCCAGAGAGCCAAAGCATTTGCCAAGATCAGCGGAAATGCCGGTTTTGTCACATATCTCATTCAGAAGATATGTTGATCCATAAAACTGTCTGAGGCATACCTCTGTAGGAACCGGACCGGTCTTAGGTGCAACAAGACTTTGCTCATACTCAGATTTGAGACGATGATATGTCTTGTTTGGAGTAAAGGCCTTGCCATCATACTTACCGATGTATTCTCGCTTATGGTCGGCGCACTGTTTTTCAGCGTTCCAAAAAGGCTTGTCAATATAAGCGTAACCGTTCTGGCATCTGACTTTGCTGGTGATCCAAGGCTCATTGATTTTCAGTTCCATAGCAATTACCTCCTTGGTATAATTATGCCAAGGATTAAAAGGAATCGCAAGCAAAATGGGCACTTTTGATACAATATTTTGTAGCTGCAAATCCAGTAAGCACAAGGCTTTGCGATGGTTTGTTAAATGAGTTTATACCGAATCCTTGGTATAAATTCACGGGAGCTTAGGATATAAAAAATTAACTGAATTAGGAGTGAATTCCTGCTGGATGAATAGCGAGAACTACTTTTCACTCATTAGAGAAATGCAAGATGATATCAAAAAAGGAATATTCTGGACTTTTCATATTCATTTTTTCATGCACCCTATGAAGATAACGGAGGCGTATTGCTTAACCAAGATGAGTATTTAGAACATTCTTGGCTTTATGAAGGAAATGAATGTTTTGGATTAGCTATGGCTTATCTTCTTGACACATTATCGCTAAGTTTTGATGATGCGATATGGAAAGAGTTAATAACAATCAGTAGAGATTTGGAGCAAGTAGCTATTGATATGGTTGCAATTTAAGATGAAAGAAACAGATTTATATAAAACTTATACAATGCAACAGCTGCTTGACAAGCTTGATGTCCTTGAGTGTTATGAGGACGAAAAGCATGCGCCTAGGATTGGTGAGCTTCTAGAGAAGCAGGCAGATATTTATAGGACTCTTGGAGTGGCATTACCAACCTCGTCATGTTAATCCGAGAATCCAGGTAATAACGTTACTGCCAGTATCGCCGGTAAATGGAGAAAAGAGTAAAAAATAGGACGTTGCCATAGCACCGCCCCGTCAAAGCATTTCTGCTTTTTTTGTTAACTTAATCTTAAAGCCTTTAAATAAATATTGTCAAGGTATAAATAATAAATTTTTTATAACTTCGCAGCAGAACTGATAAGAAGAAACAAGTAAAGCATTGTTTTTAAAAAAATCTTTTTTCTCAGGAATTCTATTAAAAAAGAGATCTTTGAGTTCGTCAATTCTATGCAGCCTGACATTCCCGTGAACTACAAGGCTATATAAATATACTAATGCAGCAAATTCATGAAGCGTTCTGCTAGAGAGCTTCTTTTGTCGTTGTGAAGTAGATATTGTAGCAATCTTTTTGATTTCCAAATTTATTTCTCTTGAAGGTACACTATTTCCTGCAGGCAAATGACATAAAAGACAAACATCATGAGATGCACCATTTCGCAAGTTGCGAACAAGATTAAGGGTGCTCCACTGAGCTGGAAGAGGAATACTTCTGCTTTTTGCATAGAAAGAATAAAACTCTAGAAGATCACCAAAAGTTAAGCATTCCAATAGCACCCATACTGGACAATCGTCATATGCTGTTATGTTAGAGACGTTTCGTCCGGTAGTTATATCCGTAGTTTTTGATATAGTAAAATATTTTCTAATAAGATCTCCGGTATGAGGCGAACTAATTGACCTCTCCAAATTTTGTAAAACAAAACTGTGCGTACGAAGAAACTGTTCAACTATATCATATCCATCTGTGGTCAAATCATGGTCTACATGCCAGAACAGGTAGATATGAAAATGCTACAAACTATGTCAAGGCAAATCTCGGAAATTTGTTCATTTCTTTTGCAGCTCTTTATATTTTGGAAGTAAAACCTAAGCTCTCGTGAATTTATACCAAGGAGACGAGGTATGGAACTCAAAATAAACGAACCATGGATGACAAGCAAAGTCAGATGTCAGAACGGTTACGCTTACATTGACAATCCTTTCTGGAATTCAGAAAAGCAATGCACTGATCATAAGCGTGAGTACATAGGCAAGTTCGATGGAGAAGTTTTTACTCCGAACAAGACCTATCACCATCTCAAGGCTGAGTATGAATAGAGCCTCACGAAGCCCAAGACTGGTCCGGTTCCTACTGATGTCTGTCTCCGTCAGTTTTATGGTTCAACATATCTGCTTGATCAGATATGCCAGAAGACCGGTATCGAAGCTGATCTTGGCAAGTGCTTCGGCTCTCTTGCTCCACAGATAATGCCCATTGCGTATTATCTGATTCTGGAGGAAGGGCAGGCTCTATACCGGTTCCATAAGTGGGGAACAACCCATAAACATCCATATGGCAAGGATATCCCATCCCAGAGGAGCAGCGAACTCTTCGGACTCATCACTGAGGAATCGAAGATGGCTTATTTACAGTATCAGGCCAAACGCCATGGAATGAATGAGTACCTTGCATTTGATACAACACCTATCTCTTCATGCTCGACACTGATAAAGCAGGCCAAGTATGTAAAGAACAAAGAAGGTGACCATCTCCCGCAGATAAACCTTGCGCTTCTGTACGGAGAAGAGTCCATGCTCCCTGTATACTACAGGAAACTTCCGGGTAACATAACCGATGTAAAGATCATAGAAAACCTCATAAAGGATGTGAATTTCATAAAGCTTGATAAGCTCAAGCTGGTACTGGACAGAGGCTTCTACAGTGAGAAGAACATCAACGACCTCATGAAGCATCATCACAAGTTCCTTATCGGAACAAGGATATCGCTTAAGCTTGTGAGCAGCCGGCTTGACAGCATCCGCGAGGACTTCGTTACCCGCTATAACTATAATTCAGAGTTAAAACTATATGTCATGTCATTTAAAGAAGAATGGGACTATACAGAAGAAAAGCCCCGCACCGGAGAGATAATCACTGACAAAAAGCGCATATATCTCCACTTCTATTACAATGACCAAAAAGCAACTGACGACAAGACAAGGTTCAACGCCATGCTTGACCGTCTTGAAAACAATCTGGTAAACGGCACTCCTGATCCGGCTGATGAAAAGCTCTATCAGAAGTACTTTACAATACACGAGACACCTGTAAGAGGCAAAACCTACAGCTTCAAGGAAGAAGCTATCCGAAAGGCTGAGAAGAACTACGGTTACTTCGCTCTCATGACCAATGGAATCAAAGATCCGGTGGAAGCGCTGCGCATCTACCGCCTCAAGGATCTTATTGAAAAATCCTTTGGCAATCTCAAAGAAAGACTTTCCATGCGACGAATGTCCGTCGCATCAGAAGAAAACTTTGAAGGCAAGCTGTTTATTCAGTTCATAGCACTTCAGATGGTGTCTTATATCAAAAAGCAGATGGATGAAAATGGCCTGTTTAACAAGTTCACAATCCAGTCATTACTTGATAAACTGGATACTATTGAGTATTATCAGCAGCCCGGAAAAGCACATCATCTATCTGAGATAACAGCAAAGCAGTGTGAACTCTATGAGTTCATGGGTGTAAATGTCCCGACATGATTTGAGTGATTTTTGTCCGGATAATTCAAGAATCATGTCCGGATGTTTCAGGGATCAATCCTTGGTATAAAATGACGGGACTTTAGGCTATAGCTCATTATGGTGAAGGATGGAAGACCAAAGAATAGACTGGAACCAACTTGAGGCAAGAATAACTATACAACGAAAAACAGAGCTAACATCACACAATGTGCAATGCCGCTCTGTAAAAGTCGAACTTTTTCTTTGTACTTGTATTTTACTTAGGAGAAAACCAACTGTCAACTACCAATTTCAGAAAATCAAAAGTACCCTTGAGCATAGGATTGTTCTTATAATAAACATTATTCTTGAATGCCCTGGCAATCACATCCTGAAGGTCCTTAGCCGCTTTTTTATGTACGCCTTCACTCGTGACAATCTCTTTGTGCATATAAAGAAGAGTCACAATTTGCTGAATTCTTGCATTGCTCATTCGATTCTTTCTAAAATTTTTATTCATGCCCTCGATACTCATCAACGCCTTTGTAACTCCAGCATTGGTATCATGGCTTGCTGTTCTTGCCTTCAAATCATTAAGAATACAGTTACTATGAGCAGAAGCATTTCGTATTTCTTTACAGGTTAATAACCTATAATAATTATTTTTCATATTCTTATCGGCAAATCTGTCTGCGCAAAAACCATAAAACGAAACAAGACGTCCAAAAGGTATAACCTCTAGAAAAGCCCAGATCGGATACGCGCCATCATACTTAACAATTATATCACCACAATATATATTTCCTCGGTTACGATCTATTTCTCCGTCATAAATAGCCTTTTTCTTCTCATTTAGAGAATCTATATAATCCTGTACTATTTGATAGCCATCTTCATTTGTCTCTTCTACCTTTCTTAGAAGCTGCAACTTAGTATGATGTTCAATATCCAACGCCAATGGAACAATCATGTACCTTAACTGCATATCGATAATAGCAATATCAACAAGATATGCAAAATCAAGATTTATATATTTTCCTTTATTTTCACCATCCGGATGTTTCACATAATTTTTCTATAAGATGTCAGCTTAAAATAATTATTATGCTCAGTCAGATAATGCTGTGCACTTTCTTCATCCATTATTTCAAATTTAACACCCTTATCTTTCAAATGTTGAATCTGTTTTTCAACAGAAAGTATTGGTTTTTTGTTATCCATAACAATTCAATCCTTGGTATATCTGGTTTACTTTGATTTATAGGATAACACAAGTTCATAGACTTTTAAATCCAGAAGACTAGGGGTGATATGGAATATAATCTGGCGGAAGGTGCGAATAATATTTCTGGAATAACAGCCACGAATATAAGATATTGCTTCAAGTATATGAATTAAAAGTGACCATAGAAAAGCGATGGTGAAAAGATATTGAGTTTGACAATGTATTCAAATGATCATGGGTAGGCTTCATTTTCTTTTATAAAGAGTTAATAAATTATATTATGCAAACAAGGTATAATAAAAAGGTGATTAAATAATTTGTATGTTGTTTGTGGATAAAAAGATAGAAATGCATATTTAAACGACGTTGTATATGACTTTAATCTTATTAGCAAGATTAGACGACTAGACAAAAAACTTTCTAAAATTTCTACAGCTCTTATTGCACCTGAAAGTAATATGACGTTATTGCTCAATGATGATAAGGGCATAGAGGTTAATGCAGAAATAAAGACAGCACAAGGTTTTTTAAGTGAGCCTATGTGGACTGCAGGTGAGAATTTTGCAGAAGATTCAACAACGGGAGAGATTATTAAAGTTGAAAACGCGATTGGTGAAACGTTAGTAATCCCTTATGAAGAAGGGGATAAGAAAATCGTTTTTTGCGGACAATTTAATGAAAATATGCATTGGAACGGACATTGCGTGATAAATGTTTATTCACAGGATGTGTTGATAAATATTACTGAAGCTAATTATGATGATGGGTTGTTGCTATCATACAAGCAGGCTTTTGTAGATAATGGATCATGGTATACCTCAAATAGAAAAATAATTGATTGTATAAACGGATACGATGTTTCAGATGGCGAGACATGGAGATACAAATATTCTGGTGATATTCGTATGAGCTTTAACTTTTTAGAAGTGGAAAGTAAGGATATTTTTACTGTTGATAGATTGAGAATAGGAGAAAAATTATTGGAGTATTATCAAGGCAGAACGTATAAAGGAAAATATAGTGATGGTACAGGAAATGCGATTTTTAATATGTTATTCGCCTGATGGTACAGTAAGGACTCTTTATAAAGGGGCTTTTGATGAAGGTCAATTTGATGATAAATCAGGCTTGGCATGGGAAATAGCAAAAGAGGATACTTCAAATAAATATTACTATTATAAAGGGACTTTTAAAAATGGGGTTAGACCTAAACATGATATAAGCCAAAAGCCTCTGAGCAAAGAAGAGATTATGGATATTATTGAAAGTAATGAATTAGAGTTAGACATTAGATGGAGTGAGTGACCGATATTGTTTATCTGAGAAAAGCAAAGCGATGTAAAATACATCCATAGAGAGACAAGGTGAATCATGGACAAATCGGATTATCCTTAACAATATATTTTGACACATGGAATTGTTTCTGTAAGGAAAATTACTTGCAAATAACATATGGGAAAGCAGGCAATAAAATGAGATTAGAGTATCTTGTACCTATAGACAAGGAAAATAGTATTTTGCAATTGATTGAAAATAATACAGTAAATACGCTTAGTGTTACAAATAGAAAGTTGAATGATGATATATGTATTATAATGGTCGGGATTAACGCTGATTCTGAAGAAATGGCAAGAAAACTATCTGATATCAATGATAAAATAATTCCTTTTAAACCTGTAGTACTTATAAACGAAAGTGCTGCGTATTTTAATAGGAGACTGTTTCCGCTGATAAACAATTTTGAGCGTAAATTACGAAAACTTCTTTATGCCGCTAGTGCACTGAAGCCAGGAGATGATATTATTATGTATGTGTTATTCCCCTTATTTGCTCACAGGTTCTTCAAGGACAATTTTGCATTCATCTTCAAGCATTCGAAGAGTCCATCTTGAATGACCTTCCGGAGCTGGGCTGCAAGCAATTTCAATGATGCGTGCTTCGGCACGTCCATCCATTTTGCGACGTGCGTTGTCAGAATTAACATTACGTTTTAAAGCTATTACGGCATCAATACCACCATCTCTATAAAGCTTTGTTATGTTAGAAACTGTTGCAGGACAAACACCATTTGCTCTTGCACTTTGGCTGTAGGTAAGACGTTTGCCGTGGTTATTATCAAGATCCATGAGTACATGACACCTGCATTTAAGTGTCTTACAACTTGATTTCTTTTTTGAAAGTGAAGAAAGTGTATTGTACTCCTCATCAGTTAAGTAAATTGCATTTTTGTTGGGTTTTCCTGCCATAAGTAACCTCGCCGTTTTCTTTTAATTATAATGGAAAAGCCCAGCAATTAATAGCCTTAATTTAATTAAATGTCAATTAGACAAGACACTAGATATACTAACGAAGAAATAAAAGTCATTCGTAATAAAGCCGGTATGACTCAATCTGTACTTGCAAATTACATGGGAGTTTCAAAGAAAACAGTTGAAGCATGGGAACTAGGAAGAACGCATCCTACAGGGCCAGCATGTCGCCTTTTAAATATTCTTGATCAGGGAAAAGAACACGAGCTTTCATTCGTTTCTGTTAAGACAAAAGATTAACTTAATGGTCTTGATGGAATAATTGCCATGTAAGTTGATATAGATTATATGAATGGGGGATGTGACTGAAATGATTAACAACCAGTGGTACGCTATACTCTCGTCACATAAACTCAAGAGAGGTAAAGTTGTTGGAGTACGTAGGTTTGGTGAGAACCTCGTAATATTTCGGACTGATGATGGACAAATTGGATGCGTAAACAGTCTTTGCGCTCATAGAAAGGCATCTTTGGCTAAAGGGTGTATACAGGATGATCATGTAAAGTGTCCATTCCATGGCATAGAGTATGATGTTTCCGGAAAATGCGTATATGTACCTTCAGAGGGCAGAGCTTCTACTCAGGACTATACAAGGTTTCGCATGAAAAACTATCCTACCAAGGAGATTGGTGGGATTATATTTGTATGGTACGGTGATAAAGAACCTGAGGGTGAGCCTGACGTGTTTGATGTGATCACAGATTCCTCATACGCATATGATCATATTGAGGATACGTGGAATGTTGATTACTCACGTGTCATTGAGAATCAGTTGGATGTTTCTCATCTCGCTTTTGTTCATCATAATACTATTGGTCGAGGAAATAAAACAGTATGCAATGGTCCCAAGGTAGTCTGGCTTGATGACAATACCATGCAGACCAGTGCCAATAATGAAATTGATAAAGGACAAACCCCGAAGTCGTCTGAAGCTGCAGAAATAAAGAGTACGAACCTTACATTCAAGTTCCCAAATATGTGGCTTAATCACGTGACGGATAAGCTGTTGATTTTTGCTTATTTTGTTCCGGTTGATGATGAACACGCTATCATTGCGCTGAGATTTTATAATAAATTTACAGGCATAAAGTTTATTGATAAGGCAATATCATGGCTTGGGAGCAGAGCTAACAAGATCGTCGAGAGACAGGATAAGAGAATAGTCGAAACACAGATTCCAAAGAAGACAGCTATCGCAATTGGCGAGTGTCTGGTTGCAGCCGATTTGCCTATTATGGAGTATAGAGGGAAGAGGGATAGACTTCAGAAGAGTGGGAAGTAATAGCTTGAGCTACGTAATATAGATTTATGTTTGATTTTGATTAAGAAGCAAATGAATAATGAAAGTACGCTAACTTCCAGTAGAAAGTGGCACTCAAATGTGAGAACTACAAGGAGGCAAAATGTACCTGGATTTTCTCGTTGCAGTACCAAATGTTAAAGGAAAAATTATCCATAAGCCAAAGGGAGATGCAATATATGTAAACTATGAGTATGGCAGGGAATATGATAAGACTCTGCGGATACTTTGTTATTGTTACATCTGCGAAGATGACAGCCGAAGAGGCAATAGATCTGTATTATAGCAGGGATGCATCAGAAAAACTGTTCCGCGGAGATAAGTCATATCTTGGAAATAAGAGTCTTAGGGTATATGGCAATGAGTCTGCAGACGCAAAGATATTCGTTGAGTTTGTCGCTCTTATAGTAAGAAACAGGATATATACAAGGCTCAAGGAAGAATTGGAAAAAATAGATGAAAAACCCAATTATATGACCGTCCCGGCAGCACTTAAGGAACTTGAAAAGATAGAGATGATACAAGGGCTGGATAGGATATACCGCCTGGATCATGCAGTCACAAAGACACAGAAAACAATCCTCAAAGCATTTGGTATGGACGCGTCTTATGTCAAATCAAGAGCTGAGAGGATAGGCGAGAGACTAAAGATTGCAGATGAGATCAGTGGGTAAGGATATGGCACGTATCAGTAAGGAAACGCTGAAAAACCAGATAAAGAAGGCGGAGGAAAAAGTCATAAGGACTGGTGAAGCATACAACAAAGCCTGTGATGAGCTTAAGGAGCTGAGAGCAAAGGAAAAGGCCATTGAACACGAAGAGCTTATAGAGGCATTCATTAAAAGTTGCAGATCCTAT
Organism: Butyrivibrio sp. AC2005; assembly: GCF_000424145.1. Lineage (GTDB taxonomy): Bacteria > Bacillota > Clostridia > Lachnospirales > Lachnospiraceae > Butyrivibrio. Next base: position 89,948 of record NZ_KE384142.1, read on the forward strand.
GAGAGGTTATGGAATTCCTCAAAGCTAAAATAAATGATGGCGGCAATGAACAGGAATCCCAAACAAGAAAAAGAGGCAGGAGAAAATCTCGAGCCTCGGAAAATTGATTTTGAGTAGAACTATTTAAGGAAGTTGACGTAGGAACTGCTAATGCAGGAACAGCTTTGACTATGTTATTAAAGGTGGTCTTTTCTTTCAATTTTACAATGCGCATAAAATACGTATAATATTAATTGGAATAAATAACATTTTCGAGGTACATCATGAAAAGACAAATTTTAATTAAAACCTTGAAAATGCTGGTTATTATCTCCTGAGGCATGGCGGGGAGCATGATATATATACCAATGGTACAATAAAAGTTCAGGTTCCTAGGCATAGAGAACTCAATGAGATAACAGCCAAGCAGATAATCAAGAAGGCAGGGATTTAATCCCTACCTTACTTGGTTTTTTCTGTCCTTATTGAAAGGGGTGGCTATAATGAAAGTGACGTATCCTGTATTTATTAAACAGTCAGGAGAGGATTTTTTGGTATATATACCTGATTTGGATGGTTATACGGAAGGAAAGAGCTTAGCAGACGCCATAGAGATGGCAAGGGATTATATTGGGCTTGCTGGAATTGAGCAGGAAGAGAAATTGCCAAAGGCATCGACATATGAAGAAGCATTACTAATAGCAAAAGATAATACAGAAATATTTGATTATTCTGATGGATTGCAGACAATTGTGGATGTAGACCTTATAGAATATAAAAGGCAATATGATAACAGAGCAGTGAGAAAGAATTGTACGGTGCCCTATTGGATGACGGTAAAAGCTGATGAGGCAGGCTTAAATTATTCAAGGGTTCTTCAAGATGCTATTGCTAAAATACTAAATCTCAACTATAATACAACCAATTAAAATTTGTCTTTCATTGGAGAGCTAGTCGTGGTATTTATACTATTGGCTAGCTCTTTTGGTTAATACAGATTAGCATTGAGGATATTCAAATTTTATGCGGAAATTCTAAAAGGTATTAATAATGTCTTTTTTTAAGAGGCTTCTGGCATGATGGTGGGTACTATGCCAGTCCTCTGATGTATATTTGCAATTGAAAAACCATCTGTGTTTCTGTAATGTATTAGCGTCCAAACTATACTACAGAGATACCAGAGGTACCCACAGATGGTTTCTGCTAATACATTATGTAAAAAATTGCTCAATGTCAATCATGCTGTCGTAGAAGATGCAAACTTCTATCTTGATCGGGATGGTGTTACCCACCTCAGAATCCATGCGCGGACGGATAAATGGCATCAGGATGATTGTCCGTTCTGCCACAGACGCTGTCCTCGTTACGACCAAAGGATAGATCAG
>NZ_AUJI01000028.1 GCF_000424145.1 Butyrivibrio sp. AC2005
GAATCACTTCTACAGATTATAATGTCCTAATTTTCTCCACAACTTTTTTAAACTCATCATATCTAATTTGCTCAGAAAAGGTTTCATACCCTTATTTTTTAATAGTTGAAACAAATAAAGAAAAGCCTTGTCATCAAGGCCTTTCCATTATAAAATCCATCTTTAGTTATCAGTTCTCGAATCGGCGAATTAACAAAAATATTGCGTCTTTGGGCTAACCTTCTAGGATGTCCAGTTCATCATCAATAGCTCTGGATACAAACTGGTTTATTGTGATTCCTTCATTGGCAGCATATAATGCAATTTTCTTGTGCTGTTCGGGTTTAATACGGACATTGAAGGAGCCTTTAAACTCACGCTCAGGCTCTTTACCAATCTTTTTGCAGTAATCCAGGTAATTATCTATACAGTCATGCATTGACTGGGAAAGCTCTTTTACCGATTCTCCATGAAAGTTCAGAGAATCATTGATTCCGAGAACATGACCGATAAAAATCTGATCTTCCTGGTCAAATTCTACCTTTGCATGATATCCGTTGTATTCCATCAGTGAACTTATCATTCTATCTCACCTACTTCCTTAAGAAATGCTATGACCATCTTTACATGATACCTGTACAGCTCATTGCCTGGGTGTGGACCGTCAAATTGAAGGATGCGCTTGGTTTCAACATGATAATAGCCTATTCCTGATCCTCTTCCGCCCTCGAACTTTTCGCAGCCACATTGCTTCATAAGTGCGTCCAGTTCTCTTATTGTAAAACTTGTCGGTGCGGGTTTGGACAGTATTTTTTCTAGTAATTTTGATTTCTTTGGCACAGTAATTCCTCTTGCAACTATTTTCTAGTTACAATATAACACTTTAGCCCTACCTCGTCAATTCCAACAGAGTAACAGCTAGCATTTCCTTATTTCATACATATCTTCATGTTTCAGATACAATACCTGATATGTCGGGATTATTAGTGTGTTCCATGGATCAGATATATATACTCCGCCTGTAGACGTTGCTGATTTCTTGAACTGGATCCATAGGTCATCTATCATATCTGACATGATGAAAAGTTTAAGATAAACTTTATCTGCTTCAGATTCGCCAATTTCGTAAAAACGTATCCCACCTACACAAGTAACATCTTCCAGAGTATATGACCGTAAATTTCTTTGCATTACAGGCCGGATGTTGTGTCCAAGGCAGGCTGCGCTGATAGCATCACCGGGCTCTTCGAAGCCCTGCATTATCCATGTGAAGCATATTGCGAGCAGTGTCATATCCGAATCACGGATACTGTCCACGTAATGTAAGGTGTTAACATCGTTTTCTGACAGTGAGAAAATGCCCTTGCCTATGATAGACATATATTTTGCGAATAAAAAGCAGTCAACCATATCATAAGAGTCATACTCTGCAGGCATAATACGGAAGAACTTCTTTATGCGCTCAAATGGGTTATATACTACATTCTGCTGATTAAACCACGTGAAGAAACCCGCTTGAAAACAATCATATGTTTCCGGGCGTCGATCAACATACATTTTCGATATTATAGGCGTTTTATCTGCTTCTTTAGAAAGAATAGGTGAATAAAGATAACTTATATTTGAAGTGTACACTTTCCCATATTTTTCAAAAGATCTATTGATCACATCTGTATCATAAAAGTCATTTGGATTAGTCCTGCAACAAGGAAGGGGTAATAAATAAGCATTAAATCCTGTCCCTTTATCATACGGACTGCATCTGATTCCTTCAGCGTGATAAAAATTATGTTCAAAAACAAATCTCCCATCCGTCCCTGTTCCCGGGTGGAAAGGGCAGGTCTTTACATAATGGAACTGATGGATTATGCTATGATATCCATCTTTCAGGCATTTGGGGCATATTCGCATATGATATGTACCAAAATAAGATCTTGCAGTGTTATAATCCATATGCGCAAAGATTTCCATTTTGTCTATATACCACTGGGGCAAAATTTTATTAAGGCACTCGATTGTTTCTAAACTGTTTCTGCAATGTCCATCCATCTGAAATCCTTCTATATATTTCTTCTCGTTGGTCGCTTCAGCTCCAAGCATTTTGAGCGCATGTTTACTTGAACATATGTTGACCCTGCAAAAGTTTGCAAGAATGCTGAATATGGATTCATAAGGTCTCACCCATTTTTTATCCCATCTGTATTTTCTGGAAAAAAGTAAATCCTCTTTATTTAGTGTATTCATCATCTGATTCACCATAGCCCGAAAGCGCTACACAACTTTCAAGTTCCTTTCTCGTAGGGAATGCAATTGGACTGCTTCCCAGTTTTCCATGCTTATTGAGGCAGATCACCAGTGAATCTATGAAATATTTCATGGGAATATCTTCTGCCGCAATCCTCTTTTGGATCCTTACACTCTGAAATGCTTCCCAGAAGTCATTGCTGATATCAAAAAAGGTCTTACCATCTGCGTAAGGAAAATAAAAATCCACAAGTCCATCCGATAATATTTCATAGTCTGTAATGCAAACATGAAGTTTATCTACCGAAGCCATGCAGAACTGGAGCTCTTTGGGATCCTGTATACCAAAGAACTGGCTTTCATTGATCATGAAACGTCCAACTATCTGATCTTTGCCCTGAAGTTTAAAGGAATGCTTAAGATCCTTAAGTTCCCTTGTCCCGTACATGAACACAGATAACTGGATATCTTTTCCGCTAAGATTGTTATATAAATCCATAAGCCAGTAAAAATCCTTTTCCCTTAGTTTCCAGGCTTCATCAATGAACATGACTGCTTTCTTAAAGGGGGTCTCGTGAGCACGTAATATAAGCTCATTAAGAACTCGTTCTTTTAGTATTAGTGCGGTACTGTATCTGGGACATTCATAGCCCATAGCCATAAGTATCGAGGCATAGAAGTTTCTCTCAGTTTCGGGGTGATCAGTCACATTCCATATAATGACCATTTCACGGCTCCCATATTGATTTCTTATGGATTCAGCTACATAGTTCATGCACACCGTCTTGCCTATCCTGGCTCTTCCATAAGTAATACTCCCACAAGCTCCTATGCCGAGCCATGAATTGATTCTCCGTTCTTCATCAAGGATGCTCTTAGTCGGAAATACAAGTTTACGGGAAGTAAGATAGCGGATAGTCATCTGTGATATGAACTGTTCTGATATATTATTAGCTGATACAGCTTCTTTTGCAGAATACACGCATTAACCCTCCTTTCTGTTTTGGAACATCAACGTATAAAGGTCTTCCGGTGAAAGACCTTTAATATCTTCATATCTTAGTACAGCCCCAGTTTCCTGTTTTTTACGTACAGTCTCCAGGTTAAATGTATTATCACTTTGCTGTTCTGCTGCTATGCCCTTGCTAATCTCACGTCTGACTATATCTGCCCTGGTAGCGTTTCTCCGGCTTTTCTTTCCTTTGACATCAAGGCTTGATATATATGCATCTATCGGTGTATCAAATATTAGTTTTGATCTCCCACGCTCTCTGGCAAGCTTCAGGGCATTCTTTCTCGTCCTGACGGAATGTGATTTTGTACCGAATTCCCCACTTGCCTTAAGCGTGTCTATATATCTGCCATCCTGATCATATGCCTCAATACTGGAAATATCCCTGGGGTCATAAAGGATGGTCAGTGACTGTCCAAGGTAGTGTTCAGTGGCAGAGAGTATCTTGCTACGATACTCAGTACCCATAAACTGAATATATGCGTGTTTGCCATGTGCTGCCCTACCTCTGACAGTGCGTTTGTCCATCCTCATGTTCAGACGTTCTATGACTGATATGATCATATCTTCGTCAGCCACATATGGGTAAAGCCCTGCTTGAAACAGTTTGCAGCTCATGCACTCTAAGGGTGAAAGTCCATCTACCCCTTTATGGGGTGTGTTATTATACTCAGCTATGAGAACATCTATCAGTTCAGTCATCTGTTCATATGTGACATCATATTTTATTGCATTTTTTTCAGGGTTTTTTCTGACAGGATCTTTGGTATCTGACCCGGTTGTTGATGGCAGCATATGGAATCCTCTGGACTCTAGCGTTCCGAAAAATCTTTCAACAATTCCTCTTGTTTCGGGAGTTGCAACAGATCCATAGTTAACGCAGCAGCCAAGCTCATCTACAAGTTTTCCTACCGTGTATGCTGACAGATGCGATTTTGCATTATCCAGCATTATTGAATCAAAGACTGCATATTTGAAATCAGAAAACGCGGTTGAATAGAAACCGCCATTAGATGGATACTGAAGTCCTTCGATGGTCAGATCCAGCAGAGTTTTCGGTATGATGGCATTTTTAATAGCATCCATGACATCATACTGGTCGTAATTAAATTCCTGAGAAAGGGAATATCCAAGGATACATCTTGTTGCTATATCTATCACGGCTATTAACCACGCCCTTGTAGCAACAACCTTGCTAACAGTGCCGTCTGTATTGGGTACATCAATTACATATTCGATATCTATGATGTGGCCGTCAATCTGTACTGTAGCAAAAGGAGCCACCGGATTGACTGTAAGCCTGTGCCCAATCCCTGTAGACGCAAGCTTCTGGGCAGTATTTTTATCAAATCTTCTGGCATTTAAAGAAATGTTATCAGCTTCAAGTTTATGGACGTAGGCACACATGCTGACATATCCACGGTTTTCTGTAGTAAATGGGTACTGCCACTCTGTGATGCCAAGATTGCGGCATTCTTTAAGAAATAACCTGTGAAGTGATGTTATGTTCATGTTCCTGACAAGCGTATATTTCCTGTCACCAAAATAACACCCTACTATGAACTCTTTCAATTGAGGATACTTCTCCAGAAGCTGATCAAACTCTCTGCCATGTCCTGATCTCGTTTCTCTAAAGGGTTTACTTCCTGTTAAAAGACCGTGATATCCAAGAATATTCCCTGTATCATTTGAAGAAAGACATCTTTCTATCAGCGATACCATTCTCGAACCGGGGATACCTGTCATTTCAGTAATCTTTTTTACAGATTCGCCATCTATGTACATATCTACAGCCTGCTTATTTAGCATATACCTACTTCTTTTAGATTCAGGGACAGTACTGATAAGCGGTTCAGTCCACATGCTCCTTGCCTGGCGGAGTTCTTCGATATTATATTTTTTATTAGCCAATGGAGATCACCTCCGTATCTGCAGAGATGCAGTCTGTATTCATATTGCTCAGTGTGACCAATCCTCTATAGTACAGATCTGAAATATAATCCAGCGCTCTGTACTTTTCTAGGCGCCCCATCTTTTCAAGTTCACCGATACATATATGCCTTTTTGCCTGGATAAAACTTAGGAAGATCCTGTCTGCATTTAATCCACAAGCTGTGAATCTTCTGGCCCTGGCTGCAAGAAGCGATATATTTCGGATATAGAAAGGTCCTATTTCAATATTCTTTTCGTTTCGGAATACAAAATTGACATCATTCTGTAAGCACCACGCCGACTGGCAGGCAACCTTCACATGATCCTTACTATCATCAGAACTGCAAAGATATGCAACACCTTGATATTCTTCTGTTCCGTCTTTATATTTTACCCATGCATTGAACAGAACCTTTGACTCCTTCCCTCCTATATAGACAGTAGTTTCCAAAGGATATTCACAGTACCACTCCACATCAGGATTCATCTCAAGAGTAAGAATATTCTCATATTCAAGGTTAGAAAATACTGCTACTCTTCTCCGAAGTTTTCTGCTGTGAAATACCCAATAGTTACTGCCATAGCTTGAACTTCTCAGCCTGAAAATAGGTTCCTCGTATCGATACATTTTTAGTGCACCTCCTATCGATAAAATTAAGTTTATATAACGATAATATTATCGGCATAATTATATCCTTGGCACTCATATTCGGCTTTTTACACTTTTATCTATAAAATTACGGCTTTTTACAAAAATAGCTTAAATGGTACGGCTTTTTACGATTTTTAGCTTTAAAAATTTAACCTAAATGGAGAGTAATGTAAAATGTGAAAAAAAAGAAAGCCCATGGTTGTGAGCTTTCTCGTATATGTATATTTTACTGTTTTAGGTTAATCTGACATTTGCACGCCATTACAAAAACGGACATCCGACAGCATTTAATCAGATATACACTATGGTTTACAGAGGTGGATGATTATGAGCCACGAATACAGAGATCAGCTTGATATAAAGAACAATGAGAAAATAAATGAGCTTTTAAATGAAATGCCGGAATTTGTTGAATATTTCTATGACCATATGGTAGCCAAAGGACGTTCAACAAACACAATTCTTGGTTATATGTATGAAATTAACGTTTTCCTTAGATTTGTACAGGTAATTGCAAAAAAGGATTCGGTAAAACACATTGAGGTAGCCGATCTTGAGAAATTACGTCAGAATAACATCGAATCCTACATTGCAAAATCCGAAAACGGCAAGGAACTGTCAAATAATGCAAAATGCAGGAAGCTTTCTGTATTAAAGACGCTGTATACATATTATATTGGCAATGAAATGATAACTAAAAATCCGACAGCTCTGACAGAAGGCCCAAAGATTAAAGCACATGATGTAATAAAGCTTTCAGATTCTCAGGTATCGGCGCTTTTAAACGCTATCAAAAGTCAGGATAAAATGTCTGAGCATGCAGTTAAATACAATGAGCGCATGGTTTCAAGAGATCTGGCAATAATGATGACACTCCTTGGAACCGGCATGCGTATTTCAGAGCTTGTCGGGCTCAACATTTCCGATATCGACAAAACTGACGAAAAAAAGCGTTATCTGCGTATTGTCAGAAAAGGCGGCGACGAGGATAAAGTACGTGTTATAGCCCCCGTTTACAATGCAATAACTGAATATCTGATAGAATCAAGACCTCAATTGGTGAGTTCTTCAAGGGAAAATGCGCTTTTTATCTCAACCAGAGGAACCCGTATGTCCGTAAACGCCATACAGAAAATGCTTGAAAAATACTGCGAAAAAGCAGGGCTTCCCGACAACATTTCACCTCATAAGATGCGTGCAACCTTCGCAACAAAGGTATACGCAGAAACCAAGGATATCTATGCAATCAAGGATGCCCTTCATCACAGTACCATCGATACTTCCAAACACTACATATCAGATAAGGAAGCAAGGATTGATGCAGCCGCAGAGGCGGCAGGATCATTTTTTGAATAATTGGCTAATCCCACCAGTAACTTCCGTAAAATCTGTCTATATGATCCCCTGTTACAGCTACATCGAACATTCCGATAAGGGCAGGACCTTTATCTGCGTAGCTGTCAAAATCAGTCTGTGCAAGCTCTTCATTCTTAAGAAACCACTCAAGCACAGACTGACCTTCCTCATAATTACCGAAAAAGCTCATGTTGCAGGAAGGATCAAATTCCGTTTCCTCATCTATGATCAAGGTCATCTCCTTTTCATCATCCCCCATGAGTGAACTGGTCTGAACACCGCTAATCGTGACCTTGTCCTTAGAAAAATCCATAACGTCATGTGAATATACTGTGTAATATATCCTATGCATTACCCTTTTACCGGAAAACTTAATGTATGCTTCTTTGTAGCCTGAGGTTTGTGCATTAACAAGAGCACCTTCTGCCGATGACTCTGTCTCAAATTTATCGTAGGTCACACAATAATAAGGCTTCTTACTCAGATTCTCCCATTCCTGTGAAAAGACAACCGATGCCACAGCGCCCTGATCCTCTACTTCCTGAGCAAGTGCCTGTGCATCCTCCAGATCCTCAAAAGCACCTATCCATACGCCGTAAAAACCTTCGTCATAATAGTCGTTTGGCAGAGTATATGCATCGTAATTATAACTATCAGTAAGTACTTTACTTACTTCATCAATAGTTACGAAAGGAACATCACTTTCGTCGATTTTCTCAAGAATCATATGGCTTCCACCATCTGTTGCCAGAGAATTATCCCATATGAAATCCAGCTCTATGGAGCTATCTCCATCTAAAGCAAGCTGTGCTTCATATTCCATCGGCATGCTGCCTGATCCAAGAACGCTATAAGTACCGCTGAGCAAATCATCACTGTTCATGTGGTACTCACCGCCTGCAAAAAACACCTCTGTTCCGGGAGTCTCTCTGTAAAGCCTGAGAATACCCTTCTCGCCAAATTCTACATAGAGCGGATTATCAGAATCCTTTTCTTTCCAAAATCCAATCATTTTCCCGGAAAGATTACCGGATCCGGCATCATCCTTGAACATATATGGAAATGCATCCTCAACCTTCTCATCTAAATTAAAATGCAATGTTTCCTCATTATCAGAGAAAAAAGCTCCCGTAAAATCTATTCCACCATCTGTAAGCATAAGTCTGCAGGGTTGCGGAGCACTCTGATATTTACCCATATTGGACATAATAGAAAATACCAGCATATCGCAGGTAAAGACATCATCATTCTGATTTTTTGCTACATCCTTATCATCAGGAATAAATTCAGCACCCCAAAATGTATATGCTTCGATATGTTCAGAGTTTTCATCCTCATTAGCAATCCCCACATACGCGTAGAGATTGTCAGCAAACTCATAAATATCAAGAATATAGTACTCACCTTCACTGTTTTTACAGCTGTACTTACCGCACAGGCGCTTAGCAAGAGACATCTTCATCTCAGGAGCTTCTGCAGCATCAGACAAATCATCCTGTGGTTTGTCTGCCGCAGGTTCTTCCTCAGAATTATCCACCACCTCTTTACCCGGAGCATCAAACACCCCGTTGCTTCCTGAATTACCGGAGGCTGATGTTACCTTCGAACATCCCGATAATAGTACTAATGATATAAGCAGACATGAAAACAATGCTTTCCTTTTCATTTATTTCCCCCTCAATTCGACCTAATACCACTATTGGACTACTATTCACCTTCGATTATAGCAGATATCAAAATATTTTTTGTTGAAAAATCACGCAATTCCTGCGTACTCATAGCCTGCTTCTGTAACTGCTTCCCTGATAAGAGCCTCGTCGACATCCTTTGAATTTGTAATAGTTACCATATTCTCCTCATGTGATGCTACAGCGGATTCAATTCCGTCAATAGCCTCAAGTGCCTTCTTTACATGAGCCTCACAGTGTGCGCACATCATTCCGTTTACCTTAATCTTCATTTCTTTGTTCTCCTTTTCTTTTTCATCATTTGTATTTGTATCATTATCAGTCTGAGCATCTGCTGACTGTATGACTTTATAGTCAATCGGATTACTTACAGCCTTGTCTTTTGAACCATCATGTACTTTTAGCCAGTTAAGCCTTAAGGCGTTAGATACTACGCAAAAGCTTGAAAGCCCCATAGCCGCAGCCCCAAACATAGGATTAAGTGTCCAGCCAAAAGCGGCAACATAGCATCCTGCTGCAAGCGGAATGCCGATAACATTGTAGAAAAATGCCCAGAAAAGATTTTCATGAATATTCCTGATTGTAGCTCTGGATATTCTTATGGCTGCTGCAACATCGCGAATACTGCTCTTCATAAGCACGACATCCGCTGCATCTATAGCGATATCTGTTCCTGCTCCGATGGCAATTCCGACATCCGCACGCGTAAGTGCCGGAGCATCATTTATTCCATCGCCAACCATTGCAACTTTTCCATGCTCCATGAGCTTTCTGATAACAGCTTCTTTTCCGTCGGGGAGTACACCTGCAACTACTTCATCTACTCCTGCCTGTTCCGCAATTGCTCTTGCCGTGATCTCATTATCGCCGGTCAGCATTACAACATGGATGCCCATTTTCTTAAGCTCACTAACCGCCTGCGGCGTATCATCCTTTATGGTATCAGCAACCGCAATTATTCCGATAAGTTTATTATCTTTTGTGAAAAGAACCGGTGTCTTGCCCTGCGCAGACAGTTTATCCATGGCTTTGCTGTTTAACGCATCAGGGCTTCCCAAAATACCTGTAATAAATCTTGTATTTCCACCTGCTACAAAAGTGCCGTCAAGCTTTGCCCTTAGACCGTTTCCGGATAATACTTCAAACTCTGTTGTCTCAATAAGCCCTATATTATGCTCTTTTGCATAATCAATGATTGCTTTTGAAATAGGGTGCTCGCTTTTTGATTCCAGTGCATATGCAGCCGCCAGCAGTTCATTTTCACTGATACCGTCTGTAGGAATAACATCGGTAACACGCATAACACCTGTCGTTATTGTTCCTGTCTTATCAAGCGCAACTATCTGCGTTTTCCCTGTAAGCTCCTGCACTGCTGCAGTCTTAAACAGAATTCCGCTCTTGGCACCAACACCGTTTCCAACCATTATCGCCACGGGGGTTGCAAGTCCCAAAGCGCAGGGGCAGCTTATTACCAGAACTGATACAGCTCTTGCTATGGCATATCCGAAGGTTTGCCCTGCCAGTAACCACACTATAAAAGTGACAAATGCAATACCGATGACCACCGGCACAAACACTCCCGATACTCTGTCGGCAATCTTGGCAATCGGTGCCTTGGTTGCCGCAGCATCGCTAACCATTCGTATAATTCCTGCAAGAGTTGTATCCTCACCAACCCTGGTAGCTTCACATACCATATATCCCGAAGTATTGATGGTTGCAGCTGATACCTTATCTCCTGCCTGTTTTTCTACAGGTACGCTTTCTCCTGTAAGTGCTGATTCATTAACTGCACTCTCGCCCTCTTTTACAATACCATCTACGGGTATACTGTCTCCGGGTCTTACAACAAATCTGTCTCCAACCTTAACCTCCTCTATCGGGACAGTTTTCTCTGTATCACCTTCCAGAATGACAGCGGTCTTAGGAGCAAGCTTCATGAGTGCTTTCAGTGCATCTGTGGTTTTTCCTTTTGATCTCGCCTCAAGGGTTTTTCCTACCGTAATCAGTGTCAGGATAGTTGCGGCTGACTCAAAATAGAATTGATCCATGTAGTACATGACCTGATCCCGGTTTCCATCCATCACAGCACCGGACATGGCAAAAAGAGCATATATGCTGTATGCATAGGAAGCTGTAGCTCCAAGCGCTACCAGCGTATCCATATTAGGAGCCCTGTGAATAAGTCCCTTAAATCCACTGACAAAAAACTTCTGATTTATCACCATGATAAATCCCGCAATCAGCAGCTGATATAATCCCATTGCCACATGGTTACCATCAAGAAAGGCAGGTAGCGGCCAGTTCCATAACATATGCCCCATTGAAACATACATAAGGGGAATCAGCAGAATGACTGAAGCTATCAGCCTTTTTTTCAGTACCGGTGTTTCCGTATCTTTCAGCGAATCCTCATAGCCTCCTGCCGTGTTACTTACCTTATTTGCATTCTTTAGACTTGCGCCGTATCCTGCCGACTCTACAGCCTTAATTATTTCTTCCGGAGATGCGCTTCCCTCAACGCCCATGGAGTTCGTGAGAAGACTTACAGCACAGCTGTCAACACCGTCTATGGCGTTTACTGCCTTCTCGACTCTGGCCTGGCATGCAGCGCAGCTCATTCCTGTTACGTTATATTGTTCCATTTTTCACCTACTTCATAAGCTTCTGCAGCGTAGCCACAAGCTCGTCAATAATCTCATCATTACCTTCGCGGATATTATCTGCCACACAGGTTCTCATATGATTAGCCAAAAGTACCTTATTAAAGCTGTTTAGAGCACAGGTGATTGCAGATACCTGCACCAGGATATCGGTGCAGTATGCATTGTTTTCAAGCATTCCTTCTACTCCTCGCACCTGACCTTCTATCCTTTTAAGCCGGTTCATCAAATCTCTTTTTTCCTTATCGTCTCTGTCTTTATGTTTGCCGGAGCAATGCGGACAGCAGCCATTCATTTCTTCCATATTGTTCTCGTTCTCAGACATATATTTCCTCCAATATAAATACCCCGCCAGGGTATATTGCTTTTTCTACAATATATACCCTGGTGGGGTATCTGTCAAATGCATTTTGTAAAATTTATTCTAACAAAATTACTCCCCGGTAATTTCAAGCAATGTGTATCCATCATCAGGACATACAGCTGCTTTTCCACCGACAGCAGGAACCTTGTTCGATAGGTCATGGATCGTTTCAATCTCTTCCAGCGGATATAAGTAAGCCTTTATCGGAAGATTGTCATATTCCATATATTTATTCAGAAACGTTATAGTAGTCAAGCCAGTAGTTGACATCATAGCCCTTTGATACCACATCATCTATAATTGCTAAGCCCGTTCCTTTTGGTATTATTCGCCCCTCCCCGACAAGCTTATCTGCTTCGGCTGCAGTAAGTGAATAGTATGAATTACTTACCCCATAATCTTCGTATTCCAAATCGTTCACGGCATATATGATGAATTCTGCCCGCAAAAAATCATAATTGTCACCGGGTATTCTCTGAAGGTCAGTCACCACAGTAAATGCGTTCCCAAGATAGGTCTCCCCGTCTATTGAAGGCTCTGTATACCAGGCTGTATTGTCTTCGCTTATCTCTATGGTGCCATTATATGGATTATCAGCTTCCACACCAAAGAAATCACCTTCCTCAAGGTTACTCCCGAAATACCTGCCTAGTATCTTATTTACGCTGCTCTGGTCGATCCAGGTGCGGCCATTCTCATATTTCAGACCGGAGGGATCATTTAAAAGCTTCCACACCAGAGTAAAATGTGCCCACTCTGCGGGATTATAGCCCGCGCAGTCATAATTCTGCTCTGAGAAATTGGACAGGAAAATGTTAACGTCATGCTGAAGCTCTTTGGACATCTCTATGGTCTCTCCCGTGGTTTTCAGCGGCCATACCGCTTTCAGTGTGTTCTTTGAAAGGCCGTAGGATTTAAAATCTTCCTCGTAGTCACCGAGATAAGCTCCTATATAATCCGTCGTCTGAAGCGCCCCCTCCTTAGAGCCAAAGTCCAGCAACAGGCATACTCCTCCATCAAGCTCTGCTCCTGTTATCCTTACCGAATTTGCTTCATAAGGCCGCCCTGTCTTTTCTGCAATTGCTTCCTGCAGCTCTTTTGAATTGATGATTCCTTCCTTATCAATAACAGGATAGGGAGTCCACTCTCCGGGCATACTGGTATACAAAGTAGTATCCCATGCTGTAACACCGCCGGTTCCAAGGGTGTAATGCGTTATAAGGATTTCGCAAACATTTCTGTTCCCTAAGTCCTGGAACTCTATCACTTCTCCCTCATTCGGAAGTGCAGAGTAATCATCCGTTGTAAATGTACCTTTCCTGGTACATTCAAATACGTAGTGTTTTCCTTCTCTTTTTATCACGTCCGGTTTATGGTCGCCGTCAAGATCCTTATCCTTATATTCCGGTATCACGTCACCTATATCGCCCTCAAAATCCGCATATTTCCCACCGTCCACAAGATTAATGGCATACTTATTAAGGATATCCTCAGTATCCATTTTATAGGACAGTCCATAAAACTCATCTGCCAGAGATGAAAAATCAGGCCCTCCATCCCACACATTCTCTTCTATCTCTTCAGGCTCTTCAGGATTTTCAGGCTTTGAGACAATTTCATCGTTCACCACATTGTCATAGCCGGAAAGCAGGCAGCACATAATTGCAGATATCAGAAGTACAGATAGTTGTTTGATTTTCATCCGGTCACCCCCGTAACCATTGTAGCTGATTAAGCACTTGGAAAAACTCCGTTGGATTTTGAGGTCCAACGGAGCTTTTGGCGTTGTCAGGTATTAATATTTTGTTCCGGTAGCTTCAGGTGTAACTGCCATGAGTGAACGAATAACATCGTTACCAAGGTCGCCCCTCTGATGATAGGACGATGTTCCTGATTTTGTAGTCAGATTTGACATCTCAGCAGTTGTAAGGCAGAAGAATTCTCTACAGATATTGCCCCCCTGTGTAAGTCCATCATCAAAGGTAACATCTACTTCATACCACTTACCGTCATCAAGCTTAATTACGTTCCACTGGTGAGCACCACCACCACCAAGGCCACCGCCTGCATTACCATATACGCAGAAGCATTCGATACCGGCAAGGTCACAAAGAAGCTTATAAGCCCGTGCGTATCCTGCACATACGGACTGCTTGTTTACAAGCGCCTCGTATGCTGTCTGTCCGCTGTACTCTCCACTTCCATAAGTCACAGTCTTTATAAGTTCATCATGAAGAACCTTAGCCTTCTTATACTTGCCCTTTTTACCTTTTGCTTTCTTGTAAATCTTTTGAGCTGCCTTGAAGGTTCTCTGTGCCTGATCAGGAGTAAGTGCTCCGTCCATCTTATAAGCAACAACGTGATCAGCCAAAAACCACTGCTTTCCTACAAGTGTATCCTGAGAATACTCAGCCTGTTTCCAGTCATTCTTCTTAAACTGTTTCCTTCCCTCTTTATATCCTGACTTTAACTGCCCGGACATTTTCTTATAGTAAACACCATTCTTCTTTATATATTTTTCATAGCTTAAAGTCTTCTTACTTTTCTTACTTGATTTATTCTTGGCACTTGCCTCTGTTTTTGTTTTAGCATTGACATCAACCGAAGAAGCAGGCTGTGCGAAGGCAAGCGTAAATGCCAGCATTAACACTGTTAGTTTTTTAAGATATCCTCTCATATGAAAACCCCTTTCTCATAAGAATTATTCCTGAACTAATTGGATTGGAAATACAGCTCGTCTGGTCTCTTTATTCTTCTTGTCGTAGTAGGTTACTCTGATGTAGGTATATGTTGTTTCGCTCTTTTTACCAAACTCCCAACCCTTAAGATATAATTTATTTACATCTCCTTCATCCACAGTGCTAAGCTTTATTTTTTTACCATTCTTTACTTTTTTCCAGGATATTGTCTTTGCGTCCTGATCATTAGGAGGATAATATCTATCAAGAGAACTGTATGCATCTGTATATGCCATCGCCATTTCCTGAGTTGTTTCATCTACAGGCAAATACCTTATGGATGGTGTACCTACCTCAAGTTTTTTAAGCTTGAAATCCGGGTTCATTACAACCTTTATAGCACCTGACTTCTTAGTTGTTACACCATAGCCAAATCCCTTTGCCCAAACACTGTTCCCGGGATCTTTATCCTTTGAAGCTGAAGCCATCACATCTAATCCGCCATAAGTAAGTGACTTAATCGGATTTCCATCTTCCTTCGCAATAACCTTGAAGGTCTTTTTTACTTTACCGCCATTTTTAAGAATAGCATCATAGCTCACCTTATATGTTCCAGCCTTAGTGGTATATAACCTAATCACATAGTATGAGCTATTATTTCCCTTAGGCATATCTGTAGCAGCCCTGGAAGCACTAACGGTTATAATCTTTCCATCGATATTTTTGTAGTACCAGGTTTGTCCATCTTTAGACATGTAATCGGGGGTACATTGTTCTTCCCCTAAATCCCTTTTTTCAACCTTGTTAATAATTTTAATCTGCAGATCCTTATTTTTTGACTTGAAGTTTTCAAATCTCGCTACATCTTTAGTTGTCGTAAAGTCAGCGGTTTCATGATATGAATTTGTCGTTATTGTTTTTGTTTTAAGCTCAGAATCAATCACTCCGGGATTTAAAATATCATAATCTCTCTCAGACAATGACTCTTTTGTGTCTTCATTAACATAGGTATAAATACGGTTCCCATTTGCATCAATCTCCCATTTATAATAGGATTCCGCATTTGCCGTTATAGGAGCAACCACCGTGACAGATAGTGCCAGTGCCATAGCGGCAGCACCGATTTTAAAGTATTGTTTCATAAAAATAGCACCTCCAATCATAAGAAATAGAAACTCTTCCATTTAATTATAAATAAGTCGACTTGAAAAAAAATGTCACGTTACGCAACATTTTCTGAAATTATTTATAACAATATTAAGCACAAATAAAGTTGCATTATAAATTTCTAAATTGAATAAAAAAAAACAAAACAGACATTTTTGCCTGCTTTGTTCTTTTTGCATCACATATTCTTATAGAGGCAGCCTTTAACGCGCTACCGGTAATAGCGCATCAATCCAACTTAACCGGATCCCAGCCATAATCCTGGTATGCGGTGATAGAAAGGTTATTACTCTTAACATACTCAGAAATAATCGGCTTTCTTTGCTCATCTCTGCTGGTTCCCTGTACAGTTTCAAATACCTTCATGAAATCATCATAATGCTCTCCGAAAATTTCCCTGGCACTGGAATCATGGTCGCTGCCATCTTTGCATACATCAAAAGAAGTAACTTCATAGCCTGTGTCGGTCTTCTTAAGATGCATCGCCCCGGGATAATCTCCACTGGATACACATTCAAGAATATCTCCGTTAAGGTTATAATTGAACACATAGAAATCGCCGTATACAACAATGTCGGCCTCATTACTATCATCCATAGTAGTTACAGTAACAACAGGAATACAAACATCAGCCGGTTCATATTCACTTGCAACATTACTTATAAGATAATTATTTACTTCATAGAGTACAGAAGCTTTATCAGGATATTCATATTGAGGAAGTCCTGCAGCATCCTCCACCGAAGCAGCTTTTGCAGTTTCACTCTCCTTAACTTCTGTAGTTGTAGCTAATTCTTCAGGTATAGCATCGCTTCCAACGAGAGGCTCCTGACTACCGCAGCCCGCTCCTGTTACCATAATTCCACACAACAATGCTAAAAGAATTTTACTTAATCTACTCATAATATCCTCCTCTCGAAAAGGAATTGTCTTACACCAATAATTATATGCCAGTCTGCGTTATGAATAGTGTCACGTTCTGTCACAATTTCTAAAGTTTTTCTTAAATAGACATAATCCCCGATCTCAATGTATTGTTAGCAGGCTTTATTAACATATAATTTTTTGCCATTCCATAGTTTAAAATTAACTTATGTTTCAAATTGAAACATCTTTTTTCACCATCATCATAGAGAAATTTTCGCGAAATCACTATACTTATAGGGATAGTGCATTTTGTTATTACTATGGTAGGAGTTATTTATACATGGACTTGAATTTAGGAGAGACAATCAAAACTCTTCGTTCAAATAATAATCTTTCGCAGCAGCAACTGGCTGATAAACTTTTTGTAAGCAGATCAAGTGTCGCCAACTGGGAAAATGGCAGGCGCAGACCTGACCTGGTTCTTATTCTCAGAATGGCTAATATTTTTAATGTCGATCCGTCAATTCTGATTGATTCTATAAGTACCACCAGTTCCTCACTTGAAGTCATCATTGTGGATGATGAAAAGATATTATTGCAGGGAGTTATTCCGATTCTGGAGGAAGCAATACCTGATGCCAATATTACCGGCTTTACAAAGGCTTCCGAAGTAATCGCCTACGCAAAGCAAAATGTTGTTAATATCGCATTTTTAGATATTGAACTTGGTAAGACCAGTGGCATAGAATTATGTAAGGAGCTTATGGCTATTAATCCTCATACTAATGTTATTTTCCTTACAAGCTATCCTGATTATGCTCAAAAAGCGTGGGAAACAGCAGCGAGTGGTTTTTTAGTCAAACCTATAGCGAAAGGGGACGTTATCGGTCAGCTTGCTAAACTCAGATATCCTATAAAGGGAGTAGGCCACTATGATGTATCAGATAAATTGGATTGATATAGTGGATTTATGCATTGCATCTATGGGATTTACCGTAGCTGTAATGGGACTTCTTCTGTCCATTCATGCCCAGTTCATGGAAAGCTGGATAAAAAAATATTTCACAATAGTATTTGGTATAACCATCGCATATATAGTATCTGACTACACGTCTCAGATCTCGCTTATATTTTTGGGCAGAGACTTTCGCCTGTTGTCAAAGGCAGCCGTTTTCTCCGAATCGTTCTTTTCATCACTACTGATGCCTGTTCTGGCAGTCTACATGCTACACCTTATTGGTGAAAAAATAACGCATACTTTTTTCTATGTTGTCAGCATCTTATGGGGAACCTATATCCTGCTTCTTTTGGCAACACAGTTCACAGACTATATATATTACATAACAGACGAAAATGTATATTACAGAGGACCGATTTACCCCGTCCTTCTGGTTCCGCCTGTTCTGCTTATGATAGCTAACCTGATATTTCTCCAGTACAATAGAGATCGTTTTTCCCAAAAGGAATCCCTCAGTCTACGGTTATATATTCTGATTCCTTTGTTTTCCATGATCCTCCAGATGCTGTTCTATGGAATTCTGATTATCGTCCTTGGTACATCTGTTTCCATCATGATCATGTTTGCAAATATCATGAGCGATCAGATTGAAAAAAATATCAGGCAGTCTTCAAAGATTGCAGAACAAAGACTGCTTATCACAACTCTGCAGATGAGGCCGCACTTTATATATAATACACTCTCGAACATCTATTATCTGTGTGATATCGATCCCGAGAAGGCCAAGACACTGATAGGTAATTTTACGACCTACCTGCAAAAGAATTTCCACGCAATAACTAAGCAGGAACCCATTCCCTTTGAGGAAGAGCTTCTTCACACAAAGGCATATCTTGAGGTAGCCAAAGTTCGGTATGAGGGCATGATAAATGTGAAATGTGATACTGCTTATACTTCTTTCCGTCTCCCGCCTCTTACCCTGGAGCCCATCGTGGAAAACGCTGTAAAGCATGGTCTTGATCCTGAGTCTGATAGTCTCAATATTTTTATAAAGACAGAGCACGAAAATGGAACCATCAGGATTGTTGTTGAAAATGACGGCGTAAATTATTCTGAAAAAGAGGATTCTACTGCAGAAGAAAGCACCGGTTCTGAGCACATCGGTCTAAACAATGTACGTAACCGTATAAAAGCAATGTGTAACGGAACTCTCGATATTGAACCGCGAAATGGCAGCGGAACTGTTGTAACAATAGTCATTCCGGAGTAAACCTAAAAACTCATCAAGCCGTTTCTTTCAAACCACTTGGCACTGACTTTAAGGCTCTTAACAGGATCCTTATCAATCCAGTTTTTGTGTGTTTCAAGAACAATAGCCTTAACACGTTTATTTAAACGGACTTTATCCATCATAGAATCAAGAGGCATATTTCCGGTACCAAGTTCTGCAGCATCTTCTTTAAGTATTGGAGTGGTAAATGGTCCGGATTTCCTGCATCCTCTGTCATTGATATGCCACATTACCATCCTGTCCCCAAGCTTGTTTATAATGTCATTCACATCCGCTCCTCCATCGGCCATCCAATATGTATCAAGTTCGAAATTAACATAACGCGGATCCGTGTTCTCCACAATGATATCATAAGCGGTCTTATCTTCTGTAACCCTTTGAAGCTCAACATTATGATTGTGGTAAAGCAGCTTAACACCATATTCTGAAAGGCTTTCACCGGCTTTATTCAGCCTTTTGGCCAATTTCTCAACTTCTGTGAGATTACCGTAATCAAACCTGTACATTCCTGTTATCACCACAGTATCCGTTCCAAAGCTCAGTGCCTGCTCAGCAACAGCTGCAGGATTTTCTTCAATACTGTTCAAATAACTGTGGACACTTATGACCTTAAGCCCACTTTCTGCAATCAGCTTCTGCCAGTCAAGCTTTCCTCCGTTACCTGCCGGCATTCCAGCTACCTTAGTCATTATTTTTACCAATAACGGGGTCGGCTTAATCATAAATTCATTAAGCTCTATACCGTCGTATCCAGCCTCTTTGATTTCTTTAAGAGTAGCAAGTGCTTCATCATAATTATTGCATCTGCTCCCTATCATTATCTGTTGGACACCCGTAAGGATCCGATTCTGCTCTTTTCTTGCCTGTAGTTCCGATTCATAATCAATAGGGCTATTTTCTCTTGTATACACTCTTTCTTCACCACTTCCTGTAACCCAAAATGTTGTTAGACAAATTATAACGATTACTACTGCAACAATAGCTACAAGTTTATTCCGTTTCATTTAAAATTTTAAATCCCTTCAAACATAATCATGGTACTCTTCTGTATTTTCTGATCATCTACCCAACTACCTTTATTGTATGTAGTTCCCTAGATGTTTTAAACTTTGTTTGGGAGTTCTAATCTGTGTCTTCCTGTCAACAGCACAGAGACCGAAAGTAAGTGCATAGCCCTTCTGCCACTCAAAGTTATCAATAAGAGACCAGTGACAATATCCAATTACCGGGATACCTTCACTTATGCAATTCTGCACACCTTCTACTGCCTTATCTATGAATGCAACTCTCTGAGCATCATCTGATGTGGCAATTCCATTCTCTGTAACCATAATGGATATACCCGGCATCTCTTTATGAACACGTCTGATCACATTCTCAAGAGCCTCAGGATATACCTCATAATCCATCTGTGTCATTGGTGTCCCTTCCGGAACAGGCACTATTCCATCATGTCCATATGTAGTTCTTGTATAGTTTTGCAGGCCAAAGAAATCGTCATCCTTTATATATGGAATATAATGTCCAAATTCTTCATCCCATTCTCTGTCTGCAGCTTCTTTACCACCCTCTATATACTGACAATCATGAAGAGACAGCGTTATTCCGACTTTAATACCCGGATTGACAGCCTTTATCGCTGCTTTCGCTGCCTGATGCGCTTTTATTACGATCATGTCTCCATTGGCATCGGTAGCCGAAACAAATGTATGTGGCTGAGGATCTCCAAATACTTTTGCATTTTCCATGGCTGCCATCTTCATTTTTTCCATTGGATCAGAGAGATTAAGCCCTACCTGAACCTGGCCTTCCATTGAATCCTTTTCACTATTATCAGTGTGGTGTTCCTTACCTGCATCCCCTGCTGCAGCTGCCATTTTAACCATCATCTGCTTTTTGAATCTTTCCATGAGGGCACCAATCTGCAATCTCATATTAGCTTCATTGATGGTACAGATGTACTTGATGTCGTCTCCAAGCTGCTCCGTTACATACTTTGTGTAATTCGCAAACAGCTCCACTACATTTTCATTATCCCATCCCCCTTGCTTGATCAGCCATATTGGGGATGTAAAATGCATGAGTGTAATAACAGGTTCGACTCCATTTTCCCTGCAGCATCTGATTACATTTCTATAATGCTCAATCTCTTTTTCATCGAATTTACCCTGCTCCGGCTCAATACGTGCCCACTCGATTGAAAACCTATATGTATTAAGACCTGCATCGGCAAGCATCCTGATGTCTTCCTCATATCTGTTATAGTGATCAACCGCATCAAGAGACGGCTCAACAAACTGGGAATATTCCATGTTCTCCATTATCCAGTAATCGGAGTTTGTATTGTTTCCTTCCACCTGGTGAGCCGCAGTTGATGCACCAAGCATAAAATTCTTATCAAATTTATTCATCATGTTATCCTCTCTTATCTTTATTGTAAAAGTCATAGCTTCCGCTTATCAAAAGGCGAGAATCCTGCCCCGGAAGTATAAGCTCTGCTTCCATCCCTTCCGGTATTTCAAAGTGATAGGAAAAAGAGTCATATTCTTCCACATATCTCCATTCAGAAACAACGCGTCCTTTGGGTGAATCATAAAATCCCCTGGCAAACTTAAGACTCTTATCCGGTACAGGCCTTATCCTGACCTTTTCAAAATCATACTGAATACCCAGAACACCTGACAAAATCCATCCGGAAACAGCTCCGTATGAATAGTGGTTCAGCGAATCATGAACTGTGTCGTCTTCTCTGATACCATCCCAGGTCTCCCAGATGGTTGTGGCACCTTTATCAACTGCATACAGCCATGATGGATAACCCTTTTGCAAAAGAAGTCTGTATGCAGTATCCACATATCCAAAATCTGATAAAACACTACAAAGGAACGGTGTCGATAAAAAGCCTGTATTCAGGTGGTAATCATTTTTGATCACCAGCTCATTAAGGTCCCTCGCCGCATCCCTGGCCTCTTCATCAGAAAGCAGCCCTAAAGCAAGAGGTCTTACATACTCGCACTGTCTCTCAGATCTTATGTGTCCATCCTTTAATACCAGATATCTGTACGCACTTTTTACCTTCTCTGATATCTGCTTATAACGGGCACAGTCTTCCTCCTTCCCTAATATATCTGCTATTTGGGAAAGGATTCCTGATGAATATGCATAATAAGCTGTTGCGACTTCCGGCTGCCCGTTCTTAAAAGCAGCCATCATAGTCTTCATAACATCTGCTCCAGGCTCGCACCATTCGCCATAATCCATTCCGGTGTCAATTATGTATTTCCTATATGGATTCTTTCCAAACCGGTTTTTTAGCTTGCTTTTCCCGGCTCTTTCCCCAAGAAAATCCACCCATTTTTTCATCATCTCATAATTATCTGAGAGAATAGTTTTATCCCCATACACTCTGTAAAGATTCCACGGGACAATTACCGACGCATCTCCCCATCCAACTGACGCAGAAAACATCTCTGCTATCTTTCCCGGCTCAGAATTCTTAGGGCATATATATGCCATTTTCCCGTCTTCATGCTGACTGAGCCTGACATTCGCAAGCCATTTTTCGTAAACAGCCCTGCAGTCCATCAGATATGTGCCTGTCCTTACAAAAACAGCTGCATCGCCGGTCCAGCCTGCCCTCTCTCTTGTGGGACAGTCTGTAGGAATATCACAGAAATTTGACTTCATTGACCATAGGCTGTTATTAAAAAGCTTATTAACTGCTGTGTCGCCGCACTCAAAACCTGCCGTAACCTTCATATCCGAATAAACTGCGATACTTTTTATGCTTATCTTTTCAAGAGGAATATCCGTTATGACCTTTACATATCTGAACCCAAATATTGAAAAATGCGGTCTGAACTCATTTCTTCCCTGTTTGCAGATATAGTTTATCTCCTGCCTTATTCCACCTGACTTATTTCTGTCCCCGGGCTGAAAATTGGCGATTGTAAAGTTTCCGTTTTCATCAAGTGTCTCCCCATGAATGAGAGTTATCTTTTCCCCTCCCATGGCATCTTCAATGACAAAAGATGTATATCCTGCCAGATTCTGTCCAAAGTCATATACGTTTTCACCGTTAGGTGTTTGTAAGAGTTTTCCTTCAAATGCCTCATGTTCTGTTATAAAAGGTGCAGACTGGCTTATAAGATTATCTAATGAAAAATCCAGGACTCTTGCCTTATGCCAATCCTTAGCTTCTTTTCTCGCATCAAAATTCTCTCCAAGCTCAAGATCGGTAAGAAGAATAGCTCCGTCTTCACAGGCATCCCAGTTTTCATCTGTCACAAGAATCGGGGCATCCTCCTTCTCATCCGCGAATATTGCACATAGAAAAGAAATATCGCTGCCATACAGATTACGAACACCATCTATTCCATTACATCCTCTGTACCAGCCATCTCCGAGCAAGGCAGTTATCTCATTTTCTCCATCCCGCAAGAATGATGTTATGTCATACTCCTGATATTGAAGCCTCTTATCATAGGAATCGCATCCGGGCATAAGCCGTCCTTTTGTTATTTCCTGCCCGTTTATTTTAACCTCATAAACACCATGGGCTGTAGCATAGAGCACAGCTTTATCACATGTACAGGAAAACTTTTGTCTTAGATATCCTGCACCTTTACGGACTTCCGGTTTTGTTTCCTTCTCCGGTGTTATCCATTTTGACTTATAAAAAATAGTTTGCTTAGTATTCATATCTTCCTTATTTTCAGAAGTGCCGCTGATATTGCCTGCACTTCTTCTGAATCTGTATCCATACCGCCCTGCTGAAGGAGCTTAACGAGCGGCTGGCGAGCTATCATCTGTTGCATAGCCTCTGAAATTTGAACTCCTACGCCCATTCCTCCGGCCGTTTCTTTTTTGATAGCAGCCATCATATGGTCAATTATTGCTTTACCCTCAGGGACAACCTGTATTTCTGCCATTGTACTGTTGATGGAAAGATAGCCTTCTTTTACTTCTATCTCTGCCGGAGCCTCAAACCAGTTCCTGACCTTTTTGTCCGGAGCAAAGTAGGAAGGATTCGGTGTTGAAACCTTTTTTATCTCCATCTCGTCAGAGAGTTCTCCCGATACAGCTTTAATACTATGTGTTCCGCTTATTAAAACATTAAACTTAAATACATGTTCTCCGTTTTTAGTTGCATACCTTGCACCATCAACATAGAGCGTTACTGACTTTTGATTGGAATAAACTTTTATCTCTGTCTCTTCTTCCAGTCTGTCATGGTATCGTCTTCCACACAGGTGAACGAATGGCTCATCTGACCACCAGGCCTTGTATATGTAATACGCATCCTTTTTCTGTTTTCTGTCAAAGGTGATCACACCCTTATGGTTCTTGCCGGGATCCCCCGCTTCATTTCTGCCTGCGGCTGCAAACTCAAACATATTCCATAGATATGTTCCCCATATATATGGTCTTGCAGCGAACACCTCAAGCATATGCTCATGATAGAGTGCCTGGTAGCTTTCGGTGTAATCCCCTTTTTCCGGCATCGGAGACTGAAGATCTATAACAGCATCCGCACCATACTCTGTCAGGCCGATAGCAACATCGGGGTGATTCTTATGGAACTCATCAAACCACCTGTCATTATCATCCATTTCTCCTACATACCAGCCGTAATAAAGGTTGTACCCCCTGATATCAGGCAGCGTCACCAGAGGTGAATCCGTCTCAAGCAAAAACAGATTTGCCATTGCTGAATACCTTATAGGATCCATCTCATGTACCATATCGTTTAGAATCCTGTGATTCTCCATCAGATCTTCTGTTACTCCCTGAAGGGTAATTTCATTGGAAAGTGCCCAGCACATGATAGAAGCATGATTGTAATTCTGAGTAATCAGTTCCTTCATCTGGCTGATGGTATTCTCCCTGCCTGCGTCCATGTGAACAGTTATATAAGGAATCTCTGCCCATACAACAATGCCCTTTTCATCACACAAATCATAAAAATACTGGTCATGCTGATAATGTGCGAGGCGAATGGAATTAGCCCCCATAGAAAGAATAAGTTCAATATCTTCCTCATGCATCTTCCTGGTAATTGCATTTCCAACACCCTCTCTGTCCTGATGCCTGGATACGCCATGAAGAGGATAGCTCTTACCATTTAGGAAAAATCCCCTCTTGGCATCCACTGAGAATTCCCTTACTCCGAATCTGTCATATATCCTGTCGCACTCTCTTTCTCCATCAAAAAGTGTTGCTGTTATGCTGTATAAATAGGGGTCATTCATCCCGTTCCATAGGTGAACATCAGCTATCATGAATTTCCCGTGTACCATTTTTCTGCCATCATTTTCCACTACCGGAAATCTCTGCTCAGAAACACCATCAACAGAGATGAGGACACTGTCACCACCATTTACATAAGCTTTTATTTCTATTTCTGCATCATCTCCGATAATTCTTGGAGTCACATACAAACCATCTCCGCCGTAATAATCCAGATCAAAATGCTTTTCATCTACTATTACCATATATACATCTCTGTATATCCCACCATAGAATGTGAAATCAGCTCTCTGTGGATAAACCTCTCCATTAGGTTCATTTGAAACCTCAACTTTAATAAGGTTTTCATCCTGCAAGAAATCCGTAACATCCACTCTGAAAGTCGAATAGCCTCCGTCATGAGCAGCTATCTCTTTTTCACCCATCAAGACTTTGCAGGAAGAGTTAACTCCCCTGAATTCTATGTAGACACGCTCCCCATACTCCAGTACAGGCCTGTCAAATTCTTTCTCATATATGCATGTACCCCTGTAGTACTGCTCGGGTCCGGTCTGCCCATCAACTGCATTCCAGGTGTGGGGAAGAGAGATTTCCTGTTTTTTTCCTTCTTTAATAAATATCCATTTATCATTCCAAAGAGTTGTTGTCCTCATAATGCCCTCAATAACTTTCCTTCTTCATTATTTTTGTATCCATGTTGATCCTGCGTTTGTGCAGCTTTTTTATCCGAGATATTTTTCTGGATTTCTTCCATTTTTTCATAGGTGATGGATGAGTTCTTCATTGCGACCAATGTACATATCCAGCCAATAATAGGGAAACCTATCATTAACGCTACCGTCATGAGCCTGACACCCCATGTAAGCGGATCTCCCTGTTGAGGAGCAGTTGTTGTATACCCTATAAATCCAACACACAGCGTCGCAATAGTAGCACCAAATGAAGAGACAATCTTATCGATGAAGCTGTAGGTAGCAGAAACTGTTGCCGGCATGTACTTTCCTGAGCGGTCCATTTCATAATCAACCACATCCATTCTTAAATGGCTGGTTGCAACAGAGACCACCATTTTCACTGCATTGTTACCAAAGTTAAACAACACATATGTTACTGCCATCATAATCGCACCTGTGGTAATATTGCCGCTGAATATACCTCCTACCAGCTGTGTCGGTGCAAAAAGAAGATAAGCAGCATACGCTATGTTCATAATAATACAAATCTTCGTCCAGCTGATCATTACTGCGCGGCTTCCTTTTCTGCCGGCTATCCTTGCTCCAATAATTGCAAATATGATGGAT
Source organism: Butyrivibrio sp. AC2005 (assembly GCF_000424145.1). Lineage (GTDB taxonomy): Bacteria > Bacillota > Clostridia > Lachnospirales > Lachnospiraceae > Butyrivibrio. Next base: position 26,402 of record NZ_AUJI01000028.1, read on the forward strand.
GGCAGCATAGCAGCTGCTGATAAAATCGAGGAAATCGCCATTGAACCAATCATGATTCCGTTAAGCATTGTCGATACAACTGCAGCTGATCCGATAGTCTGAGCAAGCTTATCTGAAGTCGCTGCCACAATAAATCTCTGAAGCTCCTTATTATCCTTTATAAGTGCAACCATATCTTTAATTCCCGGTTTTGCATCAGATGAATCTGCAGACTTTATACCCTCAAAATTTTCAGGAATGTCATAGGGAGCAATTCCTATACATGCAAGAATGTAGAAGAACAATGATACGAATATTGCTACAACATTGTATGTTCCAAAATACTCTGTTCCCTGAATATTATTGAATCTCGGAAGAATCACAGCTGATGCAACAACACCCATTATCATAGGAAAAAGGTATGCATAAGCCGTGCTCCATACTCCGATCGTAGGTCTCTGTTTGGGATCGTTCGTAAGAATACTCATATTAATCTGCCCAGCTATGCTCACAAATGTATAGCCAATAATGTAGATTGCATAACACAGAATAAAATACGCAATACCTGCTCCACCGGTTAAATCCATCTTTGGTCCAATGTTACACATAAGGGTTGTGGAAAGAGCCATTATCAGCCATCCAAACATTATGGAAAAGCGTACCTTTCCATATCTTGAATTGAATCTTTCAAGAAAATAAGCGATTATCGGATCCGTTATCCCATCGAGTAACCTGGATCCTGTAATAATAAGTCCTGTTACAGCAACAAGAATTCCAAAGTTTGCATTGCCTATATAAGTTGCGCCATTCATAAGCAAATAGAATGCCATCTGCCCCGCTCCTGTCATCATAGATAGCGCTATGTGCCAGGTCTTGGCCTTTTTATACATAACTCCATTTTCTTCTCTTATCAGAGATTTATCCTTTGCCATCTGTATTCCCCTTTCAACTGCTGTTTTTTACTAACGAAAGCTTTCCTTCTTAAGCAATACTATCATTTGACGTTATTTGTAGTTAGTATTATTTTATTATTAATAGTATTATTTTATCCTCTTTATGATTATTGTCAGGAGAAACTATGGATTACGCTTTATTTCAAACAATTCTTGAAAATATATTGGGAGTTAGCTGTGAAGATGTCACAGACATGTCTTCTTCTCTTGAAATTTTCGAGAAAAAAAATTGTTTTAGCAGTCACCTGCAGCCCATGTTTACAAAAGACGCGCTTCATTACCTCTTAAACGCATCAGATCGGGATACCATATATGAAATCATTGATTCCATCGGTGTCTGCGCCTGCTTTTTTGAATTCAATGATCACAGATTCATTCTTGGCCCATATGTAAAGGATGAATATTCTGATATTAAGGCAGAGACTCTTTTGGCTCAGTATAATGAGCCTTCATCCAAATCAATACCATTAAAGCTGTACTATACAGGCTTTCCAATCTGTTACACTGATCAGCTCACAAAAATAATAAATAACTGTATTATCTCTTTTGCTCCGGAAATAACAGAATACACATACAGACGTTTATCGGGATTTATTCAGGGTGAAACTGAATCTTTTGAATCTCACGAATACAAAGAAAAGAACTATAGCGAGATTTACAAACGATACGATGCTGAAAAAAGATTTCTTTCAATGATAAAAAATGGCGATACAGAAAACCTGCTATCTGCTTTTAGTGCCATGAAATCAGGTAATCTACTGGCTGCATTTCCAAAAGAGACTATGTCTTACTATGCCTCCGGATCAGGAATTGCCATTCTTCGCGCACTTTCCAGAAAAGCAGCTGAAGAATCCGGTCTTTCCGTTATCACGATCGATACTATAACACAAAAATATATTCAGCTTGGCACAAAAACAGCAAACCGCGACCTTCAGACAAAATATCTTATCGATATGATAAAAGAACTTACGGAAGCAGTTCACGATTTTCGCCTGTCTGCAGGAGGGTACTCTCCCGCGATACAAAAAGCCCTTGAATACATAGGTCTTAATCTCAGCGAAAAAATAACCTCGGAAGATATTGCAAACAAAACAAACCTCTCTGTCTCCTATCTTCTTAGACTCTTTAAAGAAGAAATCGGAGATACCATTACAGGATATATTGCGAAAAAAAGATGTCAAAAAGCTGCTGAACTCCTTAGAGAGTCATCACTCCCCATTCAGGAAATCAGCAGCTTTGTAGGATACCCGGACAACAATTATTTTGTCAAAGTCTTTAAAAGGTTCTATTCTGTTTCCCCTTCTGTATACAGAAGCAGGAAGGACTAATGTTTTGATGAGCAAGACAGAACACTAAGCAACCCCCATTACAATATACATTACATAGATTGAAATAGTGCTTACCACCGGGACAGTTACAGTATCATAACCATTTTTTGTTACAAGTTCAGTTATAGCAGCAAGTGGCGCAGCCACTATTACAGCAGGAATGCATATTTCAAGAGGAACATTACCAACAATCAAAAGACTTGCCATTCCAAATATGAACGCAATGAATGACATTGCTGCCGTACCTTCCCAGCTCTTTTTGTGGTCAACACTCTTAAAACGCAGCACCTTATGTTTTCCAAACCTTTTTCCAATAAGAGCCGCCGCTGCATCACCGAATCCCCACATGAGAATAGCAGCTACTGCAAGCTCTTTTCTTCCAATAATTCCCCAACTGAGAATAATGATCAGTGCCATGGTTCCAAAAAGCTGAATAAGGCTTGATTTAAGCTCCCCAGGCCTTCTCTCAGACATAAGCGCCGTGAATTTCTCATTCTTACTTGATATAAGTAGTCCCGGATACATCATCAGTATCACTACTATTGGAATAACAGCCGCCGCAATCCATACCTTCGCAGCATAAATCATCACTATAACTGACGAAAATGCCACAAAATGAAAAAGCTTTCTAAAGAGTTCTTTTGGAAGTTTTACAATTCGGTTGACTCCAAAAAGCAATGCAGCAACAGAAAACATATAAATTAAAAAGTATTTAAGTCCGTTTAAAACATCAAATAGTATCTCCATTTCTCGTTACCTCTCTCAATATTATGATAAACTTGCAATTGTTTTTCCTGAATCGTCAACTTCTCTTCTATTCGCTTTGTTTGAAACATGGTTCTTTCCTGATATTCTTTTCCATTCACAGATCATGCAAATGCAAGATATGATTATTGCTCCGAAATCTGCTACCACATAAGCCAGTCTTATTCCAATAAAGCCATAAATCTTTTCCAAAATAAAAAGCATTGGTGTAAGTAAGAGCCCTTTTTGAAGTACAGAAATAAAAGTAGCTTTCATGGCTGAACCGGTAGCCTGCAGGAAATTTGTTCCAAGGAAAAAGAAGCCAAGAAACGGGGAACTAATCATTAGTACTGTCAGGATACCCTCTGAAATTACTGCAACTGCCTGTTCTTTCAAAAACAATGCGATTATGCTGCTCCTTAATACCACAACTAAAACCGTGGTAATGGCTCCAACTGATGAAGTAAGAATCAATAAGATTTTCATTACTCCTGCAAGCTTTTTCCTGTTACCTGCGCCGTAGTTATAGGAAAGCAGGGGCTGTGCTCCCATGCATATTCCCATGAGTATCATTACAATAATCATATTCACTCTTCCGGCTGCGGCATTCGCTGCAATTGAGTCTGAACCGTATTTTGCCAAAAGCTGATTGGCAAAGGAATTAGATAATCCTGAGAGCAATGTACTGACTGCATTTGGAAGTCCAAGCGCCATAACAGAAAGAATATATGCCGGTTTTATAATAGCGTAATGCGGCTTCATGTTGAGAACTACCGCCTTCTTTTTCATGTACAATCCGTAATAAACTGTTGCTGCCATATTGCCGATTACTGTTGCTATAGCTGCACCTGTAACTCCCATTCCCAAAACGAGTATGAAGATGGGATCCAGGATTATGTTTATTATTGTCCCCATGAGATTTCCTATCAGCCCCTCTTTCATCGCGCCTTCAGCTCTCATGACCTGTGCAAGCATATTTGTAAGAAGCAGGAAAGGTGCACCCATTGCAAGGATGATCATATAGTTTCTTGCGTATCCTTCAATATCTGTAGTGGCTCCCAGGAAAGCAAGCAGAGGCTTGTTAAGCACTATTATCACTGCTCCCGAAACAATTCCAAGTATGACCGCTGTCCACATACACAGTGATGAAACCATTTTTGCATGCTCCAGGTCTTTTGCTCCCAAATCCTTTGATATAATTACTGTCCCACCGCCTGAAATAAGCATGGCAACGGCCATAATTATATTAAATATGGGACTAACCACCGAAACTGCAGCAACCTGCGCTGTATCCCCGGTCTGTCCGACAAATATCATATCAGCCATGTTATATATGAGCATGACCATTATGGCGATAAGAGCCGGAATAACCATCTTTAATACCGAAGCCCACAGATTATCACTCTCATAAACCTTCATCTGTTTATCTTTCATTTCTCCCTCTTTTCCCAATAATATACTATTGATATTTAATGTACATTTGTTTATTATCTTGTTGTGTGATTGATTATAGAAAGAGCAAAACTCTTTTTCAATCATCAATATCAGCTCAAACGTTACTTAATAAACAAATTGGGGAGAAGTGTTGATTATGTCACAGAAAATTAATAAAAAAGAAGACAGAAGAATAAGATATACAAAAATGAGAATCCGAACTGCATTTCATGAACTTATACAGGAAATGGATCATGAAAAGATAACAGTAACTGCCATCTGCAATCGCGCTGAGATAAACAGAGCAACCTTTTATAAATACTATCTGGATGTTCCGGATCTCGTAGATAAACTCCAGGACGAGACAATAAATGAACTGGCAGAAAAGCTGGATTTTACAGCAAAAAACAATACAACGGAAGAGTTTCTGATTGAGACACTTGCCTTTATAAAAAATAACAGCGATGGACATTCCAATCTTATCTCAGTTACCCCATCAGGTGCTTCCTCTTTTACTGATAAGATTTCAAGGCTGGTATATTGCAAGTTTTCATCTTTTATCGAACCTATGATACCGATAAAATCAAACATTGAAAAAGTAGTCGTCTTTTCATATATTGCTGCCGGAAGCGCAGGCGTCATAGATTATTGGATCAGAACCGGATACAAGGAAAATGAGAAATCAATCGCAAAGAAGATTTCTTTGTTAGCTTCAGCAACCCTTAAATGTCTGTAATTGGAAGTTAAATTATTCTATATAACTTACTATCGCATTATCCCGACAAATTCAATTGGAATTTGTCTTACTATTAGATGCCAGTTAGCGTATCTACTTTCATTGTCGGACATTCATGAACTCCCTTATATCTGTAAATGCAATAAAAATTAAGCTTTTTTTCGACAAAATACTAACGCATTTTTATGTAGTGCTTTTTGCAGCAGGCTATTTTAACCACTATCTTCTGCTGCTATTTCATTTTGACGCATTTGAAGCAGTCGCTTTTTACATCAACGGCCTACCGCTATTTCTGATCCACTAATATGCAGCAGAGATTTTAACCCATATCACTCTGCCGCATATTATCTCTTTCTTATTTGCGATAGAAAATATATTCTAAAATCAACTGCTGCAATCACCTATTTTCATATTTGTAGAAGACATTACATCCAAATTTCAACTGCAATTATTCACTTTTTCTTCTCTTACAGCAGTGATTTTACGAAATATCTTTCAACACTAATGGTATGGTGACTCTCCATATATCTTATCGAATCTTTAGAAAAAATCTATTAAAAACAGTACATTAATTATTCCCAAAACATGCTAGAATAATTGCATAGAACCATTTTTCAGAATCTGTTGAGGGGGATACGAAATTGAAAAATTTAAAGCGTTCAGTCATCAGTTTTTCTTTAGTTTTTTCACTAATCATTTTATCTACAGTCAATTGCATTACATATGCTGCAAACAGTTCCAAATCGTTAACAAAACATTATGACACATATAAGGATTGGTGGATTTACGACGGAACAATTCCGGATGTCGTAAGTAAAGATTTTAAACCTGACAGCAAAACGCAAAAGTTCCTGGATGAAGCTGAAAAGAAGGGCATCGCTGACTTTGCTCCTGAAGATACCAATGGGTATGAAGGGAAAGGTGATGTTTATTATAAGGTAATAGCCAAGACCCCTTCCTACACTTTATTCTTTGTTGGCGAGACTTGCAGGATGCTTCTGAAAACCGAAGATGCAAACTATGTAAGTATTGATGTACCGGCTGTTTCTATCCGTGGTATTTTTCCGGAATGTACTGAATACGATCTGGACAGTGACGGTGAACCTGAGCTTGTCATCAAACCTCATATTCTGCATGGCACTGGCTACTTTGAAGAGTTTGTCCTCATTGCAGATCTGGATAAAAAGTCTAAATGTACCGTATACTTTTTGAATCCCGAAAAATACATGGCAGATATTGCTGAGCATGTTGAAGCAAAGGAATCAAGTGGCAATGTATCACTTTACGTCGATGGTAAAAAGGAAGGAACAGAAGTCGCTTCATCGGATTTAAGTGATGACTTCAATCCGGGTCTTTATCTTGAAAATGTTATATATTTCAGAATATATGATGGCACAATATGGATAGGCGTAAATCCTATGTTTGATGCAGCCAGCATGACAAGTCCGGATGTAATGGTCTGGTATCCCGTGACCTATGAAGGAGACGGCGATTATACCGGCGGCGAAATTGTATGCAGACCTTTCGGCTACGACCTTTATCAGAGGATTACCGAATCCTTCACAGAAGATGATCTGTACACTACCTGGGACAATCCGATTTTTGAAAAGCCGCTTCTTTTAACTGCAGAAAAGAAAGACAGCCTCGACAAGAGCAAGACCTATGATATAGAAGTTTCTGCCTGCAAAGTATCTATTATGAAAAATGGGAAGCTTTCAGAGATTGGAACAATTGAAAGCGCCGACAAAAATCCTGTTGCCATGTCTCCCGACGGAATTGTTGCAAAAGGCAATCACTTTTTATATGTATACGAAGCTACTCCGAATTGCCGCGAACTCGTAATCAAGGATGGCGTTGAGGATAACACAATTAACAATTTCAGCAATCATAAGGGGTATATTCGAATCCGCAATGGAAAAGCCGAGCCCATTACAAAGAATGAATATGAGGCCATATATAAGACTTATGAAAATGCTGATTCTATAAAATTTTAGAACTAAATCGAGATAAAGCGAGAGCCTGCCATCAATTAGCGGGCAGGCTCTTATCATAATCCTACTAGTTAAGCATTCATCTCATCAACTAAGCTTTTTGGCTTGACGGTCATTTCTACCCACGCAGGGATAAAGCCACTTTTCACCGCATTCCTGGCAGATCTGATATTCGACCACGCAGAGCAATAAAACGGGACTTTTCCGCGATTAAGAATTTCCCTTGCCAATTTGCTTGTCAGTGCAGATGCAATCCCTTTTTGCCTGTATTCCGGCAGAACATCTACACCTATCTGCCACATATCATCGCAGTCAGCTGAACAAGCCGCAAAACCTACCAGCCTGTCATTATCATATGCTCCTACACCCAATACATCCAGATGCTTTCGATCCTTACAGAGTGCATTGCTCCATTCCGGCAGGTACAATTCTTTAAAGTCCTCCTGAACAAGTATGCGTGTTTCGTACAGACAATCCATATCACCTATCTTGTTTACATCAGGAAGATAATACTCCGCCATAAAGCATACTTCATACCCTCGTTCTGCCAATCTCTCATTAAGCCAATGCATATTCGGCGTCTCAAAACAATGGTAAAACTCAAATTTGCCAATATACTCAGTCACCAGATCTGATACTTCTTCTGTAGTAGCTGCAACGATGTTACTCCCATAGGAAACAAAATTGCATATAATTGGCTCTTTATAGTATTTTCGCGCATTCTTTCCCAAATAAAAGGGAACAACAATATTCTTATCTGATAAAAAATCATTTGCCTGACAACCTATATCCTCTGCAGATTGCCTTAATGCTATTTCCTTTATCTCACTGTTAGTCATTGGTCAAACCTCATTTTTTTCATCACATAGCCCCCATAACACACAACAAAACAGTGCTGTCATTTTACCTGCTCTTTAGCCATGAATCTTTTAAAAGAAGCTTTTCTGCAGCTTTCCTTCCTGCATTATATACCCTGTCGAGTTCCGCGGGATCTTTTTCAAGCGGTTTTATGTTAAGGGGGTCTTCCGGTCGGATAACCAGTACATCCCCTGTTTTCTCACGTTCACGTACATATTGTTTTTCCTTATTATACATAAGGTATCTGTTCTCTATTGCTTCAACAAATTTGGGATAACGTCTGTATACCCGTTTTATAAGCCACATGAAGCTCTGTTTTTTCTTTACAAAGTCATAGGGCTGAGTTTCAACAACAAGTATATGGTCAAATCCCTTATCTTCCATGAACTTTAGAGGGATTGAATCAGCTGTCCCTCCGTCGAGAAATTTTCTTCCATCAATCTCTACGATTCTTGAAGCAAGTGGCATGGACGCTGATGCCCGAATCCATGTGATGTCTTCCGACAATCCATCATAGCACTTATGATAAGCTGCTTCCCCTGTTTCGAGGTCTGTCACTACGACATAGAATTCCATAGGATTCTCCATAAAAGCCTTGTCATCCCACAGGTCGAGTTTATATGGCAATTCATTATAGCAAAACTCTGCTCCGAACAAATCTCCGGTCTTTATCCACGATGAAATGCTTTTATACCGCTTATCTGCTGAATATTTCTTGTTGTATCTTAATGGTCTTCCTATCTGCCTGGATTTAATATTACATCCAAAGGTGGCTCCTGCAGAAACTCCGATACCACCGTCAAAGTTTATTCCATTCTCCATGAGGACATCTATTACTCCGCAGGTAAAAAGTCCTCTGAGGGCACCGCCCTCCATCACAATTGCAGTCTTCATATATATAAATTATCCCCTATATCTTCATGTTCTCATAAACAATCAAATCATATCCAAACTATTTTAGCACAGAAATAGTATAAAGATTCTATTCATCATTCTTTCTTTTCACAATTGCAGAAACTTTTGCACTTGGTGCATTTTAGGCATGAAAAAACAGCCCAAGCCAAAAGCCACTATGCTTTAAACTTGGACTGTTTACTTCATTTTTTCTTATCCATTACTCTTCTTTAATATGCTGGGATATTTCCAGTAAAAATCCCGAAGGACCTACAAGTATTGTGAATTTTGAGGATCCGGTATCAATCGTCTGGCTGGCTCTTTCATGGTTCGGTTTCCTACAGCCATGAGCAAGGAAAAACTCAACTGCTTCATCAAAATCATCCACATTAATACGGATCATAGTATATTCGCCATCGCCTTTTGCCACGTCTACATGAAAACCGTTGGCGTCCTTCATTCTAACGTCAGTGGTCTTATCATCACCTATTCCTTCTTTAACATGGCGTCTCTCGAAGCCCATCTCTTCAAAGAGCTTGATAGCAGGTTCAGGATCCTTTGTGATAATCATTGGGTTAAACGATGTAATTTTCATTTTACTTGTCTCCTTTCTTTTTACATCTTTATATATCAATAAAACTCAGACAATTCGAAATAATAATCCCTCTTCACCTGCGATTATTATCCTTCCCAATTCACTTCATGTATGATTGTCGAAATTTTACCTTCGATATATCAAGGCAATACAGATTTCTATTCCCTACTCTTCAATGCATCTACCATATTGATGGAATAAACCTTGGAAGATACATACAGATTCACAAGAACAGAAACCATAAATGTTCCCACTATTGCTCCGATATAAGGCATTGCCGAAGGATTGATTACCATGTCACGATAAATTCCGGCCACAACATCAACAAGAATATCGAGCATTATACGACCAAAGGGCACGCCAAGCATAGCTCCCACCACTGTAATTGCAAGGCTCTGCTGCAACAGGATAAGTCTGATGTCTCCGGACCTGAACCCGAGAACCTTAAGCGTCGCTATTTCTCTGGTCTTCTCAACATATGATAAAACGCCGAGGTTATATAAGACCACAACGCCCATCACTATAGCTATAGCGATGATAATATAGGAAATGTAATATGATATTTCATTTGAATTTTCCAGAGTCTCTATCAGCTTTTCCTTAGTGTCTATCGAGTCTATTTCTGTCCGCGATTTTAATGAAGGCGGCACTGTTTTATTCGTATAGACATAATTGGGCATAAATTCACCGCCTAGATCTTCCCACACCTTTCGGCTCATTATGATTCCCTGCCCTGAAGCTATTCGACCCTTTTTTACGATTGGAGCGCTAAACACCTTTGAGCTTCCCGGTATCTTCCATCTAAGAGTCTGCCCGACTTCGATGCCCAGATAATCATACAGTCGTGAAGTAAGTATAATTCCATTTTCAGGCAGATCAGTATATTCAAGGTCCACATTTTCCATCATAAAAAGATTACCGTCATCAAGAACGGTCATCCCCCTTACGGATTCAGCAGAATCAGTGAAAAGTGTTACCTGAATGTCCTGGATCAGCTGTCCGTCGTATTCCTTAGCATACTCATAAACAGTCCCATAAGGTGTACCGTCCTTAAAGCTTATCTGACCATTTGCCCTGAAAATATCTCCATACATCCATTCAGATTGCGTAGCCAGGCACTCAAAAAAGCCAAGTGCCATAAATATCAGCATGCTACATACCAGAATTCCTACAATACTGACTGCTGTTCTTAGCTTATTTCTTCTAACATCACGAATATTCCATCTTGTAGCAAACTTAAGTGAATTCCATAGTATGGTTTTTTCAAAAATGCTTGCCGAATCAAACTTAGGTGCCTCTGCCTGCAATATCCTTGCAGCGCTTTGTACAAGAAGCTTTCTTGTTGTTAAATATGTCACCAGCATACAAAGGCCTATAGTCGCAAAGGACATATAAAGTGTTTTCACCGTAAGCTGAAGGTTCTGAAGAGGATTCTGGTAGTAATATTCATTAATTCCATTCAGATATGCTCCAAGCGTAATAGGTCCGATAATAATTCCGGATAAGCATCCCAGCGACGCTATGATCACAGAATATGACATATAGTGGAACATTATCTTTCCTCTGGAAAAACCCAGAGCCTTCAATGTTCCGATCTGTACTCTCTGCTTGTCAGTAAGTCTGGTCATGGTAGTTATGATTCCAAGCATTGCTACAGCCAAAAACATAAGTGGAAAAATTGTCGAAATTGCATTATTAGAATCCATTGAGCCGGCATAATCCGCGTAATCCTCATCCTCTATCTTTGTTTTTATAAGAAGATTAGGATTATCAAATTTATGCTCTATCTTTGAACGCATGGCATTCATTGTAGCCTTTTCTTCATCAGTAAGAAGATAGCTATTATGCGTAACATCCTTCAAATCCACAATAAGCTTATCAAACCCTATCCGGCCATTGGGATTCTCGTTTATGTCCATGATAATAAAGCCATGAGTACCATACTCCGGCTCAGTATACGTTGCATTGGGAATATAATATAAAAATTCCGGGCTATAAATTAGCCCCTTTACCTGTTCGTGCAGTGTATAGTTTCCACTGGTAAAGGTCAGTGTATCTCCAACCCTGATACCCATGGGATCCGCAAAGCGTTTCTCTACCCAGCATCCTGTACTTCCGGGAGTATATTTCTCTCCGTCAGTCAGATACATTTTTGAAACATTATTGCTGCCTATATAATTCAGAACCAGTAGCCTCTCCTTATCAAGGCTGATCTTACCGGTTCCTCTTAAAATACCATCGACATTATTAACACCTTCATAGTTATTTAGCATATCTATGTCATGATATGTAAATGCTATTCCCTCAATATTCAGATCTTTATAATTCGTCATCGTAAAGTAATCGGAGGCCGTACGGGTCGCTCCTACATTACTGGATTCAAATCCGCTCTGAATAAGAAGGGAAAGTAACGTCATTATATAAATTGCCAAAAACTGTCCTGCATTCTGTTTTAGATCACGCAATACTTTCCTTAAAAGAATCATCTGCGCCTCACCTGTTTACTGCTAAAGACTTTAGCTACTTAATTGCCCGGTTTAAATCTTTTTCCTACATCCTCGTCACTCATAGCAGAGGTAATAATCGACTCTCCTTCGGAAATCCCCTCAAGAATCTCTGTAACTCCATTTCCTGAAGCGCCTTTAACTATGCTTCTCTTCTCGGCTTTTCCTCCCTTGAGCACATAAATGTAATCTCCATCATCTCCCGTATAAACCGCTTTGTCCGAAACGCTAAGGACACTCTTTTCTTCTTTGGTAAAAATGTGAATCTGTGCTTCAAGGCCTATCGTAGGCTTTGCTTCAGAATCATCAAAGGTTATCTCAACCTTAACCTTAGGCTTTCCTGAAGTGTCTGTGGTAGTAGCAACCGGAGAAATTACAGATACTGATCCGGTATAGGTCTTTGCCCCAATAATAACCTCTGCTTTTTGTCCAACCTCTACGCTTTCTATATCATATCTTGACACCATCAGTGTCGCCTTGTATCCACTATCCGGCTGAATAACGAAAAGCGGTGTACCTGCTTCTGTTATTGCTCCATCATCCACAAGCCTCTCCAAAACCGTTCCTGAAGTTGATGCCGTAACGCCGTTCTTTACTATACTAAGCAATTTGCCCGCTATCTTTTCTTCAATCCTGGCGATTTCCACAGAATCTTCGTAGGATTTTAACTGAGCATCACTTACGATCTTTTCCTCTGCAGCCATCTTCTCAGATATAGATGTAGACCATTGTTTATCTATGACTTCAAGCTGTCTTGAAAGCTCTGCATATTTAGCATAATCTTCAGTTGACAGTTGATTAACCGGGATTGAAGCCAGCGCATCTTTGCTTTCATTAAGGCTGTTCTTGATATTATTTACGGAATCCTTCGCGTTTTGTGTCCCATTTGCATAACTGTTTGCTTCATCCTTTACTTTTTTATAAGTTTCCTTCTGCGCATCCTTCTCTCTTCTGAGTTCTTCAAGATTATTATTTTCATTCTCTATGAGCTGAAGGTACTTTGTATAATCCTCCGATCCCTCCTGATATTTCGAAAGCTCTGACTGATACTTTTTGATCTGATCCTTGGACAAATCTATTTTTTCCTTGATACTATCAATTTCTCCCTCGAGTTCGATCTGTTTTGCGTGAGTTTCCTGATATGCGCTAGTTTCTGCCGCAAGTCTTGCAGCTTCTGTCTCGAGATTTGTCTGCTGCTTCTCAATTTCCCCCTCAATGCCCTTAATACTCTGTTCAATGCTTCCACTTTTGGCATTTTGAGCAATACTTATATCATCCCTGTCTTCTTCAACGGAAACATACTGAGCAAGCAGATCACCTGCCCTGTTGGCAGCGGTTGCAGCCTTTGATCTGTTCTTCTGATTATCTGCCACAGCAGCATTATAATTATCTTCATAGTAGGTGACGTTAAGGCCGGCTTTATTATACTGATTCTCCGCCTCTGTCACATCATAATTGGCAAGCTGGTCTCCCTTTTCAACGCTATCATTCACCTTACAGGCTACAGATGACAATTTTCCGGAAGCAGGTGCATACACAGTTACCGCAGCATCCGCTTCAATGAGCCCTATCTCGCTAATGCTCTGGGTAACACTTCCCCTTACCACTTTTTCCACATCAACAGAATCCGGAATCATGCTATATGCAAAGACACCTCCCGCCGCCGAAAGAACTACTACTCCCGCAATTATATTTCTGACTATTGGCTTCATATCCCCCTCCTGAACTATTAAAGCAAACTCATGTATATACGGATTTATTTATCATTATCAGCATCACATCACCAATTAAGCTCGTCGGCTTCTTTGGGATAATCATTCGTTACTATCCTGCTTACAGTTCCATCCTTCACATATATGACTTTATCCGCTATATCTGCGAAAAGAGTATTATGCGTTACCATGACAACTGTTCTTTTATCCTCTCTGCATTGGGCGCAAAGAAGCTTTAATACCTCTTTGCCTGTTTCAGTATCAAGCGCTCCCGTAGGTTCATCACACAGCAGCAGTCTCGGTTTTTTAGCTATAGCTCTGGCTATGGCAACTCTTTGCTGCTGACCTCCTGACATCTGGGACGGAAAATTATTTTTCTTTCCATCCAATCCCACAAGCCGCAAGGCTTCAATCGGATCCATAATGTCAATTCCAAGCTCACTCATAAGTCCCACATTTTCCTCAGCCGTCAACGTCGGAATAAGATTGTAAAATTGGAAAATAATACCCACATCTATAGCGCGAAACGCGCTTAGCTGCCTGTCAGTTAAATTGGTAACCGTTTTTTCACCGAATGTGATCTGACCGCTGGTGGCACTGTCAAGTCCACCCAGCATATTTAGAAGCGTACTTTTCCCCGATCCTGATGGCCCCAGAATCACAACCATCTCTCCTTCATCAATGGTCAGGTTTACCCCCTTTAGGACCTCGTGCGGAACAGAACCGGAATAATACGTCTTGCCGACATTTTCCAGAGTAATCAATACTCCCATACGCTCTTTGAAATACCCCCATATCTCATAAGATATCTAATTTTAGCACATTTTTATATGCATTTACATATTTTTGTCTCAGGACAAATCCAGACGCCCTGAAATATAGTATTTGTAATGCTTTTTCTTGCAATATTCTCTTATTTTATTGCTGAATTTTTTATCCTTGGTGTATTCCAGCAGATAGCTTTTTTTATGGGCGCATTTTACAGTCTTTAACCTGAATTATTCACGGCTTAATTACAAAGCCGCATAGTTACTGCAATTAAATTGCATATTGCTTTCACCCAATAAGTGAATCCTTAGGGGTATTAATAAAGCCCCGATTCTGTTACAATTTTAGGTGTCGAATCCAAAACCATAACAAAAAAGAGGCTTCATATATCTAGTTTAGATTACACAACCTTAGAAAGCAATAAACGTTTTAAATATCAATTTATTGATATTTTAGAATTACTCTTTCAGGATAGAAAGAAGCCAGTCAGAATCAGGAGTATCCAGGCTTTTATCTATGGTCATTTCCTCCATTATCCCCTGGAATGCAGACCAGAAACACAACGCCAGAAGCTTTGGATCACCCTTTCTGAAAATTCCTTCCTTCTGTCCTTTTTTTATCAGCTTTGCAGTGTTATCAATTGCTTCCACCGACAGAGCAACCTTGCGCACCTCTTCAGGCATGCCGGCTCTTCTGGCCTGTGCCATAAGTACAAACATATTTGCAACATAAGGATCCTTTTTGGCGTAGGTAAAAAGCTCATCCAGCATACCTTTCAGGAAAATGTCGCCGGGAATTCCGTCACCCCCGGCCGTTGCCTTTGTAAAATCCTTCCCCATAAGCACAAGTGCCATCAGCAGCTCTTCCTTAGATTTAAAATAATGGAACATGAGTCCTGTACTCATTGGAACAGCTGCTGCTATATCCGTGACCTTTGTCTCATGATACCCTTTCTCTACGAATAGAGTCAGTGCAGTCATAAGTATTGCTTTTTTTCTCTCTTCCTTCTGTTCTTCCCTTGTCATTATCTTCGCCCTTAAAATATCCCTTATTTTTGCATATCCTCTGAATAGCAAACTTACCGTTGGTTACAGCTACCGGAAGTCCTCCGGGTGAGTTATTCCACTGACCTGCAAAGCACAGGTTTCTGATTCCCTTTATATCGCCTTTTACTCTTATCTGGGTACCCTTGGGAGTTGTGATAAAGCTCATATAACTTCCATGATAAGCATTACAATATCTTTCATATGTGAGCGGTGTCCATGAATCGAGATAATGAAGCTCTCCTTTGAGCTCAGGGTATTCAGCCTCGATTCTATCTGTTATAGCAAGCACCAGCTCTTCTTTTGCTTTTCTATACTCATCTTTGGACAGGCTCTTCCAGAATTCATAGTCCGCATCGCTTTGAACGATATTCGTCTGAAGTACCTGTTTTCCATCCTTCACACATTTGGGGTCATATCCGTATACCTTCACATACATGCGGTCCACTGTTCTGGCACCAACCTTAAGAGGCTCTATACCGATAAATACGGTTTCCCCGGGATTAAAATTCTTATCTACAGCATAAGCTACCTGAAAACCACTTACAGCAGGATAGGCTTCCGTCTGCTCATAAGCCTTTTTCAATGCCTTAGGCATATACTTTTTATCAATCATTTTTCCGAAAAGTATGCTTGTATCTACAGTAGCAACGAAATAATCTCCTTCGACCCTGGTGCCATCTGAAAGCAGCATAGCTTCTGCATTCTTTCCATTGATGATAACTTTGTCTACTGCTTTATTATAGAAAATTTTTCCACCCAAATCCCTGAATCGCTTCTCCATCCTAAGTGACAACTCAAGAGAGGCTCCCATAGGAATGTCACCATTTCCATCTGCAATTGAGGCATAGGATACAAGCAGTGAATATGCCGTGTATTCCTTCGGGAGATAATCACAGAATAGCTTTTGAAGGAGAGGCGACTTAAATCGCTTGCTGTAATCCTCCAGAGAAATCATGCCAAGGTCCTTAATTACCTTAACGAAATCCCCCATAGATTTGCCAAGGCGTATATAGTCACCTATACCAAACATATCCATAGGCTTCTTTGCAGGCATTTGACACTGTTTCGAAAATTCCACATATTCTATGAATTTATCTATCTCATCCTTATCTTCAGGTGAGAGTTCTGTCAGTTCACTCCTGGTCCTCTCAAGATCAGCCCATAATGTTGCCTTTTTCCCATCCAGACAGGATGTGTAAAACGAAGTAAGTCCAACATATCTGGTATCCTCTGAGATGGCCCCTACTGTCTTCCATACATCATACAGTTCAGTCCCCTTCTTTGTTCCTGTAAGCCAATGTATGCAATTATCTATATGATAGCCTTCCCTGTTCCAGCCAATGCATTCACCACCGGGAATGGCGTTCTTCTCATATATCTCAGCCTCCATACCGGCTAAAAGCGCATATATTCCTGCTGATAATCCTGATATTCCCCCACCAATGATTACTATCTTCTTTACCTTCTTCATGTTCTCTCTCCATAATATTGAATTTTTATTCATTGAATATATATTCAATATAAACCCACAATGTGGTAATGTCAACCCTCAAAAACGAATTAGTGACACTTTTGTGACACTAATAGTGAGATAATAAAGTCCCAAATGATTTCCTCTATTATATAGTTCCCTCTATAATAATTAAGGATGATAAAGGCGTCTGCTTCAGCAGGCGCCTTTATTCATGCAAACATATTTTTATGATCGTTGGCTACAGATATTATACATTTAATATATTTAATATATTTTGTATATTTATAATAACCCAAAATATCATAGTGGTTTCTTCTGTATTACCATGTTTTTGCTTCCCAGTCATAGTTTTCGTCATGTATAGTATTATCGCCGTCATAACCTGACCATTTATCCATCATTTTCTGGTTTTCCATGTTTTCCTTCATTGACTGCTTTCTGATAACGTCAGTTGCATAACTGAACTCTTCCTCTGTAATTGTTATTTTGTTCTGTATGATCCCCATTTTCTTACTGGTCTCCTATTATTTTTCACCATCTCTCCATCGCTAAGATAGTGTTATCTCCTCACCTGTACAGCGCTTCAATCCTCCTTCTCTGTACCGATTTCACTTTTAATACAGTTCATACAGAAGTTTTGTTGCAGATGATTACAGATTTTTTAACTTAATGCGCGATAATGTATTCAAGCTGCTGTGCTAGCTTCGTATTCTCCTTCACGCACCTCAGTCAATATTTGATATTCCTTCTATAGTGACGTAATCGAGATTTAAGTGGTAGATCAACAAATCTGATAAAGTACTTTTAGACTTACACATTTTAGCTTGCGGAAATTATGTTCCCTGCATGAGTTAAGTCTATTCGCGAACAATTATGAATATAGACTTAATCAATATTTGGGCGGTAAACCAACTCTTGCATTCTGCTACCTACTGACGTAATTGTTCAGCTATTGAAAATTTTACAGTCTATGCATTTTACGTCTATTTATGCTGATATTAGCTCATTGGAATACTGCTCTAATTTCACTGTAGACCAATATCTGTTTTTCCGCCTCCATTGACTGAATTCTCATGGCTTGCGGGGATACACTTCATCAACGAATTACGTCTATGCGCAAACAAATCAGTAGTTAGGAATAACCCCCATTTTGGCGTTAACCCAATTCTCTCTTAAAAGCCTTTTCTGACGTAATAACATCTTCTCCCCAAAATGACTTCTTGTATGCACAAATCTACTTTTGTACGCAAGAAGTTACTCTTATATAACAAAAAAGTCAGTCCCAGGTTTTATCCCGAAACTGACTTTTCTAAATAATTTACCATTCTATTAGTTTATTGTTTGTCATGCCACCATATTACAATACCTTACTCAAAAGCTCTTCCAAACATAATTCCAATCTGTGACAAGGCCACCATTATCTTTGCCATCACTCATAGAGCCGGTATAAATACGCACCCTTATGGTCATCTTTTCACCTTCATACTCTCCTTCAGGAAATACATAGTAAAAGCTTCCTGCATCTTCATATTGACGATTACTCGGTGGTCCTGCCCAGACATCAATATAACCATCATCTTGAGAATCTGTTATCACATTTTTAAATCTATCACCTGCGCCTCTTCTGCTTCCATCTTCCCAGTATGAAAGCTTTCTTATATCTACCGAATTATCACACAGCTGATTATCCATTCCACCCTGAAGTGTGGCACTAAGCCTCATCTCAACTCTTTCTCCGGCGCTTATGTCAGCCGGAGGTATATCAGCAATTGTCGTATATAAACCAGTAAAGGTTCCATTAATATTTGAAAACCTGCGAGTAAGGCGGTATACCATCTGACCATCTATTTGCTCATGACTATATTGATAGATAGTACCCAAATACTCTTCATTTCCATAAACTGTTTCTGATGACTGCAATAGCCACATTCCTGTAGACGTTTCATCACCATTTCCAAAGGACTGCATTCCAATTTCATTTTCAGAGAGCTGCATTCCCTCTTCTGTATAGGAAATATCTTCACCAGAAGTCGTCCAAATATAATTCCAGTCAGTGACAAGACCACCATTATCTTTGCCACCACTCATAGATCCGGTATAAATATGCACTCTTATAGTCATCTTTTGACCTTCGTATTCTCCTTCATCGAATACATAGTAAAAGCTTCCTGCATCTTCATATTGGCGATTACTGGGCGGTCCTGCCCAGACATCAATATAACCATCATCTTGAGAATCTGTTAACACATTCTTAAATCTATCACCTGAACCTCTACTACTTCCATCTTCCCAGTATGAATGCCTTCTTATATCTACCGAATTATCACACAGATGATTATCCAGTCCACCTTGAAGTGTAGCACTTAGTCTCATCTCAACTCTTTGACCAGCGCTTATGATAGCCGGAGGTATATCTGCAGTAGTCGTATATAAACCAGTGTGGGTTCCATTGATATTTGAAAATGTACGAGTAAGATAGTATACCATCTGACCATCTGTTTCCACATGATCATATTGATAGGTCGTACCCAGATACTCGTCATTTCCATAAACTGTCTCAGATGATTGCAGAACCCACCTTCCTTCAGCAGCATCAGCTTTTACAGGGGTCTGCGTAAACACACCTGCTACAACAGTAAAAATTAATAAAGCGGTAAGTAGTATCGAAATCAATCCTTTTTTATTCATGATATCACCTCGCTCATATATGCAGCTTTTAGTGCTCCGATACTATTATACTATGATTTATTATTTAGGATTCTTAAATTACTCTAAAAGAAGTCATACGGCAACTTCATTGTGAAAAATCATATTGAATACTCATCTTTTTACATATAGAATATATGCTTAGCAAAGAAAACTACATCGTATATAAATGGATAGGGGAATAGATTTGAAAACTACTAATATGACGTCAGGAAACAGCATGAAACAGATCGTGATGTTTTTCCTGCCGTTACTTTTTGGAAATCTTTTTCAGCAGGTTTACAGCCTGGTTGACAGCATAATAGTTGGCAAAGGAATAGGTGATAAGGCTCTGGCGGCCGTTGGCGCATCAGGAACCCTTAATTTTCTCATACTTGGATTTGTAGTGGGACTGACAAGAGGATTTGGAATTACTTTCTCCCAGTCATTTGGAAAAGAAGATTCAAGACTTCTTCGGGGCTACGTTTTGGCGGCACAGTATATCAGCACAATCATGAGTGTCTTGTTTACTCTCCTATGTCTAATGACATTGAAGAGTATGCTGGAATTTCTTAAAACACCCTCCGATATTTTCAGTGATGCCTATAACTATTTTGCCGTAATACTCGCCGGAATAACCATCACTGTACTTAATAATCTTGCAATCACCATACTTCAGTCTCTTGGAGACAGCAAAACGCCACTATCTGCAATGATAATCTCATCCATAACAAATATTATCCTGGATGTTTTTCTCGTGATGGGTCTGCATTTTGGCGTCATAGGGGCAGCTGTGGCCACAGTTATCGCGCAGGCGGTTTCATATATATTCTGTCGAATGAGAATTAATAAGGTACCTATCTTAAATGATGAAAATCCGAAAGACAAAAGTAAAAGTCCTCTGGTTTTTCCACAGTTTTCCTTATGCATTGACCTGCTTAGAATCGGTCTTCCTGTAGCATTTATGAATTCTGTAACAGCGGCTGGCGGAATGATTCTTCAGTACTTTGTAAATCTTATGGGCAGTGCATATGTTGCCGCTTATTCTGTCTGCATGAAGTTTGCGGGATTGTTTGAGCAGTTTGGTATCTCTGTGGGACTTTCTATCCTTACTTTCGTTGGACAGAATAAAGGAGCCGGAAAATATAGCCGTATTCGCATAGGAGTAAGACAAGGGCTTGTTTTATCCATAATTGTGAACGTTCCACTTGCACTGATACAGATTGTAACTCCTGAAATCATTTCCAAAATTATGATAAGTGATTCTGTCACTATAGGGTATTGTGCAGAATTTATGCCAATTCTGGGGATAAGCCTTTTTGCACTTGGCGGATTATTCGTATTCCGCTATGCAGTGCAGGGACTCGGGAACACTATGATTCCGATGTTTTCAGGTTTTCTTGAGGTTGCAATGCGACTGGGGTTCGGATTTACCCTTGGAAGATTATCATTTAGAGGGATAGCCATCTCTGAAGTCTCTGCTTGGATTGGTGCATTCATAATGCTGGCTTTGACTTATTTCATATTAATGAAGAAAAACTGAAACCCTTTTTGATACCCCATCCCCTAAAACCGTTAGGGGATGGAATATAACTCAACGTTTTGAATAATACGCTTTTTTATCTTCATACATTTTTCCATCTGCGGCCTGTATAGCTGCAGTTAAATCGTATGAGCCCTGGCAGAACACGCTTCCTACAGCAAAGCTTACGTCGGAGGTATTATCTGCCATACCTTTTAGCTGCGACACCTGCTCATTCATCTTTTCCTCAGTGATATCCGGGCAGAGCACTACAAATTCATCGCCTCCGATACGATAGATCTGATTATCTCCAAAGGTTATCTTTAGGATGGCAGCTGCTCTCATCAACAGTTTGTCTCCTTCATCATGGCCCTTTTCATCATTGGTCTTTTTTAGTCCGTTCAAATCTGCGAATACAACCGCCATAGATTCAGGCAATTTGCCTGTTCCCTGAGTATGTCCGTTAATGTACTCATCCATAGCGTTACGATTTCCTACCTGAGTCAGTGCATCCACAGTACTCTTTATTTCCAGCATGGACATAAGCTGATGGTTTTTAATAACTGCAGCAAGTAAAAAGGTTGAAAGCTCCAATGTCTCCTTTATCTCATCTGTACGCGTAACATCATAGTTCGCAGCCCAGATAAAACCTACTAATGTCTGACCATATCGAATGGCATACAGGATTATATTGTGTATTCCATATTTGCATAATGACTGATACCAGGCAGGATCCCGCTCCTCAATGACATGAAGATCATCCATAAGCAGACAATCAGAAAGAGCCAGATCTGCTTCCCAGGCCATGGCCGCTTCAAAAGGAGTGCGTCCCATTTGCTGAGCAAGTTCTTCCATAAATTGATTCCGAACTCCACTTTCATCAATAAATGAGCATTCCTGGTTATCTTTATCTACCGTATACAATGCACACCTTTCAGCACCGCATATATTTCTGAGCAGAGCAGAAACATCCATAATGGACTGACAAAAATCCTGTGTTTCATGCAATTTGATTCCTATATCCAATACAGCGCTGGCTATTTTCGGGGACTTTATTGACATGGAATCGGTCTCCACCTGATCTGAAAAAGTGATCACATAAAGACAATATACTCTCCGGCCGCCCTCCGGTACTTTAGGGTTCTCATCTTCATCCCATATATCCGAAATAGGCATATAAAATCCCTTAAGCCATAGACCGCGAGCATTAACATATGAATATAAAGGGCTGGAAGTACTGGCACATTTATAAACATAACTCTCAAAATTCAGATCCATCCAATAATTTCGGTAGGGAATTCCGGGATAAAACTCCGGTGCATCTGGATTCATCTGAAGCATAACCACATTTTGCTTATTTACTGCCATCAGACGAATTTCACTATACTTTCCGTCTGACAAAATATCAAAAGAATACAGACTGGCAAAGCCATCTATTCCCTCGATCCAAGACTGATAATCCATATAATTAAACGTCCTTCCTCAAAGACCATTATAATTGAATGCAAAAAATACTTCGTTTTAGGTCGAAGCACTGTCCGATTTTATTTTATACTTTCTCTAATAGCAATTCCATACAAATCAATAGTATAATATTAAACAAAGGGGGATTTTGCCATGGTAGGAATTGCACTTATTATTCTTGGAATCATATTTGTTTTTGTGGGACTGTATTATGTACTTATAAAAGCGCCAAGATCAAGAGCTCAGTTTGAAAGAAGAACAGCAAAAACAGGTGGAACAATTATCGATGTTATCGTAAAAACGCACAAACAAAAAAGGAAAAATCATGCAGGTTATCACACAACGTATACTTATAAAGTTACCACTAGTTATAATGTAAGCGGAATGGAGTATACATTGAAGAATATACCTGCTGTCCTGGCACCGCAAGTAGGTGATAGTGTGGATATATCATATAATCCGGATGATCCGCAGGATGCTCATGTTGACCAGTACACAGCTGATCCTGACACAAATAAAAAAGGCGGACTTGGCATTCTTGCCTTCTCAGCTATCATGATAGTACTTGGCGTGATTGTTCAATTCCTTAAATAAATAGGATTGTTTTCTAAAGCATAACTTCCCAAACAAAGGACGTATAATAATAATAATGAGTAATACACGTAATTCAAACAGACGAGAAATGATGACACAGACTCCTGTGCCTCAGCTGATACTTAGAATGTCGGTACCGACTATTATCAGTATGCTGGTTACAGCTATCTATAACACCGCAGATACTTTCTTTGTTGGAAAAATCTCAACTCAGGCAACTGCTGCTGTAGGAATTGTTTTCACGGTAATGGCACTGGTTCAGGCCATTGGCTTTTTCTGCGGTCACGGCTCCGGAAATTACTTGTCAAGAATGCTTGGTGCCGGAAAACACAAGGAAGCTGATGAAATGGCTTCAACCGGTTTTGCTCTTGCAATAATCATCGGCATTATCATCGCAGTAATCGGAAATCTGTTCGTAAAAGATCTGTCCTACTTAATCGGTGCTACCAGCACAACTCTTGAGGATACCCAGAATTACATGAGAATAATCCTTCTTGGAGCTCCTTTTATGATCGGTCAGTTTGTCATAAACAATCAGCTGAGATTCCAGGGCAGCGCCATGTATGCCATGGTTGGCCTTATGTGCGGCGCTGTAATGAACATGGGGCTTGATCCTCTTCTTATTTTCGTATTTCATCTTGGTGTAAGAGGTGCCGCACTCGCTACAATTGCGGGTCAGATCACCAGTTTCTTCGTTTTATATATAGGAAGTAAGCGAGGTGAAAACATCCGCCTTCGACTTTCAAATGTACACATAAACGGACATTATTTATATGAGATCATTAACGGCGGTGCACCATCTCTTTTCCGTCAGGGCATGGCTGCAATCTCAACTCTGCTACTTAACAGAGCCGCAGGTTCTCTTGGAGGAGACGCAGCAATCGCAGGTATGTCCATAACTACAAGAGTCATGATGATGCTTATGTCCGCACTTATTGGTTTTGGTCAGGGTTACCAGCCTGTATGCTCCTTCAACTATGGCGCAGGTTTCTATAAAAGAGTTAAAGAAGGTTACTTCTTCTGTGTAAAATATGCAACTATATTCCTTACAATTATAGGTGTAATCTGCTTTGCATTTGCTCCTCAGGTCATAGGAAGTTTCCGTGATGACGCTGATGTAATCGCAGTTGGCGCTGTGGCCCTTAGATATCAGTCAGCAACCCTTCCTCTTGGAGGAGCCCTGGTTATCTCCAATATGATGCTTCAGTCCATAGGAAAAGGTGTCAAGGCTTCTATCACATCTTCAGCAAGGAATGGTATTTTCTTTATTCCACTTATCCTGATTCTTCCTGCAGTCTTAGGAATCCGTGGAGTTGAGATGACTCAGGCCTGCGCTGACGTTCTCTCTCTTGCAATTACGATTCCTCTTGCTGCATCAGAGCTTAAGAAATTCAAGTAAGATTTTCAGCGGTTATCGTCTTTTCACTTCTATTAATCTCTCATTTTTTGGTAAAAAGAACCCTGCTACAGGTCCAACAAGCAACACGCAGGCATCAGAATCGTTCTTCAAAAGCTGAGGCTATATTATTCATTTATCTATTCTGTATTTTGGTTGTGTAAATTCCCCCAAATAGCTGCAACAATTTCTTATCTCCAACTGTATTATAGATAGACTGAGATCAGCCGGAGGGTTATCTTAGCAAAAACAATCAAAAAAGAAGGAGAAAAATCAGATTTTTCACATTAGTCATTCTTTTTAGTATTGCTGCAACCGCTGCACTTGTAACTTTCTTTTAAGAAAACAAAAGAATCGTCATCATAAAATATATTTTTTGTCGGAGAACTATATGAATACAAAATCCAGAACCATAATTTCAAATCAAAACAAATACAATGAAATCTCAGTGTTCCGTTTCATTGCTCTAAATATTGCTGTCCTGTGTATTGGATTGACTTTGATCCAGCTTTTCGCCGCATATGAATTTAAAGATTACGAAACAGCTACTGCATATATAGACAATGTCTCTTCAAGAGAACGTTATACAAGAAAAGGAGTTAGGACAGAATACACATATGATGTTCACTGGACCTATGATGGTGAGAAACATGTAACAACTAAAAAATCATCTATGGATAAGCCGGATTACAATCTTTCTGAAGTAAGAGTTAACCCTGAAACAAAAGAGATGACTCTTGGAAGCAGCAAAGGAAGCCTTGACGGAGCGTTGCTTACAATAGGTACCTCGGCTGTCTGCTTCCTGATATGGTTGATTTTGTTTTTATTCTCTAAGAATCGCAAACAGGAAGTAAATGAAAACTGCACCCTTTCCATAGGAATTGGCATTGTTGGCCTCCCTATGACGCTCCTTTGTACCTTTGCGATTTTTTCAGATAGCAAATATTCTTCCAGCGCTTTTCCAATAGTAATGCTTGACATCTGTTTTGCAATATCACTTATAGCCGGAATCATTGTGAAGAAAAAGGTCAAAAATTCGTAAACGAGGAGACTGTGATTATGCAGATAGTTTTTTGTTCTGGGTTTATTCCACTTATGATAAATACAATACCATTACGGTATCTTAGTTTGTAAGTATCTCATCAAGGAGCTGTGGCGTATCATGGAATGAAAATCCCGCGTGCAAAGACCATTGCTGTACTTTTTTTCCAAAGAAGAAATGCTAAAGGCATTCCCAGAAACTCAGCAATTATAAAGCTCATCCACACCATATTCAGATTACCAAAACTACTTGCTGCTAATGCGAATATTAAAGGAAGCAGTGCCTGTCTAAGCATAGTCAAATACATGCTCTTTGTACCCAGAGATAATCCCTGAAGTGCAGCTGCGATGATAAGATTGATAATTGATAAAAGGTATGCTACTGCGAGAAGCCTGATTGCAGGCACTCCTATAGCCAGCATATTTGAAGATGCATCAAAAATCTCCAGTACTTTTACAGGTAGTATTTCCAGTATCAGAAAGAATACTGCATAAAACAGCAGTCCATATCCAAATGCCCATTTAACTGCGTCGTTTACCCTGTCTTTCTTGCTTGCTCCATAGTTATAAGCAACTATCGGAATTAGCCCATTGTTTATGCCATGTACTCCCACAGTTACAACGCCGTACATGCGCGTGCAGACACCGTAAACGGCAACAGCTGTGGATGAGAACCCAAGGAGTATTGAATTCATGCCAACATTCACGAATGAAGTAAGTATCTGTACTACTGTAGACGGTATTCCCACACTCAGAATCGCACGAATGCTTTCTTTGTCCGGATGAAGCGTGAATGCAAAAGGTATTTCCTTATTCCATTTCCTGTTTATAAGGACACCTGCCATGAGCCCCACGCACTGCCCTATTACTGTTGCTATAGCAGCACCTGTAGTTTCCAAACGTGGAATTCCAAACATTCCGAAAATAAAGATCGGATCCAGGATCAGATTTGTTATGGATGCAGCAGATAATGTAAAAATAAACAGAGTAGATTTACCGCTTGCTATTACAAATCGGTCAAATACCCACTGTCCCATCTGGCCGAATGAGAACAGCATGCAGATGGTAAGATATTGTTTTCCATAAGTAGCAATGGCTGCATTGCCGCCGGACTGCCAATCATAGTAAGCATTAACAAAAAGCAAGCATACTACCGCATTTATCATCCAGGAGCATATTGCAATAAAAATTGCAGCACTGGCCGTCTTTTTTACCCTATCAGGTCTTTTTTCTCCAAGAGCTTTTGATATTACTGCATTCAGACCAACAGCGTTACCAAGTCCCAGTGATGATACGATCATCTGCACAGGAGCAGCTAATGAAAGTGCAGTAAGTGCATCCTCAGATATTCTGGAAACAAAAATCGAATCAACAAAGTTGTAAAGTGAGTTTATCAGAAGGCTGAGCATAAGCGGAATTCCGGTTCCAAGAAGAAGTCTGCTCATCTTCTGCGTTCCCATGATATTTTCTGTTTCATTTGAATTTCTGCTCATCCGGCACCTCCTTTGTGTTGTCCTAATGCAATCATATTATAGCCATTTACTATAATCAAATACTTGTATTAGATACCTTGCTATAATAAAATCGAATAGGAAGTACAAGCTTTTAATGGAGGCTTACATTATGGATATAAGGATTATGCAATATTTTCTGGCGATAATAAGAGAAGGGACTATTTCAGGAGCAGCAGAAGCTTTGCATGTGGCGCAGCCATCACTTTCAAGGCAAATGCGCGCATTGTATGAACCACGCCTGCCTGATTAGGCAAACACTTCCTTTCCATTAACAATGATCTTTACCTCATTACATGTGAAGATCTTGAAAAAATAATATATATTCTCTTTAGTGGTGCATATCTGAAATTTAAATGATATTCGATTTTGTCGTAGATTTCCTATGCATCCTTATATGCTGACAGTGCTTCCGTAAGCTGAAGGGTATAGTTTTTTGTCAGCTTAGATGCACCAAGTGGATATGAATCCGGCAGAACCTCAGAGCATACCTCCGGCTCCCAATAAAAAATCCCAAGTCCTTCATTATCAGGAACTCTTTTAAGCATCCTGATAGTGTCTCCTATAAGCTGTCTTGTTTCTTCTGCCTCATATTCAGGTCCACCTATTTCTGCAATCATAACCGGCTTATGAAATCTTTCTCTGTACATATCAATACATCTTGTCCAGTTACTTATGCTGGAATCTACGTTTTCTTCCGGGTTTTCCCTGTTTATCAGATCGCACCAGTATGGATAATCCGAAAAGCCAAGTATATCTGTCATCCCACCATTATCAAAAAAGTTTTCCAAAAACGGCATTACCCAATCAGGATGCTGACCACTCGCAAGATGAAGCACAACTTTACAATCCGGGAATATATTTTTTACAGCCAGATATCCGCTGTTTATGTATTCGACCAACTGCAAAGGGTGTTTTTCCAAATCCCCCATAGGATGCATCATTCCGGGGTTTATCTCATTGCCAACCTGAACCCATTCAGGATATATGTCCTTATTTTTCATGATTCTTAGAACATTTTCAGTATGTTCTTCAACCTTTTTGCATAACTCCTCATGGGTTAATCCCGACCATGCTTTGGGTATGTACTGTTTTTTGGGGTCTGCAAATTCATCACTATAATGGAAATCGAGCATAATGCGCATACCGGCTTTTTTTGCCCTTAAAGCAGCTTCGGCCACCCTGGGCGCATCACAGTATCCAAGCATTACCATTGTTCCGTCTTTTTCCTCAACATAGCTTTCATTTGGAGGATCAACAAATATCCTGAATCTGACTGAATCGGTGCCCTTTTCCTTTACCGCCTCCAGGCAGGACACATTCTTACCCTTTTCATTTACCCATTTAAAACCTCTGTCCTCAAGCTGAGTCATCCATCCAAGATCAGCCCCATATGCAAATTTATTCTTCATCATCAGTAGTCCTTTATTCTTGTTATTTTAGAAAAGCCGCACATGGCGGCTTTTCCGTTTGTATTATTTATCTCGTTGCTTTCCATGCATCATACTGTGTGTTGAATTCATCAAGAACGTTCTGAAGGCCTGAATCATAGCAAGCTTTGATCATCTCATCTATTGTAGAATCCACATCATCTACAAGTCCAAGCTCCAGCATGGGTACATAGTCATTAAGCACCGCACTTACAGCTGCCTTGTAATCAGCCACATTTGAATCGTCAAATACAAATGTTACTGTAGGATTGTTTACTACTCTTTCCTCCCAGCTTTCTGTTACCTTTTCAGCCCTGGGGTCACCACCGGCTTCCTTAAGATCACCGTTTTTGATAGCCCAGGATGCAGAAATCGCATATGCAGCAAAGTCTCCTGCTTTATCTGTTTCTGTATATTCCCCTGCATCATTTATTGTATAATGCTCATCTTCTACTCCGAGTATCCAGAGATGATTCAGATATGTGTCATTTTTCAGAATATCCAAGACCATTGCTGCTCTTGCAGGATCAGCACTTCCTGCAGCTATAGCCATATCGTTGTTTGAATAACATTCACATCCAACAAGGTTATTCTTTGTCAGATCATAAGCAGCCCCCACTACACCTTCAGTCTGCTCTGCCTGATCAATATATGTGAATACTGATGTGTTCCATGCAATTGATGCCCCCTGAAGATTTCCAAAAGCATCATCATCCGTAACTGTATTTGTAAGAGCACTTCTGCTCCATGCCCCCGCATCTGCCAATTCCTTCATGTCATGAGCATAGCTTTTGAAAAGATCCGTCGCATATACAAGCTGAATATCAGATGATTCAGGTAATGATCCCTCTTTATAGTCATAGATCAGATCAAAGTAATCGCTGTCCAGAGCAAGGAATGTATTCTCCTGTTGTCTGTAAACATCCCAAAGCTCATTGTTGTCGCATGACGCAGCCAGCGCATAGATTCCACTCTCCGGCGTTTCTTTTTCAGCAATCGTCTTTGCATAATTCATGTAATCATCCCAGCTATCAAGTGAGCTAATACCATATTTATCCGCAAGATCCTGTCGTATTGCGACAATCTTCCCCATAGGTTGTGCCTGATTTGAGGGAACAGCTATTGTCTGACCGGAAATGGTTGTTTCATCCCAACTCTCAGCTGCCTGATATTTATTTGTAAGTGGCATATTTTTTGAAATAAAATCAGTATCAAGCACGAAGAACGAACCTTTCGCAGCTTCTGTATACATAAAGCACCATGGTGCGGTAAATATAAGATCAACCTGACCACCTGTAAGCGTAAGCGGATACATCTGCTGATAATCTGACCAACTAAGGAAACTAACATCCACATCTGTATTAAAAGGCTCAAGATATTCATTTGTCTTTGCCAGAACATCATCCCACGCAGCAGGCGTATCACCTATAAGTGTTATATTCACTGTCTTATGCTCAGACAGATCCACATCCGCATACATTTCAGGAGTAGCTTTTACTATTCCTTCTCCGATTTTTTCCGGCAGATCATCAAGTGATACAGATGGTGCCTTTGCAGTAGCTTCATCCTTTATCTCTGCATCTCCTTCATTCTCCGTACTTACACTTTCTGTTCCCCCTGAAGCTGATCCGCATCCTGCCAGCATGGATGCAGTCATAGCCATACTAAGAATTACTGACACTACCTTCTTTCTCATTATTATTTGTCCTCCTTTAAATCTTTAACCCATTATGGGTAATGCACGCTTTTTTCATTACGAATCTATAAAAAATTTCTTCAAGTTAAACTCATCATCCCTTGACTGCTCCGATTGTAAGTCCCTTGACAAAATACCTCTGGACGAAGGGATACAACAGCACTATCGGACCTGTCGCGATTATGGTCATCGCCATCTTCATTCCCTCAAGGGGTATGGATGGCAGTGCTATTCCGGACTTTTCAGCCACTATCCTCATAGCCTCAGCACTTCCAAGGATTCTCTGAAGGTAGTACTGCAAAGTGAACATATCCTCATTTGTTACAAACAGCATGCAGTTATACCAGTCATTCCAATATGCAAGAGCTGCAAACAGAGAAAGCGTCGCAATAAGAGGCTTACTCAGAGGTAGTATCAGTTTTGCAAATATCGTTATGTCATTTGCTCCGTCAATTTTTGCGGATTCTGTTATCTCTGCAGGAATCCCGGCCATAAAAGATTTTGCGATGATCATGTTCCATACTGAAAACATCAGCGGAAGAATGAGTCCTACAATACTATTCTTGAAATTTAAGTAACGTGTGCACATTAGATACCATGGAACCAGTCCTCCATTAAAAAGTGTTGTAAAGAAGAAGAAAAACGAAAACTGATTTCTCCAGGGAAAATCCTTCCTGCTAAGCACATATCCTGTCATTGTTGCCATAAGGACAGAAAGGAATGTTCCTATAGCGGTCACACTTATTGTCATCCCATAGGATTTAAGTATTGCTGCAGGATTCTTAAGGCACAGCGCATAGCTCTGAAGACTTAACTCCGAAAGCTTTGGCAGTAAGGGATACCCATCCCTTATCAGTGAAGTCTCACTTGTAATTGACGCCACTATTATCAGATAAAATGGGATAACGCATATAAGAGCGAATAATCCAACTACTACTGAACCAACCGCGTTTACAGCCATCTGATCCCGGCTTACTTTCTTTTTCTTCTTTTCACCTGTTTTATCAGGCATTCCTATATCTTCAACATTTGTGCCTTCCGTAAGGCTTATAACATCAACAGACATTTTCTCCTCCTTAGTAAAGTGCATAATCAGGATTTGCTTTTTTAACCAGCTTGTTACATACCATGATGGTTATGAAACATAGAACTGACTGATACAAACCAGCCGCTGCAGACACTCCCACATTTCCATTGTCGATAAGAAGTCTGAACACATATGTGTCTATAACATCCGTCATCGGCTGAAGAAGTGCACTACTCTTAACAGTCTGGTAGAACAACCCGAAATCTCCGCGGAAGATGTTTCCTATACCAAGAAGTACCAGGATCATCATCGTTGGCAGGAGGGAGGGAATTGTAAGATACCTTATCTTCTGCCATGCAGAAGCGCCATCAATTGAAGCAGCTTCAAACATTTCCTGATCCATGCCTGTTATTGCAGCAAGGTATACAACCGAACCATATCCTGTTTGTTTCCACAATTTTAAAAAGATAAGGACGAAAGGCCATGCACCAGGTGTGTTATAAAGGTCAAAGGGCGTTCCTCCTAATGAAGTTACAACGTTATTAAATACTCCCCGCTCAAAGTTGAAAACATTGTAGATTATGGCTCCTGCAACAACCCAGCTTATGAAATAAGGAAGAAACATAAGTGACTGCACTGTTTTCTTAAAAGTCTTGTGAATGATTTCGTTTAGAAGGATTGCACTTCCCATTTCAAATACAACACCAAATGCTATGAAGGCTATGTTGTATAAAAGCGTGTTCCTTGTTACCTGAAACAACTTCCCTGAGATAAGAAGTGCCTTGAAATTATTAAGTCCATTCCATGGGGAAAAATAAATGCCGCCGTTATACTGATACTTCTTAAATGCCATTATTATTCCCGTCATTGGAATATAGCTGAAAACTATAACATATATAAGTGCCGGTAAAAGCATTAATAGCAACATCCAGTGACGCTTCAATTTTTTTATCATATCCATGCCTCTTTTCCTATGCAAAAAATACTGTTAATACATGATTATTACTGTGTTTTCATGCATCTGTCCTGTTATTATTTTATGATTCAGAAAAAGCCAAAACAATGACACGAACCGACTTCTGTGCTAAAATTTGTATCATATATGGGAATGAATGGAGTGGAAATCAATGTTAAAAGAGATAACTAAAGATTATATAACCAGCACAAATCCTAACGCTTCGTTCGAAATAAGTACCGGAAGTGACTCAAATTACTATCAGTTAAAGCAACCGTATCAGATCACGTACGAATTCTGTAGTGGCACCAAAGAAAGCGACTATATGAATGCCATTACATTCTCAGAGGATGAGTCATTCTATGCAAGGGACTCATTTTATGGTCACGATAAGGCCTTTCATGACCATCCTCTCCATTTTCATGACTATTACGAAATAATGGTTGTTCTTAGTGGAACTGTTACGCAAAGAATTGAAGATATCGATTACAAATATCCTGAAGGAACATGTTGTCTTATAAACAGAGGAATACGGCATTCTGAAAACTTTGATACAGAGGCAAGTATCCTGTTTGTTGGACTTTCAACAAGCATGATTGGAGAATTGTTTACAGTAGCAGAACATTCATCTTTTCACTCTGAAAAAGATTTTATGAAGAGTGATCTGTATAATTTTATCATCTCAGATCTGGATAACCCTGAACGAAAAGCATATCTGGATATGATACCTGCGTTCAACAGTATTTCCAACCTTGGAAAGCTTCGTGAAATAACAATTGAAATGCTTAACACTATGATGTTTCCTCACTTTGGCTCTTCATATAAAATGAGAAGTCTACTTAGTGAGCTTCTATTTTTTATATCCTCCAATTACAATTATCACTGTACTGAAATTGAAATGGGTATGGGAAACGATCAGCTTCTTTTCAGCCGCATAGGCCATTTGATGGATGAAAGAAATGGCAGAATAAGCCGTGCAGAACTTGAAAAAGCATTAAATTACAGTGGCGATTATCTAAACAGAATCGTGAACAAATTTACAGGCATGTGCCTCTATGATTATGGTATGACATTTTGCCTGAAAAAAGCTGCAAATGAGCTGGCAACAACCAAGGCATCCATAACTTCTATCGCACAGAGCCTGCAATTCTCCAACCGGACACATTTTTATTCACTGTTCGAAAAACAATACCATATGACTCCTAAAGAATACAGGGCAAAAAACTCCGTTCACATGGCCAGTCATAGTTTTAAGTGCGAATGACTTCAGTGAGAACAACCAGCTGCGACTATAATTTTTTTCTCCTTTTTCTTCATTAAAAAATAGTTGTTGTTTATCGTTACAATATAAAGAGGGTTCATGTTCACAAAAGGTTTCACTTTTTTTGAAAAAATATTAAAAAAGTTTTGGCGGCTGATTTTGGAGCACAAAAAAGGAATGCGACAAGTCTTTAATACTTGCGCATTCCTTTTGTAATTCAGTAACCTATTTTTCTTAGTCCATAAGTAAATGGCGGATTATCTCTTTACCTTTACAGCGTATTTTCCGGAATTACCACTTACTTCTATTCTATATGTGCCCTTTTTCAGTTTTAATTTAAGCACGTTTGTATCAGCTTTTCCTGCATAGACATAGTCAATTCTCTTATTTCCCTTGTATACAGACATAAATATACTGGTGGAGTCTATGTTCTTAATGATGAATTTATAGTTGCCCTTCTTGTTGGCTTTTACCTTAAACCAGTCATGATCATCATCAGTATCAAGAATACCGTTTACATTTTTCTTAAGCTTTATGCTCTTAGCCTTTTTAGCCTTGCTGGGTTCATCTACTCTTCCGGAAATAGAGATTTTATATCTCACATCATCGTAGTAGCCTGTCACCTTTATATAATATGTTGTTCCGGCGTTTACTAAAACAGTTCTCTCATTTGACTGTGCCTTACCTGCATAATAAGAGTCGCTCACACTTGTCTCATCTGCCTTAAACACCTGAGCAGTCACACCGCTTCCATCAATATTCTTAACTGTTACTGTAACAGCGGTATTAGCACCTGAGTTAAAGCTAAGCCAGTCCACATCATTTTCCGTTTTAATTGTTCCTGAGTATTCGTTTGCTATCGGAGATGCAGTAGCAAGAGTGTCTCCTTCATCATTCTCAGCTTTCATATTGAGGACAAAGTTTCCACAGCTATCATCGTATTCACCATGAACCTGAACAAAATACACAGATGACGGATTGAGTTTTACATACTTAGATTTTGTCTCATTTCTTCCTGTATATACAGTTTCAATATTTGCTCCGTCTGAATCATACAGACGGCTGTAACAATAAAATCCAGTATTCTTCAGCTCCATCACATACCAAAAATCATTGCTTGCGTTTGTTGTAAATGTGTACCAACGATTACCCTTCTCTGTGATTACTCCGGAAGTGGGAGTATTAAGTGCCAGCTGTGCTACATTTGACTTTTCAAAAAAGTCCCCTTGCGTTGCCTTACCGGTAAGGCTGTGTCCGCAAAGTACTGAAGCACAACAACATAAAGTGAGTACCAGTGTTAATAGTTTTTTCATCGTTTTCTTCATTTCAATTCCTCTCTTCATACAATATTTGATAGCGACAAATATGTCCCCTCTGCGCATCATCCATCGCGTTTGCGGCTGAATACGCACTTAAACATTTTATCACTACTTCCATCAGTTGCCTATCACAAAAAATTGCCTTATTCCATATTCTTCCTACATATTAACCGTCATCACAAATCGTTTTTGTCGTCTTTGCAGCCTTGTCCATTTTACTCATGCGCATACCCTTCATCTTTATTGAGGATTCTTGAGTTTATCCGGCAGCCTTCTATTATCTGCTTAGACATCTGCCGTGTTCCGTTATAGGAAAATGCCCTGTACATCAGGTACATCCACAGGGTTATAAGCGCAAATCTATTATATGTTAGATAATGCTAACTGTTTTTTCAAGAGTAATCATAGAAAAGATGCCGCATTGAACATTATATAAGCGATGAATCCTTTAAGGCTATAAAAAAACACATGGCACAGTTCTGTCCCAACCATTAAATGTCTATTTTAGCTTCCCTACGCCACCTTCTGTAAAATTTTTCTGATTAGCCATGTACATTACCTCCAAAAAAAGGCAGCCGTTCCAACGGTCAGTAATTGTTTTAAATACGAAAAAGTAAATAATAATACAGACAATTATGCATGTGTTATAGCTTGTAGCATGTATTCTTCATTACGGTTTTCCTCGAAGAACTTTCCTTTAACAAAAAATGTTGTATCCTCCTCATGGAGTTCGCTTTTCTCAAAGCCGCTGACATCCTTCGGTGTAAAACAAAGAACGACCTTTTTCACCTGAGATCCAAAGGAAGTAATAACCTCATCAACCGATCCTTCGCCAATAATTGTATGAAGAATCAGCGTACCATCCTCTATTTCAGCAACTGCATAGCTGTTACAGTCCTCAATATAGAACAGGTTCTCTGTCATAAACTGCGATAAATAGAACATATATAATCCGGTATTTCCGACCATATACATCTGAGCATTCTGACTTTTGGTGTCAAGAAGCAGGGCAGCCTTATCAAAATCATCCCTCCCGTTTAGAGGCACCATCTTTGCTTTATTTTCTCCTGTTATACTTACTTCTTTTGTATACTGATATTCCTTTGCCTCTTTAAAGCCAAATCTGGGATAAAACTCAAGAACAGAGTCATTGGCAAAAAGATAAATTCCATCTACCTTTCCTTCATAATCCTTCATAACCTGTTCCATCAGCATTCTTGCATAGCCTTTTCCCCTGTGATCAGGATCTGTCATAACTGTGCCTATCTGAATCAGCTTTATGGTTTTGTCCTTATAATTCATATTGCAGGCATTTACCGAGACATTGGATATAACCTCGCCATCTGACACAATAGAATACGGAATATAATTATCCTTCCAAAATCCATTTTGATACCAGTTTTCAAAGTTAAGTCCAAAATTCTTTTCAGCAAGTCTATTGAACGATGCTCTAAGAGCATCATTATCTCTATAATTTTTTTCTATATATGCTTTCAATAAAATCAACTGCCTCCTTTATACCACCGCTTTTTTTAAAGCTTTCCGATATCTTTTCAGCGCCCTCCCTGAAGCCTTTCTCTTCAATAACCCGTGTAACTGCCATTAGTACATCATCTTCTCCTATTGAGGCAAGCCTAAGTCCGGCACCAAGTTCTTCTGCCCGCCGTGCCACTGCATCCTGCTCAGGTGTCTGAGGGAACAGAATGAGCGGAACTCCAAAATACAAACCTTCAGAAGCAGAATTCATTCCACAGTGCGTAATGAACGCATCAGCAATCGAAAGCACAGCCATCTGATCAACACTTTCATAAACCTCAATATTATCCGGCAAATAATCAAAATGATCCTTATTCGTTCCCATCGACATAATGACCTGATAGTCCGTATTGCCCAAAACATTGATACAGTTATGATAAAAATCTCTGTTCTGGTTAACCGTACCCATAGAAATGTAAACTGTCTTTTTTGCTTTCTTTTCAAAAGCATCCGTAATTGGACGAATCGACGGACCTATGAAATGATACTTATCGGAAAACGTATCCGAACATGGCTGAAAAAACCTGGAAGTATACACCACTGTATTTGTATTATTATCATTCTGTACAATATCCAGGAGCCCCTTTACCGGATAGCCTTTTTCCTGAAGTCGTTTTATCTGTTTATTAACCTTGGGCATAGAGAACAGCATTTTCAGTGTTTCTCCAATGCCGTGTTTCATATATCTGGATGAATACCTGTTAAACGCGAAAGTTGTCGTTGATGAAACAAAAGGAATCCCATGCTTCATCGCAGCCAGCTTACCCCAATACGCAATGGAATCAGCGACAATAACATCCGGCTGCAATTCATTGATTTTTCCGGTAACCATCTCGTCCAATGCAAGCGTAGATGATACAAGAAGTTCAACCGCAAATGCCTGATCTTTCCCGACTCGATCAGCATTTTCTTTATCTTCCATTTCGAAGTCATAACCATCACAGGGAATAAAAAGCGCTCCTGCAGCCTCTATCTTTTCTCTGAACATCTCAAAAGAAAAATAATAAATTCTATGCCCTGCTTCAGTCAGCGCCTTGACAAGACCAAGTGTAGGATTGGTATGTCCATGGGCAGGAATGCAAAACCACGCTATTTTCATAATTCCACATTGTCCTCCTTCACTTCCTTCATACAGTAATAATCACCTCATTCAAAAGCGCTTCTTCATCTGCTCCTATGATGTCGAGTCCGGTTGTCTTGATTAGTTCTACATTTTTTATTCCGTAGAAATTCTGAGCAAGGGTTTTTATATAGCCAAATCCATAGTCCGTCGGTACATAGTTGCCCCCTGCTGTCATAACATAATAAAGCTTGTTTGCTTTACACAGGCCCCTTGGAAATCCCTCCGGTGTATACTCGAAAGTAACTCCCAGCACGTTTATAACTTCAATATACTGTTTTAGCATAGCCGGAAAAGACAAATCCCAGTAAGGCGCTGCTATCACGATTGTATCTGCCTCTGCAAACTGCCTGGCCAAAGCAAACATGTCATCGTCAAAAGCGCCTTTAGAAATAAGGTGATCTCTCTTTTTCAGATAAGTCTCATTCGTTACACCAAAGGAAATATCTTCAAGAGCGACACGAACAACCTCTTCATTAAGCTTTTTCAAAAGAGCTTCTGCAAGCCTCTTTGTCCTCGAATTCTCTCTAACACAAGCATCAATAAATAAAATCATATTATTCAGCATTCTCCTTTCAACCAACCGACAGATTTTTTCAAAGCCTCAATATTTTCTTCCACCGTGCGATTCTCTATGAGTGTTTGCATACCAAAGTGTATCATGTTCGTCCCCCGCTGTATTTTTTAACTACTTCATATTGTATCTCATTTTCTTTGCTGCTTTAGCCCATTTTGATATTTCTTTTTTCTTGGCGTAATTCCTTGTATTCTCAGCGCTTAAAGATTTATACAGCGTATATCTTTCGAGTGACAATTCTCCGTTTTCTATCGCTGCTTTTATGGCGCAGCCGGGCTCTGTATCATGCTTACAATCACTGAATTTACAACATTTCTCTAATTCAAGGATATCCGAAAAGGTATCATCAATTCCCTGCTCTGTGCCGGCCATTCCAATTTCTCTCATGCCCGGAGTATCAATTACAGATACACCGTTAGCGAGCTCTATCAATTGTCTGTGTGTAGTGGTATGTCTACCTGTAGAATCTGATTCCCTGACTTCAGAAGTTCTCATTATTTCTTCACCCGCAAAGGCATTTAGTAGTGTTGACTTGCCTGCACCGGAGGATCCCATGAGACATATAGTCACACCGGGCTTCATATATTCCTGTAACTCATCTACTCCTATCCCATACAGTGCTGAAATTGCATGAACTCTGACTTTGTCAGATATACTCTCAACTTCCCTTACATATCTGCCATAATTACTGCATAGATCTGACTTGGTCAAAACCACCACCGGAATTGAATTTCCCTGAAGAACAACACTCACATATCTGGCGATTCTGTTGTAACTGTAGTCTTCATTGAGAGATGTCACAATAAAAGTATAGTCTACATTAGCCACCATATATTGCATAACTCCTGTTTTTGCCTGATCGGGTCTCTGCAAAAAGCTTGATCTCTCGCAGACAGAAATAATCATTGAATCTCCCTGGCTGTTATATAAAAAGTTGACGTAATCTCCTACAACAGGTAATTTGTCTGCCTCCTCTTCGTAGAAGCTTCCTTTTAGTCTCGCAGGTAGCTCCTGCTCAAAAAACTTTATGGTATAGCTGTTCTTACTGATCTCAGATATTCTTCCACGTTTTAATTCAGTATTATAGTTATCTTCCTTTTTTTCTTTTCTGATAGTTATGTTACTCAATTTTTCGTCTCCTTATTTTTCATTCATAAATTCACTCAAATAGTACTAATATGGAGACCCTCGTAGCGTAATTCTGCCCGAAAAAGGCAAAAGAAAACCGTGACAAATATGCCACGGTCTGTAAGCAATTAATTACCCTGTATAAAATCAAAGGGCGCAAACCGAGGTCTTCATACTATATTCTGTTATAATGGTCATTTTCTTTACACTCATCACGAATACCTCGCTTTCTTTAATATTTTAGAACAAAAATATTGTATCAATATTCAGTACTAATTTCAACAGTTTTTCATGCATAGATTGTAATCTGACTTCCTTGATAATGGTACCTACGGAAAGTAGAGTTCATCTATTTCTTCTTCATATATCCATTTCAAGTTCCAGGCAATCCCATGTTTCGCCATTTATCTCATAAGTATCAGTTTTCGGAAGATCTACAAATCCAACTGATCTGTAACAATAATAAGCAGGTTCGTTATTCTTAAACACACCAAGGGATGCCTTCCCCGCACCATAGATTTCTTTGGCAAATACTAAGCCCAGCTGAAGCATCTTTTTACCGTAGCCTTTGCCTCTGATAGCAGGGTTTACAATTACAAATCCAAATCTCAATTCATCATGGGACTTAGTAGGCCTTCTCATTGTGAAGAAGCCGACTATCTCATCATCATCTACTGCTGTAAACGCCATCAGGTTGCTTACTTCATTAAACTGTTCAACTGTAAGCGGAAATTTCCCAAGCACTCCCGCAGTCCATTTGTAAAATGCAGTCTCTTCGTTTGTCCAGCTTAAAATTGTCTCTGCATCATTTTTATTATATGGTCTAAGCCTTAGCATAGGGTTACCCTCCTTTATGCCTGTGTTCCTTAATGCTAATTCTCTGATTAATTTTCCTCTCGTTCCTAACGCCGATTATAACACAAGCCCAACTACAATGACCGCCACCACACTCATGTATGAAAAAGTCATCTCCTCTTCCTGCCCTTATTTCAAGTAATACTCTTTGCGGCAGTCTATTTTAACCACAATTATCTAACTCAATATCTGTTTTAAGATTTTGTAGCAGTTACTTTATATATCGAATGACTAACGCTTTTTCCTTTTCTCCTATTTGTAGCAGAGGTTTTAATCTATATCCCACTGCCGCATATTTTTCTTTTCTTATATGTGTCAGAAGATATGCTCTAAAATCAACTGCTGCAATCAGCTAATTTCACATTTTTAGAAGACTTTCTTTGTTATACATAGACTTCCCTGCCATTCCCCACTTTTCCAAGGGTGGTTCATTCATAATAATAAAAATATCCGAAGGATCAACAGATAAATGCCGTAAATTGTTGTATTCTATCTCATTACCATGTTATTTCATAAAAAGAAAAACAGATCTAAACGCACATATTTAGGTCTGTTTTACACTTATTTTTTCATGAACTCAAAAACCTCAAACAGTCGGTAACACCTTTTGTTCTATGAATTCCACCCTGTCGAAGATCCTTGGTTTAAATGTACCCGTCATTCCCACGGATACGTTTTCTTCTTTGTTTACATAGATGATATTTCCGCTGTCACCAATCGCAGCATAAACCTCTCTGTCATCATAAGGCTTGTACCATAAGTAGCCGTAATTCATAAAACCAAATCGCTCCCCCAACTTAATATGGGGTGACAGCATGTCGTTCAGGTACTCTTCGGAAATTATTCTATTCCCGTTATACAAGCCTCCATCAAGAACAAGTTCACCAATCACTGCCATATCCTTTGCAGACATACATAATCCCCATCCCGCAGTAACGCTGCCCTGAGGGTCGCTGTACCATTCATATTTTCTGGGATTCTTATTCATGAAAAAATCAAACTGGTCTTCCTTGGAACTGTCTCCGTGTGGTATTCGCTTCGGAAGTCCTAGGGGAAGGAAAAGATTCTTATTGGCAAAGTCTATGCATTTCTCGCCCGACGCTCTTTCAATTATTCCCGCCAGAATCTGAATGCCAAGGGTAGCATACCTGAACTCACCGGTAATTCCCTTACGTCCTCCAAGATAATCTAGTATCGCAAGAGTAAAGTCCTGCGAAGTGCAAACCTTTTTCCAGGGTTCTGACTTTCCTTTATACGGAGCTGTCATTGTAAGCAAATGCCTTATTGTAACATCATAGATAGTTTTCTCTCCGCGCTTTACTGTGTAATCCGGGAAATATTCCATCACCTTCTGATCCAGATTTCTGATGTGTCCCTTGTCCAACGCAATGCCTGCAAGCATCCCCATCACACCTTTAGTCACAGAGTTTACATTCATCGCATCTAAAGTCTTAAACCCGTGCCAGCAATCATCATAGGCTAAATCACCTTCTTTAATCGCGTATATCTGACAGATGTTGCTCTCATTTCCGGTGCTCTCCGAAATGTATTTGTGAAGTTGTTCTTTATTCACTATAAAAGCCTCCTCTTAGAAAGATTTGGACGTCCTAAGAAAAGGCTAATATGATTAAAAATTGTTTTCAAGAAAAATCTTCTTCAGTATTACACTTTCCAAATAAGAAACTTTTTTCTTTCCATCAACACTATTCCTCCGGAATACTTCCGTAGGCAGCTATAGCCTCATCCACTGTCATTTCTCCATTGCCAACAGCATATATAGCAGCCCTGAATTGTCTGACCGCCGGATCCAGAAGCCCGGTTTCCTTGTCACTAAAACACCTGTCAGCCGGTATATCTGCAAGCGACGAATAAAGTTCGTCAGTTGAAAAATCATCTATAGGTGTGATCAGACGCTTTAATTCTGCCATGTTTCCAAGCTCTTTCTTACTGATAAGAAACCGCATGAATTCATTAGCCATATCGAGATTTCTGCTTTTCTTGTTAACGGAAAAACAAATACTGATAGAATTGATGAAATAACCGCCATCATCACCTGCAGGCGCAACATAGAATCTGTATTTAAACGGATGTGCGGAAAAAGCATCCGACTTACTCTCTCTCTTAGCGGTTCCAGAAACCACATCACCTGTAGCAAGCATTATCGGTACATCACCTTCAAAAAATCTCATGATTACCGAGTCATATTCGTCTGTAATCTCCGCCTGGCATTTTGCCACATCTATACAATCTGAGGTGACAAACTCATTAAGTCTCGCCAGCGCAGGACGCATCAGCTCTCCGGATGACGGATCCAGATTATTGAGTCCATCAACCTTATCGCTGTTTTTTAAAACATCATATGCAAACATCGGATAGGCAAAACAGTTAAACAGCCCCGATCCACTGAACACATCTGGTCCCATCACAGGAGATTCATATCCTGCATCTTTGAGCTTTGCACAGACATCCATAAGCTCATTAAAATTATTCGGAACCTTTAATCCTTCTTTTTCAAAGATATCCATATTGACAAGCATGCCATAAGAGGTGGTGAAAATCGGGAGCATAACAACATCCCCCGAATCCGTAGTCCTTATAAGCGAATTCCTGATGCATGAATAATCGATTGCGACAGAAGAATCGGAAAAAACCTCACAGGCTTCAAACATGGCATCATACTTTTCATCACCGATCATCGATCCGTTAGTAGTAAAAATATCCGGTGGCTCGCTGCTCACAAGAGCGCTGGGGATGACGTTCTTATAATCATCCATTGTTACATACTGCAGATTTGCATTCGGATAGTATTCATAAAAGCGCTCAAACTCTGCTTCAAGCGACTCAAAGTTACCATAGCTGCCTGCAACCGTTAACGAAAATTCAGTATCCTTGTCATACTTCGGGACAAAAGAAACATCCTCTTTCTTTTGGCTGCCACAGCCCTGCAAGAGAAGTATACCAACCATACTAAGTGATAATATCATTCTCAGGGTCTTTTTCATAAGCGTCACCTCATCCTCTTTATCCTGTTTACTCCAGGTCATTTAGTGGTTCAAGATCTCTCGCCAGCTGCCTGTACCTGGAAAGAAATCCGTCAAGTTCTTTCTCCAGCATTTCCGAATCGCCGTTGTTTCCGGCCTTCTCAAGTTTTTCAGCAAAATCTCCCAGCTCCATTGCACCTATCAAGCGTGAAGCACTTTTAAGCCCATGCACCTTTATGGTTGTGTTCTTAATATCCTTTTCAGCCCAGTAGTTCTCTATTTCTTCAGCTTTCTTTGTAGCACTGCTCATGTACAACGTCAGAGCCATAATATAATCCTCGGCATCGCCACAATAATCAATGCCTGAGGCTAAATCGAGTTCCTTAAGATTGTACAAAAAGGCCGGAAGTCCATTATCGTCAGTATCCACATTTTCAGTTTCGGGAAGCTCATTGTCATCAGTATCCCCGTTATCAGATTCGGTATTTACCTTATCCCCGGGAAGATATTGTAATAGCATCATCTCCAACCTTTCTGCATCAATTGGCTTGGTGAGATAGTCATCAAATCCGGCATTTGTGTACATCTCGCGCATACCCGATATCGCATTGGCGGTAAGACAGATTACAGGCGTACCTGTATTGGGAGTCTCCGTCAGCGCCTTCATCTCCGTGAGAGTTTCTATACCATCTTTGTCGGGCATCATATGATCCAGGAAAATAGCATCATAATGCTTTTTGGTAAAAAGCGATATGCATTCATCACCACTTTCTGCTGTATCAATCTGGAGGCCGGTCTTCTTTAACAGATTTACAAATACCGTAAGATTAACAGGCGTATCATCAACTACAAGCACTCTTGCATCAGGTGCTGTGAATTTCTCATGGTAGTTTGTCCTCTCACTGGATGCACGTCTGAAAGCCTCCTCGAAATCTCCAAGGGGATCCCATTTAACAACTTTCTGCTCAAGTTCGAAGGAAAAAACCGAGCCCTTACCATATTCGCTCTCCACCTCAAGATGACTACCCATCATATCAAGAAATCTCTGGACAATAGTCATTCCAAGGCCTGTACCTTCAATGTTTCTGTTCCTTTTTTCTTCAATACGCTGAAAAGCAACAAACAGTTTGTCAAGATCTTCCGGTTTTATGCCTATACCGGTGTCTGCAACACTGATTTTAAGTATGATTGAATCCGGTTTATCCTCAGGCTTGCGAGCATTTATGGAAAAGGTTATGGATCCCTGTTTGGTGTACTTTACTGCATTAGAGAGAATATTAATTACGACCTGCTTGATTCTGATCTCGTCTCCGTTAAGGACAGTGGGAATGTTCTTGTCTATGTTTAGTTTTAAGGCAAGCCCCTTGTCCTCCGCTTTCTTTTGCACCATGTTTACAAGATCGTTAAGAAGGGAGACAAAATAGTAATCAACGTTTATTATTTCCATTTTACCCGCTTCTATTTTTGAGAAATCCAGAATATCATTGATGATGCCAAGAAGCGTATTTCCTGCGGTTCTTATACTTTCTGAATACCTTCTGATATTCTCATCCCGGGAATCCCTAAGTACCATCTCGTTTAACCCCAGTATCGCATTCATCGGAGTACGGATGTCATGGGACATAGTAGATAGAAAGTTGGATTTGGCCTCATTAGCCTGATTAGCCTGCTTTGCAGCCTCTGAAAGCTTGCGGTTGTAAGTCATCATG
Organism: Butyrivibrio sp. AC2005; assembly: GCF_000424145.1. GTDB lineage: Bacteria > Bacillota > Clostridia > Lachnospirales > Lachnospiraceae > Butyrivibrio. Next base: position 71,225 of record NZ_AUJI01000028.1, read on the forward strand.
ACAATCGAATTGAATATAAAAAGAATTAAAAAGCCAAGGGTAGCTATGCCAAGTAGCAGCCAGTCTATTGACCTGCTCGCCACCAGATTGCTCGCAGGAATATAAGCCAGTAAAGACCATGTCGTCATAATCTCAAGAGGTGTATAAGATAAAATACAGTCCTCTCCCTTATAGTTCCTGATCGTCATGGTACCTGTTCCGCCGGCTATCTCATTGATTACTTGCTTATATTCCTCTGACGTAGCAGCATTATATGACTTATAATACTCAAAGAAATTGCTGTTCTTAAAGGATTTGCCATGGACAACATAATTACCTTCCTTGTCCACAAGGCTTATCTCAACATCCTCATACTCACCTTTGAGAAAAACAAGCTTTTGCTCAAGACGACTCAAAGGCACAACTCGCATCAGAAGACCTTTTTTCAATTCATTATTTTCGTTGTCAAGAACAGTCACATTATTTAAAAACGCGATAGACTGCACTCCGTTCATAGGGTTTGTGTAGGCTCTTGTGAGGCCAACAACATCATTTGTATCCCGCTCAGTTTCGATATTGTCAAAGATTTCAATTTTCTTGTAGGAAACAGTATAGACATTGGGATCAGCTACATTAGGCGTCGTCGAAATACCTTCCCGTTCAGGACTATCCAAAAAGATTAAATGCCCCTCAATCTCCGAAGAGATTTTTGACTTCCTGATATAGGATATAGCGTCCTCTGCTGTCATCGGGGCACCATCTTCCGCTGAACGATTGATATAGTTCGCCCATAAATCACAAAGATGCTGTTCATCCTCAAGGTAATTGGCGATGATCTGACTGGTAGTCATGGTCATCTTTTCAAAGGCGATGATCGCATTTTCGTTGCTCTCTTCTGCCTTGGTATTCGCATACCTTATGATAAATAGCATGATAAAACCCATTATTAAAAGATTTATTGTTATTATCAGCCCTCTTTTCAAACTCTGCCCTCCGGCTTCCCTCAAAAGAAAATGGAACGGTGTTAGTCGCATAATACCGCTAATTTTATTATTACAAAAATTAATAAAATTTATCTTAAGCCTGGATAAAATTATTCTAATTTGAGAAAAGTCATGATGTTCTTTCCTTCATTTGCGGGATCAAACACCTCCCCTTACCCGGGAAAAGGTTTTAGATGACCAGAAAACTCCTTTTGGTCCATTAGAGACGGGATGGTATAATTATAGAGCTATGATTGAATTGAAGGGAACACTAATATTGATGAATATCCTAAGGAGGCAAGAGCAAAGATGAGCACCCCCGGTACTGCAAGATTGGAATATGGCGATGACTCTTTTGAAATCAGATGCTTTTCCCACAGCGAAGAAGATGAGAAATCCGGCAATCCCTATAACTGCTCTTTTTATATGAGTGTTAATTCCGGAGAGTTTTCAGGCAAAAGCCCCTGCTGTGAATGCGATTATACGGATATAAAAGAACTAATTACACAGCTTGAGGATCTTATCGACTTTAAAGCAGATGAAGCTGTTTTCCGGGAATTATCCTACGATTCAATTATACGCTTTGTCGGAGACGGATGTGGGCACATCACAGTGTCGGGTACTATTTACGGAGATGCAAAAATCCAATCCCTGTGTTTCGAATTCATGACTGATCAGACGGTATATCCTTCGTTCATAGACGAACTTAAGAGACTATGAATTCATCTATTTGCTATTTTTTTATATTCTCACTTAGCCAGGATTTCTATAAAAATTATAAATAATTTTATCCTCAAAAATGTCAGTATAATCTTCACAAAAGAATGTACACTGCCCAAATAATGCTAATGCTGATGGACATGATCAAAGAGAAGTAATTGGCTGTTTCCAGCTATTACTTCTCTTTTTTTCATGGACTGATTATTTCACAGCCCCTTCTTTTGTATTTGATATTACATGTGTGTGATCATTCAAACTCAGTAAGATCAAAATCTTCTCCGTCCATCTCACCCTCTTCCATGTAGGGGACACCATCTCTTATTCCAAATTTTACGGTCACATCATAATCATGATAGATACCCTCATAATCATAATCTACGTAATCTGCTGCATTTATGTACTTCTCAAGTTCTTCAGCAGCTTTTACAACCTGCGGATCATCTGAATCACCACCAATTGCAGGTCCTGTCGGTCCATGATAAGCAGTAAGCTGATAGGTATTGCCCTCTTCATCCGTGCCGAGAATAAAATAGTCATACGCGTTTTCAAGATCATCAGTAGTGTAAAGCGGCTCCCCAAACAGATACTGAAGACGTCCGTAAGTCAGCACCATTGAATTTGGATCCGCAAGGAAATTCCCTATATGGCGGATCTGACTACCGGCATCCCATTCTTTTACCCTTTCGTCATCTTTTACAGATTCAAACTTGATTTTCATACCTTCTTTCCTCCTTGAAAATAGTTCCCCCTCTATCGTCAATATACACCAACATTATAACATTTTTTCAAACCTTGTTGGACAATTGTTGGACATAGCGTTTTACAATGCATTCAGAAGGTATAAATAAGCATATATTTATTGAAGATATGTTATTAGTTTCGAAAGGAGATATTATTTATGAGGAAGAATGTTAGTTTAAAGAGAGTTATGGCATCAGCAATGGCAGTCGTTATGGCTGCAGCACTTTGCGTAACAGCTGCACCTACATGTCACGTAGAGGCTGCTACAAAGAAGGTAACAGTTAAACTCAAGCAGAACGGCGGCGATAAAGACGTAAAGATGGATAAAGGAGCCAAGCTCCAGATTAAAGCAAAGAAGGGTGGCAAAACACTCGGTAAGAAGAGCTTAAAGTATTCGTCATCAGATAAAAAAATTGCTACAGTAAACTCCAAGGGTGTGATTACAGCAAAGAAGAACGGCGAGGTTGATATCGACATCGAAGAGAAGAACGGTGACTATAGCGCAACAATTACTGTAACTGTAGGTAATAAAAACAGTGGTAAAAAGTCAGACAGTATCTGGCTCGATGCACCTTCAATCACACTCAAGGTTGGTCAAACCTTCCAGGCACATGTACACAGCAAGCCCGAGGGAAGTGCTAAGGCTGACAATGTTTCCTGGTCAAGTGACAACAGCGAAATCGCTACCGTATCCGGTGGCAAGATTACAGGCGTTGCAGAAGGTAACACAGTAATCTACGCAACAAAGGATGGTAAGACAGCAGCTATGCAAGTAATCGTAACGAAATAAGATATAGTAAAAAATAAAGGGGCTGTCGCATTAGATGAATTCTTAGTGCGACAGCCCCTTTTTTTAGTTAATAGGTGCGGTACATTATCAATCCAAATCTGTCACATACTCAGGTGTCTCGTTCCATGTACCATCACCGTTTAATGTAAGATGCAAAAGAACATATCCAAAAGTATCTGCGTGTCCCTGCCTTGTATCAGCAGGAAGTGCGATCTCTTTTCCGTCCGCTCCATAGACATGTGGCTCATAACCGCCGTCCCCGCCCTAATATCCAAGGTCGATTACTTTTATCTTTTCCTTCTTTCCGTCGCCGTTTAAGTCAGCTTCTTCAGAATATCCATCAGTCATGGATTTGTGTTCATGAGCATTCTCAAAGTAATCCTCACCATCTGAAAATGGAAGATTTATAAACTTCTCTCCGGAACCCTTTATGTAGTTAGGAAGCTCTGTCGAATTCACATTACCATTTGAGTTGCTATGTACTCTATCGTCATTCTCTATAATATAAGAAACCTCTTCATCATCAGAATCCCAACCAGCTGACTCATCAGAATCACACTGCACAGGTACATAGATTCCATCGCTTCCCCATGGCTGAATCATAAGCATATTGACTGCTACATTATCATCGATGAAGAATATCGAAACAAGCTTGCCATCTTCTGTATCTTCACCGGCACTAACAACAACCTTTGACTCATCCTCAGAAAGGTTAAGAAGATATCTTGCTGCGGAAACCGGATCAAAAAGTTTTGCGTAAAGACCATTTGTATCCTCTTTTGCATTTTGGTTTAGATCCTCACCAAGACCGTTCTTGGAATAATCCATCTCGTCAATGTTAATGCCACTATAATAGGCATCCATAAAATCATCATAGTTTTCAATGTCAGTCATCTCTTTGAATTCTTCAGAGGTGATTTTTAAATCTCCGTTTTCATCAGCTTCTATGCCAAGGTATTCCTTCCACAGATACAGATGAGGCTCCGAATCTGTTGCGCGATAAATAATCTCAATACCCTTATTACCTATCCCCCCATAGAGTACAGAATAGCTGACAGATCCGCTTATATCTCCTGTAAGCATTCCCGGCCAGGGACTTGACCATCCAAAGGAGTCGCCGTCCTCATCCCTCATAAGCAGCTGCTCTTCGATGAGAGTCTGCTGAACTTCTTTAGTGCATGCGTTCACAATGCCTTCCGCATTCCTGTCCATAAAATCCTCGCACCACTGTCTTACAAGGCCGTCTCTCGTCTGCTTAATATTTAAAACATTTGAATCGTTTGCATCTTCTGCAACACTTGTAAAGAAACAGGTTGAAAGTCCGGCACATACTAACACCAGCATCACGATAAGCCAGAAGGTAGGCTTTTTATAATTGAAGATTTGCTTAACTCTTGTTCCTACTCCCACTTCACCAAAAGCAAGCGGATACGCCAGAACAAATCTCCTATGGGTACTGCAAAGAAGTAGCGACGTTGCATAGGATTTTTTCTCATCCAATGACATGTTACTTATGACCTTTTCGTCACAGGAAAGCTCAATGTCCTTACAGAAAAGTGCGTAGGAAATCCACACAAGAGGATTAAACCAGTGAATAGCAAGCAGTAAAAATCCAAACTGTTTTCTTACGTGATCACACCTCGATATATGAGCCTTTTCATGTGCAAGTACGTTTCTTACTGTCTCATCATTAAGCCCTGAGGGCAGGTATATCACAGGTCTAAAAACTCCAAGAATAAATGGCGTGTCAATCTCGTCACAGACAAATGCATTATCACTGCCTTTCATCCTGATGGAAACCCGTGTCTTCTTTTTTATGGATAGGTAGCTGAGAAGTGCATATCCAAGAACGATGAGTCCTCCAAACATCCAGATCATCTGAAGTCTAATAAATAGGTCTTTTCTTAATGTCATATTGTCATGGCTGGCAGTATCAACCGTCGTAATTTCTTCACTTGGAAGGTACTCTATTTCTTCATCAGCAGTTTCAGGTATGATAGCTTCATTTTCATCTATTCCTGCCATCCACCCCGACTGTAATGAGGAAGACGGCTGATAATCATGCAGGACAACCTCTGTCACCTGACTGCCATTACCACTTCCATAAATATATTCCTCGATCATGCCACCGATGTTGGGAAGAAGTCCAAAATCAGCCTCTATTTGAAAAGGCATAATCAGGCGTAGCGCAACTATTGCCCACAGCACCCCCATGAACCACTTAGGCGCTTTCTTAAGTGGTATTCTAAGAAGTATTACTGCAACCATCAGAAAAGTTGCAGCCACATTCATTTCAATCACTTTTATAAAAATCGTCCCCATACTTTTTCCCTCCGGCTGTCTTTATTAAGTGCTGCTCTACTATGACTATCCTCACCCCAAGCACCTAATATTCCTATAATGTTAAAACTTTATTCTTTTGCGTTATCAATTATCTTCTTTATCTCTGCAAGTTCCTTCTTCGAAAGCTTCTGGCGTGATGTGAACGCTGCAAGAAAAGCAGGCAGCGAACCACCAAAGGTCTCCTCCACAAACTCCTCACTTTTCCTCGTATAAAACTCTGCCTCGGAAATCATTGATGTGACAACGCCATCCACATTTTGAAACAAACCCTTCTCGCAGAGCTTTTTAAGAACTGTATAGGTGGTAGATTTTTTCCACCCGAACTCGTCTGCACAGAGCTTTACCAGTTCGCCTGACCCAACAGGCTCCTTCTCCCAGATAAGCTTTGCAAACTGCATCTGAACATCCCCTAACTCAACAGCCATGGCCACCTCCCATTTGGACTATCCACTATAGACTACACTTTAAGTCTATGACAGATAGACCATTGTGTCAATGTATTTTTATTTGACATTACAACGTTATTTTCTCTTAAATGAAAAAAGCCCCTTAAATTATACAGAGCGAAGGGTCTTTAGATAATTTAGGATATAAATAAAAAAAGACCGTATTTTGACGTTTAAGACGCTCATTTCGCACAGGTGGAAATATATACGAAAAAATATTTAAAGCAGCTTATACGGGAAAATATGATCATATTGTGCATTGCCTCACTACTCAAGGATTGACGACGGTATACAACTAGCAGAAAATCCTCCTTCTACTGATAAAATATAAGAATTTTGCAAACTAACCACAGTGCAAACAACTAATTTTGTGCTATGATATCTACTCAGAAGAATCACTATGAGGAGAAAAAAACAATGAAAAAAGTTTACAAGTCAATTCTGATGCTCTTATTTGTACTGATCATATCAGTAGGTCTAAAATGTTCATTAAAGGCAAAGGCATTTAATAACGCTGAATCGTCCAATATATACACGATCAGTAATGAAGAATCATCTCTTGATAGTTATGAACCCGATGATCCAGTTGAAAAATTCTATTATACTTTGGGCTACATATCAGTACCTATCGCAATAATTGTGCTGATCATCATAGCTATAATCACTTCATTAAAGAAAAAGAAGAAGCCTTATCCACAGCAGTATATGAACCCTTACGGGCAACCATTGAATTCAGCAGCATCCCAAGCCGGACAGAAAAATTTCTGTACCAAATGTGGATCCAAAATTGTGAAAGGTGCAGTCTTCTGCGTGAATTGTGGAACAAAAATTTAAATCAGATCATCACTGAGGAGGCATCTATGCCAAACAAAATCAGTCTGTTATTCCCAAATCAATCTGTAAAATTTTCATCACTTCCTGATACCATCATTCACGATATAGGTATGGATAATATCATCAGTAAATTATCAGGCCAGCAAAACGAACAGACCTATATCAAAAATGTAATGAAGACAGTGACGGCTGATTCAGAAACTGCCATGTACCGCGCAGATATTTTTGATGATTTGATGAAAAATAAAAAGATGCGGGACAATATCATGGTTCTGCTGGACAGAATCAATTTTCTAAAAGAATACGGCAGTTATAAGCACGACCATGACCACGATCCCGGTGTTTGGGATCTTCTCCACAGACTTGATGAAATACACGATTATATCGACAGCATAGAAGCCCTCTATAACTGTCTTAATGATGCTGACCTAGGTTCAAAGGGACTCACATCTCTCAAAGAATATGTTTCAGATTTGTATAACGACAACTGTTTTGGAGAATTACAGAAAGATATAAGTGAACTTAAAGCAGATACCGGTAATCTCAAAAGCGTGACCGTAGGAATCAATCTAAACGAGCGCTTTGAAGCAAGTGGCATCGGCATAGTTTCAATAAACAGCAAGCCCTTTACAAAATCTAATATCCTGAGCCATTTTTCAGATAAAATCACCAAAAACGGGGGTATTAAGGATACTACTGAGTGGTCCGGAGACTATCACTTTGAGGAATTTTCAGCAAAAAATCCGATTGCATCGAATAACACTCCGGTCATTCCTATGTTTAGTCCCCTCGCTTTCATGAGCCTTAAAGCTGTTTCCGAAGCTGACGAGACTACCCGTAGCATCACTAACTACATGGATGATATTACCGACAAAATGCTAAAAAGTACTGTCCGCCATCTCCGCGATGTACTTAGCAAATACACAATGCTTACGATTACTGACATCACTGATCTTATGCCTGAGTTTATCTATTACATAAGGTGGGTTGAATATATAGAAAAGCTTACAGCGGAAGGATATATCTTTTGCAAACCTGTAGTAAACAAAACTCCGGAGCTTTCTCAAAGAATGGACGCTAATGACGTCTATAACATGAAGCTTATCGGAAGTCTGCCCATGTCAGATATTGTAGTTAATAACCTGATATTCGATAGCGAGCATAGCCTGTACATACTAACCGGTGCCAACCGTGGCGGTAAAACCACAATCACCCAGACTATAGGTCAGCTCTTTTTCATGGCACAGGGTGGCATATATGTCACAGGAAGCAGTTTTACATATGAGCCTGTGGATTCCATATTTACGCATTTTCCCGCGGATGAGGATAAGACCATGGATCTTGGAAGGCTGGGAGAAGAATGTAAAAGATTTAAGGAAATATATGGAGATGCAACAAAAAGCAGCCTTCTGCTCCTGAATGAAACCTTCTCTACCACATCGTTTGAAGAAGGCTATTTCATAGCAAAAGACTGCGTTAAGGCAATTCTGAAAAAAGGAATCAGAACAATCTACAACACACACATGCACAAGCTGGCTTATGATATCGATGCCATCAATGATACTTCGGATTCACATAAAGCAGCTTCTCTGATTGTCTGCTCTGAAGGAGGCAACCGTTCTTATGAAGTTAAGATAGCTCCTCCTGAAGGAAACTCCTATGCAAACGATATTGCTCAGAAATACGGCGTTACGCTTGAGCAGTTAACCTCGAATGAGTAATCATTGCTTCTTATTTATTCATGTCGGGAAATACAACGCACGATCCGTTTTCTGCCCCGGTATATATTTTCTGCTTTGCCTTTTTAGTTTTCTCCTGCACAGACCATATGCCGGGATAGTTTGAATGCACACTATACTGCGGAAAGTCTGATGAGCTTATATCAAGCCTTATCTTACTTCCCTTTTTAAAGCACCAATCAATATCCCAGGTTTTTAATTCGATCATTACTTTTTCTCCGGGAATATAGGTAACTCTTCGAGGAGTTCCGTTTCGATAGGCAAGGGTAGTAATGGTACCTCTTACGTTATACGCCTTGCCGTCTTCATATACTTCACTAATCTTTACAGAAAAAGCGGTATCTTCTGCATCAGACGAAACACAAAGTTTCACGCATATCTTTCCGCATATATGCATATCTTTGTCCAAAGGGGCAGAAATAAAAGAAACAACATCCGACCTGTAATCTGCCTCAGGCTGAAGATGAGAACCATTTTCCGTCATAGAATGAAATGTTGATTCCGCTCCTTTTGAGAAAAGCGGATCATCAGGATCATATATAAATTCTGATTTTCCCTCGTTCTTAGGAAGTTCCCATGATAAACACTTTTTTCCATCGCTGTTAAGATACAAGATTGTTCCGCTTATTTCTTCTTTAGGAAAATCATTAAGTATATCCCATTTATCCTCTCCTATTCTGTATAGCTTTATCATACCCTCAGGTTTCGCATCTCCCCTTTTTCATATGTGCCATATATTCTTCAATAAGCTTTTGTATATCTGTTTTTTCATTACCCATGTAGAAGTCCTCCTCTCTATGTTATGATTCACATAATCAGAAAAAGAACAATTTAATTTACCTTTTATCAATCCTTAAGCATAGTTTTATCATTATTTATTATAATAGAGAAAACCTGATATTTCTTGTATTTTGAGGTGACTGCTTATGAAAAAACAAATTAAATATCTAATATTATTATTCTGTTCTATTGTTCTTATAACAAACGCACACTGTTTTAATCAAATTTCTGCATATGCCAAAGCAAATTCAGATGTATCCTCTACTTATCAGATTAAGGATATATCCTCCCTAAATACCAGTAACGAACAGGCTTATGTCATAGATAATTCAGCCTTCCTCACTACGGAGCAGGTAAAGGAACTATCTGACAAATTGATATATGAAAACAATAAGAACAACTTTGATATAGTAATCCTTACTGTGAATACTATTGGTGACAAGGATCTTACCACTTTTTCCGAAAACTTTTATGACTCTAACGGATATCGTCCTGATGGTATCCTACTGGTAATAGATACAGAAAACCATGCCTGGCACGTTACCACTACGGGAAGCGCTATCAAATTGTTTCCTTCCCGCCAAATAGATGACATGATGAAGGATGTCGTTGCAGAACTATCTGCAGATAATAACTATGCTGCTTTCTGCACTTTCATAGAGAAAATACTAACAGATCTATGAATGGCTATATCATTTGCAACTACAAATGATATAATATTGTAGAAACGTATAGTAATCATCGTTATTTAGAAATGCGATGTTTTTCTGCATAGGAGGGTCGGGTATGAAAAAATATATTGCAGAATGTATTGGAACCTGTGTGCTTGTTGTTCTTGGTTGTGGTACAGCCATGCTTGTTGGGTGTGATGCAGCAAATGGCAGTGGTTATCTGCTGACTGCTCTCGCATTTGGCCTTACAATTGTTGGAATGGCATATTGTGTGGGGAATATTTCAGGCTGTCACATCAATCCCGCTGTATCCTTAGGTGTTCTCATGAGAGGTGGGATTGAAATTAGCGATTTCATCGGTTATGTAGTATCACAGTGCATCGGTGCTCTTATTGGATCAGGAATACTTGCTCTTATCTTTGGCACAGGCGGAGTAACAGATCAGACCGGCGGCTTTGGTTCAAATGGACTTGCAGGTGTTGGAGGCAGCGTTATTGCAGGACTTATCGTTGAAATAGTCCTTACTTTTGTCTTCGTTCTCACAATACTTGGTGTGACCTCTGAAAAAGCTGACCATGGCTCTTTTGGCGGACTTATAATTGGTTTTACACTTACTCTCGTGCACATCCTTGGTATTGGGCTTACAGGCACATCTGTAAATCCAGCAAGAAGCTTTGGTCCTGCTGTAATAGCTGCAATCACCGGAAACACCGCTCCTATTGCATCACTGTGGGTGTTCATTGTAGGACCTCTTGTTGGTGCAGCACTTGCAGCGATTGTTTATAACTATCTTGAGGATTAAATTTATCATATTATATGAAAAGGCGAACCCTTTCGGGTTCGCCTTTATGTTTTTCAGTTATCAACAAGCTGAGCTTCTATATCATCATAGGTGTACTCATTTTGTTTGAAATTACTAAAAGTATTCTTCTTCTGTCTCACTACAGGCTCTTCATATCCATCCTTTATGGCTTTAATCATAAACCCAGTAATATTCTCAACTCTTCCGGGGGATAAGCATAATACTTTATAAGCCTTTTCCACCTTGGAAATATCATATTCCGCAGCTTCTGATATAGCACGGAGGTCTTTTACTTTAAGCTTCTCGTCAATGATTTCATTTACCTGATCTATGAAGTCTTCCTTTTCTTCAGGCGTTAATACCCTAATCTGTACCTTTTCAGCAGCCTTTACTTTCGTAGTCTTCTTGTCATAGATCATGAATCTGATCGAATTGGTTTTTCCACCTGTTCCTGTTCTGATAGGTTCATATTCGAACCTGATGCTTGTGGTTTCATCAAGTTCCTTCTTTGCCTTATCCAGGGTATTTTTCCTGAAAGTCGTGAAATTACTGTATTTTGCCTTTCCCGTCTTTCCTGTACCCTTTGCTTTTTTCTTTTCAGCTGTCTCCTGGGCTAACTGTTCAATATATCCGAAATCAACATTCGATTTTTTTAAGGCGTTTACAATCTCTCTGTTCTCCGTAGGATCTATTATTCCAAGTCTTAATTTCAGATCTGTAAGGTTCATCACCAGTATATACGGTTCTGAATTATCCAGGTTTTCTCCTCTTTTATGAGCAACATAGCTCTGTTTGTCAAATTCTGACTTTAATATCTCGTACATTCTGTAGCTATAGATACTTTTAAGCGGAATAGTCTCCTCCAGAGAGAACATTGTATAATTCTCTTTCAACTGATAGAGCTGATCCGTTATCTTGTTATTGTATCGCATCTCAAGAATTCCATCCTTGAATTTACAATCCGTAACAACATTTAACGCTTCCAGTTCCTGTGTACTGTCATTCGTATAGATGATTCTCCAGTCAAGAAGTGATGCCTTCTCTTTTTCCGGCTCCACAAGTGCCTTTATATGGTCATAAAAAGATCCACTCTTATTTGAGAAAATCCTTCTAAGATCACTGCCATATAACGTTGCTACCAGCTGTCCGGTCATATTGTCCAGCTGCGCCTGCTGTATTCCAACTGAAAAAATCTTCTGAGCCAGAAGAGACGTAGTACCTTTAGCATTTATAAGGGCATTCGATTTTGAATAATGCCTGCCCTTAAGGATACTAAGATCATAAGACGATTCTTTTTTCTTAGTCATATATCCCCCAAATTCAAATAATGATACAAACTTTTTTCACTAAATACATTATATGGGCACAATAATAGATATGTCAACCAAATTACACCATATCTTGTCCCCATCAACATCAGAACTTGAATAAATATTATCACATCTTAACCCTTTTTTCATTAGTTCTTTTCCCCGTGAACGTTAGAACTTCCACCCTCGCATACTATACATGCACTATTTGGCCGTATTTGTTATTGACTTATTCAGTCATACTAACCTGGTCAATATTACTTGTATTCCCTTTTACGTCAGAACTTCTTTTTTATCATTCCCAAATACATCAGATCTTCCCTTTTTATATTCCCAAAAACATCAGATCTTCTGTTTTAGGTTCCCTTTTTCATCAGAACTTTATATATGACCATTCCCAATTACGTCAGAACTTCTTTTGCCATATTTTTTATATCAATAACTTGTCATCAATATCTTGTATTAAAAAAAAGATGAGCAACAAATTGTCACTCATCTACTATCTTTTAGATGTTTTATCATACTTTATAGTATAATCATTCCCTTTTACATTAGAACTTTCTTCCCTATTCCCTTTTACATCAGAAAGCTATATTTTTTTGTTCCCATTTACATCAGAACTTCATGTCTTTTACCTATTTTCCTGGGTATTTTACTTACTTAAGAATGGCCATTTTATGCCATTTCCCGGATTTAAATTCCCATTTACGTCAGAACTTCATTTCAGGTTCCCATTTACATCAGGACTTTTACCCTCAAAACAATAATTTCCTTCTTTATCAGCCTATAAAAACCGGCCTTATAGAGTATTATTTCGCTTATTCCCATTTACATCAGAACTTCAATTTGCCATTCCTTTTTTACTCATGTCATTTTCCCTTTTACGTCAGAACTTCCTCCATCCGCATCAGGTCTTCATTCCCTTTTTCATCAGCAAAAACATTCCCTTTTTCATCAGATTTTATTCCCTATAACATCAGGGTTTAGCCCCATTTCCGTCAGAAGTTCTTCCCCATTTCATCAAATCTTTTACATAAGAATGGCTTATTCATGCGTTTATTTAACTCTATAATATAAATTAAAAGAAATGTTGTTAATAAACACTAAAAGATAACACAACCTCCTGTGATGAAAAAAAGAGCCCAAAGTGAGCTCTTTTGATAAAATCAGGTTTTAGAAATTAGTCCTCAGCATATATTTTAGATTTAACTGTTTCATAATAGTCAAAATTTTCCTGATAATCCTTTTTAAGAAGATTAACAAGATAATCAAGCTTATTTTTACCTGATGCAGATGATGCTACTTCAAGCATCTGCTTTTCTTCAGCAGTAAGCTTGATATTAAATATAGTTCTTTCTTCGAGGGTTTTTCTGGGTCTTCCAACTTTCTTCTTAACAACAGTGGTTACTACAGTATTTACAGGTTCTGGTGCGATAATAGTCTGAGGAACAGGTTCTGGCTGTTCTACAGGCTGAGGAACGACTTCCTCAACAGATTGTTCTTCCGCTTGAGTACTTTCTACAGCATTTTCATATAACTGCTCTACTATATCATCTGTTGAAGTCTTATTTCGTGAATTGTATTTATCTTTGAATTTATTTGGTCTGGGTGCCATGTTATATCCTCCTTCACTCTTCGATTCTGCTAATGATTTCATCTACAATATTTCTGTAATCAATTGCTGCTGTAGATGATTTTTTGTAAGTCTGTACCGGTTGATGCATCATTTTTGCCTCATCTACTGCTGCTGTTTCCCTAACACTCATTACAAATGGGATTTTCTCTGTCTTTATTTCATCAGGAATATCATTTTCAACCTTTTCATTTATGATATCCAGTACGGTATTACCAATGTTTGTCTGCCTGAATCTTGTAATGATAACGCCCATGATTTTTGAATCTGCAAGTTTTCTTTTGCCCGGTTTATGGTATTTCATCATATCTGTTACGATGGCATCTATTCCATCAAGACTGTCTTCGCCTGAATCAGCACACATAATGAAGTAATCTGCAGCTATGTAACTCATATTGAGTAATCTGTTACGAGCAGGTGCATTATCAATAAGGATATAGTCATAATCATCAGATAATGCATCAATAAGATCTGCAAGAAGGTATGCATCATCAATATCTTCGAATTCCTTATCGGCCTTAGACATTGATGAAGATCCGGCTATAAGATCATAACCTGCAGGTACTTTTTGGATAGCTGCGTTTATATCAGGATCATCATCAGAAAATAAATCATATATTGTGGGCAAGGATTTGTCTGCCTCTGCGTTTTTTGTAAGATTACATTGCTGATCAAGATCAATTGCAAGTACCTTCTTTTCCAGTTTTGTAAGTATTGAAGCAATTTCTATTGTGGAGGTAGTCTTACCTACTCCCCCTTTCTGGTTTGCAAGTGCTATAGTTACTGACATTTTTAAAAATCCTTTCGTAAATAATATAAATTTAAAATGGTTTTTATATAAATAAAATCATTTTTAAATTTATAAAATTATTTTATGTATTTTATATATGAAAAACCTAAAAACATTATAATACAGGCTATTACTGGTGTAAAGGAAAAAGGAATATAAAATATACAATAAATTATAAATAATAAAATATATTATAAATATAATAATATATTGAGAATAATTAATAAATAATAAATATATATAATTAAATGAAATATAAAAAATAAATAAAATACATGAAATATATAATACATAAAAAAATATAATAAATTGCAATTCGTTTTATAAATTATTTAAATCTAAAAAATATATATATTAAACAGCTACATATACTATTTGTAAAAAAATAAATACTGGCAATTTAAATATATTAAATATATAAATATATATAAATTCAGGCTTGAAAAAATCTTCAGAAAAATTTCAAAAAATCTACTATATAAAAAACATATACAAAATTAATTTGTATATATGAAATATATTTTAAATTATTAAATTTATGAAATTAGTAAGAGTTATATATATTTAATAAATAAAGTAAATATAAAATATAATATAGTTACAAAAAAATATTTATAAAATATAAATATATTGTAAAGGTAAAATATTTAAAATTACCAATTTGAATATAATATATATTTAATATATTATATATTTATTATATATACTATAAAATATATAATAAATATATTGAATATATGGAATATAATGTATATATAGAATATATGAAAATGAATAGAATATATTATAATAATTAAATATAATAAATATATTATAAATATAAGCTATAATAAAAATAACACATATATGAAATATATTATAAATAATATAAATTATAAATAAATAATATTTTGTAATACATATATTATTAGGTATGTCTAAATATATGAAATATATAAAATATAAAAAATATATTATAAATAATATATTATAAATAATATATAGCATAAAACATACATTATTGTTTAATAAAGAATATATATTTTATATATGTAAAATATTAGACCCATGCCGGCTGTATAAAATAATACCAATATAAATAATTTAAATATATAAAATATACATAATACGTAAATGAAAAAAATCTAGATTTCTTGGTAAAATAAAGCATTTATTCAAGGAATCATATAGTAAAAAATGAATTTAATGTATATTTTAAATATATATTATTTGTTGTCGATGATAATAGTTATTATAAATTATAAATATATATAATAGTGAAGAAAAATATAAAATTTAAATTTATGTTATTTTTTTGCATGATTTTTAGAATATAATATATATATTAATTTTACTATAATTAATATATATATTATATGTAATAAATTTACTATTTATATTAAATATACTATATATGCTATATACTTTTTGCTTAATGCATATTTTATATATGCTATATATTTAATATATATGAAAAATGTGTCCGCTAATGAATTATGTTTGATAAATATTAATTATTTTGTATATTTATAATTTATATAAATTAGACTACAATCATATATTTATATAATTTTAAATTTATGTTTTTAAAATATTCAAGATGTATACTAGCGTAAGTTTACAAGTTATAAAAGGCTAATGCCTCGAAACGCAGTAATCATCTGCGTTTCAGGCAAGTCAAGCCGTATACCTAACTATAGTATTTTTGCTGAAGTCCGTAGACCTCTTCGATCCGTGATGCCAGTTCATCACCTTCGATGAACGCCTCTATCTTCTTGGGCTTTGCTATATCACCATAGAAGGTGGTGACCCTGTTGATCGCATTCATAGACTCAAGGCACTGATCTATGCTGCAGTCAATGCCTTTTTGATGAAGTTCCTTGCGAAGCAGGGTACATAATCTATAGGCAAGCACACAGATAA
>NZ_AUJI01000029.1 GCF_000424145.1 Butyrivibrio sp. AC2005
AAGCTAGAAAGCGGCAGGCACCGCTCAACAAAGATGTGGTACTGCCGCCTCTATCACATCCTCATGTTACAACATTTGGATGCATGGGATCTGCCTTACGAATCCGCCCTGAGAAAGTTGGTTTGTAATGTAGCATGATCTCGTAAATATCATACAGCATTCTCAGGCATAGCAACAGTGTTATGTCTATTATTCATGCCCTGTTTTGCATCTTTTTTTCATCTTGGGTAATATTCACTTGTCAAAGTTCAATTGCCAGAATTTAGCTGGCATGATCACTCAAGATTCCGAGAGATCATATAATGATATGTTTTATCGGGAAGAGGAGGATATTATATTCATGCTCAAAATATCAGAATGGTGATGTTAGATGACGGAATATTGATGTTTTATTTGTGCAATTATACCAAATATGTTAAAGCCGTTATACTTTAATCAGAATAGTAGGACAGAAAACTATTCATCAAATAAAGAAATATCGGTTTCTTGCAAAATGAATGATATAAAAAAATCCCATAAAATATCACATGCTACGATTTGGTTCATACAGAAAATGTGCTATTGTATTTACATATATATTCTATTTTGCTTAGGATTATCTATTTCATATTTTGACTGCTGTTCTATCGTGTATGGCACAGCAAAAATATCAGGAGGCGTAAATGCTACATATCATAGTTCTCAGCAAGGGTTATTTCCCTGAAAAATTAAACACAAAGGATACTGCAAAGGACAGGGTCATTGTCATAGCATCAGCAAATGATTCCATACCGGTGTCTGCATATCAGAATGCGATGTTAAGGAATATGGAGGTAAAACTCCTTCCTGAGATAAAGGATACTTCTGCAGAAGGAAAGAATATTCTGCGCATTGCCCAGGCTATGCTCATAGGTCAGCTCACAGCAGCCGAGAAGGAATATGAACTTTATACAGATGATGATGTTCTAAAGAAAGGACTCGCTCCTTCTTCAGGAGCAAAAGCTTCTTCTAAAAAGCAGCCACGCAAAAAAGTGAGCATAGAAGTTGAAGTAAAAGAGAAGAAGTCTGAGCTTGCCAAAGAGAAGGTTCCAAAGAAGAAGGAAGAAAAGAATGAAACACCTTCTGAGAAACAGACTGTAAAAGCTTCAGATAAGAAAACAAAGTCTGAGACAGACGGGAAAGAAACAAAAACAGCGCCAGTAAAGAAAAGACCCATGATCACAAACAAGATGGCAGACTTTGCGCCAAAGCAGGAAAGCACACCTGAAAAGAAGGAGAAAAAAACAGCTAAGGCTCCGGCAAAAAAGAAGGAAGCCGTAAAGATTCCAACTCTTGCACAGATAAAAAAGGTGCTGGGAGCTGCAAACAGCGGTTATGCTAAGACCTTACTTGAAGTGTGTAAGAATTCCAATCAGATAACATTCGAGATGAATATAAGAATGGAACTTGCCAAAGCAGGACTTGGTTCAGGCACATGCCAGGAGATTGCAAAAACTCTAAATGATGAGTTTGGTAAACAGCTTCCACCGGCATAAGACAAAACACAAAAACCGCAAATCATCGATCATTTGATGGTTTGCGGTTTTAGTTTGCGCTAAAGATCAGTTATTAATGTACTTTTTATAAAGATCCTGGAGATCCTCCCTGACATCCAGCATGGCATTGAGCCCCAGGAAAAATTCTTCAAAGTCCTTGCTGCTGCCTTTATTGATGCACCATTTTACTTCATGACCAGTAAATAAATGTGCCAGGGCATTATAGAGAATCGCAGGAGAATTAGTGTTTCTGATTTCACCTTTTTCCTGGGCTTTTCTTATGATCAGTTCGCACATTTTGGTAAGAGAATCCCTCATGTCAAAACTATGCCTGTTGTCTTTAAGATTTGAAATTATCATCTGTGAAAACAGGTCGCTTCCAAATGACATGGTATCAGCTATAAGCTTTGAAAAAATATAAAGAAGCTGTTCAAGTGATGAATCAGTTGCTATGAACTGATATGGATCTGTTACAAGCTCTTTTATTGTCGTGTCATAGAGATCCAGAATAAGGTCATCTTTTGAACCTGCATATTTATAAAATGTCGGCTTGGTGATATCGCATGCATCACAGATATCATTTATGGTCACGTTCTGATATCCCCTTTTTCTGATAAGCTCAATGGTCGTATTTCTTATGGTTTCTTTGGATAGCTGTTTCATAATCGTGCAATTTACCTCGGTAAAAATTTATTTACTTTGATATGTTACCATATGAATTTTAAGTGGTCGATAGTAAATAAATCTTAATTAACCCCCAACAAGTCAAAAGTAAAAATATATAAAAGTTATCTGCGCAAATTAGTAAAGCTGACAGTATTGCAGTTTTAGAGCCCTTTTCGTTGACATGTATTTTTGTAAATGAGAACATTGACTTATGTTAATATTCAATTTACCCAAGTAAAATAGAGAAGGTTTTGGGTATGGAAAGGTAGGGGAAAATATGGATTACAAGGAACTATTTACACCATTTAGAATCGGCACAATGGAAGTAAAGAACCGCATCGGAATGAGCCCGATGGGCACAAACTCGGCATTTACCAACGGACGTAAGGATGCCCAGGAAATCGACTACTTCATTGAAAGAGCAAAAGGTGGCACAGGTATTATTTTCATGGGTTGCCAGATGCTTAATGAAGTGCTTGCACAGGGTTCAATGGAAGGTTATCTCGACAGCTTTACTGTACTTCCGTCACTTACAGCAGTATGTGATGGTGTACACCGCTATGGAGCAAAGATAGTATGTCAGATAAGCCCCGGTACAGGAAGAAATGCATTCCCTGATACTTTGGGAAATCCTCCGATTTCATCATCAGAGACGCCCTCTGTTTTCAATCCTGATATCAAGTGTCATGCGCTTACAAAGGACGAGATCAAGGAAATGATGGAAGGTTTTAAGTTTGCAGCAGGTCTCGCAAGGGATGCAGGCTATGATGCCATTGAGATCCATGCACATGCAGGATATCTCATTGACCAGTTCATGTCCCCTGTATGGAACAAGCGAACAGACGAGTATGGTGGAAGCCCTGAGAACTGCGCCCGGTTCCCTGTTGAAATTGTGCAGGCAATGAAGAGCGTTGTAGGCGACAGCATGCCCATCATCTTCAGAATATCTCTTGACCACAGATTTGAAGGCGGAAGAACACTTGAAGACAGCATGAAGCTCCTTAAAGTGCTCGAAGAAGGCGGCGTTGATGCATTCGATATTGATGCAGGCTGTTACGAGACCCTTGATTACATCTTCCCTCCGTCATATCTTGGAGAAGCATGCATGGCATATGTATGTGAGGAAGCAAGAAAGACAGTTAAGGTTCCGATTTTCAATGCAGGAACACACAATCCTGATACAGCACTTGAACTCATCAGGTCAGGGAATGCTGATTTCGTAAACTTTGGACGTGCTCTTATCGCAGATCCTGAGATCTGCAACAAGCTGATAGAAGGCCGCGTAGAGGATATCCGTCCCTGCCTTAGATGTAATGAGTTCTGTATCGGACGTATCTGGAATAACCATACAAAGCTTTCCTGTGCGGTTAACGTTCAGGCAATGGAAGAAGTACGTTTTGCACTTACAAAGACTGAGAATCCCAAGAAGGTTGTCATCATCGGCGGTGGTCCTGCAGGAATGGAAGCTGCAAGAGTGGCTGCGATCATGGGACATAAGGTATCGCTTTATGAAAAGGCTGACAAGCTTGGCGGCGTGATGGGAGATATATGTACAGCTAAGTTCAAGACAAACATTAAGAAGTATACAAAGTACCTCACAGTACAGCTTGAGAAGCTCGGTGTTGAAGTACATCTTAATACAGAAGTTAAGGGAGATGAGGCATTCCTTGCTGAGTGTGACAACATCATTATTGGTTCCGGTGCAACACCGTTCCTTCCTCCTATTGATGGAATAAATGGAAGCAACGTTGTTTCAATCCTTGATGCTCACAGAGACCAGTCAAAGATCAAGGGCGACAACATCGTTATCTGCGGTGGCGGACTTTCAGGCCTTGACGGAGCACTTGAGATGGCATCTGAGCTTGGCAAGAAGGTGACAATTGTAGAGATGCTTCCTGAATGTGGTAAGGACGTAATGTTCATCAATAAGATAACCCTTTTCCAGAAGCTTGCTGAAAACGGTGTCGAGATGAAGACGGATTCCAAAGTTGTTTCAATCGGTTCTGATTCAGTTACCATTGAAAAAACCGATGGATCAAAGGAAGACATCAAGGCAGATACTGTAGTCGCAGCATTTGGTATGAGACCTGTCAGGGATGTGGCTGAAAAGATAAGAGATAAGTATCCTACAAAGACAAGAATCGTAGGTGACAGCATGAGACTTGGCAAAATTGGTGATGCTGTAAGAGAAGGTTTCTATGCTGGTTCAAGCCTTGGCTAATTGCTAATTGTAACTTTGCACTTTAAATGTTTAAAGAAGCCAGATGGTACTGAAAAACTCGGTACTACCTGGCTTCGATTTTATATATAGCCAATTAATGAAGGAAGGCTGGCACCTTGTCACGGGAGTTGCCAGCCTATGTGTTTGAAGAAAAGTTTTTATTCTTATGAGGGGGGCCTCAGAAGGTTATCTTCTGATGGTCTTATGATACAAGCAAAATCGTATGATAAAGTGAACGGAGTGTGTAAATACTGTGAACTTGTATGTTTATTACTTTTGTCTTATCACGTAATAGCTGTAATTTTATTTTGTTTACAATAAAAGCATGGTATATCAGTACACCTTTTATTTTAGAATATAGGTGTAACAATAAACCAGATTTGAAAGGAGATACTATGGATTTACAGGATATGACAGATTTAGTTACTGCTTATGATGGATTAAACGAGATTATTGACGGAGTAGAGATCATCTGCGGCGAAAGGTACGGGGATGGAGCCCTGGATAAAGTCTCAAGTCTAATAGGGATAATCATTAGGTATTCGTCCCTTTTGGACATGGAAAATGATCCTGACCATGTAAATATCTACAAAATACTGGATGATACCAGCTTGGAGCCAGAAGAAAGGGCAAAAAGGTTATTAGGAACGGGAATTTGAATTTAAGAGCATCACTTAGGTGGTGCTTTTTCAATTGTTGTGTGCTGCCAGTGGAATACAAAGGCTGGAACGGTTTCTTTAGTTCAAGAGCAGAATTGTTGAAACGTATTTGGCAAGACCTAGAAGACGATGAAAATCAAGATCAAGGTTGGAAGTGGTACCAAGGCTCAAGAGACAAAAGAGAAGACAATCAACATCTTTAACAAAAGCACAGATGTTATAAAAGATTAGTCGTGTGATACTTAATCACTGGTGTATTTGATATTAATGAGTAATAATTATATTTGATAATTGCTCTGAAAGGAGCATGGGATATAAACATAATTTATGTTGGGGTATATATGAAAAAACAGGACATTTATTCTGAAACTAGCGGCTGTGCCATTATTGGTGCTTTCTTTAAGCGGGTGTGGCATAGGAAGCAGCGTGGAAGGTTCCGAGGCATCCACAGAATCCAGCGAAACATCGGACACTGTTAATGATACTTCGGAAGAAGCAACTACAGCGGAAACTGAAGAATCTATAGTGGAAAATGAAGAACCTACAGAAGAGGATTCTGTCGCTTCTGAAGAGGAGACGGTTGAATCAGAAATGGAAGGTCCTTATAAGGAGGATGAAAAAAAACCAGCCATAATAGGAACATATAAACCCAGCGAGGTTTATGACTTTTGCAAGGTTCAAAGCATAACAGAGGTTCTGTTTAACTGTACTGTAAATCAAAATGAAGAATATGCGCACAATGGTGGAGTGAATCTTGGAGAAGCTTTTCCTGAAAATACAAGGATATTGACCTGGATGGAGATGGATTGAAAGATCATATTTCCAGGGTTATAGGCCATACCGGGGATGGATGCATATATAGTTTTTCTTTTTGTAATGGAATCAGCTTTGTTTCTGCTCCATATACAATGTATCCAAACACTGGGGAACTGTTCTCATTTAGGGATTTTGATAACGATAACGTTGACGAGATACTGATAGTACACATCACTGATTCGACTGGAGGCCCAATAGCATCGAATTGTGAACTTTATACCTGGTCTGGAAGCGGATGGGAGCAGCAATGGGCTGTAGATGAGGATGGTGCCGCTGGTTTAGTGGGAGTCGATGAGTTACTGTCTGGTGAAGTAGACTATTACATGGTAAGGGATGTTGAATTAAGGGAAGATGGCATATTTTTTTTGATAGATTATGGTCAGAAAGACGGGGCGGACATGACGCTTGATCTTGAAGCGATACAAAATAGGCTTTTTCGGACATGATATGTATATGGAAGAACGATTAGATAAAGAAAACAGACAGACTCTGGCAGATAAAATCTGGCCATATGGGATATAAAAAGTAAAAAATGAGAGAATGCTGACAACTGATGAGAGTTGCCAGCATTCTCTTTTACGGAAGAAGGATTTTAAAATAACCATGTTACTTATATAAAACCATGTCTGCTGCGCACATCTGTCTTCCCCAGCCTCGTTCACGATCAATGACTATTCTAAGATCATTTACGTATTCGAGCGGAACTGAAATATTCACTGGATCTCGATCATCGGGATTTGTAACATAGGTGTATATCTCTGTTCCATCCGCAAAAATATGTATACCGGTATCACAATCCATGTTTTTGTAATCATTATCGTAAATTAGGGTAAATTCAAGTTTCGAATAGGCACCATCTAGTCTGTAAAAATTGTCTATGTCATAATTACCCCATTCATCGCAGACAGTATGCGGATAATTGTTTCCAAATACATCCGTAACTGAGCAGAATTCAAGATTAAAACCTTTATAAGGGTTCAACGCTAACAATGACTGTGGTTTTAATCCGATATACTCTTTAATCTTGTCAGACAATTCCATATCTTCCTTGCCGAGAACAGAATATCCTTCATCTTCAAGCAAATGCACAGCATCCTCCCACGTTCCGTTAGTATATTCTTCTTCGGCTCTTGAAAATAATTCTTCCCTATAGGGATTGGCATAGTTTTCATAGATTATTGAAAACGCGTCTTTTATTTCGCGATTTTTATCCATTTCTTTTCTTAAATATGTAATAGCGCCTTTTAAATCCCCAGCTGTATTATATTCATCCAGCTTCTCTTGTATTAAAGTTATTGCATCCTGTACGGTAGGAACAGTGCTTGAAGATTTAGACACAGGGCTAGAGATAGGTATATCTTTGTCATTAGTGATTTCTGATACAGATTCTTCAGGCGTAATACTTTGTGTAATAGGGTAATCTGATTTTGTATTGAAAGTTTTTTTTATTCCCGTTATCAGGTGGGAAAAGAGTATTATGAAGATCACTACAATAAAACCCGCGGCCAATAATACCATGGATATTTTTTTTGCGTGATTCTGCTCAAAATCATTTTTTGTACGTGTAACATATTCCTGCAGGTCAAACCCCATTGCGTCCATAGAACCGGAATTATCCTCAGGCAGTAATGTTCCTCCACAGAAAGGACAATTATTCTGGTTATCCGGGTTATATACTATTCTTTTACATGCTTTGCATTTGTAGTTCATCATAAAATCATCTCCTTTCGATTTGTTCCGTTACTTCTTTAAAAATCCTTATATCTTCAGTTGTGGTCAGTATTTGACTAAATTGTTCTAAAAATGTTTTCTTTTCTGAAGGAGTCAGTCCATGGAACATTCCGACTATATCTGGAGAAAAATTATCCATGGGAGGACGTGACCAGTCACTTACCTTTTGTATGTGCTTTATACTGAAATTACTAAAACGGAGGCCAAGTCTGTTCTCTGTCACTTCAATTATTTCCCTTAACAAATTTGTCAGTTTGGGGAGATAGTCTTCGATGTAATAAATGTCAAAATGGTTGCCTTTAATTATCTGAGCAATATTGGCCCGTATGGTTTCAGCTATGAAAAGTGTTGAAGCTTCGTTCAGCATCCATCTCGTCATATATTTCTGACCTCTGAAGAAGCTGATAGATTTTGATGTATCTTCAATTTCAATTCTGACTGTACCCGAGAGTCCAAAATGATATGGTACGGAAGAAGGATGACAGATATGGTTATAGACAATATCATCAACACCCCATTCAGCGTCATCAACGTACGTCGTTTCGACAAAATAGGATTCACAATCGAAAGTTCCTTCATTCTTGAGTACACTTATTGCATCCAGTAAAAATGCATCAATATCCATACCATGCAGAATGGGTTCTGTTCCATATGTATGCAGACAAGCAGTTCCGCCCTCATAGGTGATTGCTTCCTGATTAGCTCCAACCCGTATTTCTGTGTGGGATGGAACTCGGTCGATTGGATGACGGAACATTATAAGATCTGGATGCCTGTCCTGATGTTGAATAATAGGAAATATTCCCATAAGGTACCTCCTCGTAACAATTCACACTAATTCATTTCTGTTTCTTTACTATTAACTACGGTTATAGAGACAAAATATCTAAAAATATATAGAAAAAGTTTTGATATTTTTTTTGGATAAACTGATCTTCCATACGTTACATATATAGTAGGTAACTGATAGTTATTTTGATTGTTTAAGGAGAGATTGGAAATGATCAAGAATAGGGCAATAAATACATCCAAAAATGTAATCGCACTTTGGATAATCGCATTTTTAATCATTGGGCTGGTGCATATTCAGAAACACAGATTATCCACACGGGAGTTTAAGAGATATATTTTATATAAGAATCATAGACAAGCCAAAGCAAGATATTTAGATGGAGGAAGAGTTATTGTTGATTGAAATCGTATGTTTTAGTGATATATCATGATAATAAGTATATTAAATGAGAGGGAGACTAGGAGTGAATAACAGGATATCTTTAATTAAGAAAACACTTTTTTTCAAAACAATATTTGTTTTGATTTTGGGATGTATTCTATTCATTTCAGCATGTACAAACAGAGCATCAAATGGTGGATACTCTCATGAAACAAATACAAAAAGCATGGCAATTAAAAAATATAAGGAATTTTTGTCAGATACAACTAACTTTTCCCCCAATGATTCTTACATTTCTTCAATAAGAATTGCATATGGCCTAATAGATGAAGATGACATTCCTGAATTATTTGTTTGTTATGGAACTGCAACTGTGGATCGCGTACATATTTACAGATACGATGCTGATAACAATGAAGTAGATTATCTTGGAGCCTATTCTCAATATGGTTCAATAATATATTCTGAACAATTGAATAGAATACAGGCTCAATATGGAAACAATGGCTGGTTTGAACAGTTCATATACAAGATTGATGAGAATAAAACCGAAATTGTGGGGCGGTTATTATCAAATAATGTCGTTTACTACGCTGATTATGCTGATCTTACTGCAGATAGTGTAGATGAAGTGTTGGAGGGAACTCCAGATGTTCAATACACTGTCTCGGAAGCTGATTACCAGAAAGAGTTAGAGGATTATATGTGTGGATCAGACACATTACGAATTTCATATGATATGATGACGCCCTTGGAAACGGACATTTCTACAAATTAAGAATGAACTGCATAGTAGTTAATAATAAAAAATGATTAGGAGGATTATTCAATCATGGAAGGGAATAAGAAAAAGGTCAGAGAAACGGATCAGGATTCAAGTGCTAATAACAGTAGCGAGCAGTTTGATGATCTGGATATCGTAGTGAAAGAAATTGATAAAGTTCTTCATTCAGATGATGAAGAGCTGAAAATTAAGGAAATATCACCAATGAAGGAATTCCTGGAAAATATGGTCTTAAATGGGGATGATAAAGGCTGAATCAAAGTATTCGGCTGGATAGAATATTTATAGTTATAAGGGGGACTTTTATGGGTAAGAAGTTAGTTAATGTAATTTCTCTTTTAATAATTTGTATTTCTTTTTTATTTGAAGGATCTGTCAACGTATATGCCAAGGAAGATTTCGAAGTATATGAGCGAAATAACTATACATATGCCGTGTATTATGGAAATGGGAAGATAGTAAGGATTCCTGAAAATGTTACTGCCCTTAGGAGTATGCAATTTTGTATGGATGAGAATATTGAAGAAGTAATAGTTCCGGCTACTGTTCGTAGAATAGATGATCACGCTTTCTGGAGATGCAATAATCTTAAATATATATGCTTTGAAGGTGCCTGCGATTCGATGGGAGATAACATTATTTCTCAATGTAATAGCATTCAGAATATATCAGCTCCTTTAGGAAGTTTACAGTATAAATATGCTCAGATTAACAATATTCCGGTCATTGAGAAAAATGAAATAGGATTCAAAAAGAAAACTATTTATGCGATCAAAGGTGATAAAGTAAAACAAAACCTGTTTAACAATATTAAAAATATCTTATGGAGCAGTAGTAATACGTCTGTTGCCAGCGTCAGTGATACCGGTGAAGTAAAAGCAAAGAAGGCAGGAAAAGCAATAATTACTGCATATGTTGATGGGAATTCGTATAAATACAAAGTCATCATATATTCCAAAACAGAAGAGAATAGGATTAAACAAATAAAAAAGAATGAAATCACAAAAGGCATGTCAAAAGAGCAAAAAATCAGAGCTGCCCATGACTGGTTATTGGAAAACTGTCGCTATGATCGTGAGAATTACGATAGAGGTACTATTCCACTAGTTTCATATTCAGCATCAGGAGCACTAATTAAAAAGATCGCTGTTTGCCAGGGTTATGCCTGCGGCTTTAAAAAGATTATGGACGGATTAGGAATTCCTTGCGTAGTTGTAGTTGGCAAAGCTGGGAGAGAAGGTCATGCGTGGAATATGGTTAAGTTGGGCGGTAAATGGTATCACATTGACTGCACTTGGGATGATTCTGCACAGACAGATCTTAATGGAAGACCAAAGAAATATTACACATGGTATCTTAAATCCACATCATATGTAGTGAGCAGGGGGCGTAGCTTTTCATATGGTAGTTATCCTAAATGTAACAGTACCAAGTATGATAACTATATGTTTTTAAATAAATGAGGATGTTTTATAATTTTATTGAGTTGTTTTGTTGGTTACAAAAAATATGCGAGGAGATAGAGTAATGTTTGATATTATCTTAGCTTACCTTATATGGGGGATTTGGGCAGTGGTGGCTTTTAATGATATTTCCCCCATACTTGTTATTGTATTATTTATTGCTGCAATATTTGCTACGATAAATGCCTTGTCTCATGAGGCAATTAATGACGAATCATTAGCAAATAATAAGACACCTACTATATTGGCCAGTGTTATTTTATGCTTAGATGTTATAGCTTTAATTTATTCATGTTTGATTTTATCAAATAATGAAAGTGATGAAAATGCAATCATGATAGGAGTTGTTAGTATTTGCCTATTGTTTCCGTTTTTGATCATGGCTATAAAAATCACTAAGATAAATAAGGAAGCAATAGCACGTTTGATTGAAAGAAAAGAATTAGATGAAAGAATAAGAAAATCTAAAGAAAGACAAGCTCAAATAAAGAGAGAATTTGAAGAAAACTATTTGAAGACTCACACAAAGGCTCAATTAGATGAATATTATAGGCAACAACAGTATAATGAAGAACAAAAAATTCTAAAACAAAGAGAGGCTGATGAAAGGAGAAAGCAGGCTGAAGCATCTGCATGGCTGAATGCACCAGCGATAAATGATTTGTTTGTTGCTAGACTTGATGCTGATCCATATGACTGTTATTGTGTACAAGACATTGATACATGTAGGTACTGTATTCATAAATTTAAGCGAATAGAAGGTCACAAATGTCATAGAATTAATAATGTAGTAGATAGTACGTAAGAATGCTTATTGCAAACTTAACCACTTAAAAGGGAAAACTACATGCAAAAAACAACATAAGATTAACACTGGTTTCAAAAGCGTGCATGAGAAGTATAAATCCCTTGCACGCTTTTATAAAATCTAATTCGTTTGAACATGTGAATTCGATTATTATTATTCAGTTTTTTCACTATTAAATCTAAATTGAAATAAGTTTTCTATACACTGGATGTCTTCATTACTAAGTCCCTTTTTTATGCGTTGATATAATGAAGGAAAGATTTTATATCAGTTATTAGTTCCCTGAACGCTAAAGAATTATTGGCTTTCATATCACTGTTGCTAAGCCAATTAGAGGAAGTTGGCACTTTGGCAATCCTAAGTGAACATGGGTAGGATGATATAACATAGTTGGTGCGATATTTCTCAAGTACTGCTACAATTATCTTTAAGAAATTCCATGCTTTTTTTTGAAGTGGGATTATTACTTGACGGAAAGGGTTTTCTTATGACTACATTTAGAAAATTAGAATGTAAATGCGCTATTTGCGGAACAACAAGTGAATTTGACGTGCTTTCCAGCTCAAATACCTGCGATGGAGGCCCTGATTTAGACACAAGGCCTGCCGAGATGTATAGAAGTACTATGCACTTATGGCTACAGGAATGCCCGAAGTGTAAGTATGTTTCCGGTAATATTTCTGATAGGCACAATATTTCTAGAGAATGGCTTAACTCTAATAGCTATCGCTGGTGTGATGGTCACTTTTTTATGTCATCTTTAGCCAAACGCTTCTATAGGCATTACCTTATTGCAATGGAATCGAAAGATTATAAGGAGGCCTTTTATGCTATCCTGCACTGTGCCTGGGTTTGTGATGATAAGAAAGATATACGAAATGCAATACGCTGTAGAAAATTGGCACTTCCTTTAGTGACGGACATGATAGAAGATGATTATTATTCAGACAATTATAGCTCCCAGAGCAATGATGCTAGTTTAATACTGTTAAAAGCAGACATCATGAGACGTGCTAAGCGTTTTAATGAAGTGGTTAATGAATTCTCATCCAAGAGATTAAGCGATGATCGCATGAACGATTATCTCCAATTTGAGATAGAGAAAGCGAAAGCAAAGGACAATAAGTGTTATTGCACGGATGATGTGCCTTTCACAAATCACAGACCTACATATAGAAAACGCCCTGAAAACAGTACTAGTGATATGAAAAAGACGGAATCCAATGAAGGATCAGACTTATTTGATTTGCCTTTATTGTAAAATGATATTTTACATGGCTTTTTGGTCACACTTGAAAATGATCATGGAATATGAAGAAGTTCCTGTTAATGGTTTTATTATGCTGACGGGCAGGAGAAATTTTAAAAAATCAAAATAATTTAAGTATTGAAAGCGCCGGCTCAAATTGATATATACCCTCTTTGCTGGTCAAACCAATAAGAAGGGTATTTTTTATGCGTTATAGTTACGAATAAACAATAGTAAAAAGAATGTGAAAATAATTGAGGGATTTGAAGAATCCGGGATTAAGGAGTGTAAAGAATTGAACATTCCGGAGCAGTCACTGCTTTGCACAATTATCTGTAATACAGGTGGAATTATTGTTGATAATTGGGTGAGAATATTGGGACAGGATACTAATTGCGGCAAAGGAGTGATGCACTACAATAGGAATCCGGAGTTCTTAGATGAAACTGATGGATTATTTATTATCGCAAATGATATTGTTGGTGGCTTGTTTGCCATTGATATTAGTAGATTTGACAATGACAATAATAACGTCTGGTACTTTGCTCTGGACACTTTGGAATGAGAAAGCCTTGATTTGCAATACAAAGACTTTGTAGCAGGGGCTTTACACGGGGATATTGATTTATTTTATGAAACTATGAGGTGGAGAGGCTGGGAAAGTGATGCGGAGAAATTATCAGTGGACCAAGGCGTTTTAGTCTATCCTTTTCTTTGGGCTAAAGAATGTCAAATAGAAATAGCAAGCAAAAAGACAGTCTCTTTTGATGAATTGTTTGCATTGAATTTTGAGATGAGGCAAAAATTAATAAGAGGATTCTGATCAAGGTTCCTTTGGAAGAGAGTATGAAAAAATCCATGTAGTATCATATGCTATTATTTGGTTCATAAAGAAAATGTGCTATTGTATTTACATACATATTCTATTTTGTTTAGGATTATCTATTTCATCTTTTGGCTGCTGTTGTATCATATATAGCACAGTAAAAATATCAGGAGGCATAAATGCTACATATCATAGTTCTCAGCAAGGGATATTTCCCTGAAAAATTAAACACTAAGGATACTGCAAAGGACAGGGTCATTGTCATAGCATCAGCAAATGATTCCATACCGGTGTCTGCATATCAGAATGAGATGTTAAGGAATATGGAGGTTAAGCTTCTTCCTGAAATAAAGGATACTTCTGCAGAAGGAAAGAACATTCTTCGTATTGCACAGGCTGTGCTCATCGGGCAGCTCACAGCAACCGAAAAACAATATGAAATTTACACGGATGACGATGCCCTCATAAAAGGAATCTCTCCCTTTACAGGAATCAAAACTTCTTCTAAAAAGCAGCCTCGCAAAAAGGTGAGCATAGAAGTTGAGGTAAAAGAGAAGAGGTCTGAACCCGCTGAGGAGAAGGCTCCAAAGAAACAGGAAGAAAAGAAAAAAACCTCTTCTGAGAAACAGGCTGTAAATGTCTCGGAAAAGGAAGCAAAGGCTGAAACAGTTGAGAAAGAAACAAAATCAGCACCTGCAAAGAAAAGACCCATGATCACAAATAAGATGGCAGATTTTACGCCAAAGCAGGAAAGCATGCCTGAAAAGCAGGAGAAAAAACCAGCTAAAGGTCCGGCAAAAAAGAAGGAAGCCGTAAAGATTCCGACGCTTGCTCAGATTAAAAAGGTACTGGGAGCTTCAAACAGTGGCTATGCTAAGACCTTACTTGAAGTGTGTAAGAATTCCAATCAGATAACATTCGAGATGAATATAAGAATGGAACTTGCCAAAGCAGGACTTGGTTCAGGCACATGTCAGGAGATTGCAAAAACTCTAAACGATGAGTTTGGAAAACAGCTTCCAATAACATAAGAAAATAACCCTTAACTGAATTTTTGAGCACTATGTTCATGGTCAGCTAAGGGTTTTTTATAAAAAAGTGACAGTATTTCTTGGAAAATGCAAGTATACGTAAGTGTATGCTGATAGTATGATCCCGACGGTTCATATAATAGAGAGGGTTTAGTATGTATAAGAACAATGAGTAAATACTGTGGAACAAATATTACATTTTTATTTTAATCCTAAATATTCTCATATCATTTTCTTTTGTATGGTCGCATCTATTATGTCAAAGCATCTTGTAAATATTTGCATAGATGTCACTATAACAGGAGTGATAGTAGGTCTTTTTTCTATTACTTCTCTTATATGCAGGCCTTTTAGCGAGAATCTGGCAGATGCCATTGCTGCAGAGAATCTGTATAAAAAATGAGGGATGAAATTTCGAAATAAAGGATAATTATATGATATAAATGGTTTTTTGGGATCTTTAAACCATCTTAAATTTATTCTTTGTTAATGTTCATAATTTTTTCATTGTAAATTTATTACATTTTTATCTGCTTAGAAGATAATTATATAAATAAGAAAGAGATTCCGATGGGAAATGGAGGAGTAGAAATTGAGAAAAAATCTTATGCAAACAATAATATCCATATTAGTAATTATTCAAATAGTCGGATGTAGTACGTTCACAAAAGCAGACGCACAAAACACAAATGAAATGGCTTCTAACAATGCTGTACGCGTGGATAAAATTGATAATACTACCGAAAAATCAAATGAGAAAAGTGCTAACTTGGAAGAAACGCAGACCTTATCACCAAAGAGGATTGACTCAATGCGATTAGACAAACCAAGTGGGGATATAATTAAGCCTATTGCAATTGAAAAACCGTCAGAAATTAGTAAGGATGAGGCGTTGCAGATGGATCGAGCTATGAGGGCATATGTACCATCGGGGGATTCATTAGTGATAAATAATTCAAATCATTTCTTTTTTTATGAAAATATGAATGAAAATGAGCAGAGTATCTACGATGCAATCATGATGTTAGCTGAGGATCCTACAGATACCAATAACATAATAGTGCATACAACTGATAGTGATGTGCAGGCTGAAGATTTCAACAAGGAACTGAGTGTTGCATATTGGGGGGTAATATATGATCATCCTGAATTATTTTGGCTTTATTATGCGTTGGAAACAGATATTAAAATTCAGTGTTTGCCTAATGAAAATGGTAATTATGATTGTTATTTTTTCTTAAAAGAGCCATATCATAATTATGAAAAAGAAATGAATGCTTTTAATGAAGCAGTAGAAGCATTTCTCGAAGATATAAATATTCAGCAAGACGATTATTTAGTTGCTAAAGACATACACGATAAGCTTATAGATATGGTTTCCTACGATACAGAGGTTGCTGAAAAGCAGACTATTGATCTTGCACATACTGCATATGGAGCTCTTGTTGAAAATAGTAGAGGAAAAAAAAATACTGCGGTTTGTGATGGCTACGCTCAAGCATATTTATATCTCTTACAACAGGCAGGCATAGAAGCAACAGTAGTTCTTGGAATAGGAGGTAGTACTTATACAACAGCAGGTGGACATGCATGGAATATTGTAAAACTAGGAAACGATTGGTATGAAGTTGATTCTACTTGGGATGATTTTGGAGGATGGGATGAAGAAATAGAAAAAGCTGATTTAGACGATCAAAGCAAAAATGTATATCTTGAGGCTCTAAACGATAATGAATATAGAGAGAAGGTAGAGCATTATATGTATAATATTACAACTTCTGATATCAGAGATTTTAGGAGTAGTAGCGTATATGATTATTATACTAAGGATGGTTTGTATGTAATCAATTTGGTTTTTGATAGTGTTCATTTAAGAAGCACAGACATAGATGATGAAACTGTAGACAAATTATTGATGGAAATGATTCCGGAAGCCGAGGGGTTAGAATATTAAATGAGAAAGAGGGGAGCAGCTGTTTTTTTCTGCATATTATTGCTTTTACTGCTTGTTTTTATTGCAAAAAATGCAGGTGAAAACAAGTCTGTACAGGAGCGGAAGCTGGCAAAAGCAGGACAGTGGTATGATCCAACTGAGTCTAATCTTACTATCACAGATTCGCTTCAACCAAATGATAATAGGCAATATACAATTATGATTTATATGATTGGATCAAATCTTGAAAGTCGATTGGGAAATGCTACAAAGGATTTGGAGGAAATTGAGCAGTCTGATTATGATAATGAAAACGTAAATGTTATCGTTTATACAGGTGGTAGCAGAAGGTGGGTTGGCAATGTTCCAAGTGGCTATAATTGTGTTATTGATATGAGCAAAAGTGAGGAGGATCGTATAGTAGCCCATACGGAAGGAAATGCTGATATGGGTGCTGCAGAGACTTTATCAGCATTTGTTAATTTTTGTAGTTCTTATTATCCGGCAGAACATAATGCACTTATTTTTTGGGATCATGGTGGGGGACCTCTTTGGGGATTTGGAGCAGATGAGCTCTTTAATTTAGACGGACTTTTGTTACCTGAAATGCAAAATGCTATGCGAAAAACCATGTATTATGGAGATAAAAAGCTTGATTTTGTTGGTTTTGATGCATGTCTTATGGCATGCATAGAGAGCATGAATGTATGGAAAGAGTTTGCCCAATATTATATAGCTTCTGAAGAATTAGAACCTGGTGATGGGTGGGATTATTCATTTCTTGGCAATATTAGTGATGCTTATTCTGTGAAGGATGTAGCGAATCTCATTATTGATTATTTTGCAGAATATTATAAGCGAGCAGTTTCAGATTTTAATAATCCTGATATAACGCTATCATGCGTGGATTTATCTGCAATCGGTAAGGTTTATGCTTCGCTAGATAAGTTTTCATCTAAGCTTTGGGAAGAGAATAGAGATGGAAAATATTCGGAAATACTAAAAAGTAGAGCAAAAATAAAAGAGCTGGGATTATCTGATGGATTAAGGGAAGGCGAAAAGACATCATCGTATGATCTTGTTGATCTGTCTGATATGACAGATAATTTAGCCTGGATGGATCAGAAAGCAAGTTCGGATCTTTTAGAATCTATTGATAGAGCAGTAGTAAAAACATATAGCAATTTAGATCAAATTTCTGGGATATCTTTATATTATCCTTATGCCAATAAAAGTCAGTACAGACAAAAGGGCACGGATTATAAAAGACTTTCTTCTTCCCTAAATTATAATTATTTTCTCAGCGATTTAACAAACAATTGGCTATCAAATAAAAGAGATAGTTGGAATCTCGGGGATATTTCAGAGGATGAAACTGGCAGGTATATACAATTGTCAGAAACTCAAATTGAAAATATGACCAATGCATATTATTCGGTTTTATCTAAGGATGATACATTTGGATTTCTTCCGGTGCTTGAACAAATGACTATTGAACCAGATCCTAATGGTAGACTATATCTTCCTAGTAGTATAGATGCTGTCGTGATTGATAGTGAGCGTGAGGGGCTTATATGCCCTATAAGGCAAATTGAATCTGGAAGAAAAAGGAACTTATATTCCACGATAGGATTGAGAGCGGACAGTTCACCACTTTTTCTTTCTTATATAGATGGGATTGAATGCCTAGACATTAATATTATTTTTGAAGAAAACCTCGAGAATGGGGAATTATCGATACAGAGTATTAATTCAGCAGATGATAGTATCTCTATGGCGGGAAAAAATACAATAGATATATCAGAATGGAGTGGGATTCAGATTTTATATCATGGGTTAATTCCTAAAAATGATGGATATGGAGAGATGTTACCTTCGTCAGAATGGCTGGATTCAGGTTACTACGGATGGGAAGAAGGTAATTATGGAATGCACCTAGCATTTCATAAATATCCAGTTGAAAAGTGTTCAGCGAAATTCATAGGACAAATTCAAGTCGAAGATTGTTTTGGCGATTTGTATGCCACAAATTATTGTGAATTACCACATAACCCGGATTTTTGTGAAAAAGTATATCAGACAAATAATGGAGAAATTACCTATAGATTATATAAAGATTATGCCATTTGTATGAAATATTCAGGAAGTGATAAAAGTGTTGTACTACCGAAAGAAATTGATGGCATACCGCTTACTAAGATATACAGACAAGCTTTTGGGGGACAAAAAAGTCTTCAAAATCTTAGTATTCCCAGAGGAATAAGAGAAATTGGTAGTGGTGCATTTCAAGAATGCGAAAATCTTGAGAGTGTTAATTTGCCGGATACTCTTAATAAAATCGGTATTGGTATATTTGCTGGATGTAGCAATCTTAAAGAAATTGGCATTGAAGATAACAATGATTATTTTATGATTAAAGATAATATTTTGTTCTCGAAAGATAATAAGATATTATATGCGTGTCCGGCAGCTTTGAGTGGAATATATTTTGTGCCGGAAGGCACGGAAGAAATAGCATATGCAGCATTTTGTAATAGTAGCTTATCGCAGATAGTCCTACCTTCATCATTGCAAAAGATATGCGATTATGCCTTTTATAATGCGCAGCTTGCAGGGATCCCAGTGTTTTCTGATGAATTATCAGAAATTGGAGTGCGTGCATTTGGATGTGGAATAATTGACTCAGACTTAATTCCTGAAAAGCAAGAAGAGATAGTTATTGGAAAAAATGTACTTAAGATTGGTACAGAAGCATTTAGTATGTTTACGGCAAAAAGATTCGAAGTGGATATGGAAAATCCATATTATAGTTCAGTTGAAGGAAATCTAATGAACAAAGCAGGTGATTATCTTATACAATTTGCGACAAGAAAGGGTAATGTAGTAGTTATTCCGAATGGAATCAAAGAATTTACAAAGGAGAGTATGGAATTTTTTGATATTTATAGTGAGCTTTCTACTGATAAGTTAATACATATACAAATACCTTCATCTGTAGAAAGATTTCCAACGGAAGAGTTTGTTTTTAGCGAAAAAATGGTAATCCATTGTGATGAGGGTTCAATGGCGGAGGAGTATGCTATAGAAAATGGTATTTCCTATAGCCATGAAATGTATAACATTTTTCAGTAACAATTTTATGAACAATCGAATGAGTAAGCAATTAGGCTAGAGACTGGTTGCTTACTCTTTATGTTATTCTTTTATGATTATCATAAGATAATGCAAGTTTGGGTTAGTGCCTAACCGACAATTATTTGACTTCTTATTTTTTTCATGTCATGCAACTTTTGTCTGTTGCCATTTGTGTATTAAGTAGAACACGAAACCAACACACATAACAGAGAGGTAAAAAATATGAATATTAAGAAGACGACATCTATTATTGCTACACTAAGTATCATTATATGTGGTGGGTGTAATTCAAAACAAGCACAAGAAAATGTACAAAATCAACTAAATAATTTTAATATGGCTAATAATGATGCTGAAGAGAACACTGATTATAATACAGATACTTATTTAACTAACTCTGATTCATCACAAATTGTTCCTTCAAATGATAATGAAGAAAGCACTTTTACCCAAGTATACGATGGAACTGATACAGACTATTCAGATATGTTTCATTACACAAGTATCGAAGAGGTAAAGGCCAACATAGACTCAAAATATCCAGTTTTTATGATGAATGAATCGGGTTTTGATAACCTTAATCCAGCAGTTTATATACCACTTAATGTAATTGAAACATCCCAACATTCATATTTTTATAATGATGAATTTAGAGAGTCACTACTGATGGATAGTGATTCATATAATAGAATTATAAATGTTAATTCAGATAACCAAATGATTCTTGCTACTTTACATAACAAAAATCAGTATTCATTGTATCCTGTAGATAGTATAAACCATAATGTGGCACCATTTGTAATTAGTAATTGGAAATCGGACTCTAATGAACAGAAGATTTATGTCCGTGATGTACGTTTTCCATATAATTCGATGGAAAGCATAGCAGAAATCAATGGTAACAGTATTCCATTTAATAAAATAAATGAAAATGTAGATCCAGAAGATGACGACGAAGATAGAATGTTTAAGCTATTTGATATGGTTTTAGATGAGAATATAGACTTGCATAGAGCAGCCCCAGATTCAAAAGCGGATGGTGACTACTATTTTACATGTAATAATCCAAATCAGTCGATAGTTCTAGGTACATATAATGATGTTGATTATTCAGAAAATGAAGGATTATTTGATAATTCTTTTCTTATAATTGGAAAACAAGTTATGGTAGAAGATATATCAGAACCTACTAAAGAAGGATATTATATTGTTCACCCTGAATGGTTGGAAAGTGAATATGTAATATTACGTCAATTAGTCTTTGATTCAGAAAACTCTGATGTTCAAGAATATCGCTATTTAATTAAAACAGATTATGCGGAAAATAGCCATATTAACAATAATACATATATAGATAATATAGCTTTACTAGGAACATCAGAAGAAAACGACATAAAAAACTCCATTGGAAATAATGATAATTATGATATTGTGATTTATATTGATTATCGA
This sequence comes from Butyrivibrio sp. AC2005, assembly GCF_000424145.1. Lineage (GTDB taxonomy): Bacteria > Bacillota > Clostridia > Lachnospirales > Lachnospiraceae > Butyrivibrio. Next base: position 21,463 of record NZ_AUJI01000029.1, read on the forward strand.
GATTCTTTCAGTTCCTCAATTAATGAAAATGATTTTGCAAAAGACTATTATTACACAAATCATTTTAAGAATAACGGTATTATGCTTACAGTATTAATGGATAACAACGGTCACTGGGACACTTATTGCATTGACAGATTTGGAGATATGGAGTGGATGATTTCTCAAAGGCGAGTAGATTCTATGATGGACCAATTATACAATTTTTTTGATAATGAAGATTACGCTTCGGGCATAAAATGTTTTGTAGAATCTTTTAAATATCATTCTTAAAAAAGAAAGCGGGGTGATTGTTGGCTGCTGATTATGAAAAGCGCTATTGGCGCGTCAAAGCAACTGGCACCGCTACAGAAGATGAGCAGGATGAAATTATGGATATGGTTAGTGGATACTTAAGAACCAGAGTGTACTATCAGGCATTTGAGAGTGTTATCGAATATGCTTAACAGAAGGGTTTTTCAGAGTGAAAAATATTGTTATACGGGTATAAAATATCGATTTTTAGAGAATGTTTATAAACTTATGCCCTTATTTGGTATAGAATTATAGGAGAAATGAAGGGAAAATAACTGTTATCTGAAATATATAACAAATTATTATCAGAGATACAATAATTCTGTGGGGGAAAGCAGTGGAAAACCATATTCGATGTGTTAATGACAAGTTTTCTATTTTCGGGATGTTCACAATTGTAGGAAATGAACTATTAAGTCTTTTGCGCTTTATTTTGCTTAATCTTATCGTTAGTTGCGAAGAAATCCTTCTTCATTTGGTTTCCCAAGTAGACATTCTTTCTTCAACACGAGTATCTATGACAGGTATTTTTGAAGCAATCAATAATGATTTGCCAGATGATGTTCTGTCAAAATTAGATGATACAAAAGAGAAGGCATCTGATCTAATTGCAAAAAATACAAGAGTGGGATTATTGCTAGATAAATATGGTAATAACATTCTACGTATCGCGTATGTTTATCTCCATAATATGAGTGATGCGGAAGACATTCTACAGGATACACTTATTCAATACATTAGAAAAGCACCTCCTTTTGAAAATGATGCACATGAAAAAGCATGGCTATATAAGGTTGCAGCAAATCTCAGCAAGAATAAAATCGCATATCTTAGCATAAGAAAAACCGATGAATTATCGGAAAACCTTGTAGCGGAGGAGAAAGATGACTTGGCTTTCGTGTGGGAAGCAGTTAAACAGTTATCAGAGACATTTAGAGAGGTCGTCCATCTTTTCTATCATGAGGGATATTCAACAAGGGATATAGCTGGGATTCTTAATAGGAATGAGTCTACTGTACGTTCGGACTTAAAACGAGCAAGAGAACAGTTGAAAAAAATTCTTAAGGAGGCGTATGACTTTGATTAAATATAATGAAGTTATGGAAAATATCAAAGTTACAGATGAAATGCGCCGAAGAATTCTGACAAATATAGAAAAAGAGATAGGCGCTGAGCTTGAAAAACAAGGTGTTCATAATACTTCTGAAGTAATTGATAAGAGTAATAATAGTTATACCAGAAAAAATACATCTGGAAATAAGATTATTCAAATTATCTCAAGATATGGTTCAATGGTAGCTATATTTGTGCTTGTAATAGCAGGTACATATGCTTTTGTTAAGAACATTGGCTTGAACGAAACTGCTCCGGGAATGGATAATACATCGTCATATGAGCAATCAACATCAGAAATGCCGATTGAAATAAATCCTATAGATAAGACTATTATGAACAGTGATAATACTGGTGATATTTCAAATGATATAAAAGAAAACGATGCCCTGACCGACGCTCAGATATTTGATTCTGTTTCTGAGCTTTCGGGAGAACTGGGATTTGAAATTACAGATATTGACATATTGGCTAAAGATGCAGAGTCCATTGACTATTATAAAAGTAATGATGCAGGGATTATTAAATATACAACGGCTAATGATGTAATTACTTATAGCATTTCTCCAACTAATGATTATGCAAAAGGAAGAGAAGAAATAGTAGCTGAAGAATCTTTTGAAACGGAAAAAGTGATTAATACAGATGTAAAGCTATATGGAAAAGAGAATGTGTATAAACTTGTCAGCTGGCAAAATGATGGGTTGTGGTATGTGCTGGAATCCCAAAATGGCATTAGAAAAGAAGAGATTATTCATTTGGTAGAAGTACAACTAAACGAAAAAGAGTAAATAAACAAGCGTTTTATTTAGGAGCATTCATAGTCGAGTGCTCCTTTTTTAGTGGATTTTTTGGAACTCAAAAATATTAAAAGAATTTTTTTAAAATAGAGCAACATATTTTATTTCCTGTTTGTAGTAAGAATAGAACACAAAAAATCTTTCTATGAGAACAGGAGGTAGAATAATGAAACGTATATTGAGATTACTAATTTATTGCCTATGTACCGTGCTTATGGCAATTCTGCTATTGCCGTTAAAAGGATCCGCAGCAAGTATAGTCTCAGGATTTCCATTGCCAGTTACTGGAAATCCGTACTATGTCACAGTTCTTAATCAGTATAGCGATGGAGGTGAACATAGTTCTTACATCAACAAATATGTTTTGGGAAAATCAACTGCTCCCAATGACATAGTTGCAGATATAGCAGCATCATCAGGAACTAGCGTGTATGCTGTTACTGGAGGAACAGTAATAACATCCACCTTTTCTAACGGAGGTGGGAACTATGTAGTAATAAAACACAATGATGGAACATATTCTTATTATGGACACTTAAGCTCAAGATCAGTAGCCAAGGGAAATACAGTTTCGCAGGGTCAGACTATCGGTTACGTAGGAATGACCGGATCAGCAACAGGGTATCATCTTCATTTTGAATGGTCTGGACATGATCCATATTGTGAGTTTGCAGCTAAAGGATATGTACAAATAAGCTCCAATTCAGGAGCAAGTATTCATCCGCACAATCATGGTACGGTAACTCCTGTAGGAGGTGAAATAACATTTTCAAACATGCGAGCAGAAAATGTTACCACTGATGATGCGAAAATAATTGGTACTATAAATAACCCAAGTGGTTCAATGGTTACAAGAGTCTGGGTGATTGTGGAAGAGGAGGGAACCGGTGATCAGTGGAGTTTTTCTGAAAACTGTGGATTAACAAAAACATCATTTAATATGTGGTATACGCTGAAATCAGAATGGAAAGAGCTAAAGGATGGAACAAAGTACTATTACATATTTCAGGCTGAAGTAAATGGTAAATGGTACAGCTCAGGATATTACACTTTTTATACTACTGATACTATATCTCCACAAATAAGTGATGTCAGGGTGGAAAACATAACATCTTCAGGGTATGACGTATCATGTGTTGCAAGTGATAACAAAATGGTAAGCAAAGTTCAATTTCCTACATGGACATCCAACAATGGACAGGATGATCTCATATGGCATGATGCTATCAATCAGGGTGGAAGATATGTATTTCATGTTAATACAGCGGATCATAAGAATGAATCCGGAAGATATATAACGCATATCTATGCATGGGATTCAGATGGTAATAGTTCAAATTCGGAAGTTGAGGTAGACGTACCAACTCCTACAATAAGAGCTGAAAAAGTGAACTTAATTTCCACTCCTGAAAGCCAGGCAACAGCAATCATTTCAGCAACAGTATCTCCGGCAAATGCTACAATCAGTTCGATTTTGTGGAGCAGTTCAAACACAAATGTCGCTGTAGTGCAAAAAGATCCTAACAATCCATTACAAGCAAGGATGATCGGACTATCTACAGGAAACTGCACAATAACAGTAAAAATAAATAATGGTGAGTGCAGTGAGAGCATCGATGTTAAGGTAAATATTGAAGATAGCGACGTTGAAAGTGACGAATTATCTACACTTCAAGAAAACAGTGAGAATAAGGAAGTGATAAAAGAAGATGAAGATTATAAAGAAGATAAACCATCACTCACTATAGGAGATACGACGGAAGTTGAAGGATTAATATATTTAATAAAGGAGAATGATGAGGTGGAAGTTATTTCGGATGAAGGTCTTACTACAAATAACTTGGTTATTCCGGATACAATTGAAGTTGAAAAGAAAACATATATCGTAACTTCTATAGGCAAAGCTGCATTTAGAGATAACAGTTATATTGTATCAGCAAAAATTGGAAATAACATTACGGAAATTAATGACGAAGCTTTTAAAAATTGCAAGTGTCTGAAAAAAGTAATAATTGGGGATGGTGTTACACAGATAGGAAGGAAAACCTTTAATAAATGCAAGAAACTAAAGACGATAGAGATAAAATCCACTTATATTTCAAAGATTGGCAAAAGAGCTTTTTCAGGAGTTGCCAAAAAAGCAAAATTCAGAATCCCTTCATGGAAAATGAAAAAGTATAAGAAACTAATTAAGAAGGCTGGAGCACCAAAAAATGCGAAATATTTATCTGTTTGAAATATTGAGTTTTAGATAATAGCGGAGTTTAATTTCGTAATGTATGGCGAAGATTTGATGCCTATTATGACACTGATGAAGCAGAGAAAAAGACTCAAGAAGTTACTGCAGAAAAGCAGGATTAAAATCCAATTATAGTTTCTTATTGAGACTGCTAGTAATTTATTAGTATATAGATGGAATCATATTGAAGAGTTAAATGCTTTAATTCATAAAGACCAGGCTGTGTAGAGAGAATTCTCTGCCGATTGTTAATAAAAAGTTGGCAGAGGATTCGCTTCACATAACAAATATGATTTGTCATAAATAAGGAGGCTGCATATATGAGATTAATGCGTGTATTGGGCAAAAAACTATTTATGAAATCAGGTTATAAAGGACCAGAATCTGATTCAATTATTTCTAATCCACCATATTATACTTCTGAATCAGCGAGAGTCAGATATTTATTTGAACATCAAGTATTGAGAGATCAGTTCTTCAACTTACCCGATAAAACTGTAGAAACAATATTAAAAAAAGATGGATTACTTACTATATTTCGCATAGCAACTAAATTTAATGGATGTGACAATTCTTATAGTCCAGAAGATTATCATATTGTTTTTATGAGAAAAGATTTAGATATCAATACAATATGCATAGAGTGTCCAAACCCGAAATATACGCCATTATGCTATAGGATTTATATCATATTTTCAGACGACTACACTAATCTCGGGTACTATACGATTGAATGTGGGGTGAATAATAATGCTTTTTTATGTGGGTGGGACGGAGCCAAACATTTGCTGTTTAATGAGATAAAGACACCACCTATGTGGGAAGGCAAAGAAAAGAGTGTGTTTATATCAATCGAAACGTTGATTGTTATTGATCTTCATGCAAAACGATTTAATTTATGTTACGAGGGTAAATAGAAATCATTATTGAAAAAAAATTATGAACTTATCATTGTATGTAGGATGGAGGAAAACTATGTTTTGCAGAAAATGTGGCGCAAAAATACCTGATAATGCAGATTTTTGTTCGAAATGTGGCGAGAAAGTACCGGATTATTGGAAAAATAGCAACAACCACAAAGATAGTAATAATAATAGAACTGAAAAAGAGGGGAAAAGTGAAAGTATAGGAATAATAATAATAATGGCACTTGTTATAATAGCGGCAATGCTTTTGCTGAAACACATGGGAATTGAAAAGGTAAATAACGACCTAGGTAAGCTATATGATAATTCAGTGTGCACAATAGATATAGATGGTTTTTTATCATCAAGTGAAATTGAGATTTAAAATATAAAGGAGATAATAAATATGCAGGAAAATTCAAACAGCTCATTAGTTACTGTGAATAATATAGTCAGATTATTGGCGACAGTTTGTATTGTATTAGTCTTTTGTCCAACTTGTATGGTATCTTGTGCAGGTAAAGAAACAGGTGTTTCTTTGATGACTTTAGTAGAAGGAATCACAACTGATTTTGGTGGTAATGTTTTGGATCCGCACCCTATAGCACTTGTGTGTCTTCTTCTTCCAATTGCTATTTTAGCTTGTTCCATGTCTAAAACCATGACAGAAGATAATATTGCTACCGTCTTTTTGCTTTGTTCCTCTGTCGATTTGATAGGATGGATAGCTTTTAAGTACATTATAGAAAATGCTGCTAAAAAGTATTATTTCGACTTCAAAATGACGGAATGGTATGTAATAAATATTATATCGATTTCAGTAATTATACTGTTTTCAATTTTGGTTTTGGTTAAAAAGGTGCATTTGGATGAAAATCCAACGAGCATAAAGGGTATAGGAACCGGATCAGGCAAGGGTGATCCCAAAATTCCCAAGGATAAAATAATGGGAAAATGTCCGACATGCCATAAGTATCTCGTTGAAGGAGATCAATTCTGTACGTCCTGTGGGACATTAATTCCAAAGGAAATCATTACTAATTATATAAACAGACCAAAGGGCAACCCAAAACCAACAGAAAAGTCAAATAATGACGAGTTCTATTGCAATAAATGTGGCACGCTTTTACACAACACGGAAAATTTGAGATTTTGCATACGTTGTGGGACTAAGATAATCCACTGTTCTAGATGTGGGGCGGTTAATTTCTATGGGGATGAGTACTGCGTAAATTGCGGTGATAAGCTTTAATGATTTGAAAATGTTAAAAAAATGAGGGGAAAGATGAAAAGAAAAACTAAGCTCATAGTAGCAACTTTTGCGATAGCATTAATAGGTATAATTGGTGCAGAAGTATATGTTCAGACAAAAAGAGATATTAAACCTAAAAAAGCAGATATTTCTCAGGCGAAATCAGTTGAAGAATCAGCACAAGAACAGGAAAAAAATCCGGAATATGCAGAAATGAATGCTCAGGATACCGATACGGCTGTCGAGAAAAGTGTCCATGAAGGAGCTTCTAAAATACCAGAAGAAAAGATCAGTGAAAAAGATCAGTTACTGTCCTATTATGAAGAATTTATTGTCCCCAATTATGGTGAGATAGAAGATGCCACCATGTATGCCAAATATGTCTATAGACAGAACCTCTTTGGAGGTGGGGGTGATACATGGAATTACGATATCGATAAATTTGAAGGACAAGAGGGCATCCTTGGATATACTTTTGCTGATTTAGATGGAGATGGAGATGATAATGAGTTTATTGTAGTAATACGAAAATGCGATATATCGACTGAAAAAAAAGGATGGGAAGATGCTATCTGGACAGTATTCTTTGAAGCTTATAAATGCAAAAATAATTCTATTGAACAGATAGGTTCAGATATTTTGGATCAAATTAACGGAGAAAAATTAGATTGTAATTATCACTCGTCTAGCATTGAGTCACGAGTCTTTATAAAGCATTGTCCAAGTGGGGATGAATTGTGTACTTCAGCATATTATGGAAGTTCTATGGAAGCAGATGGATGGGATGTCCATTTTAAGTCTTATATTTATAATGGCAATACCATGGTCGATAACGCATATTATAGTTTTTCAGGTTCGGATGGATTTAATGAGGATGATGCTGCTTCAGATCAAGCTGCTAAGGCCGATTTAGAAACAACTGCCACCTTTTGGGAAGATTACAATAGAAGTAACGGTGAGTCTAGTATTTTTTTGGTTCCATGGAATGAGCCAAATTGTGTAGATTTGCTATATATTAGTACAGAGACTGATCTAAATTATGAGGAGCTATGGGCGCTCTATGATGGAACAGCTAGTAAGACACTTGATGAATATTTAATGGTTTTACATGTAACAAATTGTATGAAGGGGGAAGCTTTATTAATAGGACAGGCACCACCTTCAGAAAAAGCAGATAACGGTAATGTATTAAGTGGGACTTCTTTTACCACAGTTCATGGAAGTAAATTTTATATTCCGGAAGGTTTTGTTCAAATTGCAACAAATACCGGAGAGTATGAAAGAAATGCAGCAGGTGGCTACACTTATTCTTTTTCAAACAAAGATTTGAATATGAGTATTCAAGTAGATGAGATGGTTTGGTTCTATCTTCATGGAAAAGATGAAACAAAAGAAGAGTTTATTAAAACCGATTATGATTATTATTTACAGTATCCGCATATTGATATTGGCACATCTGATAATGGCTTCTATCTAGTCAGAGAAGATGGTTATGGTAACTATTCTTATGAATTGGAACTGGTAAATGATAGCTATTGTTCAAATATTTTCATTAATTATCCAATGAATTCTCCATCATGTGAGGAGATTAGAGATCAGTTTATAAATTCTTTTAAAATGAATTATTAATTTGATCATGGGAACATAAATGAAAAATATGTTAAACAGCTTGAAGGTAGTACTAGCGTTTTGTTAGTTTTTGTACTGAGTGGGTGTGGCATTAGCAGTAACGTATAGGGTTCTTGGGAAACAAGTAAACCGGTTGAAGAGCAGGATATATCACATGATTCTGTGCGCGAGTCTGGTTCAGAAGAAATAGCACAAGAAAATGATACGGATGTTACTGCTACTTCTCAAGAGACTCATGTAGATGAAAAATATTTCGCTGATATTATAATATATCAAATTGCGACTAAGTCATTTCGTAAGGAGTGTGACGGAAGTAAGAAATATGCTGATTCAGACATGGATTTCTCTAATAGGGTGTTGTTTGAAGGAAAATTTGTGACCGTTATGATGCCGGAGGAATATGCGCAAACTTATCCGGCTATGTATGAGGCGTTGAACAGCATAGCTAAGACGGAAATGGAAGAAGCCCTTTCTCATTATAAGTTTGAATCTAAAGCGGACTCATATGAGGATGATTATGAAAATGCTGAATTTCCATATATCTGGTACCTCTCTGGGGATGGTTTACATATAGTATTTAATGCTTATGATAATACTACCTAAGCTTATGGATCGTCCGATATACTTATCGCTTACAAGGAATATGCAGGTCTGATAAAAGAAAAATATCATTATGACTCTAATCAGGGCCATATCAGCTTTTATCGTACATTTTTGTGTGGAGAAGATGAGGAGGAAAGTGAAGAGATAAAAATGAGTTGCACTTATAATAGTGAGGAAGGATTGTCAAAAGAGCCTTACGCTTACATTAAATGGAAAATCAGCAACACTTGAGCATTCTTTTCCGCTTGATGGTGATTATGTTGAATATTATAAAGTGCACAGCTTCGTTGGCACGGATTTTATAGATACAATCGTTGATGAAACAGACGACATGAATGATTTATTTCATATGAAATAACAGATGGCATTCCAAAGGCAATAGATGTTGAAGAGTATAATAAGAACGTTGAAAAAATTGATAACGGATTTATCTTGCATACCGCTTATGCTGATCCCAATGTATTATATTCGGATCAGGCAGGGGATACAATTATTGAATAGGTTGATGAATTGTTTAAAGAGCAAAGCATTAGCTCAGCAGCGGAGGGAGCTTATTTAAGCCTTCATAATGAATATTTTAGAAGATTGTTTCTGGTGAAATTATGATGTATGGGAATTTTACATTAAATTATTGCTGAGGTTTTTAAGTCAATTTACATCATCTATAAATCATGCTATATTATTACTGTTATTTGTAGTCATTTTTAAATAATTATTGTTTGTAGAGCCTTGGTTTTTACCAGGGCTTTTGTTTTTGCAAAGAGTCAGCGCTCTTAAAAATCAGAGCCCTGGCTCTTTTTATATACATTTATTTATGTAACAGGCATGGCCTGATCACATACAGCACTTAACTTAAATCAAAAGTATAAGAAAAAAGGAGAAAAACAAATGGCAAAAAAACTTATTTCTTTTAATTTCAATGGAGAGTTTGTACCGGAGCTTGAAGCTCTTACAAAGAGGTATCCGATATCAGAAGTAAGCACCACATACTGCACAACAGCAGCTTCAAGAATGAAGGAATATAATACTGATACCTATCTGGCAGAGGCTATCGCAAACTATATTGGCAGCATAGATACAATGCATTTGTTCGTTGGAAAAACATCAAAGAACGAATATGTTGCAGAGTACAAAAAGCCTGATAAAGACGAGATCCAGATCTGCATCGGACAGATCAAAGATGGCAAATTTCAGTTTAAGGCAGGAATCATATCTGAAACAGGACTCCTTGGCCAGTATGCGGAGGGTCATAAAGGAACCATGTTTGCGATGGCGATGTTTCCTGAGATTGCAAAGGACTCGGAAGCCATGAGCTTTATAGACATTCTGAAGAACTATGATGTCTCTGATGAGAATTATTCGAAGAGCATGTGTGGTCTTTCCAACAATATGTACTACAGGCTCAAGGACGAAAAGTCGACTTCTCCTGTAAGATATGAGCAGGAGCCAAAAAAGCTGTCGCAGGCTGATATTGATGCAGTTAAGGTCGGCAGGATCTTCTGCGGAGAACCCAAGGTGTTTAACAGAACAGCACCGCTTCCTTCTGAGGATTACGATGAGGAGGAGATTTCCGGTATCCCGGCAGCTTCATTAAGGGATATGTATCCTCTTGATGAGGGGCGCGTTCTTTCGGCAGAGGAAGAAGCAAGAGTCCCACAGATGGGAGACTGGTATGTTGTACCTGAATGGAGCATGAAGACTGCCAAAAGGATTGCTGCATCAAACCGTTTCAGAAAGTCCATCAGAAACATACTTTTATATGGCCCGTCAGGAACCGGAAAGACAGAAGGCTCACAGGCTATAGCTGAGATGCTGGGGCTCCCTTACTATACCCAGACATGCAGCCCTGATGATGATAAGTTTGATATTTTAGGGCAGCTGATTCCGAATACAGGAAAGGGAAAGACAGGAGATACAGACGAAGCCTGCAAGCAGCTTGATATTCCTACATTTAGTGATGTAGAAAATGATTTTAAGACATCATTTATGAAGCTTTTTGGTAAGGAACCGGGGAAACTTGATTCCGAGGCTGACTGCTATCAGGAGATCACGAAGAGGCTTCTTGAAAAGAATGCAGGTGATGAGAATGACTTCGTGTATGTGAAGTCAGAACTTATCCAGGCGATCAAGCACGGAGGCTTCTGCGAGATACAGGAGGCAAACATCATAAAGAGAGCATCTGTCCTGGAAGCGTTAAACCCGCTTCTTGCTGGTGGCGGAAAGGACAACTTTATAAAACTTCCGACCGGGGAAGTGATCACAAGACATCCGGACTGCGTGATTGCATTCACTGTAAACAGGGAGTATGAGGGCTGTAACGACCTTCAGGAAGCTGTTTATTCCAGGATCAATCTTATCAAGCAGATACCGGAGCCTTCAGAGGATGAACTTTTTTCGCGCACAAAGGCACAGACCGGGTTTGACAACGCAGCTCTTCTCAAAAAAATGGCAAAATGTGTCGTCGAGATCCATCAGTACTGTCGTGAAAAGGACATCACCGGAGGCGTATGTGGTCCGAGAGAACTCATCGACTGGGCGCAGGATGCTATCCTGGAATCAGAAGACAGGGGCGAAGATAAGATATCTGAAAAAGCAGTAATAGCTGCAGCCCTTGAAACAGTTCTCGAAAAGGTTGCACAGAACGAGGACGATATTGAGGATGTTATTACAGGCGTCTTCAACAAGCACTTCAACCTTTCAACGGTTAACGGTATGAGGCGGAAGAAATAGGATTATAGGGGAAGGCTTAAGGCTTTCTCCTATTTTTTTATGTTTTTTTCATGGGCGTTCTTCGCTCATCCGGGTTTATAATATCAAGTATAGTTATTAAGAAAGGCGAGTGAATTCATGAGTTTACCGGCTGACTGGGATAAACCATCTCCTGAAAACAGCATATTATGTGAAAGGTTCCAGTATGGTGTGTTTGACTATTCTGGCACACTGCCATACCGATTCTTTGTGCCTGAATCCATGGAAAAAGTGCCGCTTGTAGTATTCCTTCATGGGGCTGATGCTTATGGAGATGACAATGAGCTTCAGCTTTCCATGCATGATATAGGGACGGTATTTGCCACAGAATCCTGGCAGAAAGAGCATCCCTGTTATCTACTGGCTCCCCAGTGCAAAAAGGGCAGGCACTGGTCAGGACTTCTTGATGGAAATCGTGTATGCGTCCTGGTGAAGAGATTCATGGATCAGTATGCCAACATAGACCCTGAAAGGATCTACATTTATGGCTACAGCGCAGGAGGCGTTGGATGTCTCGAAATATTAAAATACCATTCTGAAATGTTTGCCGGTGCTGTTTCCATATGCGGGGCTACGGGATTTAGAGACTTAAACAATCTTCTGAAAACACCCATATGGCTTATCCATGCAGCGGATGACAATATTGTAAAAACTTCATACAGAGAAAATAGCGTAGTAAGTACTCATCTTGGCTCACGGGACATTTACGCAGAGCTTAAAGACAAACACCCGGATCTCCATTATACAGAATATGAAGCAGGTGAGCATAAAGAAAAGTATGGAATAAATCCTCACTGTAGCTGGGTATTGGCAGGAAGAGATGACCAGGTGAAAGAGTGGCTGTTTTCAAGGTAATCATTTTACAATCCCTTGGAATAATGCTATATTATTACTGTTATTGTAGTTTTTAAAATTTAATTATTGTTTGTAGAGCCTTGGATTATTTCCAGGGCTTTTTTATTTTCTTAGCAGAGTCACGGTTCATTTAAAAGCCCTGGCTCTTTTTATATACAGCAACCCTAAATCAAAGGTAAAAAGGAGGAAAAACAAAATGGCAAAAGTTTTAAGAAGGCTTCTTAACGAAGTAAAAGACAAGATGACGGATGAGGAATTCTTTACATCAAAGGTGATGAAACAGCACTTTGAAAGCATTATCGAGGGTGTCTGTAAGACTTTTCATCGTCGCATAGCAATCAAGATCATTAACGAAGGCAGTTCTGTTGCCTATACCAATGGCGACACAATAACCATAAACCTTAATAATGGCTGGATAAAGAAACAGGCTTCAAGGCTTGATAAGTATTACATCATTGTGGGGATCATCCTGCATGAATGCGGTCATATCCTCTATACAGACTTTAAGCTTATGGAGAAATGCTTTGATGCACTTACAAACAACAGGCTTTTTCCAATCATCGACTACTCTGAGACACTGTCAGAGTGCTTTGATGACAACATGGGAAATCGCTTCCTTGGTATTTACCAGGCACTCGATAACTGTGTTGAAGATGGCCATATAGAGAAACGTGTCATTCGCTATGTCCCGGGCTACGGTGAGTGCCTTATGAAAGTAAGAAAGCTCCATCTTGCCCAGGAAGGGATAAAGACATATGAAGAGCAGCTTAAGGAGGCTGAAGAAGCAGGTAAGGACATTGACAGGATTGGAACCATTATGAGCCTGGTCCTTATATATGCAAAGTTCGGAGTTGATAATGCCGGAGATATGTCTGATGACCTTACGGAGCTCTTTTATGGGATGACACCTCATGTAGATGCGGCAGTTAATACAAACAATGCCACATTAAGGAAGAGAGAAGTAAATATCATTTTTGATATGCTAATTGACTTCATCTCAGATGAGATAAAAAAGGAAAAAGAGAAAGAACAGCCTGAACCTGAAGAAGAAACCTCAGATCCATCAGAAGAAGATGAGAAGGATACATCTGAGGAAGACACAGAACCTGACTCTGATGAAGAAGATGCAGAATCAGACACTGATGAAGAGGAAAGAGATGAGCCTTCAAGTCCTTCGGTCTCTGAAGATGATGGTGACTCAGAAGAGGAAGGCAGCTCTGAAGAAGCAGAAGAATCAGAAAGAACAATGTCCAAAGAAGAGATGGAAAAAGCGCTTGAAGAAACACTTGCAGGTCTAGGTGATCTATGCGATGAGATGTCAGATAAGACAGAGCATTCGGATACACCTGAAAACCCCGTTTCAGATGAGGACGAAATCACAGAGGCTGAAGGCAATGCTCCAGATGAAGGGATGGATTTTGATCCTTCTAATGAAGATGGTCCTGAAGAATGGGATCTGTCTTACTTAGAGGATCTTGCCGCAGAAGAAGAGCTCGCTATAGTAACCAAAAAACAGATAGTAAAGGCAATGACGAAAAATGCTGATGACACCAGAAAAGGAAGGACTGACAAATACCCCTCAATCCAAAAGTATGCGGAACCGGATGATGAAGCAATTGCCATGTTCACCAGCCAGCATGAAGAACTGGACAGGATTGCAAGAAGGGTCAAGAAAAACCTTGATAAAGTCATAAAGGAGCGCCAAAAAGGTGACCGCTTAAATGGACTTTATACTGGGAAACAGCTTGACTCATCCCATGCTTACCGAAAGGATAAGAGGATATTTGCAAATAAGATACTCCCTGAGGATGTTCCTGACATGGAAGTATGTGTCCTTGTAGACTGCTCCGGCTCAATGTGCTGCAGAAGCCGCATGGATCAGAGCAGGAAATGTGCTTATATCACATGGAAGTTTTGTCAGTTTATGGGAATCCCGTGCTCAGTATATGGGCATACGACTGATGCATGCCCTGAAAGGCATGTTGTGATGACATGTGTTGCACATCCCGATAACCTCGATAAGGATGATGACAAGCGGATATTCATGCTTCGTCCTGAATATGATAACAGGGACGGATGGGCAGTAAACTTCTGCGCTGAAGCACTCAATAAGAGTAGTGCCACATCCAGGATGCTCCTTATCATCTCAGACGGACTTCCTGCTGCAGAGGGATATGGTGAAACACTTGGCAAACGCGACTGCCAGGAGGTTGTAAAGCGCTATAGGAAAAAGGGGATATCAGTTATAACTGCTGGTATTGATGACTGTGCAGGTGACATTAAAAGTCTCTATGTCGATGGGATAGCCCCCAAAGACGCTGCAAAGTTCCTTGATTACAGCGATATGACACAGCTTCCGAAAGCCTTTGCGACAATAATAAAAAAGGAGCTGCTGTAGTAGCCCAGGAGGTAAAAATGTTTGATGCGATACTTGCTTTAACAGCAATTGCCCGCTCGGCAATAGAATGTAGCGGAATAGCCTTTGCAAATAAGCAGATGGATAAACGTGTACCTGATAATGCCTATGACGCTTCCGGATTATATTATGATTCGCTGGAAGAAAAGAACAGAGTAATGGTGCTTGATGATCTTTCTACAGTAAAGAGTGAGACTCCATCACAGAGGATGAACAGGGAGCATATCGAAAGGGAAGCTGCAAAGAGAGTAGCTGCCCGTCATGCCAATGACAGCAATAAACCCAGGGAAAATCCTATGGCTGACTGGGTCATGAACAATGACAGGATGCTCCTCGAAGTATTAAAACCCGGTGTTCATCTTATCCCGAACAACGTTATGGAGGGAATGGATGCTGACGAGATCGCAAAGTGGCTGTTTGCAAAGATTGAAGCAGTTGAGTCCGTGGAACATGTAACGGACGGACTGGAAGTAACAGTACGATGAAAGATACTGTAAAAAGGAGAAGATAATGAAAATCAAATATGTTGACTATGAACTCCCATCTGGCAGTAAGGAGTTCGAGCTCTGGAATACCATGACTTTCTACGGATGCAAGGTACTCAATATCAACACTGTTGAATACAAAGCCGGGAGAAGGATGACCATAGAGATAGAAGCTCCAAAGCTCAGAAAAAAATATTATCTCTATGCCTGGTCTGATGCCGGTGCCTGCGAAGCCATAGAAAAGTCAGGGCTTAAAGTGGGAGATTACATCTCCTGCCACACAGAGCTTTCCTATTATCAGAATAAGGACGGAAGACACTGCGAAGCTTATAAGATAATATCAAACGCAGCGTATGACAGTAAGATCCCTGAAAATGAACGTTACTTTAAATTCATGGTGATAAAAAGGGAAGTAAAAACAAATACCAAGACTCAGAAGAATTCATATATAAGTAAAAATGACATCTTAAAGAAAATGCTTGGTTAAAAGCAATCATGCCCCTGGGAAACCGGGGGTATTATATTGCTCAAAATGGCGGTTTTATCGGATTTTCGAGCGTTTTAAATTGACAATAAACACATGTTTGTGATATTATTATATTGACAGCAAACACATGTTTTTATCATTTTATAGAGGAATCTTTATGGAACTAAAGGATCTTGGTTATAAAGGAAAGAAACTTGAAAAACTAGCAGGCGACGGCATTACAACCGTGCCGGAGCTTTTATATAAAGAACCCAGGAAATATCTGTATTTTAACAGGGATCACGATATCGAGCTTAATAACTTTGTAAAGCAGGCGGCAGCACTTAAACAGCCGATCTGCTTTAATGGAAAAGTCATAAGCGCCGTCCTTGATAAGGTAAAGGGAAAGAACATATCTGTAATAAAGATAAAGATGGAAAACCCAGAAACACACTTCAAGCTCTATGTGAACATATTTGGCTCATATTACGACTTTGACATGTATGAGCGGACAATAGGCCATACAGTATATGTGGGCGGTGTCGTTCAGTACACGAATCTTAACGGTTTTGAGCTGTTATCCATATCAAATCCGCAGCTATTTTCAACAAGTGATGAAGACCTGATGATATACCCAATCTACAGGAAGTATAAGGGGATATCTGAAAGCTTTTATAAGGATGCCATAAAGACTGCATATGAAAAGATAGATCATGATTATCTTCCTGAAGGGCTCGCTAAAAAATACAAACTCCTTGATTATGAGGACACTGTAAGGGGTCTTCATTTCCCCGCATGGGAAGATGATGTTATCCTGGCCCAGAGGCGGATCGTATTCGACCAGCTCCTTTATTTTGCATCAAAGGTTGAGATGAATAATGTAAGAAACACCACGTCCGACATAATCCCCGCAAAAGAAGATGTGCTAAGTAGCTTTATAAAATCGCTTCCCTATGACCTTACAGATGATCAGAAGAATGTCATAGAAAGCATCAAAAACAGCATGAGAAAGGGACAGACATCAGCCCTTGTACAGGGTGATGTGTCCTGCGGTAAAACAATCGTTGCCATGTGCCTGATGCTACTTATGGCAGAAAACGGATATCAGAGCGTACTTGTTGTTCCCACAGTCATACTTGCAAGACAGCACTATGAGGAACTGTCAGGTTATTCAGAAAAGCTTGGATTTAGCGTGGCATTTCTAAGCTCGGATATAACAACCTCAGAGAAGAAAAAGCTTGTAAAGGAAATAAAAGAGAACAAACACCTTCTCATAGTCGGGACACACAGCTGCTTTGGAAAAGATGTTGAATATCCTTCCCTTGGCCTTGTCATAACAGATGAAGAGCACAAGTTTGGAGTTGTACAGAGGGAATCAGTAAGGGAAAAATCGGATGCCGGTGTACACACGATAACGATGTCCGCAACACCCATTCCAAGGACAATAGCGTGTTCCCTTTATGGAGACAACATAGAAGTCTTTACAATAAAGCAGATGCCAAACGGCAGAAAGCCTGTGCAGACAGCTATCTGCGTATCAGATAAGCCGGTATTTACCTTCATGGAAAAAGAACTTAAAAAAGGTCACCAGGCATATGTCGTATGTCCTCTCATTGATGAGGCAGAAGATGAATCTAGGATGGCAGGCATATCATCGGTAGAAGAGATATCCGCTAAATATCAGAGATATTTTGAACCCCTTGGATACAAGGTAGGAGTCATAACCGGAAAGACAGAAAAAGAAGAACAGGGACAGATAAAAAAGGCTTTTTCAGAAAATCAGATACAGATACTTATAGCAACGACCGTTATAGAGGTAGGAATAAACGTACCGAATGCCACAGTGATAGTCATTTCATCAGCTGAAAGATTCGGACTTGCAACACTCCATCAGCTAAGGGGCCGTGTAGGAAGAGGCGACAAGCAGAGTTACTGCGTTTTGCAGAAATCATCAGCTGACATATCATCCGAAAACCTTCATATCCTTGAAGGCGAGACAGATGGTTTTGAGATTGCAAAGGCTGACCTTAAGAACCGCGGAAGCGGTAATGTTCTTGGACTTGAACAGTCCGGAAAGAACAAATTCATAGACCTTATCATCCAGTATCCGAACCTTTATGAAAAAGTAAAAGAAATAGCCAAGTCACTAAAGAAAACTGAGAGAAGTGCATATATACGAACATTTGAGGAGTACTATCCATCATGCATGTAAAGTTCAAGTACAGAGTCTATTTTGATGAAGCAAGCGGCTACAGTGTATGCCAGTACCGCGACATAGATACCGGCAAGAAAGTAACCTGCGTAGGGAACAATCTCCCTATAATCAAGAACATTTCATATGAATTTGTCACAGAAGAGTTCTCAACTGCAAAGTATGGCAAAAGCTACCGTGTAATTTCATGGGAAGAGTTTGTGAACAGGACAGAAGAAGATATCGTAGCCTATCTTTCATGCGGCATGTTCAGGGGCATTTCAAAAAAAATAGCGCAGAGTATATATGATGCATTCGGAGAGAACACCATTTCCGTTCTCGATAGCGACATAGACAGGCTCATAACAATCCCCGGCATTGGAAAGAAGACCCTGGAAAAGATAAAGAAGTCCTACATCGAGAAGAGGGCAAGCAGGGAGATAGCTGCAAAACTCATAAAATACGGTATCAGCATAAATGCCATCAACAGGATATATGAAGCCTACAAAGCAGATGCACTTAAGATAATTGAAGAAGATCCTTATGAGTTATGCAATATAAGAGGAATTACATTTCTCATGGCAGACATGATAGCAAAGGATAATAACTTTGCGGATGATTCCTATGAGAGAGTAAAGGCTGCATCCAACTATGTCCTTACTGAGGACATGATGTATGGCAATGTATGTATGCCTAAAAAGGATTATGCGATAAAGCTCCTCAGAGTCCTCAATACATCAAAGATCACAAGAAAAAACATCCTGGACTATGTCCTTAAGATGATAAAGGACGGCACTGTCAGATATAACAAAAGAGTTACTCCTTCGGGAAAAAGAGAGTATTTTTACTATCCCCTCACATACAAGACAGAGCGTGACATTGCATCAAGGATCAAAGCTTTGCTGTCACATGAAAAAAGACATGTTCCAAATATCGATGCACTAATAGATAAATATGCAGGGGATATAAAACTTGATGAAACGCAGAGAGAAGCTGTAAGAGTAGGCGTTACTGAGCCTGTATTCGTAATCACCGGAGGCCCCGGCACGGGAAAGACCACAATTCTTAAGATTATCGCACAGATAAACGAGGAACTCAACGGAGGAAATGACAATAATGTATTTCTTTCCCCGACAGGAAGAGCTGCAAGAAGAATAACAGAAAGCACAGGATTTCCTGCAAAGACCATTCATTCTGCACTTGGACTCGGTATCGTTGATGATGAGAGATTTGCAGACGAAAAGAGATTCCATGAAGAATGCCTCAAGGATGTTAATGTGATCGTGGATGAGGCTTCCATGATAGACCTCTGGACAATGAACGGACTCCTTAGGAACATCAAGGATTCCACTCTGGGGCTCGTAGGAGATACCGACCAGCTTCCTTCAGTAAGATGCGGTTCAATACTCCGTGACCTTATCCAGTGCGGGGCTATCCCATGTGTCCAGCTAGATACCATTCACAGGCAGTCAGCAGACGCGCTAAATATCTGCGAAAATGCTCAGAATATAAAGAATGGTATTCATATGCTAAGTACAGGTGATGATTTCCATATCATTGAAACAGAAACCCTGGAAAATGCGGAGGAAAACCTAATAGAGTCAGCACTCAAGCAGATATATCTCTACGGAAATGAAAACGTAAAGGTTCTCTGTCCTTTCAAGAAAGGTGCCTGCGGGGTATACAGGGTAAATACCATCCTGCAGAATGAGCTGAATCCTTCAAAAGGTGACACAGAGCTTAAGATTCCAAACGACATGGTACTTAGAGCCGGAGATCCCGTCATGCAGCTTAAGAATATAGAAGATGTTGCAAATGGTGATGTGGGATATGTCCTTGAGATAACACATGAAGAAGTAAAGGTACTCTTTTCCGGTGAAAATCCTGTAAGCGTGGAATATTCCTACACTGATGCAAAAGAGCAACTAACGCTTGCCTATGCAACAACCGTCCATAAGAGCCAGGGTTCCGAATTTGATTCCGTTATCCTGTGTCTTACACCAAAGCACGGTCTTATGAAAAAGAGAAACATCCTCTACACAGGCATCACAAGGGGAAAACATCAGGTAACTCTTATCGGAACCTACGAGGCTTTTTATGAGTCCATCGACAACAACATGATAGAAGACCGACACTCTATGCTTGCTGAACTGATCGGGGTATCAGAGTCCTCTTCAAAGCCGGAAACAAAGGTTGTTCCGATACCTCAAAAGCAGCAATATGAGCAGATGGCTCTTCCATTTGTCTGAGATTTATCATGACAAAAACGACATAAAAATGATATAATTTCTTTTAAGGTAAAAAGCGATATTTTAAGGGAAAATCTCTGAATGAAAACAAAGAGTGAAGATCATAAGGGCATCATTTATGCTTCCGTAAAGGACATGTGTGATGCTTATGATGTATCTCCAACTTTATATCTGAAGCGAATTGAAAGAGGCTGGTCTGTTCAGGAAGCACTAGAGGGACGGCAGCCTTATTTTTCGCGGGATGGAGTAGATTACTACTCACAGAAGGAAGTCTGCAAGGCGTTTGGCATTCACCCGAACTCATTCCGCCTGAAACAGAAAAACGGCTATTCCATTGATGAAATCGTGGACCGTGTATCATACCGGGCAGAGGATCACCTTGGGAACAGATACAGGAACGAAGAGGTGATGTGCGCTGAGTATGGCGTTAAAGTATCCACGTATAGAGCGAGGATTCGTAAAGGAATGAGCAAGGAAGAGGCTTTGACAAGTTAAGGGAATCTCCTTAAATATTATTTAATGTCACACATAAATACATAATTACATCTGAATAAAAAGTGCATATCTCTATAGCACATAAAGAAAACAAACAGAAGAGGAAGGTAACTATCATGGCAGAAAGCAAAGATTTGTTAGCAGTATTATGGAGCGGAGCAGACGTCCTTCGCGGAAAAATGGATGCGAACGAGTATAAGACATATCTCTTAGGACTTGTATTCTACAAGTATCTATCAGATTCATATCTTGTTAAAGTCTATGACCTTCTTAATGATGAAGAGCCCAGTGATCTATTTGAAGCTCAGGCCGCTTATGAAGAAGCTATGAAGAGCTCTGACAGGGACGACCTTCTTAGCGAGCTTAAGGATTCTCTTCATTATACACTTGAGCCTGAGATGACATATGTAAGCATTTTGAAAGAGGCAAAGGAAAACAGATTTAACAGAGAAAAACTCCAGGCTGCTTTTAACAGAATCCAGGAATCAGATGAGCTCTTTAACTCTTTGTTTGCAGATGTTGACCTTTATTCCAACAGATTAGGAGCTGGCGACCAGAAGCAGAGCTCAACTATATCGGATCTTATAAAAGTTCTTGAAGATGCAGATTTTATTAACGCCAAAGGTGACGTTCTTGGAAATGCTTATGAGTATCTGATCGGACAGTTTGCTTCTGAGACAGGAAAGAAGGCAGGAGAATTCTATACTCCCCATGGCCCTGCTCAGATTTTGTGCCGTATTGCTATGACTGGACAGGAAGAGAAAAAAGGATTACAGGTTTATGACCCTTGTATGGGCTCCGGTTCACTTATGCTCAGCTGCAGAAATTATTCCAAAGAGCCTGAATATATCAAGTATTATGGGCAGGAGCTCATGCCTTCAACATATAACCTGGCAAGAATGAATATGTTCCTTCATGGCGTTATGCCTGAAAACCAGCACCTAAGAAATGCAGATACTCTTGATGCTGACTGGCCTACAGATGAAGAAACAGAATTTGATGTAGTTACCATGAATCCACCTTATTCAGCAAACTGGTCTGCAGCAGAAGGATTTAAGCAGGATGAGAGATTTATGGATTATGGTGGAGCACTTGCGCCTAAATCAAAGGCTGATTATGCATTCCTATTACATGGCTTTTATCATTTAAAGCCTAATGGAACCATGGCTATCGTGTTGCCTCATGGTGTCCTTTTCAGAGGAGCTTCAGAGGGAAAAATCAGGCAGATATTGCTTGAAAATGGTTCGATTTATGCTGTAATTGGACTTCCTGCAAATATGTTTTACAACACATCCATTCCTACATGCATCATAGTTCTCAAAAAACACAGAGAAGGCAGGGATGTACTGTTTATCGATGCATCTAACCTGTTTGAAAAGGATAAAAAACAGAATGTGATGAATAACGAACATATAGATCATGTTCTTGAGTTATATAGAAATAGGCAATCCGTAGAAAAAGAAGCATATCTGGCATCTTATAAGGATATTAAGGACAATGATTTTAACCTTAATATTCCTAGATATGTTGATACAAGCGAAGAAGAAGACGAAATTGATTTAAAGAATCTAACTACAGATATCAAGAATACAAATGAAGCTATCAAGGAAGGTAATTCTCAGTTAAAGCAAATGCTCTCAGATCTGACCTTCAATAACACAGAAACAGCGGAAGCGGTTCGCGAATTCATGAGTATTTTTGAGGAGGTGTAATAATGGCAAATACACCTAATATCAGATTCAAAGGATTTACTGACGCTTGGGAACAGCGTAAGGTTACGGAACTGGGTGAAATATATATAGGATTGGTCACAACAATGACATCTCACTACACTGACCATGGAGCGTTACTTATCCGAAATTCAGATATTAAAGATGGACGATTTGAGTTTGGTGACAATCCCATTTATCTTGATGATGAATTTGCAAAACAAAATGCTTCGAGGAAACACAAAGTAGGGGATGTGATTACAGTACATACTGGTGATATAGGAACATCAGCTGTAATTACCGAAAAAGAGGCAGGTTCAATAGGTTTTGCTACTATTGTTACAAGACCAGATAAGGAAAAAATAGCATCGGAATACTTGTGCGCTTATCTAAATACAGATACGCATAAAAACTTTGCTATGAACATTTCGACTGGTGACGGAAGAAATAATTACAATCTTAAAGATTACTATGAGTGTGTTGTTCCTGTTCCAAGTATAGCTGAACAGAGAAAAATAAGTAGTTTCATTGATGAACTTAACAACCTTATCGCTCTTCATCAGCGTAAGTGTGACGAAACAAAAGAGCTAAAAAAATATATGCTTCAAAAAATGCTCCCGAAAAAGGGTGAGAAAAAACCAGAGATCAGATTCTCTGGATTTACTGACGATTGGGAACAGCGTAAGTTGTCAGACCTAATAATAGAATACAAAGAAACAGTAGATTCTGATTGTACTCTTCCTATATTGACATCATCAAAGACCGAAGGCGTTGTATTGCAGGAAGAACACTTTGGAAGAGTGCAAAATCATGACATTACTGGTTACAATATTCTTCCTAGAAATTATTGTACTTACAGGAATCGTAGTGATGGAGTAGACTTTACATTTAACATCAATAGATGCTGTGATAAGGGCATTATCAGCAAGTTCTACCCTGTTTTCTACGGTAATAATAGCGATATATTTTTTATTTCAATGGTTCTGAATTATTGTGATGAGGTAGTGCATGAAATTGCTTATACCTGCACGGGAACTGGACAAAAAGTATTGTCATTTCTTGACTTACAAAAGATGAATATTAGAGTTCCAAGCTACGATGAGCAGAAGAAGATAAGCCAGTTTTTTGAACAACTTGATAACCTTATCACTCTTCATCAGCGTAAGTGTGATGAGCTCAAAGAAGTAAAAAAATATATGTTACAAAACATGTTCCCTAAGAAAGGATAATTATGGCTGAATTAGAATCAGTTATTGAAAAAAGACTTATAGATCAGCTTTGCTGCGACGAATCACAGTGGACTTACAGACCGGATCTTAATACAGAAGAAAAGCTGTGGGCTAACTTCAAAAAGATTCTTGAACAGAATAATAAGGCAAAACTAAACGATACACCTCTTTCAGAATCTGAATTTGCCAAAGTAAAGAATGACTTATCACACGCATCATTCTATGAAGCTGGCAAATGGCTTATAGGTGAGAACGGCAAAGTATATGTTCATGTGCAGAGAGGAAATGAAACACTACACCTTGTTGTATTGAATAATGAGCATATTGCGGGTGGAACCAGTGTATATGAAGTAATCAATCAGTATAATTCTTTCAAATTGGAAGAAGGAGATAGGGATAGAAGATTTGATGTTACACTTCTTATCAATGGTATCCCTATGATTCATATAGAGTTAAAGAATAAGGAACACTCATACAAAGAAGGATTCCGTCAGATAAAGAAATATATCCAGGAAGGTAAATTCCATGGATTATTTTCTAATATTCAGATGTTTGTGGTAAGCAATGCTGTAGATACTAAGTATTTTGCAGCAGCAAGGGATACAGAGCTAAATGATAAATTCCTTTCCGGATGGCTCGATCATGAAAATCAGCCTGTGTGTGATTATATAGAGTTTGCCAAAAATGTACTTCGCATCCCGGAAGCCCATGAAATGGTCTCAAAATATGTTGTTCTTGATAATGATAAGAGAAAACTTCTCATTTTAAGACCTTATCAGATCCATGCTATTGAATCCATGCGTTCTGCTTCAAAGCATAGTGAATCGGGGTTTATTTGGCATACGACTGGTTCCGGAAAAACCATGACATCGTATAAAGCCACAAGAAATCTTCTGATGGATATACCATCCATTGAAAAAACCATATTCCTGATTGATAGAAAAGACCTGGATATGCAAACAAAAATGGCATTCCAGTCTTATGCCGAGAACGACACCATCGATGTAGATGACACTGAAAACGTAAATATGCTCATCAAGAGGCTTACTGACGGTCAGAGACAGATGATCGTCACGACCAGACAGAAGCTTCAGATAGTTATCAGCAAAAAATTGCAGGAAGGCACTCCGCAATACAATAAAATTAAAGCACTACGAGTAGCATTTGTTGTAGACGAATGCCACAGAGCAGTAACACCTTCTACTAAGAGAGAAATAGAGAAGTTTTTCAGTAATTCATTATGGTACGGATTTACCGGTACTCCTATTTTTGAAGATAACAAATATGAACTTAAAGGGGATCTTCCGCAGACTACAGAACAGCTCTATGGAAGATGCCTTCACAGCTATACCATAAAAGAAGCAATCCATGACGAAGCCGTTCTTGGATTTATGACAGAGCTCTTTGGTGCAAAGGGATTATCAGAAGACGATGCCGCTAAATACAATGTATCTGAAGGACATATGCGAAAGGTCCTTGATATTATTCTCAACCAATCATATTCGAAACTTGGTATGGAAAAAGGAAGAGGTCAGTCATATGAGGCTATGCTTACAGTAAGTTCGATTGCCATAGCACAAAACTATTACGATTTCCTTACTAAAATAAAAAACGGAGAAGATGAGCTTAAAATCAGCGAGAAAGTAAAGCAAGCCCTTCCTGATTTTCCGAAATTTGCCATAACTTATTCTGTTACAGAGAACGATGAAAGCTCTCATGTTAATCAGGATAAGATGAAGAAGTCTCTTAAAGACTACAACGAAATGTTTGGAACAAAATATGAGATTGAGAATATTAATGCATATAATAGTAACCTTAATGATCGCCTGGCCCGCAAAGAGAACAAATACCTTAACAGAAGCCAGCAGCTTGATCTGGTTATCGTTGTAGACAGGCTCCTTACTGGCTTTGATGCACCATGTCTTTCAACACTTTTCATGGACAGACCACCCATGAGTCCGCAGGGACTTATCCAGGCATTCTCAAGAACAAACCGACTGTTTGATAAAACCAAGAAATTTGGTCAAATAGTGACATTCCAGAGCCCTGATGAATACAAGAAAGCAATAGACAATGCACTTGTTTTATATTCGCGTGGTGGCGAAGGAACACCTATATCTGAAGATTATGAGACGATAAAAAACCTCTTTATCCTTTCCGTTAAAGCATTACGCGCTTTAGCACCACTTCCCAGCGATGTTCCGGGCTTATCAAAGAAAGAAAAAAAGAGATTCATCTATTCCTTTAGAGACGTGGATCGTAGCTTATCACATCTGAAAGCCTTTTCTACATATGATCCTGCAATTCTTAATGAAGTCGGTTTTACTGAAAAAGATTATGAGGATTATTATGGACAGTACAAGAATGTTCTTGATGAATTTAGGGACAACCCACCGGGGGGTGATGCCGGAGATGACGGAGATGATACTACAGTAAACGATGATTATGATTTTGTTGCTTTCTCCAGACTTCGCATAGACTTTGAATATATAGTCGAATTATTGCAGGGATTTGTCGATTCCCTCGATCAGGATAGTGATGACTTTAATGAAGTTGATTTTGACAGAAAGCTTGCGTTTATCCGTGAAATGGCAAAGGATTTTGCTCAGACCAATCCTCGTCTTGGAGAAATGTTTATACAGATCCTCAATGATATAGAAAATGATAAATCCAAATATATCGGAAAAGACGTATCAGTCATTCTTAATGAGATGCGCTATTCTGCAATAGACAAAGAGGTAAAAGCATTTTCGGACAAATGGTTTATTCCCTTTGAAGATGTAAAGTATGAAGCATACAACTATAAGCATGGCGAACTGTCTAATGAAAATAATTTTAAAGACAAGGCTGATTATGCTGCATACAAGGAAGCTACTGAGAATGCACTGCCCAAATTCAAATTCAGGTCAGTTATGATAGATGATTTTAAGAATAATCTCATGCCTGAGATTGAACCACTGTTATAAAGATTGAATAATGATAGGAAAATTAAAATGATAACTCAAGACGAAGCAAGGGCTGCGCTTAAAGAAAAACTCGCCAAAAACCTGGTTATACTAAGCGAATTCGAAAATACCTATCAATGGTGCTTCGGGCTTGGATTTGTAAATGATAACGATGAGATTGTACCGCTAATAGGCGATAGCATCATCAGGATCGATAAGGAAACCGGCGAAATGGATCAATAGAATAATATTGGAGGCAGCATGAACGACATACTATGTGAACAACTATCCAGGGACTATTGCTGTTCCAAGGCAGATGTCCTTGATGATAAAAATCATTTTACAGAACACAGCTTTATAGATGGAAGGCGAAGATACCACGAGAAAGAGGAGTGTTACCTTAAACTTATTGTCATAAATGGCAAAATCCTGTTCACTGGGCAAAAAGACATAATAAACTGGTGCCAGGAAACATATGCAGAAGAAGGCTCTGAATGGTTTCTGGAGGCAAAGAATCTACACAGACTTAATGACAGACTTGGCAAGGATGGGTATCAGATTGGAATGGTACATCCATTCTATATCACAGAAAAGACCTCTGAGGTTGATACGTCTGACTATGAGATTAAGTGGTACCGCGGCAAGGAAATAGAGCAGTTCAGAGGAGATTCAAGATTCTGCGAAGCATATACATTCTGCAAAACCGCACCTGACATGGTTGGAGTTGCAGCCATCAGGGACGGAAATATTCTCGGGATGGCAGGGGCAAGCATGGACAGTCCTCTTATGTGGCAGATAGGTATAAACGTTGAGCCTGCAGGAAGAAAAAAGGGTATTGGAAAAAAGCTCGTAACTCTTCTGAAAAATGAGATACTCACAAAAGGAAGGCTGCCATACTATGGAACATCAATGGGACATATAGCCTCACAAAAGGTCGCTCTCGGTGCGGGCTTTATACCTGCATGGGCAGAGCTTGTTACTGACAGGATCGAATTATCACCTACAGGAAAAAAGTTTTAGGGAGTTTTGTTAATGGGGAAAACAGCAATAGCATATTACAGCAAACATCAGGGAAACACTAAGAAAGTGCTGGATGCCATAAAAGAATATGATCCTGAAGTAGAGCTTATCGATGTGACGGAAAAGCATGAAGCTGACCTCACAAAATATGACAGGATCGGACTTGCTAGCGGAATCTACTATACCAAATTTG
Organism: Butyrivibrio sp. AC2005; assembly: GCF_000424145.1. Classification (GTDB taxonomy): domain Bacteria; phylum Bacillota; class Clostridia; order Lachnospirales; family Lachnospiraceae; genus Butyrivibrio. The sequence goes on from NZ_AUJI01000029.1 coordinate 49,299, forward strand.
CAGAGCAGCTCCTAAATTTTGCAAAGGTGAATCTCCCCACAGGAAAGGATGTATTTTTCATCGCAACTGCCGGGAATCCAATAAGCATGAATTTCAACTCGGTTGCGTCAATTGCAACCAGCAAACACTGTAACGAGATTGGCAGATTCCAGTGTCCTGGGCTGGACAAATTCGGACCTTTCAAGATGTTTGGTGGTATACAGAAAGGTCACCCAACTGAGGATGATCTTAAGAATGCTGTTGAGTTTTACAGGAATCTATGAGGACAGTCATTATGGCAAAAGAACCCAAATGTATATATTACTATGTACTTGATGAAGAAAGTGGCAGCATATCACAAACTAAGATCATCAATTTTGAAATTAGTGAATATGGAAGCGGCAGAGGGCGTTCCATCCGCTATAGAAGAGATGACTATGATAAACCATCAGAGTATCATCTGCTTTACGAAAATGATATGGAACGTGTTTTACGCAATAGGATCTATTCCTTCAGCCTGGATTATTCCAATGCTTGTGAAATGTTCATTGCTGACACAAAAAAAAGAGTCGAGAGTGCAAAATTATCGGTGGACAGGTATACAAATCTCCTTGACAAAATACAAACTTTTAAAGAAAGTAATCCTGACAATTTCAAAGAAATAGACCGTGATATCCTGACAATCCATGTTAATATCACAGCCATAAACGAAGTTAAAGGTCATGGCAGAACAGCAAGAATGATTCTCTTCGACGGTGATTGTAATAATAACTTATTCTCGGGGTATGTTCTCCCCGGTGGTGTCGATACCCAGACAGATGCTTCCAGTTCTGAAACCCTTCTCTCAGCAAGATACATCCTTGAAGGACATGACAAAAGCGGGGAAGAATGCCGCATATTTGTTGAGAATAATGGCAAGGTTCAGAAAGGCGGAAAGATATTTGCAACTCCGCAGATTGTCACAGACAGCAAGCTCCTTTCATATCTTGAGAAAGCAAAGTTATCATCTGAGGTAGAAGGAGTTGAAGGTGGCGTTATAGTTCACATATTTAAAGCTGAAGACGATTCTGAATCCTGAAACAAAAAGGCACATAGTATCTATGAACTACCACCACCTAACGGAAGTGGTTTCTAGGATACCTTAGTGGTATCGTAAGGCACGTTCACAGTGCCACTACTCCATCGAGCAAGCTCTTTGGCATACTTTGAAAATTGATATTAGTGCGCTTGTGGCGCTTGGGAACTACATACCTTGCATATTTTACGTGCCGAAGGTCTTGGTTTCTAGTTCGCGGCACAACCCCATATATACAGTTTTCAATGTTCCGGTCAGCAGTTATTATAGCACAAACTACTGTTCGGAACAAGTGTGCGATTCATCCTGCAACCTATTAGGATGAGGTTTTCTCGCTAGGTATCTATAATTGGATCATGCGTTTTACACGCATGGTCTTTTTTATTGACCTTTATATATATTTAGATATATTATACATATAAATATATTATATATGGAGGCAGATAATGAACTATTCAAATATGCTGGTAATTCCAAATGGCCTTTCAGACACTCTCTTTGGTGTATTGGCAATTATTACATTGGCAGTACTCATCTATACATTCGGTTTCTCAGAACTTATGAAAAAAAAGATCTCAAAACTGAAGGAAGCAAAAAGAACTGCTGTTGACGGGCTTATGCTTCAGAAGATAAGAGCAGAAGCTGCGCAGGAAGAGGATGATTATGAAGAAGCACAGTAGAATCCTAACTATTATACCCACATGCCTTCTTACACTTGGATTTCTAACAGGATGCGGGGATGTCCAGATATTCCAGACAAATACAGATCCGTATGCGCTTGTGGCTTTAAAAGATTCAGAACTTACTAATGACAATTACTATGTAAAAAATAATACCAGGTTCTATCAGACCTATCTTCCTGCCCGTGGGAATGCCTCATCCCAGGTGTCAGCGCTTAACGAAAGCCGAGTCCTTGTGACCATGGAGGATGATGCGCTTATACCCACATACTATTCAGATGAGCTGATAGCGGTTCCATCAGACAGCCCCGACCTTGGCGAGATCAGTCTTGAGAGATTCAGTATCCAGGGTTACACAATAGGTGGTATCTCAGGTTATATTACAGAAGATGGATATCTGCGTTTTACAAGACAAGGCCTCGTTTCTGATTCTTCATTCCTTGCTGCTATTGGCGATACCACATCAGATGCTATAAGGATAGCTTCTATTGACGGGAAGGAGATTTCTCCTGAGCAGATAAATAAAAAAGCCGGGATTATCATGGGGCTGGAACAGGGAAAATCATACAAGATTGGCTACTACGTTGGCACTAAATACTATGAGAAGAACATAACAGCTGACTGCAAAGTATACGAGGCATACGAGATGTTTTCCTTCAGCAGCGACTATATCGATGACACGCCAAACGGATATATGGCTTTTTCAATGCCTCAGGATCTAAAACCTGGCTTTTATAACATAAACGGAAGAGGTCTTTTTAGATACTTCAATTTTACCCGTGGTTCACAGGACGAAGAGACCATAGCGCTAAACGACAGCTATTACGAGGATGAAAAGAGTAAGATAGAGGCATATTCAAGGCAATACAATCTGTCTGTTCCAAAGCGGGTAAAAGACTTAAAGGTAACTGTTAAACTTGAATCCATAGAAACAGATTTTGCTGAAGATACCATTCAGGGAATCGTATTTGCCCCTGACGGAACGACCATGAACATGGATTACGATTCCAACGATAAAGAACTGACAATTGCAATGGCAGAGGGAATGGCAGGTGACTGGACATTTAACATCATTCCCAAGACGCTTGAGATATCTGATATCGTTGTAGATAATGACAAGCTCGCAGAGGAAGCAACCTGTGAGGAGACCATATTCAATCTTCCGGAAGACCGGGAAAATCAGGAGTTCTATGCTGAATACACCTCATTAAAAGCTAATCCCTCAGAATGTACGGTATTCGGAACCGTGCTGGCTGAAGATGGCAAAACCTACGAAATGAAACTCGGTATGGACCAGTCTGATCCTGATAATAAAAAGTATTACATAAGCTATGAGGTTCCATTCGCACAGGCAGGACAGTATATCATAAGGATCTATCACTACCCGGAAGAGACCACCATTGCAACTCCCGTTGTCAGGGATAAGACAGAAAAAGATACAGAGATCATCATCGTAGATGGCTGATTTTTAAAGGAAGCTCCTTGTATTTTAAGAGCTTCCTTTTTCGTTCTGTATGATATAAGCTATGATGGTATATGCAAACATTTACTGATGAAAATCAGTCATAATTTGATGTTCAGGGAGAAAAGAACTATGGCAAGTACTGACGAATTTGTAATAAGCAGGATGAAAAATCCTTTCATGGAGCATAACGGAATCGAGATAGTTTCCATTTCTTTGGAGCACAGTGTCCTTAAGGCAACTATTACTGATAAATCCAGGAATCCATATGGAATGATCCATGGAGGTCTTATCTATACCATGATGGACTGCAGTGCTGGAATCACAGCAAGGGCGGATAATAACAACTATGTTACCCAGAATGTTAATGTTACTTATCTGGGCAATGTAAAGGATAGGGATGTTATCTATGCAGAAGGTACAGTGATAAAAAGAGGGAAATCAGTAACCGTAGTCCACTCCATAGTCAGGACGGAAGAAGGGAAACTTCTTGCTGATGGTACTATATCCATGTTCAAGCTGGCTGAATGATTAGTTATTTCTATGCCCCAAATGCAGCCTTTCGTATTCTGATACTTGCAATATCGTAAACAGAGGAATATTATCTAAATTAATATTTTTTTACAAAATGAGGAGTAAAGGAGATAGGAATAATGGCCAGAGCAAAAAAGACACCTAAAGAAGCTACAAAGACAAAAGTTACCGCAGCTGCTGCAAAGCTTGCTGAAGCTGTTGTAACAAAAAAAGCAGTAACACCCAAGAAAACAGCAACACCTAAGAAAGCAGCCGCTTCTGAAACAAAAACAAATCTTGTTCTTCAGTTTGCAGGAAAAGACCTTTCATATGATGAACTTGTCCAGAATGCAAAGAACGTATTCCAGTATGACATGGCAGGTGACCCTGCTTCAATAAAGGAGATCAGCCTCTTCATAAAGCCTGAAGAAAACAAAGTCTACTTTGTAATAGATGGTGCTGAGGGTAGTTACGACCTTTAATATGACACCAACCATCACTTGTAATACGCTTATTTAGTAAGTTTTCTGCCAATCCATGGCAGAATGCTATTATAAATCATTCTTACGGAGGAGGAAAACAAATGAATAAGACAGAACTCATTGAAGCTATGGCAAAAGAGACAGGCCTTAGCAAGAAGGACACAGAGAAGGCTCTCAACGCTTTCACAGCTACTGTTTCTAAGGCACTTAAGAAAAAGGACAAGGTACAGCTTGTTGGTTTTGGTACATTTGAGACCGCAAAGAGAGCAGCAAGAACAGGTAAGAACCCTCAGACTGGCGAGAGCATCAAGATTCCCGCTTCTATAGCACCTAAGTTCAAGGCTGGTAAAGCTCTCAAGGATCTTGTAAACAAAAAGTAATTCCACTTCATCTAGGCCGTCCTAAAAGTGGGGCGGCCTTCTTGGTTCAATTCATATTTTGCCTTTTATCAGACTGGCGATCAAACCTGCCTTTACGATATACATAAGCAATGCTATACTTATTTTGTTATTTGTAGTATTTTCGTATTGGGGCTCTGATTATCCACGGATTTTTTCCGTGGCTTTTTTTATCCCTAAGGCAACCTAAATCTAAATCTGGCAAAAAGGAGAAACTGGTATGGAAAGGAAAAAACTGGTATACAACGCGATCCAGGACATCTGGAAGATAGCATCATCGGATTTTGCAAACAAGACCGGCGCGGATATGACAGACGACGACTGGACAAAGCTGGTAACTGCAATTGATTCATCCCGAAAGAAATATCACGATGTCGGACCGGTAGAAGATGCTTTTTATGGCAAAATGAGCATGGCTCTACTTGATCTCATCGAGCAGGAGTGCAAAGAAACACAATAACAGATACAGCAATTAAAGGCCCTTTGCAGGGTCTTTTTTGTTTGTTGACTATTATATATTTACCGATATATTATATTTATATCTATATCGGAGGAATAAAATATGAAATCAAGAATTTTGATCTTAATAGTCATAATCGCTGCAGTAGTAATGGTCATAGGCTCTGTCTTCGTAAATGCAAACCAGGAGACATCAGAAGAAGCCCTGACTATAAAAGAGCACCCGGGATTTTCAGAAATAACCAGTGTCCCCGGCGTCTCTTTCTATATCAACTCACCATTCGTTGAAAAAGCCACAGCCATCACTCAGATTTCAGATAACATCAGCTTTCAGAAGAACCAGTATTATTCCTACAAGAACGGCACTGACAAATATCTTCTATTCAACATGGAAAGCCTTATCGTGGCAGTCCAGAAAGGCACGGACTTCTGGATAGAAGAATCAAGCGACAAGGAATATTCCCTTCTTAACACAAGCCTTATGAATATCTGGTTTACCCAGGGAACAAAAAAGTTCTCTTCTGAGACAGAAAACGGGATGACAATCACAAAAGCATGTGCAGGTGTTTCCATAAATTCAACCACATATGGCGATTTTGCGGGAGAACTTGCCAATATAAATAAGGACGGGGAGGAATGGTCTATATTTGTCGGTGTTCCCGGAGAACGATATGACAAGATCTCTTCCAGCGCACAGGACGGCATACGGAACATCATAAATTCCTTTACTTTTTCAGATTCAGAAGGCGACACTGCCCAGGACATCTATGCGGTATCCCTTTCAGGCGACAACTCAAGAGAGGCAGTTGATACCACAGAGGAAGTATTTGAATATGACGAGAACTCGCTAAACCTTTCAAATCAGAGCAATATCGTTGATAAGGATGAGGAAAAAGCCTACACCTCAACTCCCTATAACATGCTGCAGCTCGGTGATAATGGCCTCTTAAGCGCATTTAACGATTATAAGATATCCTACGAGGAACCTATCATCTGTCCCAAGAAAGTATACAGGGGGGAAGATGCAGAAAACCTTATCAAGGACTACTGCACAGCTTCAGGAGCATACGACTACTTCAAGGCTCCCGACGGGCAGTCATGGGAGGTGCTTGAGTATGACCTTAACTATAAGAACTGTGAAAACGAAGACTATGTGAATATCAAACTCAAAGGTCTTGACGGTGACGCCTTAAGATACAGAGGCATCCGGTATGAAGGCAGAACTTATGAGATGGAGCACAAGAAAGCTGAAGACGGCGACTGGATAAGAACCCTCTATGTTTACTATCCCGTACCAAATGGCTGCTATGAATACTGTATCGAATGCGGAGAAAGTAAGTCACTCACAAGCGAAGAAGTAAGTGCAGCATATTATTACGTAGTAAACGAAGACGAGGTCCACAGTGAACCTTCCACCGCTGAATCATCAGAAAGTAAAGAAACTCCCTCTGTAGATGAAAGCACGGATGAAGCAGAAGAAGCTCCGGCTTCTACAGAAGGGGCAGAAGAGCCTGGCATCACTGAAACAGAAGAGGTTTTGGATGAAAATGCCAAAGCCTCCACAGAGGAATCCAAGGAGTGAATTATGAATATCGTAATGATCGCAGAAAAAGCTTCAGTAGCACGTACCTATGCTGATGCACTGGATCTTGAAAATCCAAAGAAAAGAGAAGGGTATATTGAAGGAAAATCAGGGTGGGACGGAAACTACTACTATGTTACATGGTCTGTCGGGCACCTGGTAACTCTTTCCTATCCCGATAAATATGATCCCAAATATAAGAAATGGAATTTTGCTGACCTTCCTTTCCTTCCTGAAAAGTATAAGTATGAAGTCATAAAGGAGAGTGCAAAGCAGTACAAGATAGTAAAAGAGCTGTATCACCGCCCCGAAGTCGATCAGATAATATATGCAGGTGACTCCGGAAGAGAAGGAATCCTCATACAGACCTATATCAAGATGCTCGCAGGAAACAACGGACATGTTACAGAAAAAGTACTATGGATAGACTCCCAGACAAAGGAAGAGGTCAGAAACGGTCTTCTAAGGATGAAGCCCTTTTGTGCATACAAGAGCCTCATAGATGCAGGGTTTATGAGGGCGATCGAGGACTACGCTTTCGGGCTCAATTATTCAAGAATGCTCTCCTGCAAATTCGGAAAAAGCTTCAATGACAAGATACGTTCACAGAAGTGGAAACCTATATCAGTAGGACGTGTCATGACCTGCGTTCTTGGCATGGTCGTCAGCAGGGAGCGCGAGATACGTAATTTCAAGCCCACATCCTATTCAAAGGTATTTGCAAACTGTTCAAACGGAAAGTATGAATTCTCCGCAGACTGGCTCATAGATAAAGACTCCAGATACTACGATTCACCCCTCCTTTACGAGAACAAGGGCTTTTTAAATAAGGCTGAAGCAGATATATTCCTGGACGAGCTAAGCAAGGTCCCAAAACTTGTAGTGACATGCATAGAAGACAAGATAGAGAAAAAGAGTGCACCACTCTTATTCAACCTTGCAGAGCTCCAGAACAGCTGCACAAAGAAATTCAAGATATCTCCAAACCAGACCTTAGAAATTGCACAGTCCCTCTATGAAAAGCAGCTCACGACATATCCTAGAACTGATGCAAGATACCTTTCAACTGCCATCTGCAAGGAAATAGATAATAATCTTAATGGCCTTAAAGCAATCGGCTACAATAAGAAGTTTATCGAGCAGATCCTTAACTTTGGGATGTACTCAGGAATAGAAAGCACAAAATACTGTAACGACAGTAAGATTACGGACCACTACGCGATAATTCCTACCGGTCAGGGAGATATATCCGGGCTTTCCGAACTTGAACTTGCTGTTTATAAGATGATCGTTGACAGGTTCATATGTATCTTCCTGCCACAGGCAGAGTTTATCACTTCCACTACAATCCTTAGGGCACACAACAATGAGCGGTTCAGGATCTCAGAAAAATCCATGACGAAAATCGGCTTTCTTGAGGTCTTAAAAGGAAAAACAGATGAAGCGACAGACTGTGATGGAGCGCGGCTTGGACAGTTCCTTATGCAAGGCGATGAGTACGAAGCCGAATTTTTCACTGAAGACGGAACCACGACTCCTCCAAAGAGATATACATCCGGTTCCATGATCCTTGCAATGGAAAATGCAGGAAACCTTATAGAAGACGAAGACCTTAGGGCACAGATAAAAGGTTCCGGCATAGGAACATCTGCAACAAGGGCAGGTATCCTTGAAAAGCTCATAAAGATCGGATACCTTTGCATAAATAAAAAGACTCAGGTCATCACTCCACACACAGATGGCGAAGCTGTTTATGACATTGTAAATAAGACAATTCCTAATTTCCTCTCACCCAAGATGACAGCCAGCTGGGAGAAAGGTCTTTCGGAAATCGAGCAGAATACTGTTACCAAAGCCCAGTATGAGAAAATCCTTAATGAAGAGATCCAGAAAACATATGAAAAATTAAAGGCGATCCCCTCTAAGGAATCTGAACAAAGACCTAAATTCACTTCTGAGAAAACAGACCTTAAATGTCCTATCTGCGGAAAACCTGTAGTGACCACAAGGCTTGGCTATAAATGCCAGGATAACAGCAAAGGAAGTGGCTGTTCCTTCTTTGTATCAGAGATCGGAGGCGTTAAGATAACTCCAGCCATGATAGATCTTCTTTCAAAAGAGGGCAGGACAGGAATGTACACTTTCACAAAGAAATCGGGAAAAGGAAGCTACCAGGCTGCTCTTAGCGTTGACAAGGATGAAAAGAAGATTGTTCTCGAATTCGAGGATGAATATTCAAAGACATCTTAGAAATTTCATGCATGCTGCAGAGGGCAGGCTTAAGGCCTGCCCTTTACATTGTCTATTATATTAGTTATAATATACTTGTTTTTGTAGTAAAGTTTTTATTATTGTTTGTAGTGGTCTGAACGTATTTTGCGTTTGGGCTTATTTTTTACCTGGAAAAGGTATAGCGCAACTACACGCAATAGTTGTAGGAAAGAGAGCAGCTTAGAGATATAAGTCTGTTCTTTTTTTATTACAAAAACGGAACCCCGTAAGGCAACCACTTAAATCAAAAGGAGGAAAAAACAATGTCACTATTAGAAACAAACGGAGACTACCAGTTTGCAGAGAATGTGGCGGAAATCAACAGAAGTCTTTTAAAGCTTAATAAAGCTTTAGAAGAACAGATGGATTTTAGCCGCTCGCTTACCGCAGCTGTAAAACAGCTTACGGAAGTCATCGACCAACAGAATGAACAGATAAGAAAGTTCATCAAGGATAAAACAGATGATCTATACGCAACTGAAAATCTTCGCACTGATGTAGTCCTTAAGTAATACATCAGAGAGCAACCCTAAATCAAGAGGTAACAATCATGGAAACAAAAATGGCAAAAGAACAGATAATCGTAAAAGTAGCAAGAAAACTTCTCTGGATGAAAAAGAACCAGCCGGCAAAGTACCTTATATTATCGACCATAACAGATGGAATGGTCCTTGGTACTTGGATCTTTTTATCAACTGGATTTGCATTATGGATGGTAAATAACGGGTACTGCGCCTTTGATTCAGCAATGATGGCTCTTGTACTGGTTGACCTGAACATATTGTTTTTCGACCTGACTATGAATAACGATTAAAACCATGTAGCAAAAATTAGCGATTATCTTCGGATAGTCGCTTTTTTATGCCCGTATGCTTATATATTTTAAGATATATTATATTGAAATATATATTTTCATATATTATAATTATTTCCATGAGAAGAGCAATATATAAGAAAAACCCGTCAAAAGCAATAGGAATCATGGTAGCAGCTGTCCTTGTGGCAGGAGCTCTTTTTTGTACTGGATTTTTCGGTACCCCCTTTGGCAAGGATCCTGTATCTGAGCCAAAGGCAAAGGAAAACACCGAGAACTACTCTGCACCGGAAAAGAAAGAGCAGTCTGTAAATCTTGAGATCGTTGCGCCTAAAGATCCAGCCTTAAATCAGGAAAAGAAGAGTTCAAACATCAGCGCTTCGAAGCAGTCAAACCTTGAAAAAGCCGTTGATGATTTGATAAAGCTAACAGAAAGCGATGGGTAAAAATGGAAATTGCATTAAAAGCAGTTAGGGCAAAATACGGCCTTACTAAAGCCGCTTTTGCCAAAATCATAGGAATCACAGAACTATTTTATTCACAATATGATGACAAGAACGAATTACCAAGTAAATATGTCTACAAGCTCTGGCAGAACCTTAAAGACTTCCCAGTCCCGGATGATTTTTTCTTCTACACATCTTTCACAATGGAAATCAACATGAAGTACCATCACATGACCCAAAAGCAGGTTGCAGATCATTTTGACATTGCCAATCAGTCAACCATCAGCGGATATCTAAAAGAAAATATCCCCATGTATGAAAAGAAAGAGTACTTCTTAAAGTTTGAACCTTTTATACTTCCTTCGATTCTAGTAGAGGGTAAGGACGGATATGTGAAAAAAGAGATCACTGACCTTCAGCCAAAAGGAAATTTTATCCTGGTGGAGAAGAGAAGGCTCCAGAAGATAAGCCGTTTAGACAGAGAAAAAGAAGAGAATCATGTTGAGACAAAAGAAGCTATGTAAATTTAATACCAATAAAGCTGCCACGATTATCCCGATAGGTGCATTATTAGTGGCAGCCACAGCTGTTGCAGGGACGGTGCTTTATCTTTCCGTACCAGAAAAAACCATGTCCTCTGCAATCGATGTTCCAGATGTACAGGTAAAGACATCCGGCAAGGAAGATACACCGGATTACACGCTTGAAACAAATTACAAAGGGCACCTTTCACAGTTCCCCGAATTGTATGAGATTCCTTTTAAAAAATCAGACAGTTATGTCTGCAACAAGGAATTCTCCAGGGCTCATTACAATGTCCTTAATGAGTATGAAAATGATGCTACAGCCTTCATTGAGACTCTGTTTAATGTTGACTACAGGACTGTTGCCGCCAATCAAACAGGCTTTGTTTCAGATGTAATGCAGAACGGGGATTATGAAACGCTTATAACCAGGAATTTTGGCACAGAAGATGAGAAGACCATGTATCTCTATGACTACATAGAAGACATCTCATCTTATTTCATAGAGAATCAGGTAGAGATGGAATCCAAATTCTATACGGACGATTCCCTTGTTTACAGCGATTTTTATACATTTGTCCGCGGAGAACTTGTATTTACCATATATAGCTCAGAAGATCCTTCATCAGAATACAAGGTAGGAGAGGAGTATCAGGTCCCTATCGAGGTTGCAATGCAGCGTTCTCCCTCAAATTCATTTAACAGAACCGTCTGCTCTTTTGGCAAAGCAGGGGACAACACATTTTTTCTTACACCATGATTTTGTATAAGAGGTTATTACAATGGGAAAAGCAAGATTAAAACTTCCTGAAGACATCGCCAAGTTTGTAGAAATAGAGAACTGCGATGATTTTGACTTGGACAAATACTTTAAAACTCAGACACAGATTGATATCATAAACGACATTCAGAAGAACGGAGAACGCTGTAAGGAACTAGCAGAGTTTGGGGTACAGTACGTTAACACGACACTCCTTTACGGACCAACCGGAACAGGTAAGACCACATTTGTCCGCTTTGTGGCACATACACTGGAAAAAGACTTTGCATATGTCAACTTTTCAAGTCTTATGGAAGATGGCTTTGGAAATACAGAAAGGAACTTAAAGAAAGTGTTCCGGTATATGACTGCTCTGGACTGCGTGTTCATGATCGACGAGATAGACTGTATCGCAACCAGCAGAACAGCATCCACCAATGACACTTTAAAGAGCATAACGATAACTCTGATGCAGGAACTTGATTACTGTAAGACACATGCCCCGAAAGCGATAATCCTTGCTGCCACCAACGTAGTAGATAACCTTGATCCTGCGCTCCTTTCCAGATTCTCGATCAAAAAGGAAATACCTCTTCTGAATAATGAAGAGAAGCTGGGATTTGTATGTAAATATATGAACAGCATGGATGTTCCATACGACGTTGACCAGGTAAGAGAGTACATAGCAAGAAATTCCAGGGTAACGCAAAGGATCATGGAGCAGGACATAATAAGAGCTCTTATATCCTGGCTTGACAATTCAAAAGAGGGATTTGTTACTCTTTCAGCCTATCAGAATTATTAGAAATTCCAAATACTCGTAAAACTTCCCTACAAATTTGTATAAATTGTAAATTGACTTCCAAAATATGTGTCCTATAATAAGCGATGTTTATTTTTGTTATAGATGTTTTGAAAGGCTCTTTACATGAAATATATTAAGCAATTTCTGATCATTCTCGGATTTTCATTTTTAGGTGAATTATTAAAGACCATACTGCCATTGCCTATTCCTGCAAGCATTTACGGAATGGCTTTGTTATTTATAGCTTTAGTTACCGGGATCGTAAAATATGAGAAAGTCAAGGATACCGGTTTATTTTTAATTGAAATAATGCCTGTCATGTTCATCCCGGCAGGAGTTGGACTCATGTCAAGCTGGATAACCCTGAAACCGATCCTGTTACCGGTAAGCCTTATCACAGTTGTTACCATAATTACGGTTATGATGGCTACTGGATGGGTATCACAGATTATCATAAGAAAGTCAAGAAAAAAAGATGAATGAGTTCTTTCAAAATTCTATGTTTGCAGGAGTTACATTAAGCCTTTTATCATATATGGCTGGAGTGGCTTTAAAAAAGAAGTTTAAGCTGGGGATTTTTAATCCTTTACTGATTTCAATCGTTATATCATGTATGGTTCTTATTGCCGGAAAAGTTGATTATGAAACATACAATGAAGGTGCAAAATACTTAAGTTATTTATTGACACCTGCCACTGTTTGTCTTGCCATTCCGCTATATGAGCAGCTTGAGCTGCTAAAAAAGAACTACAAAGCGGTTCTGCTGGGATTACTGGCAGGAACGATAACAAGCATGACAACCGTGTTTATCTTAGCCAAGCTATGCGGTCTTACCCATGCAGAGTATGTAACACTTTTACCCAAATCGATTACAACTGCAATTGGAATGGGGGTATCTGAAGAATTAGGCGGATACGTGACCATAACAGTAGCCGTGATCATAATAACAGGCGTGCTTGGAAACATGTTTGGTGAATTCATATGCAAGATAGCGCATATAGAAGAGCCTATTGCCAAGGGTTTAGCATTTGGTGCCAGTTCCCATGCAATCGGAACTGCAAAAGCAATTGAGATAGGTGATGTAGAAGGTGCCATGAGCGGTCTTGCAATAGCCGTTTCAGGTATTTTCACCGTGCTTTTGGCATCTGTATTTGCCAACCTGTGCTGAGCCGAAAAATTAAAAAATCTTCCTGTACACCAGAAGTTCCGGCGTATAGGAAGATTTTATAATATATGTCAGAAAGCTATGTTAAAGATAATCTACTATAGCATTCTCAGTATATTTTTTATTAGGCTCTGCCATCTCTTTCTCCGTTTTTTTACCCAGAAGCAGATATCTGTAATTCTTGCAGTAGTCAAAAATATCCAATATCTCAGAATAGTAGATCACATCATCACTGCCATCGCATGATATGCGTATATTGCCATTGTTCATCACACCCGTAATTTCCGCACCAACAAATAATTGTCTGTCAGTCTTGATTATATAGCTCTGGCCAACCGTATACCATTTGTTCAGATCAATTGTAAACTGTTCCCTATATCTGACAGCGAGACACCCTCTGTGTTTACAATCTGCCGCCCTTCCAAAGGCAATGCGTCCAAACTCCATCTCTTTAGCACTGCACGAGAATATACCCTTTTTATTCTCAACAAGAATGCTTCCATCATATTCCACATTAATAACTTTTGATCTCAGCATTCCATATTTTTCAGAAACATAGTGCACATGATCCCCGGCTTTGAACCATGTTATGCCATCAAAAGAAACCTCATAAACTTTCCTGATAGCAAAGAAATTTCTCTCCCCAAATGATCTTTTCTCATAAGAAAATGAGTCATCCCCATATAAACCCATTTTCCGAAAGTTCCCTCCTTTTTCAATTTTTCCTTATCAATCCACGTTAATACAACCCACAGAATATATGATGTTGCGATTAACAAAGGATACTTTCAATATATGATGAATATATCATATATTTATAAGTCATGCTTGGACTAGGGCGTGAGCACTATATGAGCCAATTATTATCGACATTTCCCTAGGATTTCTCCGCATTTCCCCACATTCTGACTGTTTTTTCCCTAACTTTTCCCTTATCATTCTTATGACCTTTTCTTAAATTTTTGCAACAAAAAAGGAGAGCACCAACACTCTCCACATTTCATTAAAGACAACTGATTTCGATAAGGTCTTCCCTGCCTTCTTTTTCCAGTATTCCCCGAAGCATATCCTGCCAGTTATCAGTCAGCATAAGGCATTTATGCCAAAAACAAATCCCGAAAAGCATTATAGCCTCTTCTTTCCTGTAAGAATACTGGTTCTGTCCGATATCAAGATCCTCAAATATATCAGTATTAGTCGAATCCTCGTCGACAAAGTACAGATTTTTCAGAATATAATGATAGATATGTCCTACCGGCACCTTTGTTTCACCATCATTCTTCAGAACATCACACGCCTTAAAGTCCCTTACTTCATCAAGCGTTTCATATAGAATTTCCTGCGCCTTCTGATCATTGAGAAGCTGCATGACCATACGGTTTATCACTCCATCACTAACCAGATCGTCCCTTATGAAATTCTTGTATACATACGGAAGAAGTTTTTCTATGGAATCATTCCCGAACATTGAGAAATTGAAATACTCCTTATTAGCATTAATATCCTTGTACGCTATCAGAATTGCCTCGATATTCTTAATCGTCTTATCACTATAACGGGCTCCGCTCATACCCGCGATGCGTTCAATAAGATTTTTGGCCTTTGTATTTTTGTTGGTCATACTTTCCCCCAGTAACAAATAAAGTAATACACTTATCCCCATATTGTTAAATAAATATCCAAAGTATAACAATTAAGATTATATCTCAAATTTGTTAATTTTTAAAGATGTATTTTATGTATTTTTTACATTTAGTTAAGAAAAATTTTATAATTACATTTTTTTAGTCCTATAGATAATCGTAAAATATATTATGGTATAACGTTGACATAATCCATTTATTAATATATTATAATTATGTTTTTAGTTATTAGTTTTCATATTATTGCATGTAGAAGTCGAATCAGATTACTGGTCCGGCTATTTTTTATGCCTTTTGGCAACGCAACATGTATCCTTTGGTACGTGAGAAGAGAGCAGCTTAGTGATAAGTCTGTTCTTTTTTTATGTAAATACAAACCATTAACCAGCTTATAGGAGCAGCCTTAAATCACTTTCTATAAGCACAGCAACCATGAAGGAGGAAAAATCATGGAAATCACTAACTTTTCTACATTTAACGAGGAACTTATAAACCGCATTCAGGAATCACTCGGCTCTGAATTTACTATCCAATCCAGAGAAGCAGAGAAACTGAACGAGAAGTATAATGCACTTACAGTTAAGCCTGTAGACGACATTATCGGCGTTAACCTCAATGCAACCGCTCTTTTTGTAGAGTATGAAAACGGAAAGGCTCTTGAAAACATCGTGGATGAGTCTGTTCACTTTGCAAGAGAAGCTCTTAAGAATACCGAGGCTTATGATGTTGAATCTTACAGGGATTACAGCATCATGAAAGAAAAACTCACAATGGAGGTTGTCTCAGCTGAAGCCAACAAGAATCTTCTCAAGACTGTACCTCATAAGAACATCGAGGACATGGCGATCGTTTACCGTTTCGATCTTAATCCCATTCCCGGTACTATTCTTGTTACCAATCAGCTCCTTGAAGGCTATGGCATTACAGCCGAGCAGCTGCATGAGGATGCACTTGAGATAGCTCCCAAGAACAGGCCTCTTGAGATTAAAGGAATGTCTGAGATTCTTTCAATAAGCTCGGGAGCGGAAAACATTGAAGACCTCGGTCTGAACATTCCTCCGGAAGAAGAGAAGCTATTTGTAGCCTCTGTTGAAGGTAACATTCACGGAGCATGTGTCCTTGCTTACGAGGAGTTCATGGACAAGGCTGCAGAAAGACTTGGGGGAAGCTTTTATATCCTTCCAAGCAGCCTCCACGAGCTTATCCTTGTCCCGGACGATGGGAATTTCGAACTGACAGCGCTCGATCACATGGTCAGAGAAGTAAATGCTACAACTGTTTCTTCCACAGACAAGCTCACAGATAATGTATATCACTATGACAGTGAGAATAAAATCTTCGAGACTGGCGAAAAGTACATCATTCGCCATGCCGAAGAAAAGAAAAAACAGGATATCGCATAATCTCTAAAGCAAAAATGCCGGTTACTCATGATAGTGGGTAACTGGCTTTTTAATTTAGTGACTAATATATCAGATCAGCCCTAAAAAAATGTATGGCTACAACCAAAAAGAGATATAATGGACTTTGTGGCTTTTACTTCGGATGGATCCTTTTATAGGGAGATATTCTTGCAGCCACAGTAATATTCAAATGGATGGTTTCTTAGATGAAAAATAAAGAAGATAAACGAATATATACCTTCAGCAAGGAAAAACCTGCTAAGGCAGTATTAAAGATGAGTCTTCCTCTTGTTGCAGGAATGTTTATCATGGTTTTGTATAACCTGGTAGATACATACTTTATAGGCCTTACGGGTGATGATTATCAGCTCGCTGCCGTAAATCTTGCATATCCTGTGATGATGGTATCTGTTTCCATTTCAAACATGATAGGTTCAGGAGCTTCATCATTTATAGCAAGAAGCCTAGGGGCAGGAGACCGGGAAACTGCCACACATACATTAACGGCAGCATTAGTCCTTACTATAGTAAACAGTGTACTGGTCATGGTTTTTGGACTTTTATTTTTACCGGATATCATAAGACTCCTTGGTGCAAGAGACAATACAAGTCTCTACACAAAGCAGTATGTCGTTGTAATACTCCTTGGCAGTTTCTTTACCATGGGAAGCTATACAATAGGAGCTCTCCTTAGAAGTGAAGGGTCCGTCAGATATTCCATGACTGGAATGCTTGTCGGAACAATAATAAACGTGATACTTGATCCTGTTCTTATCTTTGGTCTAAACATGCAGATACGGGGAGCAGCCATAGCAACTGTTCTTGGAAATGTCATAGGTTTTGGCGTATCAGCACTTTATTATCTTCGCGGAAAAACTCTTCTTCGCCCGTCACTAAATAAAGTGGTTCCTTCTTGGAGAATCTTAAAGGAAATATACTGGGTAGGCGTTCCTGCATCACTTGAAACACTTCTCACGTCAGCGGCATATATGGTAAACAATAACCTGGCCGTCACATATGGTGAGCTTACCGTCGCCGCCATGGGCATAGCTCAGAAGGTTCTTTCTCTTGGAAGCTATGTATATCAGGGATTTGCATCAGGAACACAGCCGATTATGGGCTATAACTTCGGTGCCGGAAATACAAAACGTATGAAGGATGTACTGAAGGCTGGTGTGTCTACAGTTACCGTAACAGAGATCTTACTTATGGCTCTCTATGGGACACTTGCACCTTTACTGATAGGGATCTTTACAGAATCATCTGATGTTATTTCCATAGGTACAATGGTACTTAGGCATCTGATGTTCATCCTGCCTTTTGTAGGAACCGTATCAATGTGCAGAATGTCATTCCAGGCCATGGGAAAACCTATATATGCCTTTGCTATAACACTGATAAGACAGATAGGAATGTATATTCCCCTGCTTCTTATCCTGAACAAAGTGTTCAAGTTTGAAGGAATGCTGTGTGCACAGCCTGTCACAGAAGCAGTCATGATGGCTGTATCATTAACAATTTTACTATATGTGATAAGAAAAACGGAAAAGAGTTTTCAAATAGAAGAATAAGAAAAATAACTATTTTGATTATGTCCACTTATTGTGATGGTATTTAATGCACCAGGTCCTGCTCACGTGCCCACTGGGAAATTTGCAAGACAATACTTTGCATACTCAACTATGAGTTTTGAAATTTTGTCACTTTTAATGAGTATCCCCCGCCGGTACATCTTAAACTCCTCACGGTATTCGGAGATATTAGTAAGAAGCTTATTTCTTCTGAAAGTCATGGGGTATACTTCTATCTGCTGGTTATAACAATACTGGAGCAGCTCTTCTAAAGAGACATTCTCCTTTTTCTTATCCTGCAGAAACGGATAAAGCATAGGCATTCGCTCAGAAAAAAGCCAGTACAAAGTTTTGTCATAAAGCACGTTAAAAGTATGCTCCTGAATATACTCTATCTGACCTTCCGAAATCTCATAGGTTATAGGTTTCTTTCTCATTTGACGCCTTCTGTCAGATTCACACAATCTGAGCCGCCACAAAAGCAACGGCTGCAAATAATATTGCACCTGCAGTTATCCATTTATTTCTGATAGCAGCAGCGTCAACATATCTGCCGTTATGTTCCACAGCATCTATGACAGTTACATTTTTCTTATCAAAGTGAAGCCTCACACGACTAAAGTCGCGTGCTTCCATACCCATTTATCGATGGAGTATGGACTCATTGACTACAGATACAGTCTATGCAGCGATACTATATCACATAGAATACAGTTCTCCGTATAGATTAATTAGTGTAGACAACGTGCAGGTACTTCTCCTGGCAGTCTGAGGAACTTTTGCCTCAAGCGCCAACCTCTCCTTCACAGGCAAGGATTTTAATATTTCTCGTATGAAATATCGTGCTCCGATATTGTATGATGCACTAAGGTCACAGTTATAGACTTTTCCATTTGCAAATCTGCATACGGAATAAGACCCAAGGTCATCTTCGCGGCCGCGAAGTACCCTTCCAGACCCGTCAAAAGCGAGCCTCGACGTGTTCCATGCATTGATGGTGCTTACATGAAGACCAAGCCTGTGTGCCTTGTCAGCTATCATTGATTGCACATAGCGGGCTTTCCATAGCTGCAGTTTCTGTTTTTTGGAACCACGTTTTTTACCGCCAATGTCAAGGTGTTCAAAAACTATGGAAGTAACCTTGTAAGCAGCTGCTATATCCATTATGAACGTGGCAGTCTTAACTGCTATATCATTATTTATACCTTTAGCCTTTGCCCATAATATTGGTGTCTTATGGCTTCCATGCTGCTGTGCTTTTTTTATACGGCCAACAGAATGCTTCAGAGAGTCGTATTCTTTGGGCAGTTTAAAAAAGTGCCTTCCCAAGACCGTGCCATCTGCCTGCATTACTGAAACCGTAGCAGCTGAATTTACGCCAAGGTCAACCGCAACTATACGCTGACTAAGGATATCTTTCTTATCAAGTTTTACATTTTCCTCAAAAGGAAAATCCAGAAACCATTCTTTACCACGTTTTCTCAGCGTGGGGGATAGTTTCTTTCGATTACTACAATGATTTTCTATATAGTCAATGTCAGACTTCCGTAGATCTACAGTGATAAAATCCCAGGTGTTTCTGGTATAGACTTTAATCTTTGCCTTGTATTTGCCGGGAAGTTTATACATATCATTTTTATAAAGTGTGGGAAACGAGAAACCCGCCCTTGGATAAGCTGGCGCACTTCCTCTTTCAGAAGGAACCTCTGCTTCCCAGCCTGCAAGATTACTTTTATATGATGATACTTTTCCGATAGCATCACTTATGGCTGCACGCCGAAGGTATGTGGGCATTTTGTAGAAATTCTTGTCAAAGTCATAGACAGGAGAAGGGTTACCTTTTGTTCTATGTATAAGCTTTTCAACATAGCTTTGACGAGCGGTTGCAAAAGGGATTTCAATAATCTCATTCCAGTTGGCCAGACAGACCTCGATAAGGAAATCTACAGCTTTACGGTAGATGCGGATAGTAGCCTTAAAAATATGGTTATAATGTTTGATTTTCACCTTGTATGTGGTTGTAATCTTCATAATAAAATTATAGCACTGCGAACTGGTGTTTGCAAACTAATGTTCTTGCAATACAGGCTTTCGTACTGGGCGGCTAACTCACGACTGAAGTCACGAGTGTGCGCCGCTTCGGTTATCTATAGATTTGCATCAATTTTCTTTTCCATAGTAGATCCCTATATATAAATCCAATCTGAAATAAAATGCATTCTTCTTGTTCTACTGATAATAGTCCCTAAATGTGTTTGAGATAGGACGATATAATTGACCTATTATAAAACAATCCAGAAAATTATCACTATGCATCTATGAGTTTTTATACTTTTTTTAGAAAACTGCTATAATATTTTTTGTGGTTATATTGACCTTTGGTTGATAGGAGGACACATGAAAAGACTTATCGTTTATTACTCACTCGAAGGAAATACCGAATATATTGCAGAAAAGCTTGCAGAGAACATCGGCACTGAGCTTTTGAAACTCATTCCGAAAAAAAGTTACCAGCAAAAAAGCACATTTGCCAAATATTTCTGGGGCGGAAAATCTGCTGTTATGGCAGAAAAGCCGGAACTTGAACCTTATAAGATTGCAGATGATTATGATGAGATCATCATCGGATTCCCCGTGTGGGCAGGAAACATCACGCCTCCTATAAGGACTTTTGTCTCTGAAAATGAGCAACCTTCATACACTGGCTACAAAAGCCACAAGCACCTTGACAGATATGCCGGGGAGCCCCACCAGGAACACCCACAAGATGGAAGATGTCATTGTAAAGATCATCGACCTTGAAAATGAAATCAATAGTGAGATTGATGAGCTGGTCGATTTAAAAGCAAAGATCATGACAGTAATAAAAACTATTGATAACCTGGAGTACCAGACACTTCTTGAGCTTAGATACCTGTGCTATAAGCCCTGGGAGCAGATAGCAATAGACATGGGATACAGTGTCAATAATATCTTCAAGATGCATAAGAAGGCCATTGAGATGATTAAGATATAATAAAAGCAGAGCAGACCTTATCAGTGGTACTGATGGATCTGCTCTTTGCTTTATTTCTTCTTATACTTCATTCCTTTGGTGGGCTTACTCTTTTTGATGAGCTTTACATACTTGTCATAGACCTTTTTGGGGATATTTATTGTAGCTTTCTTACCTATGTTCCAGAAAGCTTTCTTTCCAATCTTTTTTACATTCTTGCCCGCAAACTTGATCTTACGAAGGTTTGTGCAGTCAGCAAAAGCTCTGCTACCGACCTTCTTCACACTCTTAGGAATGGTAATGCTCTTAATATCCTTGTTTCCGAGGTAAGCTTCAGCACCTATTTCAGTAACTTCATATGTGTGTCCCTCTACAGTTACGTGTGAAGGAATGCTGCTTCCACTGCCTTTTACGATGCAGGCTTCACTGCCAGTTACAACTATATCCTCTCCGGAGGTAGCAGTATATACCTTACCACTTACAATATCCTTTTCAGAGGAATCATCAGTTGTTACGTTACTATCTTGAGCTACATTATTGTTATCTGCTGATTGCTGTCCATTATCTGATATTTCCTGTGTGGCATTTTGAGTCGCATCGCTATTTTCTGCTTGCTGCACACTATCTGTAGAATTTCCTGATGTTTCCTGCGTAGAGCTTTGTGCTTGGTCCTCATTCGGGTTATAACTGGTGTCAGTTGAAGAAGGTTCCGGAACATACGCATATGTAGTACCCGTAGCTACCGGAACAGACAATCCTGTATAACGTCCTGACTGGTCGTCTGCAGTCCCGTCATAATGCACATGATACTTGGATTCCATCTCCTGATTAGTAATAAGGAAAAATTCATAAGCAGGAGGATTTCCATCACCGTCATCATCCCATGTGCAATCAACCTCATACCACTGATTATCCTGGAGTTTAACGATATTCCATGCATGGTCAATACCCATAGCATGTCCATACTGAAGAACATTTTCAACGCCTCCCATGTGACATAATAAGGCATAAGCACGGGCATACCCTTCACATACGGCCTTTTTTTCAATAAGGGCACCATATGCAATCTGTTTATTATTAGCGGTCTCTATATATGATACATTATTGACAAGATAATCATGGAAATACTTTGCCTTCTCAGAATCGCTCATCCCACTGGCATTCGATATAATGCCTGCTGCCTGATTCAAAACATTATCAGTTGATGTTCCATCAATGATGATATCCGTATGCTCATCATTTACCCTATACACCATCGCAGGATGGTCATACATAAGAGCCCTAGTAACCGTATTGGCTTCATCCGCAGTTACTAAATCAGACTCCTCAGTAAAACCAAGTTTGGAATCAATAGTAAATCTTGAAATAACACGAGAACCTTTTTCAACCATAAGCTCACTCTGAGCTTTATAGATCTTCTTCATTCTCGGACTAAGCTGATCATAAAAATATCCTGTTTCTGTAATATACGTCTTCCATGCTCTAGCCTGTGCCATTGCATCAGCTTTAATCGGATTGCCCAGGAGAAGCATTGCAAATAAAGCGCCTGCTGCCGTAATAATACTTTTCTTCAACATTCCCTTTCCTTTCTCTTTTCTGTTGCTATACTGCATACCGATATTACAAAATAAGCGGTTTGCTATTACCTATATTAATAAGTTGGACTGTAATCATAATAAAAAGGCCAACAGCATAAAATATACTATATGTGATTGCTTTTGTAAAGGATTAATACAATTAATGTAGGTAAAACTTAACAAAATAAACTAAATCAAGAAAGTTTTACAGTAAATTACAGTGAATTACAGTTAGCAAATATGATAGTATTAAGATGCGAAGAAAGGATAGAGGTCTTGCAGATTACTGCAGGGCCTTTTTTCTTTGCGTTCCTATTGGTGTGTGGAGGTGCGTTGTTTTCTCCTTTCTTACGTGCCTCCGGTATAGGAGGAGGTATGTTATGCCAATGAAACCTAAGAAGCCATGTAAGCACCCAGGGTGTCCAAGGCTTACGGATGGGAAGTATTGTGAAGAACACGCAAAGCTTCATGCAGGCGACAGAAGGAGTGCAGCGGCAAGAGGGTACGACAGTGCTTGGAGAAGAGAAAGGAAGAAGTTCCTTGCTGAACATCCTTTATGTTTGAAGTGCTTTGACGAAAAGAAAATAGTAAGAGCAACGGTTGTTGATCATATAAAACCGCACCGGGGTGACATGAATTTATTTTGGGACCGCTCGAATTGGCAACCCTTATGTAAACACCATCACGATGTGAAGACTATGACTGAAGATAGAAATATTTTGTACCCTTTTTAGCGCACTTGGTGGGTGCACCAGGGGGAGGTCGATGTATTCATAACCACAAGCCATCCAACTCCATCATATAAAGGAGAATACTTCATCATAGAATGCTTCCCTATAAGGGTCCGCATTCGTTCAGATAAGTACAATTTTAAAGATTAGCACTGCAGAAGGTGCGTCCTATGTCAATTACTTGTAATATTAAAGACTGCCCACTATGAGCAGTCTTTAGTCATAAGTTTTCCTGTATTTCATTTATATTTTCAGTCTAAAGTAAACAGAACAACCTTATTTATTTCTTCAAGTGAAGTTTTCATCATCTCAATGATCCCCTGGACATCCTCGATATCATAATAAGACACCATAGAAATGCATCCCGGCTCCTCATATACGTTTAACTCTTTATGGAGCTTTTGGGCAATCATTGTTCCAACAATTCTTATCTGTTCCAGGGAAGATTTGTTAAGGAGCTGGATAACAAGCTCTGCCTCATCAGGAGCTTCATCATGGATATTGAAGCTAACAGTTATCTCTCTGCCAGACTTAGATCTTAGGGTAGAAGCGCAGGCGTAAAACTCCTGTGTGCCAAAGCGAAATCTCTCAAACCCATGAGATAATATAAAGTCATCCCGATACAATTCCCTGTAAAAATGTTCTATACGTTCCACCTGATTCATGTTTAACCTTCGTGCAAATTCTGTTATTATATTTTTAATGATATACTAAATTATAATATAGTCCAAACGAAAGAATGAAAATAATATGGATTATACCATACTACAGCATTTCACCATCACTGATGATACCACAGAACTCAAATTGCAGATAGAAGACAAGAAAATCCTTGTCATATATGGAAGTCATATCAACAGCTATTATATTGCGCTGCCTGACATAAACATAAGCTGTGAAGCTCTTTCGCCGGATGAGATAAAAAGAAACACCTTTTTCTTATCCCAGGCAGGGCAAAGAAGCGATTATGCAGAGGAAATCTGCACTGCAATCCATGAATTTAAAAAGGAAAGGCAATAATATGTCATCAAAAGACAGATACTTATCAAAAGAAGAATACAAAAGATACGAAAGGTTAAAGAGCGATATTAAAGGCGGAAGACTACTTGACTCAGAAGGTCTTTTATACCTGGCAGAATCTGTTGACAACGATCCCACAAGGCTCGGACTCATATTATTGAAGAAGATTGAGCAGTTCAAAGAGGAAGATCCCTATCAAAAAAGCTTTTCTAATAACAAGCTCGTATTTGAACCATCTTCTGAGGAATTAGATGATGTAAATGACTTCCTGCCATATATTGGGTGTGAGTTGTAACGAAGACCTATCCCACATGGCAATACATATATGTTGTAGTTAATTAATGAAGGAAGGCTGGCACCTTGTCACGGGAGTTGCCAGCCTATGTGTTTGAAGAAAAGTTTTTATTCTTATGAGGGGGTAAGAGAAGTAACTCTCTTAATTGAGTATCATCATAACCCCCAAATCGTAAAAGAAAGTGACAGCTTTGTGTAAAAAATGTGAATTGTCAATCTAATACATTTACCGCTGGATACCAGATTCTCCTTCCGTTCATCTCTGCACTAATAAGTTGCTTACAAAACTTCTTCAATTTGAAACCGACTTTTGGATATATCTTTCAGTAACAGCTGTTTTTGGTACTTTTGCTGATATGAAACAGCATATTTGAGAGACTAAAATAACCATACAGGAAGAGGAATTACGCAGACTTCAAATAATAAAGAGGCCAGGCGGTGCTATGAAAATCCATGGCATTGTCTGGCCTCGCCTATTAAGTCATAATGTCATATAATATGAAAACACTAATACGTAGGAGATAACTATTACATGACAAGAGAACTCACTATGTCAGAAAAAGCAGAATATGATGCCCTTATAAAAACAGTAAAGCAGCTGAACATATTTGGGGAAGAAGAGGAGCTTAATGAAAAAGATTTCATCATTACTCCCGATACCACCGAAGATAATGAAAAAATCTTCTAACTCAACCAAGCAGATCTTTTCATTCAGGCATCCTTATAGTCATCTGCTGATTCTCCTGTTACTTCACAGTACCTTTTCAAAAGTTCTCCATCTGCAAGTCCCTTCAGTTCTTCAGCATCTCCGTTTCCAAATTCTACAATTACACTTATAGCCTTTTCCCTGAATTCATCACTCATATAGCATCCTCCTTTCAGGCATCTGCAGGAAAATTAGCAATACAGTATTTCGAGTATTCTATGATAAGCCTGATTATCTGATTACTCTTTATTAGTATTCCGCGCTTTCTCATGACAAATGCTTCCCTATATTCCGCGATATTTGTCAGTACCAGACTTTTCCTTATGGTCATCGGATAGACTTCAATCCTCTGATTTTTGCAGTATTCAAGCAAGTCTTCAAGCGATACTTTATCCTTTTTCTTCTGAAGAAGGAAAGGATAGAGTATTGGCATACGTTCAGAATATAACCAGTACAAGGTTTTATCATAAAGCATGTTGAATGTATGATCCTGAATGTATTCTATCTGTTCTTCTGATATCCTGTAGATAACACCTTTTTTCATATACCATCACCCATACTGAAGCTCATAATAGAAGTAACGTCATGCATGCACAAACAGCCACAATAAGTAAGATACCCCCAGAAATAATAAGTCTGTTCCGAAACATGGCAACATCCATATATCTTCCGTTGTAATTTACCGTATCTATGAACGTTAATTTCTTTTTCTCGTAAATACTCTTTTTCTTCATAATCCGCTACCAACATATGAATCAATGGTAAACTGTAGCAGTATTTGCATCTTGATAATCATAGCCCACAAATGTGTTGAAAATAGGACAACAGAATTAAAGCATTCTAAAAAGTCTTTAATTTTCATTACTATTCATACATGTGTTTTCATGATTTTTTCATAAAAATATCGCCAGCCTGCATGATTTGTTAGACATTTGTTGGACAGAGAGATTTACAATGAAAGTATAGAAAGATATTTGATTCTCGAAAGCGGGGAAAATGTATGGGGAACATGATTAAAGTAGTAGCAGTAGCAATGATTACAACACTTCTTGTTTCAGGCAACAGCTTCACAAGTAATGGAGAAACCGATCCCAATTATGCTCAGATGATGGAAATTTCCTGTCAGAGCTGCCACGAGAATATAAATGTAGATATCAGCCAGTCCCATGCAGAATGTACTTACTGTGGCTGTATCAACCATTTTGATGGCTGAGTTACCCAGTAAAATGCAACCCCGGCATGAAAATGCCTTTACCAATTTCCTTTTTCATTTTCTATTTCCTTCTAAAACAGCTGGAGACAAAGTTCTCTGGCTGTTTTATTGTGCTATTTTTTCCTATTTATGGTTTTGAAAAATAGCATGAAAAAAGGATCCTTTCGGACCCTTACATCAGCATACGATAAAATTTCTATTTACCAAACATAAGAAACTGCATTTGCAACATCTTCAGTAATAGTATTATCCTTAACAAGCTTTTTGAGCCATTTATTCAGGTTGTCAACCTTGTGGTCAGTATTGATAAAGTGGATTTTCTTGCCGTTAACATCTGTTGAAAGAAAGAGTTCGTAAGTATACATAAGTAAAAACCTCCAAAAAATCGTAAATTTGTTCTTTCATTCATTCTGGCCATTTGAATGTTCTTTTCGCTCACAGAAAATATATCGATGCCAACACATAATTACTTTAGGGTAAATTTAAATGTTTTTAAATTTCTTTTTGGAGAGACTTTTTCGAATAACAATTTCACCGACCGGCAAACTAACTTCAATAGGAAAAGGGAATCTAATTATAAGCGCACTCTAGATATTGAAGGTTGACTAAAAACAAACACAACTTAGACTATTCAATTAACAGCGAAGTACCCCAAAGCTAATAACTTTTACATTTCAGTGTAACTTTCAAAATAGCTTTAGTTTTATTTTAAGTTCATATTTTATATTAAACACAGCAAGAGGAGCCCCAAACCTCTTGTACTCACAGAAACACATTTCTTCATTTAAACCCGCCGGATTCTTATGAGTCCGGCATCCCTCATTAATCCCCACTCACAACTCATCTGTGATATCATCAGATATAGTTTCTAACAAGAAACATCCGAAAAATCACTATTTGTAATAAATGCATCTACATTAAGGCAGCAATCTTGATAGAGGGTGAGGTCCTCAGAGAATTCTTTACCTATGGAGTAATAGAAAGCGTATATGGAAAATGGTAAAAAAATAGTTATAGCAGTAAATAAGAGACACCTTATTATTTTAATAATAGCAATATTTCTGCTTCTTTTAGTCAGCTTCCTTTTTGATGATTATCCATATTGGAAATCTTCATTTGGATTTGATGAAAGCGATAAGTATACAACTAAAACCATAGAAACCTGGAATAAGTATGGCTGCTGCTATTTTTACAAAAATGACCAAAAGAAGGCATTGGATAATTATGAGGCCATTTTGGAAGATGAAAAATTGGTTGAATATGTAAAAAGCAACACAGCCATTTGGGGAATCATAAATCTTTATAGTGATAAGCAAATAAGTAATGCATTTAATGCACTCGTATATGGATGCTATAACAGCAATCATGAAACTGGGAAGTACAAATCTGTTGCAGATATACCTGAAAGATTGTTCAGAAACTGCTATATACAATTGATGATGCCCAATAATATGAATAAAAGCATTAAAGAAGTATATGAACAATATCTGCGTGAACAAAAAGAGTTTTGATATTTTGCGTAGAGATATTATTTGAAAGGAATACATATGCCAAGAATAAAGCTATGGCCTGATAAGGACGTTGTTCAGGAGAAGATAACAATTAAGACTGGAAAAAGGTATATAAAGGCTCTTGTCATCAAACCAAAAGATTATAAAGGCGGAGCTGCATGTGTACTCTGGATTCATGGCGGAGGATTCGCAACAGGAATGAAGGAAATGGCATATATGACCAGGGCAATAGATCTTGTTAAGAAATATGGTGTCGTTGTAGTTTCTCCCGGATATCGGCTGTCCTGGCAGGCGCCTTATCCTGCAGCCCTTAAGGACTGCTATGCTGCGCTCCTTTATATAAAAAGGCATGCAAAGAAGCTTGATATCCGCGATGACCAGATCATGGTCGGAGGAGAGAGCGCTGGGGGATCCCTGTGTGCAGCACTGTGTATGCTTGCAAGGGATAAAAAGAGCGTAAATATCGCATATCAGATGCCACTTTACCCCATGCTTGATAACTTTGATACAGGATCTTCAAGGGATAATCATAACAAAGTCTGGAATACCAGAAGAAACCACATGGCATGGAAACTTTATTTGGGGAAAAATGTAAAGGAAGCGGTTCCTGCCTACGCTGCACCTGCAAGGCAGACAGATTATTCGCATCTTCCTCCATGTTATACCTTTGTATGTACAGATGAGCCATTTTATGATGAAACTTTACTCTTTGTAAAAAAGCTTAAGGAAGCCGGAATCGTGGCAGAGGTGGACGTATATGAGGGGCTGTATCATTCTTTTGACCTTTACGAGCCTGCCAATCCTATCACCAGAAAAGCTGTAAGGAAATTTCTCGAACACTTTGAATATGCGCTTGGGAACTATTTTGCTCCCCAGCACAATAGTAATCTGAGAGCTGCTATACATAGCACTCCCGCTACTTATCGTAATAATGATGTTTTATAGGAGTAACCTGAATTTTGGCGCCATCTTTTTTATGAGTGGGAAAAATGGCGCATTTTTTTGTTTAAAAATAATAAAACCGAATCGAAACTGCCTGGTACTTATATATAGAACAACAAATTTGACCAATGGAGGTAATAAGAAATGGCAGAAAAATATTTTGATGAAGAGACTAAGCAATGGGTTATCAGAGACAGAGACGGAGTAAGGGCGGCTACTACTTATGAAACATCAGTCGGTGATGATATTGAAGCCGGTATAAAAAGATACGGGAAATATGTTGCAAGATTTATCACAGGAGGTCTTGTTGTAGAAAAGGGTATTGTTGATAAGCTTACGGAGAAGTACCTGACTGACGAGGAAAAGAAAGAGCTAAATGAGAAGATAGAAAAAATAGAGTCAAAGCCAACTTATTATGAGAAAGCAGCGAACCTAATAGGATCAGAAATATTACAAAACATGGCAGTATCTACCTCAATCTCAAAGGTGGGAGATAAGCAGCTTATGGCTTTAGGAAAACATTTTATTAAGAAAATGTCTGGTAAGAATTAAGAGGGAAAATGGAGGATAAAATTTTGAAAAAGAAAATAATTTATATAGTTTTGGTTTTAACAATGATGGGATCAGCACTTACAGGGTGTGGTAAAAAAAATACAGGTTCTGTTGCCGGAGTGGAAAATACTGGCTCTGTTACTGAAGAGGAAGATACAGGTTCTATTACTGAAAAAGAAACTTCAGAATCTGCTACTAATGACAAGGAAACTTCAGGTCCCGCTACTGAAAACGAAGATGCAACAGCTTCTGTAGATAATGAAGATACTTCTAAAAGCTCAGGAATAATTGATATAAGAGAAGATAAAGAACCAAAGGACAAGGGTCAATTGATCGATTACAACAAACTTTCTGAAGTCAGTATTGCGGAATTGTCAGGAAAGCCAGCTTGTGTTTTGACTATTAAGGTACCTGACGGGGTTACATATTATTATAACGAAGATGCTAAATCACATGGCTGGGCTCTTTGTGGATATGATTCAGAGAAAAAAATAAATGAAAAGTTTGTGCTTAACCTCACAGCAGCTAATCCGGATGAAATGCACACTGCTACAGCGCAAGAATTGTATGATGAATTTTTGAGTAAAGCAGAGGAAGAAAGTGGAGACGAAAAAAACACTAATTTAGCAGATCAAGTACTTATCAACAACAATGTAGTTGTTATAGCTAAAGGCTAAAAAACAAAATGAAGCAACTATTTATGATATGTCCAATACATGAATTTCGGTTGTATAAACGAAAGAAAATGATAAATTTCCTATCACCGGACAGAGAAGTTGTTAATATTTTCTATTGTCAGTTGTGTCGTGGATACTACTTTAAGGATGGAGCAAAAAAAATTCATTATACAAAAAAATAACTAAGGGTGGAAGAAAAATATATACAACTACGCAAGAAATATGGGAAGAATCAAACCAAATGGTTTTTAAACATGATAAAAAAAGTAGAAATAAAGAAGCAAAAAGAAGTGAACTCTCCACCACAAATCAAAAGAAACAGGAAGAGGGAGCTGAAGCCAAACTAATAATTAAGGTAATATCTGATGGTATCAAAAAAGAATATAGTATTGTCAATGACGAAAGTAAAAAAGATTTGTCGTCCAATACTTTGTTTTATGGTGATATAGAAGCTAGGGAATTACTTACAGCTGCATTTATTGAAAAAAGAATGAAGCGTGCTATTGTATTTGGGAAAGAAGCATAACTGCACAGAGCACAGCGCAGTCATGGAAGATGGAAAAAGAGTCTGGAAAGCATATGAGACACTATTTGTTGATAGCGAGGACTTTGACGATATAGGAGAAGCTTTTGAAAAAGAGCATGAAGTGAAAACTGCTTTTATTGGTGATGCAAAGCTGCGTCTGATGCAGCAAAGAGAGCTTGTTGATTTTGCTACCGAGTGGATTGAGAAAAACAGGAAGTAGGATAGTAATACTGAAAGTAGGATAGTAATACAGTAAGTAGAATAGTAATACAGTAAGAAAGCATACTGGCTTAAATGTTATTTTTGAAGTTTTGGTTGGAGGCTTTAAATGAAGAAATACAAGATTATAGCGATTGTTATGTCCGCGGCAACATTGCTTGGGGGATGTACTTATACGCCGGGTTCTTCAGGGGAGGTTATTGTGGATGAAGGAGCTGGTGAAAGTGAGGGAAGCGAAGAGAGCACTGAGGAAGCCGGGGCCGTGGCAGAGGATGGAGAAGTTGATGGTGGTAGTGAAACTGCTACCGGTCAGGAAGGCAGTTCTAAGACTATTACCGAGCAGGGAGACCGTAGTAAGACTGATTCCGGACAGGGAGACGATGCCCAAGTTACATCAGGAAAAGATTCTAAGAATTCTGGTAATGATGACGGCGCGGGTGGCTTAAAGAAAGACACTGAAAACTCGCAGAAATCCTCTGAGAATTCTGAGCAATCCGAAGAATCCACCGACTCCTACACCGGTGATATTTTCGGAACAGGTTACTCATCCTGGAATGAGGGCTATCTTGATTATCTCGATAAAAAAACGCCTGAAGGCTACAATGATATGTTCTACTCATTCATCTACGTTGATGATGACGATATTCCGGAACTTGTAGTAGACACCAGTGTTGAGGTGGGCGGCTGCCAAATTCTCGCATATCATGATGGAACCGTAAATGTGCTCCAGACCGCCAGACTTTATTTTACGTACATTGAAAAAAGCGGGCTTTTATGCAACTCAGATGGTCATATGGGTTACTACTATGACTATGTTTATTCTCTTGAGGACGGAATCTGGAAATGCGCTTTGTCCGCAGACTGGACGGAGTACAGTGAGCTGGAGGATCCGAAGGATGAGGAAGAATACGTAGACAGCATGATCCGCAAGTATTACATCGATGAGGAAGAGGTTGATGAGAAGACCTATGGTGAGAGGGTTGCTGCCGTTTACGACAAGAATAGTGCAAAAGAGCCTGAGAACTACCTTCAAATAGATGATGTCAGGGCATTCCTTTCAACAGGGAAGCTGGCTTCCGCAGATCATCGATATGAGCTTTTCGTTGAGGATTGCACCTGGGAAGAGGCTGCAAAGAAGTGTGAGGAGAAAGGCGGCTACCTTGTTTCCATGACAAGTGACGAGGAATTTGAAAAGGTTGATAATCTCATAAGGGCTCAGAATTTGCAGAATGTCAGCTTTTACATCGGTGCCACGAATACCGGGGCCAGCTTTTGGTGGCACTGGATAGATCCGAACCTCACAGTCAGCTACTGCCAAAGTCACTGCTACAGGAAGCATTGGCTTAAAGGACAGCCCAGCTACCATGAAACTTTGGACAATGGAACCAAGATCGATGAGAACTACGCTGAGTATATTTACAAAAAAGCTGATGATAAATTCTACATCAATGACATTCCGGGGGATGTGATCAGGTATTATCCGTCTTTTAAGGGGTATATTGGATATATCTGTGAGTTTGATTGATGGGGAATTTGGTTTGTGTGAAGGGCACAGTATTTAAATTGAAAGAGATAGTCGAGTAATTTAGGAGGAAGGTATGAAAAAGTCATCAATAATTATCAAGATTATTTTGGGAATCATCGCAGCTATAGCTATTTTAGGCTGTGTGCTTTTTGCTGGCATTCTGTTCGTTGTAATTAAAGAAGATGCCATAATATTGGACGTTTATCCTTCGCCCAAAGGCGATTGCCAGGTTGAGGCCGTGAATTACTCGATCGGCGGAGATGAGTACTGTAACTACATCTATATTGATTATCCAAAGGGCAGGAAGGGTTTCCCCGCACCGGGACAGCACGTGAGCAAGAAAGCAATACAGATCGAAGAAACTTCTGTTGATTTTTGCATTGATTATAATGTCATTTGGACTTCCGATGACAGCTTTGATGTAGAGGTTCTGGAACCTGATGAAACCAGAGTTATCATTGTTAAGCTGTCCGGGAATGGATACACTATTGTTGAGGGGGGATGAAAACAATATTACTTAATGAAAATCAAGGAACAATTCTCAGGAATATTCCGTAATTGTAGCATGCTTCCTATCCTTTTTGCTGCTTCCAGCTGTTCAAATTCAATTTTGATTGGTGCTGTAGGTGCTTAAAGCCAAATTTGCATTTGGCGGTTATCGCCCGATGCTAACAGTGGATATTGTATGGGGGATACAACTATACTTTTAATCCGCCTTTATATCATTGATGATATGTTTAAAATATTATGGAAACAGTATAAGAGGTTGGCATCACGCCCACATGGAGTAAGCGTAGAAAATGGCTGGAAAGAATTAGTAATACCGGAGTATTATGCATGTACAACTAGAAATAGTGATGATATATTTGTATACTGGCGAAAATAGAAGAATAGATAAGGATTTTCGCAATTTATACTTTTCATAATGTCTATAGTGTTGTACTTAATTCATAGTTCGGCTTTTTACAGATTTATCTTAAAAGGTTCGGCTTTTTACAATTTCTTGCTTTAAATTTTTAAATAAAAAAGTGTAAAAAGCCGAACTTTTGACTTTTTACACTGCTATCTTTAAATATTTTACAGGTTTAGCTTAAACCGACAAGCCAGTGAAATAGCAGTGAACACCAGCTTGATTGAATAACTTAACGAGACCTTTTTGATGGTATATTACGAAATACCGTCTATAAGGTCTCTTTTTATGCACTATACAAAAATCGGATCATGCAGATATGTGCGCTTTTTCGACAATGTCACTACTAAAGATGCGCAAACTTAATAGAGGTTTCGCGACTTCGCTGAAAAAGTTAACGAGACCCTTTTGTATCACGAATGTATGTAATTACGACTATTTAGTGTTGATATTTAAAAGATGCAGATTTTTTCATGGTCTGCGACATATATTTTCCATTACGCTGTTCCTTGGCAGCCATATTACTTAGATCAGACCGAAAGGATTCTCATCATCAGGATCAAAGGGAAGCCAGTCGGATGATTCTTCAGGAATTTCATCCGGTTTATCCTCATCAGTCCATCCCATGAATTCCTTTAGATAGGCTATTTTCTGGGTCTTATTCATTCCCTTCATGTCCTGTTCCAGCTCCTTGTCCATGCGGTAAACAGTAAGGAAATCATAGGGTTCCGACCCTGTCATACAGAGATATTTAGAGCCGGGATTCTCATAAGGGCTGTGACCATCCATTACCCATCTGCGGACAGCCCGCTTTTCGTAAGGAGTCATCTGAACCTCTTCTTCAAACCGTTCCAGATCCATCGCATTAGAGTAGGCGATATCAGCTTCTGTGAACTTATATCCTTCAGGATTCTTTTCGAATGCATCCCAGTCAAAGTGATAATCTTTGGGATATAGGTCATGTATATCAAACTTTTTTCTTTTTGGCATAAAACAATTCCTCCTATGTTAAGAGAAGGTGGTAATGCCAATAATTATGAAAAAAAGGAACCTAAATACGTTATAATTGTATAAGAGTGTAAAGAACGAATATTTACAGCCTGAATCTGGGTTAATCCACTTTCTTATGTTTGCAAGTATTGGCTTAAATTTATGGAAGAAAAGGGCAACGAGGAGAAACAAAAATGCATTTGCTAAGTATATCAGACGCAAACGGATGGACACAGTCTAATTGGGAGCTGACATACAGGGTGACCTGGGAGCAGCTTACAAAAAGTGTAGCCTTCGCATCGGAGTTTTATGATCAATTTGAAGTACTTGTTGATGATAAACCAGTTACAGTAACAAAAAAAGAGGATATAGAAGTACTTCCCGAAGCAGGATCCATCTGCTTTAGAGGTTTGTCAAAGATATTGAATGTACCGGTAATGATCACTTTATATAATCAGACGAGTGCAGTTGTTGCTACAGTAGCACAGGCAACAGATGAATTTAAGACTGTTGCATATGTCAATTTCAATCACTCCATGTGTCAGTATATGGATAGCCTGGAGCTTGCAATGCATAGATGAAAAGCAAGTTTTCGGAACAATTGAGTGAGGATGGAGAGACCATATGCTAATATCCTGGTATTTTGTTGAATTCATTTTCTATAGTTTTCTTGGATGGATCTGGGAATCCATATATTGTACTGCCAAAGAAAAGAAGTGGGCAGACAGGGGATTTCTGTTTGGCCCGGTATGCCCTATATATGGGAGCTGCGTTGTCATAGCATCTATAGTGTTTACCCTGATACCTGGGCTGTCTGATCCTTCATTTCCCGTATGGGCAGTATTTATCGTATGCTATATTGGCAGTGCAGTCGCGGAGTTTGGAACATCGTGGGTGCTTGAGAAAAGATTCCACGCAAGATGGTGGGATTACAGCAAAATGCCCCTAAACATTCAGGGCAGGATATGCGTACCGGTCAGCATAGCCTTTGGGCTTGCGGGAATTCTTGTGGTAAAGTTCCTGATTCCGTCCATAAACGGGCTTCATGAGATTGTAAATCCTGTGATCTATGAAATATTTGCAATTCTGCTGGCTATGCTTTTCGGGGCAGATTTTGCCCTTACGGAGGCAAGTCTTT
Source organism: Butyrivibrio sp. AC2005 (assembly GCF_000424145.1). Taxonomy (GTDB): domain Bacteria; phylum Bacillota; class Clostridia; order Lachnospirales; family Lachnospiraceae; genus Butyrivibrio. Next base: position 84,857 of record NZ_AUJI01000029.1, read on the forward strand.
CCGCCCTTCTTAAAGATGTTGAATCCATGCATGAGGAGTTTAATGTACAGGCACAGCAGAATTATGAGAAGATAACTGCAGCCCAGAGTGCCGTGAGCGAGAAAATACGTGCAGAAGTGACCTCCATAGAAACAAAGATGAATTTGGAAAAAGAGACAATGGAGGCACGGATCCTTGCTACCAGGAACAGGATTTCTGAGATGCATGCCGGCGGACTTTCTTTTAATCAGAAGCGAATTCTTGCAAGTATAGAAAAGTTTACTTCTGAGAAGAATAAGACATTAAAACAGAATGCCGACAAGCTGGCGCTAATAGCAAGCCTCAGAGAAACACTTGGAAACAGGGGACAGAAAAAGGACAATATTGAAGGTCTTTAACAGATTAAAAGAAGAATGCCTTAGAGAAATATATATCAGCTTTAGAGAAAGAAATGCATATAATTTCTTATGTCTTTATATCGAAAAAGTATTACGAGATAGTGGAGTTTATCACCTGTTTGAATACTTTTTCAGACTTCAAGATAAGAATAGTTTCAAGGATTTAAAAGACGGATATACTAAGTTTATTATTCACAATACTCCAATTAACGGGGCAACTGAGTGCGGAAGAATTTTTACAAAAGTATTAAACCCTCTTGCTTGTAAATACAAGAAATGTGGCACAGAAAGAGGGCGTATTTCTAAGGATATCATTACTCAGGATATGCTGATGTATAACCAAAGAAATTGGCGTGATATTTTGTCGGAAAAGCCAAAGGAAATGACAAGAGTTGATTATGAAATCACATCACCTAAGCCCGCAGATGATTACATGACAACATATAGAATTAATCGTGCGAAACGAAATCTGAGAAAGTTTAATGATTTATATCGTTCAGGAAAAACAGAGGTTTATGACGAAAGACATATTAATGATTTAGCAACGCAGATTCATCATATATTTCCTGCAAGTGAGTTTCCGGATATTGCAGATTTTTTGGAAAACTTAATTGCATTAACACCAACACAGCATTTTAGTTATGCACACCCTAATAACAATACCCAGTATATTGATAAACAATATCAGTATTTATGTCTTATTGCCAAAACAGGTTCTATAAGAGAAAATATATTGGGAAGTGATGATATCCCGAGAATATACGATTTTACACTTTACTTGATGATGCTTAGTATAGGTCTTAATACAGAGGAATTCTATGAGAGTGTGTGAAAGTTTTTCTGTAAATGAGATATCCTAAGATAATTACGAGCTGAATGGTGGTTAAATATCCATTGTTCAGCTCGTTTTGACTATATATAATTCCGTGAATTTCGTCAAGCGTTATGTTAGAATGAATGCATATTATATTCCAGTTTTATAGACGATGACAAATCGGGATTAGTGGAGTAGAACATGGATAAAAAAAGGGCTTTGTCTGGCGCCATAATATTTATAACCCTGATGGGAATCGTAAGTCTGTTTTCGGACATGACTCATGAAGGCGCCAGAAGCATATTGGGCGAATATCTGAACCTCGCAGGGGCATCCGCTGCAACCATCGGATTTGTGTCCGGTATAGGAGAATTGTGCGGGTATTCACTAAGGCTCATATCCGGATTTATAGCAGATAAAACGAAGAAATACTGGACATTTGTTATCACAGGCTATGTAATACAGGCTCTGGCGATTCCTGCACTGGCACTCGTACCTGAACATGGCTGGATTTGGGCCTGCGGTCTTGTGATCCTGGAGCGTATCGGAAAAGCGATA
>NZ_AUJI01000030.1 GCF_000424145.1 Butyrivibrio sp. AC2005
GATTTTGTACATTTGGTAAATTTGCACAAATATAATATCCTCCTCTTCCCGATAAAACATATCATTATCAAAAAAAGGAGGTATTTGATAACCACGACAGTAGTCAGTTTGAAATGTCAAGCTAGAGTAATGGGGGAATGTTTGACTGCACCTGGTCACCCAATAATGTTTCTTTTGGAAATGGTCAGATGAAGCGTGTGGTTACATACAGGAAAATCATAGTCACTTATAAGATAATTAGTATCCATAATCTGCACTCCTTCACATATACATCACCTTAGCTTCTAAGATAATTATAGATGTTTTCATGTGCAAAATTATGTACATAGATAATGCTTATACATCATATTACTGTTCTGTGAAAGTAAATGGACGTATTGTCCTCAGTAACGACGCATTCTGCCTCATTCTGGTCTTTTCATGATATAGGCAGTTCATTTTAAGGAGTGTTTTCTGCCTCTATTTCACTTTTATTTAATATCGGCAGTTGATTTTACCTCTGTTATTCTGCCTATATCAGCAATATTTGGAATGTAGGCAGAGTACTTGCCATTAAAATAACTGCCTATATCTGCATTTATCGGGATATAGGCAGAACTTCGACCACAAATTGAACTGCTACAATTAATAGCATCCAAGATTGTAGCAGAAAAAACACCGGTCACAGCTATTTGCTTTAGCGAAATTTAAAAATATACTGTCAGCTCGCCCGCCACTTCGTAGCGTTCTCATTGTATAGTACCTGCTATTTTACTGCCACCAATTATTTTTCCAATCTCTTCTTCTTTTTCTCATTTATTGCATTCGCAGCAATGCCACCGGCTGCTACCGCAGCACCTGCAGCTGCTATTGTGCCAACAGTACCGGGATCAAGATTAAGTGAATCCAATCCGGAAATACCTCCAAGTCCATCCGGAGCTACTGACCCGATATCCGGAATTCCCTGACCTGAATCTGCAAAGCTATTGGTTATGGATTGGTTTATAACTGATTGGTTTACAACTGTAGAACTGACATTTACAGTCGCCTGCCCGCCACTGTTTACAACAACTGAACTTGCTGCTGCGGCTGAACCACCACCGGCAGCTGCTACAGCACCTGCAGAAGCGACAACAACAGGCCTTTTATAGAAATCTCTGTTATGAGCTTTTGCTCTGTCGACCTTTTGAACAGTTTTCTTCTCAACATTGGAATAGCTCTGAACAACCTCTGAAATCACCTGTCCGGAAAGATTAAGAACCGTTCGTTCTTCCTCAAGCTGTCTTATAAATTTTTGTAAGTCATTTCGAACATTTACCAGGAGCTCATCTCCGCCCAATTTACCAATTATCTGATTTAACTGGTTTATATAGTTATCCATATCCTTTGCTATTTTCTTAAGCTGCTCACCCTGCTCAGAGACAACCTTATATGAAATCTTATAAGCCATATAATCACCCCCTTAGATTTTAGCCAAATACATTTGTCGGTAACTTGGGAATATCCTTCGAATTTTCAATATCCTTAGTTACTTTTTCATATCCGTCTGCTGAATCGTAGAGAGAATTTACCATTTTACCCATGACATTAAGGGCATCATTACACTCATCCATCAGTTGCTGAAAGCTTGTCTGATATGTATTTGCTGCTTCGCCTGTCCAGATATTCTTAAGGGAATCTATCTGCTCTTTTGCAGAATAGCAGGATTCTTTCAGTTCTGTTTGGACCCTGTCAACAGACTCAGCCAATGTTCTTAGCTTTTTCGCATCGACCTCTATATTTATATCTGACATCATTTTCCTCCTTTATAATTCTTTGGCATCAGCCTCTTCTGGAAAGCTTGTCAACGATATCCATAGCCTTTGTATCAGCCTGGTCATAGGTGTTACAGTTTTCGGTAAGTGCATCACTGGCACCTCTGATTGCATTTGCCATATTCTGAAAGGCATTATAGTTTTTCTCATACTTTTTCAGATAGGTCGTTGCAGCTTCTCCCGACCATACCTGTTTGATAGCGGACATTGTTTCATCAAGCTTTTTTAGCTGTTTTGACATTGACGAATAGATATTATCAAGCTCTGTTGCGGCAGATTTCATTTTTTGAATATTTACAGTATTTTTAGTAGCCATAGATTACCTCTTTTCTTATGATATTCCTGCTGCAGATTGTTTTGCTCTTTCCTCTGCCTGCTTAATCTTCCTGGCTGTCTTCTTTAAATAATCCGATACGCCTTTTAAATATTTTGCCTTGGCGTCCATATCGGATTCCACTTCATCAAGAAATTTGATAAAGGCTTTTCCGGAATCCCCTGTCCAGGCTGCGTTAAGATTATCCTTTACACCACCAAGCGCCGGTTTGGTTTTCCTTGTAAGATCAGATGCCAGCTGCTCAAGGTTTTGGGCCTGCTGTATCGTCTGCTGATAATTGAATTTCATGTCAATACCCCCTGTTTCATAATTACATAAAAGTATTATCAAATTTTAGAGATTTACTGGTATTTTCGACCTTCGTCTCAGCTTTATCATAAACACCTGCAAGCTCCTTAAGACCTGAAACATAGCCATTGAGGACTGTGATTATTTCAGCAGAGCTTTCCTTAAGCTGTGCTGCAGTATTCTTGATATCGTCTGAGCCATCTCCCTGCCAGTTACTTCTTGAACTCTTTATTTCCTGTTGAAACTGTTCAAATACATTTTCAAGATTTTTTATAAGAGGGGTAAGCGATTCTGCGGTTGAAAGCAAAAGCGCAATATCCATCTTTGTATCACTTCCGGCTGCCATAATTTCGCCTCCTGATTTTTAAATTTTTAATTTTCCGATCAACCCTTGTACTTCACTTTCTGAAGCCTCATAATCGTTTGCCATTTCATTCATGATATCGCCAACTTCTAAATACTGGTCCAGCATCTCATTCAGAGCTTCCTGATCTGCCTGCCAATTCTGTAAAAATCTGGTAGCGACATCCGATTGCCAGCCCTTGCTAAGATTTCCCAAAGCATCATTTATCTTTCCGACATTGGAAGAAAGATCACCGGCAAGATTACTTATTCTGTTTGCTGTCTGCCTGAGTCGTTGAGCATCAACATTTGTCATATCTGCCATAGCATTCTCCTCCTAGATAAGCATAATTGTCTGCCCGCTTTTTACACCGATACTTCCGAGAGTTTCATTGTCCTGTAATAGTCCCTGCATATCTATACTGCAGAAAAGTACTTTGTCGGGATCAGGAAATATATTCAGATTCTCAACATCAGTTATCTGCTTTATCATCTCTTTTTTTACAGTACCAACAGACATTACAGAGTCCACTGAAAACTCATAGGTCTTTGCAATACTTGGTACTTTTGTTTCAAGAAAAATTCTGCTCATAGCCTGCCTCCTTTTATACAAGTGGTGTTATCATTCTCACAGGGGTTCCGTCCTCCAGGAGTGCATATCCAAAGCCTGCAGGAAGCTGTCTTACTGCATCTGCGGAGGTCATCTCAAAATGAAGAACTTTCTGCTGATCAAACATACCACCAAGATTTACACCACTTTCCATAGATGTAAACTGTCTTGATACCTGATATCTTGCATAGTCTGAAACATCATCATTATTTATTGCTGCAATAAAGTAGATCTTATGATCTTTTCCTTTTTCAAGAGCAGTCTCGAAGAATCCGTTCATGCCATATTCTTCCGAATAGACTGTTTCTATAAAGGAAGCATAATCATTTATGAGGAAAAGGATTCTCTGCTGACCCTTCATTGCATCCACAACAGACTTACCGGAATTTTTAGCTTCGTTAACGATTTTGTTTCTCTCGCCAAACTTAGGAACTATTTCATCCTGCATCAGCTTGAAAAGGCCAGCATCATCGGTTACGTATTTTGAAATTCCGTTTTGTGCTGCAAAATCCTTGAGCTCTTCATTTTTTCCATCAAAGATTATTACATCGCTTCCTTTTGCCTTAGCTTCCAGGGCAATCGCCTTAATAAGATTTGTCTTACCGGTTTCTCCAAGGCCAATAAGGCTTATACAGTATTCTTTATCCATATCAAAGGAAATTATGTTTTCTCCATCAATGGATTTTCCAACAGCAAGCTTGTTTTCAGGAAGTGTCTCTGTCTCCTTCATGAGTTCATTAATCGTGAGAGAATCAAGAGTCTGTCCCGGCTTTTTAGCGCCTTCGGAACCACCTGATAATTCAATTGAAGAAAGACTCTTTTTTATGCTCTGTGCCTGAGAAAGACCTTCCGTTTCCTCTACAGGAAGTGCTACCTGGAATTCAACACATCCCGGAGCCTTGATAAGTCCGCGGCCGGGTGTCTTTCCTTCCGGAACAATTTCAGTGTGATCTCCGACTACTGCTTCATATTCGAAGCGGTCAGGCATCTGAAGTCCGATACCGGTATTGAAGTTCTGGCGGAGTCTGCTTCTAAGATCGCTGGAGCCATTAGCTGTTATAATAGTGTAAATTCCATAGCTTGAGCCTTCTCTTGTAAGAACAGAAAGATCATCCTCAAATCTGTCATAGCTCTCATAGAAAGCAACAAAATTATCAATAACAAGAAGCAGTGCCGGGCAGTCAGATGCATGCTGAACATATTCCTTGTAGGAGCCGATTCCCATTCCGGCAAATTTCTTCTTTCTTTCAGTAAGCTCTGTCATGAAGAACTCAAAGGTATCGTTAAGCTTTTCATCCTCTCCATCGAAGCAAACACTACCAATGTGAGGCATAGCTGAAAAGATAGCCATTGTACGTGATGAAAAATCCAGTATGTAGATATTTACATCCGAGGCACTGTAATTTGTTACCGCACCATAGATTATGGTCTGCAAAAGTGTGGTTTTTCCTGATCCTGATGCACCGCAGATAAGAAGATTGCCGTCTGAAAGGAAATCAACGTAAGCTGTGTACTGGCTTTGAATCTCAGGATTATCGACAATACCGATAGGAATCCTTAAGCTAAAGCCTTCTGCTTTTTCAGTCTGCAGTTCACTAAGATATATTCTTTTCTTCAAAGCAGGCAGCCATATCTGTCTTACAGCGGCGATATTGTGTTCCTCTGCTATTTTTGCAGTGTACCTTACGATAGCATCAAGCTGCGTGAGCTTCTTAATATTGTCTGATTTCTTATTCTTATCCTTCTTTTTCGGAACGCCATTTTTACCAATGAGATTTATGAGTTCAACCTTCGCATTTTTCTCATCTGTAAACGGAATATCAGGTTCATACTCTGCGCCTGACCAGCCTGACTGGAATTCTTCAAAGATTTCATCGCTTCCTACCTGGAAGAAGCCACGACCTGTTCCTGTGATATATGCAGCATCCGGTCTCTTTAGCATCTCATTTGAATCAGTCTTATCGGCAACACGGAGGCAAAGACGGAATCTTGTATTCGACCAGATTTCATCGTCTACAACGCCTGAAGGTTTCTGGGTTGCAAGAATAAGATTTACACCAAGTGAACGTCCTACGCGGGCTGCGGATACAAGAGAACGAACAAATTCAGGCTGTTCTTTTTTCAACTCAGCAAATTCATCTGCAATTATAAGAAGATGAGGCATTGGCTCGGTTGCTATACCGGAACGATAAAGCTCTATATAAGCATCAATATGTTTTACCTTAAAGTCATTGAAAAGTTGCTGCCTGTGCTTTATTTCAGCGTTTATTGAAAGCAGTGCCCTGTTTGTCGCATTTCCTCCAAGATTTGTGATAACACCTGAGACATGCGGCAGTCCCTCAAAGCTCTGTGCCATTCCGCCACCCTTATAATCGATAAGGATAAATGCCACCTCATCGGGATGATAGTTTACTGCCAGAGACAAAATATAGCTCTGCAGAGTCTCTGATTTACCGGAACCTGTAGTACCTGCAACAAGACCATGAGGTCCATGATATTTTTCATGAATATCAAGGTACAGCGGCTGGTTGCCGGATTTGTAACCAATCATTGCTCTCATGCTTTCATAGGTTCTGTTTTCAAGCCATCTATGATAGATATCGAGAGATTCAATGTTGGAGGTCTTATACATATCAAGGAAGGTAAGTATATCAGGTATAGCTGTGGAAACTCCGGTCTCTCTCAAATGTATGCCTGACAGCTTTCTTGCAAAGGCTTCTGCCTTGAGCGGAGGAAGACTATCAAAGGTTACATTGTATCTTCCGGGGAATGCATTCACTGTGGAAATAAAGCTGCAGTCCTTCTCGCTTGCGGTTACGATTGTGGTACAACCACTTGGAAGCTTATCCGGTGCATCTGCCAGCATAATAACGGAAATACCCATATCTTCTGTTGGATTAAGCAGATATTTACATATAGGCTCCTCCGCTATCAGAGAGTAATCAGCGATGACAAAAACATAATGCGGAAGGACCTTCTTATGATCATCAGTCCTTTCAGCGCCTTTTCCGGTCTTGTCAATTCTGTCACGGATAATACCTGACATGAAGTACATTACATCACCGATACTGTTCTTATCACAGCACATAAGACGAAGCTTGCCGTCGGGAGACCAGATATGCGGAAGGAATTTCATGTAGTTCCAGTTATCCCGTTCTTTTGACGGAAATACCATACACATTCTTACATCTGTATAAGGATGAGCACTGGCAAGCTGCACTGTCATTGTTCTTGCAATAGCAATTGCACTTGCCCTGTCGGGTGAAACAACTCCGACAAACCTGTTTTTATAAAGTGAAAGTGAAACAGGAACTCCCTTAAGCTCAGACATGGTTAGCTTGATTTCCTCTGTCTTTTTATTTAGAGGATCATGTTCCATCATAGCCTGCTCTTTTGCTGTATCGATTTTATTAAATGAAGGAATATCACCTGTTCCAAGACGGATATCAAGGAAATCGTCGTGTACCGAGCTCTTCTCCCACAGCCTTGGTGTCTCGCCTATTCCTATGTCAGCTGCTTCATTTACTGAAGGGTATGTTCTGTTTAAAACAGCCACATTGTATTCCATTTTATTTTTGATGACACCCATCATTTCAACAGTGTAATTTTCGAAGTTTTTAACCCTTCTCATTTCAGCTTCACGGAATACTTTATCCTGATGCTTGTTGTTTACGATAGCCCATATAGCGCCAATGCAGGCAGCACCAAAGCCCATAACAACGCCTGCTCCTGACATTCCTTCGCCCATAGCCAGGGTTGCACCAAGCGCCATAGGGATTACCATTGTAAAGGATGGTCCAATGGTAAGCAGCAGCGGAGGCTTTTCCTGCTTCTGTTTGGGGGGACATTTTTCAAGTGTAATTGTCTCTGTATCCAATATTTCAAGCTTTCTGGGAGTGCGGAGGAAATACTTTTCTTCCTCTTCTTCAAACTCTTCAGCATCCCCACCGGTAGAAGTAATATTTATTTCTTTTATGCCGTTTACTTTACAGGAATTTTTAGGGTTATTGATTGCTATAGTATTACCAAGGAAAATAATTTTCAGACCGATGATATATATTACATCACCGAAAATAAGCTTTTTCTCACCATTTAGCATTCGCCCGTTTATAAAGGTTCCGTTCATGCTCTCCAGATCTTTTATAATCGCACCTTCCTGTGAAAAGGCGATTTCAGCATGCTTTGGTGAAACGAATTTGTTGTTATAGCTGATGGTGTTGGAATCATCCTTACCTATTGTGATTTTCATCTGGGTATCAGGACGTAAAAAGTACTTTTTAAACTGTGTGTTACCATCAGTTATTTCTTCTGCAGTAAATGAAAAAATCTGACCGTCCTTAAATTCACAGTTAACAAACATACCATCGGAGATGGTAATTTTATCTATTTTAGTTTCATTTTGGGTAATCGTATATTTACCGTCAGATGTAAAGGTCCAGATTCCGTCCCATACCTCTACAGGAAGAATTACATCATCATCCCTGCCGCTTATATAGGGTTTGATTTCAAGAGGTACCTTTCTATTGTCTACATCCGGTAGATATAATTCACAAAAACCGTTTTCAAATACGGCTGTTAACAGATAACTCATATTGCTCCTCCTATATATTTACATATCTTCCAGGCTATTTGATACATTTGTGAAGAGTTCAGTGTAGATGGCTTTATCTTTTAAGGGAGCTACCACCTCAAAGGTCATCCAGTATACTTCCTTTGTCTGTTCATCAGTCCACATTGTGCCTAAATATTTTTCCAAATAAGGAATCCCACCACAGTTGACTTTATAGTCTGCCCAATATGAACTTTTACTAAATGATGGATCACCTAAAGCTTCTCTGTTTGAGAATATTCCACATTTTGAGACATAGGCTCCATCCAGCAACTGCTGATAACATGATATAAGCTGCTCATCTGTGAGACTTTGGAAATCCAGATTCATAGGTGACATTCCGATAATTATTGATGCACCGTTAAGGTCAGACCAGATTTCATAACTGCCCACCGTTTCATGAGAAAACCTGCCGCCCGGCAATTTAATCAGCATATGTTTGTCATCATAAGATACATATTCAGTGCAGGTTGCCGATTCAAGGGGAGTTCCGCCGGGAATTACCAGTGCCTCATCACTGTTAGTATCAAAAAATGAATCTCTGAGTGTAAGGCTGTCTGTAGGATCTTCGCCTTTTTTTGAACAGATCAGAAGTATTTTCTTGGAATCTCCTTTGCTGTTTAGCTGTTGCCAGCACTGTGCACCACCTGAATAGCCATCACATTTAAAAGTGCATTTATAGAAGAATTTGCCGGGTTCTGTTGCATCAAGATCTGCCGATTCCTCATCCAGAATCTGAGCATTGGTAAACTCAGCCTGCAAAATTCTCTTGGCTTCCCTTGACAATGAATCAATTCTCTCGGAAGGAGCAATTCTATTAACGGATGCACTGGTAACAAGCTCATCAGCACTGAAGGCTTCATCAAATATTATGATTTTCGTTTTAACCATATCATCCGCTTTGGTCGCAAAATCCAATTGAATCCCGGATTCATAATCATTCTCGGAAACACTTCCATAAAGCTTATCCGGGAATTTGAATGTATAAATATAATTATCTTTTGACGATGCATATTGAGAATTAAAGTCAAGCTGAGCATAGTCAATAGATGTCATAGCGGTATAAATAAACAAAAGTATTATTGGAATCAGTACAACAGCAGCTATAACTACGGCAATAATCTTTGCAGTTTTTGCCCGCTGACTTTTAACCTTTGCCTTCTGCTCCTGAACTTCACGTTCCATTCTTGCAACTTCAGCCGCTTCTGCATCTCGTTTTGCCTGTTCCCTGGCAGCTATTTTTTCTTCTTCCTTCTTTTTTTGCGTAGATACAAATAACGCTGCAGTTTCTTCTGTTTCATTTAAATTAACATCACTCATAGCTCATTCCCCCATTATGATCATACATATGCGCAAGAGCATTTTCGAAAATTGTGTCGTATACCTCTGCATCCTTGTATGGTGAATACATTCTAAAGCTCAGTACAATATATCGATCATTGATAACTGATATATCATAATAATCTGATTCACGCATTTCCACTCCATCAACATTAACCTTCGCTTTTTTATATGTATCCATTACGCCAAGCACGGCATTTTTTTCCTCTTCTATTTCTCTTTTGGAAGTGGGTACCACCGTTTGCTCAATAAATGAATTGTAGGTGGCATAAAGCTTTTGCATATCGATATTACTGGGATCAAGGGAATCCGAAGAACCAAAATCCACAGCAGTTATAACAAGTAGTGCGCCGTTATTATCTGTGTAATAGACCTGGCCACCGCTCTCTACACCGCCATAGTTATCGTACTTAAGATACTGTGTAAATAAGCCCTTGGGTAAAGCCAATGTGATTTTAGCCTTGTCGTAAAAGCTGACGTCCTCCACATCGGTACTTGTCGGAGTATTACTGCCCGGAGTTTTAAGAGCATTTTCAGTATTGTTTTCTTCAAAGAGATCCCGCATTTTCAGATTTGCTTCTACGTCATCACTGTTTGAAGTACTCTTTGCAATAAGTTTGTAAATACTATCACCGCTTTTTACATACCAGCCTGCAAGTGCTGAATTATGCTCATCCTTATCCGCACTGCATAGATATTCATACATAACGCTATTATCAGAACTTATGGTGCTTTGACTCTCCCGCGATATTATTCCACCACCGGTTACAGCTTTTACACTTTCTTTAAGCTCATTATTTCTGGTAGTTGCTTCCCATTCCCATAAAAAGTTTGACTCGGAAAAAGGATACTTAAGTATCTTTTCACATATTACTTCAACCGATATGTCCGGATTCTCTTCCTGTTCAAAGAAAACATGCTTGGAGTTTCCTCCATCCTCTACATGTACTTTTTTAAACTTATCAGAAGGATAGGAAAGCTTAAGATCATAGCCATCTGATGACAAGTCGTACTCGGCATTAAATGTAAGATTATCCTCAATAACTACTGCTTCTTTTTGAACAGTTTCTTCCTTGGGACCGGTTATTTTTATAACAATGAATACCAAAATAGCAATACCGGCCAGTGCACCAATGATAATCGGCAGTTTGATTCCTGCCTTGTCTCCTCGTTCAACCTTTTTATTTAAGGCTGTGCCTACCTTTTCAGCCTTTTGTTTCCTCGAAGCAACTTCCTCTTCCTGTTTTTTTATTTCTTCTTCCCTTGCTGCTTTTTTGGCCAGTTCCTCAGCTTCTGCCCTTTTTGCTGCCTCCTCAGCCTGCTTTTTCTTTTGCGCTGAAACAAATAACACAGAAGTATCTTCGGTGTTGTTTAAGTTTTCATCTCCCATTACTCTTTCTCCTTCTTCTATTCATCTGACCCATCGCCCTGTTCGGCCATATTCAGGATTTCATCATGACTGATCTCCACATCGCCAAAACGGACAAAGATACCGTTTGTTACTGCGCTGTTCCATACACCTTCATCGGAGAGCTTTTTAAACCTGACCTTATCCAGATAAGGCTTCATGTCCAATAGCATTTTTGAGCCAGTGATAAAATCCACCTTCAGCACGTAATCAGCCAATGGTTCAACATCTAAAATGTACTTTCTCTTCACATATACTCCCTCCTCTACAATTTTCGCCTCATTACTGCGTTTTTTTATTTCATGAAAATACAAAAATTTTGAAATAAAAAAACATAACCACCTTACAAATTGTAAGATGGTTATAAAAAATTAAACATTAACCTAAAGTTAGGTTTTTTATTTATTCTATTTTTTTTCAATCATTTCAAAGAGTTTTTGTCTCTTTATACGTCTGTCACCCTCGATTTCCAGCTTTGAATAAATCTGGTTTACATATTGCTTTACACTTCCTTCCGATATAAAAAGTTTTTCTGCTATTTCTCTTCCGCTCATTCGCTCGTGCATCAGAGTTGCAATTTCATATTCACGCTTTGTAAGAACAGAAAGAGAATCGGGAAGAACTGTTTCTCTTTTTTGCTTGTTTATGCGTTTCTCAAACAGATCACCCAAGGTATAAATTACATCAATAAAAGCAGAGTTACTTTCAGTTACGCATTCCTTCATTATGTCTTTTATGTATTGGTAATTTTCGGCAAAAGGAAGTGCAAGCTTATCAGGCAGTGCATCTTCCAGAGCTTTCTTCAGAGCCAAAACTCCTTCACTTCTCTTTCCCATTTTTTCATAGGCTGCAGCTGTCTGGATGTTTAAGTGCATACCTACCAGAGCATAGTGCATACCATGACACATTTCGATGAGTTCGGTATTTTTAGCTATTACCTTTGGATAATCTCCCTGCAGCAGGTAAACCTGATTTTCAATCATCTCATTCATCGGTTTCCCCGGAGCCAGAAGATTTATGGTAGCGAGCAAATGACGTCTGAAAATGTCCGGAATCTTATCTTCTTTTCCTACGAGTGCATAGTAATACGACTGGTTTGCAATTAATATATTGATCTGTGCGATGTTACGCTGGCTTAAAAGCTCATTATATCGCTCCTCAAAGGTGCATCTTGGCTTCACATCTGTAAAAAGAGAAAGTCTTCGCATAGTAAAATCAGCGCACAGAACCATGTTTTCCTGATTAGCGGATTCAGCCATATTATAGGCCTGTTCAAGAAGAAGCTGTGTGTCAACAAAATCTCCCTGCATCATGCAGGCTTCGGCTCTCATTATTTTTTCAGCACCCTTGCCATGGCCATCTGTTATTTTGTAATAATGTGGCATGCACTCATCCATTTCAGTAAGGTATTTTGCAAGCTCCCCGGGCTCTCTGTAATACATCATAAATACTGAAGGTGATCCAAAGGTCCATCCACCCTTGTTGCTAAGGCTGATTGCTTCGTGCGTCATTTTCTCACTTGCACTTCTATGCAAGCTGCTCATGGCACTTATGTCGTTATACATAAGAAAACTTGTTATAAGATCACATTCACCAAGGAGATTTCCTTTTTCCGATTCATCCATTTCCGGCTGATTCGAAATGGCAGAAAGAAGCAGTCCCTTAATTTCCAACATTTTGGGAATCCTATGCCAGTTAAACATGCATCTCATAAGAACGAGAAGTGAAAATGGATGTCTGCTCAATATATCAGCAGAACATTTATCCAATAGAGAAATTACTTCATCCGGATTTTGTGTTGCAAGTAGTATGCCTGCATCTGCTTTGACCACATCGAGGAGAGAATCATAATTTTCGCTTTGTCTGTATGCCGCTAAAGCATGTATATACTGTTCATGATCTTTATACCAATCGCCATATCTGTTTATGTAAGAAAGCTGTTTTCCCTTAGGAAGTTCTTTAAAAGTTCTTTCCGCACATTCCTTCATCATGTGGTGAAAACGAAAATGAATGCCATCAGGAAGTCTGGTCACGAAAGCATTTTGTTCAGTCATGGCTTTTATCATCGACTCTGCTATGTCATATCCGGTAATGTAAGAAGCCATTTCTACAGTAAATTCATCAGCCAGACCCATTACTGCCAGGAATTCACGCTGATCCTCCTTAAGCGGATCAATCATGGCTGAACGGAACATAGTATAAATATCGGAATCGTTATCTGCCAGTATCCCCTGCTCGGAAAAAGTTCGAAGATTAAGGTAAATTGCCGAAAACCATCCTTCACTTGAATATAAAAGCTGGTCTATTTGTGAAGCTGTCAGTTCTGTTCCACATTTATGCGCGTATACTGAAAGCTCAGTGTGATTAAGCCTGAGATTACCTATGCCTATCTGATGAACCTTATTCCCAAGCCTGAGTATTTCTCCGGCAGGAAGAAATCGGTCCCGACTGGCAATTATCATATGAACATTATCAGGTAATCGTCCAACCAAAAGGCATATAAATTCCGTTACTCTCCGATCTGTCATCAAATGAAAGTCATCAAGAAATATATAAGTGGGAATAACACCACCTAATTCATGACAAACAGCATCTACAAGAAGACTTCCGCTGGCAGGATCATTTGGATAAGGATATTCCTTAAGAAAATTAAAACCTGCATAATCGAAGGCATCCTGAATGCTTTTCCAAAAAATCGCAAGATTGTCAGAATAGACGCTTATGCGTATAGTATTTATTTTTTCCTTATGGGATTTTTCTGTGAGAAACCAGTTTACTGCTGTGGTTTTTCCATATCCCATTGGAGCAACTACAGTAGTTAAGGTACAATACGCAATTTGTCTAAGACATTCCTGAAGGCGTTCAGAAATATAGATAGTATTTAAATTCCCCCGGCGTTTTGGCATATTATAATCCCCTCAAATAACCATTTCCCCATTTGAAACAATCTAAGTGAAATATATATAGATATTATCAAATATCCACATATATTTCACTTAGATTTTTAATTTTTTATGCAATTTCTATAAGGTTTCATGCACCTCCTTCCTACTGAAGAGCTTCACCCTAATCCTACATCCAGAGCCATCATGAGTATGAATCCCAGAGCAAAAGAGATTGTTCCGATATTCGAATGCTCACCCTCGGACATCTCCGGGATAAGTTCCTCTACAACGACATACATCATGGCTCCTGCTGCAAAGCTCAAAAGATATGGCATTAGCGGGATAAACAATCCTGATGCAGCAATGACCAGTAATGCACCTATAGGTTCAACAATTCCGGACAGAACGCCATAAAGAAAAGTCTTTCCCTTGGGAACTCCCTCTCCCAAAAGTGGCATGGAAACTATTGCTCCTTCAGGGAAGTTCTGTATAGCAATACCGATTGCCAGAGCAAGTGCTCCTGTAAAAGAGATTGTGCTGTTTCCATAAAGCCATCCTGCGCAAACTATTCCTACCGCCATTCCTTCAGGCAGATTATGGAGAGTAACCGCCAAAACAAGCTTAGTTGTTCTCTTTAACCCACTCCTTGGACCTTCCTCGTTTTTATCCAGATGCATGTGTGGCGTTACCATATCCAGTACCAAAAGGAAAAGCATTCCTATACTGAATCCGACAGATACAGGAAGAAATCCAAGTTTTCCCATTTCCGCAGTCTGATCCAGTGCTGGAAGCAATAAACTAAAAAAAGATGCGGACACCATAACTCCCGATGCAAAGCCCGTAAGGGCACGTTGCATATTCTGGCTCATCTCTTTTTTAAACAAAAATACACTGGCAGCTCCCAGCGCCGTCCCCAGGAACGGAATAATGATTATGTTCCACATAGCCGCTTACTCCTTTAGTCCAACAGCCTCTTCTTAGGTAAATTAAATTCTCCGGTAGTCAATTTTATGGAAGCCTGTGTCTCGAAAGCTTCTTTGGAAAAGGGCCTTCCATGGTAAACGGAATCCCCAGCTCTTTAAGTACATCCTGAAAAGCATTGATGTATTTTTCGGTATTCAGCATTTGCATAAAGCAGACAAATATCTTATCGCCTACGGATGTTACCTCCAGCATCAGATGTCCTTCCACGATTGCAACAAAGGATTCAATGTAATCCGCCACTTCTCCCCAGTCCATCTGGCCCGTATAATTCACATAATATGTTCCATGCTTGGCATCTTTTCCTGTTGACGGATCATTTTCCTTCATGTATTTTCTCTTGGCTTCAATCCCATGGATATCGTCAAGCTTTTCAAAAAGTTCAAGCTTTCCCCTAACCTCATTACTACTTACGGAAGGATCAGTCTGCAAAATAATCTGCCCTCTGGTCATGGTTCCAAGTTTTTCCATATCCATCTTAAGCTGATCTCTTGTGTAATCAATATGGATGTGGCTTAGGATATCACAATGCGCATTTTTAATACCGATATTGGCAGAAAGGTTATGAGCCATTTCTCCGCCAATAACGGTCACCTTCTCCGGAAGCAGCCTATCCAGTGCCTTAGCAACAGCAACCAGGAAAAACGCTGCTACACTGGAGTCATTTCCTCTTGCATAATTCATAATATCCTTTTGGGAAAATGTAAGCACGCGATAATTATCATTCCGAAGAAATGGAACAAGTAGTGCTCTCATGTAATCAAAAACCATAACATAAGGATTTTTACTCTTATACTCATATATGGGTTCATCCTTTGGAAGTGTATCCAAAGAAGGTTCATCCATCTCACCTTCAAGCAGTGGATCGTCAGGTTTCCTAATGTTCGGAGCATTAGGCTCAATACCATATTTATCCGCAACATACTGCCATAGCGTAGTCATTATCCATGGTTGTAATCCGCGACCTCCACACATGGTATGAGAAATATTAAAATAGATGTCCTTTCCATCACATTCTAAAAAAAGCAAATGCCCATTTACCTCTTTACTGCCAAGATACGGCGTTTTGTCTCCCATGGGAAGAACAACAACCTCTTTATCATTAGGCACACGTACATAAGCATCGCTTTCATCAATTTCTATTTTTACGGCAAAATAAGGGTATCTTTTGATAGCTTTATTGACAGCCACTCTTAGAACATCAATATCTACCCTTTCCTTCATTCTTGCCTTTGCCCGCACTACAAAAGCAAAATTTTTCTCATCTTTATATAAAGGATATGTGTCAACGCTGTATTTCATCCTCTTCCCCTCATATGAAACAAATACTAGTCATTAACTTTAGGTAATCTTGCAAAGCTTTCTTCAAGTTCAGCATCTGTCGGTATGTAATCGGTCATATCGCCATCGTTAAACTTCTGATAAGCAACCATGTCAAAATAGCCGGTTCCTGTAAGTCCAAAGAGAATTGTCTTCTCCTCACCTGTCTCCTTACACTTAAGGGCTTCATCGATTGCTGCCTTTATTGCATGTGAGCTCTCAGGTGCAGGAAGTATACCCTCAACTCTTGCAAATCTTTGAGCCGCTTCGAATACTGCTGTCTGCTCAGCTGTAATAGCCTCCATGTAACCATCGTGATAAAGCTGTGAAAGGATCGGGCTCATGCCGTGATATCTGAGTCCGCCTGCATGGTTAGCTGAAGGAATAAAGTTGCTGCCAAGTGTGTACATTTTGGCAAGCGGACATACCATACCTGTGTCACAGAAATCATATGCAAACTTACCTCTTGTAAAGCTGGGGCAGCTTGCGGGCTCGACTGCAACAATCCTGTAATCCTTTTCACCACGCAGCTTCTCACCCATGAAAGGAGAAATAAGTCCACCGAGGTTTGATCCGCCTCCTGCGCAGCCGATAATTATATCAGGAGTAATTCCGTATTTATCAAGGGCTGCCTTCGCTTCAAGGCCGATTACGGTCTGATGAAGGAGAACCTGATTAAGCACGCTTCCAAGAACATATCTGTATCCTTCTGTCTTGGTCGCCACCTCAACTGCCTCTGAAATTGCGCATCCAAGTGAACCTGTTGTTCCGGGATGTTCTGCATTGATCTTTTTTCCAATCTCTGTATCCATAGAAGGTGAAGGAGTCACGCTTGCACCATA
Organism: Butyrivibrio sp. AC2005; assembly: GCF_000424145.1. Classification (GTDB taxonomy): domain Bacteria; phylum Bacillota; class Clostridia; order Lachnospirales; family Lachnospiraceae; genus Butyrivibrio. The sequence continues at coordinate 16,754 of NZ_AUJI01000030.1, forward strand.
TGTACGCATAACCTCGCGTCTGAAAGGCTTCTGCTCATATGAAACCTTAACCATATAAACCTTGCAGTCAATTCCAAGATAAGCGGTTGCCATTGACAGAGCTGTTCCCCACTGTCCTGCTCCGGTTTCTGTTGTGACACCCTTAAGTCCCTGTTGCTTAGCATAATAAGCCTGAACTATTGCGGAATTAAGCTTGTGGCTTCCGCTTGTGTTGTTACCCTCAAACTTATAATAGATTTTGGCGGGTGTTCCAAGCGCCTTCTCAAGGCAGTAAGCTCTTACAAGAGGTGAAGGTCTGTACATCTTGTAGAAGTCCTGAATCTCCTGAGGTATGTCAATATAAGGAGTGGTATCATCAAGTTCCTGCTTAATAAGTTCATCGCAGAAAACCGGTCTTAAATCTTCAAATCCCATGGGTTTAAGTGTCTCAGGATTAAGAAGCGGAGCCGGCTTATTCTTCATGTCAGCACGCACGTTATACCACTGCTTCGGAATCTCATCTTCGCTCAAATAAATTTTGTACGGGATTGTTTTTTCTACACTCATTGTTCTCATCCTTTCGCGATTTACTTTATTAAAGTATTGAAGTTTTTCGCTCGAAAGTCAACAGTAAATCATTTAAGATTCATAATAGACTGAATTCTACTGTTTGATAATTCATAATCTCCAATCTTTTGCAATTCATTAGCTTGTATCAGTTCCTCTGGAACCGATACATTTACATTCATCTTCTTCTCCATCGTACTCCATAAAACATCTACAAGTATAAAGGAAATTTATATATTTTTTGATGTATCTTGACCGTGTATTCAATAACATTGTAATTTCAAAAACTCGAATCTGTCAGTCATTATATTCTACTTCAAAATCTTTAAAGAAAGCCTCTGTTCCGATTTCAGAAAAGAATCCTATAGATCCGTGTGCATCTTTACCGTGTTTCATAAAATGAACCACAAGTACAGGATCTTTTTCTTCATTCAAATAAAACTGAGCTTTTTCATCATGAATAATGGCTGTCAGCTGTACCCACTCATTTAATCCATTATGAATCGGTGCTTCATAATTAGTGATTCCAAATTCTCTAAAATAAGCAAAAGTATATCCCGGATAAGAAAAGTACTGGCATCCATGTGCCTTACGCACAGGATCATTTGTCGTCCCATTAGTTGGCCTTATATAAAAAGATTCGAACTCGCTATTATCCTGATTTACCCTAAAAACGATTCCTATGAATCCTCTGGCGAAATCCGGAGCGTCGGGAAGAAGCCTGCTCAACATTTTTACCCTGATGATACCATTATGGAAATCTATATTTCTCAGTTTGACAAAGGTATTCTCATCGAACTGCATGATTTTTTCCTTTTTTATGACCCTGAAAACCTTCTCTCCATCTAGCTTTTCCTGAGTAACTGTTGTGTGTACCGGTATGAATTCTTCCAAATCTTCATATCTTGTCATCATTGATGTGTTGTCCTTTCATCTATTTCGAGTAAATGTCTATTAATATATAGTTCCAGATCCTGACGAGCAAACTTTACCCTGGATTTAGAAAAATCAAGTCGCTCCTCTATAGGCATAGCAGGTGTATCCCATTTATAGCAGGTTTCATACGGATTACGCCTTGCGCATTCATTTAGATATTTCTCACTTATTATGGATTCTCGCGACACCCTTTACTTAAATCAGCTCGCCACTAAAGTGCTGAATCTCGTGCTGAATTATCTGAGCAGTAAAATCCGTATATTTCCCGTGTTTCTTTTCAAAATTCTGATCAAGGTAATCTACTTCTATTTCCTTATATCGTGTGCAGGGTCTTACTCCCTCTAAGGAAAGACAGCTTTCCTCGGTCTCATATTTTCCGGTCTTTTTTGTAATGACCGGATTGATCATGGGCACTGAAAAAGGTCCCATAGCCACAACTATGATCTGTTTTCTCACACCAATCATATTGGCAGCCATTCCAACGCACCTGTCCCTGTTTGCATTTAATGTATCAATAAGATCCTGTACAACCTGCCTATCATCTTCAGTTGCAGGCTCTGATTTTAGCTGTAGAAACATCGGATCTCTTACTATCTGCTTAACCATTGTCTATATCTCCTCTAAAAAATAGTATTTATCTGTATACAGCATCCTTTTATAATCTTAATCTATCTGTGTTTTTCAAAATGCCATCAAACACTTACATAAAATACCAGTATGTATGCCACCCTGACATCTGGATAATCGCATCATGCGGAACCTGCACAAGAATCGGAAAATCACTCTTTGCCTCCGGGACCATTGCAGCAAATCTGAAAACTCCCACAACATTAAGGAAAGTACCTGCTACAAACAATATCCATCCCCAAATTCCCATTTCATCCGGCATCGCGCAAAACAACACACATCCAATCATGACTAATGCGATGCATATAACTAACTCTAATAGTGAAAATGTGGGTTTATTTTTTGAATACTTCTCTTCCAGTTTTTTTAAGTCTATTTCCATAATGAGCGCCTCCTTTTTTAGTTGCAGATGTATTCACAATGATTATTCCGGAAACCACCAGCAAGAGTGCTATCAGTCCGGTAAAAGAAAATGCTTCCTTGTTTTCTCCCAAAAACAGCGCTGAAAGAAGAACTCCCATGACAGGATTCATGAATCCAAGAATTGAAATTCTGCTGACAGGATTATGCTTTAGAAGTATTCCCCACAAGGTGTAAGCGCCGGCAGATATAAAGCCCATATACATAAGATTAAAAAGGCATGCACAACTTCCGAATATCAGGTGTCCACCCATGAAAAATCCGATGATAAAAAGAATCGCTCCACCGAGCATGAACTGATATCCGCTTAATGTCACAGGATTCTCTTTTCGTGAAAAAATCTTTATGCAGCAGGAAGAAAGTGCATAGAAAATAGCCGCAAAAAGCATGGCGCCTTCTCCGGATAACGAAATGCTTTCAGCACTGCTAAAAGCGTTTATTCCGCCAAGAATCAGGAAAATTCCGGCAAAGCCTGTAATACAGCCAATGAATTTTCGAATGGTATATTTTTCAAAATGGAAAATATATGCAGCTATAAGTATTGCGAAAAAATTACCTGCTGCATTTATGATGGATCCACGAACGCCGGTTATGTGCGCCAGCGCCATGAAAAAGAAAAAGTACTGCCCTACGGTCTGTAACATTGAAAGTACAAATATATAGTGCAGCGAAGCCTTCTCCGGTTTAAGGAACCGTCTTGCCAAAAGTGACCCGAGTCCAATAGTCATGATTCCGGCTAGGAAAAAGCGTGCGCCTGCCAGCATGATTCTTGATGCTGTATCATACGGACTGATTTCAAAAAGTTCATATGCAATTTTGATAGCAGGAGTGGCGCTTCCCCATAACACGCAGCAAAACAACGCTGTGATAAATGTTATGGGAAACCAGGTCCAGACAGAAGATCTGCTCGGTCTGTCTTTCATCATGATCTTTATTTATCCTTTTACTGTCTTAATTTTTATTCCTTTGCTCAAGAAAAATCAAATTTGTGGTGCGTGGTAGTTTTGAAGAGCATATCCAAAATGCTCAAGAAAGCCCAGTTCATCAGAAACAATCCCAGGTATAGAGTACATTATCGAAGTTAAGGTTTTTCAGATCATCCTCTTCTATAAAAAAGTGACCTACTCCTGAGTCTCCCCACATGATCTCGTATCCATCGCCATAACAGGAATCCATTCCGAGTTTTTGCATTGTGATCATATAATATAGTTCCCTTCGTATATTATGAAATGTGGTACATACTTAGTTAATTATACAAAATTCCATGCTATCTGAGAACAGACAGACTTTTAGACAAAAAGGCGGCAGATATTACCTGTAAAATATTGTTCGACTCAGATATTCATGGTAGAATTTTCTTAAATGTTGATATGTATAACATTTTTATATTCTAAAATGTTGATTTGAATGCATTTTAAACATTCCAAAATGTTGATGAGGTGTCGTAATGCTAAAAAGAAAAGTTACTGAGCAGCTGAAAAACTGGATTTCCGCCAAAGATAAGAAATGCCTTATCGTCAAAGGCGCTCGCCAGACTGGAAAAACATATATAATTGAGCAATTCGCCCGTGATAACTACGAAGAAACCGTTGAAATCAACTTTAAAGAGACTCCTTCAGCCGCTGAGATTTTCTCAGGTGATCTGACTGTTGATAACATGGTCATGGCATTAAGATTCAGATTTCCGGAAAAGAAAATTGTTCCTGATAAAACGCTTATCTTTTTAGACGAGATCCAGGAATGTCCGGAAGCCATAACTTCACTTAAGTTCTGGGCTACAGATAACAGATATGACGTAATAGCTTCAGGCTCTCTTCTGGGTATAGATTACAAAAGATCATCATCCTACCCCGTAGGGTATGTTGATTACATCACAATGCATGGACTTGATTTCGAAGAATACCTCTGGGGACTTGGCATTTCTGATGACATGATAAGATCACTTCAATCCTTTTTTTCCGAGAAGAAGGCTGTTCCGGAAGGCATCCACAATCAGATGATGTCATATTACAGACAGTATATCGCCACCGGTGGTATGCCTGAAGCTGTTCAAAAATATATAGATACCAAAGATTACAGAGAAGTAGATAAGGTACAGCGGAGCCTCCTGCAGGGTTATTTGTATGATATAGCTCATTACGCAACTGCTGAAGAAAAGGTAAAGGCAGAAAAATGCTATCTTTCCCTTTCAAAGCAGCTCCTTGATAAGGAAAACCATAAATTTCAGTATAAAGAGATTGAACATGGCGCAAGGGCTCAGAAGTATTACTCAAGCATAGACTGGCTCCTAAGAGCTGATATCATCCAGCTCTGCCGGCTTGTTTCTGATATGCGCTATGATCTTGATGATTATGCAAGAGATGACTTTTTCCGGGCGTATACCACTGATCTATCGCTGCTTATAGCCATGAAGGATTTCTCATTAAAGCAGCATATCGTTGAAAACACGCTTTCCGGAAACACAAAAGGTGGATTGTTTGAGTGCGCCATTGCAGATGCTCTGATCAAAAAAGATTACTCTCTTTTCTTCTATAAAAATGAAACAACTAAAAAGGAAATAGATTTTCTGATTCAAAAAGATGGCAAGGTCATTCCAATAGAAGTAAAGAGCGGTAATACGCGTGCTACATCGCTTAATTCTGTGATAAAAAATAAATCCGATATAGATTTGGGATATAAGTTCATAGATGGCAACATAGGCGTAGGAGACGCAGGAATAATCACCCTTCCGTTATACATGGCTCTATTCATTTAAAAACATATCCATATAAATTTTGTTGCTGAATAAGCTTTACTATAAATCTTATATAACACTTAAAGGGGGTTTGTTATTAATACAAAACTCCCTTAAAACTTTTTATACTTTCCAGCTTAAATAATTTAAGCTAAATGACATTTTTTGTAAAAAGACAAAAAGAAGAAAGCCCTGAAACATGGGCTTTCCACAAATTTCTTATTTTACACTTTTAGGTTAATCTGATAAGAGATAGTTATCATATATGTGCCTTCGCATATCTTTTTCAGCAAATCATCCCTTAAGATGCTGCATAAGCATTATTCCAAAACCTGAGGGAGATTCCATACGAGCACCTTTTATATAGGGTGAAACAATCAGGTTTCCCTCGCCCATACAATTACGGAAGCCCCTCTCCTCAAATAATTTATATGCTTCATCAAAATCATCAACGTTTATCCTAAGAATCGTAACATCCCGCGGAAATCCATTAGCCTTGACGATATCTAAGGCAAATCCATCTTCATTCTTCAACCTGATGACAGCCTCAACAGTATCGTCCACACTCTCGCTGGCAAGGCCATCTCTTTCATGTCTTTGCTGGAATCCCAAGTCCTCGAATAGATGAAGCACAGACTCCACATCAGAAGTATGTATTGCCGGATTAAAACCTGTGATTTTCATTTTTATATCCCTCCTATCTCCCCGATAGCTTTACAACTCACCTCTATAAGTATTACTCGTATAAAAAGTATAGCATGAAAAAAATAATCTCCCTATTAAGTATTGTCCAATTTCATTAACTTTTCATAAAACCAGATAAAATTAATCTTCCTATCATGCTTAATTGTCCTATTTGATAATGTTTATATCGTTACAGGACAATTATAATACAATTTTTCTTATTATAATTGTCCTGTTTGCGTATTTTTTCATCTTAAGAGGACATCTATAGAAATTTTTGTAAAACAAAACTTGAGGTGATGTTTAATGCAAAAAAAACAATTAAAAACAGCAGATCATCACATTTTTATCGGTGATACTTAAATTCAAATTCATCAGCTATTCTTTTTATATCTTCCGGAAGTTTACTCAATAAGATGCTTTTTTGCTCCGTGTTCTGAATATATCCGTAGTATGCCTCTGCTATGCTGCCAGTAATGCAGGCAAGGGTATCAGTATCGCCACCTAAAAAAATAGCCTTGGATATGGCATCCTCCAGATATAAATAAGAGCCGGATAGAACTATTTTTCCATCCGGCTCTACATTAACAATAAAATGATATTTTACTCATTCCTTAACACTTCAAGGTTTTTCTTTATAAGCTCACATCTTTGCTGAACGCACAGAACGCTTCTGCCGGGATCTTCCGGTGTTCCGAAGATATAATCACTAAGTAGCTCTATGCTGGTCTTTGCAACATAGACCCTGGTATCACTTCCTGCGTAATATAGCAGGATGTCTCCGGTATCCTCCACAATTGCTCCATTTGAAAAAACAACATTGGACACGTCCCCTACCCGCTCCCAGCCAAGGGGGCCAAGAAGAAGTCCTCCGGGCTCAGCGATTACTTTCTCAGGATTATTAAGGTCTGTAGCATATGCATAGAGGACATATCTCAGACCTGCTGCAGTATTTCTTACACCATGGGCAACATGAAGCCAGCCCTTATTGGTCTTTATCGGCACGATACATTCACCATTTTTGGCTTCTGTAATCTGATGATATTTCCTTCTGCTAAGAATTTTCTCTTCATCTATTACTGCATTTGTGATGTCATCACAAAGTCCAAAGCCTATTCCACCACCGCTTCCTGTATCTATGAAGCTGTCCATCGGTCGTGTATAGAAAGCGTACTTCCCATCAACAAACTCAGGATGAAGGACAACGTTTCTCTGCTGAGGGGAGCGTTTTGTAACAAGATTGGGAAGTCTCTCCCATTTCTTAAGATCCTTAGTCCTTACGATACCTGCCGCAGCTACAGCAGCTGACAGATCGTTTGTGGAATCATCATGGCTCTCAGAGCAGAACACTCCATAAATCCAGCCATCCTCATGCTGAGTAAGTCTCATATCATAGACATTTGTCTCCTCCTTGCAGGTATCATCAAGAAGAATCGGATAGTCCCAGAATCTGAAATTGTCTATTCCGTTGTCACTCTCTGCTACTCCAAAGAATGACTTTCTGTCATTGCCTTCAATTCTGGCTACAAGATAATACTTCCCATTAAGCTTTATTGCTCCGGAATTAAGAACTGCATTTATTCCAAGACGTTCCTGGAAATTCGGATTTGTTTTTATATCAAGGTCATATCTCCAGGTAAGCGGAATATGCTCTCTTGTAAGAACCGGATAGGTATATCTTGTGTATACGCCGTTATAAAAATCAGATGGCTCGTTTTTTCTGGAAAGAAGCCTTTCCTGTCTGTCTTTTTCAATATAATATCTCTCATGCAACATTTCTTGTTATTACCTCCAAACACATTCTTCCGTTATGGTACGGACATTTCCAGGGTTCAACTATAGGCTCTTTTGCAGGAACACCTTCTGCATCCACATACCAGTACCATTCTGAGCCCTCTCTTTTATCAATAATGACTTCTTTTATATAATCCCATAATGCCTTTGCAGCATTCAGGTATTCTTTCTTCTCAGGATGTCTTTCATATGCATCCAGAAAACCGTTTATGGCTTCTGCCTGAACCCACCATACCCTGTCTTCTTTCACAATACCGTTTTCGGCTTCAACAGGTATGGATCTGCCATCAAATGCAACTTTATATACTTCGCTTACCAAATCATCTGTAATTTTGCCAATTTTCTCTGAAAGCTCAGTATCGCACAGAATATCTGTAGTTCTGTTAATAAGCCATGCAGCTTCAATATCATGACCGTATGAATACAGATCAACCAGCGAATTGTACTCCTTGTCAAAAAAGCATTCCTGCCTGTGGAGCTGCGGATTGTATATCTTTTTGCTCACTATATCCAATACTTCATATAAGGATTTTCTGACCCTGTTGTCACCGGATACTCTGTAAAGCTCCGTATATCCTTCCATAACATGCAAAAGCGTGTTCATGCTCCTTGTCGCTTCCGTTCCATTCTCAGAAAGCTTCTCATTTGAAACAGGCTTAAACTCTCTGTCGAAAGCCTCCAGATATCCGTCCTCATCCCTCATCTTTTTCTCAATCAGCTCATAAAGTGACAAAGCAAGCTTAAGCGCATCCTCATCACCGGAAGCATCATAATATGACGAAAGACCATAAATCGTAAAAGCCTGATTGTATGTATGCTTGGTAGTATCAAGGGGTGCTCCGTCATATGTAACTGACCAGAAACTGCCACCATCTTTTTTATCCAGGCAATACTTCAGAAGAAATTCATATGCATGTTTCGCTTCATCAAGAAGGCTCGCATCTCCAAGCACCTTATATGCACTTGAAAAGAACCACAGGATTCTGCTGTTAAGGATACAACTCTTTTCATACTTTCTGTCCACATTAAGGTCAAAATCCATATAGCCGTAATATCCGCCATATTCATCGTCCCTAAAGCCCTTCCAGAAAGGAATTATACCGTTTACAAGCTCCTGCCTTATTTCATTTACCATAGTCATTACCCCTTTACCGCTCCGGCTGCAACACCGTTATATATCTGCTTCTGACATAGAAGGAAAATTATCAGCGCCGGAAGCAGTGACATAATTACTCCTGCACAGATAAGATGATACTGATTACCCATAGGTCCGGTGAAGGTATAAAGTGATGTGGCTACTGTACAAAGTCTTCTCTTATCCTGCAGATACAGGCTTGCACAGTAATACTCGTTATACACACCCACACCTTTTAATATCATGTTTGTCACTATTGCCGGTTTTAACAGAGGCAACAATATCCTTGAATAGATCTGAAAATAATTAGCACCATCGAGAAATGCACTCTCATCAAGGGATACCGGAAGATTTTCAAAAAACTGTATATATATGTAAATGGACATAACGTCCGTTCCCATCATCATTATAATATAACCATACAAAGTATTGATCAGTCCCAGATTTCCCATGATCTCATAGACAGAAACCTGCATTGCAATCCCCGGAAGGAGTGCTGCAAATGTAAACATGTTTCTGATGAGACTGTTTCCAAGGAATTTAAATCTGTTAAGTACATATGCCAGCTGCGATCCGATAAGAGTTGAGCCGACAAGTACAAATACAAGGATTATAAATGAATTGAGAAATGCCCTGCCCATATTGGCCTGTGTGAAAGCTTTTACATAATTTGAAAAATTGAAAAAGTTTTCCGGCAGAGTCATAACATTTGTTCTCTGATATTCTTCTTCTGTTTTCAGCGATGTTATTACGCAGGAAATAATTGGAAGCACTGCCATTAACGCGCAGAATATAACGGAAACATATTTTACACATATCCATACAACTCCACTTGCACTGATCTTTTTGCTCCTAACAATTTCCTTTTCCATTGTAACTGAGGCCACTGACATTATTTCCCTCCTATCTGCTGTTTTGATTTTGCTGCAATTTTGCGCTGTTTCTTAAGTGTGCGCTCATCCGCATCGGTACCTGCATTCCTGAAAAGGAATCTGAATATGCCCTCCTGCAGGAACTTCGCAATGAAAATAATAACTAGCAGGAACACTGCCATAGCACTGGCAAGGCCAACCTTCTGACTTGTATGTGCGATGTCATTCATAACAACAAAGAACGTGCCTGTACCATTAGCTCCGCTTGTTATTACATAAGGGGGCTCAAATGCTGACAGTGAACCAGTGATTGAGAGGATCACGTTAAGGGTTACTATAGTCTTAATGCTTGGCAGAATAATGTGCCAAAAGGTCTGCCACTTATTGGCTCCATCTATAGAAGCAGCTTCATAAAGTGTACTGTCAACAGACATCATTGCGCCAAGGAACAACACCATGGTCGATCCAAGATATCTCCATACCGAAGAATACACCAGTGACCAATTGTTTATGGACTGATCCTTAAGCCAATACGGCAGATTATCAAGGTTAAATCCTATCGTCTGTAGAACTGTATCAAGAACAAATCCCCTTGTATAAAAGAATTTAAAGATAAAACCGATTGCTATACCATTTATCAGATAAGGGAAGAAAATAAATCCTTTCCAAAAATTCTCTGCCTTTACCTTAAAGCAAAATATTGTTGCAAGATAGAGCGCTGCAAATACCTGAACAACAGAACCAACCATATAATACAATGACAGCAAAAGCGTCCTCAGAATGTCCTCGCGTTTAAAAATCTGTATATAATTCCTAAGACCGACAAATTTCCTTGGCCCAATATATTTCATATTATAAAAGCTGAACTGAACCATTTTTCCAAAAGGATAATATGTGAACAAGATCAGTAGCCCAACCGGAATGATCAGGAAAGCCAGGATAACCTGCACCTGTTTCCATTTTCTTTTATTCATATGGGTAACTCCCTTTCCTTTCTACAAGGCAGGAGCGGAATTATCTAATTCCGCCCCTACACAACTACTTCATAATATAGTGTTATGAAAACCTATTAGTACTTGATCTCAACTCCGCTAAGCTCCTGAGCTTCTGTCCATGCCTGATTCCAGCTGTCCATAATCTCATCAAAGGTCATGTCACCATTTGAAGCGTGCTCTATGATTGACTGTACCTTTTTATCCCCACCGTTATTGACATTGAGCTCTGAATCAGAATTCAGTGTATCCTTAAGATCTTCTTCTCCGGGAAGTGCTGTTTCATCAGAAACATACTCAACTCCATCGAATGCTGCATAAAGATCAGGATAATTGTTGTCTTCTGCATTGATTGGGATGCCTCCTTCGTTATAGGAGAATCCTGACTCATTTGTCATCCACTTAACAAATACGAGTGCTGCCAAACGATTGTCGTCACTTGCATCCTTGTTGATTCCGAAAGCATAATCAGGTCCTGCAGAAGCATACTGCTTGCCGTTTACTTTAATAGGAAAGCTCATATATCCAATATCCTCAGGCTTATCACCTGCAGCCTGCATCTGTGAATATGCCCATGAACCAAGAACCATGGTTCCGATCTCACCTCTGTTGATCATACCCTTGCAGCCTTCCCAGTCTGTTGTAGAATAGTCATCCTCAATTAACCCTTCTGCTACTGCATCATAAAGTACTTTATATACGTTGTATGCATGTGTTCCATCGCCAGGATCAGAGAAAGGATTAGCTGTGTGTGGAAGTTTCTGATTCATGTAGGTTGCATCACCTGTTGCAGTTCCTGCAATATAAGCATCCCAGGCACCCATTGTCCATCCTGCAGCATAGTTTGTATAAAGCGGGATGGCATCTGTCTTCTCTTTAATCAGCTTAAGATCTTCAATAAACTCTTCAGGTGTTGTGGGTAATGTATCGATACCTGCCTGCTCAAATACAGCCTTGTTATAGAGAACACCCTGTGCATTACCGGTTGAGGGGATTCCATAAACGATGTCATCGTACTGCTTATCTTTAGCAAAACGGATTACGCTTTCCATATTCTCAACTGTTCCATAGGGCATGAAATAATTTGCATACTCAGAAGCGTCAATTCCCGGAATCATCATAACATCACCCCAGTCACCTCCCTGGAGCCTTAAAAGAGAATCCTCTGCATAATCTGTGATTCCTTCAACATCTACTGTGATATTCGGATATACTTCATTGAATGCTGCAATATATGATGCCCAGTTAGTTCCCGGATAATCATCTGCCAGCATATCTGTTCTGTGTGTAAGAAGCTTAATTGTTGTTGTTATGTCCTTACCGGTCTCACCAAGAACTACTGAAGTGTAGTTGTTGTCAGCCACATCTACATCTGATGAAGAATTGTCAGCTGCATCCTCCGTAGCAGTCCCATTTTCAGCCTCCTCTGATGAAGCCTCTTCACTACTGTTCTGTGTGTCTGCTGAATCTGCAGCAGCATCAACAGAATCCGCCTTAGGCGTTTCTTCTGTCTTTGCAGCCTGGCCACATGCAGCAAGTGACATGGCAATTGATGATGCTGTCATTAACGCAACAAATTTCTTGAGTCTCATTTTTGTATCCTCCCTTTACTTAATTTAAGTTTCCTATTTGCCTTAGGCTTAAATTTTAAGTTAATTCTTATTATATTTATTAATTTGCATTTTTCAACCATAATTTTAAGAAAAAGCAAATAAAATGAGCCATTTCGTAAATAATTAACGAAATGGCTCATTAACTTTTGTTGGTATTATCCAACTATTAACTATATATTTTACTTAATTTAATCAAACTGTTTAATTACATTTTTGTCTTTACTACGTTTAGCTTCATAAAGCATTCTGTCAGCATATGACAAAGCTTCCTCCAATTTTTGGTCAACCTCTCTGTCAGCTCTCATGATGCCTATCGACACCGAAATGTTATACGGCTTATCACTGGTCTTATTGAAAGTATCAAGCAGCCCATCAACCTTATGACGAAGGATTTCATAAGAACCGGTTACGCTTTCCGTGGTGACAAATGCATATTCATCTCCTCCGATTCTTCCAATAACAGCATCCTTACCCAATATTGTTCCAAAGACTTCTGCAATTTTCTTCAGTGAAAAATCTCCTTCTTCATGCCCAAACCTGTCATTCACTATTTTGAGGTTATTCATATCAGCAAAGCCAACCATACTTATTTCGCCTCTTTTAGCCGCTTCATGAAGATAATTTTCTCCCTCCTCAACGAACCCTCTTCTGTTGTACAGTCCCGTAAGATGATCAGTCCTTGACAGATTATCAAGTTCTATATTCATCTGCTTCATAAGGGTAAGGCTTTCCTCCAGCTCCTGCCTTATCCTCTCATTTTCCTTAAGCATCATAAGTATATGTGTGGACGCTCCGAGCTGTGAAGCAATACACTCTGCCTCACCAAAAATCTTATCCGTAAGATCAAACATTACAAAACCATACAGTTCCTCTGCAAAAAACAAAGGTAAAAGCGCCATCGCTCTCTGTCTGTCCCCAAACTCTTCTATATCAAAAAGCCTGTCAAGCAAAACCGGCTGCTCTGTTTTAGGCAATATCTTTACCTGACCATCCTTAAGAACCGCCTTTCTGTTATATGTAGGTGCAGGGCGGTACTTCTCATTTTTAAGATGATAGCATGGGCGATCCAGTACATAAATACAGGCATTCTTTACGTCCAGCCAGTCAAAATCGTCCAGGAAAACACGATAGCTTTGATCTGTTCCATGTTTAAAGTTCATCGTCTTTCTTATAAAGTTCTTTATGGAAATGTCCCTGTCTTTCTGTTCCTTTATCAGCTCACCCAAAAGACTGTTCTCAATTTTCACAAGGGAATGGGTAGTCTGAAGCGCAGAATCAAACAGCTTAGCCTTATAAATCTCATTATTATGAATAGCAGCAGACGCAGCCCTGTAAGCATGTCCGATGTACCTTACTATCATATCCACATCAACATACGCCATTGCCTGTGTATGAAAAAGCACATCAAAACCATCTGCTATTTCTGCCACATCCTCTTTTGCACTTTCAGATTCACTATCTAAGGCTTTAGCCTTTAACATTATCCCCTTAAATATTTCATATACCTTTTGCGCATCATCCTTGTCACACTCATTAAGAAATCTGTAAAAGGAGGAATTAAAATAGTCCCTTATCTCTATTTCCGTAACATCCGCATCCTGAGCAGCTGTTTTTTCTATCTTCCCAAAGGATTCCCTGATGATAAGCCTTGCGGGAATGGTAACACTTTCTGTTTTTTCGCCCCGGATCTTCTTTAATAGCGTTGTAAGTGCTACATCCCCAAGATTAAACGGATCAGCGGCAACCGTTGATAAGGGTGGATCCATCTTGGCACTGTTAACAACGTTGTCATATCCCATGACGAATACATCTTTTCCTACCGTCTTTCCATGCTTTGCAAGCACCTCATAAGCCATTATTGCCATCTCGTCATTTACACAGAACAGCCCATCCATATCAGGATTGTCCAGCATTAAGCGCTCTATCGCATCAGCTGTTTTTTCAGTGCATGCAAGATCACCAACCTGTTTACTGCTTTCAGAATACTTAAGTCCTGCTTCCTCTAACGTGTCATAAAAAGCATTTTCCCTTTCCATGGCATCTGTATTTCCTGATGGCCCTGCCACAATGCACAAATGTCTGCACCCGCAGTCATTTATCAGCTTAAGCACACCTTCTCTTACAGCATTCCTGTTGTCATAACATATACAACAGCGGCTGCTGTCTTTCGTAGCCGCAATAACGCAGGGAATATCATCAAATCCTCTTAGGAATTCATCTGTTTTTTCTGCAGTGGTAAAGCATCCAATGCTTCCTGCTGCTATGATAAGTCCATCTATATTATTTGCATTGGGGTAGGCAAAAAGCGTATTATACTGGTACTCATAGGCAATTTCATCATTATCTTCACTGAGCCTGTCTATGTATTTCCCCGGAAAAACAAATACATTAACATCTTTTCTGGCTGCAGTATGCATAACTCCAAGACATAGCTGAATAGAATAATCATCAGCTATACCTCCTACAAGGATTCCAATTTTCAATCTGTTTTCACCTGACATTTTAATCCCTCTGCATGCTCTATCACCATAAGGCAAACAAAGAGCCAATAGTAATGTATTTTTCCATAAGTTAAAACACGGCTGACATAAGGAATTAGTTTAATCCTAATATGTCAACCGCCATAAAACAATGTATATTTTATTAAATAATCATAACTAATTAGGCGCAGACCGCGGTTTTCCTACTGACTCCCCGGGGATAAGGCTCCCCCTGATCATTGCAGATTCAAAGGGCGTTTTCGGATTATGAAGTCTCATGGTCATAAGCTCAATCGCCTTACCTGCCATCACATCTATATCCATCTTGTAACTGGCAAGAGACAGCCCCTGCTTCATGTCGGGAGCATAATTATCAAAGCCTATAACGGAAACATCCTCAGGGACTCTGTACCCATTCCCGGTTAAACGCTCTATCAGCAAAAGCGCAGAAACATCACAATTACAAAAAAAGGCCGTTGGCATCTGTTTCTTATCAGGAAGCTTAAAGGTGCCCTCTGCTCCTATGTTGCCATCCGCGTCCCTGTCCCCAACCACTATGGGATTTTTACCAAAGTCTACAGAAAAACCGGAAGCAGAAAGCTGCTTGCACATTCCAATATACCTTTCATCGATACTTGGCGTAACATTCATGGTTCCTACAAAACCAATATTTTTGTGCCCCATCCCAAGAAGATACCCGGCTATCTCATATCCCCCAAGGATGTTATCAGCTATGACCGCATCTCCTGCTATCTCCTCGTAAACAGAATCCAGTGACACAAGTGGCACATCAACAATCTCCTTTAGCATCCTAAGATACCCCACATCAAAGGCTCCAAGGATAATTATACCGTCTACGTTGTCCTGCCTCACAAGATTAGGGACATTCTTTTCAGTCTCCGCTGTCTTACTGATAACCTCCAAAAGAGTAAATATCTTCTTTTCATTCGAAATAAGCGATAATTTCTGGTATATACGCCAATAGAATGACTGGCTGTGATCAAGGTATCTCTCGGCAACAATAACTCCTATGACTTTGATTTTACGGGCAACGTCATTCTTATCCTTTCTTACATAACCCATTTCATCTGCAAGACTTTCAATCTTCTCCCGCAGCTCATTACTAACACCTTTTTTACCTGAAAGGGCTTTTGACACAGTCACGCTGCTAACGCCAAGCTTCTCTGCGATATCAGACAAGGTAATATTATTCTGCATCATTTTTCCCTCATATCTCTTACTGATGACCTTTTCACAACATATGAGTCTATCTCATATATTGTTCCTGCAAGAGTTGGATCAAGTGTCTCATTTATTACCTGCTCTATGGCAAGCTTTGCCATCTTTGCCAGATCAACATTGTAGGTAGTAAGTATATTTTCCAGCTCATTGCCACTTAAGTAATTATCGTAGCCCACAAGCGAAATATCTTCCGGCACATTCATTCCTCGTTCAAGAAGCGCCTTATAAAGCGTCCCTGCTGCATAGTCACTGCTGCACACAAATGCTGTAGGAAGCTCCTTCGGGAGGTCTATACTTGGAGTTTCATTGTCGCCGCTTCTGTCTGACAAAATCCACTCCCTGTTTACTTTTAGCCCATTTTCCCTCATACACTTTTTATAGCCATAGTATCTGTCAATAATATTTCGTGAATAATCAAGCGCACCTACAAAGCCAATATCTTTATGTCCGGCAAGAACAAGCTCCCTGGTCGCCCTGTACATCCCATAATAGTTTCCTGACAGAATAGAAGTATAATTGCCCATTTCTATCTGCTGGTCCATAATTACCACAGGTACTTTTATTGACAAAAGCAACCTTTCGAGATATTTCTCACGAACGGGTCCTATAATAATCACCCCATCCACATCCATTTTGGGCGGGAGCTTTGCATTATCACTATAATCCTGAATAATTGCAAGCGAAGTAAAGCACTCTCCCTCGGACGCAGCATAAGCAACCTTCTGGTACATTTCCCAGTAAAAAGATGCCCCAACGAGCATATATCTTTCAGAGACAATAACTCCAATGGTTTTTCCCCTGGTTATACTTTTTTCTTCATTAACCGCGGTATTATTCTGATATTTGTCAGTATCAAGCCCCAGGCTTACAGCACATTCCTTTATTTTTTTTCGCATTTCCTGGCTTACACCAGGTCTTCCTGCAAGGGAATTTGATACTGTTACAACAGATACCCCTAAAGTATCAGCAATATCCTTTAACTTTACTTTTTGTTTTGGTCTCATCTATCAACCTCCAAATATCATTATGGCTTAAATTAATTATGCAATCAATGATTTAGCGGTTAAAAAATAATAAACTAAAGCAATATCAAAAAACGTTCACGCAGTTATTATAGAAACAAGGTAAAAGCTACTATTATCCTCCTTTGTGGCGCTTATAATTTCTATATCCAGCGAATGGTCTGCCTTTATACTACTGTCTAGTACAGTCTGGAGATAAAGGCAGTCTCCCCAGTCTTCATCAAAGTTTGCATCCAGCCTGGCAGAATCATTCCTGTCCCCATCAATGATCGCGATAGCTACAGGAGCTGGCCTGTTTACTGTCTTTCTATACTGGATTGCAATAGATCTGACATCAATAAAGTCAAAATGAATTCTGTCACCAGCCACTTCACCTATCCATCCATTTTTAAAAAGGTCGAGATGTCCTGTCTTTTCAGAAGTATCAGCCCTGAATCCGGATAATACAGGCCTGCTGTTTTCTATAGTAAACCGCGTTGGAAATTCAAATCTGTTTTGCGTTACAGGAAGCTTTTCAATATCATCTGCAGTATCAAAAGCATCTGCCTCCTGTGTTGCCTTTATATCAGATATGGTTTTTATTATTTCCCCTGCTACAAGCCCATGTCCAAAGTCATTAGGATGTAACCCATCCGGTGTTATGTCATTTCTGTTATATTCTCCCTCGCATATTCTCCTGTAAACGGTATCCCTGATACTTACATTAGGTATATCGTAATATTTTCCAACACTGTCATGTATATCCTGAGCTGTCTTGCCATCATCATAAAAAACATTGTTAAGTAGAAGCATTGCCGGTTTGTTATCTGCATACCATATTTTCCGTATCAGTCCCTCATAGGTCTCTTGAAAAAATGCTTCCGGCTCGTCATTAACAGAAAAATCCACTATGACAAAATCAGGTCTGTACATAAGCAAATCCCTGTGTACTCTTGAAACTCCAAAGTGTGATGATGTACCACCTATTCCGGCATTCACATAGTGGAACTTCGCATTCGGAAATTCATTTTTAAACCATTCAAAGACCCTGTAAGCATAACAAAACTCCGGAGTTGAAGCGAGTGCGCCCTGAGTAATGGATCCTCCAAAAAAGCCCAATACCAGTTCCTCACCAGCCTCTGCTCGCTTTACAAAGTCCCTTAATCTTTTTATTCCTGTAATATAATCCATTTTTCTTTTCCCTTTAGTCTTACAAATTGCGCTTCAAAATCCTTTTTTCTCTGAATCAAAATCCCTGCTTTGCCTCATAAAGCCCCGGCAGATTCTCCTTTGTTACTACATTGGGGCTGTTGTAAACCTTTTTCAGATATTCAAACGTGTTATATTCCTCAGTTTTACAAAAATCCAGTGACCAGGTCATAAAGCTTGCCCATCCGATTTTTTCATCATGAACATTCTCAGGATCCGGCAGAACCCCCACCTCTCCAAGAATAACCGGCTTCTTTGTGTCTGTTATCCCCGTCAAGACCTTATACTGCTCTGCATAAGAGGTATGAACATGCTTATCTGTGTACAGGTCAACAGATATCACATCTACAATGTCATCACCGGGATAAAAATCCTTTACATGTGAGTTCCATACCCATATAAGATTGTTCAAGTGGTGAAGCCCTACAAATCTTTCATACATAATTCTGTATAGCTTCTTTACAGGTTCTGCGCCTTTGGCTCCCCACCAGAACCAGGTTCCATCACTCTCATGAAATGGTCTCCATAGAATAGGAATCTCCTTCTCACAAAATGGTCTTAATATACCTGCCATAACATCCAGATCCGAGATCATTGCTGCATATTCAGGAGTTCCTTCTGTTGCTGCCTTCTCCGGATCATAAGGAGTATTTTCAGTATAAAAAGCCTTGGATCTGCCATATAACGGAGAAAACCAGTGCCATGTAAAAGTAATGAGCCCCTGCTCGGCAGCCCATTCCCATGCTTTTTTTAATGTTCCATTATTTCCAACTATCTCATCCATACACTCCCTATCTGTATCCAGATAATTGATATTCGGCGAATATGACAGAAGCTCAAAGCCAAGAAGCGCCGGTTTCTTTCCTGTCTTTTCTTCTATCAGATGCAGTTCCTCCTGCTCCATTGTCTGTGTATGCTGCCCTGTGATAATCTTGTCATATGTAATGTCAGAGAGATACTTAAGTACATTCCTCGCGCCCTGCTGCATACAAGGATTACTTGGTTCATAAATCTTGTCACTCATATTTGCTCCTTTATCCTTTAAAGATCTTATTATTTTTTTCGCCCTGCATTTCAGGACGATTCTATGACTTCTTGATCGTAAAGATGAAAAAGCGTTCAAGAAGTCATCCCTCACTTAATTAATTTAACTTAATATAGTTTTACTAATTGCTTATTTTAACTTAATATTGCATATCTCTTTCTCTTTTGCAATACTGTTTTTTTGTTTTCATAATGAATTTCGCATATAGAAATATACTTCCCTTATCGCTATACAATTAATATATAGTTACGCAAAAGTACTTTCTCTAATAGATGAATATAGCATGCAACTGCAAATATGATGATGATAACTGTAAGGAGGGTTGGCATATGGTAGACTACACAGAAGAAAAAGGATACCAATATCACATCCATACTAACAAAGACAATGTTGGCGGATATGTCATCGTTACCGGCGATCCGGGTAGATGCGAATCTATAGCCCAGTATCTGGATGATCCCGAATTGATAGCATCCAACAGGGAATATACCACATATACAGGTAAGCTATGCGGTGAGAAAATAAGTGTGACTTCAACAGGAATCGGCGGCCCTTCTTCTGCGATAGCATTTGAAGAACTATATAAATGCGGTGCTCATACACTGATACGAGTAGGGACATGTGGAGGCATCCAGTTAGATGTCAAAGGTGGAGATCTTATCATCGCAACAGGCGCCATCAGAATGGAAGGAACCACTAAAGAGTATGTGCCTGTAGAGTTTCCCGCTGTTGCAAATTATGAAGTGGTAGGGGCTGTGCATTTACTTAGTGCGACAGCCCCTTAGAAGTTTTGGATTTATTTTATTCTTTATTTCGTTTTATTTATTTTTCATTTAAGAAATATGCATACAATCTTATCATTAGCAAGCTACAAAAAGACCCGGATCCTTAGGTAACCTCAGCACTCCATCAACCATGTGTGCTAATAGTGTTTCTCTTACTTCATTTCTTGAAAGTGTGCAGGAATTCTCAAATGTGATTCCTGAATATATATAATCCATCAGGTCATCAATATTTGTCACTTCAAGGGAATCATTGTAACGCTTAATCCCGACATTGGAAAAGAATGGTTCTAACTTTTCTCCTCCATTTTCAAGGGAGAAGTTATTATCATAGGATATATCCTGTTTGAGAATGGTTACAACAGTTTCCAGTATGCCATTTTTCCCTGCTGTTCCGGCATAGAAACATCCGCCAGGTTTAAGTACTCTTCGAACCTCAGATATTGCCCTGCTTATATCCGGTACATGATAGAGCATGCAATTGGCAATAACCATATCAAATGTATTGTCTTCATACGGAATATCCTGGATATCAATAACCTTGTAATCAACATTTGCAAGCTCTCCAAGATTCTTCCTGGCTTCTTTAAGCATGCCTTCGCTCATGTCGGATAATACCAGCTTTGACAATCTGCTTATAACATCCGTATGATTTACCCACATAACTGCACTTCCGGCTCCAAGTTCCAAAACTCTCATTCCGTCTTCAAACTTCATTACTGTAAAATACCAATTGTGCAGCCCCATCTTATTTGTTGAATACTTGTCATGAATTGAGATTCTTGTGTTAAGTCCTGCCGAATTCTTGTACTGATCTTTAACAAATTTTGTGTCGTCAATAAGTATATTCCCCATGTAGCTCCTCCAATTTTATAGCATTTCTTAGCCTTGTGTTTCATCCGGATAATCCCAGAAGCCGCCTGTATGGAAATTTTCATTTCCCAAAGGTTGTGCAGTCAGTTTGAAAATCACACATCCATCAGGGCACACAACTGTTTTGGAGTATTTCCCATCGCCTCCCACTTTGGTAAGATCTCCGCCGCTTCTGACAGCTTCCATCAGGGGATACAGCATCATCATTGTCTTTGAACAGATTCCGTACCCATCCTGATTAACCGGACATCCATAGGTGCATTTGTAAACATCCCCGATTTCTTCACCATTACGGCAATATCTTTCTGTATGATCTCCATGCAAAAAGCCTGTTACTTCTACCGTAAATTCATATTCTTCGTCATACCACTTTTTCATAGTTTATCACCTTCTTTTAATCTGTCTGATAACTTAATCACATTCTTTAATTATACAGAAAAAAGGTGCAGTTACCTATAATAAACAATCAAAAAGTAACCTTTCTTCTTAATATTTTTTAAGCTTGTTAGCGATTATGCTTTATATCTTCGCATAATCATCTCCGCACCTCAGTCAATATTTGAAGTTTACTTTGTAGTGACGTAATCGATATTTAGAGTATAGACCAATAAATCTGATAAAGACCTTATAGACTTACACTATTTTGCTTGCGGATATTATATTTCCTGCATGAGTTAAGTCTACCCGAAAACAATTATAAATTTAGACGTAAGCAAAATTTAGGTGGTAGACAAACACTTGAATTTTGCCACCTATTGACGTAAATGTTTGGAGATTGAAAACACCTTATTCTAATCATTTTACGTCTATTTACATTGATATTATTTCATTGATCTACTGCTCTAATTTCACAGTAGACCAATATCTGTTTTGTCGCCTACATTGACTGAATTCCAATGGCTTGCGGGATTATAACTACTCAATGAATTACGTCTATTCGCGAACAAATCAGCATATAAGCATAACCACCATTTTCAGGTTAAATAATTTTTCTCTCAAAAACTTTTCCTGACGTAAAAACCTCTTCCAATAAGTATACCTTTTGGCAGTTATTATTTTTCAACCCCAAGATGTTTTTTAAGTCTTGGAGCCATAAAATTAAAGAGAAGTATAACTGCAAAAAAGATAATAAAATCAAATAGTTTTTCTTTAATATTAATTGTATGTTCAAAAAATATGGAAAGCGCTGCATCAAACATTAAAAATGCTACGGACTGTCCAAAACTTTTGAGTATGAGATTCATGTTTTTGTTCCTCCAATATTTTTTACCATCTCCCACAATTCATGCTGAATTCTGGACAAAGGCTCATTTAAGGCGCTTCTTTCTTCGAAATCTTCTCTGTAGATAAAAAATTCAGACAAACCGGCTCTTCCGGGATAAAGGCGTTTATAGCAAGTGACAATGCAATCTTCTTTGTCCTCGTCAGAATAGTCAGCTTCGAGCACATCAATCGCATCCAGTAGTGTTTGATACTGGTACGCAATGGACTGATCTCCATATTTCTTTAAGTGTACAGCTAATTCTTTGAATAGTTTTAAAACGTAATCTATATCCATTATTTTCCTCTTCATTTCCTTTAAAGCATATCGCTGTCTATTATAATCTTTTTGAATCTTTTACAAAAGTCAGATTCCTTTCTTTCTCAGAAAAACGTTTTTCTACAAAATCTTGAAAGGAAGATTTATTTAGTATAGATTAAAGACAATTGAAAACAGTCCACGTAGGGGATATCAGCCTGATGTGTGGAAGAAATAGGAGTAAAAAAGAAATGCGAAAAGCACGTACAGAAAAGGAAAATGCGATCAGAGAGAAAATGCTTTCTGAGTTGTATGCAAATGAATATAACAAATTCATAGGATTTGAGGTATTGGAGCTTAGTCCTACCTACAGCAAGTCAAGGATAAAGTGTGATTCCAGACTACATAACATGTATGGCAGTATTCATGGAGGTGCATTGCTTTCTTTTGTAGATGCCATGGCTGGTGCTACAGGAAGTATGAGTGGATACTATGTGACTACCGTTTCTGCCAATTTGAATTTTCTGTTGCCTGCTGTAAATACCGAATATATTTACTGTGAGTGCATGAAGCTTAAGACAGGTAAGCATATTCTGGTATTTGATATAAGGGTAACTGACGATGAAGGAAATCTTTTGGACAGTGGAGAGTTTTCTTTTTTTGCAAGTAAAGTTCCGGTGCTTGGAGATAATCTGAAGTTTTAAAAGGAAATTCTTAGCTTGTTCGCGACTATATTTTATATCTTCGTATAAATAATCCTCGCGCCTTAGTCAATACTTGATGTTTACTGCATTGTGACGTAACCGTTATTTAGGTGATAGACCAAGAAATCTGATAAAGACCTTATAGATTGACACTGTTTCGCTTGTGGGAATTATATTTCCTGCATGAGTTAAGTCTACCCGCGAACAATTTTTAATATAGACTTAATCAATATTTGGACGGTACATCTGCATTTGAATTTTGCTACCTATTGACGTAAATATTTGGGGATAGAAAATTCTTTATTCTGAGCAATTTACGTCTATTCACACTGATATTATCTCATTGGTCTACTGCTCTAATTTCACAGTAGACCAATATTTGTTTTGTCGCTTCCATTGACTGAATTCTCCCAGCTTGAGAGAACATACTTCCTCAACAAATTACGTCTATTCGCGAACAAATCCGCATATATGCATAACCACTATTTTCAGGTTAAACCAATTTTTTCTCAAACACTTTTTCTGACGTAATCCCCCTCCAAAAGGTATGGCTTCTTCCATGCATTTCCGCTTTTACTTGCAACTTATAATTTTTCATATTCGATTTTCTTAAATTTTCATATCTTTCTAAAACGCTTATTAAATCTGCCCATCTTCGATGTAATTATAATTTCTAATGAATTATAATTTGTCTTGGTAACTTTTTTACTTTCTGAGCATTAGAATGGAGAAAATCGCATGAAAATTACAACCTTTAATACATCGATAATTACCAAGGAAGCTGAACCTGTCATCAAGCTTTTCGAGGAGCTTGGATTTGAGCAGACTCACAATAAAGCAGAAGATACGGATGTTGAGTTTTCCGCCCACAGAATGAAAGATAAAAACGGATTTCATATCGACATAGTTGAAGTTCCTGTGATTCCTCAGACCTATACAGCCATCAGAATAAATGTGGACAATTATGAAGAAGCTTATGAATTCTTCATGTCCAGGGGATTCAGAGAGGCAAAAGGATTTGCTCCAAGCACTACTACATCCAGCAAATACGCATACCTTGTTTCTCCATCCGGATTCATAATTGATGTTTGTGAGCATGTGAAAAAGTAAGTAAACCGGGACTGCCCAGTGCAAAGAGCTTTCCACCCACGATAAACGCTACCCTGCCGCATAGTTCAGTAGCATCCTGCATATTATGAGTTGTCAAAAGAATGGTTTTACCCCTTCTCTTTTCCTCAAGAATCAGGTCCTTCATCATACGGCTGTTTGTTGGATCAAGACCGCTTGTGGGCTCATCCAGGAAAAGAAGCTGCGGATCATGTACAAGAGCTTTGACAAAGTTCAGCCTGCTCTTCATACCCTTTGAAAAATCCGAGACTCTCTTATCCCCATCATTCTCAAGCCCCACCGCCAAAAGCAGGTCGTCAATGCTGCGCCCCTTTATGCCATATAAAGACGAGAAAAATTCAAGGTTCTCCCTGGCAGAAAGCTTTTCGTACATGGTTGAAAACTCAAAGTCAACACCTATGGTTCGGTAAAAATCGGAGCCGCATCTTTTGCACTCGACGCCTCCAACCTTAGCCACCCCTTTATAATTAGGAAGCATTCCCAAAAGTATCTTTTGAAGCGTACTTTTTCCCGCACCGGAAGGCCCAAGAAATCCGAAGATTTCTCCCTCCATCACCTCAAAATTCATGTCCACTATAAATGGCTTTTGGGTATAGCTAAACGTAAGATCCTTAACTTCTATCATTATTTTCCTCCTTAATGCAGGCATTTATGAAATAAAGCATTTCGTCTGTTATATCTATTTGACTACATATGAATATATAGTCAAATAAAGTCCTAATCAAAGTCCGGCTCAAAACCGGACTCTAATATTCATATTAAAAATGCACCTGAGCTGCCATCCGAGCAAGCTTTATTTCAACATTTTTCTCGCATCATCTTCTGCCTTACTTCATCATCTGCTTCACAATTCCGTAAATCAGGAGCCTTAGCGCTTCATCATAGTTCTCTTCCCCAATCTCAGCCTTGTGAAGCGTTGCAAAGTACACTGCATGAAAAGCCGCACTGACAACCTTAACGTTCAGATTCTTTTTTATAGGAAACATGGACAGCATCTGTTCTATAGTATCAGTGTCATCCTGAAAATGTGCTTCCACTACTTCCCGAGGGAGCTTCCGCACCAGAAGCTCAACTTCATCAGTATCAAGAAGCTTTAGGATTGGCATCTCATCTGTCTTTTTAAAAAACTCAAAGATCAGATCCGTCAAAGTATCCGCCGACAAATCCCTTACAGCCACCTTCGAAAGAGCATCAGCCAGTTCGTTATTGATGGCCTCATGCTGATCCTGGATAACCTCAAAAAGAAGCAGCTCTTTTGACTTATAAAAAAGATAAAAGGTACCCTTGGGAATTCCAACACGTTTTACCAGTTCATCAACCGTTGTGCGCCTGACACCGTACTGGGCAAGGCACTTTGCAGCCTCTTCCTTAAGCCTCTGAATTATATATTCTCTTTCCTGATCCGAATATGACTTTGGCAAATCTCTTTACATCCTTTTTGACTAATTATGAATTTATAGTCAGTATAATTCTTCCTCATCAAATTGTCAAACATCATGCAACTTCTTTAGCTGTGTTTATTGTCTTTTTGGAAAAAGTCCTTACAAAAAATCCAAACACATTTCGGACAAGTGGTCCTGCGAAGAATATCTGCCAGCAAAGAGCCATCGGAAAATTCATAGCAGTTGTCTGCAGCCATACTGCGACGAATTCAGCCCCGGCATCCTTGAAAAGAATTGTAGCAACGAGGCTCATAAGAGGGCACATAAGGCACACGCTCATTGCTGATATACCAAGAATCATCATGATCATTGGATCCTTGCCGGGAGTAACGAATCTGAATGCAAGCTTCTGAGCAAGTTTTCCTACAAATAGAAGCTCGATTAATACTGCAATCGGCCACATAATGAGCATTTCTTTGAATGCAGCAATAAATATGAAATTCTGCATACCGCCTACGTTAAGTGAAATATTGTAGCAGATCATTGCATAGACCATGACAAATGCCATGAAAATAGTGAAAATTACATCCTGAAACTTGTTCTGTGGTAACATACCCGGGGTTCTCCTTTCATTGACCAGGGGAAGACCTAGGGCGTGTTGTTCGTTTTGCACCATATAGTGCTCACGTTTCCAATATTACCAACTCTACATCTTCTTATTTTAATTCTTGCGACAAGGTCAGATTATATCAGAAAAAAATCTTTCGTGTAATACCCATTTTTAATTCTATGTTGTAATTTCAAGTGATATAATGCTTTTTGGTGTGCTCACCAATCAAAAGGACAGGGGACAAAGTTCATGTCGATATCACTTTTAGCAATTTTTGACTTTATAGGCACAGTTGCCTTTGCAATATCCGGTGCCATCACCGGAATCCATAAGAAAATGGACATATTTGGAGTAAACATTCTCGCTATAATCACTGCCTGCGGTGGAGGTCTTACCAGAGACATTGTGATGGGAAACTTCCCACCACAGATGTTCATTGATCCATTTTATGTTGTAGTCGCAGCAATCATAGCAAATATCGTATTCTTTTTAATGTATTATCGTAAAGGAGTGCCGGTTAAATTCTCAGGCATATATGACAAAGGCCTGTTTATATCGGACACGCTTGGACTCGCCGCATTCATGGTAGACGGGGTAATGATAGGAGCCAATTTTGGCTATGAAGATGACCTGTTCCTTCTGGTATTCCTCGGATTTATCACAGGTGTCGGCGGCGGAGTGTTACGCGATGTCCTGTCAAACCAGATGCCTGCCATCTTTGTAAAGCATGTTTACGCTCTTCCCGTTATAGTTGGCGGAATCGTCATGGTCATAATGCATGATCTGATGCACACCTGGAGTGCTGCCATGGTAATCAGCTTCGCTCTTGTTATTCTGCTCAGATTTATGGCGAGACATTTCCTTTGGAATCTTCCTAAAGTAGAGCTCTGAATTGTATTTCCTCCGCTCATTTGTCTTCTTTCCCAAATGGTTCCGCCAATCCATACAGTGCCCAGACCAAGTTCATGAGCTCTCATAAGTAGTTTCTCAAAACTATATCCATATGCCTCATCTGCATGCACTTCTTCTGGTCTTTGCTAAATCTAAAAAACATTTCATTCTCTATTACCTCGAATGTCCTTAAACTGCATTTTTCAGTAGTGCCTCTACTTCCTGCCTCTTTTCATACAACACGCATCCGCCTTCATGATCATCCAAGAGCACGCCTTCCTTTTGGAGCGCCTTGAACAGCCTCGAATTAATGGCATCTCTGAGAGAAGTCTTTTTTACATTTATATCCGAATATGGTGAAAACGGGCATGGTTCCGCTCCTCCATGTGAGTTGATGTGAAAAAATCCGCGTCCTGCAGCAATACATCCACCTGAGTTTTTCTCATCTCCGGGGAAAGAAACAAAAACCATTTCAGGATGCTCAGTCCTAAGCCTTGCGATCTCTTTTTTCAGATATTCCCTTTCTTCCTCTCCGGGTGCCAGATACTCTGCATCCTCAGTTACCGGTACAAACTCAACGAATATCACTGCCTTACATCCTTTATCAGACAGCATACTTATGAAGTCTTCAGAAGAAACATCCTTTAGATTCTGCGTCGTTACCGTAACTGAAGCACCGTAGATGAGTCCTCTCCTGTTTAGTTCATCCATATTTGAGACGAGTTTATCATATACACCCTCGCCCCTTCTTGAATCAGTGGCTTCTTTCCCACCCTCAATACTCATGATGGGCACAAGATTTCTGTTCTTATCAAACAAATCAAAGTACTTGTCAGCCATATATGTTCCGTTAGTAAATATCGGGAATAGGATATTCTGCTTTTTACCCGCAGCTTCTATTACACCTTTTCTAAGGAGCGGTTCTCCACCAGCAAGAAGTATGAAGCTTACTCCCAGATCGTCCGCCTCATCGAAAATCTTAAGCCATTCGTCATCAGTCAGCTGCTCTACCGGCTCTGTGTCCTCTGTTGCGTTATTGCATCTTGAATAGCATCCACTGCAGTGAAGATTACAGCTGCTTGTAATGCTGGCAATAAGGAAAGGCGGAATATGTTCGCCTTCTGCTTCCAGCTCAGCTCTTTTCTTTGATGCGCTTTTTGACGCCAATGCAAATTTCGCCATGTACGCGCTTTCTCTTGGATTTCTTAAGGTAGCCCTTATGGCATCAGAAACCACTCTCTCAACTCCATGTGTCATGTATTCCTGTATATCAAACTCTTTTTCCATAAACCTTTTACCTTTCATCAAATTACTGCAAGGGTATGCTCAATGAAAAGATTATAACACATTTTGTATTTTATGCAATATAATTGGTCTCAATATCTTATTTTATATTTCGGCTCTTGTTATTTCAATAAGTCAAAAATCAAGCTGAAGAACTATCTCTTCATCATTCTTTTACAACAAGAATTCTAACGCAATTTTATGTAATGCTTTTTGCAGCAGGCTATTTTAAACCACCATCTCCTGCTGCTATTTCATTTTGTCGCATTTGAAGCAGTCGCTTTTTATATCTAGTGTCTACCGCTATCTCTGTTCGTCTAATATGCAGCAGACGTTTTACCCCATATTACTCTGCCGCATATTATCTCTTTCTTATTTGCGTTAGAAAATATATTCTAAAATCAACTGCTGCAATCACCTATTTTCATATTTGTAGAAGACATTACAACCAAATTCCAACTGCCTCCTTCCTATCCAAACAGCATATCCGCTGCTTTTTCCAGATCTCTGCGTTCCTGTGAATCATCATATCCGCTTTCCCTGTCATCGATGCCCTTTACCGGATCAATAGAGAACAGACCATCCCGGTTGCAGTAAAAGAAGATTCTTCTGACTCCCCTGATTTTAAATCTTGCTTCAGCGTTCCCTTCCGGGTAGAGCTTCACCATCTGCATATCATCGGATGACGACGCCGCCACAAACGAAATGTAATGCTCCTTCGTCATGCTGTGATCAATCCGCACATAATACTCATCCTCCACACGCTCGATAAAAGCCATGTGCTGTTCATCTGAAGGTTCTGCCTCTAAAGGTATAAGCTGGATGCCGTGACAATGGATCGCTGCTTCGCCCATGCTGTGTATCACATTCCCGCAGACCGGGCAGACATAAAACTTTGACCGCAGCATATTTGCGGATACATTCGCATTATGAATAGTATTGCCTGATATCAGCTCCGTCACTGAAATGCTGAACGCCTCCGCAATAGGCTCCAAAAGAGTAATGTCCGGAAAGCCTTTGGCAGTTTCCCATTTTGACACACTTTTATCACTCACTCCCAGCTTTTCCGCCAGCTCGCTCTGTGTCATTTTGTTCTTTTCCCGCAGTTCCTTAATAACTGCGCCTGTAACATATTGGTTCATATTCGTTCTCACCTCCATGCACAGATTGTATATCAACACGAAAAAATAGGGTACCTACGGAAAGTAGAGTCGGACGGATTATCTAATTATTCTCATCAGCAATATTTCCGCCTTCAAGGATTGCTTCTGCTCATATTTCTTCTATTTTCTATATAGCCTTACATCTATGACCACATGCCGCCTCAAAGTTATATCTGACTATTCCAAGATCAAGCTTGGCAAATGGTCCGAATCCGGCTTTTATCACTGCCTCTTCACCATCAATATCAATAAAGAATTTCTGCTGGTTTATAGCCGTAGGAGCAAGAAGCGCTGCTTCCATACCCTCTCTAAACCATGCGGGCATGTCTTTTTCAGTAACACCGCAAAGTTTTGAAAGATCTTTTGTCTTATGGTTAGTGCCTTTATTTAAGCCATATCCTATAGCGATGACACATACTATCTTTTCATTGGCATCCACATCAGCCTTACACTTACTCTTGCCATAAGTTCCGGCAACCCAGCAGGTATTAAGTCCCAGCATCTGAGCTTCCAAAACTATCTTTTCACCATAATAGCCGCCAAGTTCCTCTAGATTATCCAGTTTCTTAGATCCCACAATCGCGATATAGTTGTTAACACCTGAAAACTTACCATAATGACTAAGCAGCGTATCAAAACATTCCGGATCATCAGTTATTAACTGGATATGGAGTCCACTCTCCTCGTTACATTCATTAATGCATTTTTCAAGAGAAGTCCTCACATCCCCAATAATATGATCCGATGAATACTGCCTTACACTGTGCCTTTCTTTTATCGCCTCTTTTATATCCATCAAATATCTCCTTACTTAATGATATATGCGTCAACTATTTCTCCAACATACATAGTATGGAAATCCCTGTTTGCCATAGGGTATGTGCCGGGAACATCCTGAGGATAGGTCTTTTCTTTGATATCTACAGGAATCTTTGAAAGATCCTGGTCCTGGGAATAGAGCACCTTGCACTCGATAGTAAGTGGATACTGCTTTACGCCCGGAGTCTTTATTATCTCAGACTCCTCCAGTTCAAGACCTGCTTCTTTTACCCTATCAATATTAAAGCCGGTCTCCCAACCGCAGATTTTATTAATCGTAGGATCCGGATTCTCCAAAGGAATACTTATGCTAAACTCTCCTGCTTTATCAAGCTGTCCTTTTGTAAACCTTCCTTGTCTGACATATACATGAAAAGTAGGTCTGCCCCATAAAGTGCCAATATGTCCCCATCCAATTACCATTGAATTGAACTTATCCGCACTGGTATTAAGCAGAATTCCCTTAGGAAGCGCTTTTGTAATCAGATTTGCATAGTCAGTAACATTAATCTTTTCCTTCATTTCATCACTCCTGTCTACATCTTTGACTCTATTATATTGTGTACAATCCTTAAAATATAATAAACCGCTCATAATCAAAAATCAATACTCGAAAAGAAAGAATAACCAACCAAACATAGCACTCATTATCTTCCAATAGAACCGGCAAAAGCATCGTCATTAAAATGTCTATGATCATCCGTACTTTATTCATAGGTTATTTCTTATCAATCATCTTTACCACTCTGGCAGGGTTTCCTACTGCAACCGCATTATCCGGGATATCTTTAGTCACAATACTGCCTGTTCCTACAATCGCATTCTCACCAATAGTGACTCCTGGCAAGATGTTCACCCTTGCCCCAATCCATGCATTCTTTTTGATATGGGCTTCTCTCTGATAATCCTCATCACGGATATCTATTGCCTCTCCGCTGTGCAGTCTTTCAAACACGTTCACGAAGTATCCTCCTCTCCATTTTAGTATCCCAATCCTGATACCCAGGTTTCTACAGCTTCTCTTACACTTTCCTGATCATTCTGGGCATCGTTTCCTCTTACGGCAAGCCCATCAAGTACTGTGCTGTCCGGGCAAGCTGATGAAAGTATGTTGCTACCTGATGACTCTGTTTCTTCTCCAATATCTGTAGATTCTGAATCTGCGGATCCTTCATCCTGCTTTGTGAGTTCCTCAGTTTGTACAGAATCCGCACCGGTGACATCATTTTCAACAGATGGTTCCTGAGTAGCATATGCCTCTGCGGTCACATTTGTTTCATTTTCACTATTTCCACAACCTGCAAGTGATAAGATCATCACACAAGCCAAAATCGCTCCGATCAATTTCTTCATAACCAATACCTCATAATACTCGGCTGTTTACGTCAAAATTCATTCCTTTTCAAACTCCGGTTTCCAGCCTGCGAACTGAATAAGCTGCTCTTCCGTTCTGTGATAATATCTTTCATCCTTATCAAGCTTTGCTACCTCTGCCATCTCTTCCTCTGTCAGCTTAAAGTCGAGGATATCAAGATTATCCTTGATATGATCAACATTCTTGCTTCCCGGGATCACTACAAATCCCATCTGCGTATGCCAGCGGAGGATCACCTGTGCCGAAGACTTGCCGTACTTCTTTCCAAGTTCTGCAAATACCGGCTCCTCGATCAGCGACTTATCCCCGTGTCCAAGCGGATACCAGCTCATAAGCTTGATACCATATTTATCAAGGGTCTTGCGAAGTTCTTTCTGTGTGAAATAAGGATGAGCCTCTACCTGAATAAACTGAGGCACGATCTCCCACTTCGTCTGAAGCTCTTCAATATATTTCCCTTCAAAGTTGGAAATACCGATGCTCTTTGCTTTGCCTTCCTTATACGCTTTTTCAAGCTGCCTATACCCTACAAGCCAGTTTCCTGCAGGCTGATGGATATAAAGAAGATCCACGTAGTCAACGCCAAGTCTCTCAAGTGTCTCATCTACCGCATTATCATTTTCATACTCACTGGGCCAAAGCTTCGTGGAGAGGAAAATCTCTTCTCTCTTTACACCGCTGGCTTTCATACCTCTCCCTACCGCACGCTCATTCACATATGCGTTAGCTGTATCTATGAGGCGATATCCCATCTTAAGCGCTTCTCTTACACTGTTCTCTGCATCTGCAGGTGAGAGCATAAAAGTTCCTATACCGACTACCGGACATTCCAGTTTGTTATTAAGTGTTACATATTCCATTGCATGATCCTCCATTCATTAATAGGTTGACGCTTTTGAACTCGTCAGTTTCCAGGCACCATTTTCTTTTCTCAGGGTAAAATCCCCCTGTAATCTCCAGCTTCCTTTTCCGCCGCCGTATACTGCAGCTACGACTCTACTTTTGCCGACCATCACAGCGATATCACCGGTGATGTTTACATCAATTGAATCATGCTCTGCGGAATAATAATTGAAAGTACCATCCAGAAGTCCTTTTATAAAAACTTCCCGGGACTGCTTTACACCTGTCATATGCATCAGGTAGTAATCATCTGTCTGAAGACTGTTAAGTCCGTCAGCATCCTTATCGATCATATACTGCCAGTAGCGGATGTATAATTCTTTGATCTGTTCCTCGTCGGTCATTCCTTCTGCTCCTTCGGATCAAGGTATTTTATGACTTTAGCAGGCACGCCACCGACTACGGCATAATCCGGCATACAGGCATTAGCCTTGGCGCAGAGAGTTCTGGCTCTCATCATCTCATCTACAGCTTCCTTAAAATATGGCTCTCTTACATCAGTCGGGCCGCCTTTTTCCATAAGGTCATATACATATCCTGCTTCGTAAGCCATCGTCTTTTCCTCCATAATAATGAACCTCTGACTCCGTCACCATGGTTCATTTACATGATCCCGTTTGCTTTAAACCATTTCTCCACCGCGCCTTTCGACTCTGCAGCCTGACTTCCGGTAATTGCAAGACCACTCTTCACGTCAGCGCCCTTGGCATATTTCTTTACGTCACTTTCGCTGGATCCCATTCCGCTTCCCTCGTTGGTGCAGAGAGGCAGGATCGTCTTTCCCGTAAAGTCGTATTTCTCAAGGAAGGTGGCAACCGCCATCGGGATCGTCCCCCAGTAGTTCGGGTAGCCAAGAACGATGGTGTCATACTCATCGATACTGTCTAAGTATCCGGTAAGCTCGGGTCTTGCATTATTCTGCTTGTCCTTCTTCGCTTCATCGATGCAGGTCATGTAAACCGGTGAATAAGGGTCCTTCATCTCGATCTTAAATGTATCCGCATCGATCAGCTCCTTCATGATCCCTGCTACGATCTCGGTGTTCCCGACCTTTACGTATCTCATTGCTCCGCCAAAATAGTTCTCATCCGCTCTTGAAAAGAATGCTATCAGTGTTTTAGCCATCGTGTTATCCTCCGTTATTCGACCTAAGGGGTACCGCTTGCGGTGACACGACATGAGGAGGGACCCATTCATGGGGGGAGTCCTGATGTCACTGATGCCTTAGGTCAGTGTTTAGTTTTCATGAACTGTGTTTATTTGCTTCGTTGATAAAATTATTGCATGAAGTTCTTGAAATATCCAATTCAAATATTCTATAATTGATTTAATTTTTAAATAGCTGATTCCGGGGGATTTTCGATGACCACCAAACAGATCGATTACTGTATTGAACTGGCACGGACTCTTAACTTCAGCCGCGCCGCAGAGAACGCATTTGTAAGCCAGCCCACCTTTTCCTATCAGGTAAAACTGCTGGAAGATGAGGTTGGATTTAAGATATTTGAAAGAAACGGCAAAGGCGCCGCACTCACTCCTGCCGGTCAGCAGTTCGTAACGTACCTTTACGGTATACGTGAGGATATGAAGAGAGCAATAGAACAGGGGCAGAATTTCAGTGCCAGGTATACTGACAACATAACGGTTTCCATGATGGTCAGACAGGCCATATATTTCCTGCCTGAGGCGATCCGCATATTTGAAAAGGAGCAACCCGGTGTCCAGGTTACTCCTCTGTTTCAGTACGATAACGGTGTAGAAAGTTTTTTAAAGGATGAGTCCGACGTCCTCTTTGCGCTTATCGAACAGACTAAACATATCCCGGGGATCAACGTACACAAGCTCTTTGATTCCGGGATTTACCTTATTGCTGATAAAAACGATCCGCTGGCAAAAAAGAACCTCATCACAGATGAAGATATCTACGGACGAACCCTCATGGTAGGCGGCGGTTCTCCGAACGCTTTACGTAGTGTCCAGCAAAAGCTCATCTCATCCGGGAAGATCAAATACTTTAACAGTCCCGATCACGACTCTACGCTTGTAAACGTCGCATCCGGCAAAGGCATCTGCCTTGCTCCCGGATTCTTAAACGACCATAGCGGACAGTTTGCATGGATCCCTTATGACTGCAAGGAATGCTTTCACTGCGTTCTCTGCACTCACAAGACGGATAGCCGAGAGAGCCTTGCTGAATTTATACTAACACTTCAGAAGCTGTACAAAGATGCAGTGGCCTTCCCACTTTAACTTCCAATAGAACTTGTCACCTCAACAGGAATCTCTTTATTGATTGTATCACTGCCATCAGTAGCTGTGATAGTCAATTTTTCACTATTACCGACACGGATTACAGCCAGTGCTCTGCCATAATATGTCTTGTAAGATCCAGACAGGAAATTTTCCTCAGTACATGGATTGGCACTTCCAAAGCCCAGAAGCTCACCGCCTACAACGGATACGGATAAGCACCTGTCGTCATTGCACTCCACGATACCGTTTTGATCCTCAATATTTATGTCTATGTAGGCAATCTCTCCGGGACGATATTGTGTCTTCTCCGGCTTTATCACTACTGCTGCTGTGCCTGCGGATTTCATGCTGCTTCTGGATAATTCTTTTCCTGCTGCATCATAGGCTACAGCTTCGATTACACCGGGCACATACCTGGTCTTAAAAAGAGTCTGGTACCCTTTTATCTTTTTTCGTCCTGCTGATTTGCCGTTGATAAAGAGTTCAACGCTGTCAGCTTTTGCAAAAACATCGATCTGAGCTTTGTTACCTTCACACCCTTTCCATGACCAACTCTCAAGTGCGTTTGTCCCTCTCCACACAGAGCGTGTTACCCTCACACCCGGATGATTCACCGGCCTTACGCCTATCACAGGTTTGTTTGTGATATCCCACACAACCCTCGCAAGTCCAAGAGAAGCATCGGGGTTACCGAGAATATCAATGACCCCTGACCCGGCTAAAAGCCATGGATACGGCCTGTTAAAGGGCATTCCTCCAGTGTAGCTAAAGGCACCAATTCCGGCTTCTCCCAGATAATCCCATGCTGTCCACATAAAATCGCCTATTAGATAAGGATATTTTTTTACCATATCCCAGTTCTTTCCTATCTCATAAGGAAATGTCTCACTGCCTACAATGACGCGGTCGGGATGCTTATCGCCTTCCATTGGATATCTGCCGTTTGCATAGTTGTAACCTGCTATATCCAGCGCATCCATGATGGGAGAAGTTATCCTGTCGACTTTATCCGAATTACCTGCCTTATTCATTCCGGGTCCGATGAAAGCAGCCATGGTATTAAATAGAAGGCTGGCGTTTTTGGGCTCCCCTTCGTCTCTGTCCTGTGCCTGCTGCTCCTTATCAACATTGTCATACTGGCCATTTCCCTTGGCATAATTTCCCATGATCATCATGTTCATTCCGCCTGTAACAGCTCTGGTATCATCGATGGACTTTACGAAAGATATCATCTTCTTTCCCATTTCCACGCCTTCGCTTTTACCCGGCTCTGATACTTCATTGCCGATGGAGTACATAATGACACTGGGATGGTTATAATCCCTTTCTACCATTGCCTTTACGTCATCTTTCCAGCAATCTCTGAAATCACAGCCATAGTCGAAACGGGTCTTTCTGACATACCACATGTCAAAGGATTCATCAATTACATACATTCCGTAGTAGTCGCAGGCAGAAAGCATGTCGGTGGAAGCCGGATTGTGGGAAGAGCGGATTGCATTAAATCCCTGCTCTTTCAGAATTCTCACTCTTCTCCATTCGCTCTCTGCAAAGCCGGCTGCGCCGAGTATTCCATTGTCATGATGAACGCACCCTCCTCTTAAGAGCGTCTCTTTTCCATTTATAAAAAGACCTTTATTACTCCAGGCAATCTTTCTGATGCCAAACTTTTCATTGGCTTCATCCACAACCTGGTCTCCATGCTTAAGCATCACATGAGTTTCGTAAAGATTTGGTGAATCTTCTGACCAGAGAAGTGCATCCTTAAGCTCAATCTCTGCATCTTTCCCTGAAGAAGTTGCTATCACCTTACCATCCTTAAGAATCTCAATATCGATATCTTCGCCATCAGCGGCAGTTACGACTCTTATCCTTGCAGGATTTATACCAATAGTCGAGACTTTAACTCCCTGAAAATGAATGTGCTCTTTGTTTCCCGCAAGAAGATATACAGGTCTGTAGATTCCGCCTCCCGAATACCACCTCGAATTAGGGAGCTTTGAATTATCCACCCGTACCCTGATCACATTTTTCTCTCCATATTTAAGACTCTCATCAAGGGAAAAAAGAAACTGTGTATATCCATAGCGGTGCTCACCGAGCTCAGTTCCATTAAGAATAACACTACAATTTCTGTAGACACCTTCGAATAGGATCTCCACATGTTTGCTGCTCCACTCAGCAGGAACATCAAAAACCTTCTCATATTCATAGATGTTTCCTACAAAGTATCCTTGTCCCCCGCCGCCTGCAGAATCCGGGCGCCTTCCATCCAATAGCTGTGCGTCATGCGGGAGGGTAAGATTTTCAATCTCTTTTTTATCAGTCTTAAAATGCCAGTTATCAGTAAAACTAATCTTTTTCATGCAAGTTCCTCTCAGCCTAAATTCTGCTCCTTTTCAAGGTCCGGAAGCATATCATCAACCTTATAGAAAACCATAAGGGCCGCAACGATTGCGAATGAAATGGCAGGAATAATACCTATAAGAAATTTAATCATAAAGATTGCCGAATCAGGCTGAACGCTTAGCGTTCCATCATAGTGTCCAAGCTGCAGGAGCCAGCCTACCATTCCGAGTCCCAATGCTCCGCCGACTTTGCCCAGGAATCCCTTTATGGCACCGATGGTTCCATCCATTCTTTTACCACTGATGTGCGCATTGTATGTTCCGCAATCAAGCATCATGAGGTCTGTAAGATATGTGATTGGAAGCGCGGCAATACCTCCAAGGATTCCGCCTATCAATATAAGCGTATAATTGTGTCCGAAGAAAAACCAGATAAGTCCTGCCATGATATATGCGATACAGCCAATCTGCACCAGTCTTCCCTTTGACATCTTCTTCATCAGCGCAGGGAATATAACAAGAAGAGGAAGTGTAAGTACTGCAAGTCCGCTGAAAGCGCTCATCTTCTTTACATCACCGAGAACCCATGTGAAATAATATGTGTTGATTCCCATTCCTGAAACAAGCATATAGCAGAAGTACATAAAGCCAACAATCCATACATAAGGATTTCTCTTAAGAACCTGCAGAACATCCGAAAACTTTACTTCTTCATGATCAGAAGCATCCTTTACCTCGACTGTCTCTTTTACGAAGAAGAATCTCATAATACCGATAAAGGCCATAGGGAGTGAAATAAGCAGCATAAGTTTACTCCATCCCTGTGGAGAGGTTGCTATATTGGCCATAAGGATCGGGAACAGCATATTGATAAAGATCGATGCTCCCATGATAACAATACCGCCGAAGCTTGCGAGTTTAACTCTCTGTTCGTTTGTTCCAAAAGCTCTTATCATATATGGATTCTGAGCTGCGGAAAGAAGTGTTGTACATACACTGTTGATCACAATTCTGCAGACAAGTATCCAGATGGCCTTCACGGCAAGTGAGGAAGATGCAGGTGTGGAGAACATCAGAAATGTTACGAGCCACTCTGCTACGATCGCCCATTCGTAAGGGCGCCCTTTTCCACATCTTGTGTTTGTTTTATCTACAATATATCCGGCAAAAAGATCTGTGATCGCATCTACGATACTGCTGGCAGCAAGGAGTGTTCCCACTAGTGCCGGCGGCATACCAAGTGCATCCGTAGCATAAATACTGACAAAGCTTACAATAATAAAGTTGATGGCGGCAGAAGCTCCCCTGCTCTGCCATGCCCAGAATTTTCCAATACCTATTTTGTCTTTTTTGTTTTCCATATTACACCTCTCTTATTTGTCTTACTAAAACATGTTCTTTATCTTGAAAGAATCCGAGCCGGGTTATCAATGGTGATCTTAGGTATCACGTTCTCATAACCCAGCTGTTTAAGTACCGGAATCGCAAATTCCATAAATCTGCTGCAGCCGTATCCTCCATAGGTCCTGCCCATTATTCTGCTGGAAAAGTCATGACCAATGGTAATCTTGTCTTCGTATCCAAGATCAACCAGATTTATAAGTGCCTTCAGCCTCTCGAAATCATCTGTAGCAAAGAAACTACTGTTTTGTATGGGCATTCCCCAGGTATCAAGGCCGATAGTAACTCCCATTGAAAGCAGCTCTTTCTGTGTATCAAGGCTTATGTTTCTGCCTGTAGTCGGATTTTTGAGATATTCCTCAACCGGAATGTGAGCCACAAGTCTGTTGTCCATATGGCAGATATGCACTTTGTCAGGCTCTGCTCCAGCATCTATCGCAGCCTGTGCTGCAAATACGACATCCTCAGTTCGTATCATAGGATCTGTATGGATGTGGACCGACAGCCCTGTTTCCCCTGACAGCCTTCCACAAGCCCGTATTGGAAGAATTTCTTCTTCCGAAAGCTTACCATCCTGCTCATAGGTTGCTATAGCAGCTTTTAAAATTCCCGGGCGTACAGTGGTTCCATCTATTCCTTCTTCAACTTCCTTTTTAAAGGTTTCATAGTAGAATTCCTCATCCTTAACTATGAGCTGTGGCGGCCTTGAAG
Source organism: Butyrivibrio sp. AC2005 (assembly GCF_000424145.1). Taxonomy (GTDB): domain Bacteria; phylum Bacillota; class Clostridia; order Lachnospirales; family Lachnospiraceae; genus Butyrivibrio. The sequence goes on from NZ_AUJI01000030.1 coordinate 56,230, forward strand.
TTTTGGTATAAACACCTGTTGCACATACAATGTTTATACCTGTCTTCTCTGAAAGTTCTTTTATCCTGTCTATATCTCCCCTGACACCTATGGGGGAACAGTCAACAATGGACTTTCCTCCGCAGGCAGTGAAGAAAGAGAACTCCTTGATCAGGTAATCAAGATCATTCATTTGCGCGCACTCTTCATTGAGAAGATAAACGCCGCTTTTTAAAAACGGGTAGTTTTCAGGTTTAAATTCAAGGAGTTGTTCAGGGACACCCTGAAACATATTTCTCATGTACTTTCCTGCTATCCTTAGGTCATACAGGGTATGTTCATGCAGTGATGTAAATCCCAGTTCGTCTGCATTTATCTCTCCGCAGACTGTAGTTATTTTCTTACTCATTGCTGGTCTCCTTATCTGTAATCATTGACTGCTCTCTGTACAATACAAGCTCTATTACACGTTTTGCCGAGGTTTGAAGATAGGCCCTGTTTAGCTTCCCGAACTTCACATCGCTTAATATTGCATCCACATCTTCCTGGGATCCCGGCATTATGAGATCATTTCCTGCTTTTATGCAAAGAGCGGGATCTGAAAAACCATATTTGCTGTCCATCGCGGGATTCATGTCTCCTCCGCCTGTCGTACCCCAGTCTGTCATTACAACGCCCTTAAACTTCCACTCATCTCTGAGCACAGAAGTCAAAAGCTCATAGGAATTGGCAGTATGGAGGCCATTCAAAAGATTGTATGAAGTCATGAGTGACAAGGGCTGCGCATCTTCTACGGCTATCTCAAATCCTCTTAAATAGATTTCCCTGATGGTCCTCTCAGTAGCATGGGAATTATTGTGTGACCTGTTATCCTCCAGATTATTCAGGGCAAAATGCTTGATACATGCACCGCACCCCTTGTGCTTTTGAACTCCTGTGATGGTGGCAGATGCGCATTTACCTGACAAAAAAGGATCTTCTGAGTAATATTCAAAATTTCTTCCACATAGGGGATTTCTTTGAATATTCATTCCCGGAGCGAGCCACAACGTTACTCCAAACTCTTCCATTTCTTCGCCTACAATGTCGCCGGCATGGCTGATAAGTTCCATGTCCCAGGTCTGAGCAAGAGCGGTTGCTATCGGTATTGCTGTGCAGTACTGATAATAATCGATTGCGCCATCAGGTCTTGCAGGTACCGGCATACCAAGGAGCTGCTCAATTCCTCCCATGGCCGATTCCCCAAGTCCCGGGATTACATTTCCCTCACTGTCGGCAACGAATGTCTTGGAAAGTCTAAGCCCCGCAGGTCCGTCTGCAAGAACCAGGTTGGTGATACCTCTTGTATTTATAAGTTCTGAAGTAGTATCACCTGCTGCACCGGGACAGGCTGTAGAAGCGGCGCCGATAACTGATGTACTGCCAAATCCGCCTCTTGCTGTGCCGACACACAAGAGCGCCAGCTCCTCATTACTCAGCTGCGACACAATATCATCAACCGCTGCGCTTTTCGATAAAACATCCTGCAATGTAACAGTATTTTTTTGGTTTGTAGTCAGCAGCATGGGTTCATCAGAGTAGCTGACTGTCTGAGTATTGATAGCCTCCGGATCTACCTTGATCCTTAGAGCTTTCTCGTATTCTTTTGTCTCATCCGAATACGTGTAGAAATTAGCTCTGTCTGCCTTAGCCTCATCAATTTCACAATCGGGTAAAAGACATTTCTTAAGCTTTTTGGTAACTACATCACTTTCAAGAACCAATACAGCTTCTATCCGGCTGCTTCGCGAGTGCTTACCAACTCTTACTGTGTATTCGCCCTTTTCAAGGATCCATGATGATGTTTTCTCATCATAGGAAGCTAGGTCAGTCAAAGCTATTCTGATGGTGACTGTAGTGCTTTCACCGGGCTTAATATCACCGGTTTTGGCGAACCCTGCAAGGACCTGATAAGGTTTTTGCACCTTACCGGCAGGCTGTGAAACATAAACCTGGACAGTCTCTTTTCCTGTATATCTGTCACCGATATTTGTAACGGTGACCTTTAGCTTCAAGCTGCAGCCATCAGCAGTAACTGAATCAGTGTTTATCTTAAAATCACTATAGGAAAGACCATATCCGAAGGGATAAGCCGGTGTTACTCCGAAGCTGTCAAACCATCTGTAGCCAACAAATATTCCTTCGCTGTAGTACTCATCAGCAACATCGCCGTTCCTATGGCCAAAGGTATCTGCACACGGATAATCCAAATACTTCTGAGCCCATGTTGCTGCAAGTCTCCCGCTTGGATTAACCTTACCTGTCAGAATGTCTGTAAGTGCCGCTCCGCTTATGTTTCCGAGCTGGCTCATAAGTAAAACCGCGCCGACTTTGTCGTTATTTCTGAAAAATTCAGTGTCAATAACTCCACCTACGTTGAGCACAACGACCACTTTTTCAAACTTTTTGCAAAGAATCTCTAAATTGGACTTTTCACCCTCGCTTAATTCATAGTCGCCGCCTATTACCCGTCTGTCTGATCCCTCACCCGAAGTACGTGCAATAATGTAAAGCGCTAAGCTCTTATCCAGTCCTTTCAAATCATCCTCAATTATGGTGGGAACATCCGGATCCCTGTATGGGTTTTCAAGCGCGTATAATACTCCAGCCTGTCCTTTTCTTGTGAGCTCTGCTACAAAGCACTGCATGTATGAATTCATATGTTCACTGCAAAGTGCATCGTATCGGTTCAGCCAGGGATCAGTTCCGATGAGGAATCCTCCGTCCTTTAATCCCTGCTCCACATTACAGACAGATCTTGAATTTACATCTCCGGATCCTGTTCCGCCCTTAACGGTATGCCTTACTCCACTTCCAAATACTGCTATAGGATATTTAGGAACGGTAAGTGGAAGTACTCCGTCGTTTTTCAAAAGAACCATGCCCTGAGTCGCAATACCTCTGGAACGGGCCATATTTCTCTTTTCCCTCTGACTTTCTTCTTTCACTTTTGAGGCATATATCTTTGCCATAAGCTTCTCCCTTCATTTATTCAATTAACCGTAGTTGCACAATTTCCCTTTATCTTCTATACTCATGATAAACATTCGTAACTGTTATATAAATGTCAATTATGACGTATATCGAGCTTATTTATAACATATACGCATATAATTGGAGGTTTCTATGTTCAACTGTGCAACCATATCTGTTTCAGAAAGAGACATTGCGAAAGCCAACAGCTTCATATATCCTGATATGAATCTTTCCAAGGGAGTCGTGCCTGACCAGTATCAGCTTAGAGAACCATACAGGCTGATCTTTACCACACAAAATATTGACGGTGAGGATGGATTCTTTTCAAACTGCTTTGTATCACCCAGGGGAACACTCTACTCATCTCTGGCTGTCGAAGAGTTTGCCGCTTACAAAAAAGCACTCAGGCTTCATAGCCATAATTTTTACGAGCTTATGTTTGTTTTAGATGGACAGATATTTGTAAATGTGGAAAACGAAAGACATTTGTACAAGAAAGGGAGCTGCTGCATATTAAATACGAACATCATGCATTCGGAAGAATACGACTCCAATTATTCCATTGTGTTTCTTCAGATTTCACCTGCATTGATGCAGTCCCTGTACAGTGATATGGAACTTAATTATTTTGACATAGAAAAAAAGCCTGTCGAATCTGACATGTACGAGTTTCTACAAGAAAACCTGTCAGTTGGCAGTGTCTCAAAAGACTATGTGGATTTTATTCCTGAAAAAAATGTTGATCTGCTGGAACGAACTGTTCATGGCTATTTTGACCAGATTACATCAAGGACCTTAAGCCCATGTCTTGGCTCCTCGGTCAAGATCAAAGGTCTGATACTTGATCTTTTTTATTATCTGTTGGAACCGGAAAACTTCAGCACAACTCCGCTACAGATTGGAACTGATGCAGAGTCTGCACTGTTTAATGCTATTTTTTTGGCCATGAAGCGGTCCGATGGCAGAATCAGCCGAAGCCAACTGGCTGAGAAAATGAGCTATTCCGGCTCTTATCTGAACGAGATATGCAAGAAATACTCTGGGCTATCGCTTTTCGAGTATGGAATGACCTTCACCATGAAAAAGGCAGCGGATATGCTTGCTACTACTGATCTTAACGTTGACGAAATTGGTACTCTGCTTGGTTTTTCCAATCATACACACTTTTATAAATTGTTCAAAGAAAGATATGATGTAACCCCTGCGAAATACAGGAGGGCTAAGAAACTGGCGTCCTCTTTCGGCTAACTCAAGCTAAAACCCCCTCCTTTTTCGTTCAAATAGTTTATCTCCCAATCTGCTGAGCACCATAATGGCACCCACCAACAACACTGATTCAATGATGATTGCTATCCATGGCGCTCCCATAAATCCTGTTATCACGTATCCGATGGCACATATGCTCGCAACCAGTGTCGCATAGGGAAGCTGTGTCTCCACGTGTCTGATATGCTTACAAGCCGCTCCGGTGGATGCAAGTATAGTTGTATCGGATATCGGTGAGCAATGGTCTCCGTATACGGCTCCGGCAAGTGTTGCTCCAAGTTCATCAGTTTTCTTGGTATTTATAAGATGCCCGCCGTGAACGGTAATTGTAACAGACCACATATTTTGAATCAAAAACTTCCCCCCATAACGCTAATTTTATAAAGTTATGGGGGAAGTCGATTTTGAATTCATGTAATTTTATGCAGCTCACGCTCGGTTTGTGAAATTGCTAACGGTCGTTTTAAACTGAAATATAACTATTTTGAATTTATATAAGCGTATAACCTCTGAACCCGCGCACGGAATAGTACGAATCCGCCCCGTTATGGAATGTGAAAACCCTTCCGTAACGTCGTTCGCAGAACAATGCACCACCCTTGTCGCGAATATCATCCGGCGTAGTGATCCAACTTGACGTTTTCAAATCAAATTCCCCGAGACTTTGCAGTCGGCGATAGAGTTCCTCCGTCATGATCAAAACGCCGATTTCTTTTGCTTTCCATTCGGCGCTGCCTGACGGCGGGTTTTTAGCACGCCCCTGTAATGCCTTTTCGTCATAGCACAGGCTTCTGCGCCCAGAAGGGGACTCCTTTGCGCAGTCGCAGAAAATTAGCTTTCCCGTCTTTTCGTCATAGCCGATGGTATCCGGTTCTCCGCCGCTCTCCTCCATCCTTCTCAAAACATCCATGGAGTCCTGATGCTCAAGCAAACGTTTCTCCACGTCAAGCCAACTCAGTTCCATATGAAGATTCTTATTATCCTGAAACCTCGCTTTTAATATTTCTAACATAGTTTCCCCCTCCTATCCGCGATTTGTCTTAGTCTATTATCCTACTGGAAGTTAAAAATCAACGAGAATATCTGAGATAGCAACCAAGGTAGCCTCTCCACTAATTTTTAGTCTCCCATGATCAAGCAGTTCACAATATAGATGCCCGCCTCTCTTCGATGCCTGGTACGCATGAATCTCTGATTTTCCTAATTCTTTTGACCAGTAATCAGCTATCTGGCAATGCGCAGAACCGCACACGGGATCTTCCGGAACTAAGAGTTTGGGAAAGAAACTCCTCGATACGCAGTCTGTATCTTTTCCTTTTGCCGTAACATTCTGTCCACGCCCGGGCAGCCCGGCAAGTTTACTCTGATCCGGCTTCATGTTCCGGATCTGCTCCTCAGATTCAAAAATACATACAAGATCGGGTCCCAGTACGGCCTTAACGGGTCTTTCTCCAAAGGCTCTTTCCATTTCATCTGTCACCGGTATCTCCTGCTGTTCATATGTAGGAAAATCCATCTCATAAAGCCTGTCTTTTCTAACAATCGTCAGCTTTCCGCTGAGAGTATTAAATTCTATTACATCCTTATCCTGCTCAAAGTAATTGAATATCACAAAGGAAGATGCCAGAGTAGCATGACCGCATAGTTCAACTTCGGATCCGGGAGTAAACCATCTGAGGTGATAGCCCTGTTCCTCCTTAACAATAAACGCTGTCTCACTCAGATTATTCTCCATAGCCAGCTTCATCATGAAGTCTTCTTTCGGCCATTTATCCATTACACAAACAGCCGCCGGATTTCCGGAAAACGGCTTGTCTGTATAAGCATCAACAATATATTGCTTCATTACTTGCCTCCTTGTTCGATAATGCCTGAATATTATATTACCATCAGCAGCGTCCCCGCTCCGATCAGGACGCATCCCATAATTGACTTTGCAGTAAACTGCTCATGCAGGAACACAAATGCCAGAACCAGAGTGATCACCACGCTGAGTTTGTCTATAGGTACTACTTTAGAAGCTTCTCCCAACTGTAATGCTTTGTAATAACATAACCACGAAGCACCCGTAGCCAGACCTGAGAGAATAAGAAATATCCAGCTTCTTTTGCCGATCGTCGATAACCCGCTCTGTGCATGAGTTATGAATACCATAATCCAGGCCATTCCAACCACTACCACGGTTCGGATGGCCGTAGCCAGATTAGAATCCACTCCTTCGATTCCTATCTTAGCCAATATTGAGGTTAATGCGGCAAATACTGCCGATAACAGTGCAAATATGATCCACATATATCTAAAACCTCCCCATCTATATTTCATTCCTACAATTAAAGTTTCAAAATAATAAATTCCGGTATAACGCGTTTCCACTTATGACTCATTAACCAACTTTCCAGTCATATGTTCAGGTACAAACTCCAGGCATTGAACACGCGGTAATGCGTTCTTTAGCTCTTTTTCCAGATATTCTTCATCATCGGTAAATTTTCTGACCAAAGCTGTGCATATTTCTCGAGCCTTTTCTTCATCTTCTACAAGGGCAATCCTGCCAAAAGTAATAACGCTCTTTATATTAAGAGCCCAGTCACCTTCCTTACGAAATCCTTCATCATAAACACAGTAACTGGCCTTACCACAAGCTTTTATGGAGTCAATCTTATGGCCCTCTTTGGCGCCGTGAAAATAGATTTTTCCATCATCTTCGCAGTACCAGTGATCTATAGGAAGTCCGTATGGGTACCCATCATCACCTATCAATGAAAGTACGCCCCTCTTAGTATTCTTCAGTATTTCTATACACTCTGAATCAGAAATCTGCTGATTAAATCTTCTCATCTTTCTAAACATGGTAAACCTCACTCTTTCGCTAAAATCTTAAGTCCAGCAATTCCAACTACAATCAGAATAACACATATTATCTGCGCAACTGTCAACTTTTCATGAAAAAGAAATATTCCCAGCATAGTAGTTCCAACAATTCCCATTCCGGTCCACATAGCATAAGCTGTTCCAAGCGGCAGTTGTTTCAGCGCTATCGAAAGAAAAACTGCACTGGCTATATATCCTACGCCGGTAATGATAGATGGTATCAGCAATGTGAAACCGTTCGACATCTTCATGGTTACAGCCCACGTAATCTCAAGAACACCTGCAATAAACAAATAAATCCACTTCATAGAAACCTCCGTAGGTCTGAAATTAAAATTTCACACTCTCGCGGCATTCGTCAAATGTCCATGCAAGCATGTTCATTTTCCTCATTGCTCGCGGAAATAAAATACGCCATTTCCTTACCTGCTAAGACCTAACGGTAAAGAAATGACGTCAATCCCACTACTCGGTAGCAATGGGCGTCTGTTTATTTTGTTTCATCAACTATACTTGGTAACAAGCTATTTTGTCAATAATTCTGAAATAAAATCGCTACATAAACTTGAAGTTGTCTTTCTATTAGATGCCCGTTAGCGTATCTACTTCTATCGTCGGACATCCATGAACTCCCTCATATCTGTAAATGCAATAACCATTAAGCTTCTTTTCCGACAGAAAATGCTAACGCATTTTTATGTAGTGCTTTTTGCAGCAGGCTATTTTAACCACCATCTTCTGCTGCTATTTCATTTTGACGCATTTGAAGCAGTCGCTTTTTATATCAACGGCCTACCGCTATTTCTGTTCCACTAATATGCAGCAGACGTTTTAACCCATATCACTCTGCCGCATATTATCTCTTTCTTATTTGCGATAGAAAAAATATTCTAAAATCAACTGCTGCAATCATCTATTTTCATATTTGTAGAAGACATTACATCCAAATTTTAACTGCCATTATTCACATTTTCTTCTCTTTCAGCAGTAATTTCTCTCGAAATAATAAGTTTCTTTACTAAAGCCAGCCTTTATTTGAAGTTGAATGAGCCCAAACCGGTTTTTTCCCAATTTCAATAATATGTTTACACATTCTGTCGGCCAATACAGCAGCAAGCCCTTTTCTTCTGTAATCTTCATGTGTCTCGACACCAATGTCTATTTCGTCGGAACTTACCGCAGCGGAAAAGGCAACCGCACAAACTCTTTCCCGATCCAGTGCTACATAACCGAATCCATCTTTTAGAAATTGTTCTGATGTTTCCCAGGAAAATGATGGAGTAATCCGCCCCTCAATTCTATGAATGTTATCTGAATCGATTTGTTCTATTTGAAAACCGTCTATTAAAATAGATGTTTCTTCCTTTTGCGATAAATAGGCGTATTCCGCTCTGGACTCCATCTGTTTTATCATAAATTCTTAACCATTCTTTCATACTGCGTCATATACATATTCTCCTTGTCATTTATATAAACAATAATTTGTTATCGTCAATCCATACTTCCTTTTACACTGTTGATAAGTCCCAGGAGACCTTTTTCTTTTATAAGGGCAATGCCCTGGAATTCATCTCCGAGAACTATCAGATTGTCGCCTGTTTTTATATCGAAGATCTTTCTTGCTTTGGCAGGAATGACGATCTGACCCTTATCTCCTACTTTGACCATTCCAAAGATATGTTTTCCTTTTGGTGGTATGCTATATCCCAGGTTGTCCGAATCAGTCTTTTCATACGAGATAAGATCGTCCATTGTTACACCGAAGAGGTCTGCCAGCTGCTTACACCTCTCTATATCAGGAAGCGACTCTCCGGTCTCATATTTTGAAAGCGTCTGCCTGGATACGCCTATTTTCTCGGCGATGTCTTCCTGCGACAGATTGTTAAGCTTTCTTAATTCAATAAGGTTATCAGCAAAACTCATTCTTTCTTCTCCTTTTTAATTCCCAGAACACACCACCTTATGAAAGGTATGCGGCTCATGATCTCATACAGAAGGTAGGAGCCTGCAAATGCTGCTGTTGCAACCAAAAGGTATACTATGATAGGTGCAAGAGACGGACATAATGAATGCAGATACCATCCGCTGACCGCGATCATCAGATAATGGAATACGTAGAGGCCCCATGATTTTTTACACATCCACTTTGAGAAAGAATTCTCAAAATTGCCCCATCTTTTCATGAAGGAAAGTATACCGAGTGTTCCAAACCATGCGTATACATTGCACATGATTGTATCCAGAACCTCGTGATCCGGATAAGGCTGACCTTTATATAAAATCACAAAGGCTACGCAGGATGCGAGGGTAAGGATGCTTAATAACAGCCAGTTTTTGCCAAGCCGATCCATCACTTCGTCATGGGACAGTACAAAGTAGCCGATCAAAAAGCCCAGTCCGTAGATACCGAATCTGTATACCACTATTATCGGTGTGTTAAGTATCTGCGCCGCTCCGTATACGGGTATGACAAGAAGTATAGCTATCAGAAGGTTGGCCTTGTCGCAGATATTATAGAATCTGTCCTTTTCGATCTTTCTGATCAGTACCAATATCAGGCTGAAGATCCAGAGCATCTGTATGTACCACAGAGGGCCTGAGCCGCTGACTGCCATTATGAGGAAAATGATTGGCCCCGGTACGTTGTTCATGGAATTAAAAGCACCGGACATCAGCATGTTGTAGTAGCCAAGAACCCAACCGAAAACCAGAAGGCCGATTGTTGATGGCACAAGATATTTTCTCGTCCTTACTCTGATGAATTCCTTCTCTGTTCGTTTAACCAGTTCATAGCGGGCTGACATGCCGGATACCACAAACAAAAGTAACATAAACCATGGATAAACTATGTACTGATATATATCCTGAGGCTGATGTTCACTGAAGGGGCCGATGATTCCGTATTGTGTTACTCCGTTGAATATGTAAATCACATGATAGATTACAACCAGCACCACTGTTATCCAGCGAATATTATCCAAGTATATCTTTCTCATATTATTACCACCTTTGCTAAATATTTTAACATTTTTCTTAATCATAAAAAAGTAAGCTCCGCCTGTCTACCAAGCGAAGCTTACATGTAGTGCTGTCTTTTGTTAAATTTGGTTGCGAGCGCATAGTTTTATAATCTCACCATAAATCATAACAGCATTTCTCACGCAGTCCTCGCAAGGGCATAGTGGTCTGCCATCAGTCACCATCTTAAGATCTTTACATTTTATGGCACCACATCTCCTTGCAAATTCTTCCTGAATCTGTCTTGTAATACCAAGAGTTCCTTTTCCTTCTGTTTTAAGTCCTGCTACCATTCCGGCACCAATGAGCGCACCACATGTGGCTTCAAGATTGCCCATTCCGGCACAAAACCCTGCTGAGATCTGTTTAAGCTGGTCCTCCGTAAGCTCTGTCTGATCGGATAATGCTGCCGTCACAGCCTGGGCACAGTTATACATCCCTGAATTCTTTAATTCCACAGCCTTCTCTGCTCTCTCAATTAATGTCATGATTATTATTTCCCTTTCCCTGCTTTGATTCTGCAGATTCCCTGCGTCATAGTCCCCATGGGGCAGAATGAACACCAGGTTCTCTCTTTATACAATACCATTACAATAAGCCCTATCAGAGTAGATGTCAGCATAAGACTATAAAAACCAAATCCAAACTGCGCAACCCAATCCGGAAAAACACTACCGTTATAGGCCCATTTCCATGGAACCCTGAATGACCAAAAGAGCTTTATCGCTTTTCTAAGTGAATTCGTACCCGAAAACACAAGATACGTTTGGAACAACATAGTTCCAAACATAGTCATAAAGAATGCCAGGAATCCATATCTGAACCATTTGGATGATATCCACCTTGGTGCAGGCTTGCTGCGAGAACACTTACAGTTTCTCCCCAGCACCCAGAAAAGCTGCCCTCTCCCACAGAACTTATTACAGAACATTTTGTTACCGCCTGCAATTGCAAATATTAGTGGGACTATAAAGTCAATCATGCCAAGCCATGCAAACAGAATATTAAAGAAACCAAGTGCAAAATATACTATTGTCCATATCCAAAGGTAGTCATACCAGTGTTTTTTCTTATTGAATGCCATTTTACTTCTCCTCTACCTTAATTGATCCTGCAGGGCATGCTCTTTCGCAAATTCCACATCCAACACATTTTTGGACATCCACTACTGCATAGCAGCCTTTGTAGATATCTATTGCCTCTCTTGGACATTGCGATACACAGACTCCGCAAGCAACACATCTTTTTATATCATTAGCTGCCTTTTTCATAAATAATGCTCCTACTTTTCTTTCAAAATTTGTGAATAACTACTTGTTTTTCTCAGCTGATGCTTTTATTATATGTGGTATATAATTTATATCAAGTACGCAGAATTTATTTATCTGGTAAGGAAAAGTATACTATGAGAAAACAAGAAATAAAAGAACCATTATGTGAAGATATCGCAGGAAAAGACTGTGGATTAAAAAGAGTTATTGATACCATTGGCGGCAAATGGAAGATCATGATCCTGTGCGTTATCGATAAGAACGAGGTTGTCAGATATGGAGAACTAAACCGCTCAATTGATGGTATTACCAACACAATGCTGGCCCATTCCCTAAAAGAGCTTGAAGCAGATGGCCTCGTTGAAAGAAAACAGTATGATGAGATACCTGTCAGGGTTGAGTACAATCTTACGGAAAAAACAAAAAGCCTCATCCCCATTCTTCTTGAACTGAAAAAATGGGGTGAGGACAATCTGTGAACTTAGCCTATCGCGCCATCAAGTCTCTTTTTCCTCTTTGGTCCCGACAATATAGGTTATTCCATAAGCGTTTTATCTCTCCAACATCACGATATATTCAGGCGTTCCTTCTTCTGATTGTCTTTTCCCGTTGAGCTTGAAACCATGTGTCTCATAGAAATGAATGGCGTCTACATTCTTCTCCAGAGTCCACAAGAATCTGCTTCCATGTTTTTCTTTTGCAAACTCTACTAATTTGGCTCCGATACCCTGTTTCCAAAAGAAGTAATCTACATATAATTCAGCGATCTCTTTACCTTCCAGATGAATCATTCCCTTAACTATGCCATCATCATATACCCAGACTTTATCAAGCAGTTCCGGAGCATTGAATTCATCGGCCACCTTGACTACTTGCAACTCATTAAAAGAGTAATCGTCATTATGAAATATTGATCTGTACTTTATTCTTTTCGTAAACACCAGGATTTCAGCAATCCTGGATATATCTTTTGGTTCTGCTTTTCTTATCACGTTTATTAATCCGCCTTAAATCCCAATCATTTTCCTAATACCATTAGGGATTACTTCGAATCCAAATAATGCTCCTTTTAAATACACATTCTATTCATATTAATACATAACATGTGATTCATCTGTTTCTTACATGTATGTCACTGTATCTGACAGCTCTTTTCTGCTGTTGTGATTATCAAGTGGTCCAGCTCCTTCTGCAGCATAGCCAAGATCAAGAAGCATAAGAATTTCTTCATTCTCTGGAAGGCCAAGGTCTTTGGCAAGTTCATCGGGATCAAAGAAATTCAGCCAGCAACTGTCCACACCTTCATTTGCTGCCGCAAGCATAAGATGTGTTGCTACAATAGAAGCATCCTCAATACCGGAGTCTCTTTTTCCACCGGGATATGTGAATACATTGTTCTTATCAAAAGCTACAACAAGTACTGTAGGAGCGCCATAGCGACAAGGAGTCGCCTTATCAATCTTGGCCAGATTCTCTTCTGACTCAACAACATATACATGCTGCTCCTGAAGGTTCTTGGCTGTAGGTGCCAGGCGTCCTGCCTCAAGGATCTCATTAAGCCTTGCTCTGTCTACTTTTTTCTCGCTGTACTTTTTGCATGAATAACGATTTTTTACTACATCTTTGAATTCCATTATTAATTCCCCTTTCTACTGCAATTCTTAAAGGAGCGCTTTGATACAAGCCTCAACATCTGCTACATCCGCAGTAGGCTCAAAACGTGCAACCACATTGCCTTCCCTGTCTATAACAAACTTAGTAAAATTCCACTTGATGTCAGGTTTCTTGTCCCACTCAGGATCTGCTTCTGCAAACATCTTCTCAAGCACTTCTCTGTACTCATGATCCTGGAAACCTTCAAAGCCCTTCTGAGACTTCAGATATGTATAAAGAGGAAGCTCATTCTCCCCATTCACATCAGCCTTTTTCATCTGAGGAAATGTTGTATTGTAATGAAGAGTACAGAACTCATGGATTTCATCATCACTTCCCGGGGCCTGTCCTCCGAACTGATTGCATGGAATATCCAGGACCTCAAGCCCCTTATCATGATAATTCTCATAGAGGTCTTCTATAGGCTTGTACTGAGGTGTAAACCCACAGCCTGTAGCAGTATTCACAACAAGGATAACCTTTCCCTTGTAGCCAGCAAGATCAAGCTCTTCTCCGGTTCCTGTAGTTACTTTGTAATCGTATATCATTTCTTTAGTCCTCCTTACTCATAATATTCATTTATATATTTAGCTATATTTAATTGCATACAATTTTATTATAATAACATCCCTCTAAAAATCAAGACCCTAACTTCATAAAAGTTAAAGGCCTGCACTTGACACTCGCACAAGGACTTCCTCATCCCACAATCGGAGAACCCAGCTTTATTTCTTCTTCTCGTCCGTCAATGCAAAAGCCACATTGTCTTTCTCTCCCAAATAAGCCACTATTGGTTCTATATATTTGACATCAGAAATGTCGTAGGATGAAGCCATCTTTTCAGCCATTGCCTTTTCTTTCTCAGTAGCATCTTTTTTATTTCTGAGAGCTGATACAAACATCTTCATTGCAAGCCTGGATGGAGTCTTCATCTTTTCATAGTTAAAACCACCCTGGCAGTAGAATACTTTGATATACTTCTTCTGCTCTTCTGTAATGGCATTCTGAAGGAAAATATCTACATCCGGATTGTCATTAGGACTACCACCTACGCAGAACATAGACAGACGCTTGTCTTTCCAGTTGACAGCTTTTTCGAGGAACCACTTACCTTTAACCAGGTTACCTGCCATAGCCCAACCGCCGTAGCAGATCGCGTCAAAATCCTGGAAGTAATCAGTACTCTTTTTTTGAGCATCCTTTAGATCAAGCAACTCACCATCTTTTTCCATCTCTATTAAAAAAATATCCCAAGTTGATTCTAACTTCTCGTCTACCTATATCATCATTTGTATAACAACATGTATCAAATCCTATAAGTTCAAATCCTTCATGCAGGTAAAAACCTATAGCATTGGTATTACATGATTGTGTCTCAAGCATGATTGCTCTTCTATTCTGCTTCTGGGCGACCTCTTTGGCCTTATCCATTAACTGTTTACCAATCCCCTTACCTCTGAGATTTTCTGACACCCAAAGCTCAGTAACCATAAGTCTATTTGACCATTCTTCGGGACAGACTTCTATGCATGCCAAAAGCTCATCTCTATCATCTACAATTCCGAAAGCTTCTGCGTTTTCCCAATGATCCTGATATAAAGAATCTGGGAAGTCATATTCTTCAGGAGTATGAACAATTTCTTCCGAAGCCTTCCTTTTAACAAGCTCAATCTTGCAACCATCACTATCAAGCTGCTTTATTTCAAAGTCGTAATAGCTGTCACTCCTTGTTACCAACGGAACTACAGCGCCTTTCCACTGTGCTTTTGGTAAATCTATAATTTCAATTTTATTCATAATTGCTTCTTTTTCAACGAGAATTCTGCCGCAATTTTATGTAGTGATTTTTGCAGTAGGTTATTTTAGCCAGCATTTTCTGCTGCTATTTTATTTTGGCGCTTTTGAAGCAGTCGCTTTTTACATCTAATGTCTGCCGCTATTTCTATTCCTCTAATTTGTAGCATACATTTTTAGCCTATATCCCACTGCTGCATATTATCGCTTTCTGATTTGTGTTAGAAAATATATTCAAAATCAACTGCTGCAATCAGCTATTTTCATATTTGTAGAAGAATTTGCATCCTTTGTTGATAAACATATTATATGATAAAAATCCAGAATTTCTAAACTAAAAGCCATCCGAACATCATCATCACCGGATGGCTCTTTTTGATTTGATAATGCTTCTTGCTTTAAATTCACACCATCATCTGATAAATCTTTGTGCAGTCATTTTCATCAAGGGTAACCAATCCTGAGATCCTTCCTATATTATTCGTTAAGGTAAGACCAGGAAGTCAGGACACAGGAATCCCTGGAAGCACTCCGGGCAGGACTTGCCCACCTTCAGAAAAAAATCCGCTTTTACACTCTGGTCAGCGAAGCCGTAAAGAATGGGCCACCCATGCCTGACTGGAACGATGTTGTATGACAAAAAGGTCAATTTCCGTGATAAGCTATAAAATAATAAAGATCACCATCACGCAACACATAGGATGGTGATCTTTATCATGTATATCATTTCAAAGACATCACATATATCTGGCAAGGATTTGCCTCATCCCAAAGGAGAGGGAATACTTCTAACTCTTTGAAGCCACAGCTTATATAAAAGAGATTAGTCCTGTCATAATCCTCATACATTCCCATCTTTACTGTCTTAACCTGCATGAACTCATATCCCTGTGATCTGGCAGTTTCTTTTGCTCTTTCCACAAGCTGCCTGCCAAGACCGCTCCTGTGATGCTCCATCAAAACTCCCATAACAGCCAGTTCGACAGTGGCCTTTCCTGTTTCTTTTAAGCAGAGAAATCCTACATATTCCTCTTCTTCCTTTGCCGCAAAAAATGTCCAATCAGCACTTCCGGAAATGTATTCCTCTCTGCTCTCTTCTACCCCAAACCAGTCAGTAAGAGCCTCAAGTACTTTTCTTGCGATAGCCTGTTTTTCATTTGGATCCTTAATCTCTATGATCATTCTTCTACGTCCTTTCATTATGTTATTTATTTTTTGTCAACACAATTTCCCATGCATATTTCTTATATGTATTATTCATGCTATAATGATTTTTTTCAAACATAAAATCGTATTTCAAAGAGGGGGAACTAATTATTAAAGGAAAGATTGGGGAAAAAATATGGAAGAAAAATATCCTATCAACGATCCGGTAACAGGCAAACCTTTTAATGGGCAGACAACCTACCAAAACCAGGGTACTATGTCTACGTCGAGCAATGGAAATGACAAAGGGGGACGAGATCTGTGCATAGCAGCCCTTGCATGTTGGATTATCGGTAATCTGTTGTTGTTTACAGAAGTTGCAATTGTAGCCGGCTTTCTACTTATACCAGGTTTTATAATCGCTATTATTGCGATGAAAAAAGATCACCATCCAGCTACTTAGGGTGGTGATCTTCTGCTTTATTTCATTCTTCCGCTCCATACCACTCTTTTGCATCTTTTCTGAATTGCTCAAGAGACGGCTGATGCATATAGATCATGTGTCCTGAAGGGTAAAACGTATAGGAGATATTTTTCCGTGTCTCCTTCTGAAGGGGCACATGATTGAAAATCCATTCCGCGCTGGTAAATGGAGTTGCCAGATCGTAGTATCCGCCCAACACCCAGACCTTCAGGTATTTGTTTTCGGACATAATCTTACCCACTGTTTGTTTCAGATCGATTGTGCCATTATCAATACCAAAAGTCCAATCCATACCTACTTGTACGCTAGATGTGTAATATGTACGGTCTGTATGGTATCCTAATTCCTCGGAAATATACTGGTTGACAGCTGCTCCAAAGGACGCACCAAGAACTGAATTTGAAGGATCCTCAAAATCACTGGCGTCTTTTCCCGACAAAGGTGCTATATAGCGGCTGTCTAATCTACCTACCATCTGCCCTTTATCAGCGAGCAGATTCATACAGAAATCCGGAAGGAACACCCGGAGGTCGCTCTTTAAAACATAGTCTTTATCAAGACCCGTCAATTCGGAATATTTCTTGGCTATATTCTCCTTTTCATTATCAGTCATCCGTGCCCCTTTAAAAAGCGCAGTCTGATAGTCTTCCTCAGCAAATTTCTTCGCTTCTTTAAGGAACTCCTCCAGATCCATGTCCTGATACTTTTTATCAAGCAATTTGTGATAATATCCTGTTGAAGCATAAGAAGGGAAAAGCAGCACATATGAAATATCAGACTGGGTTACCTCGTTGAGAATCGAAAAATCATTTACATTGGATAAAAGCAGCAGTCCATTGAGTCCCATGTCAAAGTTTGACGACAAATAATCAGCAAGTCCAACAGCACGCATAGTACCATAAGATTCACCTGCCAGATATTTAGGGGACTGCCAACGGCTGTTTCTACTAATATACAGACGGATAAACTCTCCTACCGAGGCGATATCCTTTCTATAGTCTGAGAAAAACGCTTCATCAACACCATCTGCCACATGAGAATATCCGGTTCCTACAGGATCTATGAAAACCAGATCTGTAATATCAAGAATGGAATTCTCATTATCAACGATTTTTGAAGGAAACTGTGTTGGCTGCCCTTCTTCATCCAGTTCAACATGACGGGGCCCAAGAAAACCAAGATGCACCCACTCGGACGAGGATCCGGGACCACCGTTAAATGCAAAAGTTACCGGCCTTTCAGAAGTATCCTTTACACCCTCCATAGTATAAGCAGTGTAGAAAATAGAGCATGCATTACCATCTATCGTCACCGGCATCATACCTGCAGTTACGCTGTAATCAACCTTCTTGCCTTCAATAGTAACCTGATGCCTGGTTGTGACAGAATCAGGGTCTGCCTGCTCCATATTTTCAGTTGTAGTCTTTTCAGTTGTAGTCTTTTCAGCTGTAGTCTCTTCTGACTCCGGCTCTTCATTCATACCAACGCACATGGTAAGCATGCTCACCATAAGCACTAATCCGAAAAATCTCTTTACAATAGTTCTTGTTGGAAACATTTTTTTCATGACCATACCTCGCTTCTTTTTAAACCTACTTCATGTGCACATCCAACTGATTAAACGGAATCTCAATGCCATTTTCCTTAAGTGCATTAAATACCGCTGTATTTATCTCATCCTTTAATACTTCACTTCTTATATTCGCAGGGAATTTTACGGTAGCACCCATGATAAGCGCGCTATCCTGCACGTCAAGAAAATATACCATCCTGCTGTTTGGCGTCTTTTCGTCATATTTGTCTTCGTTAAGTGTAAGCGGACAGTCACAGATGGTTTTTCTGATTACATCCTTCGCCTTCTGTACATCTGCATCATAGCTGATGGGATACTTGAAAACAGCCGCCCTTGGCACATCAGGCGCATAGCTGTAATTGACGACCTTCATTGTATCTATTTTACTGTTCGGAATAACAGCCCTGGTGGAATCAAGAAGGCAGACAACTATATGTCTCAATGTCATGGACTCAACTATTCCAGTTGTTCCATCTTCGAGCTCAATTCTGGAGCCAATATCGAAGGGCTTATAGAGACTTATCTGTAGTCCGGCAAACATATTCTTGATGGCTTCCTGAGCGGCAAAACCAACAACAGCAGCAACTACAGCAGTACTACCCAGTAACGAGCTTGCTATCTGATCGCCTCCTAAAGGAAGTACCACTAAAAGTACAATAAGTGCAAAGGTAACGGCTTTCTCTATGAACTGGATAGTAAGACTTTTACCCTTCTTTTTCTCAATCCTGGAAAAAATACTGTTCTTCAGCTTGAGCAGTAAAAAAATCACCAAAACATACACTGTAAGAATAACCACAGCTGAAACTAATACTGCCCCGATAATTTCAATTATCACATCAGGTGTTGCGTCCTTAAACAATGATTCTAAAGCTTTTGAGAACGGTCCATTTAATGAATTCATATTATTCCCCCGGACATATGTTTTGCATTTTTTCAAGGAATACCAACTCAATTTTACTATATTACGTTTGAATATATCATAAAAAAAGGATAAAAATCATTTTATGGATTCTTAAGATTTAAGACGAAATTTAGCTAAAAAAATAGCTGACTCTATAAAACAAGAATCAGCTACCTGCCATATTATTTATAAATCAGATAGTACGTGGTTCCTACACAGAGCACGCCACCAATAATATTACCCAGGGTAACGGGAATCAGGTTGGTAACTAAAAAACCAAATAGCGACAGCCCGTCAGCAGCAATGCCATAAACCGATGTAGCGATCATACCTGCAGGAATAAAGTACATGTTTGCAACGCAGTGTTCGAATCCGCCTATAATAAAGAGCATTATGGGAAGCCACAGAGCAAATACTTTTCCTGCAAGTTCATCCGCTGCAAAGGAGCACCAAACAGCCATGCACACAAGGATGTTGCAGAGAATCCCCTTTAACAATCCGTCAGAAAAGGAAATGTTCGACTTAGCAATAGCTGTGGATACAACAGCCTGGGCAAGTTTCCCATCCGCAAAAGCATAAGTATGAGAATAGTTAGCAAGTAACGCTATAATAAGGCCTCCCACCATATTCCCCATATAGACGATGATCAGATTCTTAACCATGCCTTTTACTGTGGCTTTTCCGGAAAGCACAGATATGATGATAAGGCAGTTTCCTGTAAAGAGCTCAGCACCTCCAACCAGGACCATAAAAAGTCCTATTGGAAACACAACGCTACTAATAAGCCTTGCCAGAGACGGATCAGGAGCACAAGCAGATGCTATCTGACTTCCCAAACCTCCCATCGCTATAAATGCTCCCGCCAGAATTGCCAGAAGAAAAGTCTTCCTAAAGTTCATTTGAGTCTTGGAAGTTCCAATGTTTTCATATGTGGATGCTATTTCAGCAGGTGATTTCATACTTATACCTCTTTCATGTATATTACTCTCCTACTATTATATGACATTCCATATTGTTTATACATATTTAAACAGGCTTAGTTAAATTCAATATTTTGATTTTTTTATTGGTGCAGTACTAATACTTTTACTACAACCGCACTCTCTTTTGTTGTTGGTTTGTTATTGTATTTTATTCCACGCTGTCCAACAAATGTCTCAGGGGATACGGAACAACAAATGGAGCTGCTCACCTAGCGAGCAGCCCCTAATAATCCTTCACTGTTTTAGAATTAGTGTCTCATATGAAGATAATGTGATTTTTCCGCTACATGAAGCAGAAGTATACATGTTAAACATATCTTTTTTCAGAGTTATTTCCTGTGCCTCACCGCTATAATTGAGTACGAAAATGTACCTGTTATTCTCCTTTTCACGAATAGCTATCTCGCACTCTTCCGGAATATCCATTATCTCGGATAAGGGATTTATTACGCCAAGCTTCTTAAAGAAAACTTCTGCTGAATGCCTGTTAAAAGCACCTCCAAAGTAAATTACCCTTCCCTTTCCGTATTTGTTTTCTACAAGAGCAGGAACACCTTTGTTATAGCGATTTGCATAAGTTGCCAAAACTTCAGCACCGCTCGAAGGAGATAATTCATCCGTGAAAACAGCTGCTTCAATCTCGTCGTCGTCCCATGATACTAGCGCCTTTTCACCTGGAGTTACAAGAGAAAATTCAGTAACCTCTACCCCACTGATATCAGATAAGAGACCGGGCATATTCTTCTGTGAACAGATGCCTGTTTCATCTTTCATTCCTGCTCTGCATCCAAGGATCAATGTTCCGCCATTTTCCACATACTCTTTCAGAAGGCTGGCCTCTTTCTCAGTAACTATTACTGCGTGAGGATAAATGAGCACTTTATATTTTGCAAGTTCTTCTACCCTCGTCTCATCCTGAAGATATACGTAATCTATCGGTGTATGGGTAAACTGCGATGCTTCATATATGCCTGTTTTGCTTGTAGTTTCAATCATTTTATGCCAGGCATCGAGTTCAGAGTCAAACTTGTTACTGTAAGTTTCAACTACGCCGACCTCTGCTTTATACTCAGATCCGGAAACCTCTTTAATAGCAGCAAATTTATCATGGATTTCAGTAATCTCTTTTAATCTTCGATTATCCCGTCCGCTATAATCAAGTATTCCATGCCAATATATTTCCGTTCCAAAAGTGCATGTTCTCCACCTGAAATAGCAAACAAAGTCTGCTCCATGTGCTATACTTTGCATAGTCCAAAGTGTTATCTGTCCCGGCTTAGGAGTAGGTGCTGCCATCGCGGTATTCCATCCATTTGCCCCGGACTGCTGTTCCATGATACCAAAATTCCCTTTAAGAGATCTTACTTCATCAAGCAGAAGTCCCCAAAACCTGTCTCTTAATCCGCTCGTTTCAATAAAGTGAGAATCCACGCCATATGCCATATTGGGATATGAATCATAGGTCATAAAATCTAAGCTTTCCCTGACCATACGATGATTATCAAGATTTCCGAATAAACCGTTGGTTGTGACAAAATCTCCGGGTTTTATATATTTTCTTATGATATCACTCTGCAATTTTGCCCATCTGCAGGCACTGTCCGAAACAAATCGCTTGTAATCAAGTACTTCATGAGGATTTGTACTGTTGCTCAGGGTGGTTCTTGGAACGTACACTTCACTAAATGAGGTATACGTCTGATTCCAGAACGCCGTCCCCCATGCCTTGTTCAGGTTCTTTATGGTACCATATTTTTCTTTAAGAAACTCCCTAAAGGCAATTGTGTCGCTCTCTGAGTAAAATTCATCCTTTTCACAGTTTATTTCATTATCAATCTGCCAGCCTATTATGCTTTCATGTGGAGCATAATGAGATGCTATCCTTTCTACTATATTCCTTGTAAATCTCTGGTAAATAGGAGAATTGTAATTGTAGTGTCTTCTGGCACCATGTCGGTATAATACTCCGTCCTGTCTGGCATTTAGTACTTCAGGATACTTGTCGGTTAACCATGCAGGAGGCGTCGCTGTGGGAGTACAGAATATCACCTTCATATCCTTTTCTTTACATAGTTCCAGGAATTCATCAAAAAAGGTGTACGTATATTCTCCTTCCTGAGGCTCGAAAAGATTCCAGGAAAATTCCGCTATCCTTATGAATTCTATTCCGGCTTTTTTCATTCTATCCAGGTCTTCAGCCCAGAGGGACTTATCCCAATGTTCAGGGTAATAATCTACCCCCATAACTATTCTGTCTTTATTAAGTAGAAAGCTCATAATTGCTCCTTTGTTATTATTTTAAATTCAGTTTTATGCTTTTATTCCTTCAATTAGTGCATCCTTAATGTTATCAAATTCAAGATTCGCATTAAGAAGTGTCATATATCCTCGCTGTTTAGCAGCATTTACCATTCCATAATAAAGTCCGATATTAAAAGAATTATTCAGATCTTTGCAGAAGAATAAAATCTGTTTTGTTCTCTTTTGTTCAAGTGTCATAGTAACCGGATTTCTTGTATATCCCAGTTCTTCTGCAATCTGTAGTATTCTTTTCTTTTTGTCTACGTCCACATATCCACTATTGTTAAGTGCACGGGACACAACAGAAACTGTGGTTCCCGAAAGCCTTGCAATATCTTTTCTTGTTATTTTTTCAGCCAACTTAATTCCTCCGGAGCAAATGTGTTTGCATTATGCACGAATATATCATTCATAAACGCCTTAATGTTGTACACATCTGATATACTTATTATCAAATTATTTGTCATATTCGACAATATCAAAATATATGGTCACGCGTCCACATGTAATTTTTGTACATCACAAGAAACCATTTTAGTAACACTCATCTTTCACCCGAATTAATCACAATTATTTTGAGAAACGCGTAAAATGCATAATAAACAGCAAACAAAAATGTGGTCGTGCGACCACATTTTTTAGCAATAAATCTTCACTTTTTATTGAATAACACATTCCGGAAGTATTTTTATTCCAGCCAAAAGCCCGGCCAGAAACATGGTTTATACTCTTCTGACTCCGGCCATTCCTTTAAAAAGAACCTTCTATATTCTTCGTTGGTATCAAACCTTATGATGCCTTCAATCTTTATCTCTGAAAACCAGCCATCAAAATACTTTGAATTTGGCCCACCCATACCACAGGGTTCATGCTCATCTGTTGCATGGCACCACCATGTAAAACCTCTTATAAAGCATGAAGTCTTTCTTTTTTAGCTTCTTTTCACGATCCAAATCCTTGATTAAAAGCGGAAGAGCCTTTTTCAGTTCTTTCAAAAGTTGTTGATCTTGTCTTGTCATTCTTTCAGCTCCTTGAGATATTGATCGTAAATTTCAGCAACTGATAAGCATATCCCTATTTCATGATATATATGTGGTAGAAAAAGTACAACCGTAAACATATTACAAATGCAATTTCATTACTAATGTGTTACTATATCAATATAAATAACTGCTTTTGTAATAAATTCCAAAGGAGGTTTTTATGGCAAGTACTATACAGGTTCGTGTAGACGATGATTTGAAACATGATTCCGATAGATTATTCAAAAACCTTGGTACCGATACAACAACTGCTATAAGAATGTTTCTCAAGAAAGCTGTTGCAAGTAATGGCTTCCCTTTTGATGTAACTCTTGGTGATGCATATAATCCAATAAAACCATTAACTGAAGATGAATTTATGAGCAAACTTCAAAGATCCCGTGAGCATGCTGCGCAGGGTAAATACCGTGACGCAGATGATGTAATTTCTGATATGAGGGGAAAATATGGCTTATAAAGTTGTGATGACCGAAGATGCAGAAAAGGATTTTGATAACTTTCTTTATTATCTCGTATATATAAAGAGAAATCCCCAAGCAGCTTCACATTTGATAGATTGTGTAGAAGAAACCAAGTTCAGATTGGCTGAAGTTGCAGGAAGTCTCAAACTATGCGAAAACGAGAAATTGAAGTCATTCGGATATCATCGCATAAATTTTAAGGAAATGGATTATTTTTTTCTGTATCGAGTAGAAGGTGATATGGCTATCATTGACAATATGTTTCACTACCTGCAGGATTATGAAAACAAAATGAAGTAGTATGGCAATTAAAATAGTAAACGCGACACTTTTCCTCTTAGGGACAAAGGTCGCGTCTATTTTTCTATTTTTTCTTTGATAGTTCAAACATCACTGCCGGAATATGACAATATCCTGTCGGATTTTTCACAAGATATTTTTGATGATATTCTTCTGCTGTGTAAAAATTCTTAAGTGCCATCACTTCTATCGCACTCTTTTGCCCAAGCCCTTTCTCGAGCTCTGACATCTTATTATCTATGATGGGACGCTGATTATCATCAGTATAGTATATTCCAGTCCTGTACTGAATTCCTTCGTCTCCACCCTGCCTGTTTACAGAGACAGGATCAACTATCTTAAAATAATAATCTATAAGTTCTTCAAGGCCTATCTTTTCAGGATCAAACACCACCTTTACCGTCTCTGCGTGACCGGAGTCATTGCAGACGTCCTCATAAGTAGGATTCTCCGTCGGACCGTTGGCATATCCGACTTCCGTATTTATCACTCCATCAAACTGATCAAAAAATCTCTGTGCTCCCCAGAAGCACCCTCCGGCAAAATATATTGTTTCCATTTATCGCTACCTCATTATTCTTAAATTTAGAAGAACCATCACCACCATGCAGAGCACAAGCGGTATACAGCCGTCTATGTAACCCTTTACATATGGAAGCTCATAGTAAAAGACGTAACATATAAGACTTATTATAGCTGCCAGTAAGATGACCGCAACATATATAAAAGCCTCTTTTACAGAAAAACGTCCAAGGGCATACAAGTAATTGCACAGCGCTGCTTCAAGTACACCCCATCCGACTATGATGAATAACTCCGATGTTACCTGCCTGTGAAACAGCGTTCTTGTAATTAGCAGAAGTACAGCATACATCACCATTCCCGCGATAAGTATCACTACTCCTGGAATTCCACTCCGGACAATTTCTTCATCATTTGTCATTCCGGTGGCTGTAAAAAACAGCCCCGTAAGTCCTGTTAAAAAAGCTCCTATAAGACAAATCGTTCCTATAAAATTTCCCTTCGGTGCCGGAGGCTTAAAAGTGATAAGCCACCATGCAAGGTAAAATACGCTGCATATTACCATTAGCCAATTTCCTGTGAGTATCTTAGTCATCCTTAGCACCTTTTTCATGGTAAATCTCTGTAAAACTCAGCTACAAGGCAGTAAAAAGCACTTACCAATTATCCATAGCACCCGTCTTCTTTATGACTTCTCATCATTGTCTTTCTTGACCTTTTGAGTTTATGTAATGAACATTAAGTATGTTATCTAGAAAAAACAAGATGTATTGTTGATTGGAGTTTATATATACACCTGTTTCTATTTGTTGTAAAGTCCTCTAAAGCACATAAATTCTCAATTTGCTGTATATTATAAATACCTTTTTTATTTTTAATAAACCGGAGAATGGAGACGCTTATTTTTCTGGGAATTCTAAATATTTTAAATTTATAGTTCTGAGTTATATCATACTGTCTTAATGAATTTCCTCATCGAACACCCTTATTGAACTATGGTCTGTATTTGCCCTGTAGTTAGTTCCATTATAAAAATAAAAAGATATGATATAGCACATTAATAGACGAAGCCAGACAATGCCATGGATTTTCCATAGCACCGCCTGGCCTCTTTATTATTTGAAGTCTGCGTAATTCCTCTTCCTGTATGATTATTTTAGCCTTTTCAAAAAGTTTATTTCTATCAGCAAATGTGACAAAAACAACTGTTACTGAAAGATATATCCAAACAGAACTCCGAATTGAAGTAATTAAATTAACAAGTTAGTACGTTATGCCGGAAGCTATCGCCCAAAGAATTTCGGATATGCTATACTATAATATGATCATAAAATCTCCGAGCTTTTTAGCCTAAAAAGTTGCTTACTTCATGGCTTTTAAGACGCGGGCCAGAGTGTTCGCCGGGGTGCCAATGGAAACAGAAGCGCCTTCCTTATTGAAAAGGAGTACATAATGAAAAAAACAGATCTCAGAAGCCTTATTTTTATGGCTTTATGCTGCGATCTTGGTTTGTTTACCAAAAAACTGATATCCCCCGCAGCAAATTTCATAACTGAATTTCTTCATATCCCGGGTGGTATTGCCACCAGCTTCTCCCTAATGTTTTTAGTAATAGCGGCTGCACTTATGCCATTTCCTTTCTGTGCTACAATCATGGGCATTGTCCAAAGCCTTCTAGCATTGTGTTTTGGAATGACCGGCAGCATGGGCGCTCTTGCACCTATCGGCTACATTCTTCCGGGATTCATGATTGATATGGTTTTCTTTTTTTCAGAGAAAATTTATGGACGACGCAATAATGGAATACTGATTTCGTCTATAATCGCCTCTATTACGGCTTGTCTTACCGCAAACTTCATTGTATTCAGATTAAGTGGAATAGTTCTTTTGGTATATGCGCTAGTTGCTGCCACAAGCGGTTCCATCTGCGGGCTTTTGGGAGAAAAACTTGTAGAAAGACTCCATCCGGTCATCGGTTCAGATAAAGCCACCGCAAAAATACCATATAAAAACAAGGAGACAACATGAAGAAAAAAAGTATTGTTATCGTCATCATTCTGCTGGTAATTACCTGCATTGCATCTTTTTTCTATTTGAGGTCAAGAAATGATGCCCCAAAAGGGAATCTGGCTATTATCAATGGTGATAAAACAGTTCTCATTGACGCCTTTAGCGGGAGCCTGGTTTCAGTAAAGGGCGTTACCATAAATGCCAAGGGGCAGGAAAAGGATGTAGATGAGACCGGAATATCACTAAAGGATGCCATTTCAAAATCAGGACTTGATAACACTGGTTTCACAAGAGCCCGGGTTGTATCATCTGATGAATTTGCCGCCGAAATCTCTTTTGACGAAATAAACGAAGATGGAAAAGCCTACCTTGCAAAACAGCAGGAAGACGACGGAAGCACCAGCGCAAGACTGTACGTGTTCGGTGACAGTGACTCAAAGCGCCAGGTGAAGAATGTAGTGAGGATTGAGCTCTTAAATGAGTAAGAGTCATCTGCTTCAGAGCCCACATAATTCAATTCATCTTCGTTGTATAGCTCCATCTATTCAGCTGCCTCAGGAAATCTTTTCCCTTATATGCTGCATCTTTTTGACAGTATCAGGATTATTGCTCTTAAATCCGAGCAGTCTGTATAAATATCCCTGTCTTTTGACCTGTCTGATACTCTCAGGGAATACAAGGCCATATACAAAAGAAATGTGTCCAAGGATATAATCGATTCCTGTTTTTGAATGAGATCTGTCTATACTTCCCTGGGCAAGCAGTGTGTGATCAACCATTTTTAAAATTTCTTCCAGTTTCATTTAAATATCCTCCATTCGTATTTTGAATCGTTTACCATATCCCCATTACATGTTGCATCACAAGGCTTACAACTGTTATTCCGCCCCAGCAACAGCCACCAAGCAGTATCGGCTTTCCACCGGATTTAATGAGCTTGATCACGTTGCTGTTCAGGCCTATAGCAGCCATGGCCATTATGATAAAGAACTTGCTAAGTTCTTTAAGAGGTTTAAAAATATCCGAAGGTACTCCCATTCCCAAGCAAAGTGTTGTGATAATTGAAGCAAGAACAAAGAACACTATGAACATCGGGAATGCTCTCCTGAAGCTAAAACCGTTGGTGGTGCTTCCATCCTTTTTTGCTTCCTTTGCTCTCAGATAAGCAAGAACCAGTGTAATCGGAATGATTGCTAATGTCCTTGTAAGCTTCACTGTAACTGCCTTGTCCAAAGTCTGACTACCCAGGTTCCACATGCTGTCCCAGGTTGATGCAGCTGCAGTGACGGAAGAAGTATCATTAACTGCAGTTCCCGCAAAAATACCGAAAGCCTCTCCTGTTGTGATATCAAAACCTATAAGCTTTCCCAGCGAAGGAAAAAGAAGTGCTGCCAACACGTTAAAGAAAAATATCACAGAAATTGCCTGTGCCACTTCATCATCATCCGCATCAATGACAGGAGCCGTAGCTGCTATTGCTGAGCCGCCGCATATTGATGAGCCAACTCCGATAAGAGTAGCTGTGTTTCCTTTGATATTCATAACCTTATGAAGAATCCATGATAGGATAAGCGATGTTGAAATCGTGCAGATAATTATAGGAAGTGACTGTTTTCCGGTCTGAAGAACGACCGAAAGATTCATACCAAATCCAAGGAGGACAACAGCCGCCTGCAGAATTATCTTTGATGTAAACTTTATTC
>NZ_AUJI01000031.1 GCF_000424145.1 Butyrivibrio sp. AC2005
GAGAAAATAGACTTCAAGCTAGAAAGCGGCAGGCACCGCTCAACAAAGATGTGGTACTGCCGCCTCTATCACATCCTCATGTTACAACATTTGGATGCATGGGATCTGCCTTACGAATCCGCCCTGAGAAAGTTGGTTTGTAATGTAGCATGATCTCGTAAATATCATACAGCATTCTCAGGCATAGCAACAGTGTTATGTCTATTATTCATGCCCTGTTTTGCATCTTTTTTTCATCTTGGGTAATATTCACTTGTCAAAGTTCAATTGCCAGAATTTAGCTGGCATGATCACTCAAGATTCCGAGAGATCATATAAAAACACCATAAAACATGCACGAAAGAGACTATCCATATGAATGTATATGACTTTGACGGCACAATTTATTATCCGAATTGTACGTTTGATTTTGCGATCTGGTGCATGATAAGACATCCAAAACTTTTAATCACATATTTTCCCAAGATTGCATGGAATGTGGTTTTATACAAGCTGGGAAAGATTCCGCTACATCGTTTAATCAGGAAATTATATGAAAACATAGGAAAAATCGACGATTTCGAAAAGCAGGTAGAGCTGTTTTGGGATAAAAATGAAAACAAGGTAGCACAGTGGTATCTGGACCAGAAAAAGGATGATGACCTTATTATCAGTACTTCTGCTTCCTTTTTAATTGCACCAATAGCAAAGAGGCTTGGTGTTGAGTATGTTGCGACAGAGGTTGATCCTGAGACAGGGGTATATGTCGATAATCTGATGTATGCCAAAGGTAAAGCCAGATACATCATTGACAGAGATTTTCCTGTTATAGAGAATTTCTATTCAGACTCGTTGTCGGATACACCCATTGCTTTATGTGCCGATAATGCATACCTTGTTGTTAACAGAGCCAGAACAATCGTAAACTGGCCGCACCTTGACGAGGCGACCATGAAAAAAGTGAAAAGCAAAATCATTACAGGCTGGACCATACATTTATGAGATATAGTAATCGCCCCAAGTGCATCAACAACTGCACTTGGGGCGATTTTTAGTCAGATTCTCCGCTAGCGTAGCCATATGAACATGCAAGCATGTCCGCCTGGCTTATCCTTTCGTTCGAATAA
Organism: Butyrivibrio sp. AC2005; assembly: GCF_000424145.1. GTDB lineage: Bacteria > Bacillota > Clostridia > Lachnospirales > Lachnospiraceae > Butyrivibrio. Next base: position 1,107 of record NZ_AUJI01000031.1, read on the forward strand.
TCCTATTATTTAGCTGCTGCAAAGCCCTTCTCAAGGTCTGCAATTATATCATCAACATGCTCTGTTCCGATAGAAAGTCTGATGGTGCTCTGTGTGATGCCCTGATCAAGAAGCTCCTCATCAGAGAGCTGTGAGTGTGTTGTAGATGCAGGATGGATAACAAGGCTCTTAACATCTGCTACATTTGCAAGCAGTGAAAAGATCTCAAGGTTATCGATGAACTTCCATGCTGCCTCTTTTCCGCCCTTGATCTCAAAGGTGAAGATTGATGCACCTCCGTTAGGGAAGTATTTCTCATAAAGCGCGTGATCCGGGTGATCTGCAAGTGAAAGATGATTAACCTTCTCAACCTGAGGGTGTGAAGCAAGAAATTCCACAACCTTTTTGGTGTTCTCTGTATGTCTGTCGAGGCGAAGAGAAAGGGTTTCAACGCCCTGAAGAAGCATAAATGCATTGAATGGTGAAATTGATGCACCTGTATCTCTAAGAAGAATAGCTCTGATATATGTAACAAAAGCTGTAGGACCTACTGCATCATAGAAGGATACCCCGTGATAGCTGGGGTTGGGAGCTGCGATCTGAGGATAGTTGCCGCTCTCCTTCCAGTTAAATTTTCCTGATTCAACGATAACACCGCCAAGAGTTGTGCCGTGACCGCCGATGAACTTGGTTGCTGAATGAACAACGATATCAGCGCCGTGCTCAATGGGTCTTATAAGATAAGGAGTTCCGAAAGTATTGTCAATTACAAGCGGAAGTCCGTGCTTGTGCTTATTATTCTATTGTATGATTTTCAAGGGGATATATCATAAAAAAGCAGCGAACTGCAAGGGAGAATAGATATTTCATGGAAATAAGGAACTTTTTATTGGGGCAGCTTGATAATATCGAATTTGTCGTAATCTTTACGAAGTACAATGATCAGTGGGTGCTATGCTGGCATAAACGCAGAGGAAGTTACGAAAATCCAGGAGGACACGTGGAAGCTGGTGAAACAGCAATGCAAGCCGCTAGACGTGAGCTATATGAAGAGACAGGCATGCGTCCTGGTGAAGAGATTCATGGAACAGTATGCTACCATAGCCCCTGAAAGGATATACATTTATGGCTACAGCGCGGGAGGCGTTGGATGTCTTGAGATATTAAAGTACCATTCTGAAATGTTTGCTGGTGCTGTTTCCATATGTGGGGCTACGGGATTTAGAGACTTAAGCAATCTTCTGAAAACACCCATATGGCTTATCCATGCAGCTGACGACAATATTGTAAAAGCATCATACAGAGAAAATAGCGTAGTAAGTACTCATCTGGGTTCACGGGATATTTACGCAGAGCTAAAAGACAAACATCCGGATCTCCATTATACAGAATATGAAGCTGGTGATCTTAAGGAAAAGTACGGTATAAATCCTCACTGCAGCTGGGTTCTTGCAGGACGAGATGAACAGGTGAAAGAGTGGCTGTTTTCAAATGAAAGATGTTGATATAATTACCAAAATGTAGTAAATTATTTATTAGATTAGATAAATATTTTACAGAGGAGTCTTCATGGCTACAATTAAGGAGATTGCCGAAATGGTCGGCGTATCCAGCGCAGCAGTATCCAGGGTTCTTAATTATGACGAAGGTATTTCTGTAAGCCCTGAAACTAAAGAAGCGATATTTGCCGCAGCAGAGAAGGTAGGCTATAAGAAAAAGGTTATTTATCCAAAGATAGAAAACGTGGTTCTTCTCTACTGGTGTGAAAAAATAGATGAACTTGAGGATATCTACTATCAGAATTTCAAAAAGGAATTGATAAAGCAGGCGGCCAAGGTCAATATAGACATGACGATAGTAACAAGGGAAGATGGAATGACGGCTATTCCAAAAGGAACAATTGCTTTTATTGCTATCGGATGGATGAACCGTAAGGAGATAAATGCACTCTATAAAATATGCAAAAAAGGCGTATTTATCGGGACATCGCCGGATGAAAAACTTTTTGATGCAGTAAGACCAAACCTTGATTCATTTGTTACTCAGATGGTCGATTACTTTATGGACAATGGCATTACTGATGTTGGATTCGTTGGAGGGACCGATAGAAATATCGATACCGGGGAACCATCCATGGATGTACGAGAGTGGTCCTTTAGACAGAGTATGCTTTATTATGGTCATCTTAATGAGAAGCATATACACATCACGGATTCATTTACTGTAGATGCAGGCTATAAGACAGGTCTTGAGATGGTTAAAAAAGGCGACCTACCGAAGGCAATCTGTGTAGCGTGTGATACATTGTCCGTCGGATTATTACAGGCATTTAATGAAAAAGGTGTAAGCGTACCTGAAAATGTGAAAGTATTTAGCATAAATGATATAAATGTGGCAAGATACGTGTCTCCGCCGCTTACGACATTCCATGTTGATCATGAAGCAATCTGTGAAGCAGCATTGGATCTGCTCCGCAGCAAAGTACTTGGAGGGAGCAAAATCACTAAAACCGTGTTTGTTAACGGGCTTCCGGTAATGAGAAAAAGCACTTGAAAATATAGAAAACATAATTGCTAAAAGCTGTCCTATGGGGCAGCTTTTGTGATTAATAAACAAAAATATACTTGAGCGTTTTAGCATTCCTACAAAACTTATTTACCTGGATTGAATTCTAAAAAGGGGAGTATTATAATTCAAAACAAGTAAAACATTTACTAGTAAATAAATAAATTATTTATCGAAGGATGACATATGAAAAGAAGGATGATCGCTTTAATGCTCACAACAATGGTTTTTGCATTACAGACAGGTTGCGGAAGCGCAAGTAAAGTAAGCGCAGCTAAGCCGGATGATAAAGGGAATTTTATTGTAAATGGAAGTTTTGAAAATCCTGAATTTGATCCCTGGGTAGTTACAAATGTTGATAACGTGACAGAAGAACTTGATGTCTATGATAGGGATACGGATGCTTTTGAAGGTGTTCAGTCACTTCATTTCTATTCTGGTTCTTCTGATGTTAACTTTACGGCAGAGCAGACCATAACAGGTCTTGAAAGTGGAAAGTACAAATTCACAGGACATATCCAGGGTGATAATGCCGGTGATACAGATGGAACAGCCTGCTTCTACGTAGAAGTGGGTGGTGAGAGAACAGAGATACCAGTTTCACTTAATGGATATGTTGCATGGGATACACAGGAATTATCAGGAATAGAAGTTGATGGTCAGGATGTAAAAGTAGGCGTGAAGATTTCTCTTGCACCAGGTGCATGGGGAACAGTTGATGACCTGACACTTGTGAAGGAGTAATGATGCAGTTTATTAAGGGAATGGATGTCTCTATGATAAAAGAGCTCGAAAATCATGGGGCATGTTATTACTTAAAAGGGAATAAAGAAGATATATTCAGCATATTAAAAGAATGCTCAGTAAATATGATAAGGTTAAGACTTTGGAGAGATCCATATAGCAGCGATGGCGAAAGCTATGGCGGAGGAACCAATGATCTTGAAACTACACTTGAACTTGCCAGACGTGCTAAAGAAAATGGTATGCAGGTACTTCTGGATATACATTACAGTGATTTTTGGGCAGATCCTGCAAAGCAGGTCAAACCCAAGGCATGGTCAAAGATAAGCGGAGCAGAGCTTGAAGGAACAGTGTATGGTTATACGGCACTGGTTCTTAAGGAGTTTAAGAAGAACGATCTTATACCGGAGATGATACAGATCGGGAATGAGATAACAAAAGGACTTCTGTGGCCGGATGGACATATAGACAGGGTTTCCAATATGGCAAGACTTCTTAAAGCAGGAATAAAAGCTGCAAGGCATGTCTGTCCTGAGAGCAAGATAGTATTACACCTCGATTTTGGGACAAATAATGAGCTCTACAGGGACTGGTTTAAGGCACTGGAACCTTATAATATAGACTATGATGTTATAGGAATGTCATATTATCCACACTGGAATGGAAGCATCAAAGAACTTGTTGATAATATGAATGACATAAGCAAAAGATATGATAAGGATGTAATCGTAGCAGAGACATCAATAGGCTATACTCTTGATGATCTTGGATGCAAAGGTATTGTTTACGGAGAGAACGAAGAGAAGGCTACAGGATATCCCGCATCACAAGAGGGGCAGGCAAAGTTCCTCAAAGATCTCTATGAAGCAGTAAGAGGAGTTAGTGACAATCATGGAATAGGAGTTTTTTACTGGGAACCGGAATGGCTTCCTATCCCTGATTGTACGTGGGGAAGTCCTAAAGGCTGTGATTACATGCATGATCCCGTGGAAGCAGGGAATGCAATGGCTAATCAGGCATTGTTTGATAAAAACGGTAATGCTAATGAGGCACTGCTGGCACTTGCTGGTATGTGATATTAAAGGAGCTTCAAAATGAAATCATTAATACTTTCGTTTTGTGTTTTAATAATTGGCTATTTAAGTTACGGAAAAATAGTTGAGAAGATTTTTGGCGTAGTACTGATAGTTATGGCTATTGGTATATTAGGGGGAATCATTGTCGGGGGATATTCTGTCCCTGAGATTGAATTTAGGGATCTGCATCCGGATGGGCTTCCTATCTGACCGTATATGTTTATAACCGTGGTTTGTGGAGCTATATCCGGTTTTCATGCGACTCAATCTCCAATGATGTCAAAATGCATATCTTCCGAGCGGGAGGGAAGAAAAGTATTCTACGGTGCGATGCTGACAGAATCTGTTATAGCATTGACCTGGGCGGCTGCAGGAGTTGCCTTCTATGGTGAAACGGGAGCCCTTAGTGAAGCTTTATCAGGACTTGGACAATCAGGCGTAGTTTATGATATTTCAACCGGAATGCTTGGCACAGTTGGTGGTGTACTGGCAATAATAGGCGTTGTGGCATGCCCCATAACTTCTGGAGATACTGCGTTTAGAAGCGCAAGGCTGATACTTGGCGAGATAACGGGCCTTGAACAAAAGCCAATAAAGAATCGTCTTTATATTACACTGCCGCTTCTGACTGTAGGAGCATTTCTTACGCAGTTGGATTTCAATGTTTTGTGGAGATATTTCTCATGGAGCAACCAGACACTGGCAATGGTAAGCCTTTGGGTTGCAACTGCATATTTTCTGAAAAAAGATAACAAGTGGTATCACAGCCTGATTACAGCATTTCCTGCAACCTTTATGTCAGCTGTCAGTTTGACATATATTTTAATGGCAAAAGAGGGATTTGGGCTCAGCAGTAGTATTGCGTATCCGGCTGGAATATTCTTTGCTGCAGCTTGCTTTGGAATATATGCATTTTTCATGAAGAAAGGTCGTAACTCCGGTAAATAACGGTTGTATGACACATATTTGTGTTTATTACTTTGCCGATGGTGTTTAGCGCATTAACCCTATGTCTTACAGCTCCTATAACAAGAGCAAGTAGCAGCACGATAAAGAGAACAACACCAATAAGACGTTTTCCCCTAAAAAAGCCTTTGTTTACAAGAAAATGAATAAGGGCGATAAAAATAAAAACACCAGCTACTATAACTAGTGCCGGAAGCAGGAGCTGCATAATTAAAGCCGCAATATGGAAATCCACTATGAAAAGTGCTCCTGCAGCCAGAATAATGATAAGTCCTAGTGTTAGCAGAATTTGCACATACGGATTGCTCCATAGCTTTTTTTCAGTGAGAAATACAATGCAAATAAGTGGAAGAAAAACAAGACATACATAAAACAACAGATTCAGTAGCTGCATAAAGTATTATGTGACCGATTAACCCCAAATGATCACGTGCCCCCTTCGTTCTTTTCTCATAGTATAGACGTTATGAGAGGAAAAATAAAGAAATATGCCCTTTATTGTTAAGGATAGTGTATAGTATAGACATAATGACATTTTTGATTGGAGGTATAAGATGGATTTAATACCGAGTTTTTCAGTTGATCACACAAAAATAATCCCCGGGATTTTTATAAGCAGACAGGATGTGCTGGGGGACAAAATCATTACAACCTATGACGTAAGAGTTACAAAGCCCAATAAGGAGCCTGCAGTGGATGTGGCTGCAATGCATACACTGGAGCATCTCATTGCAACTTATCTTCGCAATGATCCTGATTGGAAGGATGAAGTAATCTATTGGGGACCTATGGGATGCCTTACAGGATTTTATCTTATTCTGAAGGGAAATCGTGCTCCCAAGGAGATTCATGATCTTCTTCTTAGAGCTTTCAAATCTGTAGCAGACGCAGACAGCGTTCCGGGCTCCAACGAGGAGAACTGTGGAAACTACCTTATGCATAACCTCTGGCTTGCGAAGTGGCACGCTGAAAGGTTTGCTGACTACCTCGAGAAGAACGCAGATAATCAGGCTATATTTGAGTATCCTCAGTCAGACAGACTGGTTACCGATGATGGTCGTCAGTTCTTCGATTCATAAAAGTGAAGATGGAAATCCGATATGATGTGATTTAAAGGGGCTGTCGCTATAGATGATTAATCATCTAGGCGAAGCCTTTTTTCGTTAATTACCAGCTATATGCTGACTTTCTTTAAGTCCAAGCTCTGATACAATATCACTTTTGTCTGTGAGACCTGTGTAGTATGCGGTTAAGCTGCTGACTTTGTTGGTGATTCTGTCATAATGATATTTTCCACTACGCCGGTCAGAGCAGGTATACATGATTTCGTTAGGATAATTACGCTCTATATATTGCAGGGCCTTTTTATCAATACTATAGTATTCGTCACATTGGTACAGGTCAGGTGCTCCAAAGGTGTGAAGCATCTCATGTGCATATACAGCAGGACAATTGGCCTCAACATCGTCAATTGTAAAAAGATATACTACCTCATAGGGATATTTCATGCCCTCGTACCAGTCTCTTGTACTGGTGGTGGAGCGGTTTTTATAATCTGTGTTCATGATATAGAAAAATATCAGGTTGTCAGCATCATATTTCTCCATCAAAGCATCTGTATCAATGTTTTTGTGAATATACTTCATGACAATATCGTCGCGCATATACTGATCGGACATATCGTAGTCAAGAGAAACCTGATAGCACAGATCCGGGTTCTCATAGAAATCTGTAATAAACTCCGATGATATATCATAGGCGGCTGCTGCATCTTCAATAAAATCACCTGCTATTTTTAAGTAGCGGTTTACTTTATCTTTTGTGTTCAGATCAATATCAGAATCAAAATCCCACGTATAGTCCTCATAATCTCCAAAGATGCTTACCACAATGGTTCTGCCTGCGGGAGTGTCAGCCGTTCCATGAGGAAATTGCAGAGAATATTTCATTGGGGGATTAAATAAATCGAGAGCCGCAGTCAGCATGGTCAATAAAAACGATAACCATGCCAGGAAAACTCTAAAAGCTTGTAGCATAAATCAGTACCTCTTTTTTTGATGCAGAGTATATGATACATCATTTTTGATGTGAGTGGTAGGTTTTTGGTCTTTGAGTGCCGGTAGGGGCTATATTATTACTTGTCCAATCATAAGTTTGCGAAAATATGAATATTAGTGCGCACAAATTATCGAAAGTTGGTGAATTGCTCAATATTATTGCGAATATTATGATAAAAACTGTAATCCTATAAAATGGCAATATAGACGCTATTAAAGACATTATACTGAGTTTATATAATGCCTAAAAACCGCCATTTAAGCGGCTTGACAAATTTTTGATGGGTGATACAATCATAGTAGTCACGAGGAAACGGTTACGGTAAACCGTGTAAAGAATTTTTATGAAGGAGGCTTTTGTATGAAGGGATTAAAACAATTTGGGGCAATGGCACTTGCTGCAGCGCTTACTGTTACGTTAGTAGCGCCTATCAGTGCAAATGCAGAGGTTATTTCAGAGTACGAATATGATGCTAATGGTAGGAAGACCAATACCAAGTATACGAATGAAGATACTGGTGAGTCGATAAATACAAGGGATTACGATAAGTATGAGGGGCCGACTGCCTCTGCAGTAGCATCTGAGAGAACTGCTTTATCAATATGCACAAATTCTTATACTGAATATCTTACATTTGCCACAACAACCGATGTTGCAAAGTTTACTAACTTTAAGTCCAATAAAAAAGCTCTTAAGGTTAAGGTGATTAAGAAAGAGGAATATACGGATCCTTCCAATCCTAAGTCATCTTCGTGGGTAAATTATTTTGATAAAGATGGTAACGGCTATTACAGGAATGTAGATGGTAAGACTGTTAAGGTTGAAGCAGCAAAGCTTGCAACAGATATGCCTAAAGGATATGACTATGGTTCTTATAAAGTTAGATTCTTCACAAAGAAGGCAGGAAAATATAAGGTTACATACGATGCAGTTCTTAAGAATGGAACAACCGTAAAAAAGACATTAATGATTTATGCTAAAGAAAATGGTACAGCTATTAAGTCAGTTACATTTGCAGGGAAAGATATTTACACTTCACATGATGAAAAGGAAGCATCAAAGAATAATCTTTGGACAAAGGGTTCAGGTACCAATGTAACTACAGCTAAGTCCGGCAAGATTAAAGTTACCATGGCAAGCAAAGACTTTAAACTTAAGAAGATTGAGGTAGGTACACCTGTTGTTGATTCTGCTACAGATAAATATGGTAATAAGTCCATATTTTATAAGAAGAATCCAGCATCCAGCCTTGACCCTGCTAATGGAGAAGGATATTATACATGGAAAAAGGTTAAGAATGGTAAGAAGATTAAGCTTAGTAAGGTAGATACTTCATCAGTAGGCGATAGTTATGATGCTAGTCATACAGTTTATGAATCAAAGGGAGTAATGACAGAGACAAAAATAAGAATTACATATTATGATAAGAAGAATAAGACAACTCATAGACAAGTACTTACTCTCTATAGAATTCAGAAATAATCTGTTATAGTTTATATCAGGAATATATCATATTTTTATTTACGTTATAAGTAATTGTTTTGATTCGTGACAAAGTTAAATCTTTATACTACAATCCCCGGAACATTATTGTTCCGGGGATTATTATGTGCTTCATGAGCCGTGGTGCATGGCTATTTCATTTTTATTCAATCATCAAATTCTACGCGATTCAGCAATTCTTCCGGAGTATATGCTGGAATTGGACTCTTGATGAAGTCCTTTACATTTCTTGTGATAATAAAATCAGCTGTTATTCTTTTTGCAGTCTGAATCTGAACAGCATCTTCAAAATCTTTTAACTGCATTTCAAGTGCATTTTTAACGTCTTCCTCTGTAAGATCTTCAAAAGTGAATATCAGAGAAAGTGCTTTGTAGATATTGTCTATCTTTTCAGGAGAAAGCTCTTTTCTCATGATATAAATCAAATTCATAAATGTAAGCACGGAAACATATCCGGTAACTTTTCCGGTTTCACATAGCTTCCATATAAGTGATGAATATTTATAATGCGGCGCTCTTTTTTGAAGTACATCGAGCAGTATATTTGCATCAATCAGTAATTTCATATTTCTCTCTTAAAGCTTCCTCTCTGGCATCATTGTAGTCATAATTACCCTTAAGAATTCCTGTAAGAGAATCTGTAAGATATGATACGGTTTTAGCTTTAGGAATTAATCGACCTACTTCCTGACCGTTCTTTGTTATGATAACTTCATTTCCATTTATGACCATCTGAAGATATTTTCCAAACTGATTTTTCATTTCTGTAGCAGTTGCTATTGCTTCGACCATAATAACAACCTCCTTTCATATTAGCTAATTCGATTGTAACATATATTAGCTAATATTCAATCATGTCGCTACTTTTTTCGGAATAGTTGTATATTGCTCATAGCTGCGATAATTATTGTTTTCTCAATTGTAATGATTATCAACAACTATGACCCAGGCAAAGACAGTCAAACCATATAGATAAATGATGCTATATGAGGATCAATTAAGAAAAATTTAATATTATAAAATTTTTCTTTTGACAATCATAAATTGTTTGTATTGAATTGTGAAAAATTGTGTTTTTATCACGCTTTTATAATAAACGTAATTATAAACATTTTATAAATAATATTAAAAGCCTTAATTATGGCGTAATAGCCGTGTTGACACGAAAAATCCATCCCGTAGAATAATAATTGTCACGTGGTGGCGTCAACGGAAAGACGTCAACATATCTTAATTCTTATGTTGGAGGTAATTTCATATGAGGAAAATTTCTAAACTCAGTGCTACTGCGCTCGCAATGGCACTCTCAATCACTTTGATTGCGCCTTTAAGCGCAAATGCCCAGGTTATAAGAACTTGGGAAAATGATGATAAGGGTTTTCAAAAAGACACTTACACAAATGAGGATACAAAGAAGAGCCTTTCTGAAAAGGATGGATTCTATACTGCGAGACGTAATTACGATCCTCTCACAGGCGAAACAATCGATGGAATCAGATTTGCGCTTGAATCAGAATTGAAGACAAAGACAATAGCTACTAAGTCTTACAATGAGACGGAGCTTTTTGTTACATCAGCAGATACTGCAAAGTTGGAAAACTTTAAGTCAAATAAGAAGGGATTAAAAGTAAAAGTTATCAGCAAGTATGAATATACTGATCCATCAGAAATAAAGGCACCTTTTTATGATTATGTAGATAAAGAAGAACATGCATACTATAAAAATATAAACGGTGAAATAATACAAGATGGCAGCGAGGATCATAAGAGCTGCCCTAAAGGTGCTGATTTTGGCAGTTATATTGTAAGATTTTATGCAAAGAAGGCTGGAACATATAAAGTTAGCTATGATGCAAAGCTTAAGGATGGAACAACTGTTAAAAAGAAATTTAAGGTTATTGCTAAGGAAGATGGTGCTGCTATCAAGAGTGTAACCTTTGGTGGACAGCTTTTAGATGTAACAGTTGATACAGACTCATTCGATAAATCTGACAGAGTATGGGCAAAAGGCTATGGTATTAATACGACTTCAAAGAAGTCCGGAAAGATCAGGGTTACAATGAATAAAGATTTCAAGCTTAAGAAGATTGAAATCGGAACACCTTCTATACAAAAGACAGAGGATATTGACAGAAAGATTGTCGGCTATACACCTGCAAATTCAGAAGTGGATATGGTAGACGGTGAGATTACATGCACTTGGAAGAAAGTAAAGAATGGTAAAAAGATTAAACTGAGCGAGGTTGATGAGGCAGAAGTAGGTGTTTATAGCAAGGACACTACTTTTTCAAAGAAGTCTACAGCGACAATTACATATATAAGAATTACTTATTACGATAAGAAAAATAAAGAGACTAAGAGAGCTTATCTTACAATTGAAAAGACTCAGAAGTGATCAATAAAACCATACAAAGTAAAAATGTCTTATGACGGAGGTAAATATATATGAGAAATATCGCAAAAATAGGTGCCAGTGCATTGGCAATGGCGCTTTCTATCACAATGATTGCGCCAATCAGCGCAAATGCGGAAGTTATAGCAACATGGGAATATGATGAGAATGGGAAAGAGAAAAATTATACTTTTACCAACGAGGATACAAAGGTTAGTTATTCTGAGAAGGATGGATATAAAATTATTCAAGAGAGTGAGGAATGGGAATACATAGACTTTACTGAGTCATATGGGACTTGGGCAGATATTTATAAGTCAGAACTTAAGGTAAAGACAATATCGACGAAGTCTTATAATGAGACTGAGACGTTTACGACATCACTTGATGTGGCAAGATTTGAAAATTTTAAGTCTAATAAGGATGGGCTCAAGGTAAAAGTGATTTCTAGGCAGGAATATAATGATCCGACTCCGGTGGCAGAAAAAACATATATGTGCAATTTTATTGATAAGGATGGTAATGCATATTATAGGAATGTTAATGGTGAGATAGTTAAGGTTGAAAAGAAGGATCTGGATACTAAATTACCTAAGGGAACCGATATAGCAACATATGTAGTAAGATTTTATGCAAAGAAGGCTGGAACATATAAAGTAAGCTATGATGCAAAGCTTAAGGATGGAACAACTGTTAAAAAGACATTTAAGGTTATTGCCAAGGAAGATGGTTCTGCAATTAAGAGTGTGACCTTTGGGGGACAGCTTTTAGATGTAACAGTTGGTACTGATTCATTCGATAAATCTGACAGAGTATGGACAAAGGGCTATGGTATAAATACAACTTCAAAGAAGTCTGGAAAAATAAGGGTTACAATGAATAAAGACTTCAAGCTTAAAAAGATCGAGGTTGGAACGCCTGTTATGATTACTAAGGATGAGGATGGTTATCTTACAAGACGTCTGGCATATAAAACATCTACAATTCACGACGGTGTTTATACATGGAAGAAAGTTGAGAATGGAAAGAAGATTAAGCTTTCTAAGGTGGATACGTCTACACATAGTATTGACAAAAAGACGGAATCTATTCAGGAGAAACAGACGTTTACAGTTACTCTTATCAGAATAACATATTATGATAAGAAGAATAAGACTACAGAGAGAGCATATATTCCGATTTCAAAAGTACAGAAGTAATTAGCGTTGCTTTGTCAGGGGCTGTCGCTCCGGATGATTGAACATCTGGGCGACGCCCTTTTTCATGCTTATTTAATATTCATTCTTTTCAAAATAGTTGTATATTGCGCTGATTCCAAAGCACAATATTCCGCTTACAAGGAAGCTAAGGGCGTGGCCAAGGGTGTTGGCATAACTGATATCTATCATGACGAACTTTGCAACGCAGATCATAGATAGCACCAAACCATAAATACGAAGCTCTTTTGCGCCAAATTTTTTGCTGAATCCAACCACGATACAGATGATGGCAAATAACAGCATTACGACGCTTATAATGTAATGTTTAGCGTCATAGCTAAGAAGAGCAGCAAGGATGACTACTCCCAGCTTAATGCCGGCATAGAGCTTCTCCTGAGACTTACTGCCGAGGTGTCTGCGGACGTTTAGCATAGCGAGAGCTGCTGTGAAAGCCACACTTAGAGCGTGTGTCACAGGCGCTTTATCAAGATTAAACATGTTGAAAAGTGATATTACAAGGAGCAGGCCGTTGATTATATCCAGTGTAAGTCTGATATTGGAGCTTTCATTGCCCTCCTTGTCTCTATACAGCTTTAGAATGACTGCCACTGCATTAACAATACCAATTGGTATTATAATGAATTGAGCAAGCTCGGAGCCTGATTTTTCAAAGATTCCCTCAAATATTGCATATGACAGGTGACCAAGAGTAACCAGACTGTAGAGGTGAGTAAAGATTTTTCGATCGCTTGATTTGCCGATAATGAAGCATTCTGTAAGGAAGCAAAGGAATGCAAAGCCAAAGGCTATCAGGCAGAAAATAAAGTTCGCTTTTCCCAAAAGCTCCAATACAGTCAGGGAAATTCCAATGGCCAATGCCTGATTCTTGAATAAGTCTTTCTCCTTAATTGTTCCATAGATGAATATAAGTGCTGCCACAATAAAGAATGCTCCGCTGTTATGGAGCTCAATAACCTTGACATAGGTATACATCTCTGTAATAAGCATGGAAAAGCTGATCCAGCCTACAGAAAATAGAACAGGAACCTGATCATTCTCTTTATTCAAGTTAATTATTAACGCTATTTCGCCCACAATGGTTATAAGGATCAGAACAACTACTGTAACAAATGCCTTCTGTGGCATGCTTATTCCAAATCCGATATGGGCAATCAGGATAAGAAATGCGGCCATGGGGGCATAATAATAGCTGCTTTTTTCAAAAGAAATAGTGCCTGCAAAAAGCAGAAAAATGTAGATCAGAGCTGAAAATGCCATTATGATAGCAAATGTTATTGCTGCTTGTGGCGTTTTTCCAAGGCTTCCCATGATTATCAGGGAGAAAACTAAGACAACCACCATGTTAACTATAATCTGTATATTTCGCTGGATTTTGTTGTGCCAAAAGGCAAACTGGTGGGCAGCTGCGCTTATAAGTATATATCCGAGCATGGGAAGTAAGAGGTTTGCATCCTTAAGTCCGGCTGAAAGGCCTACAGCTATGACAAAGCCTGCATTTCCGATAGCTTGAGACAGCTTCTCACCTTTTCCGGGGATGAACAGAACAACTGCTGTCCAAATAAGTAAAAGCACATACATAACAAGGTCATTGAAGGCCTTGAAATAAATTCTTGTGACAAGTACCGAAAGATAGCAGCACCCAAAGCCGCATGCCAAAAGCGCCGTGTAAAAGGTGTTTTCCGGCTTCTTTTTGTGCATGATATAGGAAAATGCAGTAAGTGCTATGCTTACGCCAAACATAAACACAATTTTAAATGTAGTGCCAAGATATGGAATAATAAGGCTCGAAAAGAGAATAAGCGCGATAAAAATGAGAATGCTTGCGAACACTCCCATGAGATGCTTACCAATCCATGATTCATTGATACTTCCTGCATGTGGTTTTGATCCCGGACGATATGTTGGCGGATACCCAGGCTGATACGTTGGCTGAGCTCCCTGCTGATAGGTTCGTTGCGGTTGTGGAGCAATGTTTGGTATAGCAGAGCCAACTTGCTGATTTAGAGGCTGCTGTTGTTCTACAGCCTGCTGATTTACCTGGGGCTGCGGGTTTGCAGTCTGTTGCTGATTTACCGGTTGTTGCTGCCATGCAGGCTGATAAGTAGGCGCGTATGCCGGCTTTGCCTGATTACTGTAGCCCGGCTGAGCGTATGTCTGATTATATACCGGCTGCTGCGCAGGTATGCTATTACGATTTGCTTCGTTTATAATTGTAGCCTTGAGTTCTCTGACTGTGTCCTGTGCATGATCAAGGCCGTACTGTATATCTGCCACCTGGCGTCTAAGATCCGCCAGTTCCTGTTCTAATTCCTCAATTTTCCCCATGTTATTCCCTCCAACATTAAACAGTATAACACATGTAACGGAATGTTTATGCTTATTTAATTGTAAATAGCATCACCAAATCGTAAAATTGTAGGTAATATGAAATAAATATAACCAGGGGTAGATAAATGAGTATTGTGTCAGCAATAGAGCGCATTGATAGTTTTTTATGGGGGTGGCCGATGATTATCCTGTTATTGGGCACCCATTTTTTCATGACTTTTAAGACGGGATTCATACAAAAAGATATCTTTAAGGCAATAAAGCTTTCTGTAACAAAGGATCCGGAAGCACCAGGGGATGTATCCCAGTTTGGAGCGCTTACAACTGCGCTGGCGTCCACTGTTGGAACAGGAAACATTATAGGAGTGGGAACGGCCATTTCTCTGGGAGGCCCCGGGGCAGTGTTTTGGATGTGGCTTACAGGCATTTTTGGAATGGCCACAAAGTATGCAGAGACAATAATTGCGCTGAAATATCGCGTAAAGAGTGAAGACGGAACCATGCTCGGCGGAGCAATGTATGCTTTGCATAGAGGACTTAAGCTAAAGTGGCTGGGAATAGTATTTGCTTTGCTTGCATCTGTTTGCGGACTTGGTATAGGATGCTCTGTTCAGGCTAATGCTGTAGCTTCAAATGTAAGGCAGAATTTTGCTACGAATGAAGCTTCAGGGCGAATGCTTACGTATATTACAGCGGCGGTACTTTGCACATTAGTGGGAATTGTCATCATAGGTGGTGTAAAGTCCATTACAAAAGTATCTGAAAAGCTTGTTCCTTTTATGGCTGTGTTTTATGTTATTGGCTGTTTAATAATACTGGTAATAAATGCAGATGTTATGGATGATACAATTATCACTATAGTTTCCGCAGCATTTTCTACAAGAGCTGCAGGTGGCGGATTTATCGGAGGCAGCATAGCTACTGCATGCCGGTTTGGAATTGCAAGAGGGCTTTTTTCCAATGAATCCGGAATGGGTTCCGCACCACTCGTTGCAGCAGCCGCACAGACCAGAAATGCCAAGAGACAGGCGCTTGTTTCCATGACAGGAACCTTTTGGGATACCGTTGTACTCTGTCTTATGACAGGGCTTGTGCTGGTCTCAAGTATCATCAAGCATCCATTTATAGATGGGGCAAGTGGTGATGGCTCTGAGCTGTCATCCCTGGCTTTTTCCATTATTCCGTATATAGGCAGGCCGGTACTTGTATTTGGGCTTATTACATTCACGTTTTCAACTATGCTGGGATGGTATTACTACGGCGAGCGATGTGCAGTGTATTTGTTTGGAGAGAAAAGTATTCCAGTATACAAAATTTTATGGATAGGTGGAATCCTTGTCGGGGCTTTAGTAGATCTTAATACAATTTGGGGAGTGGCAGATATCCTGAACGGTCTTATGGCAGTCCCGAATATTGTGGCAGTTCTTCTACTTTCAGGAACAATAGCGCAAGAGACAAAAAAGTATACAGGAAAACATATTGATGATAAGGATGAATCAAAGGTTCCGATCATCAAAAATTCAAAGAAAGGAGTTCTTTTTTAGAGTAAAGGAAGAACTGGGAGAATGGCATGAAAAACGCGTGAAATATCTATTTTTAAGGATGAAGTCACACTATAATGAATAAATATCGACGAAAAAACGTTCTAAAATCTGCCTATGGCGTCCAGTCTATAGATTGATATTGCTTACGAAAAGCTGCGGGGGTGATACCTCGCAGTTTTTTAAATGCCTGCCCAAAATAACTTTGGGAAGGAAAATTAACGTACTGCGCAATGCGTGACAGGCTTTCATCGGAGAAACGCAGAAGATTGGCGGCTCTGTCTACCCGTATTCGGACAAGATAATCCTGAATATTCTCTCCTGTTTCAGATTTAAATAGTCTCGATAAATAGCTGGGACTAATTCCTAAAAGCTCTGCGATCTCATCAAGATAGATTTTCTCTCTATAGTGTTTTTCTATATAATCCATACATTGTCTGGTATAAATGGAATATTGTCTTGATTTTATACCATCAGAAACCAGATTCGTGAGATCTCTGATAGCATCATCGCGAAGTGTCAGCATTGATTCGGAATCGCTAAAGTGATCAGTACGGCGAATATAATAACCGCTTATTCTGAAAGCATCCTTTGGAGGAAGTCCACCTTCAATTGCTGCACGAGAACATAGTGAAATGCCTATTATGGCAACTTTTTTCCAGTGCTCAAGCTCATTTGTGGAGAGCCTGCCTGAGTCGTTATCCATAAGATGTGAGAGCTCAATCGCGGTATCAGTGTGCCCCTCACGAACAGCATCCATAAGACTCTGCTCCTGATTATAAGTGTGTCTCCAGGTCTCTTCATAGTCATCGATTTCTTCCTCTGCAATAAGAAATCGGTTCATGTCTTTGCTGTTCCTGGATTTTGCCATAGGGAGTCCTCCGCGATCATCTTCTGATAAAATCAAGATACCACAAAATAAATACAAAAGATACAAAATTAGGATATTAGTGTATGCATTTATGAATTATACTTGGGTGAAAACAAGTTATTATCACATCGGATTATGAGTTAAAAAATACAATTATAAAGTGGATACCCCGGCATTATTAAGGAGGGACAAGATGCAGAAAAATATTATAACAACTACTTTGGGACAGGTTCAGGGATACGAGGAAAATGGAATTATCAGGTACCTGGGAATACCGTATGCTGAACCGCCTATTGGACAGCTTAGGTTTAAGAGAGCTGTCAAAAAGCAGCCATGGAAGGGTACTTTTTGTGCCAGGGAGTATGGTAATGCACCGATTCAATTGAACAATGGCCATGTAATGGGAGATGAGGACTGCCTGACTGTAAATGTGGAAAGACCGGTCGGCGGTGAAAAACTGCCTGTTTTCATATGGATTTATGGTGGTGGTTATAACACAGGCTATACCTCAGACCCTATGTACACAGGGGAGGCCTTTGCTAAAGACGGAATATTGTTCTTCTCATTCAATTATAGGACTAACGTACTGGGATTCTATGATTTTACAACTTATCCCGGATGTGAGGATTTTGAATCAAACTGTGGCCTGTCAGATCAGATAATGGCTTTCAATTTTATATATGATAATGTTGAAGCTTTTGGCGGAGACCCTGAAAGAATAACTATTGCGGGTGAGTCTGCCGGCGGAGCTTCTGTTGTGAATATGCTTGCGTGCCCCGGAGTTAAGGGAAAGTTCACGCAGGCAATAGTTCAGAGCGGACTCCCTAATTGTGTGATGACGCATAATATGGCACGTGAAAACATCGATCTTTTTCTTGAAGGGATGCACTGGACAGAAAAGGACTTGGCAAAGCTTCGTACCGATGACCCAAGAATGTTTTTGTTTGGAAATGAGTATGTCGCAGCAAAGCACCAGTATAAAAATCCCGGAATGTTCTTACCGGGGCCTGTACAGGATGATCTTATGCCGGTAAGACCTTTAGATGCCATTCGCGGAGGCTCTGCAGAAGGCGTAAAGCTGATAATAGGTACAAATAAAGATGAAGGAACCATGTTTGTACATCCTGAGAATACGGGTTTTCCCAACAGCTGGACGATGATCACGGAGATGCTTGAAAAAAATGCTAATATATCGTCATTACCTAAAATAGTGGATTATTATCATCCTTCCGAAGAGGATTCTTTTATACGTTTCGCAACTGACTATGCTTTTGAAGTGCCTTCTGTTAAGGTTGCCATGGCACAGAAAAAGTACACAGAGGATGTCTGGATGTACAGATATGAGCTGGTAACAAAATCCGGAGAAGCTACAGGATGGAAAGCATCTCATGCCTTTGAACTTCCTGCGGTATTTGTAAAGCCTGAGCATGAATTTGCGAAATTTGTCTATGATGGTGAAATAACAGGCGTTTTTGAACAGATTTCATCAGAAATGCACGGAGAATGGGTGAATTTTATAAAAAAAGGAAATCCTTCAGGAGAATGGGACAGATTTGAAGGCGCAAAGTCTCCAGTGCGCATATATGACAGAAAGAGCAGAACAGAAATCCTTGACAGAACAGTTCTTATGAAGGTATGGGGTGACATGCGCTTTTATGAAGCATAAATCTTAGAATAGTTTTGTTTATCTTAGAATAGTATTGTTTTTACGATCTCTCTATTGTGGTGAATAACTGCGATAGAGAGTTTTTTATTTCATACGAGGAAATTCCTATGAGATAAAAAATGTCAAAATATGAACATAGAAAACAATATAAAGATATTTACATGGTCTGAAAAATTCTAAACTACGACTATCAGATGAATTATGTTCAACATATATGGGAGGTAACTTATGTTAGATTTAGCAACAAAACACAATGACCCGGATAAGGTTCTGGGATGGAATGAAAGAATAGGCTATGGAACTGCGGCCTTTGGCTGGAACATGATCAATGGTATTATAGGTACATTTCTGACAGTCTATTTTACCAATGTGGCATTTCTAAATGTGGCAATCATCTCTACGCTGATAGCGGTATCAAAGGTATTTGACGGAGTATCCGACCTGATTGTAGGAAGAATTGTTGATAAGACAAATTCAAGCCTCGGTAAGGCAAGAATATGGCTCCTTAGAATGTGCATTCCCTTTGGAATTTCTACAGTTCTTCTTTTTTCGGTACCGGCTTCTCTTCCTGAGGCAGTTAAGTATGTATATGTTTTTATCATGTATAACATCGTTAATGCTGTGTGCCTTACTTTTATGCAGGTTCCTTTTTACTCACTCATATCTCTGCTTACAAGGAATGCATATGAGAGAGGCTTTTTGGGGAATATCCAGCAGATTTTCCAGACACTTGGCAATGTATTTGTAAATGCGGTTTTCACTGTAATGCTCACATATTTTTCAGGAGCTGTTGAGGTTCCGGGAACATATACTCAGGGGGCTTATACAATAACGGTTGGTATTCTATGCGCAATAATGGTAGTAGCAAGCATCATTACTGTATTTACCACAAAAGAAAGAGTGAATGAAACACAAGCGCGCCACGAGGATAAAAAGACAGAAGATAGTGTCAGCACCTGGACTGCTATCAAAGCACTTTTATCCAACAAGTATTGGGTCATGATGTTCTTTGCAATGCTTGTTATATTTTTTGTAATCATTTTTTATTCAATAGGTGGCGTTTACTATGCTATTTATGTATTTGGTGATATGGGCCAGATCTCATGGATGAATAATGCAATCTCAATAGCGCAGTTTGCGATAATGTTTGCAACACCATTTTTTATGAAAAAATTTGGAAAGCGTCCTATATATGCACTTGGAATGCTGCTTATGGCTATCGGATTTTTGGGATTTGGTTTTGTGGATACCAGCAAGCCTTTGATGATAGTTTGCAACGTACTTAAGGGAATAGGACTTGGAATGTCAGGTGGTATGGCCATGGGAATCGTTGCGGATGCTATTCTTTACGGACAGCTCAAGACCGGAATCAATGCTGTAGGAATGGGTAATGCGGGTACATCAGCAGCACAGAAGCTGGGACTTGGTCTCGGACAGGCAATCTTCGGATGGGTCATGACTGCAGCGGGCTTTGATGCCACACTGGACGCGCAGGGACTTCCTCAGCCTGAGAGCTTTATAACAGCTATCAAGTTCATGTATAACTATATTCCAATGATAATGTGTGCTGTTATTTTCGTAATGATAGCAGTGTTCTTTAATCTCGACAGGGATTTAAACAAACTTAAAGAGGAAAAAGGCATTGAATAATTGGATCTGGAGCCAATCCTGGAAACATAAAGATAAGAAAAAAACCAGGCTGGTATATTTTAGAAGAACCTTTATTTTGAATGAAAAAGCAGTATCGGCGGAGATAAAAATCTCCGCTGATACCAGATATAAACTGTATGTAAACGGAAGACTTGCTGAAGTTGGTCCATCAAGGGGAGATAGAGAAGTGTGGTATTATGACACGATTGATATCGCTCCTTTTTTACAAATAGGCAAAAATGCTATATGTGTAATTGTACTCAGATATCCAATAGAAAGTAAGCTGGGGAATCATGGATTGTTCAGAAATGAGATCCCGGGGCTCTATTTTTCGGGAACAATCGCGGATAAAGACAGCAAGGAAATAAATTTAGATATATCCGCTGACAGCAACTGGAAATGCATGATTAACAGAGATATAAAGTTCCCTCCGGAAGAAGAAAGATTTGCTCCGCTTCTGATACATGAGGTTTCAAAAGGAGATGAAGCTCTTCATGGGTGGTTATTGCCTGATTACGATGATGGCTCTTGGGAAGAGGCAGCTTCTTACAAAAAGGGGATAATCGATGAAGCCATATCTCCCGGAAATATAAATCCCAGAACGATTCCATACATGTACAGAAAATCGCGGAATTTCACAGGACTTTTGGAAAATGAAACGGATAAATCCAATGAAGAATGGGAGTCTTTTTTAAACGGAAACGCCATAATATCGATTCCTTCGGATAGTAAGGTAAGAGTGGTCATTGATGCCGGTGAAGAGATGACAGGATATCTTCATCTTGAGGTTTATGGAGGCAAAAAGAGCTGTATATCCATACTGCAGTCTGAATGTTATGTTCAGGATGAAGTGTCACCTATAACCAAAGTACCGGTAAAAAAAGACAGACTTGATGTGAAAAATGGGCACCTTACGGGATATGTTGATGTTTATAAAGTAGGTGGGTTTGGGACAGCTGATAAACCGGAAGTTTATGATCCATATTTTTTCAGAACATTTCGTATGATTGAGCTTACAATTGAAACCTCAGATGAAGACTTGCACATAAAGGCCTTCAGTTACGAAGAGACCGGTTATCCGCTCGATGTAGTTACAAAGGTAGAAACTTCCGATAATGATTTTGCAGCTATCTGGAATATAAGCGAAAGAACCCTTAAGAGATGTATGCATGAATCCTATGAGGACTGCCCTTTTTATGAACAGCTTCAGTACGTGATGGATACACGAGCTCAGATACTATATACTTATGCGGTTTCCGCGGATGACAGACTGGCAAGGAAAGCGATAGATGATTTTGCAAGAAGTCAGAGGTCTAACGGGCTTTTAAACAGCAGCTATCCCAATGTGAATGCAAATGTTATTCCGGGATTTTCCATATACTATATCCTGATACTTCATGATCATATGATGTATTTTGGAGATAAAAAGCTAATCAGGAGATACATTTTTGTAGTTGATAAGATTCTTGACTATTTTGACAGGCATTTGGATAAAAATGGTCTTGTCGAAAAGATAGGCGGAAAGTTGATGGAAGCACGGTACTGGTCATTTATTGACTGGGCGGTGGAGTGGAATCCTACAACAGGAATGCCCCCTGCAGGCCTTAACGGGCCCATAACAATGGAGAGCTTACTATATGTGTTGGGGCTCCAAAAGGCTTCCGAGCTTATGGAATATATAGGAAGAATAGATACAGCGTCGGAATATTTGGATAGGGCTGATCGTATGAAAAAAGCAATCAGGCATAGCTGTATGAGAGAGGACGGAATGCTAGCTGATGGACCCGGTAGTAGCGATGCAAGTCAGCATGGGCAGGTATTTGGAGTTCTTACAGGGGTTCTGTCACAGGAGGAAGGCAGAAAGAATTTGCTACGTACCATAAAGGGATCCGGATTTGCACAGTGCACAGTTGCAATGAGATTTTATCTATTCAGAGCTTTGGAAGAATTAGAGCTTTACGAATATACCAGGGATTATTGGGACTCATGGAAGAACATGGTCAACTACAGATGTACTACCAGTATCGAATCAGAAGATTACTCCAGATCTGAGTGCCACGCGTGGGGAGCGCTTGCTCTATATGAGCTTCCGAGCGCAATACTTGGTGTAAGACCTATAGAGCCCGGATGTGGTAAGATTATTGTGAGGCCACATACAGAGTATCTTGAATGGGCCAGAGGTACTGTGAAGTTACCGGTAGGCGAAATCGAAGTGAGCTGGGAAAAATCACAGGAATCAGAGGAATGCAACATATCAATAAAAGCACCGGAAGGAGTGAAAATAGTATGAAAAAAAAAGAACCTATAATGGAGATTCATATTGACATGAATGGTCAGGCAGTGATGATGAAAAGTGACTGCGAGGAAGTACTGATGATACCTTTTAAAGGAACAGTTAAGAGTGACCTTTTGACAGGAATCGTCGAGCCATGTGGCGTTGACACACAGATAGTAAATGCTGCCGGGGTGCGTCATATGTCAGCAAGATATATGCTTACCGGAAAAGATGAAAATGGCAATGATGCACACATCTATATAGAAAATAACGGATGGTTTGATGATTCTAACAAAACGATGCCCTTCCATACAGTCCCTACTTTTATTACAGATAGTGATACTATAAAGGCCAGACTCTACGGTAAGTGCTTTGAAGGAATCGGTGAGAACAGAGAAGACGGCCTGTGGATTAGTTTTTATGAAAAATAAATGTAATGCCTGGTTAATATTTTTTTTATTTGAAGCTATCTGAGCCATATAGCATAATCGAATTATAGGATAATTCTGCGTATTGTACGAAGTCTCTATTGGAGGTTTGCTATGCATGAATATATGTTTATGTAAATTAGTTCAATTTGAATATTATATTGCTAAAGAAGTCTGAACTGAATGTGGTTTAGGCTTCTTTTTTGTAATACGCGTGATTATTGACATATGTCAATATCACTGATAGCATATATTCTGACATATGTCAGAAAGGATGAACTATGCCTAAGCTTACGAAATGCAGAAAAATAGCAGGTCTTCCCGGACAGTTTGGTTTTTGTCCGTCAGAGAACATTGAAGGAGACGCCATACAGCTAACCTTTGATGAGTTTGAAACAATGCGTTTGTTGGATAGGGAAGGAATGACCCAGGAACAGTGCGCCAGAGAAATGGGAGTTGCCAGGACAACTGTAACAGCCATGTATGAGAGCGCACGTAAAAAGATTGCTGAGATGTTGGTCGAAGGGCGGAGTCTTACAATTTCGGGCGGCAATGTCAGATTTAATATCATGCAGAGCGAGAATTTTAAGGGCATAAGAGAAAAAGGAGAAAACGACATGAGAATTGCAGTAACATATGATAATGGAGAGATTTTTCAGCATTTTGGTCATACTGAGAAGTTTAAGGTTTATGACGTGGAAGATGGAAAGATTGTTAATGAAGTAATAGTAGATACAAACGGACAGGGACATGGCGCCCTTGCAGGATTCCTTATGGGAGGTAAGGTTGATACGCTTATCTGTGGAGGAATTGGCGGTGGAGCGCAGGCAGCACTTGGTGAAGCTGGAATTAAACTGTATGGAGGAGTATCAGGAGACGCAGACGGAGCAGTAAAGGCATTCCTTGACGGGGCACTGGATTATAATCCGGAAGTTAAGTGTAATCATCATGGGGAAGAACATACATGTGGTGATCATCATGATGAGGACCATCACTGCGGAGGTCATTGTGGTCATTGAACTTTTTTGCACATTTTTCAGAATTGGACTATTTACTTTTGGTGGTGGCTATGCCATGATCTCGCTGATACAGGATATCTGCGTGGAAAAGAAAAAGTGGATCAGCCATGATGAGATGATGGATATTACAGTCATCGCTGAATCAACACCCGGTCCGATTGCGATAAACTGTGCTACTTATGTGGGATATAAAAAGCGTGGAATAGCAGGAGCAGTCGCAGCCACAGTAGGAGTAATCATTCCGTCATTTATTATCATCTATCTGATTTCGATGTTCCTTGACAGCTTTCTTGAAATAGCATGGATAGCCAGCGCATTTAAAGGAATAAAGATAGCAGTAGGTATACTGATATTGGACGCAGCTCTTAAGATGATAAGGAAAATGCCAAAGAAACCATTCCAGCTGTTTGTATTAATAACTGTTTTTCTTATTATGATGGCAGTAAATCTTTTTTCCATAAAGATATCATCAATATCTTTAATGATTGCAGCAGGCCTATGCAGTCTTATGATATTTTGCGTCAGGACGAAAATAAAAGGGGAGGGACGAAGCATATGATATATATTGATCTCTTCCTTGGATTTCTGAAAGTCGGACTGTTTTCTTTTGGTGGAGCTTATGCAGCAATACCACTTATAAGGGATGTAGTCCTGTATTATGGATGGCTTGATGATGAAAAGCTCGCTTATATGATTGCTGTAAGCGAAAGCACACCCGGACCGATTATGGTAAACATGGCTACATATGTAGGTAGCATGACAGCAGGGATTCCCGGTGCTTTGATAGCAACATTTTCAGTTGTCCTTCCTGCGTTTGTAATCATTGTACTTATAATGATTCTGCTCAAGGGACTGTTAAAAAATCCTTATACACAAGCTGTGCTTAGGGGATTGAAACCGTGTATCATGGGTATAATCCTGTCTATGGGTATCAGCATGATCTTGCATAACACTGTCATTAAGGGAACAAATCTTGCACCTGATTTAAAAGCAGTAGTAGTGTGCTCTGTTCTGGCTGCTGTTTACTTTGGTTCCAGAAAAATAATGAAATCAGGGATATCTCCCATAGTACTGATTTGCATTGCTGCAGTGATGGGAGTGGTTGTTTATTAATTTTTCAATTTGTCATGCTTCAGGGCATTGTTGGAGCCTTCCTTGTGAGGATTCCCGTGTCATATCTAATGAGTAAGCAGGAGCCTGTATCGCTCTTTCATATAGGACTGGCAACACCTTGCTCGACAATTACACAGATTACTATGTGCTTTATCTGTCTGTTTGTTTTGAAAAGGAAGCTGAGAAGTACTGGAAGATCATCTTAAGTCCTGAAAAAATATATAAAATTTAGCTTTTTTTACTTAAGGGTGCTACCGAGCCTCTTTTTACCAGATAACCGTTTATATGGATATTGATAGGGAGATGATCGTACTTTGTTATGCGATCATATAAACGTTCGCAGGCCATACGCCCCATGTAGTTTCTTGGGATGTGGATCGTGGTAAGTGGTGGATCGACATATATAGATGATGTAAAAGTGGATGGAACAATCGAGAAGTCATTTTTTGGAGAAGTGGAGTCTCCAAGAACCATTAATCCCCTTGGAGCAAATGATGTTAATACATATCCGAGACTGAATGAAATAGGCTTTTTCGTTCCCAAGGGTCAGGAAGTAGAGATATCACTTGTTGAAATCAGAAATTTAAGAAAACCCTTTGCAGTTGTGTATAGCGATAGAGAAGGTTGTCGTTTTGATGCTGCGATTTCTTCTGACAGTAACTCCAAGGAAATAGCAGGAAGCATGGTATACAGTACCAGGGAATCTGATGCTTTGGTGACAAAAAATCCAAGTCACACCTCTATACCGATGCTGAGAAGAGAATTTAAGACTCTGGATAAAAAGATAAAAAAGGCCAGACTCTATGCGACTGCCAGGGGTATTTATGAGTGCAGAATAAATGGAAATGAGATTACTGATACCTGGTTTAATCCCGGAAACACTCAGTATGACAGACATCTGATGTATCAGACCTTTGATATCACCGATTATATGATGGACGGAAATAATGCAATCGGTGTTATTCTCGCCTCTGGCTGGTGGAGTGATGCCCAGACCTTTGTGCTTGGTAATTTTAATTACTATGGTGACAGGGAGTCATTTCTTGGAAGAATAGAGATCACATATGAGGATGATTCTCTGCAGAATATTGTTACGGATACAGCGAACTGGAAATATTTTGATGAGGGACCGTGGACTTATGCGGGCTTTTTCCATGGTGAGCATTTTGATGCTACAAGGCTTGATATTGTAGAGGGATTTTCTCAGGTGGGATACGACGATACGTCCTGGAAAAAGCCTTCTGAAATTGCTGTTACACAGATCAGAAGATCCGAAACTATGTCATCGGGGCCTGTTGCATGGCCTGAAGTAAATGTGTCCGAGACTTCATTCATCGGGCAGAGAGGCGATGGAATAAAGATCGCATATGAGCTTACAGCAAAATCAGTAACAGAAATTTCTAAGGGTATTTATATCTATGACATGGGTGTAAATGTAGCCGGAGTTCCCAAGCTTCATATAAAGGGAAAGAAAGGGAATGTGGCAACACTCAGATATGCAGAGCTTTTATACCCTGACCTTGAAGAATTCAAAGGTAAGGCGGGCACGCTTATGGTTGAAAACCTGAGGGATGCTGACTGTACTGATTTCTATACCTTCAGAGGAGATGAGAATGGAGAGGACTATACACCAAGGTTTACCTTCAGAGGCTACAGATATATTGAAATTAGCGGAGTCAGCAAAAAACCGGAGTTGTCTGATGTGAAAATGCTGGTTCTTTCCTCTGCTTACAACATGAACTCATCACTTGAAACCTCAGATGAACTTACAAACAAATTTATTCAGAATGTCAGAAGATCGCAGCAGTCCAATTTTATAGGTATTCCAACTGACTGTCCGCAGAGAAATGAACGTATGGGATGGGATGGCGATACCTCGATTTTTGCAAGAACAGCCACCTTCAATGCGGACACAAGGATGTTCTATGAAAATTGGCTTATGGACCTTAGGGATCTTCAGGAGGATAACGGAAAATATCCTGACATAGCGCCCATAGGTGGCGGCTTTGGAGGCTATACCTATGAGAGCAGCGGACTTCATGTAACCTGGGAACTATACCAGCAGTATGGGGATATTCAGGTAATAAAAGATAACTATGAGGCTATGACAAAGTTCATGGACTATTCTGCAGAGCTATGGAAAGGTAAGGATCTGGCGAGAGGCTTTACTCTTGGGGACTGGCTTGCGCCTGAAGAAACCGATATCGCTCTTATATGCCACGCTTTTTATGGATACAACGCTTATATAATGTCCAAAATGACAGCTGCCATCGGAGATGAGAAAAAGGCCGGTGAATACAAAGCTCTTTACGAGGAACTGAAGGCTGAATTTGCTGATACATATTTTGATAGTGAAACAGGGAAGACCAGGAATAATACTCAGTGCTCCTATGCACTTCCTCTTTCTTTCAAAATGGTAACAGAGGATCTTATTGATAAAGTTGGTGAGAGATTAAGAGATAAGACAAAAGACACAGGATACCTGGTTAAAACCGGATTTTTCGGAACTGCACCTCTAAATCCCACTCTGACTATGACAGGTCACAAAGAGGATGCATATCGCCTTATGACTCAGACTTTGTGTCCCTCATGGCTTTATCCTGTTACGCAGGGAGCTACAAGTATTTGGGAGAGATGGGATTCTTTCACGCTTGAAAATGGATTTGGTGGACATAATAGTATGAATTCATTTAACCATTATTCTCTGGGGGCAGTACTTGAGTGGTTTTACATGTATGTACTGGGAATTCAGAGAGATGAAGATGTTCCGGGCTACAGGCACTTTTATGTGAGACCTTATCCGGGAGCTGCATATAGCTTTGTGA
Organism: Butyrivibrio sp. AC2005; assembly: GCF_000424145.1. GTDB lineage: Bacteria > Bacillota > Clostridia > Lachnospirales > Lachnospiraceae > Butyrivibrio. The sequence goes on from NZ_AUJI01000031.1 coordinate 29,326, forward strand.
AGGGACATTTTGAATCGCCCTATGGGGTAATACGTGCAGGATGGGAGCTTGCGGATAATGATAAAGCGGATGGAGATGAAAATCTTCACCATTACAGATACACAATTGAGATACCTGCCGGCGCTACTGCAACTGTGCAGCTTAAGGGTAAGGATGATATTACCCTGGGCAGTGGAAGGCATGAATTATATTATTTGGGAGGCAGATTATCATGAAAATACGCACAATAATAACACAGGACGCAGAGGTGGATGATCAGAATTCCCTGCGACACTTTTTGTTTTATGCAAATGAAGTTGAGCTTCAGGGCATTGTGCAGACCTCATCAAAATTTCACTGGATAGGAATTCCCGGGGCAGTAAAGCCTGAGAAAAAAGCGATTGATGATTTCGATTCTGAGTTTGCTGAGATATCAGGACCTTTTGATGCACCCTACAGATGGCCGGGAACGGACTGGATGTGGGAGGTAATCGATGATTATGAAAAAGATTATCCTAATCTTGTAAAGCACGCAGACGGGTATCCGACTCCAGACTATCTGCGGTCCATCACAAAAATCGGAAATATAGGTTATGAAGGCGAGATGGAGAAAGCATCCGAGGGCTCAGACCTCATAAAAAAGCACATTCTTGATGACGACGACAGAACCCTGTATTTACAGGTATGGGGCGGAACAAATACCATTGCCAGAGCGCTCAGGGATATTCAGGAGGAATATGGGAATAAACCGGAGTGGAACGAGCTACATGAAAAGATCCAGAAAAAGGTTGTGATCACGGCTTGTGGGGAGCAGGATGCTACCTATAGGGAATATGTAGCGGAGGAGTGGCCCGGCATTCAGTTTGTAAAGACCCTTCAGATGATGAGCTATGCATATCCCTGGTTTATTATGCCTGAGGGTGAGAGTAAGGATACGCTCAAAGCTGACTTTATGACAAATGAGATCCTTAATGGAAATAGTGCGCTTATTAAGGGCTATTGCACATGGCTTGACGGACACCGATATGAGGGAGAAGCGGAAGATGCCCAGTTTGGTTCTAATCCCAATATAAGGCAGGAATGGTTCGGTGCAAAGTTTATAAAGGCAGAGCCTGCAAAATACGATTTTCTTTCAGAAGGAGATTCTCCCACCTTTTTTGCACTTTTGCCCTGGGGGACAAGAACTCTTGAAGATTTTTCCTATGGCGGAATAGCGGGAAGATATCATAAAGTAGAAGACTACAGGAATTCCAAGGGCGAAGCCTGCAATGTATGGGATGTTTCCAAGGATATTTATGTAGACCGCGACGGAAATGAATCGGAGCAGGAGTCAATGTGGCAGTATGTAGCTGATATTCAGAGGGACTTTGCTGCAAGAGCAGCATGGGCTGATGCTGAAAGCTATAAGGAAGGGGAGCATTCTCCAAAGCTTACAGTTAAAGAAGGGGTAGATATAACCTGCAATCCGGGCGATGAAATAACCCTCACTGCAATCGCAGAGAATCCGGATGGACTTGCTACGGACATAACCTTTAGAGTTTACAGGGAAGCAAGCTCCGATAGGGTAAAGGATGCTGTCCTTTCAGCAGATGACACAGCTGCGAGGGTTACAATGCCGAAAAACGCTAAAAGCGGAGACAGACTGCATGTGTTGGTAAAGGCTACATCTCAGGGGCGCCATAAGCTTTTTGATTACAAGCAGGTAATTGTTAATATTCTATAATATTTTTCCATACTTCTTTCTGTACTGAAGAGGGGTTATGCCTTCGAATTTATTGAACATATTTATAAGCCCTCTTGAGTCTGAAAAGCCGCAGTCCATTGCAATCTCAAGGACAGACTTTCCGGTTTGTACCAGGCTGTCCTTGGCAGCATTGACGCGCATTCTTGTCAGGAATTCCTTATAGGTAATTCCCATATTTGATTTGAAGAATCTGGAAAAATAGCTGGCGGAATAACCGAAGGCATCAGCAACAGACATTTCGTTTATAGCGCCATCATAATTTTCTTCAGTATATGAAATGATTTTTCTTAAGATATCAGAGTTTTTTCTGCTCTTTTCGGGCATCTCAGTGTCTTTCAGACTCAGATCGTCCTTGCAGATATAATATAAAAGCTCATGAACAAGACCTATAAGGCGCATGTTTTCATACTTGTTCAAGGTTTTGCCATCTGCGTATTGAGCGAGGTCCTTCATTATCTCGGAGGGCCTTTTTTCATTGGGTCTAAAAACCGGAATAAAGTAAAGCGCATCGAAGTTTGGAACAAAATTGCGAAGGAAAGAGTCGCTTATCTGAAGTACAGTCGTAAGCGTCGGTGGAAGCTTCTCGTAAGGTGTTGTTCTGTTTGAGATTACTTTATGAATACTCTGGCTGTTAACGATGATGAAAATGTCTTCCTGCAGGTCATGAGCAATACCGTCTGTAAAATATTCTCCACCATTAGAGTACGAATAGACAATTTCAAGCTCATTATGCCAGTGATCAAGAATATCGCTGACAGCTGAAAAATCTTTATTTGGATATAAGTCCTCTTTGTGAATGTTTAATATCTTAAACGGCAGTTCCGTGTGGTAATGGACGACTTCATATGAGATGTCCCTGGTGTTAAAATCTGGCATGATATTTCCTCTATGTTATAAAAATAGCAATTATTGGTCATTATAATGGATAAATCAAAAATGTCAAGAAAACGTAATTTTTAGGCCAAAGAATGTAAAGAGTAACCGGCCATATTTTTATATATTAAGATACGTTGAACGGGATATGGGGTCCCGATAAAAGATTGGAGGTTACAATGGAAGCAATAGTTTATGAACAACAGGAAGAAAAAAAGGGACGTCTCTCAGCCAGTGAGAAGTTCGCATATGGTATAGGAGATTGTGGAGCGAATGTAATTGTAGCTCTGGCGTCATCATTTTTGACAGGATATTATACAGATACTGTTGGAATCGCTGCAGCAGCCATCGGAACAATGATGCTTCTTTGCAGAGTATTTGACGGAATAACGGATCTTATCATGGGTGCACTTGTTGATAAGACCAATACAAAATATGGTAAGGCAAGACCATGGCTTTTGTGGACAGCACCGCTTATGGGAATTTCACTTTTTATGATATTCAATGTACCGGCATCCCTGGGTGCAAGCGGCAAGCTGGTTTACATCTATCTTACCTACATTTTCCAGAACTGCATTATCTATACAGCTAACAACCTGCCTTATAATGCACTTCTTAGCCGTATGACACTTGATGTACAGGACAGAGCTCAGACAGCATCTATCAGATTCGTAATGACACAGGTTACATCACTTATTACAAACGTTATTACAGCTAACCTTATTGCAAGTGTAGGCTGGAGATCAATCTCTGTAATATATGGGGCAATTGCCTGCGCAATGTGTATTCTTTGCTTCCTTGGTGTCAGAGAGCATGTTGACGCAGAAGAGGACGGAACAGTTAAAGTAGAGCAGGTTCCTTTTTCCAAGGCACTTCCGGCACTCTTAAAGAATAAGTATTTCTTCATCCAGGCGCTTATGTTCATGTTCTTATACATCAACGTAGTTGCAACAGGTTCAATGACATACTACTTCTGCAACAGCGTACTTGGTAACATCGCATTCCTTTCATGGACATCAGTTGCAGGAACAATACCTGCTATGATCGTAAACCTTGCTATGCCTAAACTCGTAGCAAAGTTTGGAAAAAGAAAACTTATGATCACAGGTGCTGTTATAATGGCTATCGGTTCAGTGATCATCGGCGCTGCAGGATCAAATCTTCCTCTTGTAGTTATCGGACTTATCGTTAAGGGATTCGGTACAGGCCCTATCATGTCAGGTATCTTCGCTACAACAGCTGACGTAGTTGACTATGGCGAGTGGAAGACAGGCGTTCGTTCTGAAGGTCTTGTAAACAGCTGCACAAGCTTTGGTATGAAGGTTGGTATCGGTCTTGGTTCTGCTATCTGCACATGGATTATCGCTATCGGTGGTTATGTTGGAACAGCAGAGGTTCAGACAGAGGCTGCTCTTGCATCTATCCGTTTCGGATATGGATATTTTGGAGCAATCCTTTCTCTTGTAGTTCTGGCACTTTGCATCATCATGAACATTGATAAGCACATTGACCAGATTCAGACAGATCTTGAAGCAAAGAGATCAGTAGTAGAATTTTAAAAAGTAAAGAATTAAGAATTTTTCGTGATAAAAGAGGTGTAAAAATGTCAATAGCAAGTGATTTTATTAGAACAAATTTTGCTAAAGGTGATGCTATCAGAGATGAAGGACTTGAGATTCCTTCTGATGTAAAAAGATACAGTGACATCACGTATGGTGATAAGGGTGAACATCCGCAGTGGCAGATGCTTGATGTATACAGACCGGCAAATGTTCCGGAGGATAAAAAACTTCCTGTGATTGTAGTTATTCACGGCGGCGGCTGGGTATATGGAGATAAGGAAGTATACAAATATTATTCAGCATCACTTTGTCAGAGAGGATTCGCAGTAGTTTGTTATTCATACAGACTTGCGCCTGAATACACATTCCCTGCAAGCCTTGAAGACAGTGTTGCAGTAGCAAACTGGATAGTTGACAATGAGGATAAATACGGATTTGACCTTAATAATATTTCTGGTGTAGGTGATTCTGCAGGCGGTACACTTATAGGTATTACAGCTGCTTTCCTTACAAACAAGGAATATGCTGACAAATTTGACTTTACAGTATCTGATAAGTTTAAATTCAAGAGTATTGCATTTAACTGTGCTGCATTTGAGATTAAATCTGTAAAGGAATCAGATGAAAATATGGGATCTCTTATGGATGATCTTTTTGGTAAGAAGGTAACAGATGAAGATCTTGATGTTATGAATGCAGGCAACTATATAACAGAGGCATATCCCCCGTCATTCCTTATGTCTGCAACAGGAGACTTTTTAAAGGATGAGCTTCCCAAGATGGTAGAAGTAATGATAAAGAACTCTGTGCCATTTACCAGCAAGTATTATACAAGTCCAAATGGGGATCTGGGACATGTATTCCATTGCAACTTAAGGCTCCCGGAGGCTGCACAGTGCAATGATGATGAGGTAGAGTTCTTTAGACAGTATGCATTGGCATAACGCAGCTTCTGAAAAAATCAGCAGCACCGTCTTTTCCAAATACTTTCTCAAGAACGGATGATGAAGGATTACCTTCGGATATCATTCGGTCACTGAAAGAAGAAAGTCCTTTAAGGTTATCAATAGAAGCCTCAGCCTTTGATATTTCAAGGCTGTAGGCTTTTATTGATTCTATCTGATTTAATAGTGTTTAGATCCATAGCTTCTCCCATGCCAAATTATATGGTTGATATTAAGCTCATCATCGACGAGGATAATGTTTGCATATTTACCGGTAGAAATGGAGCCGTAGTCTTTAAAAATTCCAATAGATTTTGCAGGATTTTCTGATGCTGCACGGATGGCTTTTTCGAGAGGAACACCCATTTCCTTTACAGCCTTTTTCATGCATTCAAAAAGATTAGTAACGGAGCCTGCGATAGTTTCCGGATTGTCTGCAAGAACTGCAAGATTTCCCTTTACGTTCACTTTTTGACCTCCGAGCTGATATTCTCCGTCCGGGAGCCCGGTTGCCTCCATGCTGTCTGAGATCAGAATTACTTTATCTTCGCCAAATGTATTAAATACAAATCTGACCATCGCAGGATGAATATGGATTCCGTCAGCAATCAGTTCAACTTCGGCATTATTTTCAAGAGCGGCAATTATTGGCCCCGGATTTCTGTGATTAATGCCGGGCATTGCGTTGAATAAATGTGTCATATGACGGGCTCCTGAGCAAAAAGCGGTGGTTGCCGTATCGTAGTCACAGGATGTGTGAGCCAGAGAGACAGTAACTTCTTCGGATAATTCCCTGATAAACTCTATGCTTTTGTCCAGTTCCGGGGCAATATCGATAAGTTTTATGAGATTTCCGCTGGCTTTTTGAAGTCTGCGAAACATATTGACATCAGGAGCAGCCAGGTATTTGGGATTTTGTGCGCCGAGCTTATCTTTGCTTACGAAGGGGCCTTCCATGTTTATGCCAATAAAATCTGCGATCATAGAAGAATTGCGTATGTTATTTATTGATTCTGAAATTAATAATTTTGATTCGGCGCTATATACCTGGGCTTTTTTGCATATATCTTCAAGTATCTCTTCGCTATAAGTCATGGTGGCAGGACATATTGCCAGTATTCCGTTTTGCGCTTCATATTCAGCTATTTTTCTAAGACCTTCTGAATCGGTATTACAAAAATCATGGCCCATAGCACCATGAAAATGAATATCCACAAGACCCGGGATAGCAGTTAAACCTGAGGCATCAAAGTTTTCATCATCGGATGCTGTTTCGGCAATACGATCATTATCAATATATATAGTTTCATTTTTGAAAGTATGATCTTTTGAATAGACCTTAGCGCCAGATATTCTCATAATAATCCTCCGCAGATTTGGTAATGCTTCTTATTATTTAAAGGCTTGAAAAGGCTTCTTCATCCCCAATCACGGTAAAATCAGGATGGAGCTGTAGTATTGATGCAGGAAGAGCCGGTGTAATACAGCCATAAAGAGCTTCTTTAAGGATATCAGCCTTATTTTTCCCATTTACTATCATTAAAATCTTCTTAGCCTGCATGATTGTTTTAATACCAACTGTAATGGCACTTTTAGGGACATCTTCTTCATCGGTGAAAAAGCGCGTATTGGATTTTATTGTGCTGTCAGTGAGGTTGACCACATGAGTCAGAGGTTCAAAGGCATCGCTTGGTTCGTTGAATCCAATGTGTCCGTCAGTCCCGATTCCCAGCAGCTGTAAATCAATACCACCGGTATCGCTTATCAGGGCATCATAGTCTTTGCATTCCTTTTCCAGGTCCGTAGCTGTTCCATCAGGTAAGTGTATATTACCGGGCTTTATATTGATATGATCGAAAAAGTTTTCATGCATGAAGTGATGATAGCTTTGCTCATGGGTACTGGAAAGACCGATATATTCATCCAGATTTATGGAAGTGACCTCTGAAAAATCTATGTCACCCTTTTCATACCATTCGATTAGCTGCTTATATGTCCCAAGTGGGGTTGAACCTGTCGCAAGGCCCAGAACGGATGCCGGCTTTAGGATAACCTGCGCTGAGAGAATATTAGCGGCCATTCTGCTCATTTCATTGTAATTAGCGGCTTTATAGATTCTCATAATTGTATAGCCCTCCTGCGCATATAGTGGTGGTCTAAATCCATCACGGTCCTGATTTATGTACATCTTGACTCGATTAGTCATCAATAGGGAACTTCAAAAAAAATAGACTTAAAAGCGATATTAAGTTATTTTTTTCATGGTATTCCATTCTCATGTCCTTATGTTATGATAACCATATTGATAAGTCAAATTGGGTGTGATTCAAGTGGGAGGAAGAGTTTTGAGTATAGTAAAGCTTCGTGAACTTGGAGTTATGATAGACTGCTCAAGAAATGCTGTAGTAAAGCTTTCTGCGCTTAAAGAATTTATAAAGCTGTGTTCAAAGCTTGGATATGATTACGTAGGGCTCTATACAGAGGATACGATTGAAATCCCCGGAGAGCCTTATTTTGGTTATCAGAGAGGAAGATATACCCTTGATGAGATAAGGGAAGCTGATTCCTATGCCAGAGAGCTGGGAATGGAGCTGCGCCCATATGTTCAGACATTGGCGCATATCAACCAGATAGTTGACTATAAAGATTACAATAGCTGCATTGATGTCAATGATATTCTGCTTATAGGAGATCCCGGAACAGAGAGGCTTATTGACAATCTGCTGAAATCCGTTTCAGAAGCATATACTTCGCGAAAAATAAATATAGGGATGGATGAAGCTCATATGGTTGGGCTGGGAAAATATCTGGATAATAATGGCTATCATAATAGAGTTGAACTAATACTAAAGCACCTTGAAATGGTAGTAGGACTTTGTAAAAAATACGGCCTGGAGCCACAGATGTGGAGTGATATGTTCTTCAGGCTTATGAGTGCAGGTGCTTATGGCTCTGAGGATGATGAAACGGCCGATAAGCTTTCGGAGAAAATGGCAAAAGAGGTCAGGATACCTGACGGACTTGAGCTTGTTTACTGGGATTATTACAGCACTGACAAGGCGCATTATGAAAGAATCCTAAAACAGCACAAGGCATTGACCGATAACATCTCCTTTGCAGGTGGTGCATGGAGGTGGTTGGGACTTACTCCGTACAATGATTACAGTATTCATGCAACAAGGGCTGCCATCAATGCCTGCCTGTCGCTGGATATAGATTCTGTTGTAATGACAATGTGGGGTGATGATGGCACGGAATGCAGCATTTTTTCGGTGCTTCCTGCATTATATGAAGCGGCAAGACTTGGCGGGAAACTGCCAAATGGAGATGCGGAGCCGGAATTGTTCTTTAGAGAAGTGACAGGCTATTTACTTGAAGAGTTCATGCTGCTTGATATAGCAAATCCCGGATGCAAGGGGGAAAAGAGAAACAATCTGTCCAAAATACTTCTGTTTAATGATCCGCTGCTAGGAATATATGACAGCCTGGTTCCTGAAAAGGCAGCCGGGTATTTCAGAGATGCATCAGAAAGACTATTTAAAGTCATACGTGATAGAAAAAGGGCATATGATGTATTGTTTGAGATGCAGGGCAGACTATGCAAGGTTCTTGAGCTAAAAGCCGATTTGGGCGTGCGACTCAGAAAAGCCTACCAGAGTAAAGATATGGATACATTAGCTAAAATAAGGGATAAGGATTTACCGCTTCTTATAGAGTTATTGGATCAGTTTTATAACTCATTCAGAGCTCAGTGGATGAATGAGGCAAAATCTTATGGATTTGAGGTACAGACTATTCGTATTGGCGGATTAAAACAGCGTTTGAAGGATATCACATGCTATTTAAATGACTATATGAACGGACTGGTACCGATGATTGAAGAACTTGAGACGCAGGGACTTCCTGTGGGATATTCTATGCATGGTGTATCTGATGAGGAGCCCGAGTATAACAGATACGAGAAGCTTGTGACTACATCGAGACTCTCATGGTGATTCAGATAAAGAAAAACTGTGCTGCTATAAAGACAACAGCTGTCAGGAGGATAGCGCCGGTAACTAATGCTTTTGTTCTCAGTACGGTTACATTGGTGTACTTTCCGTTATACTCCACAGTATCTATAATATTTGCTTTTTTCTTATCAAAAATACTCTTTTTCTCCATAGCATGATACCTTTATGAATCCAAAGCAGCTTATAGTTTTTGTTTTACTAATCATAGTTCTTAAATGTGTTTAAACTGGGATAATTGCATTAAAGTATTCTAAAAAAGTCTTTATTTTCTATGAAAGAAATCTTTAGGAAATATTTGGGTGGGTTTTGAGGAGACCTGATACGGAAAGGAAAGAATATATGAAAACTTATGATGAGATGTATGATCTTATCCTGAAAACTGCAGTTGAGGATGAGCGAATACGTGCTGCTTCGATGGAAGGCTCCAATGTCACAAAGGGAGCCGTGCATGACAATTTTTCTGATTTTGATATCACATTTTTCGTGTCCGATATAAGGGAGTTTACCGCGGATCACGACTACATGAAGCGCTTTGGGGATATTCTTATAATGCAGACTCCAGATGACTACTACAATGAGCCTTATGACTACAATGGCAGGTCGCGCTATGCTTACCTTACACAGTACAAGGATGGCAACAGGATTGACCTGACCTTTATCGATGTTAGCGAGATCGGGAAGCAGACTGAGTTTCGTGAACCGCGTACAGTATTGGTAAATAAGGATAATTTCCCCGAGCTTGTGGATATAACTTCTAAAGAGTGCTTTTTTATTAAAAAGCCCGGCGAATTTGAGTTTTTTGGCACGGTAAATGAATTTCGATGGATCAGCAATTACGTGACCAAGGGACTTTGCAGGCACGAGTTCTATTATGCCAGACGTATGATGGAAGAGTATATGATGGATATGTTCATCAAAATGATCAACTGGAAGATTGGAATAGATAATGACTTTCAGGTTACAACAGGTGCATGCAGCAAGTATCTGAAGAATTATCTGACAGATTCAGAGATGTTGCGGTTTGAGGGGATTTTCCCCAGTGGAAACTACAAAGATATGTGGGAAAAGCTTTTTTTAATGTATGATTTTTTTGAAGAGCTTTCTATCTATGTTGCAGAAAAGCTGGGATTTCCGCTTGATCTTGAGGAATCACATAACGTGCGTGACTTTATGATACAGAGAAAGCGGCAAAGCAATTATTGAGTATATTAAGATAGTCGAAAAATAATATAATAAATATATTGTAACTGAATAAACAGAAACGGTGTATGTTTCAGGAATGGGGGATAGTGAAACATGGAAAACAATTTAAAAATGGTACCTGCAAAATGTACTCAGTGTGGCGGTGTAGTTGAGGTTGACGAGGCAAAAAAGACGGCAGAATGCCCTTTTTGCGGTATGACATTTGTGATTGAAGATGCGGTGAAGGATTACAATGTGAGCTTCAATGTTAACGATGCGGTCAAGGATGTACTGGATTTTGCCGGTGAACAGATGAAGGAGAACAGGCAAAGGAGGCAGGAAGAAAAGAAGGAATTCGAAAGTACCCAGAAAAACTTTTTCAAGGTATTTTTGATTATTTTTGCCATATCATGCGCGTTTAGCCTGATTATGTTTGTGATTATGCAGTTTGTTCCCGGGGCAGGTGATGATACCGGCGAGACTACGGCCACGGAAACAGCAGATTCTACCATTGATTGTTATATAAAGGACGGCTGCCTCTATACTGAGGTGAGAGGCGTGAATCTTGCGGTATGGAAATATCAGGCATTTGATAGCATGGGGATAACCCTTCAATACGAAGAGAACAGTATAGACAGAGACAGCTACGAAAGCTGTGTGACTGCTGAAGAAAATGTAGATGAGGGAGTAAGATACGTTGTAACAGCGGCATATGAAGATGATTTTACCACTGAGAGTACGGATCCTCTGTACTATAGCGTAGTGAGAGTTGTTATCGAGAATTCAGAGATTGTGGAGGCATCAGAGCCTGCTATTGTTAATAGTCTTTCAGAGTATGATTTTGAGTGATGGCTGTGGTACAGTTCAGATTTCTGCTTCAGATTGTATGAAAACAGCAAGAATAATAATATTATATTTTTTATAGAAAATTATATTGAATTATATTATATTATAGTTAATTATAATATATTATAGTTTTTGACAACGAATTATATTAGAGGTGTCCAGAATGACAGAAAGAAATCCATACGCAATCAGTTTTGGTAGGATTCCTACTCAATATATCAGCAGAAATCTTCTTATTGATGATATAGTAGATACTCTCAATTCAGATGTGGTTGAAGAACAGGCATTTAAGTTGACTGGAATAAGAGGAACCGGAAAGACCGTTACTCTTACAGCCATAGAAAAACAAATCAAAGAATATAATAACTGGATAGTGGTAGATTTAAAGTCAAACTCTGCGATTACAAATGATTTAGTTGCAAATCTTTACACAAATGTCCCCTTTCTGACAAAATTTATAGATACGAACTTGAACCTTTCCGCTTTTGGAATAGGTATAAATATTAGCAAAAAAAGTCCGGCTGCCAGTATTGATGTTGCGTTAGAGCAGATTCTTACTGAAATTCGTAAAAAGAAAAAACGTGTTCTCATAGTTATTGATGAAGTCAGAAAGACGGATGCGCTTATTGATTTCATTCAGGAATTCCAGATACTGATAAGGAAGGATTTGCCAATCTACCTGATTGTAGCGGGACTTTACGAAGACGTTGAAAGTATAGAAAATACGGATGGTCTTACTTTCTTTTTAAGAGCAACCAAATGTGATATGACTCCTCTGAATATAGGCATAATACGAGAAGACTACAAAAAAACGCTTGGTCTTTCAGAGGAGGTTGCCTATGATTTGGCTGTAATGACAAAGGGTTATGCTTTTGCATACCAGGCTTTTGGCAAATACATGTGGGAATCAAAAGAAAAGAAAATAACTGGCATGGTCCTTGCCCAGGTTGATGAGGCTTTGGCCCAAAAAGTGTATGACAAGATATGGAGTGAATTAAAGCCAAAAGACAGATGGTTTATGACTTTTATTGTACAGAAAGACTCTATGAATGTTTCAGAACTTCTGGATATGACAAAGAAGAAACATAATGAATGGAGTGAACCTAGAAAGCGCCTTATCGATAAAGGTGTAATTGATGGTTCGAACCGAGGGATGATTATACTTAGACTTCCCAGATTTAAAGAATATGTAGAAAATATGAATCTGTGAGTTGTATCTAAAGCTAATCCTGTTGATATAGGGATGTCTTCCGATGAGTCCTATGGATTATTTTACTTTCAGAATCTTGAAGGATTTCATGAAAGAATCCTTCATTCAATGGGAAAAATATAAGAAAAATGAAGCGTAAATTTGTATTAATTGTCATATTCGGGGAAGATTTGATTTCGGGTGTTATTGTTAATGACTTGGTATAGTATCCATGATATAAATAATCACACAAAGAACGGAGGAATATCATGGCTGAAGGAAACGATATGGCAATGCTTTCTCAGGAAGAGATAGACAAGCTCATCAAAAAGATGGAAGAGGAGAAAAACTCCTAACAAGATCTGGCGGCAGTAATGCCGCCATTTTTTTCTATTTATGAATGAGAATCACAGTGCTGTTTGCTTAGGTTACGTTATTAAAGATATCATAATTATTAAATTTTGATTATTGACCATTTTAATATGATTGTGATTAAAATGTGAAAAAACTGTGTCCTTACTGAATTTGCGATATAAACGTAATTATAAACATTTTATAAAAAGTATAAAATCGCTCAACGGTGCGTGTTTACTGCCTTGACAATTTCGTATAGGGTGATAGAATCAAAAGTGTCACGAGAACACGGTTACGTAAAACCGTAAATAAAAAATTTTTTATGAAGGAGGGTCTCTTATGAAGGGATTAAAACAATTAGGAGCAATGGCACTTGCTGCAGCGCTTACTATTACATTGGCAGCGCCACTTAGTGCAAATGCAGAGGTTATCACAAATTATGATGCGGATGGACATGCTGTATCATATACAAACGAGGATACAGGGAAGACTTCAAAGTTTTATGATGAAGTGACTACTGAGGACAAAGCAATTACAATAGCAACTCAGAACTATGGTGCAGTTAAATATTTCCGTACTACAGCAGTTTATGCTAAATTTGCGAACTTTAAGTCCAATAAGAAAGGATTGAAAGTAAAAGTCATTAAAAAGGACGAGTATACAGATCCCAATAAGGATACTCGTAGAGACTATGATGATTGGGACGACGACAATTATTATTACAAGAATGCTAATGGTGATTGGATTACTGTTCCTAACAAAGATTGGGACAAATTACCTAAAGGAAAGGACTGGGGTGAATATACAGTAAGACTTTATGCCAAGAAGGCTGGAACATATAAGCTTAAATATGATGCTATCCTTAAGGACGGTACAACAGTTAAAAAGACTCTTAAGGTCATTGCTAAGGCAGACGGTTCAGCAATTAAGAGTGTGACATTTGGTGGAAAAGTTATTGCTCAGACATTTAGTGATGACAAGATTGATCCAAATACACTTTGGACCAAGAATTGGGGCATGTATGTAACAACAGCTAAGTCAGGCAAGATTAGAGTCACAATGAACAAGGATTTCAAGCTTAAGAAAATCGAAGTTGGAACACCTATTTATAAGGAAATACCCGGAACTGCTGAAGATAATTTTACCAAGAGATATGAAGATGCAGCTTATGCATCATCATTAGAGAGATATAATGATATGACAATTTCTTGGAAGAAAGTAAAGAACGGCAAGAAGATTAAGCTGAATAAGGATGATTCATATGTTCATACTTATTTAAAGACTCATAACTATATTGACAAGGAGACATCTACTTTTACTTATATCAGAATAACATATTATGATAAGAAGAATAAGGAAACAAGGAGAGAATATTTTGGACTTTACAAAGTTAATAAGTAATATGTTATGCCTTGAATAATATTATCCCCTGGTCATCATGGCCAGGGGATTTTATATGCCTTAAGCGCGCTCACCATACAAAAATGCAGACTATTAGAGCGTATAATACTATACAAAACAGCCCCGGGAACGAGTTGTTGATTGTTTCTGGGGCTGTAGCTTTCTTAAATAAGTCCGCCTGGACCAAATATTTGCTCCAGGGGATATGTATTCTCTATTTTAGTTCACCAAACTGCTCGATATATTTTTGCAATAGTGCATCTTTCTCGGCGATGGTGTTATTTTTCTCAGCAATGGTGCTATCCTTCTTAGCAATTGTGTTATCTTTCTCCGCTATAGCTTGCTTGAGCTTTGCCATTTCCTTTTCACGAACTTCCTGTTCGAGATAAAAATCTTCCCTTTCTCGACATCTTTTTACAACATTTTTGTCAGCATTAGAGATAAATATGGATTCAGTAGTAGATTCAAATGAGGGATTATCTTTAGTGATCATCTTGATGTCTCCGTTTCACTTCGGTCGGCGCTAAGCAGATATCCCCCGGATATCTAGCGCCATCCCATGTAGTTGCTTTAAACAGTTTTACCCAGGTGACCATTCCGGAGCGGATATCATCATCCGCTGCGATGTCTGTTCTATTTAATTCTACCACGTACAGATTGAAATTACTATCCGGTTGCATGCGTTGAGAAGGTATGATTATTGGACAGTAAAGAAAATATAATTAGTGTATGAAAATAAGTCTAAAGTTTTAAGAAAAATATTAAGAAGGATTCAAAGAATGAACTTATTTTCAAGTATTGTAACATGGAGGACAAAGGACAATGGGGATTAACCCAAGCAGTGAAGACTTGATTAAAAAAGCCCAGATGAGTGACCTGGATGCAGAGACAAAGGAGAATATTTTAAAGATTATTAGCGGTGAGCGTCTAGCAAATCTTTATGATGATGCTATTGCTAAGAGGGCGTTTTCACCGGATGTTCATCCGGAAAGACTTGATTTTCTTTTACAGAGGACAATGGGAGAGTCATATGGAGCAGTTGAGAAATCAGCATCTAATGAAGGAATGACAATTAGTAAGTATTCTAAGGCGATTGTGACTGATGTGCCGGCATGGCTAAGAGATGGCAAGCGGCTTGATGTTGAATTTCAAGCTGTAGCACAGGACTATATATTTAATCGTGTGGATATATATGCATCAAATATGCTGATGATTCAATTCTCTGTAGAAGAGGGACAGAGTAGGAAGGATGTCGATTATGGGAATGTAAAGGGGGTTATCGTTATAGTCCTGATGGTTAAGAGTCCTAAAGTATTCAGGGAATTTAAGTCAGACCGTTATATCCACAGAGTGAAAAAGATTGTAACTGATACAGGAATGGAGTTTCCTGCTCTTAAGCAAATGGCGTTTGTGCAGCTGGACAAGGCACTTGAACTCTTTTTGTCTGATAGATACAATAAAGATGAAGATATCGGACTATTAAAATTGCTTGCTATGATTGCCGATATTAATAACGATAAGGTAAAGGAAATGACGCAGGGCGACGAGATGTATGATGACATCCGTAAGGAAGTAGATGCATTTTCAAAGGACAAGGAGGTGCAGGCTATGTTATTGGAAGAAGAGATGGCGCGAGCTGACTGGGTGACAGGTATAAATGCTGCCAGAAGGGAAGGTCATGCAGAAGGCCATGCGGAAGGACGAGCAGAGGAACATGTGGAAGTCCAAAATGTATATGCATGGCTCACAGGACAAAAAAGAATTGATGATATTTCAAAGGCAGCTACGGATGAAAAATACTATCTGAAGATGTTGGCTGAATATAAGAAAGCAAATGAACATACTAGCCCCGGAACGAGTTGATAATCGTTTCCGGGGCTGTAGTTTTTTAAAAATAAGTCCGCCTGGATCCAATATTCGCTCCAGTGGATATATATTCTCTATTTTAGTTCACCAAATTGCTCGATATATTTTTGCAATAGTGCATCTTTCTCAGCGATGGTGTTATTTTTCTCTGCAATAGTTTCATCTTTTTCGGCAATAGTGCTATTCTTCTTAGCAATTGTGCTATCTTTCTCGGCAATAGTCTGTTTTAGCTTTGCCATTTCTTTTTCACGAGCTTCCTGTTCGAGATAAAAATCTTCTCTTTCTCGACATCTTTTTACAACATTTTTGTCAGCATTAGAGATAAATATGGATTCAGCAGTAGATTCAAATGAGGGATTATCTTTTGTGATCATTCTGATTTCCTCCCATGTAGTTGCTTTAAACAGTTTTACCCAGGTGACCATTTCGGAACGGATATCATCATCTGTTGCGATGTCTGTACTATTTAATTCTATCACGTACAGATTAAAATTACTATTGTAGAGGTAGCCATCGAGCACATTCCGCATTTGGTACTTTCCAAAGAATTCCGGATGATCTGAAAATAATCTGAAATCAATGAAGCTGACCTGATAAACAGGCTTTAGATTTTCATAAAGCTCACCATGGCTTAAACTGTCGAACTCCCTGCAAAGATATACCAGAGATCTGTTAGTCCAGTCACTGTAATTATTAATTTGCATTTCAATGTTTAGTGTGGCAGAGCTATTGAGAGTGACAAGGATATCCAATCGATATTCCTTATCTGACATGGCATCGCCAATAACTATGGGATTTTCAATCGTTACATCTTTAATGTCTTCTGTCTTAAAGTTCATGATAGAGGCGACAAGCCCTCTAAGGGTTCCTTTGTTGTTCTGTAAGACGGTCCTGAACATATAATCATTTGTCATGTTATAGCCGATTTTTCCTTTTGCTTTCATAAAAGCATAATTTTTGTGCATGTGAATATTTTTCAAGTAAACAATCCTCCTTGTTTATGGGGAAAAAATGGATTGCAATAGAAATAAATAGGAAAAATGATTATGAATTGATAATTCATAACTGTTCGTGATATTGAACTTGTTAAAGTTAACATTAATTTATTGAATTTGTAAAGGGGATTTATATTAAAAGATTTTCTTAAATGTCGATATCGTTTCCGGGGTTGATTTTCGTAATATTATGTATTATTAAATGCTGAAAGCATAATTGCCAGGGGTAGGCTATGATTTTTGGGGCTCACTATACACAAAAGTGGGAAGTGGGATTCCCACTTCCCACTTTTGTGATATAATGTATGTATGGAGGGAAAATCATGACATCTAAAGAAGCTGCAGAAAAGTGGAATATTTCTAAAAGACAGGTAAATTCTTTGTGCTCTCAAGGGAAAATACCCGGTGCAAAACTTGTAAAAGGAAGATGGGAAATACCTACTGATTACGTTTATAAGAATGGTTTTCAGTTAAAAACTCCAATGACTGCAAGTGGGCCAAGAAAATATATAAACATAGGGAATGATGGCTTTAGGACTATACGCAATAGCGAATATATCGATAAGTCAGGGCTCATTTCTTTTATGAATTCATGCCTTTCAACGTCTCAAAAACTAGTATGTGTCAGTAGACCTCGGCGTTTTGGGAAATCCTTTGGCGCCAAAATGCTGTGTGCGTATTACTGCAAAGAGTGTAATTCGATGGATCTTTTTGAGGACTTAAATATATCCAAAGATAGTTCATTTAAAACGCATCTTAATAAGCATGATGTAGTTTATCTGGATATGACATTTTTTATTTCTACTTTAAAAAGTGGTGAAGATTTGATTGATAAGATAGAAAAAGATGTTATAGATGATTTTTCAAATATCTTACCGGAAGTTACTAATGAAGCTAATCTTGTAGATGCTTTTAGTAAGTATGTTGCCATCAATGGTCAAAAACTTATTCTCATCATCGACGAATGGGATGCTCCTTTTAGAGAATTCAAAGGAAATGAGCAGATATTAGAAAAATACATCAATCTACTCAGATCACTTTTTAAGAGCACATTTACAGATCGCCTTTTTGATGGTGTTTATATGACTGGTATCCTTCCTATTAAAAAATATGGTCATGAGTCTGCAATGAGCGATTTTTACGAATACAGTATGGTGGAGCCAAGACCTCTGCAGGAATATATTGGATTTACAGAAGAGGAAGTGGCTGGTTTGTGCCATAAACACGGCATAAGCTTTGACGATTTGAAAGCCTGGTACGATGGATATCATGTAGCTGATGAACATCTTTTCAATCCTAAATCGGTAATGGAGTCAATACTTAGAAAGAAAATGAGTAATTACTGGGTTAAAACGGAAACCTATGAATCCTTACGCGATTATATAGACATGAACTTTGATGGTTTAAAAGATTCTGTAGTTGATATGATTGGAGGATCAAAAGTCAAAGTAGATACCAATTCTTTTCAGAATGACCTTACTTCGATGGAAAGCAGGGATGATGTTTTAACGCTTTTGATTCATTTAGGTTATCTTGCTTATGATGAAAATGAAGAAAAAGTATCTATTCCAAATGATGAGATAAAAAGTGAATTTGTGAGAGCAGTAAAAAACGGAAACAAAAAAGAACTTATTAAAGCTGTCCAGAAATCAGATAAGCTTCTTGAGGCAACTTGGAGGATGGACGAAGATACTGTAGCACAAATTATAGAAGAAATGCATTCAGAAATAACTGCTCCAACATTTTATAATAACGAGCAGGCTCTCAGAAGTGTCATAAAAATGGCTTTTATAAGCAGTATTGATTATTATGCACGAATTGATGAGCTTCCAACAGGTAAAGGTTTTGCCGATATGGTATTTTGGCCAAAGAAAAATGCTTCATGCCCAGCACTTATTGTAGAACTAAAGTGGAATAAGAGCAGTTCAAAGGCAATTGAGCAAATTGATGAAAAACAATATTCAACTGTATTTAATGGATACACGGGCACAGTATTAAAGGTAGGTATTAATTATAGCGTTAAGGATAAAAAGCATTCCTGTAAGATAGAAAAACTCGCAATATATGTTATGTCCTAAATAATATTATCCCCTGGTCATCTGGCCAGGGGATATGCATTCTCTATTTTAGTTCACCAAATTGTTCGATATATTTTTGCAATAGTGCATCTTTCTCAGCGATGGTGCTATTTTTCTCTGCAATAGTCTGTTTTAGCTTTGCCATTTCTTTTTCACGAGCTTCCTGTTCGAGATAAAAATCTTCCCTTTCTCGACATCTTTTTACAACATTTTTGTCAGCATTAGAGATAAATATGGATTCGGCAGTAGATTCAAATGAGGGATTATCTTTTGTGATCATATCGATTTCCTCCCATGTAGTTGCTTTAAACAGTTTTACCCAGGTGACCATTCCGGAGCGGATATCATCATCTGTTGCGATGTCTGTACTATTTAATTCTATCACGTATAGATTGAAATTGCTAGCATGCATGCGGTTGAGCAGGTATGATTATTGGACAGTAAAGAAAATATAATTAGTGTATGAAAATAAGTCTAAAGTTTTAAGAAAAACATTAAGAAGGATTCAAAGAATGAACTTATTTTCAAGTATTGTAACATGGAGGACAAAGGACAATGGGGATTAACCCAAGCAGTGAAGACTTGATTAAAAAAGCCCAGATGAGTGACCTGGATGCAGAGACAAAGGAGAATATTTTAAAGATTATTAGCGGTGAGCGTCTAGCAAATCTTTATGATGATGCTATTGCTAAGAGGGCGTTTTCACCGGATGTTCATCCGGAAAGACTTGATTTTCTTTTACAGAGGACAATGGGAGAGTCATATGGAGCAGTTGAGAAATCAGCATCTAATGAAGGAATGACAATTAGTAAGTATTCTAAGGCGATTGTGACTGATGTGCCGGCATGGCTAAGAGATGGCAAGCGGCTTGATGTTGAATTTCAAGCTGTAGCACAGGACTATATATTTAATCGTGTGGATATATATGCATCAAATATGCTGATGATTCAATTCTCTGTAGAAGAGGGACAGAGTAGGAAGGATGTCGATTATGGGAATGTAAAGGGGGTTATCGTTATAGTCCTGATGGTTAAGAGTCCTAAAGTATTCAGGGAGTTTAAGTCAGATCGATATATTCACAGAGTGAAAAAGATTGTAACTGATACAGGAATGGAGTTTCCTGCTCTTAAGCAAATGGCGTTTGTGCAGCTGGACAAGGCACTTGAACTCTTTTTGTCTGATAGATACAATAAAGATGAAGATATCGGACTATTAAAATTGCTTGCTATGATTGCCGATATTAATAACGATAAGGTAAAGGAAATGACGCAGGGCGACGAGATGTATGATGACATCCGTAAGGAAGTAGATGCATTTTCAAAAGACAAGGAGGTGCAGGCTATGTTATTGGAAGAAGAGATGGCGCGAGCTGACTGGGTGACAGGTATAAATGCTGCCAGAAGGGAAGGTCATGCAGAAGGCCATGCGGAAGGACGTGCAGAAGGACGAGCAGAGGAACATCTGGAAGTCCAAAATGTATATGCATGGCTCACAGGACAAAAAAGAATTGATGATATTTCAAAGGCAGCTACGGATGAAAAATACTATTCGAAGATGTTGGCTGAATATAAGAAAGCAAATGAGATAGTCGATGAGGAGTAATGTAGACTATTAAAGCGTATAATACTATACAAAACAGCCCCGGAACGAGTTTGATCGTCCCCCGGGGCTGTAGCTTTTTTAAGAGGTACCCATCAAGCGCATTCTTACTTGATAACGAAGTTCCAAAAGACTCGACGTAGCCTGCTACGTCCACTTTTTTGATATAATGTATGCATAGAGGGACGAAAGGAGCATGTGATGAGAAAAAAGTTATGCGGTTTACTGCTACTGGCTCTGCTTGGAACCACTGCATGTTCAGGTGAAATGTCTGCCGGGCCAGCCCAGTCGGAAGAGCCTGCCGAGTCTGGCGGAGAAGAATTTGCTGAGGCTGCCAGCGAAGGAAAGATTCTTGATGGGCGTTGGCTGAATCCGGACATTATCGGCAATGTTACGAAAGACACCCCTGCTGAATTAAAGGATAATTTCGCATTATATGTCAACAAAGACTGGATACTGAACACGACTCCTTCGGACATGGTTGCTTCGCTTACTCCTTTGAGTGAAGCCGCACTGATCGTAAGTGACAGACAGATGAAGATGCTCACTGATGATAGTCTGACAGGACATGATGCGGAACTTGTGCACAAACTCTATGCGCTTGTGACGGACTGGGATTATCGTGACGCTCAGGGCATTAGTCCTGCGGTACCATATATGGATGCCATAAGGGACATAGACAGCCTTGACGAACTCTACAACTATCTGTGTTCGGAGGACAATCTGATGCAGCTGTATCCGTTCACGGTGAATGTGGATTCGGATCCGGTCGATTCTTTAGTTTATATAGCGTATATTGATCCGCCAAGCCTGACGCTCGGTATAGAGGAAGAGTACAGGAACCGGACCGATGCCGGAGATCTGTTTTACAATGAGGCAAAGCAGGTAGCCGAGTATATGCTTGTAAGATTGGGATACAGTGAAGAAGAGGCTTCAAAAATGTTTGAGAATTCGATTGCCTATGAAACTTTGCTGGCTGAAGCAATTCCTTCCGATAAACATGAGCGGGGGAAAAATTCCGATTCCGGTGATTGTTATACCTACGGGGAGTTTACAGAAATGGCAGAGGGCATTCCGGTTGATAAAATGCTGGAGGCGCAAGGATTTACCGGAGGAGATACTATTTGCATTACGGTTCCGGAGTACTTTTCCGCGCTGAAAGATATATATACAGAAGAAAACGTTCCACTGATCAAAGACTGGCTTGCTGTTAAAACTGCATCTGAACTGAATGATCTTTTGGATAAGGAGACGAGCAGAGCGGTTGCGAAATTATATGGCGCTATGTCAGGACTCGATGCAGAAGCAAATGATGATTTTATCGCACTTGCAACAATTAATGGTTACCTGCCCATCCCGATGGATAATCTGTATGTAAGGCAGTATTGCAACGAGCAACAAAGAGAAGATATAACCGGTATTGTTGAAGAATTCAAAAAATATTATCGGGAAATGCTTGAAAATGATGTCGACTGGCTGAGTGAAGAAACCAGGAAAGCGGCTATAGAAAAACTGGACAATATGCGTGTGAATGTTGTCTACCCGGACGAACTGGAAGACTGGTCCGGGCTTGACTTTGCCGGACCTGACGAAGGAGGAAGCCTCCTGGAAGCTGTCAAGGCGATTACGAGATTCAAAACCGGGCTGAAAGCCAGCCTACTAGGGACAAAAGCCAATGTTTACAAATGGAATCAGTATGAGCTTCAGGCATCATCGGTCAATGCGACCTATACGGGATACAACAATAGCATCAATATTCAGGCGGGAATTCTTGTCGGTGAGATCTACAATGAAGATATGAGCTTCGAGCAGAAAATGGGCGGAATCGGAATGATCATCGGCCATGAGATATCCCATGCATTTGATAGCAACGGAGCGGAGTATGACAAAGACGGTCACAAGAATAATTGGTGGACAGATGAGGACTATGCGGCGTTCCGGGATCGTGTCGCGAAACTTGTAACATGGTATGACGGATTTGTCCCGATGGAAGGCATAAAATATTCAGGTGACAGGGTCAAGACAGAGGCAATCGCCGATATGACGAGTATGAAATGCCTTCTCTATATAGCAAAACAGACAGAGGGATTTGATTATGACACGTTTTTCAGACAGTACGCGAAATTGTGGCGCGATCAGTCAACGCCTGAAGCTGTAAAGGACCAGATCCTGACTGATGTGCATCCGGCACATTATCTGCGCATAAATGCAACCCTCGCCCAGTTTGATGATTTCTTAAGCTTCTACGGGATTACTGAGGGAGATGGCATGTATATTGCTCCCGAAGACCGCGTGGCAGTTTGGTAAACGGTATCTAAGAAATATTTTTTAATGTCATATATAAACCAATCCCCTGGTCAGTCATGGCCAGGGGATTTGCTTACCTTAAGAGTTATTTTGCGATTAAAGGATTTGTAAACATAGCGACATCAACAACTTTTCTGTCGTAATCCTTTGCGTAGAACTGGATGCTGTCTGATACATAATAGCCTTTATCACAGTTATAATCATATGCTACGTCGATTACGTTGCCATATGAATCAAGAAGGAGAGTTGTTACGTATCCGGGTGTCATGTAGTCCTCAGATTTAACAGTATAGTCAATCTGGTAATATCCATTGATATCTGTGGAAAAAGACCAGTCACCTTCCCAATAAGTGCTTTCGCCATATGTTTTGGGTAATTCAATGCTATCCCAGTGAATCTCTCCGGTCGGTGTGTTGTCACAGTATATTGCTTTTGCGATTGTGTTACCGGGTCTTATTGCTTCCTCATAGAATGAAATATCTGCAATTTCCTGTCCGTTCTGTCCCTTGGCATATCCTGTTGCAGAGAAGGTTACATCCTCGTTATAGATATTTGTAATAGCTACTAAAAGATAAGGATATCTGCCTTCCTGATAAGGAGCTACGGAAATAATGATTCCATCCATTCCCTTAGGTGAATACTGTACACCCCAGTTAACCTTTGTGTAGTCGGTGTCAAGTTTATTAAGGATTGACTGCTGTTCTGTAGTGAGATAGGAGCTGCTGCTTAAAGTTGATTTTTCTTTTCCAATAAGAGCCTTATTTCCGGTAGTTGTCTTATTCTCAGTAGTTGTCTTGTTCCCGGTAGTTGAATTGTTTCCTGTGATTGTATTGCTCTCAGTAGTTGTCTTGGGCTGTGATGACGGGTAGAAGTAACCCGCTGCTGATACCTTAACATCACATGTTGTCATACTAAAAACTGTCATTGCCATACATAAAACACTCATAAGCTTTTTGTTCATTCTTTTCATACCTTTTTCCCTCTTTTCTTCTTTCTTGTTTTTGTTTGTATTTAGCTGGTTTATTTGCGCTCTTACCTTATATACAAACGACGTAGGAAAAATGTTGCAAAGAATTAAAAAAATTTTTTAAAAATTTTTTTCAGCCGCCTTCTCCCTGAACAACGGTACCATTTCCATTTTCATCATAGACAGTTCTTATAGGCTCTTCAAAGTTACAGCCGGGGTAGGCATCAGTTATTCTTATTACGTTTCCGGATATGAAAACAATCCGAAGAGTCTCATAAATCTGTCTTTTTTGCATCTGATTAATGGTATTATTAGGAAAAGTGAACCTGATTTATTGTTTGTTATCGTTTCATCAAGGAGGTACATACAATGAAGTTTTTGGAAGATAAGATTTTGTCGGATGGTAAGGTATATCCCGGCAACATTCTTAAAGTAGACAGCTTTTTAAATCACCAGATTGATGTCGGTATTCTTGCAGCTATTGGCGAAGCGTTTTATGAACAATATAAGAATAGGAATATAACAAAGATTCTTACGATAGAAGCTTCCGGAATAGCCATTGCCTGTGCTGTTGCAAATCATTTTGAGGTACCGGTTGTGTTTGCAAAGAAGTCGAAGAGCCTTAACCTGGGGGATGACGTGTATGTATCAAGAGTCAGTTCCTATACCTACGGAAAGGAATACGACGCAACCGTAGCAAGGGATTATCTGTCATCTGATGATCACGTGCTGATAGTTGATGATTTCATTGCAATAGGTAATGCCATGAAAGGCTTGATAGAGATCTGCGATCAGGCAGGGGCAAAGGTCGAGGGAATTGGCATCTGCATCGAAAAAGGCTTCCAGAATGGCGGGGATGACCTCAGGCAGATGGGATATGATGTTACTTCGCTCGCAATAATAGATGAAATGGATAATGGAAGGATTGTATTCCGAAATCAGGAATGATTCCGACGGGAGGTAAAGGTTAATGGCATTTATAGGCATTCTGATAATAGATATAGTCCTGATCTGGATGCTGGCAGCTGTATTTGCTGTGATATTTGCGATTGTCAGGCTTATAGCCGGCAGAAAAAGGAAGAGAAAAGGCTGAAAATCTTAGCTAAAGCCGTATTTCTCTGATAGTATCGAAACTTATATCAGTAGTAACAACCGTGAGGTATCGGGCATCCTTTCTGATGCCCGATAATATTCCGGTCTTCTTTACATAGGCGCCGTAATCATAATAGATAACTGAGACCATATCGCCTACTTTAAGAGTAGAGAGCTGGTAATCAAGATAATCCAGTGCTTCATCTGACAGAACAGCTTTTTCTACTTCAATTCTCTCTTTTTCTCTGAGTGCCTCCTCAAACCCTTTTAATGCTGCAAAGGGCTGGAACTGGCTTGCTCTGTCTGTTCTGGGCATAGGTGCTCCTTTCACATATGTATTCGTGCGATAACAGATGCGCTAATCGAACTGATGTTCTTTTATGATATACCTTTATTTTTTCGGTTTCAAGAGCCTGTTTTATTAAATTTTTCTTGGAAAAAACAATAATCTACAGAAAGGAATTCTTATGCCGGTTTATCGGATTGATAATAAGAAAATAATGTTCCCGGATCCGCGCCTTGCTGAAGATGACGGGCTTTTGGCTATTGGGGGAGACCTTTGTGTTGACAGACTTGTTTTGGCCTATAGCAATGGAATATTTCCATGGTATGCAGATGGGGATCCGATTTTGTGGTGGGCACCAAAAGAGAGGTTCATAATCTGCCCATCTGAAATACATGTGTCACATTCGATGAGAAAATTTTTTAGGAAGCATGAAATATCTATAAGAATTAATAGGGATTTTGCGGATACCATGCATAGATGCCGGATGAAGCGTGAGAATACGGAGGAAGGCACATGGATAAATGATGATATGGAAGCTGCTTATAAGAAACTCTGTGACAATGGGCTGGCTTTAAGCGTTGAATCATTTATTGATGGACAGCTGGCAGGCGGACTCTATGGAGTCAGCCTTGGCAGATGCTTTTTTGGTGAGAGTATGTTTTCTGACATGGAAAATGGTTCAAAGGTGGCATTGATATTGCTATCCAAAATACTGGAAGACAATGGATATGTAATGATTGATTGTCAATTTGAGACTGAGCATCTTAAGAGCATGGGAGGAAAAAAGATAAGCTTTGAAGAGTATAAGGCCCTTCTTGCCGAGGGATTGAATCATGCGTAAGATGACGCCTTTAAGAAACCGCCACTATATTATACCGGTATAGTGGCGGCTTTTTACAATTTACTGGTATCAAAAAGTCATAGCTACAAATGGCGCAGATATGAAATAATATTTGCATAGGATTAAGAAGGTATTTTGGTAAATCATAAGATTTATTGGAAAGGAGAAATATGGGACTGTTTGATAAGTTTAAGAAGGAAGAAAAGGTGACGGTAGAGTTTCCGATAACGATGAAGGCTACAGCAGAAGGAGAATTAGTAGCGATGAAGGATATACCGGATCCGGTTTTTTCACAGGGTATGGTTGGTCCCTGCGTTGGGATAGAGCCTGCTAAAGGTACGGTTGCTGCTCCGTGTGATGGCAAGATAGCAACTCTCTCCGACACACTCCATGCATTCGGAATGGAGGTACCCGGAGGAGTACAGCTCCTTGTGCATATCGGTATTGATACTGTCAATATGAAGGGTGAAGGCTTTAAGGCATTTGTAAAGGCAGGTGATACTGTGAAGGCAGGCCAGCCTATTGTGGAGGTGGATCTTGATAAGGTAAGGGAAGCAGGCCATCCCACAGTGATCATGACAATAGTGCAAAATGCCGGCGAATTTAAAAACGTATCATTCAAGGAACAGGGACAGGTAGCTTTCTCTGATGACCTTATCACGATTGAAAACTGATCAGTTTTTTAAACAGTAATATAGAAAGGCAATACCTTTTGACAGTGATGTGAAGATTCTGTTTGGCGGTAACAGAGAGGGCATTCCGGTAGGAATGTGTGGAGAAGCCGCTGCAATTGAATAAAGCTCATGAGTAGAGTAGCTTCAGATCATATTGGGAATTACAATTGATCAATTCTTTTGCATTGCCATTAAACTCATAACGCTGGCAGGATAGCCTATCAAGAAAGGCTCTGACTGCCAGCTTTTTTGCGGTCAAGAGTTCTTTTAGAATTGACGTGGAATCAGTTCTGTAAACAGCGATGAGAGGCTCATCCTTGCCATCATGGGACAATATAGTAGCATCATAGCCTCCGGAAAAATGCTTATCCAGAAGGCTATCCAGTGTTTTTGGTGATATAAGCGGCACATCAACGCTGAGCACAAGCGCGTTACTGCATTTACATTCCAAAAAGCAGGAATAGAGACCTCCAAGCGGCCCCATGTCAGGTATTACATCCATTATGTGGTGGGCATATGGAATAGGTGAAGATTTACCTGAAACATAGACTCTGCCTGCGCCAAGGTCCCTGAGTTTATCTGCCTGTATCTGAAGGAAGGACTTTCCGTCAAAAACAATCTCCGACTTGTCCGTTCCCATTCTTTTACTTTTTCCCCCTGCTAAAACAATTCCGTCAAACTCATTCATTTAAAACCTCAATACTCACTATATTTTTCATATTCAGATTATAATATATTGATAATATTTTGTTACAACAAAAAGTTGTATCATATTAGTACATAGGTGATAGGCATCGGAGAAAATATTTTGTATTGTTAAAAAAAGCTTATTTTTAGGAAGGAATATCATCAATGGAAAGAAAATATCCTAATCTTTGTAAAACAATCACATTAGGCCGCACTACTTTTCGAAACAGAATGTTCAGCGCACCTATGGGCGGTACTGATATAACAAACGATGGCTGTATCGGACCGAAATCAGCAGCCTTTTATGAACTTAGAGGAATGCGAAAGAAAAGCCTCACGGTATGAAAAGAAACCGTGAGGTTTTTTATTTCATAGAAAATTCTTATGCAATAAAAAGATGTGAGTCCTGTCATATGGACATTTGTTGGACATACTATGGTATGCTGTATATGATAATGTTGAGAATCTAACTGATTTTTGATAACAAAGGAGAATTATTCTTATGAGGCTTTCTTTAAAAAGGATTATTACATGCGGGGTTATTTCAACCATTATGGTAGGGGTATTATTTTTCGCTAACTATGAAAATAGTAATGCTTCAGAACAAAAAGTTGATAGAGTTATTTCCAAAATGTCAATGGACGAAAAAATATCGCAGATGATAATTCCGGCTTTTCGCACCTGGAATGAGGAAAATGTTACCGATCTGAATGAAGCTGTTGAAATTAGGGAAGCGCTTCAAAAGCATCAGTATGGAGGGGTTTTACTTTATGGTTCAAACATCACCGGTAATGAACAGGTAACAAGACTTGTTCATGATCTTCAGGAAAACAATATGCAGATGGAAGGAGTGTCTACGCATATTCCTTATTTTATGCCTTTAGATGAAGAAGGAGGAATAGTTATTCGTCTTACTGCCGGAACCCGTATGACAGGCAACATGGCGATAGGTGCAACTAAAGATGCTACGGCTAACAGTGAAAAAACCGGCGAACTGCTTGGGGAAGAGCTCGCTGCCGCAGGTTTTAATGTGGATTATGCTCCTGTAATTGATGTAAACAATAACCCTGATAACCCTGTTATTGGAACAAGATCATTTTCTGATAATCCCGAAAAGGTCATGGAGCTGGGAATAGCCTATGCTGATGGGCTTTCCAGGCATAATGTTATTGCAACTTATAAGCATTATCCGGGACATGGTGACACATGTACCGACAGTCATATAGGAACACCTTCAATAGAGAAGACATATGAAGAATTATCTGAAATGGAGCTAATTCCATTTAAAAAGGCAATTGAGAGCGGAGCTGACATGATTATGACAGCTCATATAACATATCCCAAGATAGATGAGCAATATACTTTCGGGGATGGAAAAACAAAGGGATATTATCCTGCAACTATGTCTAAAAAGATGGTAACCGATATTTTGAGAACAGATCTTGGATTTGAAGGAGTGGTTGTTACAGACGCACTTGAAATGGATGCCATACGTACGGCAGGACTTGTTCCCGGAGAAATGGATTCAGTAGAATACAGAGTGAACATTGCTGAAAAAGTAATAAATGCGGGTGTTGATATTCTGCTTTTGCCCGCTGATATGAATAGCCCGGAGATAGTAAAATTTTATGATGACTATATAGCCGGAATTGCTGAGAAAGTTAAAGATGGGGAGATTAGTGAAGAGAGAATAGATGAGAGTGTAAAACGAATCCTTTTACTTAAAGAAAAATATGGAATATTTGATCCAAGTAGAAACAACAAGACTACTGATGACATAGATAGTCTGGTTGAGAAGAATAAAGCAATAATCGGGTCTGAGGAACATCACGAAATAGAGATGGATATGGCAAGAGAAGCCATAACTCTTGTTAAAAATGATAAAAGTATTCTTCCTCTTAAAAATGATAAAAAGAGCATTTTTGTATTAGGAAGGCTTGAAAATGATGAAAAAACCTTAAGCTATGTACTTAAGGAAATACAAAAAGATGGATATATTGATAAGCAATCCGATGTTAATATTGATTTTTACTATGATTCCTCAGCAGAAGAGAAGCTTCATTATACAGATGAAATGAGGGAAAAAATCAATTCGGCAGATGTGGTTTTAGGTTTTTCATATGCGTCGGGAAGCAGCGCACTTGATAAAGAAGAGGCACAGTATATCGCACTTAGCAGCGCGATTGACGATGTACATAAGGCAGAGGGTAAATTTATTCTTATTAGTGAAAATCTTCCTTACGATGCAGCAATTTATCAGGACGCTGATGCAATAATTCTGGCATATATGGGCTCAGGACTTAGTATTGATCCTACTGACAGATTTAGTGATATAGGTACAACAGCCAGTAATGCCAATATAGAAGCTGCAATTGAAACAGTTTTTGGAAAAAATAGTCCTACAGGTACTCTTCCGGTAAATATTCCAAAGGTTGGAGAAGATAATAACGGTAAACTATATTACGAGAAAGATTACCTATACAATAGAGGGTTTAGACTAAATTATTCAAGGTAGTTTTTTCCTAATTAAGGTTGCCCTAAAGTATATAAGAGTATATACTCAAAGAAAAAGTATATAGGAGTATATAGAAGTATATATAAATTTCAAAAGTATATAAGAGTATATAAGAAGGGAATGTGTTGTGAGCAAGAATCCTTTTGTTCTAAACTTTGGTAAAGTTCCTACTCAATATATAAGCAGGGAACTTATAATTGATGAAATTGTACAGGAAATGACTGATGAAGACACTCAGAATAATTGTTTTATGCTTACTGGTACAAGAGGAAGCGGCAAGACTGTTACTATGACAGAAGTTGAGCAGAAAATATTGGAATCTGATGATTGGATAGTTATCAGACTGAATGCTGAACGAAACATGCTTGAGAGTCTTACAGGAAAACTCTATGACAGTAGAGAATTTATGACGAAATTTGTTGATGCAAATCTTAATCTATCAAAGTTTGGCATTGGCTTAAACATCGCTGCCAAGTCGCCGGTAGCTGATATTGAGTCTGCATTGGAAACAATGCTAAAAGAACTTCAGAGAAAGAAGAAAAAACTACTTATCTCAGTCGATGAAGCATCTAATACTCCTTCAATGCGAGAGTTTGCCAGCAGCTTTCAGATTCTGCTTAGGGAAAACCTTCCGATTTTTCTTCTTATGGCTGGACTTTATGAAAATATCAGTGACTTGAAGAACGAAAAAAATCTGACATTCTTATATCGTACACCGCAGTATGAGATGGAACCGCTTAATCTTACCCTGATTGCTGACAGATATTCTAAGCTGTTTGATATAGATAACGGTAAAGCTATGAACATGGCTATAGTTACTAAGGGTTATCCCTTTGCATATCAGGCCATGGGAAAGTATGTATGGGAAGATGAAAATCATGAAATGACAGAATCTGTACTGATAAAATTCGATGAAGCTTTGAGCCACTATGTCTATAAGAAAATGTGGTCCGAGCTTTCAGAAAAAGACAAATGGTTCATGTCTTATATAGTCCAAAAAGATGCCATGCCTGTTGCTGAACTTCTTGAAATGACCAAGCAGAAAAAGAATGAGTTCTCTCAATATAGAGAAAGATTAAGGGATAAAGGACTTATAGACGTATCAGACCGTGGACTTATTAAAACCAAGTTACCACGATTTGATATCTTTGTAAAAAATGAGAGGCTGAGATAATAATAGAATAAATGAATATGTGACCTTTTATTGCAGATGAACTTGAGATGAATGTATCATGGCTTTCTACTGTTTTTGCAAGAGAGGTCGGGTCATCAGTATCAGACTAATTATCTGATAAGTTTAGAAAGGAAAAGTTATGAATTTTAAGCCTGCAAAAAAGCTGGGGTTTGGACTTATGCGAATGCCCCTCAACGACACTCATAATGATGCGGATGTTGATATCGAACAGGTATGTAAGATGGTGGATATGTTCCTTGAGAGGGGCTTTACCTACTTTGACACAGCCCTTATGTATCACTCCTGCCAAAGTGAAAGCATAGTGAAGAAAGCTCTTGTGGACAGACATCCCAGAGAGACCTATACGCTTGCAACCAAACTTCATAGTGCATTTTTTAATTCAATCGAGGAGAGAGACAAGGTTTTCGAGCAGCAGCTTGAGAAGACCGGAGCCGGGTATTTTGACTACTATCTGATACATGGCATAGAGGGAGAAATGCTCGACAAATATGAAAAGCTGGACTGCTTTAATTTTATCCTTGAAAAGAAACAGGAAGGTCTTATAAAACATGTGGGTTTCTCATTCCACGACACCCCGGAGCTTCTCGACAAGATTTTGACAGAGCATCCGGAGATGGAGTTTGTTCAGCTTCAGATCAATTATATGGACTGGAACAGCGAGTGGATCCAGTCAAAAGCATGCTATGACGTTGCTGTAAAACATGGCAAACCTGTAATTGTCATGGAACCTGTAAAAGGCGGTACACTTGCAAATAAGATGCCAGATGAAGCAGTGGCTCTTTTTACCGAACATGATGCATCAATGAGCATCCCAAGCTGGGCTATAAGATTTGTGGCAAGCCTCGATAACGTGATGATGGTTCTATCAGGCATGAGCAGCCTTGAGCAGATGGAAGACAACACAAGCTACATGCAGGATTTTGTGCCTCTTTCCCAGGAGGAAAAAGACCTCTGTCTCAGGGCAGGAGAGATTATCAATAGCCAGATTGCAATCCCCTGCACAGCCTGCTCGTATTGCACAGGCGGTTGTCCCATGAACATCTGCATTCCGAAGTATTTCAGCCTTTACAATGCAGACATGCGCGATGACTTAGAGCGCAAGGGGTGGACTATTAATTTCTCCACTTACAACACTCTCGGAAAGAATTTTGGCAAAGCAAGCGACTGTATAGCCTGCGGTCAGTGTGAGGGAGTATGCCCTCAGCACCTGCCTATCATCGATAATCTTAAGAAAGTCGCAACGCTGTACGAGCACTGATTAGCTGTAATTGCCATATTTATTGAGATAGCAGCTATTTTGATAGGTATGTTTTTTATATATTGCCAATTAATGAGGGAAGGCTGGCACCTTGTCACGGGAGTTGCCAGCCTATGTGTTAGAAGAAAAGTTTTTTTCTTATGAGGGAGTAAGAGAGGTAACTCTCTTAATTGAGTATTATAATAACTCCCAAATCGTAAAAGAAAGTGACCACTTTGTGTAGATATTGTGAATTCATATGCCAAGAATAAAGCTATGGCCTTGAAAACAAAGTAAAGCTTCTTGCCGTAACGAGTAATGTAATGGGCAATGAAGATGCAATAGCAGGGATGCTTACAAAAGAAGGATATGGCAATGTTCCTGTTGGAGTTAGTCCGTACTCGAACGATACGGCTTATCCGGAATATTGGGATAAATTTTCTGAAACAGTGGCAAACAATGAAAAGATAGATGCCATTAAGTTACTAAGAAGGACACTTGCTGAATCCAAAGAGCCTGTATCTATTGTTACCACGGGGTATTTGACTAATATATATGGTCTAATGATTTCACAGGGAGATGAATACAGTCCGCTTAATGGAATGGATCTGATAAGAGAAAAGGTAAAAGAAATGCATGTAACGGGTGGTGTTTATCCTTCCGGAATGGATTTCAATTATGCCTATGTGCCATTTGCGCCTTTAAGTGCCAGATATGTATTTGAGAACTGGGAAAGCGCTGTGCCGCTTTATATATACACATATGATCTTGGCGGTCCGCTTATGTGCGGAGGCAACCTTCAAAACATGTCTGAAACCGACTATCTTGCGTGGGCATTGAAGAAAAGAGGGGTCGAAAGCGGAACACCGTCCTGGGATGCTTTTACTGTATTTGTTTTTGCAAATATTAAGGCTTCCGAAAACCATGGAATAACCACTGAAAAATGCAATATGGCAATTGACTCTGAAGGAGTTAATATTATAGAGGATTGTCCAGATGGAAAATTCTTCAGAATTATAAAAAGCAGGGACAATGAATATTATAGAGATCTTATAAATGCAGATCTTATTCTACCGTAAATCATAGAATCAGTTGATGTATTGATGTATTGATGTAATGATGTATCAATTATCAAATCTTTCGCCATTTATATTCAACACATAAATGACAAAGTGTAAGAATCCCACAGCAAGTGGAATCTGGTTTACATACGGAGAAAAGGATGTCTATGTACCATCTGGAGTAACAGTAACATTTTGAGAGGACTAATATGCCAGATGAGGGCTACATCAGGTGATTGTGCACATAATGGATATACAGTATAATGTATATACATTCGAAGGAGGTAATCACATGGAACAGGTTGCAATAAGGGCCTGGGGTAATAGCCAGGGAATTCGAATTCCTAAGGATATATTAGAAAAACTGAACCTAAAGGTTTCTGATGTGTTGGATATAGAAATAGAAAACGATAGTATCGTGCTTAGAAAACAGTTTGTTCATAAAACTTTCGAAGAAAGACTTGCAGAGTTTAACGGTGAAATATCAGTTTGTGATTTTGACTGGGGCGAACCGGTAGGGAGAGAGATTTTATGAGTGAGTTTAATCAGGGGGATATTATAAGGATTACAGGTTTCAAAAGACAGTTGTTCGTTATAGTTAGTAAAAATGCTTTTATAAAGGCAACTGGCATATTTCATGTATGTCCTATGCTTTCTAATATTCCGGCGGGGCCTATACATATCCCAGTGTGTGGGAAAAAGGGCGAATCCGGGACTGCGATTTGCGAGCAGATTAAAGCAATAGATCCTAGGGCAAGAGGGTGTAATAGAGTCGATTTTCTTGCATATGAGGACATTATGAATGTATCAGATGCGGTGCAGGGAATTTTTGAGTACGATTGATAGTACATTTTATTTTTGAAGTTAAGAAAAGACTAGGAAAAAATGTTATTGTATATATACATATTCTATTTTAATTAGGATTATCTATTTCATCTTTTTGCTGCTGTTGTATCATATATAGCACAGCAAAAATATCAGGAGGCATAAATGCTACATATTATAATTCTCAGCAAGGGTTATTTCCCTGAAAAATTAAACACAAAGGATACTGCAAAAGACAGGGTTATTGTCATAGCTTCAGCGAACGATTCCATACCGGTGTCTGCATATCAGAATGAGATGTTAAGGAATATGGAGGTGAAGCTCCTTCCGGAGATAAAGGATACTTCTGCAGAAGGAAAGAATATTCTGCGCATTGCCCAGGCTATGCGCATTGGCCAGCTCACAGCAGCCGAAAAGGAGTATGAAATTTATACAGATGATGATGTTCTCAAAAAAGGACTCGTTCCTTCTTCAGGAGAAAAAGCTTCTCCTAAAAACCAGCCACGAAAAAAGGTGAGCATTGAAGTTGAGGTAAAAGAGAAGAAGCTTGAACCAACTAAGGGTAAAGCTCCAAAGAAGCAGGAAGAAAAGAAAGAAACAAAGTCAGCACTAGCAAAGAAAAGACCCATGATCACAAATAAGATGACGGACTTTGCGTCGAAGCAGGAAAGCGTGTCTGAAAAGAAGGAGGAAAAAGCAGCTAAGGCTCCGGCTACAAAGAAGGGAACAGTAAAGATTCCAACTCTTGCACAGATAAAAAAGGTGTTGGGAGCTGCAAATAGTGGCTACGCTAAGACCATACTTGAAGTGTGTAAGAATTCCAATCAGATAACATTTGAGATGAATATAAGAATGGAACTTGCTAAAGCAGGCCTTGGTTCAGGCACATGCCAGGAGATTGCAAAAACTCTAAACGATGAGTTTGGTAAACAGCTTCCGCCCGCATAAGAAAGACATCCCTTGACAGACTCAAAGGTCTGTTAAGGGTTTTTCATTTCCTTCTAAAACAACTTGAATAATACGTTGCCAAAAAGATAGAAGAGAAACTTTCCTGTGATATGGTTTTGGGGACTATATATGAAGTATTGGGAAAAAAATGTAGGAGATAATGCCAAAAGCTAATGGAAATGATAGATTTCACCAAGTATCCGGTGACATTCACAATAATAGGGATAAATATCATAGTATTTTTAATGATAAACCTGAAAGTAGTTGATACAACTGTACTCGGCTCTTCATATATAAAGACACTTCAGGAAAAGCAGCTATATCGAATCATCACAAGCGCATTCACCCAGAAGGAGTTTCTCCATCTTGCCTGTAATATGTACTCTCTCTACAACATCGGACAAATATTGGAATATGCACTCGGACATGTAATCTATCCTGTGTGCTATGCTATTATCATGATTATCGGTGGTGGAATATCTGCACGGATTCATAAAAAACGCTCACCTTTTACGATATGTATCGGTGCATCTGGTGTCATATGCGGGCTACTTGGGATTTATATGGTTATAGCATATTCTGTCATGGGATTTTCAGGGCTTAAGTCTATGATTCCCACCATAATCTTGCTTATTCTTATGACCACATCCAAAAAGATAGATTCCATCGGACATTTCACAGGACTGTTTACCGGTATCCTATGCGGGATAGCACTTGTTAATGTTTATTCTTAGAATTTAACACGCTGTATTTTGCAAACATAGTCATATATTCATAGCTTTTATCCATATAAAATGGTCTCATAAGGAATGATCGCTTCAATTCCTTACAGATATTCTTCTTGTATTTGTTCCGGTAGTAGTTGGCGCCGGACTCATCATAAAAAGTGCCTTTGAGAAGCATCATAAAAAAGAAAATAAATACGAGTACTGAGGAAGTGGATATGGCAAAACTAAAAAAGAAAATACCTGATGGATTTACAGATTTATGTTACGGAAGATCGAATGGACCATGGACACCGGAAGAAATAGTAAGATGCTAAAAGCGCTTGAGAAATACTTTAGGATGGGAACACCTCTGGAAGATACAGACATTAAAAAGGTACAAGATGCTGCACTTGAAATAGACAGTAGTAAAGGTTGCTGCAGCGAAGAGCTTGTTGAGCTTTTGGAAGAAATGGCTGTGAAGTGGGTTAGCCTTAACAGTAATCCGATTCAGCTTGGAAGGGTATCGTATAAAAGATAATCGTTGCACAAAGACTGAGATACGTGGTGGCGACAGACCTGTAAGCAGTTTTGGAGTAGAAGAACTTTATTGCGCGGTATATAGGTAAAAGGTAGTGGTAATACTGGTGCCAGATACAGACGGAGGTATAGATCATGGTGAGTGTATTGTTGGGATTAATTACATTAGCTGTAATTGTCATATTTATTGTTATA
This sequence comes from Butyrivibrio sp. AC2005, assembly GCF_000424145.1. GTDB lineage: Bacteria > Bacillota > Clostridia > Lachnospirales > Lachnospiraceae > Butyrivibrio. The sequence goes on from NZ_AUJI01000031.1 coordinate 66,025, forward strand.
GCAGCCGTTTTGATAGGTATGTTTTTCACCGGACTAATCGGAGGAACAATCCTTCTTTGTACCGGTAAACATTTTTCAAAAGATACAAAAAAGAAGGTTGCAAGCCGTATATGCATTGGTGTTGGGATAGTATTCCTTATTCTTGCTGGCGGATCAGCAGGAATAATCATCAATTATGCGGTAAAAATCTTTGGATGAGGTACTGGACAAACGTAAAGTATTTGCTCTACTCGATATGTAACAGATTCATCTTTTTGCTTACAATATGAACATGGAGATGAACTTGCAGACAAAGGGTTTTAATTCAAAGTAGTAAAGAAGGACGGTACTAAGGACGAGTTTAAGTAATATGCTCTAAAAGAAAAATAGATATGCCGTTTTTGCCTAAATGAACATTTATAAGAAGGGCAAAAAATCCTAGAATAATCTCATAAACAATGAGTTGCTTCAAAGGAAGCGATGTGCAGGCCACTTGGCGAGGTTCTTTCGAGCCTAGTGGAATGTCATACAGAGGTAGGGTAAGGTTATGAGAGAAAGAAGACTTAGAAAAAGTGCAGATCAGAAGGTTTGTGGTGTATGCGGTGGCTTAGGTGAGTATTTTGGGATTGATCCTACAATCATAAGAGTTATCTATTTGATTATCTTGTTTACTACCGGCATTGGAATACTTCCTTATATCATCCTTGCTATAGTAATGGATGATGCGCCAGAGAGTGCAAAGACCACTGGTTACCAAAAAAATGAAAACAGTTACTCGGCAAATGACTATTATGAGACAAGCGAACCCATTGGTTTTAAGCCTTTTACAGATAATTCAGAGATCAGAGGCTTTAGAATCTAAAAGTGGAGTATCCGGATATCCTTTAAGCTTCATTGCAAGGAAAAAGAAGATATCTGATTGACATGATGATTATTGTTACGTGTTACATCTGGCGAAATGAGTCGACCCCATCGGCTCATTTCGTGATTAATGTTGATTCTGCTGTATCTGTTTAAGTCGCGCTTAATATATAATTACATAAGTAATAGTTAGGTGAAAATAGAGGAATTAACAAATTCCTTCGATATGAAATAAATGACACAATCATACTTATGTTGATGCTTAATAGAAAATCTAAGCATTCAGAGAATGTATAGGTAGATATTTCTGAATATAAGAGGAGTACAGACAATATGGATTATAAAAAAATTGCAATAATCGGAGCCGGAGCAGTCGGATGCTATATTTTGTGGGGACTTTCACAAAAAAATGATATTGAGCTTTCTGTGATTGCATCGGGTGCCAGAAAAGAAAGATTTGAGAGAGATGGTTTTTATATCAATGACCAGCTTTTTACACCTGTTATCAAAACGCCGAGAGAAGCCCACGGCGCGGATCTTGTCATAGTTTCTGTAAAATATAACGCTTTACAGTCCGCAGTTTTAGACATTAAAGAAATCATTGACGAACATACTGTAGTAATGAGTCTTATGAACGGCGTCGATAGTGAAGAAGTAATAGGTTCTGCAATCGGTGAAGAGCATATCGTTCCTGCACTTATTAAAGTTGCTTCTGAAAGAAAAACTAACAGAGTATTCTTTGATCCGGAATCAACTGTTGGAATAGTTTACGGAGAAAAAGGCGGAGAAAAAACAGAAAGAACCAAGGCTTTAGAGAGGCTTTTTGAAGGAACGGGCCTTCATTACAGAGAATCGGATGTCATTCTTGCAGAAATTTGGAATAAGTTCAGATTAAACGTTGGTAACAATCAGCCCCAGGCTATGCTTGGCGTGGGAGTAGGTGCTTATGGTGACAGTGAACATGTAGCTGCAATTAGAAAAGGACTTGTAGATGAACTGGATGCGATTGCTAAAGCAAAGGGCATAGATTTAGCTGCAGCAGACCCGGTATCTATCAGAGGATCAAAAGTATTCAAGAAAGCAAGATATTCGACACTGCAGGATCTGGATGCTAAAAGACATACTGAAGTTGATATGTTTTCAGGTGCGATTATCCGTATGGGGAAAGAGCTAGGAATTCCCACTCCATACAATGAGTTTACATATCACATGATAAAAGCCTTGGAAGAAAAGAACGATGGTCTCTTCGATTACGAATAAGACTAAAGCATAACTCCGCTGTAAAGTAATAGCCGTTCCAGTCAGAACAGCTATTATTTTTTTATCTTTTTTTCAGAGAATCATAATGGTTTTATGCAGTATTTGCTGTAATACTTGAACTGAGAAATTGTTGGAATTTATTGATGGCATATATCAATATCTATGCATCTTTAATGCAATATTGATTATTTCATCAAGTATCAGAATCTCATCATGAACAAGGAGGTTTTTATGAAGAAATCATTATGTTTTTTACTTTCCGGTATACTTCTGTGCAGCACAATTGTGTTAAGCGGTTTCGCTGATAAAAATAGCGCGAATTCCAGTGATGTAACACAGGAGCAGATCGAAGAGAATATCATTGGAAGATGGATGATTGCAGAACTGGATGGGCAACCAGTTCCGACCAACGAAAAAGCAGTATTCAACTTTGTTCCTGGCAACAAAGTCTATGTGAGTGCTTCTTTCAATTCACGCCCTGACGTACATACACAGTGGCTTGATTTAACTGAAGATGAAGTCATCATTGATGGCAACAAATTGACCATCACCAGGCAATCCGGCGAGCAAAGTTCTCCGGTAACCGAACTTATCATCACGTCCATCAGTGACAATGAGTTCACTGCAGATCTAAGCCTTATACTATCAGCTGACGGTGCTGCGAAAAGTACTAATATAGGTGTCTATCGCTATGTCAAAATCAATGATGACTACAGTGATGGCATAATAGGCACCTGGGAAGGACGCTGCACAAGTGAAGGCTCAATATTTGATGATGGTCAAGATCACCGATGGGAGTACAAAACTGACGGCACATATGTTTACTATGTAAAGGACGGGAACAACTGGGTTCCTTCTGATAATGAACTTAACGAGTATTTCGTGGCGGGTTCCCTGCTCTGCACTCGTTGGATAGAAGATGATGTGGAGAGCCGTGAATGGTGGGAAATCACTATCGATGGAGACAAGATGAACTGGACAGCTCTGCGTGAAGATGAGAATGGTAAAACCTTTACAGCCACTTTCGAAATGAATAAGGTAACGGAATAAAATTTTATGACTGGAGAAAACCAATGCAGCGGTGGTTAACTGTATAAAAAACAGAGGATGTATTACAGATAAACGGGATACATCCTCTATTACTTATTATATGTACATATCATCAATCCCAATCAGCAAACAATCTGTGGCATGTTCTTTCATATACTTTGAGAAGCCCCCAAGTGAAAAAATACATATTACAGGATTGGTAGCAGGAAGATATTTTACTTTATCCATCAGATTTTCATAATCACTTTTTTCAAACTGGGTTTTCTTGAATTTGCATTCGCCTATAAGTTTTATGTTCTTGCCATTTTTTCCAAGCAGATCTATCTCAATTTGCTTTGGTTTTCTGTCCTCATCAAGGACAGAATCCTGAAAGTCTGTGATTTCGGTGAGAATTGGCAGACCATCCTGACCAGCATGCATCATTAGATATTCTTTTGCCATCTTTTCAAAGATTTTTCCCATGAAATCATGCAAATGATCCTTTACGTTTGCCCTATAGTATGTTTCGCCATTATCAGCATTGATAAGACTGGTAGCTCTGTTAACATAACGGAACCAGAATTCAAGCATACTGTCATTCAGCACATAATAGGGTTTCTTTGACATTCTCCTCTCGAGTATTTCCGCATTTGTCAGAATTTTAAGCGGATAAGTCACATCCTCAGACCCAACACAGGAAGCAATTTCGTTATTCTTTGTATGACCGGTGGCAACAGCAGAAATAATGGAATTGTATATCGCCGGACTTTGCCTGTCGCTTGTAACAACAGTCTTTATCTGCTCCTCTGAAAAATAACCACCAATTGAATAGAACTGTTCAATAATATTGTCCTCGAGGCTCTCAGAGGTATCGAACTGTTCGATATATTTTGCCACACCGTTAGAAAGACCGTAGCAGATGGCTTTTTCCTCATTTGAATATCCATCAAGGAACTCAGCAGTCTCAAGATAGTTGAATGGTTTAAGTTTAAGCTCAAGATCGCTTCTTCCATGAAGTGGTGCAGACTCGGCAAGAACTTTATCCTTCATAAAACTTACCAGGGATCCGCAGAGTATGAAGAACATTTTGCCATTTTTCCATTTTGTGTCGATTTCCTTCTGTAATACAGACTGGATATATGGACACTGTTTTGCCAGATATGGATATTCATCAATGAAAAAGATGATTCGTTCATTTTCAGCTCTCTTACCAACAAAATCAAAGAGTTTTTCAAAACTGTTGAAACTGATTTCTCCAAGCATATCCGGAGCAAGCGCAGTAAGTACTGATTCTGTCATCAATGACAACAATTCAGTTTCACCGCGTTCTACGGATGTAAAAGATATGCTCTTGCAATCATGTTCACTGATGAATTTGTTTATGAGTTTGGTCTTTCCAATCCTTCTTCTTCCATAAAGGACCGTCATTACAAATCCGTCCTGCTTATATTTTTTTTCAAGTATCTTAAGTTCTGTAGTTCTTCCTCTGAAAATATTCTTCATGGCAGTCCTCGATTTTACCTAAGTGGATTTCACCGAAATCGATTTTGGCGAAATGGATTTCGGTTAATTATTATTGTATATATATTGGCGTAAAAAGGCAAGAATAAAGAAAGTTTGCTTCAATTCCTGACGGATATACCCTATAATTGAAGCTTGGGGAACTTTTTTACATGGAGGAAAAAAGTATGACAAAGAGAAATGTTGGCTGGGTGCTGGTTATCATCGGCTTATTCATGCTGTTCAAGATGGTGCGTGTATCATCATTTGGATTCTACAGGTTCGGCAGAATAAGTACTTCTGCAATAGTTCTGGTACTTCTTATTATTTCAGCAATAGCAGTAGTAGTTAATAAAAACAGATTCACATGGGGCTGTTTCGTAATGTCGCTATGTCTATTAGTTGTAGCGCTCGTTCTTGGAACTGAGCTTTACTTTGTATACTCATCACTTACAGATATCCTGCTTGTTTTTGTTCCGGTAGTAGTTGGAGCAGGACTAATCATCAAGAGTGCTTTTGAAAAACATCATGGTCTTTCTTTCATATATAAAGGCGAGTAAAGAAATGATACGAAAAAACTATTTTAAATTATATGGTAAAAGAATATGCGTGATAGCATTATTCTATCTGATAAATTTCGAGCTATGGGAGCTTATCGCACCAATCATTTCTGGCGAATGGGCCTCATTTATAGTATACGTGTTACTCTTTGTGATTGTATTATTGATTTTTCGCAAAGAGCTTAAAGAGAAATTACTTGAGTTTGTCAATACAAAATTAAAGGATAGAAGATTTTACCTAAGATGGCTGATTGTTTTAGTAATTGATTTAGCTCTGACTATGTTTGTTCTCTGGCTAGCTAATACTTATTGTAATGCTATTTTGCCGGCTAATAATGAGAATGTAAAAAATCAGCTTCATGCCGTTCCTTTGGTATTCGGAGTGATGCAGGGATGCGTTTTTGCTCCTGTAATCGAAGAAATGGTGTTTCGCTACAGCGTTATTGGCAGACCGGAAAGAAAATCCATGTGGTTTGTTCTTACAATGGCTTCCATTGTTTTATTTGACTGTATCCATATCGTAGCCCCATTGGAATTCTTCTATTATTTGGCTCCGGCAGTTATCTTAACGCTATTCTATGGTTGGAATAAAAACATTTTTGCTTCCATATTGCTACATTCGTCGATTAATGTTGTTGGCTATTTGGCATTGTTAGTAGGGGCATTGTGATTGCTATTAATTGAGCAAAGGAATATATCATTACATTAAAGGATAAAACATATGGAAAAAATCAAAACTAAAGAAGCATTAACACCGGTAATACTCGAAAAGGTCAGAAATGAGATAGTAATTGATATCCAGGATAACAACAATAGCATTTCTGTAATCTCCAGCAAAATAGGCGGAAAACCTTCTGTGCCGACGGGTTTTGAGTGGCCTGTGTTCCGCTATCATGAAGAAGATGAAGAGGAAGAAGGCATCCCGCTTACTTTTCTTTGCCAGTACAATCTGGAGGAGTTGTCTCAATATGATAAAGAAGAGATTCTTCCAAAGAAAGGAATGCTCTGCTTTTTCTATTGTGTAACGGATGAAGTATTTTTTGGAGAAGCTCCATTTGAGAAAAATGCAGCCAAAGTATTTTATTTTGATGATGTACATGGGCTGGCACCTGCTGATGCTACGGAAAATTACCCTGATTATGAAGAAGTAGCTGAAAAAGCAATTTCTTTTAAATCCTCAGAAAGCCTTCCTACATTTGATTTTTTATATGATTTATGTGGTGGCTTTGACTGTGATTTATATAATGAGAGCATTAAAGAACTGGGACATGAGGATGACAGTTTCTTTGAAAAGCATAAAGTATTAGGGCACGCAGATTATGTTCAGCATTGTGTGGAATATACCTGTGAGAAGAAGCATAGAGGTTTCTATGATGTGGCAATAAGTGAAGAGGACCAGGAAGCGGTAACCGCTGAAATTGAAAACTGGATCCAGCTTTTACAGATTGATCCGAGTGCTGATGCTTTCAATGTACTGTTTGTAGATGGATTCATTCATTTCTACATTAGAAAAGATGACCTTAAAGCGCTTAGATTTGATAAAATGCAGTACGTTCTAGATTGTTCATGAAGGAGAATAAATACGACAAATGATTTTATATACGCTATACTTTACTCTTGGGGACTATCAAACAAAAAGGGGATAAGAAATGTCAGATAAGATTGTAATGGGTTACTGGGATTGTCCGTCTTGCGGCAGCACAGGAATACCTGGAACCACATATGACTGTCCTAACTGCGGAAGACAGAGAGGCAAGGAGACTAAGTTTTACATGAAGTCCGGACCCGTTGAATATGTTCCAGGGCATAAAGTCGCAGGAGCTGACTGGTACTGCGACTACTGTGGCGCACTTAACTCTGCAGGAAGAACCACATGTGAAAACTGCGGTTCTCCTAAGAGTGAAAGTAAGGACGATTACTTTTCTCTGCAAAAACCTAAAGAACCAAAGATAGAGACACAGAATACAAACTTTAAAAGTGACGGAACACCTAATGTAAAGAATTCCGCCCCAAATATACGCACTTTCGGGATTATAGCTATCATTATCCTGATGATAATCCTGATAAACAGCTTTTTTTCCAGACCTAAGGACTGCACTTTTAAAGTCCAGAGCATGTCATGGGAAAACTCCATAAGCATTGAGGAAAACAAAACTTTTCGGGAATCAGACTGGTATCTGCCAAGCGGAGGAAGACTCGCCTATACTAATTCGGAAATTCGCAGTTATGAATCAGTTCTTGATCATTACGAAACGGTTACCAAGTCCCGGCAAGTTCAGGATGGCGGGCACTATGAGACGAGCTATTCAGATAATGGGGATGGTACTTTTACCGAACATTCCAATTTCGTTCCGGATTATACAACAGAGTACTATACGGAAGAAGAACCCGTATATCGTCAGGAACCTGTTTACGATACCAAATACTATTACGATATAGATAAATGGGTCGATGAAAGAACTGAAAAAGTTTCCGGTAATGATAAAAATCCCTACTGGCCAAAACTAAGCTTAACTGAGAAAGAAAGAGAAGCCGGTCGGTCATCAAGCTATTCCATGAGTGGAGAACTAACGTATAAATCTTTTGGGAAAGACAAAACGAAGACCGAGAAATACACAATAGACGAATCCATGTGGAGGGAGATCAATACAGGTCAGACTCTGAATGTGACCATCAAAGATGGAAAAATCATAGAATGGCATATTGACTAACAGAATATCAATTATTTTCCTATTTATGGTTTTGAAAAATAGCCATGAAAAAAGGATCCTTCCGGACCCTTACATCAGCATAAGATAAAATTTTCTATTTACCAAACAAAAGCAACCGCATTTGCAACGTCTTCAGTAATCGTATTATCCTTAACAAGCTTTTTGAGCCATCTGTTCAGGTTGTCAATCTTGTGGTCAGTATTGATAAAGTGGATTTTCTTGCCGTTTACATCTGTTGAAAGAAAGAGTTCGTAAGTGTACATAAATAAAAACCTCCAAAAATTATAAATTTGTTCTTTCATTCATTCTGGCCATTTGAATGTTCTTGTCGCTTACAGAAAATATATCGATGCCCTCCACTGATAACTTTAGGGTAAATTCAAATGTTTTTTTATTTCTTTTTAGGGATACTTTTTCGAATAATTATTACACTGACAGGCAAACTAACTTCAATAGGAAAAGGGAATCAAATCAAAAACGCACTCTAGATATTGAAGATTGATAAGCTACAAACACAACTTAGACTATCCAGCCAATAGCAGAGTACCTAAAAGCTAATATCTTTCAACCTTCTCCAATTCGCTGTATTTGTGGGATATATGCAGCTTTTTCTATGATATAATGGTTTCTATGATTATCATGATTTGCGTATAACGGTAGGAACAAAATGAAAGAAGTTTTGGAATTTAATCACAAGAAACAATGTGGCCTATGGCTTACGCTCATAGGAGTCGTTCTGATCGTCGCTGCTGTTTTTGGTGGCAGTTTTTTGGATAGTTATGTTAGATGCGGTAGCCAAAATAGCCTTTGGAGCATATCTGTTCTTTATTTCAAAACCATCTAAGTGGAGTCTCAAGGAAAAAGCAGCGTGAAAACCGAAGGCAATTTCATATGAATAGTAAAAAAGAAAAAGCTAATATGCCGGCGCATATTGATAGAATAGAGGATTAGCATGGACATTATCTATAAGGGAGAACGACTGAAATACATAGAGGATTTCTGGGGAGAGCAGGTACTATGGATTACTGATCCAAAACAGATAAACATGGAGCATATGAAATTTGTTGGGGGATATCCAAATGAGTACTGCATATACCTTTCGGAACTACCAGCAGAGGAACAGGTGGAAATATTAAAACAGCTGTGCTAACAACTGGCATCTGCTTTTCATGCCGGTTATAATGGTTCTATCATGTTACATAAGGAGAATAAAATGCATTTAATTCAGTTAAAAGATGATAATGGTTGGACACAATCACAATGGGAGCTTACCTACAAGGTTAGTTGGGCTCAGATATTAAAGGGTATAGCTTACGCATATGAGTATTATGATGGATTTGAGATAATGGTCGATAATGAGATAGTTATAATAGAGAAAAAAGAAGACATTAGAAATATTCCTGAAGCTGGCAATATTTGTTTTAGAGGAATGTCAAAAATATTAAAGGTTCCAATCATGATTACATTATATAATCAGTTAAGTACTGTAAATGTGGCTATAGCTCAGGTAACAGACGAATTTAAAACTGTAACATATGTTAACCTAAACCATTCTTTATGTCAGTACATGGATAGTTTTGAAATAAACATGTATACGTGAGATAAGCGCGGGTTCTTTTTAAGAGATTTTTTTACTTTTTATAAAAAATATATAGCATTGACTTGATTGGTTAATGGATGAACTACCACCACCTAACGGAAGTGGTTTCTAAGATACCTTAATGGTATCGTATGGCACGTTCACAGTGCCACTACTCCATCGAGCAAAGCTCTTTGGCATACTTTGAAGATTGATATTTGTGCGCTTGTGGCGCTTGGGAACTACATACCTTGCATATTTTACGCGCCGAAGGTCTTGGTTTTTAGTTCACGGCACAACCCCATATATACATTTTTCAATGTTCCGGTCAGCAGTTATTATAACACAAACTACTGTTCGGAACAAGTGTGCGATTCGTCCTGCAACCTATTAGTATGAGGTTTTCTCGCTTGATATCCATAATTGGGACATGAGAATCATATCTTTGTATGATAATTACAACACCTATAGATAATGTGAGGATTAACAATTGCTTAAGCTTGAACATGTAGGGCTGATCTACCAGACTCCGGAAATGGAAAAGGAAGCCGTCAGGGATATATGCTTTGAAATTGAAGAAGGTGAATTTGTTAGTCTGGTTGGGCCATCCGGATGTGGCAAATCAACAATACTTTACATGATAGCCGGACTGAAGCATCCAACAACAGGCAGAATATTGCTAAAAGGAACTCCTATCTCTGCTCCCTCAGCAGAAATAGGCTATATGCCCCAACAAGATCAGCTATTCCCATGGCGCAATATTTTCTCAAATGTAACTCTGGGCCTGGAAATTCAAAAAAAGGGAAAAAGATATTACGACAGAGCCAGAGAACTAATGGACAAATATGGTGTGTTGGATGTAGCTTCCATGACACCTGCCCAGCTTTCGGGAGGGATGAGACAGCGTTGTTCCTTAATCCGTACTTTGGTTACAGATCCTGAATTTCTGTTGCTTGACGAATCATTTTCAGCTCTTGATTATCAGACACGTATCGCTGTATCAATTGATACCAGAGATATTATTAAAAGTGAGCATAAAACGGCTCTATTAGTAACACATGATATCTCTGAAAGCCTGATGCTTTCTGACAGAATAATAGTAATGGATAAAAATCCAGGCAAAATATACGCTATTCACGATCTTACCCAAATGAAAGATTTAACTCCGGAGCAGAGGCTGGAACATCCGGAGTATCAAGTGCTTCTTAAAAAAATATGGAAGGAGCTGGGTATTAATGGACAAAAATGATCTATCCCCCCTTCGAATGAAATACCTGAATCAAAAAAGGAACACTAAAATAATGATTCATGTTATACGCATCATTATTCTGGTTTTAATTATAGGACTTTGGGAATCTTTGACAGCTTCCGGTATCCTGAATCCTTTTATATTCAGCAGCCCCAGTAGAATCCTTAAAACTGTTGGAAATCTTTCCGCATCAGGTCAGCTTGAAGAGCACATAGCCACCTCACTTATCGAAACAGTCGCAGGCTTCATACTCGGTACTGCTGCTGGAATTGTAATTGCAGTTATACTATGGTGGAACCCTGCTGTATCTAAAATTATGGATCCTTATCTGGTGGTTCTTAATGCTTTGCCAAAGACTGCACTTGGTCCCATATTCATAGTATGCATGGGCGCAGGAACAGGATCAATAATCGCTATGACACTTGCCATATCACTGATAGTAACGATATTGAATGTACTTAATGGTTTCAATCACACCGCCCCCGAAAAAATAAGGCTTATGAAGGCACTCGGTGCGGGCAGGCTTCAGATTTTTCTTAAGCTTGTTCTCCCCGCCAATCTTTCAACAATGGTCAATGTTTTTAAGGTTAATATTGGATTGTCCTGGGTAGGTGTAATCACCGGAGAATTTCTGGTATCCAAAGCAGGTTTAGGATATCTAATTGTATATGGTTCCCAGGTATTTAAAATGGATCTTGTAATGACCTCTGTAGTAATATTGGCACTATGCGCTGCAATAATGCACATCATCATAGGATTTATTGAAAAAATCGTCAGAAAGCGTTTTGGAATACAAAAATAAGTAAATGGAGATTATTATGAAAAATGGAATGCGAAGAAAATCCGGCTTATATGCAAGCGTTCTGGTACTTGTGATTTTGCTCTGTAATATCAGCGCTTGTAATAAAAATAATACTCAGGTTAATGGTAATACTTCAAAAATCACTCTTTGCGAAGTAACACATTCTGTTTTCTATGCCCCCCTCTACGCAGCTATAGAATTGGGCTATTTTGATGATGCCGGAATTGATCTTGAACTCATTAATGGCGGCGGAGCAGATAAGGTCATGACCGCTGTTATTTCAGGTCAGGCAGATATCGGCTTTGCAGGTCCGGAAGCATGCATATACACTTACCTTGAAGGTCAAAAAGACTATCCCAAAATTTTCGGACAACTGACAAAAAGAGACGGTTCTTTCATTGTTGGCAGGGAAAAACAGGATTTTTCCTGGGAAAAACTGAAAGGAACAACTATTTTAGGTGGCCGCAAGGGTGGCGTGCCTGAAATGACTCTTGAGTACGTATTAAAAGCACATAATATCATTCCCGGTAAAGATATCGATGTTGATACGTCAGTTCAGTTTAATATGATGGCAGGTGCCTTTACAGGCGGCGCCGGTGACTACGTGACTTTGTTTGAGCCTACAGCAACTGAACTTGAACTTTCAGGAGAGGGTTTTGTTCTTGCTTCCGTTGGTGAGGAAAGCGGCGAAATCCCATATACTGCGTTTTTTGCATCACAGATTTATATGAATAATAATACAGAGCTGATCCGCAGCTTTGTATCAGCTGTTACCAAAGGATTAACCTGGGTACAAAATAGTGATTCATCTGAAATTGCTAAGGTTTTACAAGCCCAATTCCCGGATACTTCACTTGAAGTATTGTCGCAGGTTGTTGAAAGATATCGTGATATCGATGCCTGGAATGACTCTCTCATAATGAAAAAGGAATCATTTGACAGACTTCAGGATGTTATGGAAGAGGCAGGAGAATTGAACCAACGAGTAGAATTTGAAGCAATAGTTGATAATACTATGGTTCCAAAATCATTGTTAGATTAACATAAAAATGTAAAATAGAAATTCAAGAAAGCTCAAAATTATGGGCTTTCTTTTTTTTGTGCTTTTTACAAAAATGTCTGTTTATCTTTAATACTTAAAGTTACAAATTGTAAATAGACGAATCTTTTAAGATATTTTTGTAAAAAGCCGAACCTTTAAAGATAAAACTGTAAAAAGCCGAGCTTCGGAAAGAGAGAGAAACCTGGTCTCAGCCTGTGCCTGGCAGTATAAATTCATCAGATTATGCAAAGTATCTCATTAGAAAAACTTTATAAAAACATTATACATGTCTAATAATAGCCCGGTATGTCAGATAGTATACTTAAATAAGTAATTGCCTAATTTTTACAATAGGAGTAGTGATGACTCTTAGTGATAAATTATACAAAATTGTAATTGCCGGAGGCTCATGGAAGACAATACTGGGCGGCTTGCTGGTTACTGTGCAGATATCGTTTGCAGCACTGGTTCTGGGGACTGTGCTGGGTGCCTTGGTATGCCTTCTTAGAACCCGTAAAAATCGGATAATCAAAGGGATTGCCACCGGATATATTGCAATTCTTAGAGGAACTCCTGTGCTTATGCTCCTGCTGCTGCTATATTACGGAGTATTTGCCAAAGCAGGTCTTACACCTCTTACAGTAGCCATCATTACCTTTGCGCTTAATGTGTCCGCGCATGTGGCAGAGCTTCTGCGTTCAGCGCTTCTGGCTTCTGATAAAGGTCAGGCGGAAGCTGCAAGAACACTGGGCTTTTCAGCCTGGGATACCTTCCGACTTGTAACACTTCCCCAGGTACTGCGTATAGCAAAGCCGGTCTATCAGTCTACGATAGTTAATCTCATTCAGTGGACAAGCGTTGTCGGATACGTTACCATCACTGATCTCACAAGAGTAATCAATAATACTGCGGCCAGAACAATGCAGCCGCTTCTTACTATTTCCATCGGTATGCTGATATATCTTGCCTTTTCTTACGTCGTGTTTGGAATTTTCACACTGACAGATAAGATAAGCGAAAAGAAAAGGGGGCCTGCCGTATGAATCTTATAGAAGTTAAGGGATTAAGAAAATCCTTTGGCCCCAATGAAGTATTAAAAGGGATAGATCTTTCAGTTGAACAGGGAGACAGACTCGCGATAATCGGAGGCTCCGGCTGTGGGAAAAGTGTACTCCTAAGGTCACTGACCTTACTTGAAAAACCTAGCGCCGGACAGATTTTCGTAGATGGCCGCGAGATCACTGAAAAAGGTGCAAACGTAGATGAAATTCGTCAGAGTATGGGAATGGTATTCCAGAAATTTCACCTTTTTTCAGAAATGGATGTGATGGATAACCTGTGTCTGGCTCCCGTGAAGCTAAAGGGCATGTCACGAAAAGATGCCGAGGAAAAGGCCATGGATCTGCTTTCCAAGGTAGGCCTGTCTTCAAGAGCACACAGATGGCCTGAGGCACTCTCCGGCGGGCAGCAACAGAGAATCGCAATCTGCCGTTGTCTGATGATGGAACCCAAGGTTCTGTTATTCGATGAGCCCACAAGTGCTCTGGATCCGCCAATGGTTGGCGAGGTGCTTGCTGTGATAAGAATGCTTGCAAAGCGTGACATGAGCATGCTGATTGTAACCCACGAAATGAACTTCGCCAGGGAAGTCGCGAACAGAGTGCTATTCCTTGCTGATGGCGGCATTTATGAGGAAGGGACACCTTCTGAAATATTTGATAATCCGAAGCGTGAAAAAACCATAGCATTCATCCAGAAGATCAAGTATTTCACCTACGAAATAAAGGAGCAGAGCTTCGATCTAATGGCGCTTCAGGGTGGAATCCAGGACTTCGGAGAAAAATACGGTCTTGATCAGAAGCAGATTTACAGACTGCAGATATGCTCGGAAGAACTCATCTATGAGATGCTTGATGGGTGCTATACCAAGAATGAAGATGTGGATTTGAATTTGGATATTTCATATTCGGAAGCAAAGAGCACAACTGAGCTTGCCATAACTTCAGGTGGAAAAGAATTCAATCCCTTCGAACAGGATGATAATGGGCTCGGGATTACGATACTAAAAACTATGGCCAAAGACATAAACTATCAATGGGAAGGCAACAAGAACCATATAAAGATAGAACTATAAAAATTCAAGGGTCTTTTGAAACTATTAACCACCGATATAAAGGAGGGCAACCAAAATGAAAAAGCTAATTTCCACAACACTTGTACTTACAATGATTCTGACAATGTGTGCCTGTGGTGCCAAGAAGGACGAAGGCGATAGCGGAACTGCAAATACTGAAGCGGCAACCACTGAAGCAGTTGCCAATACTGAGGTCACAAGTACTGAAGCTATAAATGAAGCAACACTTGAACAAACCGAAACCTCATCAGATGATACAAATAACATTAGAGTGGGGGTTTTGACTATGCTTAACATGACTGAAAATGAAATGATAAACTATAGGCGTGCCTCCTCTATTGCGGGAAAAATATTGAGTGATGAAGGTTATTTGGAATGGAATATTGAACACGAAGCAGATGGTAAAAAGCCTGAATGGACCGTATCTTTTTATGATACTTTGGATTCTATGCTAATGGCAATAAATGCAGGTGATATTGACCAAATGATGGTTTATTTTAGTACTGGAAAATACCTTTGCGCAAACAATGATAATCTAACTACTATGCATACTTTGAATACTGATAAAGAATATAACGAATTTGTTAAATTCGTATTAAAAGGACATTTAAGCAATGACTTTGCTTTCTTAATGATGGAAGGAAATGAAGCGCTTAGAGATGAATTCAGTAATGCCATCAATGATATGAAAGAAGATGGCACCTTGGACAAGCTTATAAGTGAGCAGATAGATGCACTTATTAATGGCGGCGATGTAAAGCCTGTAGCTATGCCTACAATTGACGGTGCTGAAACTATTAAAGTTGCCGTTACTGGGGCACTTCCTCCAATGGACTATGTGGCAGCCGATGGCACACCTGCTGGTTTCAACACGGCTGTTCTTGCAGAGATCAGCCAGCGCATTGGTAAAAACATTGAGCTTGTCGTAGTAGACAGTATCGGACGTTCAACAGCGCTCTCAAGCGGTACGGTTGATGCAGTATTCTGGACAAGAACAAATCAACTGTCTTCAAATCATCAAAAATTATCAGATGAAGAACGTGCTTCAAGACTGGAAAAACTTGAATCAAAAATGAGTGACGAGGAAGTAGAAGCTTTTAACAAGATCAAAGAAACTATTGATTTTGAAAATTATAACAAGATAGATATGCCGGAAGGAACAATTTGTACTGTTCCATATTACTCAGATATCATTGTACCGGTAATGAAGAAAAAATAATTTCGGAAGAACTCCAACCACATAGATGACAAAGTTTAGCATTAAGAGGACTGTAAGGGCAGTAATGAGCTACTGATTTTGTTTCGATGGTGATAGTTTTAGTCTGACCTTGAATCTGGATTTCTGTGATACATAGGTCGGCATCTTCAAAGGTCGAATCTTACAAATTAATGGAGAAAGCTACTGATCCTAGTACACTTGATTTTCCAGACGGTACTATCAATACAGAATATTTTTATGCTGCTCCAATAGTACATGTCAGTTCATGTCTCTTCCGAATGGATATGAAACTATTATCGGTGAGGGCGGAGCATCGCTGTCAGGCGGTGAAAGACAGCGCATTTCCATAGCAAGAGCTATCATTAAAAATGCTCCAATCATCATTTTGGATGAAGCAGGAAGGTATCTATAAGAGCTTTGCCCTCGGAAGAAAACAGGCTGTAAGCTGGAAAATTGCATAACGGCCCGGAAAAGAGCCATAATTGGATATGCAGGCTATGCCTGCCATATCTTTGAAAGTAGTAGGGTGCAATAATAATGACAGAGCAGAATTTGGCATATCAGTATGTTAAATTCTGCTCTATTTTTATGATGTATCAGCGAGAAAACTCCTTCCGACATAGTCGGTGGGGGATGAATCGCTGGCCCTCAGCGTTTCGCTTTGCTGTATCGTCCTGTTCTTTCATATTTTCTTTTGTGGTCATCCGTGCGCTGGCTTTCTATATATTTTTTCACTGTCTCAAGTGAAACGGATCCGGTTGTGGCGCAAAAATAGCTCCTGCTCCAGAAAAGAGCATCTCCCCACAGAAATTTTTCTATATGTTCACGGTATTTGATCCTGACTTCTTTAGAGAGCTG
>NZ_AUJI01000032.1 GCF_000424145.1 Butyrivibrio sp. AC2005
TGTTGTCCGGCACATTAAATGAGTCCTCAATCTTCACTTTAAATGAGGCTGCATAGGGTGTCAGACAAAGGGTACAGTTAGATTGTTTGACACCTGATTTTCAGATTATATAAATGAAATCATCCCTCACGCACTTTAAATGAGTGAGGGATGTAATCCTAACCAAGTTCGCAGTCATTGACTGCCTGCATGACGATGTCGGTTGTAATGAGATCAGCTTTGGCGCTGTCACCTATAAGGAGGCTGGCGTTACAGTACTTGTTTATGAGACGCGGAGTTCCATCAGCTGCGTTGAGTATTGCTTCTATTGCTGCACCATCAAAGATGGTCTGATTACAGCCAGCACCTTTGAGCTTTTCAGAGATATAGCTGCGGCCTTCTTCCTTTGTCACACCATCAAGGTTGTAGTTCATGACGATTCTCTGCCTGAGGGGTTCATGAATACCAAGCCCGAGTGTGGAATTAAGGTTCGGAAGTCCGGCAAGCAGAATGACTGCTCTGTCCCTGGAATCCATCTCAAAGTTAAAAAGAATCTTGAGATCGTTAAGGATGGTATTGTTGATATAGTTCGCTTCATCAATGATGATCACAGGCGTTTTCCTCTTTTCAACGGACAGGCGTGTGACTTCTTCCTGGATGATCTTGAAATTACTTGGTTTCTTGAATGCAGGCTGGGCGCCAAACTCTGAAACAAGATTTCTGTAGAAATCATTCGGGGTCAGGGTGGAAAGACTTGAATATATAACTTTATACAGCGAGGGATTCAGCGATGATGACCAGTGCCTTATGACAGTTGTCTTGCCTCTACCGGGACTTCCGGTGAGCAGGCCGAATCCTTTGGTCTTGGCCAGGTAGTCAAGGCGGAACAGGGCTTCCCTGTGTTCTGCGGTATCAACGATTATCTCCCTTGAGTTCTTGATAAATGGGTTAAACTCAAGCCCGTAGCGTGTAAAGTATTCCATCAGTCTTCTCCTCTGCAGATATGTACCTTGTCTCTCTTAACTTTGGAATTCTCCACTTTGTTTAGGAGACGGATTGGCGTAAGTGTTCCATCGGCTTCAACAATGTAAATTTCGTCAAGCCCTGGAGAATAGCGGAGCTTGATATGCTGCTTTGAAAAACGGCAGTCCACTTCGTATTCAACCTGGTCTATGGTGATGACATTATCAGCCGAGACTCTTCTCTCGATTTCG
Organism: Butyrivibrio sp. AC2005; assembly: GCF_000424145.1. GTDB lineage: Bacteria > Bacillota > Clostridia > Lachnospirales > Lachnospiraceae > Butyrivibrio. The sequence goes on from NZ_AUJI01000032.1 coordinate 1,194, forward strand.
AGGAGGAAGGAGTGGTCTATCTCTTCATCGCTGAGGCGGTGGAAAAGATTTGGTTCTGAGAAGTATCTGTCCTGCGGTGATCTTCCGTTTAAGGAAGAATGTACGGTCTGATTGTACTTCTGCACATAGGCAAAGAGATTACCTCTGAGTTCATCGAGGGAATGGAAATCCCTGATGTCGAGGCCTGACATCCACTGATCTTTCATGGTGCGGAACCAGCGCTCGATCTTTGCTTTCTGTGTAGGCGTGTAAGGCTGGTCATAATGGATGACTGAGCCGATGCGGGCGGCAAGGAGTTCCATCTGCTTGTTCTTGTAGGAACTGCCATTGTCAAAGTTGAACATCTGTGGACGTCCATACTTTGCAACTGCTGATTTTATGACAGACATGAGGTTCACAAAGTTGTCATTGAAGAAAACATCTATGCCAACAATGAACCTGCTTGCATCATCGATAAGGGCAATGATATAGACTTTATGCTTCTTACCATCATCGGTCTTGAGATAAGGGCCAACGCTTGAATCTCCGCACCATACCTCGTTGATGTGTGGGCGCTCGTAACGTCGCATGTCAGGGTTTGTGGTGGTCTTCATTTCAAGTGAGAGCTGATTGACGTAGCGGTTGACTGTTGATTCTGAAACAGTGCCTACTTTTATGCTTCCGTTATCCTGAAGCTGTCTGTGGATAGATGCTGCGGACATGCGGGGGTAGTTGGTTTTGAGATATCTGATCTGTTCCTGAAGATCTGCATCCAGCTTTCGGGGCAGACCCTGATCCACACGGCCTGTAGGGATGAGAGCATCAAAACCGCCTTTCTTGTAGTTACGGTACCAGCGCTCAATGGTCTGTGGTGCAAAGTGCTTGACCGAGCCATCAGGAGCTAAAACTCCCTTGGCTGAGGCGTCATTAAAGAAAGCCGTAAGGGATGAGTAGTCTTCCCAGAGACCTGAAATGATTGGAGAGATAACAGAGTATCTCATAAGAGCAATGTTTTGTTGTTTTTCCTGATCCATGGCGGATCCTCCTTTCGTTTTTTCTTAAGTATATGGAGGATCAGGAGAGAGTTCGTGCCAGGTTATGTGGTATTTAGGAAAAGGATATTTGGAGTACATTTAATCTGCATGAACTGACGCTTGAAGTATTGAAAACAGCTGCTTATAAGGCTTTCGCCATCAACAGAAATACGTTCGGAGATAAGCCGTTGTTTCCAGTGCTTCAGGTACATCCTGATGATGTATCTAAAGTTGCTCTCGTCAAAAGACAGAGCTGAGGAAAGAGTGATGTTTGAAGGCGTCTCTTTTTCATGAGCTGTGATTATCTGAAGGTGATCCTGGAATGATATCTGGGAATAAGGAACCATTGATGACAGAAGGAGAGCGTGAGTGCGTCCACACTGATCGCATTTCACACGGCAGATCCTGAACATTACTTTTCCATCCTCGGTTTTAACATATCTGTTGTAATAACCATGGACGGATAGGCAGCCTGACTGACCACAAGGGCATTTGAGCTGATGGAACTGGAGATTGTTTAGGACAGAGTTGTAGAAACCTGGTGTAATCGGATTGTTTTCTTCGACGTAAAGGGTTATCATTGTCTTGCATGTTTTCGTACACTTCTGTGTACGGAGTTGCTAAGGCAGGATACCAAACTTTGGTCGGGGAGGGATCCTGCCTTTTATTGTCAGTAACTTTCCCATGATAACACAAAAGGCATGGCATTAAATAATCTGGTGTATTATGCACCTGAATAAATAAGTCCACACCTTTAAATAAAGTGATTCAAAAACAGAATTTAGAACGCAGGTAAAGTAACAAACAACAGTATACCGATCCAGACTTCTCAGGGAGCCGGAGGCGGCATAAGCATTATGAACGGATACCGGATGGACAGGACGCTTCTGACATCCCGGGATATGCAGATGATCCTTGCGGGACTGCGAAGTTTGGACAGTGTAAGCGGGAGCAGATACTACGGACAGCTGATGGAGAAGATACAGGCAGGTTCTTCTGAATTTGTAAACGGCAGGGATTCTATCCTGATCGATCTGTCGTCATGGTATAGGGATACGCTGCCCCCGAAGATTGGCCTCATCCAGGACGCCATTGAACTGCGCAGGAGGATCCGATTCGATTACTATTCGCCGGGAGGCGATACGAGAAGGGAGATAGAACCGTATTATCTGATCTTCAAATGGTCCAGCTGGTATGTGTATGGCTTCTGTCTGCTCCGGAAAGACTTCCGGCTGTTTAAGCTGAACAGGATGGTCAGTATCGTACATGGCGAGGTGTTTGAAAGAAGATCCGAGATCCCTTTGCCGGAGCTTTCGAACGAAAAGGTCTTTCCTGTAAGAGGAAAAGTTAGGGCAGTTTTTGATCCGTCCATGAAGTGGCAGCTCGTTGAAGAGTACGGCGTGGGTTCCTTTGAAGAACAGTCCGATGGATCACTCCTTTTTGAACATGAATATGCGGACGATGAAGGCCTGATATCATGGATGCTTTCCTGCAGGGATAAGGTGACTGTAATCGAACCGGAGTCTATCAGGGAAAAGCTTTATGAAATCGCCTGTGATATGGCGAAAAAATATGAAAGGAAGGGAAAGAAACATGGGAAACAAAGCACTGATGGTGATTGACATTCAAAATGACATTACAAAGAACTACAGAAAGATCATTGATCGGATCAATCAGGCTATCGACTGGGCTATGGCAGAGAATATGCAGATCATCTATATCAAGCATAATAATCTGTCGCCGGGAACCAGAACCTTTAAGCCGGACACAAAAGGGGCTGAGCTGGTTCCTGAAATGAAGGTGTTATCCGATAATATCTTTGTAAAGACGAAAGCAAATGCGCTTACGAGCGAGGAATTTACAGAGTTCATTGAAAAGAATGGAATTAATGAGTTCTTTGTTGCCGGTGCGGATGCCACAGGCTGCGTAAAGTCCACATGCTTCAATATGACAAAGGCAGGATATAGCGTTCACGTGATATCCGATTGTGTTACAAGCTATGATCTGAAAAAGATGGATGAAATGTACGCATACTATGCGAAAAAGGGCTGTGAGGTCAAAGAACTTAAGGATTATATGGGGGGCGCTGATCGTCCGGTGGACGATCGTTTAGCGCGGACCGGAACGAAGTGTAGACAGGAGAGCTGAGATGGAGTATATCAGGGTTACAAAAGAGAATCTGGAAGAGGAGCATATCTGCTGTGCCATATCCAACAATAAAGATGTACAGGTATCTTCAAAGAAGGCGTGGCTTGCGGACAGATTTGATGAGGGGCTTGTATTCTTAAAAAGTGTGGAGCGCGGGAAATGCTTCATAGAATATATTCCGGCAGAGCATGCATGGAATCCAATCGAAGCACCTGGGTATATGTATATAGACTGCCTATGGGTTTCCGGTTCTTTCAAAGGTCATGGATATTCAAGCGACCTGCTTTCCGAATGCATCAAAGACAGCAAGGAGAAGGGAAAGAAAGGACTTTGCATTCTTGCTGCAGCAAAGAAAAAGCCATTTCTGGCTGATCCGAAATTCCTGAAATATAAAGGCTTTGAAGTGTGTGATGAAGCGGATAACGGCATACAGTTATGGTATCTGCCCTTTGAGAAAGGGGCCGAGAAGCCGATGTTCAAAGAGTGTGCTAAGCATCCGCACATAGATGAGGAAGGATATGTTCTTTACTATACGAACCAGTGTCCGTTCAATGCGAAGTATGTACCTGTGCTGGAAGAGACAGCCAAGAACAATGGCATTCCATTCAGAGCTATGAAGATCGAGAGTAGGAATGATGCTCAGAATGCACCGACGCCGATCACAACTTATTCGCTATTCTGTGATGGGAAGTATATTACGAATGAACAGATGAATGACAAAAAGTTCTTAAAACTGGCACAGTAGGGGATGGATTGTGGGGAATAAAACAGGCCAAAATCAGTGTATAGCAGGTCATTATCCGTGAAATCGGAGGACCTGCTTATTTTATGTGATAATTTCAGTATGTGAATGACTGGACACTTGCTACTTTCATCCAAAGGAAGAAATTGATGAGGTTACCAAGAAACCGAAGGATATCTGGGAAGTCATTGGAATGAGCAAATCACGGTTTTATGCAAGACACAGTGAAGCTGTTATGCTCCTTAGGATAGAACTGTGGCGCTATGCCAAGAGAAGAGAGATTGAGGACATGGAGAACGGAATCATTCCATGGCATGACATTTATCCTGACAGACCAGGCGATGAGATACCGGATAAAAGAAAAAATCCCAGGGACGAACAATCTGGTGATGTTTCATGAACTATAATGAAAAGGGCGTGCATGGCAACATATGGCTATGCAGGCCCTTTTAAAAAAGTCTATTTTGTAATCCGGGCTGTAGTATACAATTATTTATAATGCCCTGAAAACTATCATAGAGTAGAAAGTGTGATTCGGAGCAGTTTGGGCAATGTAGAATCTTTCTGTACACCGGTACTTTCGGTGTCAGGGGGTTTTTTTAATGCTTTGTTATCTGAAAACCTGTGAGTAGTAGGAAAAATAAACTAGAGACTATTTCATAATATCCAATACTATCCGATACTATTGACAAGTAACGAAACCATATTTATAATTTGTTATATAAAAACTTTGGAAGGTGACAGGAACTGTGATAACTAAAAGAGTATTTATCAATTTTGCGGATACCAGGATCAAGGCCATTGATTGTATCAGTGATATTAGGAAAGCTGCTGAAAATGCAGGGCTAAACCTTTTCTCAAGGTACGGGATACAGCTTCAATGTCCGATGCCTGATAATGGGAGGGTAGTGGTTGAAATTGGAATTCCGGAAGAAATGGCTAAAAATTTCAAGTATGGTCATAGACTGCGTGGAATTGCTACGTTCTTACTAAATAACTGTGGCGGTAAATATAACGAACATATCCTGGGAAATAGGCTTTTAATTTATACAGAAATAGATAATCCAATACAGCAGTCGGATGATCTTACAGGTGATGAAAAGGTAAAAGCAATTGCAAAATTTTCGAAGCTCCTTCTAAGATCTGATAGTGTTGCTTTGAGAAGGATTGAAAGAATTCTTGATATTTTGGATGAACAGGATTGATTGTAGCATAGTAAAAAGAGTGGCTTAAAGGAGGAGAAGGGATTATGGACATAACAAAACATCAGTTTCGTAGGATAATAAGAAGATATGTGGAGCATTATAACGGAAAAGATAGTAGACATGCTATAGATGTAATTCATACTAAGCTATCGTGCAGTAAGCAGAAGGTTTGTGGCCACTTGTCTTGGGCCATAATAGGACAAAAGAAGATTAAAACAAAGACAAACGTGGTGGGAAAGCAATCTGATTTGCTCAAAATATAAAGTTTGTTATGCTGATAAATAAGTACCTGGATGATATGAGGCTGCCTGCTGAATGATTGTCCTGCATTGGAAACCATCAACCGAGAGCTGAATGACAAAAAACTACTGATAGGTATAAAATGATGCAAAGGAAAATCAAAACTGTTTATGGAATTATCATAAATAGTACAATTTCCTATGATACTGATTATGATATAATATGGTTACGGAAAGGAAGGAACGTCTAGTGGGTGAAAGAATTAATGCTGGTAGTACGCCTTTTGACGACGTGTTTAGGACACTTGTTGTTGATCATAGAAGAATGTTGCTGGCATTTATAAATGAGATGTTTCCAAGTTTGCCTGAGAAATATAACGGAGATGAAGTGGTTGTACCACTTAATGAGCAGTACCAGCAGAATCGTCAAGATGGAGAACAAGATAAACGAATAGTTGACTCAGCGGTTATGGTTATAGACCATTCAGGCAACAGGAGAATTTTTCATGTTGAGAGTCAGAGTACTGAAGATGGCAATATGATAGTACGCATGTTTGAGTATGACATGCAAATTGCTTTGAAGACTACCGGAGAGTATACGCCAGGAAAGTTAAGGGTTACTGTCCCACATTCAGGGATCCTTTTTCTTAGATGTACTGAAGGAACTCCAGATGAGATGACTGTCGAATTATTATTACCGAATGGAAGAGAAGTATCATATTCAATGCCTGTATTGAAGATGATCAGATATGATGACGATACTATTTTTGAAAAGAAATTATATTTTCTTGTTCCATTTTATCTTTTTAATCTTGAGCACTATTTTAAAAATCGTATAGAAATCGCAGACGAAGATAAGGCTTCATATGATAAAGAACTCATGTCTTTTAAGCAGAAGCTGATGAAGGCATTGGAGAACAGAAGCATTGATACTTATACTTACCGATCATTGATTGATTTATTCAATAAAGTCGTAGCTGCGCTTACTGTTGGGAAAGATAGTGTTTGGGAAGAAACGGAGGCAATTATGGGCGGACAAGTATTGGATTATGAAGCAAAGAGTATTTTGAATGAGGGCGTTATTAAAGGTACAGTAGAGGAGGCTCAGTTTTATGGAGCTACTTTTGAAGCGACAGTAGATCGTATTTCAGCAAAGTTCAATTTGAAAGAGGATGAGGCTGAGGAAGCTGTTAGCAAATACTGGAAATAAATATAATTGAATATGGCATCATGATATGGGCTATAGGCCTACGGACGCATGATATATGATCAACAGGACGACCATGCGTTACATGATTGCTTAAAGAGGTAGATTTCCCTCTATTGATCAGAAATGGATCAGTAGGGGGATTTTTTAATTGATTTGGAAGATCAAACTAAATTTTTGACTAAAATCCTATTTAATGTTAATATTAAATCAGCAAAGTAAATCGTTGCAAACCGCATGAGGATGTAAGGCAGATGTAAGCTGTCCGGTCCAGCGTTTTTGTTAGAAGGGCATTCCAGATATGGGATGTCTTTTGTTGTATATAGAATTTTACATAGGTCAGCAAAGACCGGAGACGTCCGGTACTTTCTGGTCTGTTTTTATGCCCAAATTCAGGTGCACACGGAGGACGGCATAACGAAACTATCAATCATATTTTAAGTCGAACGCTTTAAATAATACAGATCCAATATGCAATGTTAAAAGATAGTAAGTCCGATGCTTATTGATAATAGTAAGCACCGGACATTTTTAAGAAAAAAATAAAAAATTGAACATATATTGACACGGTGTCAATATATATGTATAATTCATATTGACACGAAGTCAGAATAAAAAATCAGGAGACAGATATATGCCAAAAGGATCACCGGAAAGAACCGCAGCAAGAAAAGAAGAAATCATAAGTGCCTGCGAGAAGCTGTATCAGACCATGAGCTTTAAAGATATCACTCTTAAAGAGATCGGGAATGAAACATCCTTCTCAAGACCGACAATATATAACTACTACCAGACAAAAGAGGAAATATTTTTGGCCCTTTTTGAGAGGGAGTACATTCGCTGGAATGAAGAATTACAATCTATTCTTCAGGAAAATGAGAAGCTTTCCAAGGAGCAGCTTGCAAACAAGCTTGCATCATCCATAGCAAACAGGCAGCAACTGCTAAAACTTCTCTCCATGAATAACTATGATATGGAGGAAAACAGCAGACCTGAACTTCTTACATCTTTTAAGGTAGCTTATGGCGAGTCTATGAAAAATGTATGCAGGATAATCACAAAGTTCTGTCCGGAGAAATCTGTGCAGGAGATTCAGGATTTTATATATGTATTCTTCCCATTTATGTTTGGTATTTATCCTTATACCGCAGTAACGGATAAACAAAGGGAAGCCATGAAACAGGCAAATGTGGACTATGTATATCAGTCCATTTTTGAGATAACAAATAACTGCCTGCTGAAGCTTTTATAAAGCGAGGCAGACTAATAAAAACACTAATTTCAAGGAGGAAAACTAAAATGGCAAATCTACCTAAGATCGCTCTTGGTGCATGGGCATGGGGCAACGACGGAACATTTGGAAACAATCTTACAGCAGATAGCCTTAAGCCTATTTTTGACACGGCAATGGAAAATGGACTTAACCTTTGGGATACAGCCTATGCTTATGGCATGGGAACATCAGAGAAGGTGCTTGCAGGATTTCTTGAAGGGCTGCCAAGGGAGTCTTACATCATTTCCGATAAGTTTACTCCACAGTGTGCAGATGTATCTTCAGCTTCTGCAATGAAGGATATGATAGAGATGCAGCTTGGCCTTATGGATCTGGACAGGTTTGATGTTTACTGGATCCACAATGTGTCTGGTGCACCAAAGTGGACGGAAGAACTGGCTAAGTACTTTGAAGGTAAGGACAATGTGCCTCTTCTTGGAGTGTCTAACCATAACCTTTCTGAGATCAAACAGGCAAATGAGATCCTGAAGGCTCACGGTCTTAAGTTGTCGGCAGTACAGAATCATTACAGTCTGATCAACAGATCATCAGAAGACTCAGGGATCCTGGATTATTGTAAAGAAAATGACATTACTTTCTTTTCATACATGGTTCTTGAGCAGGGAGCATTGTCAGGCAAGTATGATACAAAGCATCCTATGCCGGAAGGCTCTGCAAGGGCAGAGATCTATAATCCTGTACTTGATAAGCTGGAGATCCTTAATGAAGAGCTTAAGAAACTTGCAGACAAATATGGCGTAGGAATGGCTCAGATCCCGGTCGCATGGGCAATAGCAAAGGGAACCCTTCCTATTATCGGTGTGACAAAAGAAAACCAGGTGCTTGATGCAGTGAAAGCAGCAAATATTACTCTTACAGATGAGGAAGTAGCATTACTTGAAAAAGTAGCAGACAGTCTGGAACTTAATGTAATTCGTTTTTGGGAAAAGGAGATGAAATAATATGGCAAAGAAAAATATCGGAGCAACACTTGCATTATATCCATGCCCTGTAATCGTGGTTGGAGCAATGGTAAATGATAAACCCACATGGACTCTTGTGGCACATGCAGGAACTGTGGCACACACTCATCTGATGGTATCCCTGGTACAGGCTCACTATATCAATAAGGGAATCCGTGAGAATAAAAAACTCTCTGTAAATGTGGTAGATGAGTCATGGCTTGCAAAGGCAGATAAGATGGGAACAATCAGCGGAAACAAAGAGGATAAGTCTGAGGCTTTTGCATGGACAATGGGCGAAAACGGAGCACCTCTTATTGATGAGGCTAAAGTTTCTATTGAATGTGAAGTTGATGGTAACTATGAACTGGAAGACTTTGACCACTTTATCTGCAAGATACTTGCTACCTATGCTGATGAAGCAGTTTTAAATGAGCAGGGAAAGATCAACTATCATACCTTTAAGCCGGTATTGTTTGAATTCCCGACCTATGAGTATTTCGTTACCGGAGAAAAGGTCGGAAACTGTGGAAAGATGAACTGATTTTTCAAGTCTCTGACCTTTTATGGTCAGAGGCTTGTTTTATATAAGAAGAAAGGACAAAAAATGACAGGAAAAACTTTAGTGGCTGTTTTTTCAGCAAGCGGTGTAACTAAAAAAGTAGGAGAAGAGATTGCCCGTATCGCAGACGGAGATTTCTTTGAAATAGTGCCAAAAGAAATATATACAGATGATGACCTTAACTGGATGAACAAGCAGAGCAGGAGCAGCATTGAGATGAATGACCCTTCTGCGAGACCGGAGATTACAGGTACAGTATCAGACATGGCTTCCTATGACAAAGTAATCATCGGATTTCCAATCTGGTGGGGAGTTGCTCCAAGGATTATTGAGACTTTTCTCGAAAGCTATGATTTCAGTGGAAAGACAATCATTCCTTTCTGCACATCCGGAGGAAGTGGTGTAGGAAAAAGTGACGAAGAGCTCCATAAGAATGTTAAGGGCGATGTGGAGTGGAAAAAGGGCACACAGATCAATCGCTCGGATGAAGTTGTGATTAAAAAGTGGCTTGATGAAGTACTGTAAACGGAAAGGGGTATGGCTATGAAATATACAAAATTAGGAAATACTGATTTGAATGTATCTCGTATCTGTATGGGATGCATGGGATTTGGAGATGCCCAAAAAGGACAGCACAGCTGGACGATAGATGAGGAACATTCGAGAGAAATTATTAAGAGAGGTCTTGACCTGGGAGTCAATTTTTATGACACGGCAATCGCTTATCAGAGCGGAACCAGTGAGCAGTACGTAGGACGTGCACTTAGAGATTTTGCAAAGCGCGAGGATGTGGTTGTTGCGACCAAATTTCTTCCAAGGACGCCGGAAGAGATTGAAAAAGGAGTTAGTGGTCAGCAGCATATTGAAAACATGATAAATACGAGCCTTCAAAATCTTGGGATGGACTATGTGGATCTGTATATCTATCACATGTGGGACTGGAATACGGATATTTACGATATCATGGATGGACTGAACCGTATCGTGAAAGCAGGCAAGGCAAGATATATTGGCATTTCAAACTGCTTCGCATGGCAGATTGCAAAGGCTAATGCTCTGGCAGAAAAAGAGGACTTTGCAAAGTTTGTTTCGATCCAGGGGCATTATAATCTGATCTTCCGTGAAGAAGAGCGTGAGATGGTGCCTTATTGTGAAGAAGAAAATATCGCACTGACTCCTTATAGTGCATTGGCAAGCGGAAGACTTTCCAGAAAGCCGGGCGAAGGTGATACAAAAAGAGCTGCCCAGGATGTATATGCGAAGTTTAAGTATGATGCTACAGCGGATCAGGATGCTGTGATAATAAACCGTGTGGCAGAACTTGCCGAGAAACATGGTGTGACCATGACAGAAGTATCCCTTGCATGGCTCCTTACCAAGGTGACGTCTCCTGTGGTAGGTGCGACCAAGCTGCATCATATAGAAGGGGCAGCAAAGGCTGTGGACATTGAACTTACGGATGATGAACTGAAGTATCTCGAAGAGCCATATGTGCCACATCCGCTTGCAGGTGTTATGGCACAGAATAAGAGAAGTGATGCTTCAAAGAAACATGTATGGTCTACCGGAGACCAGAAAATTGGAAAGTGAGGTAAAACGCAATGAGCGAGAAAATTGTACAGACAGCAGGAAGAGATCAGCTTGGTGAGTTTGCTCCGATGTTTGCACACTTAAATGATGATGTACTCTTTGGTGAAGTGTGGAATGAGGAAGCGATTGATGTTAAGACCAAATGCATTATTACAGTGGTTTCACTTATGGCATCAGGCATCACAGACTCATCGCTTTCATATCACCTTCAGAATGCGAAGGCTCACGGAGTCACAAAGGAAGAGATTGCAGCCATCATAACCCATGCCACCATGTATGTAGGATGGCCAAAGGGATGGGCGGTATTTCGTCTTGCAAAGGAAGTATGGAATAAAGAAGTACCAGAGCTGACAGAAAAGGACAGGTATCAAAATTCGATTTTCTTCCCTATCGGAGATCCGAACCCCTATGGAGAGTTCTTTGTTGGGCAAAGCTTCCTCGCTCCTGTTTCAACTGAGCAGGTGCCTGTTTTCAATGTAACTTTTGAGCCGGGATGCCGTAATAACTGGCATATCCACCATGCGAAAAACGGCGGCGGACAGATGCTGATCTGCATCGGTGGAAGAGGATATTATCAGGAATGGGGCAAGGAAGCCGTGGAGATGACTCCAGGTAAAGTAATAAACATTCCTGCTGAAGTTAAGCATTGGCACGGAGCAGCACCGGATTCATGGTTCTCTCACCTTGCAATCGAGGTTGCCGGGGAAGAAACAAGCAACGAGTGGCTGGAAGCAGTATCTGATGAAGACTATGGCAAACTGAAATAGAAAGGTGACGCAAAATGAAGAAAAAGATGGCAGTACTTGCAGCTGTTTTGTTAGCTATTGGTCTTACGGCATGTGGGAATAACGAGGGTCAGGCGGCGAGTGATACAGCTCAGACTATACAGGCTGAGAGTTCACAGGAAACAGAAACTGCGAATAATACTGAAGAGGAAGCACAACAGGTCGTGACAAGTGAAGCTGCTTCAAACACAAATGATGAAAGTGCGGATGATACTTCTTCGGAAGAGACTGGTAGCTCCAAGGAAAACAGTGGTGTTCTTGTAGTATATTTCTCAGCAACCGGAACCACAAAGGGTGTTGCGGAAAAGATTGCAGGAATCACAGATGCAGATACCTATGAGATAAAGGCTGCACAGGAATATACAGATGCAGATCTAAACTGGAACGATTCAAACAGCCGCTCAACTAAGGAACAGAATGATTCAGCGGCAAGACCTGAGATTGGAAGTGATGCGATATCTCTTGATGGATATGCAACAATCTATATTGGATACCCTATCTGGTGGGGAGAAGAGCCGCGCATCATGGATACATTTGTGGAGAGCTACAGCTTTGATGGCATTACAATGATACCTTTCTGCACCTCAAGCAGCAGTGGAATAGGAAGAAGTGGTCAGAATCTTGCAGATAATGCAGGAAGTGGTACATGGATTGATGGAAAGCGTTTTGGCGCAGGAGCATCTGAGGATGAGATCAGATCCTGGATAGATGGCATGCAGTAAAGAAAGAGTGAGGAAGTGAGGACGGGAACATGTAGAGAAAACAAAATATCATGTTAAAAAGAATAGTGGATGTCTGTATGACCGTCCTCTTATTATGTCTGATGGCTTATCAGGTTACAGGCGAAGCATTGCATGAGTGGATCGGAATTGGCATGACGGTGCTCGTTATTATCCATCAGCTCCTTAACAGGAAGTGGTATGGTGCGTTATTCAAAGGTAAATACAATCCATACAGAATAATAACGACAGTAGTGAACATAGCCCTTCTTTTGTCCTTTGTTCTGACAGCTTTCTGCGGAATGTCCATGAGCGGTCATGCAGTACCTTTCCTGTATGGAATGACGAGGGTTTCTTTTGCCAGAAGGATGCATCTATCCATGTCTCATTGGGCATTTGTGCTCATGGGATTGCATCTTGGAATGCATATTCCGGTAATGTTTGCAAGGCTACACCTTACAGACAAACTGAAGACGGTGATATCTGCAGCATTATGTATTGTAGCAGGTATCGGTCTGCTTTTATTCATTAGGAATGGAATGCCGGATTATCTTTTCTTCCGTGTTTCCTTTGCTTTCCTTGATTATGAGAAGGCAGGAATATTGGTATTTGTTGAAAATGTCCTAATGCTTTTATTCTGGGGATTTATTGGAACCGAAGCTGCGGTCTTATGTAGAAACTCTCAGATGAAAACAGAAGATAAAAAGAATCCGCTATTGCCTGATCTGGCTTCAAAAGAAGATAATCTGCCTCTTGTTGAAGAGGAAAAAGATGATATATCGTCTGAGGAGAGGGTTCTGGAAACAGAAAGTGCAGCAGAACCGTCCGCTGTATTTTTTACAACGGATATAACAGCGGAGGGTCTTGTCAGGATATATGAACAGCTTGACTGGCAGCCAACCGGCAATGTAGCAGTTAAGATATCGACAGGAGAACCGCCGGCAAGTAATTATTTAAGACCTGAACTGATCGGTAATCTTGTGCAGCAGGTTGACGGAACAATCGTGGAGTGCAATACAGCTTATGGTGGTTCGCGTTCCAGTTCAGCTATCCGCTTCATACGCGGAAGGTTATGGGATCATGGCCCATTCCTGGGACTCTTTTCCTATAGAGGTGCTTTGTAGATTAGCTATCCAATTTATCAACCACGAGTTTATATACAATGAGATAAATCTCCAATAAAATAAAAATAGAGGAGGCAATATCGATGGATGATGGATATAGAAAAGTAATGGAGATCCTAGAAGCAAATAGATTTAGACACATGTTGGAGCCTTTGGATTACACTGTGTCTTGGGAAGAACCTGACAGGGTAAAAGGACTTGACCTTGAAGCTACAAAGAATAGAGTGTGCAATCTGATTAAAACAAAGGGATTAAAAGATAAGACCATTGCTGATAAATTGGGTATTACTCCGCAGGCTGTTAATAAATGGCGACATAAAGGATCTTTTTTTGTGATTGAAAACCTTTATATTCTCAGCGGCCTTCTGGGTGTAAGTGTTGATAATCTTTTAGTCCCTGTAGCCGTAAAGAAATGGGAAGTTTTGATTGAGAAAAGATGAGAGCCCTAATGTTAGTGAAGCAATGAATCAGTTTGGAATAATCGGAGTTTTGAAATGAGCAGAGTACTTGTGATTCCTGATGTACATTTAAAGCCATGGATTTTTGATATGGCTGATAGAGTTGATGAGAACAGCTACGATGACATTGTAATTCTCGGAGATCTGGTAGATGATTGGGGAAAGGGAAATGATTTAGACGCATATAACGAGACTTTGGACAGGGCTGCTGAATTTGGAAAAGAGCATGACCCTTCATTGTGGTGCTATGGCAACCACGATGTATCCTATCTTTGGGATGCCATGGAATCGGGGTATTCTGTCCAGGCAAGGATAACTGCTATTGAAGGTATTACCAGACTGGAGCGTGTTATTGAAGAACGTTATAGATTTGTCCATAAAATTGATGATGTGCTGTTCAGTCATGCCGGTCTTACGGAGAGTTTTGTCTTTCAGACGTGTGGATATCATATGAAAGAGATTGATGATATCCTTGCAAGGATTAACCGTATGGGTAAGCAGGAACTGTGGAGGGATAATTCACCGATTTGGGCAAGACCTCAGGCTGATTTCTACCGAATGTTCAGGGATGATCTCTTTTACCAGGTTGTGGGACATACACCTGTAGAGGAACCACTTGACCTTGGAGGAGTACTGACGCTGGATCTTTTTTCAACATACTCAAATGGGGATCCATATGGTAACCAGAAGTTGTATATTGTGGATACTGCAACCCGGAAGTTTGAAGAAGCATAATTATTTTTGCTGATTTAGAAAAAAGTGCTTTACAAGTCATTATACAGGTGCTAACCTAAATGCATAGGAAGTGCCTGTCCTATTTATTTTGATGCAATCATCAATATAAATATGCGGTCGCTTCCTTTTTTGTTAATTGGATTAAAACAGAAATACTACGAAAGGCAAGGTTTTAAGCTTTCAATGAGAAATATGATGTTTACAAATTTCACAGCCATAGAAACCAGAGCATATGATTGCACGATCGATATGCTTAGTACTCGTGCGCTCGATTTGGCGACATCACGCGGCAAAAAAGGTATAGAAAGAAATAGAAGGATAGATTATAAAGTCCGATGTTAGACTGATACCAGGCACATTGGAATAATAATCAGGGTTTTAGGATCTATCCGTGAAAGTGGGTAGGTCCTTTTTTGATGCACAAGACCGGCAAGCGAATGGATGCTTGCATACAAATTCATTTGCCGGTCGCAAGAACATGGAGCACGAAGTGCGGAATGTTCGTGTGCGAAATCGAGCAGGAGTCAGCCTGCTCGATTACAAAAATGATGGGCGGTAGTTCAATGGTGAGAACCGGTGTCTTATATGCATCTAACCTGAGTTCGATTCTCAGTCGCCCTATTAGGGAATAGTTAGCAGGCACTTCTTATTCCTGAAAAACTTAATACTTTAGCAGAAGTCCACAGGCACGGGCTTCTGCACCGCGGGTCTTGGGACTGCATGGGGTGGTCGCCTGCTTTGCAAGCAGGATATTCAGGTGGGTTTCCCACAGGGACTAGGCTGCGCCGTCGCATTCCCACAAGATCCATTTAAGCTTTCGCCTTCCTAGCTCAACTGGCTAGAGCATCTGCCTTGTAAGCAGAGGGTTCAGGGTTCGAGTCCCTGGGTAGGCTTTTGGCTCTATAGTATAAAGGCTATTATGCCGGACTGTCTATCCGGAGATCAGAGTTCGATTCTCTGTAGAGTCGTTTATATTGCGGGATAGTCTGGAGATGGTTCCAGCCCAGCCTCATAAGCTGTGCAACGCAGGTTCGAATCCTGCTCCCGCGACTAAGCTATAGAAAACTTGCAGGTTTCAGCTTCATGTTTTATCAACCACGAGTTAACTGACAGTCAGTATTTATAGGGATATCATTTAATTAATTGGATTGTGCGCCGTCACATTAATACGGAGGTGGTGTGAAAATCAGATGGTGTCCACCTATCGGGCGTCGCCGTAACAGTCGGATTTACAAGATTTGGGAAAATAAGTATAGCAGGGAGAGATGATAGAAATGCGTTTTGATGAGATGGACAAAAAGATGCGTGTTTACGAGCAGTCTTTAGATCAGGTATTGCTTCCAGATATTTATATGGTGGCAAGGCTTGATGGCAGAGGCTTTACAAGACTTACTAAGGAAGTCTGTCATTTTGAAGAACCATTTGATGAAAAGTTTAGAGATATGATGGTGAAAACAACAAAAACTCTCATGGATTGCGGATTCAGAGTGGTATACGCCTATACAGAAAGCGATGAGATTTCATTATTGTTTGCGGCAGATGAAGATACATTCGGCAGAAAAGTGCGCAAGTATAATTCAACTCTTGCTGCTGAAGCAAGCGCTGTCTTTTCACTTGAACTTGGGATGGCGGCTACATTTGACTGTAGAATGGTGCCTCTTCCGAATTCGGAGAGAGTTGAGGATTACTTCAGATGGCGTCAGGAAGATGCTAACAGAAACGCTCTTAATTCACATTGTTACTGGATGCTCCGAAAGGAGGGAGTATCAGTTCATAAAGCTACGTCAGAGTTGAAGGGAAAAGGTGTCGCTTATAAAAATGAGCTGCTTTTCAGCAGAGGAATCAACTATGATAAGTTGCCCTCATGGCAGAAACGAGGCGTAGGTATGTGGATGGAAGTGTGTCGGAGGAAAAGATGAGTTCCATGTGGGAGATTTGGTCGTCTGTTTCGAGATAGATTCGTTTCTCCCTGTATGTGAGGAGTTTGAATTCCTAAGGAAGAGCTCTTACAAAAATAATGATTTCATGGGTGAAGGATTCAGGCTAAAGACTATGAAGTTCAGGGGAGAGATATCACAGGGGCTTTGCCTTGGAATTGATAAACTCCCTAAGCTTCAGGGGATGAGCCTTGAAGAAGGAGTGGATGTGACGGAAATCCTTGGAGTTCGCGAGTGGGAAATGCCTGAGAGGGCAGGATCCGGAGGAACCATGATAGGAGACAGGCCCGGATATATACCCAAGACTGATGAGACAAGAATACAGTCAGCTCCGGAGCTGCTTAATGAGTTTAAGGGGCTGCCTTATTACATAACAACCAAGATGGATGGTTCAAGCCATTCCATAGGTGTAAGGGACGGAGAAATTTCTTTTACCGGCCATAACTTCACTTATAAGGATGACGGAAAGTCAGCGTTTGTGGAGCATGTAAAAACAGCAGGTATTCCAGAAAAGATGAAGGCATATGCAGAGGAACATGGACTGAGCTCTTTGGTTCTCCAGGGAGAATGGTGCGGGGAAGGAATACAGAAGAACAGACTTAGGCTTAAGAAGCCAGAGTGGTTTGTATTTACGGCAAGAGCTGATGATAAGAGAACTGACCTGGCAACGCTTAAGGAAATCTGCAGATATGTCGGATGTCAGATGGTTCCAGTGGAAGAGGAAGGCGATGATCTCTTAGCAAAGTATCCTGATGAGGCGGCTCTATTAGCAAGGGCAGAAGGTGTTGGATACAATGGGACAATAAGAGAGGGAATAGTAATAAGGACTGTTACGCCTGTTCACTCTTATACACTTAGCGGGCCTTTATCAATGAAAGTAATAAACAACAAGTATCTAATGAAAAATGATGAGTGATCATAGACAGGAGGCAGCATGATATCAACATTATATGAACCATTCAGGCACTGGTCAGAAAACGGATCTGTTTATATTTTGTCTGATACACATTTTAAAGATGCTGACTGTAAGCTAATGGATCCTGATTGGATAGAACCAGATGAACAGGTCAATATCCTGAATTCCGTGATCATGAAAAATGACACATTTGTCTGCCTTGGAGATGTTGGAAATCCTGGATATATAAAGAAGCTCAGGGTCAGAAAGAAGATACTGCTTCTTGGGAACCATGACAGAAGGGGAGATTACATTGGGCTTTTTGATGAGATATATTCTGGTCCGCTATTTATTGCTGACAAGATCCTTTTGTCACATGAGCCGGTATATGGACTTCCGTGGTGTCTAAACATTCATGGTCATGACCACAGTAACATGGAGATGTACAAGGAAGGCTGCAAGCATTTAAACCTTGCAGCCAATGTATGCGGATATACTCCGGTCAATCTTGGAAAACTGATAAAAGACGGGATTCTGTCTGATATAGACAGCATACACAGGATCACGATTGACCATGCAGTGGAGAAGAAAGAAAAGAAGTGGATTAGTAAAGAGACACAGCAATGAAATCGAAGATATTAGAGTTTATAGAAAATAATACAGATAGCTGGGAAGAAAAGCTGAATAAAAGGCTCATTAGGATAAGCCGTAATGGTGATTTGGCTTGCTTTAAGTATATGGCAGAAGCTGATTTCTCAGATCCACTGGTATGTGAAGCAAGAGGAATCATGATCGATGTGGTTCAGCTTTCTGTGGTCTGCTGGCCGTTTGATAAGTTTTTTAATGTACAGGAACAGTATGCTGTAGATATCGACTGGAATAGCGCCAGGGTGCTGGAAAAAATAGATGGCTCTATGATAAAGCTTTTCTGGTACAAAGGTGCATGGAGATTTGCAACAAGCTCCACTTGCGATGCAGGAAATGCTCCTGTTCCGGGATATAAGGATCTGAGTTATGCAGATATCATTAACAAGGCAGAGAATATAGCGGAGATACCATTTGATAAGCTGAATAAGGATTACACATACGTTTTTGAATTGGTATCTCCATTTACTCCGGTTGTCATCAGATATGATGTGACTCTTTTATTCTTTCTTGCAGCAAGGAATAACAAGACCGGTGAAGAGGCTGATAATGAACTGCCAGAGTTCAAAAAGCCTGAAAGCTATCTGCTTACTACACTTAAAGATTGCATGGAGGCTGCAGATAATCTGAATGACGGAGAAGATATTGAAAAAGAAGGCTTTGTGGTAGTGGATGCGAAACATAACAGGGTAAAGATAAAATCACCTGCTTATGTAGCAATGCACAGAATGGCTACTAACAGAGTGTTTACTGCAAAAAGGATGGCGGAGCTTTTCTGTAGCGGAGAAGATTTTTACAAGCTGGCCAAGGACTTCCCGGAAGATGCACATATAATCAAGTATTATGACTGGCAGTTTGCAGAACTTAAGGCTAGGGCCGAGGATATGATGCTATATACAAGGCGTCTGTATGAAGAATACGATCATGACAGAAAAGCGGTTGCGATGATGATTAAGGACTCACCATATGCATGGGCGGGATTTAAGGCGATCGGTAACGAGAAAGATATCGATGACATAATGAAACTGGTTGTTCCTTCCAGTGCAGAGAAATTAATATCAGAGTACTCGTACGCCAATAATTTACTTTAGGAGGAAAAATGGGACGAGATGAGAATGTCATTATCTTCAGAGACACAGAGAAGATGTGCAATGAGAACAGCAGGCTTAAAGAATCTATAAGGAAGGCGAGAGATGGTCAGAAACTGATTCTGGCTGGAGAGCCATTGCCCTCTTTTGACAGAAGTAGATATACAGACAGGGTCAGCCTTACTGTATCTAAGAAAAGAACTTTAGAGGCTGCGGCAGCTTATAAAAACATGAGAGTTGCTGTTCATAATTTCGCTTCTGCCACAAATCCTGGTGGAGGTGTAACTAAAGGGTCTACAGCACAGGAAGAATGCCTGTGCAGATGCTCTGCTTTGTATGAAATGCTTAATACGAAGAAAATGTGGGATGGTTTCTATAATCCGCATAGAGCTGCTTCTGATCCGGTTCATAATGATGACATAATATACACTCCGGGAGTTGTGGTGTTTAAGACGGACACAGCAGCTCCTGTTACCATGCCTGAATCGGAGTGGTATGAGGTCGATGTTATTACCTGTGCAGCTCCCAATTTGAGGGATAATCCAAGCAATCCATATAACCAGAATGATGGAATGAGAAAAGTGAAAATTTCAGATAAAGAGCTACTGGAGATTCATGAGAAGAGGCTGAGACGTATATTGGATGTTGCTGCATATAATGATGACGAAGTAGTTGTACTGGGAGCTTTTGGATGTGGAGCATTTCAAAACAAACCTGATGTTGTTGCAAGGGCTGCAGCGAATGTTATAGGAGATTATCTGAATGCATTTAGGATTATTGAATTTGCAGTATATTGCAGTCCCAGAGATTTAAGGAATTATGATGTGTTTAAGAGGGCAATCCATTAGAGGACTTACATGATGAACTGAGTGGAGAATTAGCTATTTTATGGCTTTGAAACTCGACATATACTACGCTAACGTTCTTGACGAAAAGAAGAGAATATGTTATATATAACATAATGAGAGGGGAGACAATTTGTCTGGTTTTCAAGTAAATTTTTATAGAGACATAGACGGCAGTAAGCCTGTTGGATTATTTATTAGGACTTTGGATGTAAAGATGAAGGCCAAGGTTGTGGCTAATCTTCACTTGCTTGAGGAGTATGGCAATCTTGCTAGAGAACCTCTTTCAAAAGAGCTGGAAGATGGTATATTTGAATTACGTAGTGGTGAAGGAAATAACATAGTCAGGATATTGTATTTCTTTGATAAGGGGCAAATCATAATTGCCACTAATGGTTTTGTTAAAAAACAACAGAAAACACCTAGAGGTGAAATAGATTTAGCTAAGCAGAGAAGAACCGACTACCATAGTAGGAAGGAGGCGGGAACGTATGAGTGATCTTCAGGAATTGACCAATGAACTTATGCAGGATCCTGAGTTTAAAAGTGAATATGAGGCACTTCAACCAGAAATGGATATTACAAGAGCGATACTTGATGCAAGAATCCATGCGGGTATGACTCAGTTGGAATTGTCAGAGAAGAGCGGTATAAGTCAAGCGGACATAAGCAGATTGGAGAAGGGTACAAGAAATCCTAGCATTGCGCTTCTTAAACGCCTTGCTGAAGCTATGGACAGTACTTTAAAAATAGAGTTTGTTCCTAAAAAAATGGTAAGATAATAACTTGTTTGGCTTTATGTCAAGATAGAGGTTATAAGAGGAATTAGATCTATTTCTTCTTACGATTAGATAAGAGTAGCCCTGCAAGCAGTGTAAACGGAGGTTGAGGCATGAGCAGTATAAAATACCATTCAGGAGATATAACTAAACTTAAGGTGGATGCAATTGTTAATGCAGCAAATTCAGGTCTGCTTGGCGGAGGCGGAGTGGACGGAGCGATACAATAAGGACAAATAGAATTATTCGGGCTCTGAAGCAGTAATGCTTTAGAGCTCAATTTATGTATAATAGAGATTGAAAGTTCAAAATTATCTTAAAGTATAAAGAACAAAATAGTTAAAAACATAATGTTGAAGGAAAACCGATGTTTTATTTGATTAAGGAAATGCTGGAAGAAGTTACAGCAGAAGAGATAAAGAACGCAAAAGATCAGTATGTTGCAATTCTTACATTTGAGGAATGGAGGAATTGTAGTGGCATATTTGATATGGGAATTGATATGGATATAGAAGATAAAGATATCCTGACTACAAAGGCAGAGGTGAATTATGACTCACTTACAGGTTCATTTGTAATTCCTGATAGAACCAACATGTCAGGAGAGAGTAGCAGATTTGCCTTTGCTCTTGATGAAAAGGGAATCGTATTTATCGATGATTCCGGTGCTGCAGCAAAACTGATAAAAAGGATTAAAAACACTAAGAAATGGCGTATGCCTTCCCTTGAGAGATTTCTTTACGATTTTCTTGACCAGATTGTGAAGGATGATCTACGACTCATGGAACGTTATGACAAAGAGCTTGATGCCATGGAAAATGCCATACTTAATGAAGATGAAAAAATTGCGTCCGGCAGAGTTAATGAGATAAGGAGTAATATCAGGGATCTTCGGATTCATTACGAGCAACTTATGGATTTAGGGCAGGAGTTTGAAGAAAATGAGAACAGCTTTTTCAAGCAGGAAAATATCAGATATTTCAGGCTGTTTCTTAATAGAATGGACAGGCTGCATGATACTTCAACAGCAATCAGGGACTATACCATGCAGATTAGGGATCTTTACAAGGCCCATCTTGATATAAAACAGAATAGGATAATGACTGTGCTTACAGTAGTTACAACAATATTTCTTCCTTTGACGCTTATAGTTGGATGGTATGGAATGAATTTTAGATATATGCCTGAGCTTGAATGGAGATGGGGATATCCTGTGGTTATTGCGATTAGCATTTTAATAGTATTGGTTAGTCTGCTATTCTTCAGGAAAAAGAAGTGGCTATAAACAGGAATAAAGGCATATGAATGGCAGGAGGGAGTCATCATCCGCAAAGCGGATTTTAGGATGTTAATATTGCAGAATAGTATGTTTGATTGAATATTTCAAATAGCGTATAAGTGTATTTGAAATCCAATTTACTGTGGGTGATACTTTTTATGCCTATGGTTTTTCTGCAATACTCAGTCAAAGAAAGATTACTGAGGAATGGTTGTATGAACTTATGCAGGATGGTAGTGCACATCAACTGTTCCTGAGAGAAGGCAGCAATGCACCGGTTCTTGGCGAAACTGTAAAGCTGTCTGCTTCTGAGAAAAGCAGATTTAGTGTTTATTCGGAGGACTTTGCCGGCCAGGATACACAGCTTTTCTTGACAGAAATGAACCGCGGAAAGAAGTATCCTGAGAATTCCAAGCTGATATTTTTGGTAGAAGCCTTCAGCTGGATCATGACTAATATCATCGTCATCAATCCAAACATTGGTATTTCAAATACTGAAGCATACTATAATGATGAATCGTTGGAGAACATAAGCAAACTGATTCAGACTTTTGATACCGGTGTTACCGAGATAAAAACAAGGCAGATTACCATAGATGAGATGGGTAAGATGATCCCCGCAGAGGTTGTTCAGGGAATCTTTTCGCAGTTGAAAGCTCAGCTTCAGATGAGTAACCTTCCAAGCATTCAGATGACCTGGAGAGTTGAAGGCGGTTTCTTTAATATTCGCATTAAGGAGGGAGAAGAACCTGAGATTTCTACTCTTGTTCTTAAGCATGGCAAATCTGTTTTTGACTTTAATTTCTCTGAGGAATCAGATGGAACAAAGAGATTGTTTGATCTGATTGATATGCTCCTTACAGAACGACCTGATACTGTATTTGTTGTTGATGAGTTGGAGCGCAGTTTGCATCCGAAGCTGACAGAACATTTTCTTAAACTTTTCATGGAAGCTCATGATGGTGTAAGAATGCAACTTGTATTTACTACACATGAAGATACAATAATGGATCAGAGTCTTTTCCGTAGTGATGAGATATGGTTCGTTGAAAGAGATGCCGACAATGCCAGCAAGATTTATTCTCTGGACAGATTTAAGGAAAGATATGACAAGAAGCTTAGCAAAGCTTATCTTGAAGGAAGATATGGTGCTATTCCTGTGTTCAGGCAGTTTTCTTTCCGGAAGGGCGCTGAACGTCCGGGGGACGTTCGCCCAGCGCGGACCGAAACGGAGAGGAGATAATGAATATGCCTGTGCATACATATACGAACTGGAACCAGCGTCCATCAGACCGGGAAGAGCAGATTGAGCCATTCAGGAAGTATTTCTTTATCTGTGAAGGAGCAAACACTGAGACCTTCTACTTTAAGCGTTTGATAGATTTAAAGAAAGAGCTTGGAATTCATCCTCTGATAGATATCAGATTATGGGAAAAGACAGAAGAAGACAAAAACATTTCTTTTGCAAAAAGACTTGTTGATTTCGCGGAAGAGCAAAAGAAGAATCCGGATAATGCATTGGCTAAGAAAAACACCAATATTGAAGAGTTCTTCGATGTTATTGATTGGTAAAACAAGGCGTTGCTTAGCAGTATTAATTGCTGTTAAGCGGCGTCTCTTTTTGATATATTAGAAATAGTTTTGGTGGAGGGAATATGGTGCAGGAAGATTGGATATTGAATTTAGAAGACAATGAGTGGCCGCTCACTACAATTGACCATGACAGAATGATAGCCAGGGCAATAGTAGTGGATGATGAGGGCTGCTTTTATTTTGTCAGAGCAAACAGAGATG
Source organism: Butyrivibrio sp. AC2005 (assembly GCF_000424145.1). Classification (GTDB taxonomy): domain Bacteria; phylum Bacillota; class Clostridia; order Lachnospirales; family Lachnospiraceae; genus Butyrivibrio. The sequence goes on from NZ_AUJI01000032.1 coordinate 25,218, forward strand.
ATGATTTTGGTAAGGCAAGGGAGTAAGTAAAACTATGAATAAGAAAACGATTGCTACTACAATTTACATTCTGGGAATATGTTGTGTACTTTTCTTTGGTGCAAGTGCAGTTATAGGTGGAAATACTGTAAGCAATCCGGAGGCAATGATTCCTTTCACGGAATTTGAGAGAAATATAATAATACTGGGGATAGGATTTATTCCGATGATAGCGAGTTGCTTTTTCATGTTATCAGCTTACAGAATTAAGAATCGCACAAAAAAGATATTAGTTTTTATACCGGGGATTGCGACAGGAATACCTTTTATAATAGGTGCTTGTTTTGTGGTATATTTGCTCTTCCTCGGAATGGTTGATGTTATGGGAATGAAATAATAAGTAGGAGATAGTGGAAAAGTAATGGAACTTCGCAAAATAAATAATGAAGATGCTAAAGCTCAATGGGAATATACCACAGCACTTCCTGAAGATGAGAATGGTCTGACAAATCCTTACAATGGTGTTACTTATGATGAATATACGGAGAAGGTTCTTCCGACACTTATTTCATATGAACATCCTGTAAATATGCCGGATTGGTTTGTGCCTGAAACTTATTACTACTTATGGGATGAGGAAAAGCTGGTAGGAGAGTTCCGCATCAGGCATCATCTTACGGAGGCACTTAGAAATGGTGCCGGACATATTGGCTACAGTATTAAGAGGGATGAGAGAGGAAAAGGCTATGGCACAGCAGGTTTAGAGCTTACTATTGCCGAAGCAAAGAAGATAATTCCAGAGGATGAGATATATCTTCGAGTCAACAAAGACAACATCGCATCTCAGAAGGTCATGATGAATAATGGGGCCTATAGAGCTGGTGAAGATGAGGATCATTATTTTATGAGAATCAAAAAAAGTGTCGGAGGAATAAAATGAACCAAAAAGAAAGAATGCTTGCTAACCTCCCATACAAAGCTTGGATGGATGGGCTTAGCGAAGAGCGGATGGAAAACAAAAAGAGAATATTTAGATTCAACAACCTGGATCCAGAGAGCAGGTCGGAGAAGGACAAGCTTCTTAAGGAAATACTTGGAAAAACAGGAGAGTATGTAAATATAGAAGCACCTTTTCACTGTGATTATGGCTATAACATAGAGGTGGGAGAGAATTTCTTTGCCAATTATAACTTTGTTGTTCTTGATGTTGGAAAAGTCAGGATTGGCGATAATGCCCAGATTGCTCCAAATGTTTCCATATACACTGCCGGGCATCCGATCCATCCTGATTCTCGCAATTCGGGATATGAATATGGTATTGACATAACTATTGGTGATAACGTATGGATTGGTGGAAATACCTGCATTATGCCGGGAGTAACGATAGGAAATAATGTTGTCATCGGAGCAGGAAGTGTCGTTACGAAGGATCTGCCGGATAATGTTATTGCTGTAGGAAATCCTTGCAGAATAATCAGGGAAATCACTGAAGATGACAGGGATTATTATTTCAAAGACAGAAAATTTGATGTGGATGACTACAAGTGATTCGTATGAAAACAATTACCAATACCAGATCACAAAGAGGGAGCTTTGCCAGATTCAACGATTGTCAAAGTGTGGAGATGATGTGATGCAGAACGAAATAATAGAAAAAGCAATTCAATATATAAAGAAATTGTTCGAAGGAAATTCAGACGGGCACGATGCACAGCATACACTTCGAGTATACAAAAATGTGCAGCTGATATCGGAATCATATCCTGAAGCTGATTCCTTAATAACTGCTCTTGCTGCGTTATTACATGATGCTGATGATCATAAGCTTTTCAAGACAGAGAATAATGCCAATGCCAGATCCTTTTTACAAGAGAATGGTGTGCCTGATGAGTCTACAGAAAAAATCTGCGAGATAATAAACGCAGTGTCTTTCAGTAAGAACAAGGGAAAGACTCCGGAAACACTTGAGGGCAAGATTGTGCAGGATGCAGACAGACTTGATGCTATTGGCGCAATAGGAATTGCCAGAACCTTTGCTTATGGAGGAAAAGCAGGAAGGTCTCTTGATGATTCAGTGCAGCATTTTTATGATAAGCTTCTTCTGCTCAAAGATGAGATGAATACTGAGGCTGCTAAGGAAATTGCTAGAATGAGACATGAATACATGGAAGGATTTCTGAAGGAATACTATGAAGAAATCAGGTGCGAGTAAGGTATGGATTTTTGGACAGTTGGCTAACAATCTGTAAAAAATATTATTGACAGTGAATTATCAGTCAATTATACTTACAACTAATAATTTTCAGAAAGGTAGATGCTATGGAAAGACTTATTCTCGTCACAACATACATGGTCACCAATAAGCCCGTGAATGATAATCAGGGGTTTGATTTTGATATGTATGATGAGGATAAGATTAAGTGTAGGGCATAGTTAGAGTTTTATAACTGATATAGTTTACAAGGCCTCATCAAGCGAGAGTTTGATGAGGCCTTTTTTTCGGAGGTGTCTATGAGAATAAATGAACAGAAATACATTATACCTGATGGGCGAGAAATCGTGATTAAGAGCGCAGGGCCAGAGGATGCATTGAAGGTAAAGCTTCATAGGGAAGCAACTTCTGCTGAGACGCACTTTTTGGCAAGAGAGCCTGAAGACGGTCAGTTCAATCTAGAGAAGATTACAGAGATTCTTGGAAGCGTTGCTGAAAGCGACAGAGACTTCATGGTAAGTGCTTATATTGAAGATGAGTTGATCGGAGATCTTGGTGTAACACTCATAAGGCCACATATTTGAGTGAGGAGGAGTGAACGATGCGCGAAGAATTTTATGATGATAAGACAGAACCAATAATAGAACTTAAACAATTTTATGGAGAACAAAAACATCTTGTAGATAAATGCCTAATCATTTTTTCAAAAGTAATTCATGACCACATCCTGGAGAAATTTGATTGTGTAGAAATCGGTTCGCTTGGTGCATGTAATGGAAGAATACCTATCTATTGTCTTGAGTACAAAGGTGAAAAGATAGCATTTTACTTAACGGGAATAGGCTCTGCTTTTGCTTCAGGCGCTTGTTATGAAGCACATTGGGTAATCGGAGCAACAAAGTTTATTATGTTTGGTTCCTGTGGAAGCCTTGATCCGGAGCAGACCACCGGAAGATTTATCATTCCAACAGAGAGCTATAGAGGTGATGGCGCTTCATATTACTACGCTCCGGCAAGTGACTATATTGATATTAAGGGGCGTGAAAAAATAGAGAGCATTTTTACAGAGCTTAAGGTTCCATATGTTAAAGGCCGTGTTTGGACAACGGATTCCATGCTAAGAGAGACAAAAGGACTTGTTGCCAAAAGAAAAAAGGAAGGCTGCATAGCTGTAGAGATGGAACTTGCAGGAGTTCAGGCTTTGTGTGATTTTTATGGACTTGAACTTTATAATTTCCTTGAAGCTGGTGATGTACTTGCAGATAGTGGATATGAAGTGGAAGCGCTACATGCTGCAAACCATGATCTGGGTAAGTTCTACATTGCTTTGGATATTGCCGTAAGGATATGATTATATTTGGGTTCCGCGTTACGGGAAAAGAAAGAGATCGCCTGCTTGCATATTGCGAGAAGATGAATCTCGCTCAAGCCCAGATTTTTAAGGAAGCACTTGAGCTTCTGTATAAGACCAAGCCATAATGAAAGCTGTTTCTTCTTATAATAAGGAGGAACAAAATGGCACAGAGCAGAAAACTGTGTTGCCATAGTAAAGCGTATGATGCCACAGATGAAGATATATATGCAATGCTAAAAAATGTGGGATACTATATTGAATACATAGATATTGCCCGGGATAAGGACAGGATCGAAATGACAGCAAAGGTTGATGGAGAGCCACTGGGTTTTCTTAAGAGAATAGCGTGAATTCTTATAGATCGCTCTTATAGATCTTTAGAACGAATATTCGAATATACAGGTGTGATTATAGGACAGCATATTTTATAGAATATACTCAGAAGCAGAAAACTCGCAGTAGTTTAGAGAGGAGTATTCCTATGAAATATGCTGTTTTAGATTTAGAGATGTGTATGGTTCCTAAGGTATATAGGAAAAATGGCTATAAGTATCGTCAGGAAACTATTCAGATTGGAGCAGTTCTTCTTGATGAGGACTATGAGATTATCGATGAGTTCAATACATATGTTAAACCTAAATTTGGTTATATAGACAGCTTTATTGAGAATTTGACTGGTATTTCTCAGACAGATGTTGAGAATGCTCCTTGCTTTGAAGATGCTTTGGAATCTTTCCTGGATTGGCTGCCGGCAGATGATGTCAGATGTGTATCCTGGAGCAATTCTGATCCTAAGCAGATTATCCGTGAAACATTTGAAAAGGGTATAGAGGATGATCGCCTTGAGATTATCTTTGCAAACTGGATTGACTGTCAGAAGACCTTCGGACGGAAGATGGATAGAAGAATGGCATATAGCCTTGAGGAAGCGCTTTTTATATCTAACATAGCACCTGAAGGAAGAGCACATGATGGACTTGTTGATGCTGCCAACACAGCAGTTCTTTTCACAAAGCTGGAGACAGATCCTGATTACAGGCTCAATGAGCTGTATGAGACTGCTAGAAAAGAAGATGTCGACCATCTGAGTTTCTGCATGGGAGATCTGTTTGCAGGATTAGCGTTGGCATGATTAAGGAGGAACAGAGTTATGGCAATTGAGAGAACAATACGTGTCACCGGTAAAGGAAAACTTAAAGTAAGGCCTGATATGACAAGGATAACTATTACTCTGGAAGGCGTGAAAAAAGAATATTCCAGTACATTGAAACAGTCATCAGAGGATACAGAAGAATTAAAGAAAATACTGAAGAAGCATGATTTTTCAAGTGAGGATGTTAAGACTCTTTCTTTTAACGTTGAAGTTGAGAATGAGAGTTACCATGACAAAAATGGTGATTGGAAAAGTAGATTTGTTGGATATAGATTCAGGCATGTTCTCAAGGTTGATTTTGTGTCTGATAATGACAGGCTCGGAAAAATTTTATATTCTCTCGCTAATGCATTGATAATTCATCCTGAGTTCAGAATCAGTTTCTTTGTGAAAGATGAGACGGCTGCGAAAAATGAACTGCTTGGCAAGGCTGTAAAGGATTCAAGGGATAAAGCTGAAATATTGACCGCAGCTGCAGGAGTAAAGCTTGGAGATATACAGACTATTGATTATTCCTGGGGTCAGATCAATATGGAAATAGCGCCTATGCACATGGATATGCTCTGTTGTGAAACTGCAAAGTGCAGTACGGGCGGTTATGATATGGATATTGAGCCTGATGATATCGATATAACTGATACAGTTACGGTTGTATGGGGAATATGCTAAAGATTGATGAGGGGAATACAGAATGGAATACATTGATTTTGCATTAAGAAGTTTTATAGGAAGTCATTCTGATATTATTGTGTTATGGATTGGATATATTGAACTGACAGCCTTTTTATCGGTGCTATTGCATATAGTTCTGTTCAAGAATGAGCTAAAGAAGGATTATCCGGATATTCCTTATAATCAGGATACGGGATGGCTTCATGGAGAGTAACATGATATAGAAATAAAGGCATGTATTTTGTTTAAGTGGATATGTAACTGGCAACTCAAAAGGATTATCTTGTATATAGAGATATTACACCGTTTTCAGAGAAGTAATGGAGGGCGGGATCATGAAGAAGACTATAATTACTCTTGTGACAGCATTCGCTGTAGCGATTACCATATTTGCAAGTATACCGCTGAATGTTGGCGCATATAACAGCCAGTGTGCAAAATCTGGATGCACCAGGAAAAGAAGCACCGGAAGCATATATTGTTATGTCCATAAGTCATCTACGAGTTCTTCAAGTAGCTCATATTCTAGCAGTACCAAGTCCTATACAAGTACTTCCGTAGGGCATTGCGCTAAGTCCGGATGCACCAGGAAGAGAAGTACAGGAAGTATCTACTGCTACGAGCATAAGCCTGCCACAACATCAAGCAGTAGCTCTTCATATAGTAGCAAGAAGAGCACTTCAAAGAAGTCATATTCAAGATCCAAGAAGAAATATGATTCCTATGATGTATACGATTATAAATCTGCTCAGGATTTTGCTGATGACAAGTATGAAGAATTCTACGACTATGAAGATGACTACGATGATGAAGACGAGGCATATGATGCAGCTGAAGATTATTGGAATGATCATCACTGATGGGAAAGGAGTTTGTTATGAAGGGACCTTTTGATGATATGTTTGGAAATACTCCATTTGATCTGAATAATGACGGGCATATAGATGCCGGTTTTGATGCTGACGATTTTGATGATTTTGATTTTTAAGCTATTTACAAATAGTTGTTTTTGTTTGTCATAATGCATATCCGAATGAAATGATCCATCCTCTGGGTAGTAGGGTATGTAGCCACAGGGCATTTAGTCTGGTAGGGGATTTTGTGAGAGATCAGCCGGGCTGTACTCCTTTCTAAAATAAATGGCGCCAATAATCTTCAGAAGTTGAAGATTACTGGCGCTTTGTTACGTTAAAAAACGTTAAAAAAATCAATCGAAAATCACATGATAATAATTATATAAATCCAATGAAAACGATATTGGGATATTTCTAGGTGATGTATAACATAATTACAGAGAGGACAACAAAACGAATAGATAGAAAAAGCGATGAAAATTGTGTTTTAGAAACTCGGGAAGTACTATCATAAGCTCAGAAAGAGAAAACGGGCAGCCAAACGGCTAACATATACCACACACAACCAAGAAAGGGGTAAATATTATGAGATTTAACGATGTTCAGGATACAAGAAAAGCAGAAGTTAAGAGAGAGCAGAGAAACGAAGCATTCCGCAAAATGTATGATGATTGCCTTGAGAAGCTTTCAGCATTCTACAATAAAGAGAAGATGACAGTTGCTTTTGGAGCAACATTCACACTCTGATTTTCATAAACAAGAATATGGATTTATCCACCCGGAGCAGTGATTGCTCCGGGTTTTTTATGGTATCATCAATACTATGAAAAAAGGAGCTGAAGATATATGATGTTTCCATTTGATGATCCGTTTGATGCGGATATTTTTAATGAGGATTATAACGATGATGAGGACGCTATTGCCAGAAGGAGGGAAATAGCTGGAATCATGATCGAAGACATGATAAGTAAGGAACAGGGGAATGAGGTGGCACCGGATACCACGGGTGTGGATTATTTCTTTCTTACAGACTTCATCACCGAGGATATGGGGATGGATTTTGCCATCATTGAGCAGGATTTCCTTGATAAATGCAGGGGAAGACTGAAAGAGTTCAATGAAGTCGGATGGTATGGTGATGTTTCATTCAGACTGAGGAGCCCACTTGAGTGCATGCATAACAAGATGATGATGCTCATTTACAATGGGGCGAAGCTTGGGGATGAATACTGTGTAGAGCTTTTGAAATATCTTTACAAAACTTATCATAAGGATGAATACAAAAGCCTCAAAAGGTTCCGGACCATCAGGACGGAGGAGATATTTGGTCTTGCGGAGGATGAATTTGGTGGATGCGATTTTACCATAATCGGCAGGATCATGGGCATGTGCCCTTTCATGAATATCGAGTTCCATGAAAATTGCTCCGTTTTATATAAGCTGCTCTTAAAACGAAGGGATGCCTGGATAAAGGATGACGAGGAAGTCTGCGAATACCTGGAGTTTGATCATAAACTTTTCCTGGAATGTGCACATCAGGTAGATGAGTGGCTTGATGCACCCGAGAGAAAGGGACTGCCATTTGAAAGGCTGAATAAGCAGTATTTGGAGATGCGTGATTTTGCCGGGGCATGTCTGAGAAATCAGGGATATGCAGATGATTATGTCGAGCACTGTATGGAAAATTATATGGGCATAAGAGTGCAGATGGCACGGACACTGGCAGTACTTAAGACGCAGCATCCAAATAAGGAGTATACCTTTGAGCAGGTACAGCGTTTCACTAATGTTTATGACATTGTTGCGGCGCTGACAGATATAGCTGAATGTGTGGAATATGAGATCGGATATCTTACAGGTGATCAGGTTGATCCGATTGATGTAGAGGATTCCTTGTTCAAACCGGAGAATGTTGTCGTAAGGAATGCGCAAAAAAAGGAAGTCAAAAAGCAGATCATTCATGTGGCTCCTGTGAAAAAAGGCAATGTCAGTGAAGATGAATACATTAAGGAAATAGCTGAACTCAGGAGCAAACTTCATGAGAAGGAACAGGAAAACAAGTATCTGAGAGAGCAGTATAGGGTTGCAAAGAAATCATCTGAGGAGTCTGAAGAACTTATCAGTAAGTATGAAGAAGACCGTGCAGAGCTCATAGCTTTGCGCGAATATGCCTACAAGTCAGAGCATGATGAGCCTGTATCTGAGGATGCAATTCCTGATATGAAATCAGCTATTGCAGAGAAGAATGTTGTTATCATCGGAGGTCATGTAAGCTGGCAGAATAAGCTGAAGGCACTTTTCCCTAATTGGATGTTCATAGCTCCTGATGCCTATAAGACGGTTGATGGCAAGATGCTTGAGAATAAGGATATGGTGTATTTTTACACGGATTACATCAACCATATCAGCTATAAGAAGTTCATTGCTGCAGTCAGGGAGAGGAAGATACCGTTCGGATACCTTGGAAGTAATAATGTTGATAATGTAGTGAATCAAATCTATGGAGATCTTGGGTGATGAAAGAGCTGCGAAGTACTCTTGCAGAAATTGAAAAAAGAAAAACTACAGGAGAGTATAACCTTAACGCCAGCATTGAAGTGGAGAAAAAACTGAAGGCTGTCGTGGATCTTGACTCATTTGATAGTGATACGCTTAAGCTTATCCTGGACAGGGTACTGATAAAGGCAGACGGTACAGAAGAATCTGATATTGATATAGCGGTATTTGGAAATCAGTCAAAAGGTAAGGTATTAACTTCAAAGCAGTTTATGAAGTTTGCAGATGAACTTGCTGAGTTTGATGATTTTCTTCAGAGTTATGACATTTTGTATTTTAAGACTGGAAAAGAAGATAATTCAGCAATAATGGCTGAGATCAATAAGGGAGAAGTGCTGTATGTCAGGGAGTAATTATCCATTAAAAATTGCTCAGATAAAAGCTGAAAGGAAAATGTATAAGCATTCGCTAAATGAACTGATTAAGTACGCACAGTCTCTTGGAGTGAACGTCATTATTCCGAAATACATATTAGACAAGAGGCTGCTCATTACTTCCTGGGAAGCTGATGGTAGATATGATGTACATATGACTGTAAAAATCACACAGTTAGAAAAGGCATTTTTGGAAATAGAAGCTTGGTGCGATGATCTTTCCAAGAACGGATACAAGTAAAAATAGAATACAATGATTGTCAAAAGCTCGCATTCATACAGGGATGGCGGGCTTTTTCTTCGGAATTTTATAGGCTAAAATGACACAGTCAAGCAAGGAAAACAACAGGGTAGTGATAAAGGCAGATGGTACAGAAGAATACATATGGAAAGACCTGGAAATAGTGTGATGGCTATTTAAGCCGAAGGAACATTAGAGTAAATATCGGTAAAAATATAATAATTACCAAGAATTGCTCGAAAAAGTGTGGCGATCAGCATGGATTTATAGCTGTAATGAGGAGGAATACTTGAGAGATTAGGAAATATAGCTTAGGTTTTGCGGCCATGGGAAAGAAATGATTTTTTTTCTCATGGCCGCTTTTCTGATTCTGTTTGATTGTATAATGTTGGAGAACTTATATTACAGCTTAACTGGCTGGATATCCGTGCTGGTAAGTTATATAATTCTCTGTGAGCTTGTGCAATAGCATAAGAAAAAAGTATTGTTTGGAGGAAAACATAAATGCCATATGAAGCAGATTTTTTTTGTGATTATAAGGGGTTAAAGAAGGCGACAAGAGCTAGGCTGATTACTATGCTAAAGGAATACTGGTGGTTATTTCTCCTTATTTACATAGCTATGCCGGGCAAATTAATCATATCCGGCATAATGAAGAATAATGCCAGCGATATTTTCGCAGGTGCAAGTGCCCCAATTTTTCTAATAGTTGTCTATGCTTTTGTAATTGATTTCAGTGTTCGCAGACAGGTAAAGACCAATAAAGCCCTGGGAAATTTAAATGTGCACTACACCTTCAATGAAGAAGATTTCGAGTGGACATCTCCAAAGGTTAGCGCCAGATCAAATTACAGCGCTATCTACAGGATTGTCGAGGACAAAAACTTCTTTTTCCTTAAGCCCTCAGCGAGACAGATAATGATAGTTCCAAAAGAAAACTGTTCGTCTGAGCTGATAGCTTTCCTGAAGAATAAAAAGACTGAGATAAACTGCAATAAGAAAAAAATGCTTTAAGACATAAAGAAAAGCTTTATCTTTCAGTAAAACGCTCCATCTGCCAGGAAGTTGGTGCATAATACCGGAAGTTATTATCAATAATACAAGTGAAATGGAGAGAAGAGAGGTTTTTTACTACGATTTGGGAAGAGCCTCTTTTTTTCTTTGCATGGAAATAGTATCATTGAGAAGCTGTGTTTATATGTTTTGGGAGGAAAGTTTTTTATGGGTGAAAAGAAAGTAACAGGCTTTGATTTTTTATGGTGTGCGCTGTATGCATGTGCGGCTTTTGCAATAGAATTGCTGGTCCAGTTTGTTGAAGGGAAGATGGGGGTTGATGTAAGTAACTACAGTACATATCAAAACATAATTCATTGGGTAACAACTACAGTATTGTGGATCATTGCTGGAATTATAGTAATATATATCGGAAAGAAAACAACAGATTTTGATATCTGGGAGCACTGTGAAAAAATAAAGGGATGGCAATACGTGGCTCTCTTGCTGTGCTTCGCAGTAAATATCATTGCGAAGTATTTGGATTGGAATGGTTTTAAAGTTCTTATTGAATGGAATTCTAAGGAACCGATTTTGTTCATATTCCAATATATTTATTATCTGGCAGAAGGATTCCTTATTTCTCTTGTAATTGTCTACGGTCAGAAGGCATTTGAGAAATGGTTTAAGAACGATAAGATTCCTTATGGTGGAATTGTTCTTGGACTTATATGGGGATTGTTCCATATATTGACTAAAGGTAGCGTGCTTGTTGGGATTTTTTCTGCAGTGGCTGGTTTTCTATTTGGAACAGCATATATTTTTACAAATAAAGATTATAGAAAAGCATTACCTATCATTACGCTACTGTTCATTTTATAAATTCAATGGTACTGCAAATATAACATAGAACTTTATGATTAAGTGCATCTCTTCGGAGCTGCACTTATTTTTGTGGAGAAAAATATTATGGCAGCAACAAGACTTATATCATTACACATTTGCGATACGCTTGCTGAAAAGATAAGCGACTTATGAGAACAAGTTCAATATGCCAGAAAAATGGCCGTTTGACAGTGCAATTACTGTCAAATGGCTCTTTTTCTGTTATAGTAAAAATATGTTTTTGTTGGAGGGTGTTGGTGAAGGCTGTTCTAATTAGACATGGTAAAGTGAATTTTAGATGGGAATCTTGGTACACAGCTCATCAGTTTGATGAAGCTTGCATGCAATACGATCAGGCTCCTGTTATGAAGACAGGCTATTCTATACCAGATTCTAAGTTTTCCAGATACTACATAAGTACCCTGTCAAGGACCAGGGAAACAGCTCAGAATATCTTTGGTGTGCAGGATTATATTGCTACAGATCTGATTAATGAAGTCCCCTTATCTGCAAGTTTTAATACTGAGGCTAAACTACCATTACTATTTTGGAATATCACAGGCAGGATTCAATGGTATTTCAATAATGACAGGCAGAAAGAAGGCGGGTTACAGACAAAGGAAAGAGCTAAGCAGTTTGTGCATATGCTTGTTGATAAGAATGAGGACTGCGTGATAGTTACACATGGCTTTTTCATGCATACACTTGTGTCTGAGCTTAAAAATGCTCATTTTAGCATTGATAATAGATCGATGAAATATGATAACGGTGAGTGCGTAATTGCGAGATTATAAATACAAGGATAGGAAATAAGATTTAGAGAGATATTACAGTGAAGATATATTTTGCAAGACATGGACAAACAGATTGGAATATTCAGAGGAAAGTGCAGGGCACAACGGATATTCCGCTAAACGAAAATGGCATTCGCCAGGCTCAGGAGTTATGCAAGAACCTGGAGGACAGAAAGATCTCTTTTGAAAAGATATATACAAGCTATCAGGCAAGAGCAGTAAAGACTGCTCAAATAGTAGATGAGCATTTTCATTCAGGGTATGAAGTGGTACAAGGCTTAGAAGAAATGAATCTGGGCTTGTTTGAAGGACATAACTGGGATGAGATTTTGTCTATGTACGCAGAAGAGCACAAACAGTGGATGTCTAATAAAAGATACAATCGAGCTCCAAACGGGGAGTCTTATCAAATGGTCATGGAAAGACTATTTGGAGCACTAGATCATATTTTTGAGAAGCATGATACTGACTCGGATAAGAATCTACTAATAATATCACATGGGGCAGTTATAATGACTCTTCTTGCTATGAAGAGAGATATCCCTTTTGAACAGTCACACACGATTGAGGTTGAAAATGCAACTCCGATAGAATTCAGCATTGAGGAGTTGAAAGAGATTAGAAAAAAGTTATGAGCAAGGTATTATAGTTCTGGCGCAGAATGGGTCCAGATAGCATATGAGTATAAAAAACGAGTGAGGTAAGCAATGAAACAATATATTGTTGATGCTTTTACAAACAAACCTTTTTCCGGGAATCCGGCGGCAGTTTGTGTAATGGATAAATGGCCGGAAGAAGATTTCATGATGAAGCTCGCGATGGAGAATAATCTGAGCGAAACAGCATTTATAGTCAAGGAGGAAGAGGGCTATCACCTCAGATGGTTTACTCCGGGATCTGAGGTTGAACTATGCGGTCATGCGACTCTGGCCTCCTCTTTTGTGATATTTAACTACTTTGAGCAGAATAAGGATGTAATAGAATTTAATACTCTCAGCGGAAAACTAACAATTGCTAGAAAAGGTAAACTCTATGAGATGGACTTTCCCACATATGAGCAGCAGGAGATACCAGTGACAGATGATATGGAAAGTGCTTTTGGAGTGAGACCCATTAAGGCAATATTGGGACCTGATCTTGTATGCATTTTTGAATCTGAGGAGAAGATCCGAAACATGCAGCCGAATCAGAGTAAACTTGCTGAGCTACCCGGCCGTGGGCAGGATGTTACTGCAAAGGGAACAGATACAGACTGTGTATCACGTAGCTTCTTTCCTAAACTTTTGGTTCCTGAAGATCCCGTGTGCGGTTCTGCACATTGTCAGATAGCAGATTACTGGTCAAAAGAACTGGGAAAATCAGAGATTCATGCATATCAGGCATCAAAAAGAGGTGGTCATCTATACTGCAAACTGCTTGAGAACGGAAGAATAAAAATAAGTGGAGAAGCTACTTTGGTTGCTATCTCAGATATTGTTGTTGATTTTTAACTTCTAGGATAATGGCTTATGGAATTAAGAAGACTTAGAGACAATGAAATATAATTATTACAGGATTTTCTGTATGAGGCAATCTATATTCCGGAGGGTGTAGAGCCACCTGCCAGAGAGATTATATATCAGCCTGAACTGAAGATTTAGGATTCCTTGATATGTGTGATGCAGAAGATGCATCAAATGAACAGTTTTGTTACAGATGGCAAAAAGAGAGGGATTCAATCTCAATAAATATAAAAAATAATGAGATAGATTATTATCAGTGGTTTCATAGTATATGTAAGGGAGAACAGAAGAAATGAAAATTGACGCAAGAACAATGGAATGGATAAGAAAACCGAACGTATGCAATATTACTGAGGATAAAGTAACAATCACAACTGAGCCTTTTACTGATCTTTGGCAGAGGACATATTATCATTTTAGGAATGATAATGCACCTATTTTACAGATGAAGTCAGAGGAACAGTTCTTTTCATTTGTAGTGAGGACAGACTTTGATACTAAGGTTCGCTATGACCAGAGTGGAATTATCATGTATCTTGACAGTGATAATTGGATCAAGGCTTCAATGGAATATGAAAATGAGGAAATCCAGAGACTTGGCAGTGTAGTGACCAACAATGGTTATTCTGACTGGTCTTCAACTGATATTGATGCAAAAATAAAATCTGTGTGGTTCCGATTCAGCAGACGTGAGGATGATTTCTGCATAGAAAACTCGTTTGATGGGGTTACATTTAAGCAGATGCGCATCTGTCATATGTTTAATGTAAAAAATGAAATTGCCTTTGGTATATATGCTTGCAGTGCTGAAAACTCATCATTTAAGGCAACATTCACGGATATGGAACTTACAGAATGCAAATGGCTTGCCCATGATGGTCAGCAGCCAGACTAATGATGTGTGTGAATTTATGTATGCGCACCTGTATCTGCAATTCTTTGATAAAAAGGCACAGATAAAGTCTCTAGGTTCAGTTATGCTCTACGAGGTAAATCAGGGAAGGATTGGTCTTGGACAGTGTATAGATGAGCAGCTCCTTGAAATGGGCATAAAAGATTCTGACCTAGATGCAGTGCTTGTCACCCACCTTGACTGCGACCATGCAAACGGCCTTAAGCAGGTAAAGAACGCCAAGAAGTTCATGGTTTCTGCTGATGAAGTGAAGTTTGCAAATAAGATAACCAACAAGGTACGTTACTACAAAGGATGGTGGGAAGGTATCGACCTTACCGAATTTGAATGGAATGATAATCAGGGACCTGTAGGAAAATCTTTTGCACTCATGACTATTGGCAAGATGAGAAGCAGAGGAGTGTGTAAAATAAATCCTCTTACCATTGCAGTAACTGTTGTTGAGGATATTTGCGATACGCTTACAGAAAAGATAAGCGACTTATGAGAACAAGTTCAATATGTCAGAAAAATTGCCGTTTGACAGCACTATTTACTGTTAAATAGCTCTTTTTCTGTTATAGTAAAAATATGTTTTGCTGGAGGGCAATTATGGAATTTGGGGAAATTTCTATTAAGGATAAACTTGGCAGAACTGTAATACTGAGAAATGCAAGGCCGGAAGATTCAGCGGCTCTTATAGAGTATCTGAGAACGACTAGTGCCGAGACTCCTTATCTGATCAGAGAACCTGAAGAAATCACAATTACAGAGGAACAAGAGAATCAATTCATTCAGGCTAAGATAGATGCAGAGCGTGAGCTTATGCTTGTTGCCTTTATTGATGGTAAGCATATCGGTAATTGCTCCCTTATGAGCATTGCACCATATAAGAGGTACAGCCACAGGTGTGATGTTGCAATTGCTCTATACAAAGAATTCTGTGGATGCGGTATAGGGAAAGCTATGCTTCAGACTGTACTTGATGTTGCGAAGAACATAGGCTATGAGCAGGCAGAGCTTGAAGTAATGGCAGAGAATAAGGATGCCATTGCAATGTATGAGAAACTGGGATTCGAAAAGTTTGGCACGTTTCCTGAAAACATGAAATATGCTGATGGATCCTATATGGATGCATATTGGATGATGAAGAAACTCTGAGAAATGACAGATTGCGGATAAAACATCTGCAAATCGGCAGTTTGGAGAGGTAAACATGAACCATAAAGGAACAGTAGTGATCGAAACTGAAAAGCTTATTCTTCGTCCGTTTATAGATGAGGATGCTCAGGCTGCATTTAATAACTGGGAAAGTGATGAGAGAGTAACAGAATTTTTGAGATGGCCAACTTATCACGATGTAGAGGATACAAAGAGAATCATACACGAATGGGTACAACAATATGCTGATCCAACATACTATCAGTGGGCTATTGTTTTGAAATCACTTAATGAACCAATCGGGAGTATATCTGTTGTTGATCAGGATGAAAAAACAGATAAAGTGCATATCGGCTATTGTATAGGAAGTAGATGGTGGCATATGGGTATTACAAGTGAAGCTTTAATAAAGAACGGTAGATTATGGAGAGAAACGTATGGGAGCTTTAATTATTTGGCTTGTAATAATGGTTCCAGTCAGTGCATTACTTACAGGACTTGGAATCTTTGCCTGGAAAAGGTAGAAACCCATGTGGTTTTGGTCGGGGCAGACAGTTGAAGAAGATGAGATAGCCGATGTAAAGGCATACAACAGAGCTAACGGCATAATGTGGATTGCATTTTCTTTACTTATGTGGATTTCTACGGTTTTGGCATTCTCCAGCATGAAGCTGGCAGGGATAGTAATATGAGCTTTTGCTTTGAAATCTTTATTTTTTTCTGCCGGCCTTTTTATCCCAGACGTCTGCCGTCGTCCCGATGACGTCAGATGTAAAAGGAGTTCCGTCATTTTTCTCAAAATGCTCCTGCGCTCTCTTCACATACTTAAAGCCGATGTACAGAAGCGGAATGTTACAGTAAGCGATCAGGATATTGGCAAAATCTGACAGATCCCACAGCGCACCCAGATCCATTCCAACTATGGATGTAAGCATTCCAAAGCAGATAACTGCAATATCAATTATACGTACCAAATTTATAAATGCGGTACTCTGGCTTATCCTGTTGGCACAGATCTCAGAAAAAGACATAAACCCAAGAAGACAGGTAAATGCAAAAAGTCCGAAGCACAAAGATACAAGTAAAGTAACCAGGCTGTTAAAGGACGTTCCCGGAGTGAGCTCTGCCACAGATGCAAGAAACTTTGGAAGCTTACCCAGTTCAAACCAGGTTTGCGGATATCTGCAAAATTGGGCTGATGCTGTTATAGTCCGTTACCCAGATATTACTATGCTTGATAAAATGGCTGCAGCTATGACAATACCAGTTATAAATGCACTGACAAATGATAACCATCCTTGTGAAATGATGTCTGATTTATATGCACTCTCAAAAGTCAGAGCTGATTACCTTAAGGATGAGTATTTGTTTGTAGGGGCAGATGGAAATATAGGGAGAGCCTGGAAAGAAGCTTCAGAGGCACTCGGATTTTCATTAACTCAGAGTAGTCCTGCAAAGTATCAAATCTCTGGAATTGCTTGTAATGATAACTTGAAGAATGCGCTTGAAGGTAAAGATATTATTTGTACGGATTCCATTTCTTCAAACATGATAGGGGAATTTAAAGATTATCAGATTTCTAAAGACTTGATGGGAGTAGCAAATAAAGGCGCTATCCTAAATCCATGTCCGCCATTTTATAGAGGCGAAGAAGTAACAGAAGATGTAATTGATTCTGATTACTTTGTGGGATATGAGTTTAAACAGAGTTTATTAAAAGTGCAGCAGGCGATAATGATATATTGTCTGTTAAATTAATGAAATTGATGGGGCGAAATGAAAACAGAAAAGTATCAACGAAAGATAAATGATGTCATTTCCAAATGTCCAATAGAAGCTGGGGTAGAGATCCTCGTGTATAATCTTTTGGATGAGTGTGTAGATGAAGAAATATTTTCAGTGGTTGATATCAACAGAATATGCAAAGGAAAAGACAGCAGATTGACAACGGAGGCTGGAATTCCGGATATCGCCGTAGTATCTAAAGATTTTAGATTTGCAGAAACCGCTCTAGGAAATGTTTATGGCCTGGTAGAAGTAAAGGCGGCGGGAGTTTCTGTGAGGGTAACAGACCAGTCTAGCGGAGAGGCCAAGAAAGCAAAGCATTTTATATATACTAATGGCTTGGTTTGGAAATTCTATGAAGATGGTGATAATAAGGCGGTTTTCAACCTTATCGAAGGAAAGAAAAAACCTCATTCAAAAAGCTCAATTGTATTAGACCAAGTCGAGTTTAAAAACTTGCAGGACTATTTGTTGAATATAAAATGGAAATAGCAATGAATTCATAATGAGGAAATAAGCAGTGAAAGACAATCATTAATTGATAACAAGATTATTTATATTGCTCTTTACTGTATCTGCTTCTGTAAAAAATGTAATATGAGTATTGCCCCTCACGTTCCGTCACAAGCTAAGATGAATATATCATGAAAACAGGATGGCGATATAATCTGCAGCTATATGGCTATTTTTCTGTTCAAGCTGAGTTATGCTTTTTACTAAATTTTACGAGGCTTCTGGCATAGTACCCACCATCATGCCAGAAGCCTCAAACTAATATAGAGAGTCTAAATTTCAAGCTGTTAGGCTATCGCAAATGATGGAATGATTCCCGGCTCTTTATTGCATACTCTACAGGTGGCGACGGCACCTTCAACAAACGATACCCATTATACCCCGGAACAGGATATCTTAAGTCTCCTGGGAGATGAATACAATATTTGAATATTTGTTATTCGGTCCAGGGAAGTTTGATGTTTGGAAGCTCCAATTCATTCACATCCTGCAGGTCGTACACGATTCCATTTTCCTCCAGCTCCTTCAGAAAGGCATTCACAAAAACAGGGCTTGAAAATGTCTGGAGAAAATCAAGGGTGAAACGTCCATTCACCGCGGATATTTCTACAGTTAAGCCATCGGTCGCCGAGGAGGTCCAAGCCCGGAAATCACGGATATACTGCTCGGCTTCATGATAGTTGGCCTTGCCAACATAACTCACTGTGGCCGTCATGACCCTGGCAGCCAGAGCACTGATATAGCTTGTCACGCCCAGGCGCTCCTGGTCGTTTTCTTTGGAGAGAATAAGGCCATTGATCCCTTTTATGGAGGCTACTCCCATCAGAACATTTTCCTCCTGATTCTGTGCTAAGACCATACCTCTGTAAGCGGTGGCCTGCTGGTCAAGAGGCCAGTCGCGCATTTTATCCTTGTATTCCAGCATAATGCCGCCGACCAGACTTTGATGTGCCGCAGGTGCGTGAAGTGCCTTTCTTTGATTCACGCACAGTGTGATGCGGATGATGTCATTCGCATCCGGGAACAGCTTTGCAATGGCCCGGCTGAGCAGCAGAGAGACCATGGTTCCGGGGCTGCCATCGTTGTCCAGATTGAATTTCATGAACTCGGATTCAGATATGGCGATGCTGTAAACAGTACGCCGGTGATCCTCCTCCAGTCCTGCAGATGCGATCAGATTCAGCGCGTCTGACATCTCTTCGTTGCGTCTGGGGGTCGGAAGATCGGTTCTGTTCGCCACGGGGTCGATCCACTCCTCCTTAGGAATTTCATCACCAACCAGGCGGATGCCATCTTCCTTCAGTCTGACGTCATACCGCTCGGAGCAATAGTAATAGAGGAGCGTACGCACTATCTCATATGCGCCTGTCCCATCTGTCATGCCGTGGAATACATCCAGAATGATCCAGTTATCCTGCCAGCAAAACGCGATCATATGATAATTGGAATCCTCGGAATTTAAAGCCACGCCGTGAAGCGAGTGGGTGACGACAACAGGCCGATGGTTTTCTGCGAATATGTACTGGTTATCCCTTTTTTGCAATTCAACGCAAAAATAGGGGTATCTTTGCATGGTGGTATCTACGGCATGGCGGAGTATGTCCGGATCGATCAGATCTCGCATACGAATCCGTATTCTGATTTCATTGGGTCTTTCTTTGCTTGTTACATATAACGGACGTAATTCCAGAAACAGCTTCTGTTCCATATGAGCCTCCATATATACTGTTTTGATAGAATAATAATAGTTCAGGTACAGCCCGCTTTCAAGTTATAACGGCGCTGTCATTTTTTTAAGAAAGTATTAATGGAAATTTAACGTAATGATAATAATGGCATACGGTAAACTGATAAAATAATAATGCAATCAGGGAAATAGCCGATAGAAATATGGTAAAACCTGTGTGACGATAAGCAATATGATAGGAAAGGGAACCCTAATTATAATAATAATAATAACTTAAACTTCGCACATAAAAAAGTGCTTTAGAACGTTGATAATTCAATAAGAACTGGCATTTTTAAAGGCGTGAAGCCTCTGCATTTGGTATAATTTAAGTACCACCAAAAACCATCCCAAAGGAGACTCACGCCTTGGCTAAAATTATATCACAGAACGACTACGATTCTAAGCAGATTACTGATTCTATCAGATACTTTTTTGAACGTTTTCACTTATCAGCTGTTCTCAAAGCATCCAATGCAAAGAAGTCGAAAGGCGTCACACCGCTCCAGATCGTGAGTTATGCCTTTGCTTTGGTTTTTAGAAACAAATCTATGTACATGGACATGGTTCTCGGAAATAGCGAATTATCTTTTGCCAAAGATACATACTATCGTTTTATGAATAGCATCAGCATAAACTGGATTCGTTTCACAACACTACTTGCCGCCAACATCTGTAAGGAATCTATTGCACCTGCTAAGTCTGAAGACAGAGTTAATGCACTTATCATTGATGACTCCACTTATTCAAGGAGCTGTTCCAAAAAGGTAAGAAATATGAGTGAAAGAGGTAAGTATGGCATCAACTAAAGAGTACCTGGATTTTATATTAGAACAGCTTTCGGGGCTTGATGAAATAACATATAAGGCAATGATGGGCGAGTACATCATCTATTATCGAGGCAAGATCGTTGGTGGTATCTATGATGACCGCTTCCTTGTAAAGAACGTAAAGGCAGCCATAGACAAGATGCCTGACGCTGATCTGGAGCTTCCTTATGAAGGAGCAAAAGAGATGCTGCTTGTGGATGATGTTGATAATAAGGAGTTTCTGAAAGAGCTTTTTGAAGCAATGTATGATGAACTTCCAGCGCCAAAGAAAAAGAAGTGAGGAGGAACTGTATGATCACAAGGGATGAGGCATTTGAACTTTTAAAGAAATATAACAAGGATCCATTTCATATCCAGCATTCATTGACAGTTGAGGCTGTTATGAAGTGGTATGCAAATGAACTGGGATACTCTGATGAAGCAGAGTACTGGGGGATTGTAGGTCTTTTGCATGATATAGACTTTGAACTGTATCCAGAAGAGCACTGCCTGAAGGCTCCTGAAATCCTAAGAGAAGGTGGTGTCAGTGACGACATTATTCACTCTGTATGCTCGCATGGCTATGGAATAACTGTTGGATGCGGGACAACTATAGATGTGGAACCCATTCACGAAATGGAGAAAGTTCTTTTTGCAGCAGATGAGCTTACCGGACTTATCTGGGCAGCGGCGCTCATGAGACCGTCCAAGAGCACCAAGGACATGGAGCTTAAGTCTCTTAAGAAAAAGTACAAGAGCAAGGGCTTTGCCGCAGGCTGCTCAAGAAATGTTATTGAGCGTGGAGCGCAGCAGCTTGGCTGGGAACTCGATAAGCTGCTTACAATGACGCTTCAGGCCATGGCTGCAAGCGAAGATCTGATAAATGAAGAATTTGAGGAATACTCATGTGGAAGATAAAACAGATATTTGATGGAGACTTTGGCTGCGAGGAGCTCGCACTCGGAGAAAGGCCAAAGGTTTCAGTAACACTTGAAAGTGAGGAGGGACAAACAAAGCTTGTTTCCGTAGAAGATGCATGGCTTTCCGATAACGGACTTAATGTAGGCGATGCTTGGCCTATGCAGGGTGAAACTTTAACTTTCAGGTTAATTGTTGAAAAAAATGTGTAGAAGATCAAATTGAGGCAATTATCTGATAACTGCCTCAATTACATTTTTAGAATGGTTTATATGTTATGGCATGGTCGTATTATTTTCAAAGAAATGACATTCTTTTAGAAAAGATTGTATAATTAAGGAGAAGAAAACAGTTGCATTATCAAGAAAGTAGTGGGTGTACATAATGATAAATGAAATTCTGTATATGGAAATAAGGTTAGTAGGTGCTTTTAGCGAAAGATATAAGCTTACCAGGGCGGCTGCAAACAGAATTTTTACAAAATATAATATCTGGCAGTACATAGAGTCATGCTATGATGTTTTTCATGTTAGTGGAGATGACTACAATTTGGATGATATATGTAATGTTTTGAAGCGGAAAGGGGCAGCTCTATGAAATTAAAAGATGGGATGCTTCTTTACCATGGTAGTTATACGAGTGTTGAAAACATTGATTTGAACCAGTGCATGAATGGCAAAGATTTTGGCAAAGGTTTTTATCTTACAAGTGATCCTAATCAGGCCAGAAGTTTTATAAGGGCTTCTTTGATTAAGGCACAAAATACCGGAAATGCCCCTATAACACAGAATTATGGGTATGTGTCATCATTTCGTTATCATAAACCTGAACAGGAAATAGCGGTACATGAGTTTGAAAATGCCGACAGAGAGTGGCTTTGGTTTATTTCTCAAAATAGAAGAAAACGGCTAGCGGAGGACTTGATTCCGCTGATTACTGGCAAAATATTTGACGCTGAAATCATTATTGGCAAAATTGCTAATGATACAACAAATCCGGTCATCACAGCATATCTTAATGGATTGTATGGAGATATTAAGACTGAGAAAGCAGTGAATTTTGCGATAGAACAATTATTGCCGGATCACCTGTCTGATCAGTATTGTTTCCTTACAGAAGATGCGGTTGGTTGTTTGGAGTTTCAGGAGGCAAGGAAATATGTCATCTGATAAAATGAATGCTTGTGCTGATATGGTTCTTACTAATGCTATTGAAGACATGGCAATGGAAGAGAATATCTCAATTGATGAAGCAAGAAATAAGCTTTTGGATTCGGACGCTTGTAAATGTTTGTACGATTTTGATTCAAAGTTATGGATGGAAGGTTCTGACTATTTTCTTGATTTTTACAGAATGATTGAAAATAAGCAGCATATCTCCTAGATAGATCGTGAAAATCGTCTAGAAAGGCGGGTGATCAGAATGAAGGCTTATGATGAAGCAATGTACTGGATGAGAAATGATCTTCCTGTGTCGGATGCAGCTCGTCCAAGTGAACGTGATGAAACAGTATAAAATTGATAAGGACAGGTACTCATAACAGTAGCTGTCCTTTTACATTATTCACGGAATACAGTTAAAGAATGTCAGAAAATATATTCAACATAGATATGTTTTTATGTTAATTTTATAACCATTACGATTTGATAGAACAGTGAAAGAGGTATGAAAGGAAAAACGGATATGACTAAAAAACATGGTGTTTTAGACCGTCCAAACATTTGCTATTATTTTGATAGATGACTGTGAAGAAGCAGGAGCAATTTTCTATGAGAGAAAATGACAAGAGAGTAGTAGACAGATTTACAGAGCTTGCGCTGGTAGACGGTGAATCCTTTAATGAGAGGCTTGTCGCTGATTATCTTATAGCAGAGTTCCAAAAGTTGGGAATAAAGCTTATCGAGGATGATATTGCCGGTAAGATCGGTGGTAACTGTGGGAATCTGTATGGCTTTGCAGAGGGGCGGGGAAAGTATGCAGATTCTGAGCCTATTATGTTCTGTGCACATATGGACACCGTATCTCCGGGGAACAATAAGAAGATCATATTAAATGACGGCGGAACAATCACAAGCGATCATACGACTGTCTTGGGAGCAGATGACAGGGTTGGCATAGCAGGAATTATCGAGGCGTACACCAGAGTAATCGAGGAAAATCTGGATCATCCTCCAATAGAGTTTCTGTTTACGGTGGCAGAAGAGGTTTACGGCCTTGGAAGCGCGGCTCTTGATTATTCAAGGATTCGCTCCAGGATAGCCTTTGCTCCCGACTGCAGCGGAGAATATGGAGTCTATTCATCCTGCGAGCCGACACTCATTTCATTCGAAGTACATATAAAGGGTAAGGCTTCCCACGCTGGTTATGAGCCTGAAAAGGGAATAAATGCAATAGCAGTAGCAGCTGCTGCAATCAGCAGAATAAAGCAGGGGTGGGCTGATGATCACACCACGCTGAATATCGGAATAATAGAAGGCGGAAGTGTTACCAACGCTGTTCCGGAAAACTGTTTTATAAAAGGTGAGATAAGAAGCGGTGTCCATGAAGATGCACATCGGACAATAGACTTAGTAGAAAGCATTTTTTCAGAAGAAGCGAATAGAGCAGGTGCAGAGCTTTGCATAGATAAAAAAGAAAGAATCACCGTTTACAGGATAGATCCCGAAGCCGCAGAAGGAAGTGCTTTGGATAGATATAAGAGAGCATTAGAGAAACAGGGAAGGAGAGCCGTGGCAAAGAAATCCTTTGGGGGAAGTGATATAAATTCTTTGATAAAACACGGAATGGACGGACTAAATATATACGGTCCCATGCATAACATACATACAACTGAAGAATACACAACTGTCCAGGAAATAGCAGACTTCACAGAACTGATAAAGATACTTATGACACAACCATGAGGAACAATTTAAAGGCTTTTGCGAATATAAGGGGGCAAAAAGCCACTTGCAAAGGTTCTTGAGACAGACCAGACATTTTTTGATTATTTTCTTTAGACCAAAAGGTGAAAAAGGCCAGGCTCTACATTACTGCATGCGGACTTTAGGCTTAGGGAACGGTAGAACGAGCTTTGCGTGCGCGGCACTCTTTTCCTGATCCGCCTTGCTCTTTGGAATCGGCGAAAATGAATGCCCCGTCCCCTAGAACCGTTTCACCAATGGAAGGATAAGGATAACGAGATGTTTGAAGAAATAAGAAACTTCGGACAGATTAAGCTTGAAGATGAATGGATATCTCATATTAAAACATATATGAGCGATTCCAGATTTGAACATACGCTGGGAGTGACCACTGTAGCCGTCTATTTATCAGAATTTTACGATGTAGACAAGGACCTTGTGCGGAAAACTGCCCTGCTTCATGATATAGCAAAAGATATGTCCCCGGATGAAATGGCCAATATTGCAGGAAAATATGGATATCAGATACAAGATATCAGCCTGCAATATGAAGCTAATCTGCATGCAGAAATTGGAGCGCTCATTGCAGAACATGAATTCGGACTTTATGATAAAGATGCTTTGAACGCAATTCGGTTTCATGTCTGTGCGCGTCCGGATATGTCATTACTTGAAAAAATTATATTCCTTTCTGACCATGCCGAACCCCAAAGACCAAATCAACCAATGCTAAGGACTCTTATTGAAATCGCTAAAACTGATATCAATCTGTCAATCCTTAGAATGCTGCGAGTTGTAATTGAGTATCAGGTTAGCAATAGCATACCAAAGTATGTTTGTGATATCACCTCTGAGGCATATGACTATTTGCTTGAAGATTATTGCAAAACAGACCAGATATATGATCAATCTCCTGAGAACAATGACATACTTTCCGATGAGGAGTTTGACGAAGCGTTTGAACTGATTCGCTGCAATCAGATAAAACTGAAATCTGTTGAAAATGCCAGGTGGATAAAAGATTTACTGACTAATTCCGGAAGAAAGATTAAAGATGGACTTCTAATTAGAAGTGGAAGCCTTCATCAGTTAACAGATGAAGAAGCGGATTATTTGAATACGCTTGGTCTTTCTCTAGTGATCGATCTTCGCACGCCAATGGAAGTAGCGCAAGCCCCGGATAAAAGCATTGCAGGAGTGCGGTATGAGAACATTCCTTTGGTTGAGAATATAGATACAAGCATGATGGATTACCTTACACAGCGTTATATGCAAAGTCTGTCTGAAACTGATAGAGCTTGGTATGTTGAGCAATATGCCCGCATAGACGAAGTGATAAAAATGTACAGAAACATTTCCATGGATGCACGTTCATTGGATTCGATTCACCGCATTTTTCAACTTCTTAGAGAATCCCCCGGAACAATTCTTTTTCACTGCACCAGCGGAAAGGATCGAACCGGTATCATTGCGGCACTTCTTCTCTTAGCTCTTGGGTGCGATAAAAAATACATTATCAGCGATTACAATGCATCTGCTGTAACCTTATTTACTAAAACCGAGAGTATAAAGGCTGATCTGGGTGTTCGTGGTAATGGCAAAGAAAACCTGAAGCGTGGTCTTCAGACAAGTATAAGCGTAGTTCCGGAGGTTCTTAGATCAGGATTATATTATATAGAAAATAATTACTTTTCGAATGACTCGTTCATATTTGAAGCAACCGGATGTAATGACAGAGAACTTGAGTTGTTACGCAATAAATTTCTGGTATAGCTATCAGCAGGGGAGTGAATATTTTGCGATATTTGTTCTCAAAGGGGAAAACTAATGTTGGCAGTAGATCAGGCTGGAAACAAGTTACTTGAATTTATTGATGTTTCTGAGGAAAGAGCATCTTTGGATTATTCGCCTATAACAGTTTGTCTTCTTGTTGTAAAAATAGGAGCTGACTATCTTCCAGATAATGAAATAAGCAAGTTCAATCGGAGTTTGTCGAAAACATCGACCAAGGAGAGGACGAAAATGGTAAAAGGTATACATCACATATCGATGAAATGCAATATTGGAGAAATAGATAGAGTAAAAGACTTTTATATAAATGTACTTGGTATGTCTATTTGCCGGGAATGGCCAGAAGGAATAATGATAGATAGCGGCAACGGGCTGATTGAAGTATTTGTAACTGGTAATGGCGAACATAGGAAAGGTTCTATTCGTCATATTGCATTTGCAACAGAAGATGTTGACAATGTTATAGATAAAGTAAAAAAAGCGGGATATGAAGTTTTTATTGAACCAAATGATAAAGTTATTAATTCTTCGCCTGAATATCAATTTAGAATGGCATTTTGCTTTGGACCGCTGGGAGAAGAAATAGAGTTTTTTGATGAAAAATAAATTCAGATTGCTGGGCTGAGATGTTAGCACTTTATATTACTTATGGCCTGGTGGCCTGCTTTGTGTCGGAGACGGAAGATGATGAATGAGGATGTAGAACACGTATCTACCTTCTTCAAACTGATTGCGGACGAGCGGACGGCCTATGAAGCACTCGGTATCGGGAGCAAGGAATGATATAAGGAAAAGTGAATCATGCAAAATAAGATGTATCAGGTATCCACACTACAGGATCTGCAGGCTGAAATAAAATCTATTGAATAAAGGTGAGGGATTATTATATGTTGATAAAACCTGCTATTGAACGTTCCGATATGATTTATTGTGCGCTGTGTAAAGATGCGCCATGCAATAGCGCATGTTTGGCTATGGATCCAGCCAGGGCATTACTTGGAATCTGGTTTGACAATCAGGATGTTGCAGCAATGAAACTTCCTGAGAAAAATGCCTGCGCAGACTGTAGTGCACCATGCGAAAAAGCATGTGTAAATAGCGGGAGTGTTCCAATTAAAGGCCTTATGACTGCCCTATATGAAAAAGTAAAACCTGAGGTAGAAGTTGCTATACCGGATGATGAGAATAGGCTTAAGTGTGATATATGCGGAGTACCGATTGAAAATCCATTTCTTTTGTCTTCGTCTGTAGTTGCATCCACCTACGACATGTGTGCAAGAGCTTTTGAAGCAGGCTGGGCAGGGATATCTTTTAAGACAATCTGCTCATTTGACATTCATGAAGCTTCTCCGAGATATTCTGCAATAAAGGGAGATAACGGAAGCATAATTGGCTTTAAGAATATCGAGCAGCTTTCAGATCACAGCGTAGCTGAGAACATGGAGATATTCAGAAAACTGAAAGAGAATTACCCATCAAAGTTCATTCTTGCATCAATTATGGGACAGGACGAAGCGGAATGGGAGTCACTAGCTAAGATCTGTGAAGAAAACGGAGCAGATGCAATTGAGCTTAATTTCTCATGCCCAAACATGCAGGAAGATGGCCTTGGATCAGATATAGGCCAGGTACCTGAACTGGTTGAGAGGTTTACCAGGGCAGCTAAAAGAAGTACGACTATTCCGGTTCTAGCGAAGCTTACACCTAACGTTGCCACAATGAGTCCTGCTGCAGAGGCAGCACTACGTGGCGGTGCGGATGGGATAGCTGCGATCAATACCATAAAAAGCATTGTCGGAGTAAGTCCATATACATTTGCTTCGGTACCTGCAGTAAAGGGAAAGTCTGCAGTTGGTGGTTACAGCGGAAATGCCGTAAAACCCATAGCACTCAGATTTATTGCTGAAATTGGCCAGAATCCAACACTTAAAGGAATGCATATAAGCGGAATGGGCGGAATCGAAACCTGGAGGGATGCTCTTGAGTTTATCCTTATGGGGGCTGGCTCAATACAGATAACGACTGCTGTAATGCAATATGGATACAGAATAATAGATGAACTGAAGGAAGGACTGAATTATTACCTTGTACAAATGGGAATAAAATCTGTAAAAGACGTTATTGGTGCAGGTCTTGACAGCGTAAGTGATACAACTGATGTACTGGAGAGAGACACAGTTCTTTTCCCTGCATTTAATCTGGAAAAATGTAATGGCTGTGGAAGATGTGTTATCTCCTGTAATGACGGAGGGCATCAGGCAATCAGATTCGATGACCGTAAACCAAAGCTCGACGGAAGCAAATGCGTGGGATGCCACCTGTGCAAGATTGTGTGTCCGAATGATGCGATTGAAGCAGGAAAAAAGCGTATAAAAAAGATGGATAGACCATAACTTCTAGGAGACCAGCTATGAACAGAGTGCAATGAAATTACGTTATCTTGGAAGCTTTGATGAAAAATGAATGGAGACGTTACTGAAGGAGGAAATCACTATGTCAATCTATACCTTAATCGTAATCATTGGAACCTTGAGGATTATGTAAAAGTTATCACGGATATGACACCACCGGATTGTCCCGTTGTTTTGAACATTATCTGCAACAATTTGTCTCAAGATGAAAAAGATATCATAGAGGATACCATACTGGACGATTTTGCTTACAATCTCGGATTGGTGGAAAAGGAAGAAAAAAGACATATGCAGTCTTTTGCACTTATGACCATTGGTCTTATCATCTCAGGTATACTGCTGTGGATTTCGAATGCAATGGCTGAGGTGCCGCGAGAATTGCTTTATATTCTTTTCTGGTTTTTGGGAGAAAACTTGTGCGACTATATTTTTCTAAGTGGCTATGATATGCGAAAGGAAAGGAGACTATCCGGGCGGCTTGCAAGCGTAAAGGTCTTTTTTTCAGAAAACTATGAAGAACCTCATTATACAAAAAATGATGTGGATGTTTTGTTTTCTGAAATTGAGAAAGATATAAACGAAACGATCCAGAACAGTGAAGAACATTAGTCTTACTAAGGAGGTTACCCATGGTTGAACTAAGCAAAAAAAGAATTGAGGAGATTCTAAACGAAGAGACTGCCAAAACCGAAGAACTGCCAACGATTCTACGCGGTGTTTATACAAGATATATGTGCCTGTTTGAGAAATACTTTGCAGACATAGATGCGCTAAATGATGAGAAGGTAGCTGAGTTTAGAAAACATCATGAAGAGACTAAAAGCCTGATAAAATACTATTATATGGACATTCCTTTAGATATCTGTGCTGGTCTGAAAGCATTTGAGAAAGAGTATTGTGATAATCTGCTTGGAACTAAATGGCATGATTATCTTTATAGCTATTACAAGGATTTCAGAAAAAAACGCAATGATAAAAGGAAAGGCAGTAAGGAAGAGTTTTCAAAACAAACTCTGAGCAATTTTTATGATGTAATGGATTATATTTTCAGAGATTGTTTCGGTACGGAAAGCAAGAGCGCCGATGAGATAAAAAGTGGTATTTTGGGGCTGTTGTTTGGGGAAGGAGAGTAATCCGGAAAGGAGCATACGGCAGTGATTATTAAGAAAAAGCTTGGTGCTACTCGTATTATATCTTTTACTTTAACTTTAACGCTGCTTTTAAGCTGTATCAGTATTTCAGGGTGTGGACGAAAAAATCCTGAAGCCCTTTCTGAATACTGGTCTGCCGATTCTGAAGCGGCAGAGAGCCTTCGGAGCTATGTTTCAAAGTATGTTGTAAGCGGCACAGAGCGAACTACTACAAGAGCCATCATAGCTAATTCACCCATAAAAGACTATGTTTCTCCGTCTCATGTTATTGGCACCGAGTTTGAAGTCAAGGTAAAGGGAAACGAAGATATACCTTCAAATATGGATTACAAGGATGCTGATGGCGAAGTGGCACAGAATAATATAATTCAGTTCCCTGGAACAACTGCGGCTACAGCGGATGATGAGAATAAAAGGACAACCCTTTCGAGAGAAGGATATACCTTGGAACAGGCAGTAGTACTTAGCAGACACAATATCCGTGCTCCATTGTCAGGCTCAGGATCTGCTCTTGATACAATAACTCCCCATACGTGGTTTAACTGGTCTGCAGAGGCAAGCCAACTATCTGTACGTGGTGGAACTCTTGAAACTGAGATGGGGCAGTACTTCAGAAAATGGCTTGAATCAGAAGGTCTGTTTGCTCCCAATTATCAGCCTGCAGATGGTGCAGTGCGTATATATGCCAATTCCAAGCAAAGAACTATAGCAACATCCAAGTTTTTTTCAGCAGGGCTCCTGCCTGTTTATAACGCTGATATTGAATATCATATGGACTTTGATACCATGGATCCGACCTTTAATCCGGTATTCACCTATATGTCAGATGAGTATGAAAAAGACGCTGATGAGGAGATGCATAAAAGGTTTGATCCTATAATAGAAAGTCTTAGTGATAACTATGAACTTCTCGAGGAAGTGATAGACGTAAAGGAGTCTGAAGATTACAAAAACGGTAGTTTTACCGGATTTGTTACAGATGACAGCGTGTTTGCATTTGCAGAAGGGAAAGAACCTGGTGCCAGCGGCTCCCTTAAGAAAGCCTGCCAGATCAGCGATGCTCTTGTTTTACAGTACTACGAAGAACCGGATAAAGAGAAGGCGGCCTTCGGACATGACCTCACTGATGAACAGTGGGAGGCAATTTCCGAGATAAAGGATGTATATGTTGATGTTCTTTTCACCTCACCATCGGTAGCTGTGAATGTTGCACATCCGCTTCTTGAAGAAATAGAAAATGAGCTTAATACAGAAGGCAGACAGTTCTCATTCCTGTGCGGTCACGATTCTAATCTTGCAAGCGTACTATCTGCACTTGATGTTGAAGAGTACAGCCTTCCCTATACTATAGAGAAAAAGACACCTATCGGATCAAAGCTTGTCATTTGCAGATGGAAGAATGAGAAGGGTGAAGAGCTTATCAGCCTTGACCTTGTATATCAGACCACTGACCAGCTCAGGGATATGCCTATTCTTGGATTAGACAATCCCCCTGGAATCTATAGTCTTAGATTAAAGGGGCTAAGCGCTGACGAAAACGGGCTGTATAAAGCAAAGGATGTGAAGAAGAGACTTGATGACGCTATTAAAGCGTATGATGAGTTGCAGGAGAACTATGAACAGCAGGGTGCTGCATAATGTTTATAAATTAAAAAAGTTGATTGATAGGAAGATAAAAAACATGGCGGACATAAGAAGCCGTGCAAATTGTAACTCAATTTTTATGGGGATAGGAGGCTGCAGTAGGGCAGAACTTCAGACCTTCATACCGGAAGAGGGAAAATTTGAGGCATAAACCAGAAACAATAGTGGTTGGGGAGCATTATCTGTATAGGATTTTTATACTAGCAGTATGATGCATTTCATTTTCAACCATGCTATTATAGTAATTCATGCCAAGCAGGAACTGAGTAAAGAAAAAATCATTGAATACATGAAAAATCTGCCTTATACGATTATGTACTATATCGCGACAGAAGTATAAGGCAGAAAGCAATACCAATTATTTTGCATATTTCTTTAAGATGTAGAGTCTCTGTAGATCAGATCAGTCTCAGTATAGACAGTCCTGTAATTTAAGTCAGGTTGCTCTATTCTGGTAATTATCAGGTTAGCAGCAGAATATCCAATCACCTGGCTATGAATATGGCTCGTTGAAAGAGAGGGAGTCATAATCTTGGATTCAGGTGAATCATCAAATCCAAAAAGCTTTATATCTTTGGGACAATCAATCCCTAGTTTTTTCAAACCATATAGTACATCAATAGCAACAAAGTCGTTAGCACAGATAAAAAGCTCTGGCATTTCATCGAGCTTTGAGAGTGCCAGAGAGAGATATTCCTTGTATTCATCTCCATGAGAATGCACTTCTGTTAAGCAGAATTTCTCGTCAATTGTAAGTCCGTTGATATACATGGCTTCTCTAAAGGCCATAAATCTTTCATAAAAAGAACGGCAGTGTGTAACCTGACCTACGTATCCAATCTTAGAAATTCCCCGTTTTTTCATATCATTTATCACGGTGTAGATATTGGAAAAATTATCCATGAGAATAAGGTCTGCATTTAACGGCTCCCAATAGCTTGACACGGGTGCGTCTACCATAAGAACCGGTAGATCCATGCTACATAGCATTTCACAGTAGGGATGGTTAAACATCTCGATACACACTATAGCTACTGTCCTATCTTTTACAAAAGATATCGGCAGGGATAGATCATCGATGTTTTTTGAGTCAACTCTGTGCATACTAAGGCTATATCCAAGAAGTGAAATCTCATATTGGAACTTGTCCAGCATGGTTGATGCAAAGTGAGAATTGTTCAAAAAGTTTCCTGTAAAAAGAGCTATTTCTCCTGATGCTTTATTTTGCTGTGAAAAAGAGGGAGTCTTTATATCTGATACTGAGCTTGCATAGGAAAATTGTTTGTAGCCCATTTCTAAAGCTTTTTGCAATACTTTGTCTCTGGTTGAATCAGCTAGAACTCCTGTATTATTAATAGCTTTTGAGACTGTATTTCTTGATACGCCCAAAGCATCTGCAATGTCTTGTAAAGTAACCCTGGATGCCATCTGTTATTCTAATCTCCATTTCCATGAATTGTTATCTTCATTATAAAATGTAAAATCGAGAGTGTCAAATGTAAAAATGGAATGTTACAAATG
Source organism: Butyrivibrio sp. AC2005 (assembly GCF_000424145.1). Lineage (GTDB taxonomy): Bacteria > Bacillota > Clostridia > Lachnospirales > Lachnospiraceae > Butyrivibrio. The sequence continues at coordinate 58,012 of NZ_AUJI01000032.1, forward strand.
TAAAAATATGGTATTGACACTTTGCTCTTCAGGTGTTATATTTTACACATGTAAAAACTACATGTGCAAATGTAAAATGTTTGGGAGAAGATTATGAATACAAAGACAAAAAAAGGAGAGCTACATAATACGTTGGTATATATAAGGCAACACTGGCAGCTTTATGTACTCTTTTTGGGACCTGCACTTTTTTTGACAATACTGTTTAAATATGTACCGATGGGTGGAATATTGATTGCATTCCAGAAATACAATCCCTACAAAGGGATATTGGGAAGCGAATGGGTTGGCCTTAAATACTTTGAACAGTTTTTATCATCACCGGACTTTCTTCAATATCTTGCTAATACATTAAAGCTGAGTATCTTCGGACTGTTATGGGGATTCCCGGTGCCGATTATTCTGGCCCTGCTGTTAAACAGAGTGGCTAGCAGCAAATTGAAACAAAAGATACAGCTTGTTTTGTACATGCCAAATTTCATTTCAGTCATAGTTCTTTGTGGTATGGTCAGAATCCTTTTATCAGTTACCGGACCACTGAATATGTTGATGGGAACGAGTATCAACTTTTTGACAATTCCTGCGGCGTTCAGACCGATCTACATTGCCAGCGGAATATGGCAGGGAGCAGGATGGGCTTCAATAATGTACACGGCGGCATTATCCAATGCAAGCCAGGAGCTTAAGGAAGCTGCACAGATAGATGGTGCCAATATTTTTCAGCAGATTAAGGCTGTAGAGTGGCCTGCTATCAAAGATATGGTAGTTATCCAATTTATCCTGCAGGCAGGAAATATCATGAGTATTGGATTTGAGAAGGCATATGCGCTTCAGTCCGATATGAACCTTGCTTCGTCTGAGATTATAGCAACCTATGTATACAAAAAGGGTCTTCTCAATGGAGATTACAGCTACTCTACTGCAGTAGGACTATTTAATACAGTAATAAATGTAATTTTGCTGGTCCTTGTAAATAAGATAGTCGAGAAGATGAACGACGGACAGGGATTATAAGGAGGCGTTCAGATGGAAAAAGCTTTAGTTAAGAAAAAAAGCGAGTTTGCAAAATATGGACTTGGAGATAAATGTTTTCTGATATTTGGATATGCTCTTCTTGCTGCATTTGTCTTTGCGATAATCCTTCCGATGGTATATATCGTTGTGGCTTCTTTCATGGATCCCATCACTCTTCAGAATAAGGGAATAGTGTTGGATTTTGAAAAGTGGACGCTTACTGCTTATGAAAGGGTTATGACGAACCCGCAGATTTGGGTAGGATTTAGAAATGCAATTGTTTACTCGGTACTGTTCAGCGTTATATCAGTTTTTATAACACTTTTATGTGCATATCCCATGTCCAGGGATGACTTTAAAGGAAAAAAACTGTTTAACACAATCTTCATTATTACTATGTTTTTTGGTGGCGGACTAATCCCTACATATCTTCTTATAAGTAACATTGGTCTTCTGGACTCTATGTGGGCAGTGATTCTTCCTGGATCTTTCAGTGTGTGGAACATGATCATTGCAAGGACTTACTACAGAGGAATTCCAAGTGAGCTTAGAGAAGCGGCAGATGTTGACGGTGCGAATGAATTGGTGTTCTTTTTCAGAATTCTTCTTCCGGTATGCGTACCGCTCATTGCAGTGTTAATTCTTTGGCAGTTTGTAGGTATGTGGAACAGCTATTTCGATGCGATGATTTATCTCAATTCTTCATCAAAACAGCCACTTCAGCTGGTGCTGCGAGCAATCCTTATTCAGAATGAACCTGATCCGGGAATGATCGCAGATATGCAGAGTACAGCGCAAAGAGCACAGCTTGCTGAGCTTTTGAAATATGCAACAATCATAATTTCAAGCCTTCCATTATTAGTCATGTATCCATTCTTCCAGAAGTACTTTGATTCGGGTATCATGGTTGGTTCAGTGAAGGGCTAGAGCAGAGGACGTTAAGGTAATAATTCCCTAAAGGGAATCAGTTTAGAGCAATAGTTCCTTATGAGGTAAATAACCCCACTGGGGTTCAAAATAAAAAAGGAGAGGACAGATGAAAAAGGAAATGAAAAGAATTTTTGCCACAGTTATGACAGCAACAATGGCTGCCGGAATGATGGCAGGATGTGGCAGTGGTAGTGGAGCCGGAAAAAGTGATGCAGCAAAAGTGACGACTGAAGACCTCAGTTTTCCGCTTGCAGAAAAGGTTACGATCACAGGTATGATCAGTTATCCTTCAGGAACAGAAGAGAATCAGAACAACAAAACAATCTTCAAGAGACTTGAGGAAGAGACAAATGTACATGTAGATTGGACTGCAATCTCAAATGACCAGTGGGGAGATAAGATAAGTCTCAACATGGCTAATAAGGATGCACTTACTGATTTCGTATTTAATGCAGGATTCTCGAACAGCGATCTTATAAGATACGCAGATCAGGGCGTGATTATTCCTGTTGAGGATTATATTGATGCCAACATGCCTAACTTAAAGGCTGTATTTGATAAGTATCCTGAATACCGCGCAATGTGTGAAGATTCAGAGGGACATATCTGGGCCCTTCCCTGGATCGAGCAGCTTGGTTCTAACAAGACTGCTATCCAGACTGTAGGTAACAACTTTACTTACATCAACCAGAAGTGGCTTGATTTCCTTGGACTTGAGACACCTACAACAGTTGATGAGTTCGAACAGGTACTCCTTGCATTCAAGGATCATGCTTCTGAGCTTCAGGCAGAATTTGGAATTGAGGGTGACATTATTCCTATGTCATGCATCATCAATGACAACGATCCCAGCCTTCTTATCAATGGATTTGGCGAAGGATATGGTGACAATGATATCGGACAGCACATTGCTGTAACTGATGACAAGAAGGTTATCTTCACTGCTACACAGGATGGCTTCAAGTCAGGTGTAGAATGGCTTCACAAGTTATATGATGAAGGACTTATGGATCCCGAATGCTTTACTCAGGACTGGTCTACATATGTTGCTAAGGGAAAATCCCACAGATATGGCGTTTGCTTTACATGGGATGTAGCAAATATCGATAATATCGAGGACTATGTACCCCTTGCTGCACTTGAGGCAGATACAAGAAACGTAACACCTATGAACGGTTCATTCACTTCAGGTTTTGACCGCGGAAGATGCGTAGTAACAGCTAAGTGTGACAATCCTGCATTTGTATGTGCATGGCTTGATCTTATGTATGATCCTTTCCAGTCACCTCAGAACAACTGGGGAACCTATGGCGAAGATGACGAGTTCGATATCTTTGAGCTTTCAACTAATGAGAACGGTGACAAGATGCTTAAGCATGCACCTCTTGGAGATGCTTCACCTGTAGAAGTTAGAGAAGCAGAGGCTGTTGGTGGTCCTCTTGCAATCCTTGATGAGTATTACGGCGTTTATGTAACCTGCCCTGATGATGCACAGTATCGTCTTGACTGGATCAAGGAATACTACACAGACGATATGCATGGTGAGTATGTATATCCTAACGTATTCATGTCAGCAGAGGATACAGAAAAACTTACAGGAATCCAGACAGACCTTATCTCATATGTAAATTCAAGCAAGTCTGATTTCATTATGAATGGTGTGACTGATGAAGGTTGGAATGAGTACCTCGATAAGGTTAACGCTTATGGTCTTGATGAGTACCTTTCAATCTATCAGAAATATCTTGATGCATTTTATGCTAAATAAGAGCTTTTAAATGTAACTAAACAAATAGTTTTCGCCCCGGTCAGAGGATCTGGCTGGGGCATTTTAAAAGAGTATGAATTATAAAAAAGTAATTGGAACAGCTCTGACCATATCACTTTTTCTTTGTCAGGGATGTGGAAACGCAATGGAACAAACGGAAAGCAGAGAGAAGATAGACAGCCTTTTTCCCAATATCGAAGAGACCTGGGTTGGAGATGTGATGGCACAGGCTGACGAAGATGGAATACATCTCAATTACCTGTATGATACGGATCATAACGGTACAGGATATCATCCAATATACAGGTTTGACACAAAAGACTTCTGTAGCTATACAGATGCCGGAGAGATTATTCCGTTTGGAGAAAACATTGAGGATCCTGATATAGCGGTAGGAACCGGAAGCTTTATTAAGGCAGAAAATGGCAAATACCATGCGTTTTATACAGGACACAATGACTATACGGAAACTTTTGATAATAATCAGGACAGAGAGTGCCTGATGCACGCAGTAAGCAAAAATAATAAATCCTACAAAAAGCTACCAAAAGATACGATTCATGCTCCTGAAGGATATAGCACAAATGATTTCAGGGATCCGCAAGTTATCCGGATGGATGAATATGACGAATATTGGATGCTGGTTGGCGGAAAAAGAAATGATGATTCAGGAAGCTGTATTCTGAAATATACATCAAAGAATTTATCAGACTGGAAATTTGAAGGTGAATTTTATTACAGTGATGAGCTTTATTTTATGGAGTGCCCGGATCTGTTTGAGATAGATGGCTGGTATTATCTTGTTTTTTCCTGGAATAATGTCACATACTACAGAATGACACAGGACCTCGAAGGAGAATGGATAAAGCCTGAAATTGATACATTTGATGGCAACGGTTTTTACGCTGCAAAAACTGTCCTTTATGACGGAACCCGTTATCTAGTGGGATTTCTTGATCATAAAAAGCGTGGCAGCGATATTTTGGAATATACCTGGGCAGGTTCAGTCATGCCGTACAAACTGGTGAAAAAAGATGACAACACACTGGGAGTAACGATGCCTGACCAGTTCACGGACTATTTTGAAAACGGAGCAGACAAAAAAGAACAGGGCATGAAGGTTACTTCTACGGAAAACCGGGGAATACTTCCGCGAAAAATGCTGCTTAAGGGCAAGGTTACCTTCAATAATACAAGCGGAAAAGCAGGTTTTTCCTTTGGAGATTATAAAGTAATTATTGATCCTGATCAGCAGGAGATTATCTATGATGCATTTGAGAATTCTCAGAAGTGCAGGCTGGAAGTCGGAAAGACGTATGATATAAAGCTGGTCGTGGAGAATGAAATAGTTGTGCTCTATGTTAATGATGAAAAAGCTCTCAGTAACCGGATTTATTCTGCTGTAGATAACGAATGGCAGATTTATATTGAAGGAGATGCTGAGTTTTCGGATATGGATATGTTTGTTTTTTGAAGAGGAGCCATCATGACGAAGTCATGATTTAGTATGGTTGCTTCATATTATATTAGATCGGAGTAATTATGAGTGATAAGTTAAGCAAAGCCAGAGAATATGAGGAAAAAAGGGAGAAGCTTATAAAAAAGGAGCTAAAGCCGATTTTTCATCTGGTACCCAGAGTGGGCTGGATGAATGATCCAAACGGCTTTTCATATTATGGTGGTAAGTTCCATATGTTCTACCAGTACTATCCCTATGATACAGTTTGGGGACCGATGCATTGGGGACATGCAGTAAGTACAGACCTTCTGCACTGGGAGAATCTTCCCGCAGCCATTGCACCGGATGAAAAATATGATAATTTTGGGTGTTTTTCAGGTAGTGCTATTGAACTTTCAGATGGCAAGCAGCTTCTTATGTATACAGGAGTTATAAGGGAAGAAGACGAAGATGGTATTCTTCATGATGTTCAGACTCAGTGTATAGCGGTTGGTGATGGAAAAGATTACGTAAAGTATGAGAATAATCCTGTACTTGATGAATCATCTCTTCCGGAAGGCGCCAGCAGAAATGATTTCCGTGATCCAAAGATATGGAGAGATAAGGATGGCTTTAAGGCTGTAATTGCAAGTAAGACTATGGATGCAGATGGTCAGCTGCTTCTTTTTAGCAGTAAGGATGGATTTGACTGGAAATACGAAAGGCTTCTTGCAAAGAACAACCATCGTTTCGGACGTATGTGGGAATGCCCGGACTTCTTTGAATTAGATGGAAAACAGGTATTGCTTACAAGTCCTCAGGATATGCTTCCTGAAGAATTGGAATTTCATAATGGTAACGGAACACTTTGCCAGATAGGTTATATGGATGAAAGTGGAATGTTTAAAGACGAGTATTCTCAGGCTGTTGACTATGGCATAGATTTTTATGCACCACAGACTCTTCTTTTGGAAGATGGCAGACGTGTGATGATCGGCTGGATGCAGAACTGGGATACCACCGGATTTAAACGTGATGATTTCCCGTGGTTTGGACAGATGAGTATGCCAAGAGAAATCTCCATTGTTAATGGAAAGCTGATCCAAAAGCCGCTTAAAGAGATTGAAAAGCTATATTCATCTACTATTGAGAGAAAGAATGTACGTATATCAGGTGACTGCACTCTTTCCGGTATAAGTGGAAGAACAATAGATATGACTCTGGACATAAAGAGAACTGAGAATCTGTACAGAAAGTTTGAGATACGACTTGCAGATAATGGTAGGTTCCATTCTTCTATTTTCTTTGATCCGGTTGAATCTGTTTTAAAAATTGACCGCAAATATTCGGGTAGCAGAAGAGCTATAGTTCATCAGAGAAGATGTCAGGTAAGTAAGAATGACGGAGCAGTGAAGCTTCGCATAATAATGGATAGATATAGCCTTGAAGTGTTTGTAAATGATGGTGAACAGGTTATGTCAATGAGTATTCTTACGGACTATCACGCTGATGGTATCAGCTTTAATGTAGATGGTGAAGCAGTGGTAGATGTGTGCCTGAATACTTTAGCTGAGGAATAATAGTTTTGACGATATGGCAGGATTAAGAAGTAATCCTGCCAGTTTTATAAGGAGAAATGAGAAATGTATAGTCAATATGATGTGGTTGCACTTGGTGAATTGCTGGTTGATTTTACTGATAATGGGAAAAGTGAACAGGGAAATTCAATCTTTGAAGCAAATCCCGGCGGAGCACCCTGTAATGTGTTGTCCATGTTACAGAAGCTGGGAAATAAAACAGCTTTTATCGGAAAGGTTGGAGAAGATTTCCTGGGAGAAATGCTGGTTTCGAAGGCAGCTGAACAGGGAATTGATATGAGCGCAGTACTGAAGGATAAAAATGTAGGAACAACACTTGCATTCGTACAAAAGCTTCCAAACGGAGACCGCGATTTTGCTTTTTTCAGAAATCCCGGAGCCGATATGATGATCACAGCTGATGAGGTTTTGGAAAGAGCGTCATACATTAAGAAATCTGATATTTTTCACTTTGGTACACTTTCAATGACCAGCACCTGTGGCAGAGCGGCAACTGAGAAGGCCATTGAAATTGCAAAAGAAAGCGGATGTACTGTTTCTTTTGATCCCAATTACAGAGCACCTTTATGGAACAAGATTGAGGATGCTTTGGAAGCCATCAGATATGGTATGAGCGTCTGTGATATTTTAAAGATTTCCGACAATGAGATTGAACTTGTGACAGGCAAAACAGATATTGATGAAGGCATAGCTGCCATAAAAGATGAGTTTGGAATTAAGCTCATTTTCGCAACAATGGGTGCAGATGGCAGTAGAGCATACTTGGGTGATATGATTGTGGCACATGATGGGTTCATTACGCCGGATACCATAGAAACAACCGGCGCAGGAGATACATTTTGTGCCAGTGCACTTCATTTTGTACATAAATATGGGATGGACAGTCTTGATCAGGATAAGTTAAAAGAAATTCTTAAGTTCGCAAATGCAGCGGCATCCCTCATAACTACAAGACACGGTGCGTTGGCTGTTATGCCCTCATTTGATGAAGTTCATAAGTATATTCTAACTGCAAGTTGCTAGGGGAATCCCGGGGAGTGGGTCCCATATGTTCAATTAATGCGCAAGTAGCTTAAAATGGTTTTTTCTTGTTTATATGATGCCATCCTTCTGTATTCTTCCAAGTTCTTTGGACAGGGCACTGCGTTCAAGGTTCAGGTAATCGGCAAGCTGCTGGCGGTCAAATGCCTGGTTTGACAAGATCACATGGCTTCCTGAGGAACCTGCGGTATTAGTACAGGATTGATCGTAATAATCAAAATAAGCTCTGATTTCTGTAAACTATTATGAAACTATATCCGATAAACAAAATAGCAAGGGATTGCCAGACATTGGTGGTGAAGGAGCGGATCCACCAGGGTCTGGCTTTTTGTTACTGTTTTTGTGTCGGAGGTAAGCGGATGAATATAGAAGGAATAAAGGATACGGATAATCAGAATCATATTTATACACATAGTTTGAAACCTGAGGATAATAAGGCTTCCAGATCTACATTTTTGGAGATATTTAATAGCAGGGCACAGGATTATGTACAGGATAAGCGGCCATGTGAATACTTTGATATGGCAGATAAAAATGGATTTATCTCATACAAGAGAGCGGTTTTTGTTTGCAATTATAATAACAATACTCTGGAGCTGGGAAATTGTTCAGATGAACGCAACTGTATCAGGGTAAAGTTATCAAAAGGTGGGAGCTTGCTTGTAAACAGAGATAACATTGATGATCTTCTCATGAGCATAAGTATGTTTAGTGCCAAGGATCAGGGGCTTATCATGCAGGCTGTTATGAAGGATAAGATGGCTCAGGAAGCAAAACGGAAGTCGGAGGAGCACGAGGAAGTAGATAAGCTGATGGATATGGTTAAGGAAGATTAAGAGAGAAAGCAAAGATGCATTGTAATATAGGACAGAAGAGAATAGCGATGAGATGGGAACAGATATATGAGTAAACACAAAATCAAAGGTTGTTCATATAGACAAATTGAGCGTTGTCATTACGCTTGTGTTGGCATTTGTTTTCCTGCATGAGGAGTTTACAATGAAGTCCCTTATAGGATGTGTGCTTATTGGTGCAGGCACTCTGATTATGGTGATGTAACGGAGGCATGATGAAGAATATGACACAAAGACGGAGGCTGAGGCATGAGCAGTATAAAATACCATTCAGGAGATATAACTAAACTTAAGGTGGATGCAATCGTTAATGCGGCAAATTCAAGTCTGCTTGGCGGAGGCGGAGTGGATGGCGCGATACACAGAGCCGCTGGTCGCGGTCTTTTAAATGAATGTAGAACACTTAATGGCTGCAGAACCGGTGAGGCTAAGATCACGGGAGGCTATAATCTTCCGGCAAAGCATGTCATCCATACTGTTGGACCGATTTACAGTGGCAGTGTGACGGATGCACAGGACCTGAGAAACTGCTACTTGAACAGCCTTAAAGTAGCCAGGAAAAATGATCTTCACAGCATTGCCTTTCCGGGAATATCAACAGGAGTTTATGGCTATCCCAAGAAGGAGGCAGCAAAGATTGCGCTTACTGCAGTTAAGGATTGGATAGCAGATAATCCCGAATATGAGATGGAAATAACTATTGTGAACTTCTCGGAAGAGGACTATCTGATATATCAGAAGGTTGCAGCGGAATTGGGATAAATATAAACATAAGGGCCATTTACTATAGGCTAAATTTATAGCAGACAATAAACAAAACATATTGGAAACAGTGTGTCGACAGGAGTATCATTGGTTTCAATAAGATACATAAACGTATGCCATATGCTCGGTAGACTCATTTGTCACCGGGCATGTTTATTACAAGAGAATGGGGAGATGTGTGAGATGGTAAATGAAAAAGTTAAGAAATTTCTCGATATAAAAGGATATGGGGACAGATTGACAGAGCATACAGAGACAATAGATACCGTAGAACATGCTGCGCAGCAGATTGGATGTACGGAACCGGAGATTGCAAAGACTTTGTCTTTTGTGGTGGATGAAAAACCAGTGATCGTAGTCATGGCTGGAGATGGTAAGGTAAACAGTTCCAAATTCAAGTCAGTTTTTCATACAAAGCCACATATGATTCCTAGAGATCAGGTGGAGGGCATAACGGGATTTCAGCCCGGGGGAGTCTGTCCTTTTGCAGTACCTGAAGGGATTCCGGTATGGCTTGATGTATCGATGAAAAGGTTTGAGTTCGTGCATCCGGCAGGTGGTAATGAATTCACATCTGTTAGAGTAAGACCTGAAGAACTTGAGGAGATTATTGATACTGAAGGCTGGTGCGATGTCTGTAAAGGCTGGGAAGAGGAAAAAAAATAATTGTATTTTATTTTGAATCTGCAAATAATAAAAAAGACTGCGATAACCTTAAGGTGTGACTTTGAAGGCTATAACCAAAGGTAGGCGTCTTTTCTGGGAGTATCATCAATGGAACCATCGGGAGCGACGGCATTGATCATCATGAATTCATGGTTACCTATGAGGAGTTCCATGTTTGGAGCATCCTTTATACAAGTAAGCTTGATGAATACGCTAAAAAGGCTAAAGAACAGTGGGGAGATACTCCTGCTTATAAAGAATATGCCGAGAAGAGCAAGAACTGGACAAAGGAATATGAAAGCGGCCTGATGGCTGACTTTACTAAGCTTTTTGAAGAGCTTGGTACTATGAAGGGAATGGATCCAGCATCCGAAGAGGTCCAGACTCAGGTTAAGAAAGTACAGGATTTCATTACGGAGCATATGTACACATGCACTGATGATATTCTCTATGGCCTTGGAACAGGCTATGTAGGTGGTGGAGAATTGACCCAGAATATTGAAAAGATGGGCGGTGAAGGAACTGCAGAGTTTATTTTCCAGGCAATTAAGATCCATTGCGGAAGATGATCACAACAATATACGATTTTGAAGTCATCTGGCGGATAAAACTGTCAGATGGCTTTTTTTATTCTTTGAAAACGGATATAGTAGAGGATAAATATCTGAAAATTGTTGGAGGAGTAGAAGATATATTTTTAGATAACTTAGAAAGACAAATCGGGATTAGTAGATGGAGGAGACTATGTTAAATGATTATGCAATAGACAAGCCAATTCTTGAAACGGACAGACTGATTATTCGTGTGCTTAACGAAAACGATGTGGATGATTTAAAAGAGTGGTTGGGAAGAGATGAAATTTATACATATTGGGGAAGAAAAGCAAGCAAAGGCGAGAAAAATCCTGAACTCATGTTTATTGATCCACGTCCTTGGGTAAAAAGAAAACCTTCTCTTGATCTTGATTGGGGAATTGTATTGAAAGAAACCAATAAAGTGGTAGGTATGATCGCAGTATTTGATATTCAAAACGCCAGAATGGGCGATATAGCATACAGGATTAATCCTGAGTACTGGAGTATGGGAATTACTACAGAAGCTTTGAAGGAAGTGTTACGGTTTGTATTTGAGAACACAGAAATTGACCGATTGAATGGACGGGTGGATGTGAGAAATGCTGCTTCAAATAAAGTTATGGAAAAATGTGGTTTTATAAAAGAAGGAACCGTTCGTCAAGGGAAAATGGTTTCCGTTTATTGCGACTATAATATTTACGGTATGCTTAGAGAAGATTATATGAACATGCAAGGCATAAATGGTTAGAAAAATGTCAGAGTTTAATGTTGGGGTCTGTAAAGACAACGAAGTAATAAAAGAGATTTTTAAAGAATATTCCCAGATAAAAGGTGCGGAGAGTTGCTTTGTCTCTTTTGACAAGGAGCTTGCTAATCTGGACGGGTATTATAAGGGGGGGAGCGCTACTTCTTGGAAGTGAGGACGGGACTCCTGTTGGAAGCATTGCTATCAGGAAGATAGATGATGCTATCTGTGAAGCTAAGAGATTATTCATCAAGCCTGAGTTTCGCGGTAAAGGCTATGCAAGAGTAATGCTCAATACCATGCTTGATAAGGCAAAAGAGCTTGGAGTTGCGAGAGTAGCTCTTTTACCATTTGGTGCAAGGGTTGTGAGAGTGCATTATTAAGATGAGGTTTTTGTAAGTGTTAGATGAAGTAAGCAGCTTACCCATTCAGGGGGTGAGCATAAACTGGGATAAAATAGATGGACGTAGTTATCTGCGCGGGATTGAGGCCATAAAGGACTTGGATTACATCGCCTTTAACAAGAACATAACCATATTTGTCGGTGAGAACGGTAGCGGCAAGTCCACAATGCTTGAAGCCATTGCAGTCAGCTATGGCTTTAACCCGGAAGGTGGTACAAAGAATTACAACTTCTCTACATATGACTCTCACTCAGAGCTTTGTGATGCCATAAGGCTCTCGAGAGGTTTCAAGAAGCCTGGATGGGGATATTTCTTAAGAGCAGAGAGCTTTTATAATGTGGCTACCGCTGAAGAAATGTATAGCAGAGAAGATCCAAGAGGCATAAGGGAACAGTTTCATGAACGTTCTCATGGTGAGAGTTTTCTTCAGATGGCTCAATCAAACTTCAGAGGACATGGACTGTATCTTTTGGACGAGCCGGAGGCAGCGTTGTCTCCCCAGAGACAGCTGACTCTTTTATTGGAGATTGTTAACTGTGCAAAAGAGGATGCGCAGTTCATCATGGTCACTCATTCTCCGATTCTTCTGGGGATTCCGGGAGCTGAGATTCTGAGCTTTGACAATGGCCAGATTCATCCGATTGATTATGAGGATACTGACAGCTACCAGATAACAAAAATGTTTATCGAGAATAAGGAGCAGCTGCTTAAGCGGCTTTTGGAAGAGTGAAATGATAAAGCGATTTAAAGAGGTTAGTGGCCTTTATATAGAAAAAATCTACGGCCAGGACAGGCTGGCGTTTGCAATGTCTGATACGTCTCTTGTTTTGGGCAAGAAAGTGCGAGTGGCTAATATGCTGCCTACCTTAGTGATAGCGGTTATTGCAGCATACATACCGGCTATGTAAAGCTAGGGAAAATGAAATCAGCCGATGGACCTAAAAAAATGTTTGGAGAACTGTGATGAGGATTATTCTTTCACCTGCAAAGAAAATGAATGTAGATACGGATAAACTTGAGTGTCAGGGACTTCCGGTATTTATTGACCAGACGGAGGAAATACTTGAGTGGCTCTGCAATAAGTCACATTCTGAATTACAAGAACTGTGGGGATGTAATGATAAGATTGCTGAGCAGAATTATAAACGTATTAAAGAGATGGATCTTCGTAACAGGCTGACACCGGCCATACTTTCATATGAAGGAATCGCGTTTCAATATATGGCACCTGCGGTGTTTGAAGACAGAAGCTTTGATTATGTGCAGGAGCATCTTCGAATTCTTTCAGGTTTTTATGGTGTACTGAAACCGATGGACGGAGTTACGCCATACAGGCTTGAGATGCAGGCTAAGGCAGCAATTAATGGACATAAGGATTTATATGACCTGTGGGGATCCAGGCTCTATGATGAAGTAAGTGATGGTACCAGTGTTATAATAAACCTTGCATCGAAGGAGTATTCAAAGTGCATTGAAAAATACCTGAAACCGGATGACTGTTACATCACCATCACATTTGGCGAGATGGTAAATGGGAAGCTCGTGACAAAGGGTACATATGCCAAGATGGCCAGAGGAGAGATGGTGAAATACATGGCTGAAAACCAGATTGAAGATCCTAATGAGATAAAGAAGTTTGACCGGCTTGGACATGTCTATAGGGATGATCTTTCATGTGACACTGAAATCGTTTTTGAAAAGAGAAAGTGACGGGATATATATGAATGAAATGGAAAAGATAGCCAGAGAGAATCACCGTAACGGAAATAACTGTTCAGCTTCGCTTGCCATGGCGTTTGCTGAAAAACTAGGTGTGACACCTGAGGAGGCAAAGAAGAGCGTGCCTGCTCCGAGAAGCATTGATGGTAAATGCGGCGGGTATCTCAGTGTCGTGGCAATGCTTGAGAAGCTGGGAGTAGATAAAGCCGGCGAATATGAGAAGATGTTCCTTGAGAAGAACGGAAGTCTTTATTGTAAAGAACTGATCACATCAAGGGCAGGAACAGGGAGAACCTGCAACGATATTGTCGGAGAAGCGGCAGCCATGCTCGATGAACTGATGAAGAATTCCTGAGGGAGGTCTGTTTCAGATGTCTGACAAACAGCCACCAAGGGATAATCCTTAAAACAGAATAACAAAAATAATTCGAAGCGTTCATAACAGCAGATCATTCTTGTGGTCTGCTGTTTTTTTCATTAATTCGTCATAGAAGAAATATCTTAGCTTTACTTTTTATACAAAAGTCTTTCATAATCTTTACTTTTTAGGGATCAAAAGGCTTCACTACATAATAAAGCATGATACAAAGGATTCAACTTTGTCATGGTTTGCGGTTGGAGATTATAAAAAACGTGCAAATGTCGTAGGGGGCAGAGAGACTTCGAAACCATCTGAAGTGCATAAGCATATGGAGGCACTTCTTAAAGAGTATAATTTAAAAAAGATTGTAACAGTAGAAGATATAATAGCACTTCATGCTGAGTTTGAATATATTCATCCATTCCAGGACGGAAACGGAAGGGTAGGAAGGCTTGTAGCATTAAAGGAATGCCTCAGACACAATATTGTGCCATTCATCATTGAGGATTCCAAGAAGAATTATTACTACAGAGGTCTCAAGGAATGGAGAAATGAAAAAGGATGGCTCATAGATACTTGTCTTGATGGACAGGATACATTTGTAAAGCTTCTTGATTTACTAGAAATTGAGCATGATTGAGATAGTATATGGAACGGAAAATTTGAAGATAATAATGACAATAATGATTAGGCCTGTATCAATGATATGGGCCTTCAATTATGAATATGGTTAGCAGAAACTAACAACGGGTGGTATCATGTAATTGAATCAAGTTACTGTTTGTGGGCTTGAAGCATCGTGAATTTCTTGCAAAAGAGGGAATGGATCCCAGATCGTCGGAGGAAATCCAGTCAGAGTCTATGAGGGTGAGAACTTCAAGCTTGTAAAGAAGGAATGCAGCACGGTTTTGCTATAAGAATAAGGCGTGAATAGGTTATAATGGTAGTATCTGTGAGGAAAACGGAGATTAACTAATGAGCATAAATCAAAAAAAGCTGATGTTAGTTTTAACTGTGATAACAACTTTGCTATGTGTGGGATGCGGCCGGGGCGAAGGGCAGGTCATGGATGGTGACGGAATGTTTAACATCCAGCAGTATACGCAGATAACTCAGGAAGAAGCTAAACAGATGATGGCACAGGATGACGGACACGTGATAGTGGATGTCAGAAGGCAGGATGAGTATGATGAAGGACATATACCCGGAGCAATCCTGATTCCAAATGAGAGTATTGAAACTGATCCTCCCGCTGAGCTTCCTGACCTTGATCAGATAATACTTGTGTATTGCCGTTCAGGGAGAAGGAGCAAAGAGGCAGCTCAGAAGCTGGCGGACATGGGATATTCCAATGTTTATGAATTCGGTGGCATTATCGATTGGAATGGGGATATTGTTACTGGTGAGACATAGGCTACAGAGGATTTGGCAAGCGTAGATTCTTCAGATGCACTGTATGAGAGCTTCTTGCGCAACGAAGCTACAGTCCACATAAAAACGGAGAGCGATTTTGGCTATTATTTCAACTTCAAGAGCGTAAAAGATCAGGACTTAACCCTTGAAGAGTTGATAAATACAATCATTGCAGCATATATTAAAACTTGATGATGGAGGTTGTGCTCTATGGTAAAGGTTTATTGCTATTCAAAGTGTTCTACCTGTAAAAAGGCATTGAAATGGCTCGACGCTAACGGGATTAAGTACGAGAGTCTGGATATAAAGGAACAGCATCCGGACAAGAATACAGTAAAGGACCTTAATGAAAGAAGCGGTCTTTCTTTGAAGAGATTTTTTAATACCAGCGGAAAGCTGTACAGAGAAATGGAATTGTCCAAGAGACTTCCTGATATGAGTGACGATGAAGTGTTGGATCTGCTTGCATCGGATGGAATGCTTGTGAAGAGACCATTGCTTGTTACTGACAATGCTGTCCTTGCAGGCTTCAAGGAAGATGCATGGAGGGAAGCTCTTTTATAATATGGGGACAATAGGTGCGGTGACAGAATTAGGGGACAATAATGGCACAGAGAACAGATTGCAACAGACTTTGCAACCGGGATGCTTCGGAGAGCAGCAAAGAAATGCCGAAATTACCCGAATGCTGTGTTCAAGAAAGCTGATATTACAAATATCAAATGCAAAGATGCCCGCTTTGATAAAGTGGTTGCAGGTAACGTGATCCATTTGTTGCCTGACCCGGAAAGATGAATTAAGTGTATGAGTTTAGGATTATTGATCGAACCAAAAGAGAAGCTTCCCGAAGATCGACAGTTATTTTCGAATACCATGCTTAAGGCAATGATCATTCCGCTGGTCATCGAACAGCTCCTTCAGATGATCGTGGGTCTGGCGGACACCATGATGGTGAGTTATGCAGGTGAGGCTGTCGTTGCCGGTGTTGGCCTTGATACGATGATCTATACTGTTTTCATCTATCTTTTTACCGCCGTGGCATCCGGCGGGGCGGTTGTCGTTTCGCAGTATATCGGCAGCCGTGAAAGGAAGAACGCAAACCTTTCGGCATCCCAGATCTATACCATATCCTTCATCGTTTCTGTTGTTTCAATGGTTCTGATGCTTCTGTCTGGAAACGCACTTCTTGCAGGGATGTATCCGGACACGGAACCTTTGACAATGGATGCCTGCAAAACCTATATGTGGATCGCCTCCATATCCTTTCCTGCCAATGCACTGTACAATGCGGGCTGTGCAATCTACCGTTCCATGGGAAAGACAAAAACGACCATGAAGGTTACCCTTGTTGCCAACATCATAAATGTGATCGGAAATTCAATCGGGATCTTTATCCTGCATGCAGGTGCAGCCGGCGTGGCATGGCCGACCACCATTTCCTGGTATGTTGCCGCGATCATCATGACGATCCTGTGCTTTAGAAAAGAGCATGTGGTAAATATCGATCTCAAAGACATCCTGCGCCTGGACTTTTTAATGGATAAGAGGATCCTTAGCGTCGCAATTCCCAATTCCATTGAAAACACTCTGTTTCAGGCGGCAAAAGTGGCTCTGGGAATGCTTGTAGCCACCTTCGGGACTTCCCAGATCGCTGCAAACACTACAGGCCAGACTTTCTGGTCTCTTGCGGCATGTATGAGTGTTTCGATGGGAACTGTGTTTATCACTGTGATCGGTCAGTGTGTTGGTGCAGATGATTCTGTTGCCGCGCGCTGGTATATGATAAAGCTCACTAAATTATCCCTTTTTCTTGCGATGATCTGGAACGTGGCTGTCATGATCCTGACCCCACTCCTGCTTCCGTTTTATAGCCTTGGCGATGATACCAAATTGCTGATTCTGATCATAGTGGCCATTCACAACGCCTTTGCGGCTGTCATTCAGCCGTTTTCGGGGCCTCTGTCCTCGGGCTTAAGGGCTGCGGGTGATGTTTCTTTTACCATGTGGACATCTATTTTCTCTACTGTAGTGTGCCGTACAATCCTGTCGTTTCTGCTTGCCAAATGGCTCGGCATGGGAGTTGTCGGGATTGCCCTTGCGATGGGCCTTGACTGGTGTATTAAGTCCGCGCTTGATATCTGGAGATTCTTCAGCGGAAAATGGATGAACAGGAAAGTGATCTGATGAAAAGACAGATTCCAATCTGTCGGTTTGAGGTATTGGACTTCACAAGACTGCCTGAAAGATGAAGATTTAATGAGAGAAACCGTGGTGGGTTTGGAGTCCGACACCTATACGAGTAGATTCGGTAAGATCATGGTATCGATACAGCGACGGAGAGTTCCGTTCGTTGGAAAAATGAGGGACATAAGGTTTAGCTTGAAAGATAAGTAACTTATGATAAAGAAGTTAACAGATGGCATCAAGGTAAGGTATTCGGAGGCATTTATGATGACCTACCGACGCTGAAGAAGAAATAACTTCCAGTATAAACTTACTATCAGAGGAGGAGCGCGGTATGTTTGAAATAAAGGATTGTGGGGATTACGAAGAAGCGAAGAAGCTTATAAGGGAATACTCTGAGATAAAAGGCGCTGAGAGCTGCTTTGTATCATTGGATATGGATTATACAAACGCATGGGATTTGAAGAAGTAAATTGTATTGATGGCGTGGCTTCTATGAGAATGGTTTTATAAGTTATATGTTCCAGTTTTATCTTGCTTAGGGGAGATTACTATGGTGATGGATAAAGATTTTAGAGGGAATGCATATATAGTAAAACACAAAGAAGTATTACTGAATTACAGCGGCGGGTTTGCTGACTTGGCAAATGAGATTCCCAATACGATTGAAACAAGATTTGCGTCTGCTTCCATGAGTAAGACTTTTGTTGCTGTGGGCATCTTGCAATTGATTGAAGCAGAGAAGCTGAAATTTGAAGATACTATCGGAGCAATTCTGAATTTTGATCTTAAACACATCGATCCCTGTGTGACAGTAAGACAACTATTGAATCACACTTCAGGAGTTCCGGACTATTTTGATGAATCAGTTATGGATGATTATGAGGCGCTGTGGATCGATTATCCAAATTATAGGATTAGGCATAACTGGGATATGCTTCCACTGTTTATTGATAAGCCAATGATGTACGACCGGGGAGAGAGATTTCAGTACAATAATTCCGGGTATGTATTGCTGGCGATGATTATTGAAAAGATTACCGGAATGGATTTTGATGTTTACTTAAAACAGAATGTTTTTAATAGGTGTGGCATGAGCTATACCGGGTATTATTCGTTTGACAAACTCCCTGCAAGATGTGCAAACAGTTATATCTATTGCTCTGATACGGATGATTACCGTACAAATATCTACTCTGTTGGAGCTAAAGGTACCGGTGATGGAGGAGCATTCGTTACATCGGAAGATATTGTGAAGTTTTGGAATGGACTTATCGAGTATAAGCTTCTTTCCAAGGAGATGGTAACGCAAATGTTTTCCAAGCAGAGTGGCGATGGGAAAGACCCTGAAGAAGGATATTATGGATTTGGAGTGTGGATCATCGATAATCCTAAGGGGCAAGATTATGTGTATATGCAGGGATGCGATGATGGAGTAAGCGCCATCTCCGAATATAATCCCAATAATGGAATGATAACGGTTTTGCTCAGCAACTATGGCGATAATGTATGGGCGAGGATGAGAAAAATACGAGAGGAAATGTATTAGCATTTGATAAGTCATATCGGAAACTATATTACAGGATAATGAAATAAGCAAATCGGCAGGTTGTCGAGATAATTGAAGTCGATTCTTATGTTGATTTTAGTACGGAGGGAAGGAAAAAGATGAAATACCAATACAAAGAAATGCCGGAATCTATGAAGGGGACATACGGAGAATTTGCAAAAAACTTCGGCTTTGATTGGAAAGAGTTTATTATGGGAATCCCGACGCCGATGTTCCTTGTCACAACATATAAATCTAACGGACAGCCCAATGCTACGATGCAGTCATGGGCAGGGTTTACGAGTGCGAATCATGGGTGCGGGTATTACGTGATTCTATGCAGCGTGAATAAGTGTGGACATCTTTACCAAAGCCTAAATGAAAAGAAGGCAGCAGTGCTGAATTTCATGTCTTCTGATTTATACAAAGCCTGCATGAAGACGATACAGAATAATCAGCTCGAGGCAGATGAGATAACTTCATCAGGGCTTACTGTGGAGAAAGCTTCATGGATAGAAGCACCAATGGTCGCTGAATGTTTCATGAACCTTGAGTGCAAGTATTTGTGGGAGAAAGAAATCGTACAGGGTGATGATCATGTTATGATTTGCCTTGAAGTTGTAGGCGGGCATATAGAGAAGGATTATATAGAGGATATGTTCGGAGACAAAGGGATTCTTTACAATGTCCATTATCCTATAAATCCGGAAAATGTGAAAGAAAAAGGCTGCGATTATGTAGCTGCACTTAGGAAAGTAAATCAATCCTACGAATATTGATCATATACAAGGCAGTGCAATGCTAAAGCAGTGACAATTCTCGTTTGTCGGGATGAACGTTGGAGCATAAAATTGGAATATATTCCAGGTTAAGGAGGTAAGGATCATCAGCTGATGATACGAGAAGCAAAAAAAGAAGATTTGGAAGCACTTTTGGAACTGTATCTTTACTTACATGAAGACAGTATTCCCAAGCATGATGAACATCTTGAAAGAATATGGAATCAGATCATTGAAGATCCGAATCACCATTTGATCGTAAATGAGATTGATGGTCAGATTATATCTTCTTGTGTTTGTGTGATCATCCCGAATTTAACAAGAAATATAAGACCATATGCTTTTGTTGAGAATGTGGTAACACATGCGGATTTCAGAGGAAACGGATATGCAGGTGAATGTCTGGATTATGCAAAGAAGATTGCGGAGAAGGAAAACTGTTACAAAATGATGCTACTGACAGGAACAAAGAAGCCGGAGACTATGCATTTCTATGAGAAGGCTGGGTATAATAGCAGTGATAAGACAGCTTTCATACAGTGGATAGGGATGGATAAGTAGCCATAGGTAAAGGAGTATGAAATGAAGGTGTTCATTGTATATTGTCATCCAAGTAAAAACAGTTTCACATACGAAGTGAAAGAAGCTTTTATCAAAGGACTAGAGAGTGCAGGACATTCATATGAGATTTCTGATCTGTATGCAGATGGATTCAATCCCGTGATGTCGGAAAAAGAGTATATAAGAGAAGGATTTTATAATTTGGATAGTCCTGTATCGGAGGACGTTCTTTTTGAGCAGAAAAAGATAAATGAAGCAGATGCGATAGCTTTTATTTACCCTGATTTTTGGACTTCGTCTCCTGCTATGTTAGAGGGATGGTTTCAACGGGTATGGACTTACGGATTTGCATATGGGGATAAAATATCTATGAAATGTCTTGAGAAAGCTTTATTTTTGATTACCATGGGTGGGTCATTAAAAGATAAGGTAAGAAGAGATCAGCTGGAAGCAATGAAGACAGTTATGGTTGGTGACCGGATCAGAAATAGAGCAAAAACCTGCGAAGTATATGCTTTTGATGAGATGACCAGAGGCTATGGTAATGATGCTAACCGGGATAAAAACGCTGGTAAGTATCTAAGAAAAGTATTTGAAATTGCAAAAAACTTATAAAAAGGAAAATTTCTGTTGAAGATACGATTCAGCTTTTGTAATGTGACGTGGACTGCGTAATCTATGATGAGATAAAAGATGCATCTGAAATTGAGCTGGAGAAGAAATCCGACTATGCGTCAAAGGAGTTTCTCACACCTCTTTCGGAGACGCTTTTGTATTTCACTGAAGAGGAAGTCAATGATGAAAAAAACACTGGGAGCCTGTGTCCGGGCAAATGGCGATGGTGATATGCTTTATAAATATTCACTGTATGCAAGAGCTGAAACTTATAGCTAAAACTATAGATTGTCCTCGCCCCATTTTTTCAGTTCAAGGAGAATTGGGATGAGGCTTTTTGTTTTCTCAGTAAGATTGTATTCTACTCTTACGGGCATCTCATCATACTGCTTTCTCTCCACAAGTCCGTCAGACTCAAGATCTTTTAATGAGTTGGCAAGCATAGTATTGGTGATGCCATGTATTGAACGGCGTAATTCTCCATATCGCACTATTTCATTTTTATCGATGACGCACAGGATCATGATTTTCCACTTGCCGCCAACGGTATCAATAACTCTTTTTAATCCACAATCTTTCCCTGCGATATCTTCACATAATGGTTCTTTTGTCTCTTTTTTCCTCATAGTATACTTTTCCTTACTAGATAAATAAAAACTGCGTACTTGATATAAAAACTATACTACATATAATAAAAGCATCAGTTGAGAAAAACAAGTAGTTATTTACACATTTCAAAGAAAGGCGCTGCATTGCTGGCGGTATGGTGATTATTATGGAATACAGATTTACAAAAGAAAACTTTGAAACAGAAGTAATGAATAGTGATGTTCCGGTTCTTGTTGATTTTTATGCTGACTGGTGTGGCCCATGTAAAATGATGGGACCTGTAGTTGAAGAGCTTGCCAGAGAGTATGATGGTAAATTCAAGGTTGGCAAGATAGATGTTGATCAGGAGCCGCAGCTTGCACAGAAGTATGGAGTAATGAGTATACCTTACTTTGCGTTTATCAAGAAGGGGAGTCTGTATGATGATGAAATGGGTGCTGTTCCGAAGGAACGACTTGTAAGGAAAATGGAAGCAATGATTTAAGGCAGTACTCGGCAAGATGAAAAAGGAGAAGATTTACAAATGAAAAAGGCAGCTAGCAATAATTGGTGCAGGAGCAGTGGGATGCTATTGCGAAAGCAAAAGGGATAACACATAAAGGCTGCGCCAAAATGTTCGTAGCCTTCCTCCCTATAACAACCCGGATACATTATGATATATCAGCGAGAAAACTCCTTCCGACATAGTCGGTGGGGGATGAATCGCTGGCCCTCAGCGTTTCGCTTTGCTGTATCGTCCTGTTCTTTCATATTTTCTTTTGTGGTCATCCGTGCGCTGGCTTTCTATATATTTTTTCACTGTCTCAAGTGAAACGGATCCGGTTGTGGCGCAAAAATAGCTCCTGCTCCAGAAAAGAGCATCTCCCCACAGAAATTTTTCTATATGTTCACGGTATTTGATCCTGACTTCTTTAGAGAGCTGGGACTTTAAGGTGTTGATCAGTTTCACCGGAGCAACATCCGGAGGCATGGAGATAAGCATGTGTATGTGATCCTCGTCAGTCTCAGCAGAAAGCATATCGCAGTTCATCCTTCCACACAGATAAGCGGCGTGATTTTTCATGAAATCCCCCATCTCATCGGTTATCACTTTTTTCCTGTATTTAGTGACAAAAATGATATGATAAGTAAGCAGGTAAACTGAATGTGAACCTCTTCGGTAGTTATCCATAAAAGCTCCTTCTAAAAAGAACAAATGTTTTGATTACTCTTGGAAATTATGCTATAATACTAATATAATCTTTTGGAAAGGAAATCTCAACTGTGTATAGGACAAGGCAGTACAGAATAGCTAAAAACAACACACTATACAGTTACTGCCAGGATATTTGCAGGGCATCTGCAGTTCTTTACAACAGGGCGAATTTCATCATCCGACAGTACGCTTCTGCCACAGAGGCATTTAACTCTTACAGACCTCTTTTTCCCAATCAGATGCAGGTGTATAAACTTGTAAGTGAAACCCTTGAAGGGACAAAATATCATGCAGCTGGTTCATGGCTTTCTTATAATGCCCTTGATTATCTTCTAAAGAGCACCAGGGATAAGGCGTACTATGGTATTCCATCTCAGGCTAACCAGCAGATACTTAAGCTCCTTCTTAGGGATTACAAGTCATTTTTTGAAGCGGTGAAGACATACGCCAAGACACCATCTGCATTTACGGGGCGTCCCCGCATGCCGGGTTATGTACGCCAGGGAAAATACAAGACTGCCATCCTTACGAATCAGATATGCAGGATAAAGGAAGATTCCTATATACGTTTCCCGGGAACAACCAAGACTTTAAGACTTGGCAGGGACTTTCCCCAGGGGAAACTTAAGGAAGTACGGATAAAACCACATGGTAAGGACTTTGTGATGGATGTGGTGATCGATGTCTTAACAGTGGGTATAGCGCCTTTGGATGACAAGGATGTTCTCAGATCTCTTTCATCAAAAGATGACATTTCCGATATCAGGGTCATGTCGATAGATCCTGGTACGGACAATATAGCAGCCGTAGCGAACAACTTTGGAGCAGAACCGTTTGTGATAAAGGGCGGACTGATAAAGTCCGTAAACCAGTTCTACAA